>CAXXTM010000001.1:0-1639236 GCA_963663445.2 Aggregatilineales bacterium | reverse complement strand
GCGCCGCGCTGACCGACTGCGATGACGCTGATGCCGGCGATTGCGCAGGCGCTGGGCATTGGTTGTTCTGGAAAGCCCAATAACCGTCCGTCCAGTCCTGGTCGCTATTGCATTGGCGGTCGACAAAACAGCAATTGTCGATGTCGTCCGCGCTCCCCGCCGCCGCCATAGCCCAGATGAGAACAGCTATTATCATCAATGCGAATGCCCTTGCCTTCATTTACAGTCTCCTTGGTACAGTGTAACTTTCATAGAGCAACTCATTCCCTTATGTGTAAATAACACACATACTGTGCGTAATGCGCACTCCGCTTGACGGTATCCAATTCTACGGAGGATGTCAAATGAAGCGGGAAAAAAACAAAAAAGGGGCGGGACAGCCCCGCCCCTCAACCCTAGTACGGCGCGATTAACTCTTCCCGATCGTCGATGACGCTAGCGCCGATGAAGACAAATCGCGACAGATCGGCCGGCTCCAGCGTCAAGCGAATCTCGTGCCGCGCCCCGCCCTGGCTGACCTCATGCTGCTCGCCGATGATGAAGTATTCCTGGTCCTTGTGCCCGGTCCGCGCTTCGCTTATGCGAATGCGGTCGAACAAGCTTAGTCGGCGCGCGGACGGATGCTGGCGCGCGTCCAGCCGCAGCTCGCGCGCTATGCCAGCCGGATGCTTGCGCCGCGCGAGTTCATAGCTCGCGAAGGCTTGCGCCGTCGCGATATCGGACAAGGCGGGCAAGTCTTGCGTGAGATGCTTCAGCCCGTGCAGATGAATGCCCGCGCCATCGCCCACGGTCAGCTCCAGCGGATCGCGGCGGTAGAGCGGCTTGCCGATGACAAGCAACTCGGTCAGGAAAACATCGCGAGGGCTGTTGTTTTCCACACGCGCAAGCAGGGACGTGAAGCCGATCTCGATTATGCGAGCGGATACGTTCTCCTGGATGGCGCCGCCATTGCCCGCTTCATCCCGGTGAAAGGCGGCTTGCAGCCGCTCGAATTCGAGCAGGCCGATTGGCTGCTGCAGCTCGTCCGTGAAGCGCAAGTTGAGCGTCAAGCCGGTCCGCGCGCCGATGCGCTCTGCCCGCGCCAATTGCCAAAGCGTGGTCCCGCTCGTCCCCACTTCGCGCGGCGTCATCCGCAGCGTGATGCGGTTGACGCGCTGATCGCCGTAAGCATAGGACATGCCCTTCATGTTGTCGGCGAAGGTCGCCGACAGCGCCGCTCTCACCAGCGTTTGATGCCGGTTGAGGAATACGGCGTCGCCGCCCCGGTCAATGTAGAATCGTCCGCGTTCGCTTTCCGCCAGGTCGCGAATGGCGCGGCGGATCGAAGTTGACTCGTCCCACCAATCGCCGACATAGGCGAAGCGTGTCTTGCCGGCTTGCAAGCGCCGCGCCAGGTTCTGCGGCGGAAAAACCCGCACGCTGTCGATGCGGTTATGGTCCGGCGCGTCAATAATGCAATAGCCGGCGATTGCCGCGCGCCGCACCAGCGCCCCATCCAGCAGACGATCAATCACCGCATCGGCGCTGACATCGCTGATGGGCAAGAGCCGCGCCGGGCTCGCATCCAGCCAGGGCTGAATGTCTTGTACATGGATTAGGGACCGTCCCTCGCTCCAATCGCCGGCCTCGACCGAGACCTGGCTGATGAATCCGGTGAACAGGGTGACGCGCTCGCCACCGTCTTCGCAGGCGATTTGCAGCCGCGTGCCGATATCAAGGCGCTTTCGTTCAGGCGAAAAAACGCCGTTGGCATTGCGCAGCGCGATCTGCGCCATCCCGTAATCCGCGCTGCTATCATAAGGTTGCCGCAGACCCAAGCGCCATTTCAATTCCTGCACATGATCGGCCAGATCTTCGTCTAGGTCGCGAAAAATCCCGTCGTGGTTTTTGTCGATGGCGATGATATATCGGCCGCTCATCCGCTAGATCTCCATCATCCAGGTATGACGGAAGGCGCAGCCGTAGAAGTCGCTCTCATCGTAGGCGAATAAGCCCGCCTCGACCGCTACCCGCGCCGGCGCCAGCAGCGCCTCGCCCAAGGTGAGGTCGGCCGCAATCGCGGCGACATAGTTGTCGATTAGGCTGACCAGTTGCGGCAAATGAGCGCGCATGCCAATGCCTTTCTCGGTCGGCGCCACCAGCAGCAGGTGCGTCAGCGAATAGTAGACCGTCTTGGCGCTGCCGCTGAATGTGACAGATTGCAGCCCTTCCTTGCGCTCTTTGAAGAGGCGCTCTTTTCCCAGTTCCAGCGGCAGTATCAGCAGCGCCGGCAGATGGGCTGCGCTTATGCTATTGGGCAGTTCATCAATATCGAAGTTCTTGCGCACGCCGCTCACGCGGATGAGCGACAGGTTGGACAAGGCAATGCGAAAACTCGCCATTGGCATCTCCTTTACCGTGATTGAGGTTATATGATTTTGGGGGGCGCGCCGGTTTCAGACTCGGCTCACCAGTCCTTGGGATTCCGGCTGCCTGAGCTAGCGCGACAGGTTCTGCCGGCGTTTTTCAAGCGCCTCGTCTTCCGCCAGCATCCGTTCCAGCTCGGCTGTTTCCAGCTCATCAACATAGTGGTCGATGACACCTTCCAGATAGGCGGGAAGATCGTTGTGGATGTTTTGAAAGTTGGCGATAAAGCGCGGATCGGAATTGTACATCTGTCCCAATCCCCGCAGCACATCGAGGCTCGGCTCATAAAAGCGCCGCAGGTGTTCTTGCCAGCGCTCCAGGATGTCGACTACCGGGCGGTCGCCGGCGACCTCGCCCGCTGCCATCGCCTCCGCCAGATCAGCATAGATCTGATTGCCCTCGGCGATGATCGCTTCTTGCTCCGCCTCGTTGTAGCTGTTCCAGCGTTCGATCGACTCGTTGACCGTGCCGGGACCATATTGCAAGCGCGCCTCGCGCTCGTATTGCTTTTGTTCTTCCGCGTTAGGGACTTTCAGTCGGCTTTTTTTCTTGCTCATCGTGCTTCCCTGCTTGGCATTCAGCTAACCTATGATACGAGGATTTTCGACAGCGCGACAGGCGGAGTCAGGTCCCTCGGCGCTTGAGGTCCTCGGCGTTGTTGTAGCGTCGTATCGACGGATATCGCCAGGCGACCCAGCCGGTCATCAGCGCCGTCGCCAGCCCACCGCTGAAAATGGCGAAGGGCGCGCCGAAGAGCGAAGCCAGGAGGCCCGCGCGCAGCTCGCCCAGTTGAGGACCGGTCATGAAGAACAGCATATTGGCGGAAGTCATCTGACCGCGCAGCTCGTCGGGCGTCGCCAGTTGGCGGATCGTGCCGCGGATGATCGACGACATCGTATCGCCGGCGCCGGTCAGCGCGAACAAGACGTAGGACAATACGAAGACGGTTGAAACACCGAATATCGCCGTGGCCAGACCGTAGAGCGCTACACTGAGCAAGAGGATGAGACCCTGCCGCTTCATCTCGCCGCGCAGGGACAAGACCGTGCCTATCAGCAAAGCGCCGATTGGCTGCGCGGTGGCGAGCAAACCATAGCCGGCCGCGCCGACGCCGAGGATCTGGCCCGCGACTATCGGCAGCATGGTTCGGGCAGAGGCGAAAAGCGTGGCGAAGAAATCGAGCAGCATCGTGCCCAAGACGATGCGCGTACTGAAGGTGAAGCGTAAGCCCGCCAAGAGCGTTCGCCAGCCAATGCGCGTTTCGGCAGAGGACTGGCCGCGATGGCTGATGCGCCAGATCGCGGCTGCCGAAAACAAGAAAGTGACCGCATTGAGGCTATAAACCAGACCCACGTCGAATTGCGCTACCAACAAACCCGCTACGGCCGGACCAATGATGGTCGCCACTTGCATCACCAAGGCGTTCAGGCTGATGGCATTGCTCAAGTGACGCGCCTCGACCACATTGGCCACGATCGATTGCCGCGCCGGAAAATCGAAAGCCATGGCCGCAGCCGCCAGCCCGGTCACGGCGTAGATCGCGCCGACGCTAACCTGCCCGTTCAATGTTAACAGCGCTAAGGCGGCGGCCAGCAGCGCCGACAGACACTGCGTCGCGACCATCACCAGCCTGCGCTCGAAGGCGTCAGCCAACAAGCCGCCCAGCAAGGCAAAAAGAAACACCGGAATGACGCGGGCCAAGCCCAACATGCCCAAGCCAAAAGCCTCGGAGCCCATCACGATATCATTGCCAAGCAGGTTGAATACGAAGGTTTGCCCGCGCAGCAACTCGAAGACGTGCCAATTGATCGCGAAATTGCGCATCTGCGAACCGGTCCAAGAGACAGTCTCGCCTAGCCACAAGAAACGAAAATCGCGATAACGCAGCGCGACCAATCGGTTGTATTGTTTCGTCATAGACTTCCGTCGCCGCGCTGCCTCCAAGTCATCGCGCTAACATAGCGCAGAGCGCGGGTGAAAACCAGAAGCAATCGCGCGCGCGAAACGCGGGGTCGCGAAGGACTTGCGGGCATTCTCAAGAGCTCAGTCGCCGCAGCCGCCGCAGCGTGGGCGGTGTTTCATCTTCGAGCAAGCCCGCCGAATTGATCAGCAGTTCCGCATAACGCAGGCACAAGTCGCGGATTGCGGAAGCTGCCCGGTAGATCTCGAGCGGCTCACCCTTGGCATGGGCCACCGCCGTGGTTCCATTGACGCCGCGCAGAGCCCGCAGGCGATTGCCTTCACGGTCGATTGCTATTAGCCGCAGGTATTCGCTTTTCACCCGCAGCAACTGCCCGACCTGAAAGCGCGGGCTGATACCGTCTTGGTCCTTTCCATCAACATCGTCGACCGTTATCCAGGCGGCGCCGGGGTCTAGTTTCAAGTCCCTGAGCGTATCCCCGCTATTCCGCCAGGCTTGGCTCCAGCGATCATGCCAGCCCCAGACGCCAGTGACGCTTAGGTCTCCGCTGAATAGCGCGCCGCCGTTCAGAATCAGCACGCTGGCTGGCAGATCAGGCCGGCTCGGTACACGGCGCACAGTATCCTTGCTGATATTGCCTTGCTCGGATTCGATTGAAATCAAGTCCAGGAGGTCGTCCGGCAAAATCAACTCGCGCGGATTGGACCCGTCGAGCGTCAGGCGGCGTGTCTCCAGCGCGGGGCAATAGCGCCTTTGCGTCAGAGATTCAATGAAATGACTGGCTTTTTCGAGCGCCTGTCTCAAATCGGCATCGGCGGCGCTGTCGGTCTCCGTCAATTGCAAATGACGGCGAAATTCCTGCAAAGTTGCTATGCTGTACATAGGGTTCCTCTCTGTTCTGTTTACAGAATCTTGGGCGGCGCACGGCAAATAGGCTCCGATAGGCTCGCGCTGTTTTCGCCCGGACGGTCGGTACCCGTGTTAACTTATGAGATAGCGGAGCGGAAGGCACTCAACTTGAAAATCGTCGCCATAGCGCCAGAGCAGTTTGATCCCGCGCGCCATCGGCTGCCGGTCGCCGGCGAGTTGTTGCTGCCCGGCGTACAAGTGGAGATCCAGGCAGACGGCGTCGCCTTTGCGCTCAAGCAGGCGCTGATGCGGGGCTATGCCTATGGCACGGTGATTGAGTTGGCTCGACCGGGCGAGGGCGTGGAGGTCGCGCTAAGCGCGGAGCGTCAGGAGGATGGGGGTTATTTTTTCGAGGCGCTGTGGGTGGTGGTCGGGTGAGGGGGGGGATCGCTCTACCGATAGGCACGCAATTGTTTGACCAACTTGGGTTTGAGTGAACCTTCATCGATATGACGAGAGTCAATACCGCAGTTGATAAAACATGCAACCGATTCCACTCCCACTTCAAGACGTTCTTTAGAAATCCGATCCAGAAAGCATTGCGCCAAGTCATACAGCGTTTGCGGAGTAAGATCTACAATGTCGTGATGAACTGCGTTTACTGTCTCATCAAAAGTAGTTCCATGTTCTGGTGTATTTGTTAGAGAAAACCCTTTCGACTCCAAGAATTTCCTGTCGAAGTCCACATAGTGAAATTGTCGTAGTTTATCTCTCTTCGCCGCTAACGCCGCAACAATTCGTGAGAATGATACCTCGCCACAAGTCAGATATACTGAAAGTGCAGACTGTGTAGTACGGATATCTCTGAGTGCATCCGCCTGCATTTCACCAGATTTCATCCACTTTACATTTGGATGTTTAGACCACTTTTGAAACTGTATTGCTCGAATGACTACACACATTAGTCCATATTTGCTCTTCGTCGAACCTCTCGTACAATGTCGAGAAGCTTTAGCGCTGTGAGTTGTTTGATTCTTATCGAGTTCTCGAAAATGTTGTAATTATATTCGTTTTGCTTGAAAAATTGAGCGTCTATTAGCACATGTACTATTGCCGTCGAATTGTCAGTTTCACGAGCATATTGATCATGGTTCCTTGTAATGTTTAGTTGTAACGTATTGTGCTCATACTGTTTGCGGTCCACTAGGCCAAGCTCCCCTAGGATTGTCTTATCTGCCGAGTGAATTTCGTTCAAGCAGTCAGCCGACAATTCACCACAAGTTATCCATGCCTCGGCCAATACTGGAACTACAACGTAGACTGATTCGGACATCAGTTTGGCAAGGTGCGAAGATATCTGAGTACAACTTCAATATTCGTGCAAACAGCCTTAGAGCGCTCTTCTTTCAATAGCTTTTCCAGAGGTATTATAGAATTAGGATCTCCCAGATATGACAGCGCTGAAATCGCAGAATCTCTTATGAGAAATGATTCAGATGTTAGCGCAGTCTCAAGCACAATCCGTCTAGATACTCGTGTAGTTGGATCGTCCAAATCACCAATCCACGACAAAGCCTCAGCGATGTAATTTTCGTTGAATAGCTGTTCATGAATAACTAGTCCAAATGCCAAAACACCTTCGTAACCGTTGTGCAAGATGAATTGCTCAACTGCCAGCGAGAAGTTGGACTCCATGCCGTCTTCGAAATGTTCCCCAACCGCCAACTGAAAGACGCTTTTCAAGTCATTTACTTTGTCAAGCACATTATAAAGCGAACGCTCGAATGCCCTATAAACCCCTGTTGAATTGCTTTGCTCCGGCCTAATTGTTCCTACGATTCCAGTATCATCATGATACATCGCAGGATTGGGCTCCTCAAGTTTCCATGAGATATTGCCAATTGGACTTAGGCGATCGTTACTTGACCGTATCTTTGTTACCATCAAACATCTCCTTTCTCTGAGATTTCTTTGCCAAGAACGATAAATTCATTGAACAGTCTGAACAAATGTGAATGATCTAGTTGCGTTTCGCTTGGCACATTGTTGATGTCAACTTCTAGAAGACAATTGCAGTGGCTGAAACGCTTGATAAAGTGCCCAAATTGATTAGCCAACTCCACATTGAAATCTTGACTGCTCCAGGTCGCCACCCGATTGATGGTTACACCTTTTACTGCATCACTCAATCTTCGCCTGTTTATTCTGTACATCAAGTCGGAGGTAGACGATACGTCAAAATCAATCCCCAGATACTCTGATAGCATCCGATAACTTTCCGCTCTTGAATCAGCTGGTCTTACCACAATTGCCCCAAATGCTATCCGATTGATTTGAGGAATCTGCTGTGACAACCACTTATGCATGTATTCCGCAAAGCGGTCTGCTGTCTGAAGAAACGGACCGAGCACGGGCATCTTTCCAGCCAGAACAAATTGTGCCTCATTTGGGGAGTACAACCAGTTTACGCGGTTGTCTATCCCGTATATTTCAAGAGCCAATCTGCCTTGCTCAAAACTACCTTGATAAGTAACTTTCTGATTGTTATTGTCCTCATGTTTCTCATCAGGATCATGCCCTACAACACTGGTCCACCACATTTCACTATCAAATTCGTTTTCTCCAATAGCGAATACCGTCATTCTTAGTGAAGTAGCAAGCCAATTAAATTCTGATGTCATGTTGCTACCTTGAACCACATCGTCAACCTATCTTGGCACAGAAAATGTCTAAAGTTCAGTATATATACCTTAAATTATTGTTAGATGTCAAACTGAACAAGAATTAGCATCCTTTTACAAAGCAGGCTTATTCTTTTGAAATCACCGGGCAGGGGCTTGACGCCCCCGCCCCAGCGACGCCTACAGCGCGATGTTATACAGGCAGCTCGCCACTTCGTTATCGAAGCGCGCGAATGCCAGCCGAACCGTCGCCGTCAGCTGATAACTGTCGTAATAGGCCAGGTAATCGACACTGACCGCGATCTTGCGCCGGTAACCCACCGTCCAGCCCGGCCGATAGACGCAGAGCGCCTGACCGCGGTTGTTGCCGCCCCCGCCGACCTTGCCATCGGCTTCCGTCAGCGGCATCTCGGCGGAGACATAGACCGGAATGCCATCCACGAGACCGATCTGACCGGTCTGCGCCGTCGCCAGCGGACCCGCCTTGTCCATGGTCAGGAATTCGTCGATGCCCAACAGCTTGGCATAGGTCCCGCTATCGACGATCCAAGCCAGGTCAGAGGGGCGCGCGGCATACTTGGCCGGCATTTTGAAGCGCGCCTCGCGCATCTTGGCCAAGCTCGGCACGCCATTGAGATTGATGCGATTACCCGTGTTGTCCACCAGCGGCAGATGGCGCAAACCGTTCATCGACAGGTACTTGGCAGTAGCGGGCGGCGCGGCGTGATCGCGATTGATATTGCCGCTGGCCGCTGTCGTGGCGTCGCCATTGAGCAGCACATTGTCGATGGCATCCGCGATCGCCCGCACTGCCTGCTGCCGATAGATGTTCAGCACTGGGATCATGGCGTCTTCAACGAGTTCGCTGCTGAAGCCCACCCGCAGCGCCAACTTCTTGGCGTGGAGCGTCACCACCCGCGAGCCAATCTTGCTATCCGGAATCGGATTGCCCGCGCCCAGGCTCAGATGCGCCTCGTCGCTCGTTTCCGGCACGAAATAGACTTGCGGATCAGTGCCTTCAATGGGCAGCTCGAAGGGATTGCTCGGCATTTCGATGGCTTGGAACAAGGGCAGGATGGTGTTGTCTTGGCGCGCCTTGTGCCAGATCTGCTGGCTCCAGAGCTCCGGCGCCCATTCATCGCCGAAGCCGGTCTGGGTACTGTAGGCCAGCTCGTCAGCCTTGATTGCGCTTAGCTTAGCCATGCCAACTTTCTGCGACAGCGCGTTGGAATAGCGCTCGCTCACGCCGTGGAAACTCTTGGCCGAGCGCATTAGCATGTAGCCGTGCAGCATGTCCATCGCGTCCAGGCTGTCGAACTCGCTGTTGATTTGGATGCGTCCCGCCTTCATTGCCTCGCGCTCGTCCGCCAACGGCAAGCGTTTGATAGCGGCGCTAGATGATGCCTTCATTGATGCTCCTTCCTGTCGTTCTTCATCAAAAATTGGGCTGTCTGCTGCTTCGATGCCCAAGCGCGACAGATCCAAACCCAGCGATTTGTAAGCGCTCTTGAGGGTTTGCACATCTGTCTGTCGCGGCTCGGCCGGCGTGGGTGTCAGGCTGCCTTCCACGATGGGCCAGCGTTTGATGCGCCCATCTTCGTCGACATCCACCAAATGCGGCAAACTGCCCGATGACCAGCTCAGGACGCCCAGGTCCACCAGCCGCCGCACCGCTCTCACATAGCGTTTGTGCAGGTCCAGCTGCGCCTCTGCCCAGAGCCCTGTATCATCCGGCCGCAAGGTATCAATGACGCCGATGACCGCCGCTTTCAGCGCGCCATCCAAGCCATGGTGATACAAGACCGGACGCTGCTCATACCAATCCAGCCCCACATCTGTTTGCGGGGTGAAAAACTCGCCTTGCAGGTCGCGCCGAAGAACTTGCCCGCCTGCCGCGCTCCCCTCATCTCCATCGGGGCGCGCGCCCCAGACCAGCATATATCCGCCGATACGACCGGCCGGCGCGTCAATCATCTTGACCGCGTTTTCATTCATACTGCGATCCTTTCCCTCGTCTCTCTTCAATTTCAAATCCACTCACCCGCGCCGACTGCCAATCAATCATGGCGGCGCGACCGCCCATGCTTCGCTGCTGCCTCGGTCCGTCCACACGCGCTTCTCGATTGGTGTGGGGGCGGGCAGCCATGCGGCGCAGCGCGCACAATCGCCACCACCCGAGAGTGAAACCGCGATTGCCCGACACTGCGCCTTGTTAAGCGTTCTCGGGCCGGCGCCCAGGAACCATCTTGTCCGCAGACTAGCACAAATGTTCTGATTGAGGTGAAATAATAGTTGCAGGTTTTGGATTTCTAACAAAAGCGCTGTCAAACTGTTTTGTAGTAGAAGCTGGGTAATCGAATCAGCAAGTGAATGCGCGTATCAATAAGGCGAAAAACCGAAACAGCAGGATACTGTCAGTATTCTGCTGTTTTTGAACTTCAATCGGATCTGTCAGCCAAAAAGCGGGCCAATGTAGCGCGCGCCAGCCATCAGCACCAGCGAGACCACTGCCAGCCACATGCTGACGCGCCCGTTGCGGCGCAGTTTGTCTTCCAGCGCTTGCAGAGTCGCTTCATCCGCAGCGCCGCTTTGCGCCAGAGCGCCATATTGCCCGGCGCGGCGCCACAGCGCGAAAAAGCCATGACCAAAAGCGAGCAGTCCAAAAAGAGCGCCCAGCGTGATTGATATGCCCAGCGCGCTGTTCATCGTCTCGTGATAGGACATCATGCCGTACAAAAGCAATCCAGCCAGCGTTGTGATGATGGCCGCGAGCGGGATCATCCGCGCGTACTTGGTCTTGCCGTATAGCGCGCGCAGGAAGCGCGCCCCGTCCGCGCCCGACCGCTCGGCGGCCGGCTCGACGAAAAAGGACATCATGATCGCGGCGCCAACCCAGATCAAGCCCGCCACAATATGCAATAGGCGCAAAATGGAGATGATTAGCGCGCCGCCTGTTGTACTGACATCCATGGCTTTCTCTTCTTTCCGCACATTTTTCTGTTCAATCGACCGAGTAGCCTATGGCGACCAGGCAGCCATTCATTCAATCTAGTCCAAAGTCTGCAAATAGGCAATGAGATCCGCCAGGTCAGGCGCTTCTAGACGGTTTTCATAATCCGCGTACATGATATTCGAATAACCCGCGACCAGGTAGCGCCCGGGACGCATGACGCTCCAGTACAGATACTCCTCGGCCGCTTGACCGTCCACGCGGCTGCCCGCGGTCCCCGCCAGCCCAGCCAGCGCATTGCCAATGCTGCTATGTTCTACCGTGATTGAGTGGCATGTTGAACAGGCCGGCGCTTCGTTATTCGATTGATTGAAGAGCTTTTCGCCGCTGCCGGCGTCGGCCAGGTCAAAGTCCAGGCTGTCGAAGGCAATACGCGGGGGCTCGACGCTGCAAGCGGCAGACACCGTCGCGATAAGCGCGAGAATCAAGCATAGCGGACGCGGCATTCGGAACTCGCCTTAGCGTTCAACTCACGTCGTTCGACTTATGGAAGATTATACCCCGAAGAGATCATCGATATGAGCGTAGCTATGCCCGACCAAGCCACCAATCGGGCGATATTTGTCGAAATGAATGTGGTTGTCGTCAGTATAGATGCCCGCCGCGAAGTGCATATAAACGACAGTGCCAATGACGATATGCCCGCCACCACTGGTTAAGCCGATAGTAATCAGCTCATGCAGCTTGCATTCAAAGGCGATGGGGCTTTTCGCCACGCGCGGCGGCTTCACAATTTTAGAAGGCAGCGGCGTTACGTCCGCCAGCGTGAACTCATCAACATCGGGCGGGGCGTCAGCCGAGGTTGCGTCCATCGTCTTGACCGTATCGTCATTGACAAAATTGATCACGAATTCGCCGGAGTAAGCGATGTTCTTGTAGGTGTCTTTCTCCTTGAAGTCTGGCGGCTAATAACTGGGGCAAAAGACGATAGTCGGGGGTTTTGCGCAAACGGCGGTGAACATGCTGTAAGGCGCCAGGTTGAGAACCCCGTCGCGGCCGACCGTGCTGACCCAGCCGATGGGACGTGGCACAATGCTGCCCGTCATGACGTTAAAGAGCGCTTGTACACCCAAATCATTTGGGTCAAGTTCGAGATAGGATGTCATGCGCGAACCCCCGCGTCTGATGGAAGCGGGCTAGCCGCTGCGATCGTCCATGCGTGGATCGGGCGGGAGCGCTGCCGCGGGACCGCGTTCAGCTGCCGCGCCATCCAACAAGGATGCGAAATACTCATAAGTCGCGTCGCCGACAGCGCCGCAGACCTCCGCGCTAGCCGCAATTGATGGCCAAAAGTGAACGCCCGCCCAGACGCGGCTATCGCCACAGGTTTCGGCGAATTCTGTCCAGGTGGCGATTGTCACTTGCAGGTCCTCCGCCGGCGTCATGCCTGGCTCAATGCGCGACGAGCCGGCTGGAAAATCTATCACCCAGTTCAATTCATCCGTCCCGGTGTAGCGGCGCATCGCCTGCGCTTGCGCCTCGCAGACGCAGGCTGATCCGGAGGGATACTCTGGATGATCGGCCTCTTGCAAGTAGCTTTGCCATTGGCTGGCGGGAATTTCCATTGTGCCCTTGCCAGGACCGCCCCAAGCCGTCACCAGCTCGTCGCCGTAGACATGCTCAATCGCGCTGAAGGGACGCACGGCATCCCAGCGCCGCTTCTCTTGCCAGGTCGGGATGGTAGCATCGTGGAGCGCCAGCATCACCAGGAAATCGGCTATGACGTTCTCGGCAATCGATAGGCCCATGCCGCGGGAAACGACCTGGAAAGAGGCGCCGAAAGCCCGCACCTTGTTATCAAATATCTCCGCCAGCATCTTTTGTTCATCGGTGAGATTGGCGGAGACCGCCAACACCTCGTCAACCTGCGCCTGATAGGCTTCCCAGTTAGTCGGGTCGCTATCGGCCGGCGCCGGGACGCGGATTGCGCGCGGGTCGAAATCGGCGAAGGGTTCGACATTCGCCATCTGCGGCGTGACGAATTGCTGCGCGCTATAAATGCCGATGCCCTTTCGTATTAGGTCGGGCTGCCAGCGGGAGGGGTCGCTCAATACTGTCGGGCTGTTGACGGGCGCGTAACCGGTGGTATCGGCATAGCCGCCAAGCTGGTTGTAGCCATCATGCAGGCGTCCGGTCACCGCCCCCGTCCCTGCCAGATTGCCAATGCCGACCGGCGTCGTCGGATCTGTGCTCGCGTCGTCCGGGTCCAGCCCAGCCGAGTCCAGCAGCTCGCGCCATACCGGCGCGGCGCTTGGTATCGTGCTTGATAGTGCATGGTAGGCGGCGTAGAGCGAAGCGATATTCATATTGCGCTGCGTTCTTTCGGCTTCCGGCTGGCGCTCAAAGCGCGTATAAGCGCCGACCGCCGTGGGATGATAGGGCGCAAGCGCGTCCATCATCGCTAGAATGGTCACGGAATTGACGCGGTTGACTAATGTGACATCGCCGAGCGTCGGCGATACTTGGGAAATTAAAACGGGAACGAGACGGGGGATGATCGCTTCCCGCAGCGGATCGCCAGTCTCAAGGTCAAATGGTGGTGTGTGGGGAGGGGGATTTTGCCCCTGCGCCATAAGCCCGCCTATGAGCAAACTCCCTGCCAATATAGCCAACAAGACCACTCGCTGCATAGAAAACATAATATCAACCCGCCTCCTTAATTGCTTGAAACAATTTAATGTTACTCTATAATCCCCTTATTGCCAAACGGACCGCCATTGGCCCGCCATTGGCGTCCCTAAAGGAGAAAAGCAATGTCCAAGTTCATCCTTATTCTATCACTAGCAGCGCTGTTCTTGCCACTACCCTCCCTACACGCGCAAGAGAATCTCACCGTGGCGATACTGCGCTTCGGTTCATTGCGCACCTTTGACGTCACGGAAGGCGCCATTCTCGATGTGCTGGAATCCTACGGTTTCATCAGCAGCGAGGAGAACGCCATGCTACGCAGCCGGGAAGATCTACAGGGCGAAAATATAAACATCGTTTGGGGCAGCGCCGATTTCGATCTGCCCAGCGCCAACCTGATGCTGGAAACCACGCTGGATCAGGAACCAGATGTGCTGGTGACGATTACCACCTCGATTACTCAGCTCGCGATTAACGCCACCTCGGATATGGACGACCCGCCGGCGCTGCTTTTCACCTCTGTCTACAACCCCTACGAAGCGGGCATTCTTCAATCGTCCTGCATCAAGCCCGAGCATGTCGGCGGCTCCCTGTCTTCCACCCCATACGAAGAAATCATTTCGCTGCTGCTGGCAGAGAACCCCGATATTCAGACGATTGGCACGATCTTTAATTCTTCCGAGGCGGCGGGCGTGGTCGGCGCGGCGGAAATCAAGCAGATCGGCGAAGAGCTCGGCTTGACCGTCCTGGAGGCGGCCGTGACGAACATCGACGAGATGAACCTGGCGGCTGAAGGGCTTATCAGCAAGGGCATAGACGCCTTCGTGATGCCCATCGACCTGCGCACCGGCGCGGCTGGCCTGCCCATCGTGGTTAACCTGGGCAACGAATACGGCATTCCGGTTTTCCATCCCATATTGTTCTCCATCTACTATGGCGCGACCGTCAGTTCCGGTTTTTACCACTATTACGCCCAGGGCGAGAATGTCGGCATACTGCTGGCGGCGCATTTGAACGGCGATATCGACATTGCGACCACAGCCATCAACGAACAGACGGGCAGCGCCATCGGTCTCAATCTCGATATGGCGGGAAGACAAGGCATTGAGCTTTCGCAAGAGCTCATCGACCAAGCCGACGCCGTGATTGAGAATGGCGAAGCGACGATCTCCGAACGCGTCGGCGCCGAACTGCGGTTGCAGGGCGCGGTCATCCCGCTGGAAGAGCGGCTGGCGGGCGATCAGGAATTCTTGGCGAAGCTCGTTTGCAGTCCGGAAAGAATCGCTGAAGAACAAGCCGAACTCGCGGCTGGCTGAGATCGATAAGACCGGCGAAATCCTGGCTGATTTTCATGGCAAACGCTATCACCATCGCACTCTCCTATGAAGAACTCCGCCGAGCCCGGCTGCGCAGCCAACTGCTCGCGCCGGGTTCACAGTCGGCATCCGCCGCCGCGGTTGTCCAGCGCCTCTGCGCCCTGCAATCGCAGGAGTGGCAATCGGCGCGGCTGGCGATCGCCGCTCGGACGCGCGGCGTCACGCAAGAGGACGTCAAGCGCGCGCGAGAAGTCGACCGCAGCTTCGTACTCACCTGGAGCCTACGCGGAACGCTGCATCTTGTTCCCAGCGATGATGTTCGTTGGCAGGTTGAGCTATGCGGACCGGGCGCCATTCGCCGAACCCGCCGGCGCTATCAGCAGCTCGGCTTGAGCGAAAGCATACGCGAGCAAGCGCTCAGCGAGATCCAAGACATACTCAAACGCGAAGGCGCGCTCAGCCGCTCCAAGCTAGCGCGGAGCCTATCCGAGCGGGACATCCCGGTTGGGGGGCAGGCGATGCATCACCTCGTCCGCTTCGCCGCGCTGCGCGGACTGATCTGCTTCGGTCCGGAGGTCGACGGCGACTTGACTTACGTCCTGCTTGCCGACTGGCTGCCGTTGGGGACGGGGCTGTTGCAACCGAATGACCAGGCGCGCGAGCTGGCGCTGCGCTATCTCGCCGCCTGCGCGCCTGCGACCCTATTAGATTTCGCGCGCTGGTCCGGCTTGAGCGCGAGGCAGGTCAAGGCGGCTTGGGCGGCTGTGGCCGATGATTGCTTCACTGTGTCCATCCCCGGCGGCGATGCGCTGATGCTCTATGAACAAGTCTTATATCTTAAGCCAGAATCGGAACAGCGAGCCGCCCGCTTTCTGCCCCGTTACGACAACTATCTGCTGAGTTACGCCAGCCGCGCCTTCATGGTGGCTGATAAATACGCCAAGCAGGTACATCCGGGCGGGGGACTGATCCGCGCATGCGTCATCATCGACGGCGAAGCGCGAGCATCATGGAAGCTGGAAAAGCGGCGGACGGGCATTCGCGTCGCCGTCTCGCCCTACGAAACTGTGAACGCGGCGGAGCTGACGCTGCTCGAAGCGGAAGTTTTGTCGCTCGGGCGGTTTCTCAACACCCATGCCGAATTGCGCGTCATAAGCGGCTAGCGCGCCTCTTGCTTGACAGAATACTCAACAACGTAATACTGATGAAATTAGACAGCATTTCTTCAAAAGGAAGTTGCCCATGAAACAGCGGCGTTCGTTCCGAATCCTTAGCTTGGCGATTGCCCTCATATTGCTTTTTTCCGCGTTGCCCTATCTGGCTGCAGCTCCAAGCCGACAAGTCAAAAACTTCGAGTATGTGGGCTTCGACGCCTCAGAGCACGTTGACCTATTCAGATGGGATACTGTCGCGGGTAATGACGACATTCAGATGCAAATGCGCGGCGGCGGCATTACCGACACGTGGTTGAGCTTGAGTATATTCACTGTCAGTCATTCAAATGGCAAAACTACGGTAGGCGTTGCCCCATTGCAAAACGTGCCAGGGACGCAGATAGAGTATCGCGCGAAAGTGGGAATTTGGTCTTGGAGCGATGTCATTGCGCTGTCATTCGACGATTAGGCTAAATGCCTCCGCCAGCCGCCGTCGGCGATTGCCGACGGCGGCTGGTTCGTTATTTTGAAGCGATTGCCCTGGGATACACTGCTAGCGCGTAGCGCGCCTCTTGCTTGACAGAATACTCAACAACGTAATACGATGAAATTAGACAGCATTTCTTCAATGAAGGGGGTTGCCCATGAAACAGCGTCGTTCGTTCCGAATCCTTAGCTTGGCGATTGCCCTCATATTGCTTTTTTCCGCCGCGCCTTTTCAGGCGCAGTCGAGCGACATCGTACCTATTACCGGCTTTCAATTTGATCGGGTTGATGCCGCAGGCGATTGGGTATTTATTTGGGATACCATACAGAATGAGAGTTCTGTTCAGTTTCAGGTAACAGGCGGTGGCTTGATGGACGCCTGGCACACTGTACGCGCGAAAAACATCAGGCGCAGCGGCGGAAAAACGGAGCTAACCATCGCCCCAGTGAATTCGCTGTCGGGCTACGCGCTCTGGTTTCGCCTGAAACTGAACGAGTTCTATCACAGCACCAGAACGAACTGGAAGGTGTATGTGATGAATTTCGACCCGTCTTAGCCGAGTTTATGATGTCCGCATGGAGATATAGGCAGGCGCCTATGAAACAGCGTCCTTCGTTCCGAATCCTTAGCTTGGTGATTGCCCTCATATTGCTTTTTTCCGCCGCGCCTTTTCGGGCGCAGCAATTGACCACCTACGTGCCGATCACCGGCTTTAAATTTGATCGGCTCGTTGCCGACGAGAACTGGCTATTTAGTTGGGATACCATACCGGATGAGAGTTCCGTTACATTTCAGGTAAAAGGCGGCGGCTATATGCAGGTCTGGAAAACTGTATACCCGATAAAAATCGAGCCCGCCGGCTGGAAAACGGAGCTAACCATGGAGAAATTGAACCCGATATCAGGCTACGGATTTGAATTTCGCCTGAAACTGAGCAATTCCGATGACACGCTCAGAACGCACTGGAAGCTGCTTGTGATGGATTCCGTCCCTACCCCATCCCTCCCGCCGGAGGATTCGGAACCGCCACCCAGTCATTGAGCTGGCGATTAAGCACAGCCGCTCTGCGCGTAGATACAGCCCGTCGATCTGGCGCGCTCACGCAAAATAACAAGGTTCCGCAGGTGAAGATGAGGGGAAAATTGTCATAGCGGCGCAATTCTAATTTGATGCGATTGCCCTGTGCGCCTCCGTGCCTTGCTTGACAGCAATCGCAAAATCCCATACTGTGAAAATAGGTCGCTATACACAGAAAGAGGGGAAAATGTCCGCCAAAAAACGTTCAATCATCTTGATTCTCAGCCTAGCGCTTGCCCTGTTGCTTACCGTTTTGCCGTTGCAAGCGGAGACGGTCCTCCCCGGCATTACGGGGCTGCAATTTGATGGCACAGAGTCCACCAGTTCCAAAGTCGATAAATGGAATTTCAGTTGGAATAGTGTAACATCTGGCAGCAAAGTGAAAGCACAGGTTAACTCCGCGGCAATTGGTTCTTTTGGCGGTCTTTGGGTCGGGGTTGACGTAACTGTTTCGCGCAGCGGCGGCAAAACCCGCGTCTCATTTTTCGCGCCGAGATCGAATGCCTTGACGGTTCGCTTTCAAGTGTCTAATTCCGCGGGACAAAGCACCATTTGGATACAGACCACGGTAAGCTCATAATCCAAAGCGTATTCTCAAGCCAGATTACTGGAATGATGCGACAATAGTATTCCTTGGCGATGCTGTAGTTGCGCCGCGATCGTTGCGCCATCTGGACAACATTGATCGGGCTGTACACAAATTGTCAAGAGAAAGGAGCAAGATTATGAAAAACCGCTCAGTAGTCTCCATTATCAGGACAGCGCTAGCGTTGATTTGCCTTTCCTCCTACTTAATTCAGGCGCAAGACAACAGTGGCGCAACCATCGCCAACTTGACATTTGACGGGACCGACCCGGACAGCAATACGATGGTCGTGAGTTGGGATACCATCGCGAACACGGACAGCGTTAAGCTGCAAGTCAAGGGCGGCGGCATCACAGACAGTTGGATGTCCGTCGACGGTTTGTTCATCTCTAATGCAGGGGGAAGGACCATTGCGAACTTTCAAGATATGTCCACTTATCAAGTTTCCGGGACGATTTATCGTTTCCGCGTGAAAGTAACGCTGCAAGACGGCAGCAGCACGCCTTGGGCTTACGTAGATCAAAGCTGAATGACGGGAGAATGACATGCGCAAGCATTTGCTAGCATTGCTACTATTGGCGCTGCTGCCCTTGGCGGTGGCGCAAGCGCAAGACAATCCGACAATCGCCATCCTGCGCTTCGGCGATCTGCCCACCTATGATGTCACCGAAGGCGCCATCCTCGATGTGCTGGAGTCTTATGGCTTCATCAGCGCCGAGGAGAACGCCAGCCTGCATAGCCGGCAGGACCTGGAAGGCGACAATATCCATATCGTTTTTGGCAGCGCCAACTTCGACCTGCCCACCGCCAGCTTGATGCTGGAAAACGCCCTGGATTATGAGCCGGACGCGCTGATTACGCTGACCACCACAGTGACGCAGATGGCCGTCAACGCCACCAGCGATATGGAAGACCCGCCGGCGGTGTTCTTCACGTCCGTCTACAACCCCTACGCAGCGGGTTTGGCGCAGTCGCCCTGCCTCAAGCCGGACCATGTGACGGGCGCGGTTTCTTCGACGCCCTACCAGGACATCTTGTACCTGATGCTGCAGCATTACCCCGAAATTGACACCATCGGCACGCTCTACGATTCTTCGGAGGCGGCTGGCATGGCTGGCGCGGAAGAGATCCGGCAAATCGGCGAGGCGCTGGGCTTAACCGTTTTGGATGCCGCCATTGCGGGCGTCGATGAAGTCGTGCTGGCGGCTGAGGGGCTGATCGACCGCGGCGTCGAAGCCTTTGTCATGCCGATTGACCTGCGCATGGACGCGACGGGCTTGCCCTTGGTCATCAACCTGGGCAGCGAATATGGCATCCCCGTTTTCCACCCGGCGCTGTTTTCTATCGAATCCGGCGCGGCTCTCAGTTTCGGCTTCTACAATTACTATGCCCAAGGCGAAAATCTGGGGCGGATCCTGGCGGCTTATTTGAATGGCGACATTGACATCGCGCGGACAGCCATCATCGAACAAAGCAGCGAAGCAATCGGGGTCAACCTGGATATGGCGGAAGACCAGGGCATCGAGATTGCCCCGGACATCATCGAACAAGCCGACGCTGTGATTGAGGGTGGCGAAACGACGCTCTCCGAGCGGGTCCAGCACGAGATGCGGACGGCTGACGTCGTGCCCCTGGAAGATCGGCAACTGGGCGACGCGGGCTTCCTCTCTTTCCTGGAAAGCCAATCCTGCAGTCCGGAGCGCATCGCCGCAGAACAGGCGGAGCTTGACGCGCAAGCCGGCTAGAGACTCGCGCGCTTAGGCAAAATAAAAGCCTGCTCGATAATGGGCAGGCTTTTTTGTGGCTTATTCTGCAACATCTTTCTGTTACAGCCGCTGCAGAATTTACAAGCAGATCCAGCCAATTCCACTAGACAGGCCAGAATCGCGCCCCGCCTCGGTCGAGGCAATTAATCTTCGCTGACGCGGTTTCCCCTTCCGCGTTAGATGGCTCTACAGCGCCAGGAAGGCGAGTATCCACAGTTTGCTTTTCGCATTGACGGCTTTCTGTTTAAGAAGGTGACGGGTGGGATCTTTGTGCCAAGTTATTCGCACCGGCTCGCTATATCCAGTTACTTCAATTATGCGTTCAACCTTATTCATGTTTGCCCTCCTTCTGCGCTAACATGATACGAAATGAACCAAAAGGCTGATATGGTAGCCCACCGTAAAAATATGTGAAAGTAAAAGTGTAAAATCCATCAACGGTATACTACAAATGCGTGAGCGGAATCCCAGCAATGTTTAATCTGGGTAGATTTTCTTGCACTTCAATACAGAAGTAAAACCAAGAAAGTCATGCAAAACTCGACGAAAGATTTAGATGTAGGGGCGACATACCATGTCGCCCGAAACCTAAACGCAGCAACGTCCGGCGACCAGATTGGTCGCCCCTACAGCGTCCTGATGTTTTCGCATTATTTTCTTGGATTTACTGAGACCGGCGAGTCGCCTCGCACAGGGACCGCGTGAGAACACACAGTCGCTCAAGCCGGCGCCAGCGTAACCTGCACGGTCAGTTCTTCCAACTGCGGGATGACCTGCCCCGCCTCATGCCGCACCGCGCGCGCGATTTCCTGGCTCGCCGCAAAAGTCACATCGGGGCCGACCTGAACCTGCGCTACGCCATACATGCGATGCCCGACCCAGCGCAAGCGCAGCGTCACGATCGCCTGTACGCCATCCACTGCCAAAACATGCGCTTCCACATGCTCGACCAGATGCGGATCAACCGCGTCCATCATGCGATACCAAATCGCCTTGATGGCGTTCCAGGTGATGCCGACAATCGCGACGGCAATGATGATGCCCACGATGGGATCGAGAATCGGCAAGCCGATGAGCGCGCCAAATACCGCAATCAGCACCGCGAGCGAGGTCAAGCCGTCGATGCGGGCGTGCTGTCCATCGGCGATCATGGCGTCCGAGCCGATGCGCCGCCCGACGCGAATCTGCATGAGCGCGACCAGCTCGTTGCCCACAAAACCGACGAGCGACGCCAAGGCGATCCATTCCAGATTCTCCAGCGGCAGCGGATTCAGCAAGCGCTGGACAGACTCGTAGAGGATGAAGGCCGCGCTGAAACCGATGGAGATGACGATGAAGACGCCGGCGATATCCTCCAGACGCCCATAACCATAGGTGTAGCGCTTGTTGGCGGCGCGCCGAGCGATGTAAAAGGCGAAGAGCAGCGGCAGAGAATTGAGCGCGTCGCCCAGGTTATGCACCGTATCCGCCAGCAGCGCGACACTGCCGCTGGCCGCGTATATGACGACTTGCAGCGCGGTCGTCAATCCCAGCGCGACCAGCGCGATCCAGACCGTGCGGATGGCGAGTTGATTGTCGAGGAAGGCGCTGTCGCCCGCTAGATCAACGTGGCTGTGATCATGCGTGAAACCGGGCAGGTGCAGCGCCATGGCGATTTTGACCAGGATGTTGCCGCTGTGCTGGTGATGGTGGTGGTCCTCATGGTGATGATGCCCCTGTGAATGCGTCATCTTGGCATCCTTTTAATCGCGCGGGCATGCAATTAAGTTTAACCACAAAGACGCGAAGAGCACAAAGAAATTATCCCAGCAAAGGTGGACATCCCGCCCCCTACTCCAAGCCCAGGGCGCGCAGGTTGCGATAGCTGATCGCCAAACTCTCGAAAGGGTCGCGCTGGCAGATGTCCTGCTCCACGGCGTAGAACTCGACGCCGGCACGCTGGCAGGCTTCTAGTATGCCCGCGAAGTTCATATTGCCCGCGCCCACCTCCGCCATCGTCTGCTGCGGGCGCAGGTCTGATTCAGCGGGCGGCGGCAGCATCAGCATGTCTTTCAGGTGAATCACCGGCATCCGCCCCGCCATGCGTTCGATCCAGGCGATGGGATCGGCGCCGCCGTGCTGTATCCAATAGGTATCCAGTTCCGCGCGCACATAGCGCGGATCAGTTTCGTCGAAGAAGATCTCCAATGCGCTGCGGTCGCCGAACTTGATGAACTCGAAACTGTGATTGTGATAACTGAAGCTGAGCCCGGCCTCCGCCAGTTTTTCGCCGATGCCGTTTGCGATGGCGGCGAAGCTGCGGAATCCCGCCTCGCTGCTGCGGTATTCCGGCGGCATGCTGCCAATCGCGACATGACGGCAATCCCACAATTCGTGCTGCGCGATCACGCCCTCAATATCGTTCTGCAGCTGGTCCACGCTGACGTGGGTATTGCAGATGGCAAGCCCGTTGTCGTCGCAGATGCGCTTGACATCGCTATCGGAGATGTCACCAATGGCGGACACCTGCGCGACGCGGTAGCCAATCTCGCGGATTTTGCGCATGCTCTGCGCGAAGTCGGCACGGGTCTTGGTGAAGTCCCGTATCGTAAACAGTTGTGCCGCCAGGACCGATTGGCTCATTGCGCCGCTCCTTTTCTAAGGGAATCCATTTTGGCGGATTGCTCTATATAAAGCTGTAGCAGGTCAGCGAATTCATCGCCGTCTATCGGCAAAGAAACCGTTTGTCGCTTGTGAGCCGACAGCATGATGCCGTTATTGATCATGATCGAAGCCAAGCCTTCTTCGGCTGGCGCGATCAAGTCGCTTCCTTGCAGGATCGCATCGGCGAAGTTCGCGATCACCAGTTCGTGACCCTGTTTGCCGTGGCGCTCGAACTCGACGATTTCGCGCTGGCAGGGCACTTTATCAAAGCCTTGCCGTGATTCCCGCAGTTGCTTGATCGATGACCATTGGTTGCGGAAGAAAATTAGCTCATCGCTCTCAAAGACCAGCTTGCCATTTTCACCGCTGATCTCCAGCCGATTCGTACCGGGCGATTCGCCGGTGGTGGTGGTGAAGTGCCCGACCATGCCATTGTCATGCTCCAGGTAGGCGGTCGCCTCGTCTTCCACCTCTATGCGATGATGCTTGCCAAAACTGGCGAAGCCGTGGATGCGCGCTGGCGCGCCCACCAGCCACTGATACAGATCCAGGTTGTGCGGGCACTGGTTCATCAGAACGCCGCCGCCTTCGCCGCTCCAGGTTGCGCGCCAATCGCCGCTGTCGTAGTAAAATTGCGTGCGGAACCAATCCGTGATGATCCATGTGCAGCGTATCAGCTTGCCCAATTCGCCCCGGTCAATCATCGCCTTGATCTTCCGCCAATGCCCCCAGGTCCGCTGCATGAACATGGATCCAAATATCAGATTCGGCATTTGCTTTTTGAAAGCATGATAAGAATCAATCATGCGCCGCGCTTCGTTGACATGCACGGCGATGGGCTTTTCCACCAAGACGTGGATGCCGCGCTCGAAGGCCGCGATGCTCATATCGGGATGGTCGTAATGCGGCGTCGCGATGATAACGCCATCCAGCGCAGCCGAATCCAACATCTGCCGGTAATCGCGGAAGCGGGCGGCGCCGGTATCGGCGCTCGCCGCTTGCAGCTTATGCTCCTTTGTATCGCAGACGGCCGCCAAGTCCGTATTGGGCAGCTCCAGCACATGCTTGACATGCGTCATGCCCATATTGCCCAAACCGACAATGCCAAGTTTTACTTTGTCCGACGCCATGCTCACCTCGCGGATCGTTAATGTTGATTCAAACTGTCTTTGCTGTCCTCGCTATAAACCGAGATGATTATAGCGTGGCGACGGCGGAATTGCGCCCTGCGGCTGGTGAAGTCAGGACAATTGCTTCAAAATATTTTTCAACATAGAGGACGCAGAAGTAGTTCCAAGTAGTCATGCAAAACTCGACGAAGGGTCCAAATGTAGGGGCGACAGACCTCCTAGTGGGTGTCTACGCGCAGTACCATGTCGCCCGAAATCAATACTCAGCAACGTCGGGCGACCAGATTGGTCGCCCCTACAAGGCTTGTCCGCTATTAATGAAATTGCGCCAAATTCGAGTTTCTTGCCTGTGGGCGACACACAGTGTCGCCTCCACATCGCGGTAGATTAATGTGACATTCGGCACATAATTGATTCTGGTGCGATTGCCCCGCTTCCCCACTGCCGCCTGTTTGACCTCCGCCACCTGGTTGGATACACTCAAGCTGCAGCCTGATGCACCGACTGAATAAACTAGAGTTAAGGAGAATATAATGAGCCTACAAAAAGAGCAGGTTCATGATTTTATCAAGAAATACTCCGAAGAGCGCATCTCGCGCCGGCAGTTCCTGCAAGCGGTGACAACCGTTGGCGGCGTCGCGGTGGCGCAGTCCATGATGCCGGGCTTCCGCCTGGCGACAGCGCTGGCGCAAGGCGAGCCCAAGAGCGGCGGCACGCTGGTCGCCGCCACCATCGACAAGCCGGTCAATATGGACCCCGCCTTCGCCGAACTTTACTCGTCCATGCAGGTCTATCAAAATGTATTTTCCAAGCTGGTCAACCTCGACCGAAACAATAACATATTGCCCGGTCTAGCCAAGTCCTGGCAGCAAATCGACGATTCCACCTGGGAATTCAACCTGGTCGACAATGCCTATTTTCACAATGACGAGCACTGCACCGCGGATGATGTGAAATACACCTTCGAGCGGCTCTTTGATCCAGATCTTGGCGCGCCAAACGCCGTCTTCTTTTCGCCCCTGGAAGGCGTCGAGGTGGTCGATGACTATACCTTCCGCATCATCACGCAAGCCAACTGGGGCGGCTTGCTGGAGGCATTAGGCGCCTTCGCCGAAGTCGTCAACCAGAAGGCGATTGAGGAGCACGATCCCAAGTTGCTGCCCATCGGCACTGGACCTTTCAAGTTTGTGCAATGGGTCAAGGACGACTTCATCGAGCTAGAGCGCTGGGACAAATACTTCAAGCCCAGTCAGCCCTATCTCGACAAGGTCATCTTCCGCGCTATCTCCGATGACACCGTGCGACTGACGGGCTTACAGACGGGCGAGCTGAACTGGATTGAGCAGGTGCCGCTGCATCGCGCCGACGATCTGCGCGCGAATGCCGATGTCAAGGCGAACCCCGACGGCGAATTCTTCCCCGATATGTTCCTGATCAATTGTTCCAAGCCGCCATTTGACAATGTGGCAGTGCGCCAGGCGCTGCAATGGGCGCTGCACCGCGAATCTATCGCCAACCTGGTTTGGTTCGGCCAGGCAACGCCATCGGCCGAACCGGTCTCTCCCTCGAACCCCTGGTATTCCGGGTCGAATGTCTACGAGGGCGGTCCCGACATCGATCGGGCGAAAGCGCTCCTGGCGCAAGCGGGATATGAAGAGGGTCTGACAATCCGCTACGCTGCACAGCCGCAAGTGCCGACGCAGCCCTTGGTGGGCCAACTCTTGGAACAGCAACTCGCCCCGGCCGGTTTCCGCGTCGAGGTCGAGTCCTTTGAATCGGCGCGCTGGTTCGAAGAGCTCTTCACGCTGAACTACGAAATCACCGGCACCTACTGGAGCGCCTCAGCCGATCCCGGCGAGCACTGTCTCTACCCGCTCTCCCATTCGACATCGCCCTGGAATTTCTCCGCCTTTAGGGATTCGCCGGAATTGGATCAAGCGCTGGAGGAATTCCGCTTCACGCTTGATCCCGAAGCGCGGCAGCAGGCTTTTAACAACGTAGTGCGGCTGCACCAAGAAGCCTCGCCGCAAGTATTCCAGGTCAACTTCAAGCGAACTTACTGGACGCAGCCCAATGTACACGGCGCGCAGACGCTGCCGACGCTGGAACTGCGCATGGAAGACGTCTGGATCGACGCCTGATTTTCGCCGCTCAAGAGGGACGCGGCCCGCGTTCCTCTTGAGCTTATTTTATGTACCGCGCCGCTTATGCGCCGAGCGGCTTTTTCCAACTGTTCACCGGTGATGCGCCCATGCGATTACTTCGCTATATTGCAGGTCGTCTGCTGCTGCTCTTACCGGTCCTCTTTGGCACATCAATTCTGATTTTTCTGCTGCTGCGTTTGATCCCGGGCGATCCAGCCGCTGTGATCCTCGGCTTGCGCGCTACGCCCGAACGGCTGGCCATCGTGCGCGCCGAGCTGGGGCTCGATCTGCCGATTCACCTGCAATACAGCCAATGGCTGGGCAAGGTCTTGCAGGGCGATTTGGGCAAGGACTTCCGCAGCAACGAAGCGGTGACCGACTTGCTGCGCGTGCGGCTGCCCGTGACGATTGAGTTGACTCTGCTTTCGCTGGCGCTGGCGATTGCGGTCGCGGTGCCGCTTGGCATACGCGCCGCCATCAAACCCGGCGGTCTCGCCGACCGAGGCTCAATGCTGTTGGGTCTCTTTGGCATATCCATTCCGGATTTCTGGCTGGGCATCATGCTGATTCTGGTCTTCTCGCTGGGGCTGCGCATGTTTCCCTCTTCCGGCTACGCGCGCCTGCACGAGGACATTCTGGTTAACCTTCGCTCTTTCTTCCTGCCGGCGCTGACGCTGGCTGTTGGTTTGTCAGCTGTGCTGGTCCGCGTGACGCGCTCGGCTGTGCTGGAAGTCATGGAGCGCGATTTTGTCAAGTTCCTGCGCGCAAAGGGACTGCGCGAGCGGCTGGTGATCTATCAGCATGTTTTGCGCAACGCCAGCATACCCATTGTCACCGTCATCGGCCTGCAATTCGGCTATTTGCTGGGCGGCGCCGTCATCGTGGAAGAGGTCTTCAGCTTGCCGGGCGTCGGTCGCTTGATTGTGAGCGCGACGCTGGAACGCAATTATCCGGTGGTGCAAGCGGGCATGCTGGTGGTCGCCTTCATGTTCATCCTGGTCAACCTGGCGACGGATCTGCTCTACGGGCTGCTGAACCCGAAGATACGAGGCGCGGGCGCATGAAAGCGAAGATGAACCTCCCGTCAAATCCGCTGGCTGTCACCCGCAAAATGTATCATGCGAGCCGCTCCGCTTTTTTGGGCGGCGCGATCATCCTTGCGCTGCTTGTCATGACAGCGACTGTGTCCTGGTATTCGCCTTACAGTCCCGAAGCGATGGATTTCATGGCGCCGCTCAGCGCCCCAACCGGCGCCCACTTGCTGGGCACGGACAACTTCGGCCGCGATATTCTCACGCGGGTGCTCTACGGTTATCAGATTTCATTGGCGGTGGCTTTGGGATCGGTCGGTTTCGGCTTGGTTGTTGGCGTCAGCCTGGGTCTGCTGGCCGGCTATTTCGGCGGCGTCTTGGACAATTTCATCATGCGGCCCATGGACGTGCTGATGGCATTCCCCGCCATCGTGCTGGTGGTGGCGCTGACGGGCTTCGTGGGCCGCGATGTCACGGTGATGATCATGGCGGTGGCTGTCGTTTATGTGCCGATCTTCGCGCGCGTGATGCGCGGATCGACCCTGGAAGTGGTCAACGAGCTTTTTGTCGAGGGCGCGCGCGCCCGCGGCGCGTCGCACCTGCGCTTGATGCTGCGGCATATTTTGCCCAACGCCATCCCGCCGGTTTTGATCCAAGCCTCAATCCTGATGGGCATTGCCATTTTGCTGGAATCGGCTTTGAGCTTCATCGGCTTGGGCACGCAGCCGCCCGACCCGTCATTGGGTTTGATGCTGTCCGAAGGTCGCTCCTTCATGCAGCAGGCGCCCTGGATGGTGCTGGTGCCCGGGCTGGCGATTTCGCTCGCCGTGCTGGGCTTCAACCTGCTGGGCAATGGCTTGCAGGAACTGTTAAATCCCGCCAGCAAGAGCCGATAAGCCGATGAGTCTACTGTCCGTTCGCGATCTCAGCACCGAATTCAAAAGCGGCGACCGCTGGCTGGAGGCGGTTTCCGATGTCGCCTTCGATTTGCAACGCGGCGAGATTCTTGGTTTGGTCGGCGAATCGGGCTGCGGAAAGTCCACAATCGCCTATAGCGTCATGCGCCTGCTCGCCCACAATGCCCGTATCCGTTCGGGCCAGGTCTGGCTGGGTGATGTCAATCTGGCGGCGCTTGACGAGCAAGTTCTGCAAGATCTGCGCGGACGCCAGATATCCATGATCTTTCAAGATCCCGCGACGGCTCTGGATCCGCTCTTCACGGTCGGGCATCAAGTGTTTGAGACCCTGCAAGAACATCTTGATCTCGAGCCGGCGGCAGCGCGGAAGCGGGCATTGGAGCTGCTGCGGCAATTGGGCATCCCGGCGGCTGAGCAAAGACTGAACGCCTATCCCTATCAGTTCAGTGGGGGCATGTCGCAGCGGATCGCCCTGGCCATCGCCATCGCCTGCCAGCCGCAGGTGCTGATCGCGGACGAGCCGACGACCGCTCTCGATGTCACCATTCAGGCGCAGATCTTGCAGTTGATACGCCGGCTGCTGGTCGACGAGGGTGGCGCCGGCGTCCTGCTCATCACGCACGATCTGGGGGTGGTAGCGCAAGTATGCGATCGCGTGGCGGTGATGTACGCCGGCAAGATCGTCGAATCCGGGGATGTGCATTCGATATTCTCCAATCCACTGCACCCCTACACACAGGCTTTGCTGAATTCCCTGCCCAGCAAAGGCATCGCCCGGGGCCGCCTGGAGAATATCCAGGGTCAAGTGCCGGGCTTGGCCGATCGCCCGGCCGGATGCCGTTTTCATCCGCGCTGCCCACAGGCGAAAGCGGTCTGCCGCGAGCAAGCCCCGCCGCTGAAACAAGTCTCGGCGCGGCAGGAGGTTGCCTGTGTCCTCTACGACTGAGGGACAGCGACCCTTGCTGAGCGCGGTAGGGCTTAGCAAGTATTTCCCGCTGGAAACCGGCTTGCTTGCCAGCTTGCGCGGGGACACAGCGACGGTCAAAGCGGTGGAATCGGTCACGCTGGATGTTTACGCCGGGCAAACCCTAGCGGTCGTGGGCGAATCCGGTTCGGGCAAGAGCACCTTGGGGCGCTTGCTGCTGCGCCTGTTGCAGCCCAGCGCCGGGCAAGTCCTCTACCAGGGACAAGACATCTTCAGCATGAAGCGCGCGGAAACGCGCGCCTTTCGTCGCCAGGCGCAGATCATCCTGCAAGACCCATACGCTTCGCTCAATCCACGCATGAGAGTGGACCAAATCATCCGCGAACCCCTGGATATCTATGGCGAAGGCAGCAAGGCAGAGCGCCAAAAGCGCGTTAGCGACCTGCTGGAAAGAGTGGGGCTGAATCGTAATCACGAGCGGGCATTCCCAGCGGAGTTGAGCGGGGGCCAACGTCAGCGCGTGGGCATCGCCGCGGCGCTGGCATTGTCGCCGCGCATCATCATCGCCGACGAACCGACATCCTCGCTGGACGTCTCGGTACAGGCGCAGACCTTGAATCTGCTTTCCGACTTGCAGCGCGACCTGGGGCTGACTTATGTTTTCATCACCCACGACTTGAGCGTGGTGCAGCACATCAGCGACCGCGTGGCTGTCATGTACCTGGGCAAAATCGTCGAAGAAGCGCCGACAGAGACCTTATTTTCCGAGCCGAAGCATCCCTACACACAGGTGCTCTTTTCCGCCATTCCCCTGCCCGATCCGTCGCGGCGCATGAACTGGGACCTGCCAAAAGGCGAGCCACCCTCGCCGCTTAATCCGCCCACGGGCTGCCATTTTCATCCGCGCTGTCCGGCTGCCATGTCCGCCTGCTCGCATACTGTGCCGCGCTTTCAATCTGTCGGGCGCGATCACGGCGTGGCTTGTCTGTTGTATGATGAAGAAGCGGGGACTTAATCCGGGGATTGGCTCGCGCTGTCAGGCAATGCCGGGGCGGATGGCTGTTTGCAAAGCGGCGCGCCGTTCGCGCAGTTCCTGGCGGCGGGCTCGGTTATGATTGCTGTAGATAAACGTGCCGGCTGTACTTGCTATGCTGCCGATGACGACGCCAACGCTTTGCCAAGCGAATCCCAGCGAGACCGCGTAGGCGCTTAAGGCAATCAAGATTAGCGCCACGACGAAAGCCAATAACATTCCCTGATTTTCATATCTTGCGCGGTGCCTTTGCGCAAACTCCGCCATCGACAAGATGCGGTCTGCGCTTCCTGGCAACACATCTTCATAGCCTCGCATCATTCCTGGTGGCGGAATGGGTCCGGATGTCCGCTCGTAGTGTGCGTCTAGCTGGATGTATTCCCGTTTTTCGTTTCCTTGAGGCTCCATGAAGCGCCATTCTCATCTACGTAGACACCCGTCTCTTGCGCATAAATGCCCATTGCATCATACAAATAGCCACCAACTTCTTCCCAAGCCTCACGAATTGCCTCCGCGTCAGCTTCCGCCGGCGTCTCTGCCAGCAAGCGCCGGTTGAGCACATCAACAAAGCTGAACATGCCGCCGAGCCCGCGAATAAACCCGCCTCTTCTCGCATTCGCCATGTTCTCCTCCCAGTTATCTGCCTAAAGCATATATTCCCAGCCCCTGCCTGTCAATACAGTCGCCAGCGCCGCTCGTGATATAATAGCGCTATGGAGCGGGAAGCAATTCGCGTCAATGACGCAGCCCAGAGGATGGAGGAACGGACATGAGTTATGGCAGAGCGAGCTCGGATGAAGTGCTGGACAGCGGCGTGGTACTGGCGCTGGCAAACAAGATGGGACTGGCGATTTCGCCCGAAGAAGCCGACGTCTTGACGGTCTTGCTGATGAACCAGATGGCGGCATTCCAGTCCTTCGACGCCTTTGACCTGCAAGACGCCGTGCCAGCGCCGATCTTCCGCGCGGGAAGCACAGGAGGAAGCAACGATGAGTGAATTGACCGATCTGTCACTCAGTGACGTCAGCGACATGCTGGAGGCGGGGACGGTATCCGCGCTGGAATTGGTGGAAGCGAACCTGCGCGCCATCGAAAAGACCGAACCGCTCGTGCATGCCTATGCCAGTGTGCTGGCGGAAGCGGCGCTGGACGCGGCGCGGCAAGCCGATGCCAAAATCGCAGCGGGCGAGCGGCGCGGACCCTTGCACGGCATTCCCATCGGCCTCAAGGACAATATCTACACGGAGAGCTTCGTCACCGAAAGCGGCTCGAAGGTGATGGCAGGCTTCATGCCCGGCTACGACGCCACCTGCGCCCGGCTGCTGAAAGAAGCCGGCGCTATCATCATCGGCAAGACCCACTGCCACGAATTCGCTTACGGCGTCAATACGCCGCCCAGCCGCAGCCCTTGGAATAGCGAGGTCTATCCGGGCGGATCGAGCATTGGCTCGGGCGTGGCTGTCGCCAGCCGATCTTCCTTCGGCGCGCTGGGCACGGATACCGGCGGTTCCATCCGCGTGCCGGCTTCCATCAACAACCTGGTCGGAATGAAAGCGACTTACGGCCGCGTGAGCATCTACGGCGTCGTGCCGGTCGCCTGGTCGCTCGATCATGTGGGACCAATGACCCGCACGGTCAAAGACAATGCCTTGCTGCTGGGCGGCATGGCCGGCTACGATCCCAAAGATCCCACCAGCGCCAAGCAGCCGCTTCCCGATTTCAGCGCCGATCTCGAGGCTGGCGTGTCCGGACTGCGCATCGGCGTCGAGCGCGATTATTTTTTCTACGACGGCTTGATTGACGAGATCCGCACAGCGGTCGAAGGCGTAATCGCCGAATACCGCGAACAAGGCGCCGAAATCGTCGAGCTCAGCATGCCCGAGCTGGAAATCACGCAGGACGCGCTCTTCACCATCGTGCTCTGCGAAGGCAGCAGCTATCACCGCAAGTTGATACGCGAACATGGCGACAAATACGACCCGGCAACACGCGCCATCGTGCAATTGGGCGAGCTTGTGCCAGCCACGCATTACCTAGCGGCGCAGCAAGCGCGCGCGGTTTACCGCGACGCCATCAATCGCGCCTTTGCCGACCAGCAACTGGACGCCATGCTCTGGCCCACCATGCCCATGACCACCGCGCCCCTTGATATGCTGAATGAGCCGCGCGCCGACGGCTATCCCGATACGCCGGTGGGTTCAATGTGCCATCACACCTTCAACGCCAATCTGGCTGGCTTGCCGGCTTTGAGCGTGCCTTGCGGTATTACTTCAGCGGGCTTGCCTTTCGGCTTTCAGCTGACCGGGCGCGCCTTCGACGAGGCGATGGTCTACCGGATCGCGCAGGCTTACGAGCGCGAGCATGACTGGCATTTGAGGAAGGCGGAATTGCTTGAGGGGGTGTAAAGGCGAGAGCAGAGATTGTTGAAACAATGGGTGGGCTGTGATTGAGGATTTAGCGATCGGCTTGATCTGAAGTTTCAGACAGCTCAGGCGGTTTTGCCGGCTGTTGCAAGGCGGCTTCTTTCTCGCGCAATTCCTGGCGGGTACTACGATGGCTGTAAAGAAAAACTCCAGCTAATGATACAACGGATGTTGCCACAAAGCCAAAGCCAACTAAATCAGACCCCAAATAAAGCGCAAACGCGCTCAATAACATAAGGACCAAAGCCAATACAAAACCGCGGTTCATGGCGCGTTTATCGCGTTCTATAGCAGCTTGCTGGCCACGGTTTTCCTGTTCCAGCCGGTGATTAAGTTGAGTCTCAACCATCGTCAAGATGCGGTCAGCGCTACCTGGCAAATAACGCTCGTACCCTGCGACAATTCTCGGATGAGCTAATGGACCCGAATACTGCTCTTGAAGAACAATTCGGCTAATGGCTTCTTCGCGTTTTTCTTCGGGGATATACTCGATTAATTCTGGCGGGATGGGGCTATCTTCCAGCGCTTCGACGTTTCCTTCGTTATCGCTCACTCACCCGCTCTTTCTCGATTGACTGTTTGTGCAGGGCAATGGCTTCCGCCATGTAATCGCCAACAGCGAGCCAATCGGAATGCAACGCTTCATAGTCCGCGCGTTCTCCTGATGGCACAACAGAATAGGTGTTCAAAACACCACAAACATCAAATAAACTGCCGATACCCGTCCAAACAGTTGGCGTCGGCACCAAGTGCAAGCGGTTGGTCTTCGGCATATAATCGCTCATAAAATCACCATATCGTTAAGCCTATCATAAATGATCTTACTTCTACTCTCCACCCCTGTCAACACAGTCGCAAGCTAGACTGTGATATACTCATCCCATGAAAAACCGACTCTACTACGGCGACAACCTCGAGATCCTGCGCAGCCGCGAATACTTCCCCGACGCTTGCGTCGACCTCATCTACCTTGACCCGCCTTTCAACAGCAACCGCAATTACAACGTGCTCTTCAAAGCCGAAAGCGGCGCGGACAGTCAAGCCCAAATTACGGCATTCGAGGATACCTGGCACTGGGGCGAGGCCGCCGAAGACACCTACCAAGACCTCATCCTCAACGCGCCGGACAAGGTCAGCACAGCGATTGAAGCACTGCTGCGCCTGATTGACCGCAACCAGATGATGGCATACCTGGTGATGATGACGGCGCGCCTGGTCGAGCTGCACCGTGTCTTGAAGCCGACCGGCAGTCTCTACCTGCACTGCGACGATGCCGCCAGTCATTATCTAAAAATCGTTTTGGATTCGATATTCTCTCCGACTCAGTTTCGCAATCACATCAGCTGGCGGCGGGCGACCGCGCATAATGACCCAAAGCGTTACGGTCGTATTCAAGATCATATTCTATATTATGCAAAAGGGGACAATACAACTTGGAATGGCGATGCTGTCGCCATCCCAAAGACCCCAGAGCAGTTGGCTGCCGCTTACCCTTCCACAGATGAACGTGGGCGATTTCGTAAAGAAAACATATCGGGTCCGTTGCATAACAGTTCCTTTGGAAGTCCGAGCACATTGCCATGGCGAAGCTATGATGTATATGCGATGGGGCGCTGCTGGTCTGTACCGAAAACGGGGAAGTACGCTGAATATATCGAGCAAAACTTCATTCCAAATTATCGCGCGATTGAAGGTATCCACGACAGATTGGAAGCATTGGATAAAGCTGGCTTGATACACCATCCAGAAAGAGGCAAGTGGCCCGGGCTGAAACGATACGAAGATGCTGATACCGGAATTGCGCCACAAAACATCATCCTCGACCCAATTGGATTCACCAATTACAGTTCACAACGCGGTGAAAAACTTGGTTTCGAGACCCAAAAACCTCTCGCATTGCTAGAAAAATTTATCTTAGCCAGCAGCAATGAAGGCGACGTCGTGCTCGACCCCTTCTGCGGCTGCGGCACCGCTATCGCCGCCGCCCACAAACTGAAGCGCAAGTGGATCGGCATCGACATCACCCACCTCAGCGTCTCCCTGCAGAAATACCGCCTGCTGGATATGTTCGAGTTGGTCTCTGGCGAAGACTACGAGGTCATCGGCGAGCCGACCACAGAAGCCGGCGCGCGCGAGCTGGCGACCGATTCCGCCAACGAGGGCCGCTATCAATTCGAGTGGTGGGCGCTGTCGCTGGTGGGCGCGAAACCTGTCGGCGGACAGACGGGATCACGCAAGGGCAGAAAAGGCGCGGACAAGGGCATCGACGGCGTCATCAATTTCTTCGAGCAAGACGAAAAAGGCAAGCCCAAGCCGCGGAAAGTCATCGTGCAGGTCAAATCGGGCGCGGTGAAGTCGGGCGACATCCGCGATTTGAAAGGCACGATTGAGCGGGAAAAAGCGCTGCTGGGGGTATTCATCACATTGGAAAACCCGACGCAGCCGATGATTAAAGAAGCGCTGGCGGCTGGCTGGTACGAATCCGAGTTTTGGGGCAAGCGCTATCGCCGCATGCAGATTTTGACCATCGGCGATTTACTGGACGGCGCGGCAGTCGATATGCCGCCGCAGCATGGCACTTTCAAGCGGGCGGCGCGTCAGCGAACAGGCGATGGCAAGGCGCAGCGGGATTTGATGTAGAATCAGAGAGGAAAATCATGCCATTTCCACGCGAGTTGGATCAGAAAAACCTTAGCAGTTTTGAAGAATTGATTGTAGAAGCGGAGAGATTGCATGCAAGGTTGAACATAACTGATCCTAAGCATGACTCCAGATACCGAGAATGGGTTGTAAAGAGCAGTGGCTTTATTTCGATGTTGTTTGGCAACTCGAAACAAGGCGAGAAATATCAGAAAGCGCTAGAACGTAATTGCACAGCATATAGCTCGTATTCGGGCAAACCGTACGAATACTTTTCAGAGTCCATCTTCAGGGAGAAGATCGCGACGCTGAAAGGCCTAAGGCACAATTACATCAATGGCTATTATGTCAGTCTTGAGAAACAGATTATCGCTAATGTATCGGCCGATTATATGGAACAAGCAGAGGCTTTGTTAGGCGAAGGAATAAAAGGTAAATTTGACCACGTACCGGCCGCCGTATTGTGCGGGGCGGTATTGGAAAATCGCCTTAGGAGCTTCTGTGAACAGCAGGAGCCGCCGATAAATGTCACGAAAAGGGATGGATCATCAAAGACGCTTGGTCCATTGATTGGAGAGTTAGAGAAGCGGAAAACCTTCAACAAGCTGGTGTTCAAGAACCTTAAGTCTTGGTCAGACATCAGAAACAGCGCGGCGCACGGTAGATTCAATGAGTTCACACGACACGACGTCGAGTTCATGTTGTCAGGCGTGCAGCAATTCCTCGTGTTGCATCTTTAGCCCGACGACAAGGGTAGACTGACGGCATAGTGCAGCACGGCCTATTCAAACGTTGATATTGCGCTGGGAATCATTTAGAATAGTGTAGCGTAGTTATTCGTATCAAGCAGGAGCGGTACCGTGGATCAAAATACGCAGTTTATCATCACAGTCGGCACGGTCATCGGCGTATTTCTTTGGCTCAAGCACGACATCCATCAGCTGAATACAAAGTTCGATAAGCTCAATGACAACTATGCGCGATGCGGGAAAGTATCGGCTGGATACGCGGCCGCATGAGCTTCGTCGAGGATTCGCAATCCAGTGCTGAGTGATAAGCTGTTTCAACCATCGGGAGTTCGCAATGGCAACAGATTTGACAAATGAATCGATGCAAGCGCCGTCGGCTTTGAGTGATAGAGTATCCAGGCTGGAAGGAGCTTATCCTCATCTGGCGACAAAGGCAGATCTCGAACGCTTGCAGTTGACCCTCATCAAATGGATCGTCGGCACTGGTATTGCCCTGTTTGCCGCGCTCATCGCCGCCATGCAATTCTTTGGGGGGGCGCCATAGCTCATTGACTCATTCCTCCTCCCCCACATCCAGCGCCTCGCCATCCCCCATCACATACAAGCCCGCGCCAGGCCGCCGCCCCCAGGGACTCGGCGCCGCCGATGCCGAGCGCTCCTGCGCGCGACAGGCTTCCAGCTTCGCCATATCAAACTGAATGCCATTGCCGGGCGAATCGCCCAAAATGATGTAACCGTTTTCGACGCGGCTGTCGTGCTTGAAGACAGTGTCATTGCCGGGATCCACCACTTCCATCCAGATATGATTGGGCAGCACGGCCGCGAACTCCGCCATATAGTTGCCCGGGCAGTTCATCACCGACACGGGCAGGTCGAAGCCGTCGGCCATCTGCGCCACGCGCATGGCGCCGGTGATGCCGCCCGTGCCAACCCCAATTTGCAATATATCCGCCGCCCGCTGCTCGATTAAAGGCCGGAAGTCGCTGGCGTCATCCAGGTTCTCGCCCGTCGCCACCGCCGCGTTGACCGAGTCCGACACCTTGCGCAAGCCCGCGGCATCCCAGCGCCGCGCCGGCTCTTCCGCCCAGAAGATCTCGTGCTGGCGCTCGAAGTAGCGGATATGTTGAATGGCTTGCTTGGGCGACCAATACTCGTTGGAATCGATCAGCAGGGCCGGCTCCTTGCCCGATGTAGCCAAGGCTTCTTTCATGATGCCGATGCGCCGCAGGTCCGCTTCTCGATCCAGCCCGACTTTCAGCTTGCCTATCGCGATGCCGCGCGCCGCCTGGGATTCATAGAAAGCGCGGATGCCATCGTCGTCCAGTGACAGGTCGATGCCGCTGGCGTAGGCTTTGACCGCGCGGCTGGACGCGCCCAGGGTCTTCCAGAGCGGTTCGTCATTCGCCTTGGCTTTGAGGTCCCAAAGCGCGACATCCAGCGCGCCGATGACATCGGTGATGGCGCCGCGGTTGCCGCCCTTGAAGGCGAAATTCGCCATGCGCTCCCACAAGCCGACGACGCCGCGCGGATCGCGACCCAGCAGCAGGTTCTCGGCCATCGTGTGCATATTGGCGCCGGCGCCCGCATCGCCCAGCGAGACGCCGGTCAGCCCGACATCTGTATCAAGAAACACCGCCAGCGCCGCGTATTGGGCGCGGCCCCGTGGGTTGTTGGCGTCGCCGATAGGACGCGCCATATCGTGCTGGAATAAAATCGTACGGATGCCTGTAACCTTCATGGTCGTTCCCCTATCTCAATCTCCTAGCCAAAGCAGCGATTGTCAAACATAAATCAACTCTGTAGGGATCAGCTATATCTCCCCACCCGCGTACCTGGCGCGCAGCGCCTTTTTGTCCATTTTGCCGACGCCGGTCTTGGGTATCGTATCGACGACAGCATAATCGTCCGGCAGCCAGAATTTGGGGAAATGCCCCAGCAGATAGTCGTCCAGCGCAGCTTGATCGACGCCCGCTTTCAGCGGAACGATCACAGCCAGCGGACGTTCGCCCCATTGTTCGTTCGGCATCGCGATCACCGCCGCTTCCAGCACATCGGGATGCGACATCAGCGTATTTTCCAGCTCCACCGACGAGATCCATTCGCCGCCGCTTTTGACCAGATCCTTGGTGCGGTCGGTGATGGTCATGTACCCATCCGCGTCAATGGTGGCGACGTCGCCGGTGCGCAACCAGCCGTCCTGGGTAAAGTGCTCTTGATCATGCGGGTTCTTGTAATACTGCCCCGCCACCCAATAGCCGCGCACTTGCAGTTCGCCCATAGTTTCGCCATCCCAGGCCAGTTCTTCGTCCGCGTGATCGACGATGCGCGCCTCGACACCCGGCACAAAATAGCCTTGTTTGGCTTTGATATCCCATCGGCTGTCAACGTCCAGCGCGTCATGCCGGGACTGCAATTTAGAGACCGAGCCGATCGGCGACATTTCGGTCATGCCCCAGGCATGCACCACATTGACGCCCAGTTCTTTTTCATAGGCTTCGATTAAGCCGCGCGGCATGGCCGAGCCGCCCACGATCAATTGCTCAATGCAGGAGACATCACGCGGCTTCCGGCGCAACTCGTGATAGAGGCCGTTCCATATCGTCGGCACGCCGGCTGCGATGGTCACGCGCTCGGACTCGATCATCTGTGCCAGGGCAGCCGGCTTGAGATGCGGTCCGGGCAGGATCATTGTCGCGCCCACGTAGGTACTGGCGTAGGGAAGTCCCCAAGCCATAGCGTGAAATTGCGGCACGACCGGCAGAACCACATCGCGCTCGGTCAAGCCGAAGGCGACGCCCGCCAGTACGCAGAAAGTATGCAAGACCATGGCGCGATGGCTGATCAAGACGCCCTTGGGCAGACCAGTGCTGCCGCTGGTATAACAGAGCGCCATCGCCATCTTTTCGTCGGCGCAGCGCCAGGCGTAGCACTCGCTGGCGGCTGCCAGGAGATCTTCATAGCGCAGGGCATTGGGCAAGTTGATCTGCTGATCTTCACGGGTATTAAAGACCACAAAGCACTTGACCGTTTCCAACTGACGCGCGATCGGCTCCAGCAAAGGGACGAGCGATCCGTCAACGAAGATCACCTTGTCTTCGGCATGGTTGATGATGTAGGCGAGTTGGTCTTGCGGCAGACGTATATTCAAGGTGTGGCAGACCGCGCCAGCCAGCGGCACGCCGAAGTACAGCTCCACGTGTTCGAAGCTGTTCCAGGCGAATGTGCCGACGCGGTCGCCCGGCTCTACGCCCAGGGCTTCCAGCGCATTGCACAGGCGCTTGACCCGTCGATAAAGCTCAGCGTAGCTGTATTCGCGCCAAGCGCCATCCACCAGCTTGGTTTTGATCTTTTTCTCCGGTGTCATGCGCCTGGCATGCTCAAGTATCGTGTTGAGCGTCAGCGGGTAATCCATCATCAGACCATGTAACATCTGGCTGCTCCTAACTATTGAGCGTGTTGCGCCGTCCGTGGATTCTACCGTTTTTGCCCGAGTTAGAGATGATTAGCGAGAAATCCATTGACGCCGAGCAGCATCAACTCTACTTGTTCTCTCGTAAATTCATCGAATTTGCCATGCGCGGCCGCATTACGAATGTCTGCCCAAGCTTTCAGCAGCTTCCGTGTCTGCTTGTCAAATGCCTTTACTTTGTCTAATTCTTCAATCTGCGCCTCTGTGGTGAATCTCCTAAATCAAATCTTGCTGGGCTTTGCCATCGCCGGTCCGCTGACGCGCGGCCCGCTTGAAAGTCCCATGCTGCGGCGGCATATCGACTCCCGCGCCGTCCAGTAAATCACCGATGGTCAAAATCTGCATGCGGCGATAGCGCTTCTGCCAGAAATCCGATTCATAATATCCGGCTGCCAGCGCTTCTTTTATCATGGGCTGCGTCGGGTTTTCCAGCGTGATGAATACTCCCAGCACGGCTTTCTCCCGCTCAAGCGTGCCTTTCAAATCGCGGATGTCGCCCGACTTCACCGCGCCCGATTTGACCTGCACGATGACTTTCCGCGGCTTGGGCTTGCCTTTTTCGTCTTGCTCGAAGAAATTGATGACCCCGTCAATGCCTTGGTCCGCGCCCTTTTTGCCCTTGCGAGATCCCGTCTGTCCGCCGACCGGTTTCGCGCCCACCAGCGACAGCGCCCACCACTCAAACTGATAGCGACCCTCGTTGGCGGAATCGGTCGCCAGCTCGCGCGCGCCGGCTTCTGTGGTCGGTTCGCCGATGACCTCATAGTCTTCGCCAGAGACCAACTCGAACATATCCAGCAGGCGATATTTCTGCAGGGAGACGCTGAGATGGGTGATGTCGATGCCGATCCACTTGCGCTTCAGCTTGTGGGCGGCGGCGATAGCCGTGCCGCAGCCGCAGAAGGGATCGAGCACGACATCGCCTTCGTTGCTGCTGGCGCGGATGATGCGCTCAAGCAGGGCGACGGGTTTCTGCGTGGGATAACCGAGACGTTCTTTGGCGTGCGCGCCGATAGGCGGAATGTCAGTCCAATTGTCTCCAATCAAGATCCCTTGACTATCATCGAAATAATACTTGAGTCTAGGCATGCCATCGTCTTTGGCGGGCCAATGTATCACGTTAAAGCTATCCAACACATCCATTTTTGCATGGATGCCAAGGCTTATCCAATCTTCTTCGCTTGGTAACGATTCCCGCAGCCACTCAGGAAATCGATGGTAGCCTGGCAGCGCCCATGCGCGTCCGTTACTTGGACTTCTGCCTCGCCAAGCCTGATAGGCTTCTTTGCCTCCGGCTTTGCCGCCTGTCATATCTCGTGTGGCATAAGCACCTCTATCATCAGAATGGGGGAACCCCTTGATCCGCTCTCCGCCGTTGATGTCGGCATAAGCCTTGTTCCAACACCATTCATCAGACTTGCTGAACATTAGGATTACATCATGCACTGCTGGCCATTGCTTTGCGCCCAAATCATGAGCGGATGTCCGCCTCCAAGCAATCTCATTCCGAAAATTCTCCACACCAAAAATCGCATCCAGCACAATCTTCAAATAATGACTAGCGGTTGGGTCGCAGTGCAGGTAGAGGCTACCAGTCGGCTTTAAGACGCGGTGCAGCTCGACCAGGCGCGCTGTCATCATCACCAGATATGCCATCATTTGGTTGCGGTCAATCAGATTCAGCAGCGCTTCAATCGCCGTGCTGACCTTGTCCGGCGCGTTGAGGATGATGTCCTGGTAGGTTTCTTCGGCGGCCTCGCCCCAGTGCCAGGTGTCCTCGAAAGCCGTGATTTGGGCTTGGCTGTCGGCGCCGCTTTCGGCTTTGAAGAGCACGTTGTAGTTACGGTTGCTATTGAAAGGCGGGTCTAGGTAGATGAGGTCGACGCAGACGTCGGGAAAGTATTCGCGGCTGCGCAAGATCTCGAGATTGTCGCCGTAGTAGAGTCGGTTTTTCATGGTCGCTTTTCTTCCCGCAAGCCGAATAAACCCGCGGCTTTTGTCTTGCTGCCTTCCCAGGCGTCCAGCTCCGCAATGCCGTCTATGCCCTTCTGATACACCGGATGCGATGGCTCCAGCGGCAGGCTGACGACCTTGCCCGTCACGCCCGAGACATAAGCGCCCAGCGCAATCTGCAAAGCCCGCGCGCCAGCCGCGGCCGGCGCCATCGGCGCGCGATCGTCGCGGATGGCAGCGCGGAAATCCGCCCAAAGCTCGCTGAACGAGCGCGCCACGCTATCCAAATGATTTTCCAGATTGGCGATGGCGTGGTCGACGCGCTTCCAATCCTTGTCCACGCTGTAGAGTTCTATCGGCTGATTAAAACCGCCGGACTGATAATCCTTGTAGCGCAGGCGGATCTGCCCGTCGCTGCCGCTGATATCGACGCCGCCAACGCCCTCTCCCCAAGCCATGTGAATGACAGCGTAGCCGGTCGGGAAGGCGATCTGCGCCAGCGCCAGATCTTCGATCACCGGCTGTCGCTGGGCGTATTCGGGCGCGTCCACAAAAGCCATTACCTGCTGCGCCTGCTCCCCCGCCAGCCACTCCGCCAGATACACAGCGTGAATCATGTCCATCAGGACGCCGCCGCCAGCCGCCATGGTATGCCGCCAATCGGCTTGATACTCGGCCGCGCCGGGGTAATCAATCACGCCGAGGAAGTGCAGCATGGCGACGCGCAGATCGCCAATCAAGCCAGCACTGAGCATCCGCTTGATTTGCCGGAACTCCGGCAAGAAGTGATAATTATGCACCATCGCCAGCTTGAGCCCGGCCGCCGCGGCCGCGTCTATCAATTCGTCGGCGACAGCGGGCGACTTGCTGATCGGCTTCTCGCTGAGCACATGCGCGCCCGCGGCGAAGGCATCCAGCACGATTTGCCGGCGAAACTGCTGCGGAACCGTGATGGCAACAGCCTCAATCTCGTCGAGGTCCAGCAGGTCGCGGTAATCCGCATAGAGTTGGTCGTCGCGCAGGCTGAACCAGACTTTGCCGATCTCCCGCCGCGTCGGCGTGATATCAGCCAGCGCCACCAGTTCAATATCCGGCCGTGTCGTGATGGCGGGGCGATGCCCGTATTGCACGACATTGCCACAGCCTATCAGTCCGACTTTGAGCGTGTCCGTCATAGCGAATCCCTGGCGAATCCTTACTGATAATAATTTTCGCGCTTCTTGTAATCCTCATAAGCCGCGCGCGCCGACTGCACCGCTTCGCTTTCGCTGACCTCCGCCACCGGCACATCCCACCAGGATTCATAACCCGCGACGCGCTGCCGGCGGTCGGTTTCCGTCACGATGCAGACGGGACCGCCCTGATGCGCTTTCGCCTCCGCCATGGCTCGGGAGAATTGCTCGCGATTAGCCGCGCGGATGACATGCGCGCCCAGGCTTTCGCAGTTCTTGGCGAAATCGATGGGCAGCGTCTCGCCGTCGAGCTGGCCCGACGCGCCCCGATAACGAAACTTGGTGCCAAAGCCGTCGCTGCCGACGCTCTTGGACAAGCCGCCGATGCTGGCGTGGCCATGATTGTCGACCACGATGATGTTGACTTTGATGCCTTCCTGCACCATGGTGACGATCTCGGTGTGCATCATCAGAAAAGAGCCATCGCCAACCATGACCCAGACCTCACGCTCGGGATCGGCCATTTTCACGCCCATGCCGCCGGCGATCTCGTAGCCCATGGTGGAATAGCCGTATTCCAGGTGATAGCCTTTGCGGTCCCGCGTGCGCCAGAGTTTGTGCAGGTCGCCGGGCATGCTGCCAGCCGCGCAGAGCACGGTATCGCCGGGCGCGGACAGCGAATTGACCAAGCCGATGACCTCGCCCTGGCTCAGCAGCGGCTCGTGCTCGAGGTTGTAAATGCGATGCACCTCGGCATCCCAAGCTTGATTATAAGCGCGGACCCGGTCTTGATAGACGGCAGCGGTCATGTAACCATTCAGCAGCAGCAAGAGCTCTTCCAGGGTCGCCTGGGCATCGCCGACCAAGGGCAGAGCCTGGTGTTTGTAGGCGTCAAATTCGGCCGCGTTGATGTTGATGAAGCGTACATTCTCATTGGAAAATGCCGTCTTGGAGGCGCTGGTGAAATCGCCATAGCGCGTGCCGATGCCGATGACCAGATCGGTCTCGCGCGCTAGCAAATTGGCGCCTTCTGTGCCGGTCACGCCGATGGCGCCCAAGTTGAGCGGATTGTCATAGCGCAGCGCGCCCTTGCCGGCCTGCGTTTCGCAAACTGGGATATTAGTCAAACCAACCAGCAGTTCCAGTATGTCGTAAGCCTCGCTGTAATGCACGCCGCCGCCGGCGATGATGAGCGGCTGCTTGCTGGCGCGGATCCACTCGGCAGCACGCTCCAAGGCGGCGCTATCGGGTCTGTTGCGCGGGATCTGCCAGACGCGCTTTTCGAAGAGGGCGCTGGGATAATCGTAAGCCTCGGCTTGCACATCCTGCGGCAGCGCCAGCGTGACCGCGCCGGTATCGGCCGGCGAGGTCAAGACGCGCATGGCTTCGGGCAAGGCGCTGATGAGCTGCTCGGGACGATAGATGCGATCCCAATAGCGCGAGACCGGCTTGAAGCAGTCGTTGACGCTTATGTCTTGGCTGTGCTCGCTTTCGACTTGCTGCAAGACCGGCGCTTGCAGCCGCTCGGCGAAAATGTCGCCAGCCAGCAGCAAAACCGGTATGCGATTGACCGTGGCCACCGCCGCGCCCGTGATCATATTGGAAGCGCCCGGTCCGATGGACGAGGCGCAGGCGAAAGTCTGCAAGCGGTTGCGGTGCTTGGCATAGGCGACGGAGGCCAGCACCTGCGCTTGTTCGTTGCGGCTCTGGTAGTAGCGGAAATCGGGCGCGTATTGTTCCAGCGCCTGCCCGATGCCAGCCACGTTGCCGTGTCCGAAGATGCCCCACATGCCGGCGAAGAAGGGATTTTCGACGCCGTCGCGGGCGACGTGCTGGGCGGCCAGGTAGCGGACGAGGGCTTGGGCCATGGTGAGGCGGGTGGTTTTCATGCGGGGGTCCTTTCGAAAAGATGTCTCTTCTTCACTCAGGCATCTTGTACTTGAAAACGCGCGAAGTAGGAATCAATTTCTCCGCGCAGTTGAATACCAACGCGTTCAAAGCACTGGAGAACTTCATCAAAGCTGCCACTTCCGCCCAAGAAATCCCAGAATTCCTCAGCAACCACCAATTCGTGATTGAGATCAAGCATACCGCGCAATGTCCAACGGCTATAGGGCTTTGGATCATAAGGATTGTAGGGTATCGCAATCATTGGAAAAATCTCTAGAGAGGGATCAAGTTCCATAAAAGCGCCCATCCACTCCAATAATGTCCGCTTGTACTTCTGGAATCCAGACACATTCGGTTTCGCAGTTTTGATGTCCACCAGATAAAGCTTGTTTTCACGCTGCAACAAGACATCAATCTTGGACAGCCGAACCATAACTTTTTCGGGATCCGCGTTTGTAGCGGAAAGCAGATCTCTGCGGTGGTCAATTCGTGAAGGACTGGCATCAGCAGATTCCAGGCGTCTTACTATCTCGTCGACTTTACTGCGCATGCCAACGGACATTTCTTTCGGAGCGCTTGCCTGCAATTCCACTCTATCAAATCTTTGCCGGGCGATCTCTTTAGCCACTGGTTCATAAATGGACGTGCCGAAAGTCGTGTTAAGCGATTGAATGAAAGTATAGAGCGCCATCCTGTCTTTTCCAAGCAGGCGCACCTGGAAGGGCTTGTCGGATGGCTCGGGTTTGTATGAAGCCAACTTGCCGCGAATGGCATTTCTTATTACTTCTTCTACAGCTAATGATGGGAAGTAATTCACGACAGCTCCTTCAGATGAAAAATGGTCTCGTGGTAAGGCGCGTTTCTGTTTTTCTCAGTGCGGAACAAGACAGGCCGTTCATATCGATTTACGATTTTCATTCCGCTACATTGCGCAATTGATGGATATAAGTCCCATTTGTCATTTGCAACTAAAAACACATCATAATCAGGTACAAGATAACGTTTGCAGTTGCGCAGAACTGCGCTTATGTCTTCCACATATTCTTCGCGCGCAGCTCGGCTTTGCCCGCCAGTCTTGGGTCCAATTTCGCTTCTGTCACGCCGCGGTAGTCCAAGCAATTCATAAGCGTAGGCGTGCTGCTCGTGATAGTCAATTAAGCCCACATACGGAGGACTGGAGAATATTCCTCGGATACCTTCCCCATTAACAATGGTGGCAAATTGGTTATTGCATTGTCTGACTTTAGTCTCTAAGTCTGTCGTTCGCGCGTCACCAGTTATGCAAACTTGATGTGTCGGCGTCCTTAGTCTCCTAAACTCTGCAATCCTTGATACGCTATCTATGACATAGCGCTCCCACCACTTCGTCGCTGTCAATATCGGTTTACATATCTTGCTATGCTTTCGGCAATAGTATGGTTCAAATACTGGGTCTTTCAAAGTAGCCAGGTCGGCATGAGTAGTCGCCCTACAGCTTCTAAGAGTGCGTGTTAGCGACAATAACAAAACATCTTCAATTACCCGGTCGGCTACTGTCAAAATCTCTTTGCGCAAGAATTCTATTTCGCGGCGAATCGGCGCTGCGTACCAGAGAGAAAGAAAGCTACCGTCTTGCTCTTGCTTGAGCTGGATACCAAACCGACTCACGTACGAGTGCCAGATCTGTAAGAATTCGCTCAAACAGTCGGCTGCATATTCTTGCGACTGTGGCTTTCCATAGCGCATTCCCGACATCCTATTGTACTCGGACAACACCTCTGTAATCGCATAATCAAAATCAAGATGTGCTGAATCCGCGTTGAATGAGCGTAGCCTGCCAATCAGCATGCGAGCCGCGCTGTGCAAAGCATTTAGGTCAGGCTGAGATACTTTTGTATTCGATATCAGCGTATTAAATTCTGAAATATCTATCCCAATTGCATGGATGCCCAGCTCGGCCGACTGTACCAAAGTCGTTCCGCTGCCGCAGAATGGATCGAGTACAACATCACCGGGTCTAAACCATGAAGTTTGCTTTAGCTCATCAATGTGATCATCGAGGAAAAATTCTACAAGCTGCGGAATGAATTTGCCCTTGTAGGGATGAAGCCTATGAACATGTTTTGTCCGCTCTTTCTCTCGATATTGCGTGAAAGCAAGTTTTGAAGTTTTATCCATACAACCCTCAATCGCCGGATTATTGCCTTTATCGTGACAAAGCGGACATCCGCATCGCCCCTAGCCCTCCATCCCATGATGCACAATCGGCAACCTGGGATCCACAAAGGTCCAAGTCCCCTTGACCCAGGCATAGGCCGGATCATCGCTGTTCGCAAGCGACTGCGCAGACCCCGCCAGAAAGTTCAAATAATAGGTCGTGTAACCATGCGCGCTGACGACGGGATGATAACCCTCCGGCACCAGCACGGCATCGTGATTGCCCGCCATCATCAGGCCGTCGATGCTGCGGTCGTCATTGTAGACGCGCTGATAAGCATAACCGCCGGGATGATCAATCTTGTAGAAGTAGATCTCTTCCAGATCCGCTTCCAGCAGGTTGCCGGCGTCGTCCTCTTTGTGCACATCGTGCTTGTGCGGCGGATAGCTGGACCAGTTGCCCGGCGGCGTGTAGACCTCGACCGCCACAATGCGCTGACAGTTGAAACCCGGCGGCAGGATGCCGTTGATCTGCCGCGAGGCGTTGCCGCCGCCGCGCAGCTCGATTTCGCTCATCTCGGGCGTGACCAGTTGCGTCGGAAAATCCTGATCGGTCGGCGCCCAGCAAGAGGCGAATTCCAGCGTGTCGCTGCGCGCGGTGATCTCGAAGGTTTTGTCGCGCGACAGATAGATGGCGTAGGGCATGCCGCTGAAGACATCGGGGCGGCGTCCGATGTTCTTGAAATCGCCGTCGCTGGTGCTGATATCACAAACGCCGCCCAGAATGACGGTGGCGTTCTCGTGCCCGCGCGTCTCGATGCTGAAGCGCTCGCCGCGGCGCAGGCGCATAGCCGCCATATTGAGATAATCCCAGCCCGCTTGCCCGGCGCTGACCTCAGCGAAGATGCCGGAGCCGCCGCTGTCCTTGGATTTGATTAGCATGGTTTCTGATGTGTATCGCATTTTTACCCCCATCCCCCAGCCCCTTACCCCCAGAACGAGGGAAGGGGAGTTATTTTGCGTGTTTGCGTTTACGTCATTCCTTTAATAGAGACTCATACTCCACAACTGTATCTTACGGGCATACATAGGCAATTAAGCCCCTCCCTCATCTTGGGGGAGGGGTTTGGGGTGGGGGCAAACTGTCGACGTAAGCCCGCAGGTCCTCCACATGATCGGCATAGTGAGCGAAGGTATTGCCCGCCAGAAAATAGAGCAGCGGCATGTCGCGGATATTGCAGACTGTCGGGTCATTGATTTCTTCGTCCGTCATGCGCCGCAGCAGATTCTCCAGCGGCGGAAAGCTGGCCTCGAACATCTCGAGCACGGTCTCCAGCGGCAGATCGCGATTGTCCGCATAAACACTGGCGTTGACCTCGTCGGTCGTTTTCGGGCGGGCGATCATCTCCCCGCTCAAGGCGCGCGACAGCAAATTGGTCGACGAACCTTCCCACCAGGTGATATGGGCGATCAGGTCCTTAACCGACCATTCGGGATGCGGACCCGGGCGCCGCGTCATGTCCGCTTCGCTCAAGCCCTGCCAGAGTGCCGCCAGCGCTTCACGCTCGGCTCGGGCGCGCGCCAGCAGGTCATCCCCGCTCATATAGGTGATCCAGCCCTCTTCGTTCGTTTTCGTGACCATGATTGCTCCCGCTTTAGTCCAGTCCGCCGTAGGGCGCGGCGAATGCCTCCACCTCGGGCATGGTTGGCATGAAGTTGGCGCAGCCGTGTTCAGTGACGACGATGGCGCCGCAAGCGTTGCCCAAACGCGCCGCTTTATACCAGCCCCAGCCCTTGACCAAGCCATAGATGAATCCGCCGCCAAATGCGTCGCCCGCGCCCAGGATATTGGTCACCTCGACCGGGAAACCGGGCGCGTCAATCACCTCGCCTGCGCGCAGATGCACCCGCGCGCCTTCTGGTCCGATCTTTTCCACCACCGCGCCCGGTCCCATGCCCAGCATGGTCTTGATGGCGGAGCGGGTATCGCCCGCGACTTTGGTATCGGAGACTTGCGAGTGCGTCAGGCTCATCTGCGATTCGTCGCGCAGCATGGCGGCATTGATCTCGTCCTCGGTGCCAATCACCACATCAACCGAGCGCAAAACAGCCCGCGCCGCCACGCCAAAGGCGCGCGCGTCATGCCATTGATCGGGGCGAAAATCGACGTCAAAGATCACCTGCGCGCCCGCCGCCCGCGCCGTTTCCGCCGCGAACATGGTGGCGCTGCGGCTCGGCTCCAGGCTCAGGTTGGTGCCGGCGAATTGAAAGATCCGGCAATCGCGGACCGGCGCCGCCAGCACATCATCAATGGTCAAGTTGATATCGGCGCAGTTATCGCGATAGAAAACCAGCGGAAACTTGTCGGGCGGTTCGATGCCCAGCACAGCCGCGGAGCTGCGATGCTGCGACTTGCGCGGGATGAAGCGCGTTTCCACGCCTTCGTTCTGGATGAAATGCAAGATGAAATCGCCGACCGGGTCGTCGCCGACGGCGGTCAGCAAGGCTGTGCGCAGCCCCAGCCGACGCCCGCCGACGCTGATATTGGTCGGCGAGCCGCCAACGTAAGCCGCGAAGCTGTCAATCTCGTCAAAAGGCGCGCCGATGTCATTGGAATAGAGGTCGATGGAGCTGCGCCCCATGTGCAGGGAATCGTATGTCTTGCTCATTGTCTAGCCCCCTAAAACTTCCCCGACTTTTCTTGGCTGGCGCTTACGTTTCATAAGACTTGCCTGTTATGGACGGCTCGCGGCTGAGTTCGCGGCGGATGTTGGCGACGATTTCGGGCTGGATGTCGAGCGCGTCGATGACGACGCGATCGAGCGCCTGACGTGTCTCATCAGCCATGATTTGCGGCAATGGCAGCAAGGTGAAATTGCAGAGCGTGTCGAAAGCTGTGGCCAGAGCCGTGACTTGGCTTGCGCTCATGGCGTCGAAGTCGGGCACAGGGATGCGGCGCAGGTCGTCCATTGAGAAGTGAGGATATGAAGGAATTTTATTCGTTCTATCCCCAAGAATTGCAAAAATTCCGATAGTTGAATTGAAATACGCGCAGAGGGATTTTTCCATCAATACTGCACTAAAATTGTTTGCATAAGGTTTACACGGAATCCAATGCGACCCTAATACTTTATCATTTAGTCTAACAGCCGCACATCTTAGTGTATTGAGTCGAGCGCGTGATACAATCATTAAGTGACCGCGTTTTGACCATAAGTTCGCCGCCTGGTTTTCTCTGCTAGGTTTGGGTTTTATGTATGTATCCCATTTTGCCAGCATCTTTTGGGTAACATTTGTCTTGTGATACCAGAGAGCAATCATGGCGTCTTTGTCAGGGATTTCGGAACAGTCAAATATACCCCGCACGCCTTGCCCAGCGGGACCTAAATCAGCTAAATCTCCTAGCTCACGTGTTTCGAAAACCTGTCCAAGCCGAAGTTCATAAAACTGCTCACAAAGATATGGCGAAAGAAACTGAACGCCGCCCCAATCGCCTTGGGCAATGCGCTCGTGGGACCAGTGCTGCACCGTACCTTTTATGTTTTCGACATTGCCCTCGGCAATATCCCGCGCCACGCCCAGCGCTTCGGCCGGCGTCGCTGGATTTTCGTAGAGGTTGACGATGGTTGTGGGTGGAATTGCCCCCACCCCCAAACCCCCTCCCGCCATCTCTATGGCGGGCATCCCATAAAGAGGGAGGGGGCTTTCGTCGTTTTTGGCGAGCTTAGGATTGACAAAGCGCCGTCGAATTTTATTCAGCGATGCTTCAATATGACGCTCGACTTCATCATTTGTCAGTCGAAGAAAACGAATGCCCAGTGATTCAATGAGTTCCTGGCGAATCTTGTCCGCTTCAACCTGCCGGTCATGAATAGGCCCGTCGACCTCAAGCGCCAAGCGCTCCGATGAACAATAGAAATCAACCACAAATGCCCCGATAGCAACCTGGCGGCGGAACTTGCGCCCATTAATCTGTCGCTTGCGGATGGCTTGCCAGAGCTTGTCTTCCGCATCAGTGGGATTCTTGCGCAGTTCACGCGCCACTGCTTGCATCCGCCGCTCAAGCTCGGGGGTGATTTGCCATTTATCTGGGGGCATTTCACCCCCACCCCAAACCCCTCCCCCATCAAGAGGGAGGGGCTTTTTTTCATGTTTTTGGAACGCTTTAGTATCAAGTGAGCTTGCGCGCAAAGCGGGAAGACCAGCATCTCTGGCGGGCTCGCTAGGTAATTCCCCCTCCCTCCTTGTGGGGGAGGGGGCTAGGGGGTGGGGGGTAGACTTCCGCCGACAAACTAAAAGCATCTCTCCGATACTGGTATTTTCAGAGAAATATATACGCGTCGGATCGTGTGATGTTACGATGGTGTCCACATGAAAACGCTCCGCCATAAACTTCCTAATTTCTAAGCCAGAGGCATTTGTTGCAATAACAGAAGGTAGTATTGAAGCAACAGTTCCAGATTGACTCTTTGCAATAATATCGGCCAGTAGCAAAAATGACCCGCTATTACCAGACAAGTGAGTTGGCAAACCCGCAAACAACTCCTTCTCCCGCGCTTTGAGCTGCTTCTCCCGCGCGCGGCTGAACTGGTCGTGCCGCAGGCTGTCGCGCGTGAAAGGCGGGTTCATAATCACCAGGTCGGCTGGCTCGGCTTGGGCGACTTCTTCCTGCGTTTCGATTTGCTCGACGCCGGTGGGCCAGGGCAGCAGGCGCGGCTGCCCGTCCACCCCCGCGTCCAGAAATTCCAGCGAACCCAGTTTCGCCTCATTGTTCTTGTCCACACCGAGCAAGGCGCGGAAAATCTTCATATTCTCGAAGGTGGTCGCCGCCAGGTGCGTCGCCGTCAAGTTGACATCGTAGCCGGTCAAGACCTGTTCGATGAGCAGGCGCGACACTTCGTCTTGGTTGCCGGCCGCGCCCGTCAAATCGCGGATGCGCTCGGCGGCCGCCATCAGCAGCGTGCCCGTGCCGCAGGCCGGATCGGTGATGCGCAGCTCCCCGATGGCGGCGCTGTCCGACCAGTCGAGCATGTCTTCGCGGACAGCCAGGTTCGCCAGCAGCGTCGCGGCCGCGGTTGTGGTGTAGAAGGAGCCGTCATAGCGGGCGGTATCGAGGACTTTGTGGAAGATGCGCCCCAGCAAATCATGACGCAAACCGACGATGTTGCGCGTCACTTGCAAGGATGCCCGCGCGACAACTTGCACGGCGGCGGCGAATTCATTTGATCCGGATAGCACTTGAAGGGCGCTGCGGGCTGTATCGAAGATCGGTTTGTAATCGACGACAAGCCATAATTTCCAGGCTTGAGAGAAAGCGCCGATGGAATCATCGCTATTAGCGCACTGACTGGCGCTGGCGGGCGACCAGTCGCCCTCGAATGCGCGAGGCTTGATTTCATGGCGATGTTTGTCCAGTTGGCTGTGGAACATGACTGCGGTGGCGACGACCAGCATGGCGCGCTTGGCGGCTTGGTTGAATCGGCTGGTCAGCGCATGGCCTGACTCGATTTTTGTGGGCTTGCCGGCCGGCAGATCCAGGCAGGCGGCTAAATCCTGCTTTTGGCTTTCATTGAGCCGCGCAACGGCGCGGTCCAAGCTGAAAGACAGGCGATTGGCAATTTCGTCGGGGTCGCCAAGCTGGTCGGGGATTTTTCGGATGACGCTGACGAGTTGCGATATGCTATCTTGCTTCCAATTGGTTTTGTTCGCGGACGGTCGTTCCTTGTGCGTGCGCAACGTATGCAGCAGCTGGCATTCCACCAGCTCAGTCGCCGAGCGCAAGCCTTCCGGATAACAAATGGCGACCGCGCAATCAACCAAGTCATCACGCAGACGGCTGTCAGCGTCCTTTATCGCGGAAGCTTTTTTTGTCGTGGTAAAACCCTGTTCCGCTTCCAGAGCGATCTTCAGCCCGTCGAGCGAGATTTCGACATCCAGGCGTTTGCCGCCGCCTTGTCCGCTTTCTGCGCGAGCATCCAGTCCGCGTTCTCGAAGGACAGCAGCTAGCCAAGTATTCAATGTACTCTCGTAAGTACTCATTCGGCTACGTCATCATCCAAGAAAAAGCCCCGCCTTCATTTTGAGGAGGGCTTAAAGAGAAGACTGAATACTGAATGCCCATCATCACGCCTCTACCTCATCTAGCCGCACGGGCCGATTCTCACCCAGCGAGCGCAGCCCCGCCATCGCCATCAGCACCGGCGCGCGTCCGTCATCGCCGTTGACCGGCACATCGGCATCGTTTTCAATGGCGTCTACAAAGGCGATCATCTCAGCCACATAACTTTCGAAATAGCGCTCCACGAAGAAGCGCATGATCAGATCGCGCCGCACGCTGCTGGCGTCGCTGATCGTCACTTGATTGGGATGGACATTGCCGGTGCGCGCTTCGCCCCCGCTGCCGAAGACCTCCACGCGCTGATCATAGCCGAATACCGCCTGTCGGCTGTTCTCAATCGCGCCGATCGCGCCATTCTCGAAGCGCAGCATCACTTTGGCTGTATCGACATCGCCGGCTGCGCCGATCGCTGGATCGACCATGACATCAGCCATGGCGTACATTTCCTCGACATCGCCCAGCAGAAAACGGCAGAGGTCGAAGTCGTGAATCATCATGTCCATCATCAAGCCGCCGGATACCTTGATATAGTCAATCGGCGGCGGCGCGGGATCGCGGCTGGTGATCGTCAGCGTATGCGGCCGCCCGATTTCGCCATTTTCAATCGCGCGCTTAAGCCGCGCATGCCCGGCGTCAAAGCGCCGATTGAAGCCGATTTGCAGCTTGACGCCATTCGCGTCTACGGCGCGCAGCGCCCGGTCGATGGCGGACAGATCGTGGTCGATGGGCTTCTCGCAGAAGACGTGTTTGCCGGCATTCGCCGCCTCGACAATGTATCCCACATGGGTATCGGTGGAGGAGCAAATCACGATGGCCTCAAGCTCGCCGCTGTTGATTAACTCGCCGGCATCGGCAGTGTAATCGGGAATGCCGTAAGTTTCCGCAGCGGACTTGCCGGATTCGACGAAGATATCGGCTATCGTCAGCAGCTTGGCTTTTGGCACGCGGCTTGTCAGGATATTGGCATGCAGCCGCCCAACCCGTCCCGCGCCGATGATGCCTATTTTTACTGTCATCGCTTCCTCCAAGTTTTAGCCCACGCTGCTGCGGCAATGATAACCGATTCCGCGCCAAATTGAATAGCGCCGCTTGCCCAGCCCAGCCCGCTTGCGCTATACTTCCAGACGACATTTCAGGAGGCGCCTTATGAATCCCGACAAACTGAATCCGACCCTGAGCCAAGCGCCGCCAGCGCTCAAAGCAGACGACAGTCGCGAGCCGACAAAAGAGGATATCCTCGAAGACATCCGCATTGGCCTGCGCGATGTATTGGCGGACTACGAAGGGATGCCTGCGTTGGAGTTCTTGGACGAATTAGAGAGCGAAACCGAGGTCGATGCCAACTAGGGTTGCCACTCATCATATATTTCGCAAGAGAACAAAGAGGTTAAGACGCAAATATCCCGCAATCCACGCTGACTTGCGCCCATTAGTGTTGCGCCTGCAAAACGATGAGCGCCCCGGCCAGCGCATCCCGCGCGTCGGTTATGCGGTCTATAAAGTACGCTTGCCCAACCGAGCAGCGCGGCGCGGCAAGAGCGGCGGCTTCCGTGTCATCTATTATGTCCAACTCAGCGACCGCGTGACCTTGCTCACAATCTATTCGAAGTCTGACGAAAGCGACATCAGCGCGCGGGAAATCCAAGAACTGGCGCGCGAGGCTGATGAAACCGGGTGAATATAAATTACTGCATGCGCTATAATCAAGTATGGAAAACTGGAGGCGCCTTATGAATCCCGACAAACTGAATCCGACCCTGAGCCAAGCGCCGCCGGCGCTCGCGGAAGACGATGACCGCGAGCCGACCAAAGAAGAAATCCTCGAAGACATCCGCATGGGCCTGCGGCAAGTTCTCGCCGGCGAGGAAGGGATGCCTGCGTTGGAAGCCATAGAAGCGCTTGAGAAAAGAATATACGGCGATGCCGACAACTGTTAAGTACCTAAAGGTATTTGACAAGCGACTTGAGCGGCTAGAGCGCAGGTATCCCAGAACAACGCATGACGTCCGTGGTCTAATCCGCCAAATCATGCAAGACCAGCGCCCCGGCCAGCGCATCCCGCACGTCGGTTATGCGGTTTATAAGGTACGCCTGCCCAACCGAGCAGCACGGCGCGGCAAGAGCGGCGGCTTCCGCGTCATCTATTATGTCCAACTCAGCGACCGCGTGACCTTGCTCACAATCTATTCGAAGTCTGACGAAAGCGACATCAGCACGCGGGAAATCCAAGAACTGGCGCGCGATGCTGATGAAAACAGGCAAATGTAAATTACTGCATGCGCTATAATCAAGTATGGAAAACTGGAGGCGCCTTATGAATCCCGACAAACTGAATCCGACCCTGAGCCAAGCGCCGCCGGCGCTCGCGGAAGACGATGACCGCGAGCCGACCAAAGAAGAAATCATGGATGATATTCGCCAGGGCTTGCGCGATGTATTGGCGGGCTACGAAGGCCGAGATGCGCGGGAAATGCTAAGAGAATTGCGTCAGGAAATATACGGAGATGCCGACGACGGTTGAGCATCTCATGGACCAGAAGAATGAAAATGGACGGACCCAAGCTAAAACCAGCCCCGCAGGAAACAGTCTTAGCCGATGACGCCGATCGCGAGCCGACGAAAGAAGAAATCATAGATGATATTCGCCAGGGCTTGCGAGATGTGATGGCTGGGTACGAAGGCCAGGATGCGATGGAATTCCTTGACGAGCTTGAACGCGAAGCTATGGTTGATGCCGACGAAAGTTGACACCCACCCTAGGTTTCGCAAACGAACCAAGAGGCTCCGCCGCCGGTTTCCCTTGATCCATCTCGATTTGCGGCCTTTATTCCAGCGCCTCCAGAACGATGAACGCCCAGGTCAACGGGTGCCCGCGCGTCGGCTATGCGGTCTACAAGGTGCGCCTGCCCAACCGATCAGCGCGGCGCGGCAAGAGCGGCGGCTTTCGCGTCATCTATTATGCTCAGATTGAAGATGTCGTGACCTTGCTTACCATCTACAGCAAATTCGAAGACAGCGACATCAGCACGCGGGAAATCCAGCAACTAGCACGCGAAGCGGACGAAACTTTGCGCTAAAATCTCTCATTGAATCTAATCATAGCTTGTGCGGATATCGCACTGGCAATGCGCGCGATCCAATAGCAAAGCGGAAACAGACCAAGCTATGCGCTGTCCAATCAGTAGTTTCAACCACAGCTTCGACCCGCTTGACCTGCGCGATCCCTTCCCGCCCCTTGCCCGCGCCCGGCGAGAGCAGCCCGTCTTCTACTGCCCCGACATCGACTACTGGGTCGTCACGCGCTACGCCGACGTCAAAGCCATCTTCCGCGATCACGAGACTTACACCGCCGCCAACACCATCAGCCCCATCGTCCCGTTTCCCGAGGCAGTCAAGCGCATGCTCGCCGCGGGCGGCTACAGCCCCGAACCCGTGCTCTCCAACAATGTGCCGCCGGGGCACAGTCGCATCCGCGCTTTGGTCAATCGGCTCTTCAGTCCGCGCCGCATGAAGAGCTTCGCGCCCGCTATCCGACAAATTGCCGCAGGCTCGGTCAAGCGCCTCGGCGGGCGGGCGCCGGTCGATATCGTCGCCGAACTCACCTTTGAATACCCAGCTTATGTCCTGTTTCATGTTTTGGGCGTGCCAGAAGCCGATGTGCCGCAGGTGAAGGCTTGGGCGGGCAACCGCATCAAACTCTATTACGGCAAGCCCACTGCCGCAGAGCAGATCGAGATGACGGGGCGGCTCATCCCCTTCTGGCATTATGTCGTCGACTTGGTTCGCGCCAAGCTGGCGCGCCCCGCCGACGATCTCACCAGCGACCTCATCCGCATGCGCAATGGCGATGACAATGTGCTGACAATCAACGAAATCGCTAGTTGCATGATCACCTTGCTAGTGGCCGGTCACGAGACAACCACAGCGCAAATCAACAACGCGCTGCTGCACTGCCTGTCGCAACGAGATCTGTGGCAAAGGCTCTGCGAGCAGCCGGAGACCATCCCGCAATTCTTTGAAGAGATGATGCGCTACGATCCTTCGGTTTGCGCCTGGCGGCGTCTGACGGCGAATGACAGCGTCATCAGCGGCGTCGAGATCCCCGCCGGGTCCAATCTGCTCTTGATGCTCAATTCCGCCAATCGCGATGAGGAAGTTTTCCCCGAACCGGAGGCCATCGTCAGCGAGCGCGACAATCTGAAAGAGCATCTGGCTTTCGGCTATGGCATTCACTATTGCGTGGGCGCGCCACTAGCGCGGCTGGAAATGGCGCTACTGCTAGAGACCTTGACGCGGGACCTGCCTGCTTTGCGCCTGTTGCCAGACCAGCAGATTGAGTATACGCGCAACATCTCCTTTCGCGGTCCCGTCGCCTTGCATGTGACCTGGTGAAGACGCTGTCCACAAAAACGGGTCAAGATCAGTATACCCAAGAAAATAATTGGAAACGGTAGGGGCGACTGACGGTCAGTGTCCACGCGACCCGCTGAGTCGCCCGATCTGTAGAACTCAATTAACCTTGGGCGACCCAAGGATCGCCCCTACAATTCCTTACATACATTGGATTTGCATTACTTTGTTAGAACTATTTCTATGGTGAAAATAATTCCTTAAACTCCGAGTCTTACGTGTCTTTGTGCTTAAGATAATAATCTGACGCCCTTGCTCTGGCATCCGCTCCTTGCACAATTCCACGCCCGCGCTTCAGGCGCTATAATGAGCCGCATTTCGAGCCGATGATGGATGATGAGGGACGATGACAGCAGCGAATGACAGCCCGCTCTTCCCCGAATTTGACCGGGTATCGCGGGACAAATGGATCGCGGCGATTGAACAATCCCCGCGCGGGCGGTCGCTGGATTCTTTGACCAAGCGCAGCTATGACGGCATCGACTTGTCGCCCATCGCGACAGTCGACGACCTCGACGACATATCCGGCTGCGACAGCCTGCCGGGTCAATATCCCTTCCGGCGCGGGACGCGCGCGGCCGGCTACCATGAAGGTCCCTGGCTCATCGCCCAGGAACTTGATATTCCCGACCCGCAGACCTTCAATCAAGCGCTGACTGAGGCGCTGGCAAAGGGACAGACAGCCATTGTCCTCGGCTCATGTCCGCGCATTGAGACGATTGCCGATCTGCGGACTGCGCTCCGCGATATCGACCTGCGCCAAGCGCCGCTTTTCCTGGCTGAGGGCGTCCGCGCCCTTAAGACATTTCAATTGCTCCGCGCCGCCCTGCCGGCAGCAACGCTGGCGCAGTTAAGCGGCTGCATCGGCTATGATCCGCTGCGCGACTTGGCGCTAAGGGGCGCCGCGCCCAAAAACTGCTTCGAGCGGATGGCAGGGCACGTGAAGGCAGTGGGCGAAGTATCGCCGCGGCTCGGGTCTATTGCCGTGCGCGCCGACGCCTATCACGACGCCGGCGCTAGCGCTGCGCAGGAGTTGGCAATCGCTTTAGCCACCGCCGTTGTCTACCTGCGAGAGCTCACCGCCCGTGGCTTGGATGTCAATCAAGTCGCCGGGAAGACGCATTTTTTCTTGAGCGTGGGTGAAAATTTCTTCGCGGAAATCGCCAAACTGCGCGCGCTAAAGATGATGTGGGCGCAGGTAGCGCGCGCCTTTGGCGCGGACCTGGAATCGCAAAAGATCAAGCTTCATGCGCGCGGCGCGCGCCGAAACAAATCCCAGCTCGATGCCCACAGCAATATCCTGCGCGCGACCAGCGAAGCGCTGGCGGCCGCCCTGGCCGGCGTCGACAGCATCACCGTGCCGCCCTTCGACGCGCCGCTCGGGGGTTCGGACGCCTTCTCGCGGCGGCTCGCGCGCAATTTGCAGTTGATCTTGCAAGAAGAATTGCGCTTGACCAAGCTGATTGATCCGGCTGGCGGCGCTTGGCATATCGAAAAACAGACCGACCAATTGGCGCAAGCCGCTTGGAAGCGCTTCCAAGACATCGAAGCCGCTGGCGGGCTGCTCCCCGCCTTGGGGTCCGGGACGATTCAAGCGCGTATTGAAGCAATTGCCAGGCAGCGCAAGCGCGACCTGGCGGAGCGCAAAACAGTCCTGGTCGGCAGCAATATGTATCCCAATCTCGATGATCGTCCCCGCAGCTGCAATGCGCCAGCGAAACCTGTGGACAATGCTGTGGACAATTCGATGGACAATAAAAATGAAGACGAGCGCTTGACTGTTAAGCCGCTTGCGCCGCTTTGCCTCGCCGATGACTACGCGCGGCTCCGACAGAACGCCGAAGACTATCGTCAAGCTCATGGCAGGGCGCCAAGCGTTCACATTATTGGCATGGACCGCGGCAGCGCCACAAGAGCCAAGATGAACGACGCCATCAGCGTTTATGCGGCGGGTGGCTTCGACTGTGTGGGCGGCGCTGCCTATAACAAGGTCGCAGACGCGCTGGCAGCGGCGCTGTCCAGCCGGGCAGAAGCCTGCGTCGTCTGTGGAAGCGTTGACAAGAGCGGGTCATTCAAATCTTTCCTGCGCGAGCTCCAGGCGCGGAAACCGCAAATGGTCATCCTGGCCGCTGTTGATCGCGACCTCGATATTGAAAAGGTGAACAGCTTGACTGCCTTGGGCGTCGCGGACTTCGTCTATCCGGGCGGCGACTGCCTGGCTTTAAATCGCTCCCTGCAAAAACGCCTGGGAGTCGGCAAATGACCCAGTTCCCCGATTTCAGCGAGATCCCGCTGGAGCGCCGCCAGTCCCAGCCAGACGAAGCCGCCTGGGCAGCGCAGGTGCTGTCGCAAAGCGGCGCAGATCCAGACGCCCTTGTTTGGCCTACCTTGGAAGAGATCAATATCAAGGCGCTGTACAGGGCGGCCGATCTGGAGCGCGTCGAGCACTTGGGCTTCGCGGCCGGCATCCCGCCCTTTTTGCGCGGACCCTACCCAGCCATGTACGCCGTCCGCCCCTGGACGATTCGCCAATATGCCGGCTTCTCCACAGCCGAAGAGAGCAACGCCTTTTACCGGCGCAACCTGGCGGCCGGGCAAAAGGGGCTTTCGGTGGCTTTTGATCTCGCCACGCACCGTGGCTACGATTCCGATCATGCCCGCGTCGAAGGCGATGTTGGCCAAGCCGGCGTTGCCATCGACAGCGTGCTCGATACCAATACGCTCTTCGCTGGCATTCCGCTGGACCAGATGTCGGTCTCAATGACGATGAATGGCGCGGTCTTGCCGATACTGGCATTTTACATCGTCACTGCCGAAGAACAGGGCGTCGCGCCCGAGCGGCTGACCGGCACCATACAGAACGATATCCTCAAAGAATACATGGTGCGCAATACCTATATCTATCCGCCGGCGCCCTCCATGAAGATCATCTCGGACATCTTCGCCTATACGGCCGCGTCCATGCCGAAATTCAACAGCATCAGCATCAGCGGCTATCACATCCAAGAAGCGGGCGCCAGCGCCGACATCGAACTGGCTTATACGCTGGCGGATGGCTTGGAATACTTGCGCACCGGACTGCAAGCCGGGCTGGACATCGACACATTCGCGCCGCGTCTGTCCTTCTTCTGGGGCATCGGCATGAATTACTTCATGGAGATCGCCAAGCTGCGGGCGGCGCGCTTGCTGTGGGCAAAACTGGTCAAGCAATTTGACCCGCAAAATCCCAAGTCAATGGCATTGCGGGCGCATTGCCAAACCTCGGGCTGGAGCCTGCAAGCCCAGGACCCCTTCAACAACGTGGTTCGCACCTGCGTCGAAGCGATGGCGGCGGTTCTGGGCCACACCCAATCGCTGCATACCAATGCCCTGGACGAGGCGATGGCGCTGCCAACGGATTTCAGCGCGCGCATCGCCCGCAACACCCAGCTCTTCTTGCAGCAGGAAACGGGCATCACCGATGTGGTTGATCCCTGGGGCGGGTCCTATCTGCTCGAGAAATTGACCCATGATTTGGCAAAACGCGCCTGGGCGCATATCCAAGAGATTGAAGCACTGGGCGGCATGGCAAAAGCGCTGGAGACCGGCGCCCCCAAGATGCGCATCGAAGAATCGGCCGCGCGGCGACAAGCGCTAATCGACAGCGGCTCCGAAACCATCATCGGCGTCAACAAGTACCGTTCCACCTGCCAATCCACCCACCAAGAAGCCATCGACATCCTCGAAGTCGACAACAGCGCCGTGCGGGAGGCGCAAATCAAGCGCTTGCGGCAACTGCGCCGCGATCGCGACGAGGCGAAGCTGCGCGCGGCGCTCATGGGACTGACCGTTTGCGCGGAAAGCGGCGACGGCAACTTGCTGGCATTGGCAATCGAGGCGGCGCGGGCGCGCGCCTCCACCGGCGAGATCTCGCTGGCGCTGGAAAAAGTTTGGGGCAGGCATACAGCAGCCATCCGCTCTGTCGCCGGCGTGTATAGCGGCGAGTACAGCGACGCCGGCGAATTCGCCGCGGCGCGCCAATTGGCGGATGCCTTCGCGCGCGACGAAGGACGCCGCCCCCGCATCATGGTCGCCAAAATGGGGCAAGACGGCCACGATCGCGGCGCTAAAGTGATCGCGACCGCTTTTGCCGATATGGGTTTCGACGTGGATATCGCGCCGCTTTTTCAAACGCCGGCTGAGGTGGCAAAGCAAGCGGTGGAGAACGACGCGCACATCGTCGGCGTCAGCTCGCTGGCGGCCGGTCACAAGACCCTGCTGCCGCAATTAGTCGCCGAACTGGACAAGCTGGGGCGCGCCGACATGATGGTTGTGATCGGCGGGGTGATACCCGCGCGGGATCACCAATTCTTGTACGACCAGGGCGCGTCGGCGATTTTTGGTCCCGGCACGGTCATCCCGGTCGCCGCGAAGGAAGTACTGCTGGAATTGAGCCGTCGCCTTGATATGGCAATCGGGCGCTGAAACCCGCCCTTCTTCGTCGGGGGAGGATTTAGCGCAGATCCATCGCTTCGCCGGCGCGCTTCAGCGCCGAGCCGCCTTCGTCCCGTGACATCATAACGGTGGTTTTGCCGCCGGACACATATCCCAAAGCGTTCATCGCCAGCACGTATGCAGCCATGCTTTTGTTGTCCGGCATTTCGACTACTGCGATAATGTCATACTCGCCAAAGGCGTACCAAGACTGACGCACCGCCCCGCCAAACTCGCCCGCCACCTTGTCATCCAGATGATCAAGAGGCGATATATGTTCCCCCATCTGCCGTTCCCAAGCCTTTGCTGTGAAGGCGAACTGCCATAAGAAAAGCGCCATTGTTTTTGTCCTTCCCTAAACCGTTCCGAATCTCCGCTTGCAGCCGCGGCAAATGCCAAACCGCAGGCGACATTTTCAGTCTATACTTTATGATGAAGTAAAGCAATCGACTGTCGACGCTCACGATGACCCAACAGCCGCAAAGACCGCTAGATTTACCAGCCCTCGTTGCCGGCCTGCGGGCGAGTGACCGCGCCGCCCTGGCCCGCGCCATCACCTTGGTCGAAAGTACGGCGCCACAGCACGCCACAGCGGCGCAAAGGCTCTTGGCGGAATTGCTGCCATCGGCGGGTCAGTCAATTCGCATCGGCATCAGCGGCGCGCCCGGCGCCGGCAAGAGCACCTTCATCGATAGCTTCGGCTGCTACCTCACCGGGCGCGGCCACAAGGTCGCCGTGCTGGCCATCGACCCCAGCAGCAGCTTGACCCGCGGCAGCATCCTGGGCGACAAAACACGCATGGAGCGCCTCTCCCGCGACCGCAATGCCTTCATCCGCCCCTCCCCAACCGGGGGCGTTCTCGGTGGCGTGGCGGCCAGAACTCGGGAAGCCATTCTGCTCTGCGAAGCCGCGGGTTATGACGTGATCCTGGTGGAGACAGTGGGCACGGGCCAAAGCGAGATCGCCCTGCGCTCGCTGGTGGATTTTTTCCTGCTGCTGCTGATAGCCGGCGCGGGCGACGAATTGCAGGGCATCAAGAAAGGCGTCATCGAAATCGCCGATGCCTTGGTCATCAACAAAGCTGACGGCGACAACAAACCCGCGGCAGATGCCGCCCGCGCGGAATACAACCGCGCCTTGCGTCTTGTGGCGCCTGCCAGTCCAGGCTGGACCACGCGCGCCCATACCGCATCGGGCTTGACCGGCGCGGGCTTGGAAGAAATATGGGACCTCGTCACGCAGTTTGTGGCGACGACCCAAGCGAGCGGCCTCTTCAAAACGCGCCGGGCAGAGCAGTTGCGCGCCTGGCTGCAAGACGCGCTTGAAACACGCCTGCGCGCGAGCTTTTACGCGCATCCTGCGGTGAGAGAGGCGCTGCCGCGGATGCAAGCGGCGGTGATGCGCGGCGACTTGCCCGCGCCGGCCGCGGCCGAGCAGATATTGTCGCTGTTCTCGCCCGACAAGTAGGACCTGCATTGCGGCGAAGACCACTCCGCGCCGATTTTCTTAAACACAGAGCGCACAGATGTAGTTCAAAGAAAATAATGCAAATTATACAGGGGCTGTGTAGGGGCGACCAATCTGGTCGCCCGACTTTGCTGCGTATAGATTTCGGGCGACATGGTACTGCGCGTAGACACCCACTAGGAGGTCTGTCACCCCTACAATTCCTTGGTTTGATGTGATATTCGACACACATTGGTTCTGGTGCGATTGCTCTGCCTCTCTTCCCGTCTGCACTTGCCGAAATCGCAACCTGCCAGTAGCATACTGCGCCATTGCCAATCAAGTTAAGGACAATAGAACAGTGATCGTCACAACAACGCCAAGCGTAGAGAACCAGCCAGTTGCAGAATATCTCGGCATCGTCACCGGCGAAGCCATCATGGGCGCAAACATGTTCAAGGATATGTTCGCCGGCATCCGCGATATTGTGGGCGGACGTTCAGGCGCTTATGAAGAGGAACTGCGGCGAGCGAAAGAAATCGCCCTGAGTGAGATGGAGGATAATGCCAGACGACAAGGCGCAAACGCAATCTTGAGCGTCGATCTGGACTACGAGACCGTGGGCTCCAATGGCAGCATGTTAATGGTTACAGCCAGCGGAACAGCCGTGAGGCTCGAATAGCCCCGCCATTTTCCGCCCGGCGCTTCTTAGGCTTTTCAAGTGCAGCCTATCCGCGGCGCAAGCCTTACAGATTAACCAGATGTTTGCGGCGAAGAAGTTCACGCGTATGCTGAACTTCTCGCTCTTTTTTCTCCTCCGACCAACCCAATATCTCCGCGCAGACATCCGCTAGTTCAGCGAGCAGGGGGCGCGTCAAGTCACCCAGCATGGCGATGGGCGCGCGCCGCAATACCAGGTCCTCCAGCCGCGCGACCTTTTCGTGACGCAGGATGAACGCGATTTCACGGCGGCTATAGCCGGGCTGATTTGCCAGGGCGCGGTCATCGCCTGCGGAGATGTGCAAGGCGATTTCGTCGGCGCGCGTCCCATAGCGCTCGAACAATTCTCGCAGACGGTCCAATGGCAGTTCGCTGCGCCGCCGCAAGTCCCGCAGCCAGCGCTCCCGCGCCGCCGCGCTGCGCGGATAGGCGCGCCCGCCGCCGATAGCCATGTTTTTGGTGCTGGCTCGCCGCGGCAAACCCAGGTCGCTCAAGACGCGATCGGTCGCCTGTTCGGAAAAAGCGCGGAATGTGGTCCATTTTCCCCCGACCAGCGAATAGATGGGGTAAGTACAAGCGTCATCGGCTCGAATCGTTTTGATGCTATGGTCGCGGCTAATCTGTCCGGTGGCGCCGCCTTCGCTATAGGGCAGCGGGCGCACAGCCGAAAAGCTGAAGACGATATGCGAGCGGTCAACCGGGATGGCTGGGAAAACCTTGGCCACCATGCCCAGGATATAGTCGATTTCCTCGTCGCTGATAACCGCGTCATCGGGATCGTCGATTCGGATGTCGGTGGTGCCGATCATCACACGTCCAAGATAAGGCAGGATCAGCACGATGCGGCCATCGTCGTTTTCAAAGAAGATTTCGCTGTCGCCCGCGGCTGCCAAAAGTTCGGGATGATCCAGCACCAGGTGCGAGCCCTTCGTGCCGCTGATGTAGCGCCTCGCGTCCCGTCCCATGCGCCGATTGACAAAGTCAATCCAGGGTCCCGCGGCATTGATCACGACTTTGGGGCGGACACGGAAGGACTCGCCAGCAAGTTCGTCGCGCAAGGTCACCGAATGCGCGTCCCCCGCGACGGCGCTCACATAGTTGATGGCGCGGCAATCGGGGTTGCCGGCTTCGGCGTCCAGCAGCAGCTCCAGGCAAATGCGCTCCGGATAGGGCATCCAGGCGTCGTAATAGCTGGCGGCGCAGACGATACCGGGGTTCAGTTGCGGATATTGGCGCAGCGCCGCCGCCCGCAGGCGAAATTCGTGCTTCGGCATGAGGGCTTGCCCGCGCAGCAACCAGTCATAGAGCGTCAAGCCCAGCTTGATAACCAGCGCGCCCCGTTCCCCCGGACGGTCGAGCAAATTGAAAAACTTCAGCGGCGCGTTGAGCAAGCCGGAGTACCAACGAAAGATGGGAATGGTCGTCCGCAGCGGCTTGGCGTAATGCGGCGCGTTGCTCAGCATGCGGTCGCGCTCGTGCAGCGCTTCGTTGACCAGCCGAAACTCGCCGTTTTCCAGATAGCGGATGCCGCCGTGCAACATGTGCGAAGACCCGGCGCTGGTCCCGCTGCAAAAGTCCCCGCGCTCCACCAGCAGCGCATCGACGCCCTGTAAAGCCAAATCGCGGAAGACGCCGATGCCATTGACGCCACCACCAATGATCAGCACCGAGACCTCGGGATTCTCGCGCAGGAACTGCAGGCTCGCTCCTCGTTTCATGCGCTGCTTTATCCTATTCCCCTAATCCGCTAATCCAGAGTACAGCAATGTCGACTATCTGCGGAGCGCCTTAGCCCGCGCAAAAGTTAAGAATGTTGAATTATCGCCAGCAAAATGATAGAGTATCCGCTGAAATGAGATGATAAGGATAAATCCGTGAAAATCAAATACGTTCTGCTAATCTTCGCTGTAATGGCTTTTTCGCTGCCCGCGCTGGCGCAAGACAATTTGGAAGTAGTCAGCGAAGATATTGCGGTGATGAGTCAAGAGCAGGCTTATCAGTCTTATCTGGCCTATCCCGCTAATGAAGGGATTTATCCAGCCGTGGTGCTGATACATTCGTTTAATGGCATGCAAGACGGCTATCGGGAAATGACCCTAGATTTTGCCGCTGAAGGTTTTGTGGTCTTGGCAATCGGCTGGCAAACCTTTGAACGCAGTCCTGCGGACGCGCTCGTTGAGCAGCTCTTGCTCGACAGCATTGCCTTTCTGAGCGCTCGCGCAGACGTCGACCCGCTGCGGATAGGTCTGACAGGCTTTTGCGCGGGCGGGCGCTATACCATGCTATTCATGCCGCAAATCGACGCCTTCGCAGCCGGCGTGGCTTGGTATGGTTTTCCCAACTTCGGCAATCCCGCCGCGCCTGTGGATTTTATAGACCAACTCGACGCGCCCATGCTCATCATTCATGGCACCCAGGACCGTCCCAGCCCCATTGCCGGGATTTACGCCTATGCAACCGCGCTAGGGGAGGCGAGCAAAGATTTTGAGCTCAAGGTATATTCCAATGAACCGCATGGATTCATGCTATCTGACGACGGCGAATTGAGCCGTGATGAAGTCGCGACCGACGCCTTCCAGGAAATGCTTGATTATTTCAGGCGAAAAATGAGCTAGCGCAGTTTCCCGGCAATCCCTAGCAAGCTGATTCTTGGCAGACGCAGACGCGGCATTATTCCTGCGGGGACGACAAGCGCGTGGCGCGGATCAGGCTGCCGCCGGTCATCGCGGCCGGTTTTTCAATGCCCAGCAAATCCAGCACGGTCGGCGCGACATCCGCCAGCCGGCCCCAGGCCTGTAAATCGTGGTAGTTGCGCTTGTCAATCACAAACAGCGCGACCGGACCTACCGTATGATAGGTATGCGCTTCGCCAGTGACCGCGTCAATCATGCGCTCGCAATTGCCATGATCGGCAGTGACAATCGCGACGCCGCCCTTCTCCAGCGCCGCGTCCACCAATTTGCCCGCGCAGGCGTCAACCGTTTCCACCGCTTTGATCGCCGCGGGCAGCGAACCCGTATGCCCCACCATGTCGGGATTGGCGAAGTTCACAAGCAGAAAATCATCATCGTCATCGCGCAGGCGCTTCAACGTTTCGGCGCTCAGCTCCTTGGCGCTCATCTCCGGCTGCAAGTCATAAGTAGCGACCTGTGGCGACGGCACAATCATTCGCGTTTCGCCGGGGAAAGGCGCTTCGTTGCGGCCATTGAAGAAAAATGTCACGTGCGGATATTTCTCGGTCTCGGCGGCGTGATATTGCGTCTTGCCTGCCCGGCTGATCGTTTCCGCCAAAGTATCGCGCAGCAGTTCCACCGGGAACAAGACGTGATCCGTCAGTCCTTCCTGATACTCGGTCATGGTGATGAGCCGCAAATCGTCCAGCGGACGGAACTGATCGGCGCCAGCAAAGCCGCGTTTGACAAAGGCGCCCGCAAGCTGTCGCATGCGATCGGCGCGGAAGTTATAGCAAAGAAGCGCGTCGCCCGGGTCAATCGTCAAGCTATCGTCGGCGCCGATCACCGTCGGTTGAATGAATTCGTCGCTTAAGCCAGCAGCGTAAGACGCCTGAATCGCGGTCAGGGCATCGGGCGCGTTACGGTCTGCCTCGCGAAATGCCATGGCGTCATAAGCCAGGCGCGTGCGTTCCCAGCGCTTGTCGCGGTCCATGGCATAGTAACGTCCGCTGACCGTCGCGATGCGCCCCTGGCCGGCGACAGCGATCCTGTCGATGAGCTCGCGACAAAAGGAAATGCCGTCGTTGGTCGGCGTATCGCGCCCGTCGGTGATCAGGTGCAGAACAGGATCAAGGGCATATTCCTTTGCGATGTCCAAAAGCGCGTAGAGATGATCGCTATGGCTGTGCACGCCGCCACTGCCTAACAAGCCGATCAGATGCAGTTTTTTGCGCCTAGCCCGAACAGTCCGAAGCGCGTCTTGCAGCACGGTGTTCCGCGCTAGCGATCCGTCGGCAATGGACTGGGCGATGCGCGAGATATCCTGGTAGACGACGCGCCCAGCGCCCAGGTTGAGGTGGCCGACTTCGGAATTGCCCATTTGCCCGGGCACCAAACCTACATGCTCCCCGGAGGAATGCACGATCGCGCGTTCGCTAGTTGCAGCCCAGCGATCGACATTGGGCGTTTCCGCTTGCGCGACCGCGTTGCCATGTGCAGTTTCGCGTATGCCCCAGCCGTCTAAAACGATCAGCATCACCGGTTTTCGAGCCATCGATTGGGTCAGTCTCGCCGCGCCGATGCCAGCATAGTGAGAGCGCGCGGCGGGATAGACGCGGATGTGTCAATCAAGCGGTCGGGCTTGTAGCTGTCATTGCTTGGTCCGCCGAGTTCGGGGGGTAGTTCGCGCAGGAGTTCGACGGAGAGGTCGTCGTTCAGGCGGAACATGACGATTTCACTATAATCCGTGTCCGCAGCGAGGTAAAGTAACTTTTTGTCTATGTCATCCGTGCTGCAAGCGTCGCCCAAAATACATAGTGAGGAAAACATCGGTCGGTCCTCTCCATATAATAAATAGCTCGCGCTGTCGAACATATTTGTCCACAACTCGGCTATGCCAGTTTCTGAAAGCCCATCGAGCGACAAATCGGTGGCCAGGACCAGGCGAGCATTCGAATTGAAGCGCGGCGCTTGTTCAACAATCCCCAATAGTATGCTTGCCTTGGCATTGGCTCTGTCATTGAAATATGCGTGTTGTACAAAGAGGCGCGAAGTTGCTGGCAGGATAAGCAAGAAACTCACCGCAATGACCAAGGTCTTACGAATACGAGATAGTATAACAGGCTCGGTTAACAACAGCAACAGTCCATAAAGGGCGATTGAGGCGCCAAATGGCACATAGATATACAACCGCCAGAATTCCGTGTGGTATTTGTCAATCCACATACCAACACCTATTGACGGCAAAATAAAGAGAAGTCCTCCTAAAAGCCAAAACATCGCTGCTCTTCGAGATGGCAGCGCGCTTGCCTTTTTATCAATTGCCAGCAGCGCCATGACGATGGCTGTAAGCGCAACCGCGATCAATGTATGCGCAAGGTATGTGTTTTCACTCATGGCGGCGATCGCCTCACGCCATCCATCCCAAAGGGTTTGACGGTACACATCCGCGATGACGTCGGCATAGTAGATGACAGTTTCCAGAATGTTTCGGTCTGCGCGGACGGGGCCGACGACGTACTGTATGCCATAGAACCTCACTCCCCCGATGACCAGGACCAGCAAATAGACAATCTTGAGCGCAGGAACGAGATACCAGATCACGACCATGTTGAAGTTTTGCCAAGTGTTCCGCGGTCCCCGCAGCAGCCACAGAAGCGGTATGACAAGGATTATGACAAAAGCATTCTCATATACGAACAGGGTCAAAATCAGCGCTAACCATATACCCAGCAGTCTCAACCTGCCGGGTTTCCGTAAGTAATCCAACGCGAGGTTTATCGCGGCCAGCAGCGTCAGCATGGAGAGGGACAACGAGAATGACCGCAATGACATCAATGACGAGTTGACCGGGTAAACCATGAAAACGATAGTTGTGACGAATGCCGACAATTTATCGACTCGTAACCGTCGCAAAATAAGGGGATTATATCGCAAAGTGCCAAAATAGTCCTTGACAGGCTCTCCTGAATTATGATATAATAGTGCCATAGGCTAAAGTAAGGAGTTGGCAAATGGCACAGAGCGCGCCAGGCAAGCACTTCCGCAAGGGTATCACTTTGTTACAGCTATTCCAAATCTTCCCTGATGACAAAACCGCTGAGGAATGGTTTGTTGAGCAAAGGTGGGTGAATGGCATTCGCTGCCCATATTGTGAAAGCGATAACATCAAAGACAATGCAAAGCACAAGACAATGCCCTTTCGGTGTAATGGTTGCAAGAAGCGGTTCTCGGTGAAGTCAAAGTCGGTCATGCACAGTTCAAAGATAGGTTATCAGAAATGGGCAATCGCAATGTATATGGTTGCCACGAATCTTAAAGGCATATCGAGTATGAAGTTGCACCGCGATCTGGGCATTACGCAAAAGGCGGCATGGTTTATGTTGCACCGTATTCGTGAGGCTTATGCCGCCACTAATGCGCCATTCTTTAGTGAAGTTGAGGTAGATGAAACGTACATTGGCGGTAAAGAGGGCAACAAACACGCGCACAAGAAGCTAAATGCTGGTCGAGGTACAGTCGGCAAAACTGCTGTAGTAGGCGTATTGGATCGTGATACGGGCGATGTCAAAGCCCGGGTCGTCGAAGATACGAAACAAGAAACATTGCACGAAATTGTGGTAGAGAACACCTTGCCCGATACAATCGTATACACAGATGAAGCGCGCGCCTACGAAGGAATGCCGCGCAAGCATAAAGCGGTCAAGCATAATGTCGGCGAATATGTGAACGGGCAGATACACACGAACGGGCTGGAGAGCTTCTGGTCAATGTTCAAGCGCGGCATAATGGGGACATACCACCAATTGAGTCCGAAGCACTTGAATCGGTACGTAAACGAGTTCGCAGGACGACATAATAATCGGAGCTTGGATACACGACACCAGATGAGCGCTGTTGTCCGCGGCATGGATGGCAAGCGCCTACGGTATGAGGATTTGATTGCATGATAGAAAACCGAACTCTGTATGCAGATGATTGCTTAAATGTGTTGAATGACCCCGGGCGATTGCCAGATGAATCCATTGATTTAATTTATCTCGATCCCCCATTCAATTCAAAGAGCAATTACAATCTGCCATTTCGCAGTAAGGATAAAAGCCTAAAGCCCGTAGGCGCATTTACAGATACATGGACTTGGAAACATGGAGACAATGCGCAATTGGCAGAGTTAGGACGGAATCCTAGTACACGGCATTTGGCGATAGTGATTGAATATGCCCAGTTAATAGAACAAACATTCGGGGGGGGCAAGTTTAGCCGCCTACCTTCTGAATATGGCGAAGCGGCTATACGCGATGAAACGTGTATTGAAAAAGACAGGTAGCATCTATCTCCACTGCGACCCGACAGCAAGTCATTATTTGAAGCTACTTATGGATGGGATTTATGGGAGGAAGAATTTCAAGAACGAGGTTATTTGGTCTTATCGTACTGGCGGCATTGGGAAAAGGTGGTTTGCCCGTAAACATGATGTTTTACTGTTTTATTCACGAGGAAGTACATACTTCTTTTCATTGCCACGTGAGGAATCCAGAGATCTTTCTAGGTTTAATATGAAGGATTCTCAAGGGCGACACTATTATATCAAAGCAGGGAATACTTATTATGCTGATGAGGGAGTTGCTGTAACAGATGTATGGGATATTCCACCTGTTAGAAATGTATCCAGGGAGCGCCTCGGCTACCCGACGCAGAAGCCACTCGCACTACTGGAACGTATTATCAAGGCTAGTAGCAATCTCGGTGATGTTATACTCGATCCATTCTGTGGCTGTGGCACAACCGCACACGCAGCCGAGTCTTTAGGGCGCAAGTGGGTCGGAATTGACATATCGCCCTTCTCTACAGAGCTAGTCCGTGAGCGCATTGTCGGCAACTTCCGCCACCTTAACAAAGATGATGTGCGTATCATCGGCGTACCAGAAACGCTCTGGTCCGCAAAAGACCTAGCTGATCGGGACAAGTTTGAGTTTGAGAAGTGGGTTTGCGGCGCTATTGGTGCGCATGGGATGTACCATAACCCTGGCGACAGGGGCGCAGATGGCGGTGTAGATGGCGTCATGGAGATTGATGTAGTTCGCAATGCCAAGGTCAAACGCGAATATGCAATTGTGCAGGTCAAAGGCGGCAATGTAACACCCGATTCAGTTAAGGCTCTTAGCGAGACTGTGCGGCGGTTAGATGCTGTTGCGGGTATTATGGTTTGCTTTGAGAACCAGATGCGTACAGTAAACAATCAGCGTAGCCAAGAAACCTGGTCGGATGATTATGAAGATTATCCTGTGATACAAGGATACAGCGTTGAGGCGCTATTGGATGATCGTCCATTGCAACTACCGCGTAGGTATGGGAATCGGCGTGGTGGGAAAATATCGGGTAAGACACTCATATAAGGATAGATTGATGAAAAGCGAAGAAACACCACCGAAGTTGGACAAGCCTAAGCGCCCCGCAGGTCGCCCACCGAAGCTAGTGCTGCACATTGATGACAGACCAGAAAACATTGCCAAAGCGCTATTCGGCATCCAGTCTGATACGCCTGGCAATGTTACAACCAAGCGGGAGTAGCCCGCATTTTGGCACTTTGCGATATAATCCCCCAAAATAACATAGAAAAGCGTCAGCTTCCCACAGAATATAAGAAAATTGAGCTGATGAAATCCTACAAAAGAACTGGAATCCAGAGTTTCCGCAAGCGAGTCCGCGTATAGCAAGAAGAAACGCCCCAGTACTTCCCTGCTTATCCGCGATGGCCTGCCTTCAAGAAAAGCGCGCTTAACCCACTCTTCGTATTGTCCAATGGAGTCGAAACCAAAGGGAAGATAAAGTAGCAGAATGAATACAACGAAGACTCCGATGACAAGAAAGTCCGCGCGCAGCCGTTTCTTTATACCCTGGCTGCAATACTCAAAAACCAGTGGTATGAAAACAAGCCCAGCCAGGACAAGACCGAAACTCTGCCAGGCTCTCGTTGTGAAGACATTGCCCAGGTCCCATAGAAGACCCTCAATGCTGTATGCGCGCACCGTTTGGACGAGCACCAAAAAGAGCAAGAGCGCAAGCAATGTCATAGCCGAATTAGCATTCAGAGGGATTGGATCAGTCATCCGCAGTGTAGCAAGATAATATGCGGCGATGAGAAAGGGCGATATCAACAGCAGCAGCAGGAGACTTTGTGCTACAGCCGCTGGAAAATACCGGATATTCAACTCATACGCACGGGATTGACCATTTTCAGCCGTGATATCAAAAACGGGATTAGTTGCATCTGTCGAAGGGCAAAATGCCATCTCGCCCCAGCCGATCTTGCCTTGCCCGTCAACGTAGAGCGAATGGATGCCTTCGAGATCCCAAGTGATTGTTACGCAATCCCCCGGCAAGAGCACCCACGACCTGTCCGCCGCGATCTCGACGGACGCGCCACCGAATGTCGTCTCAATAGAAGGCGCCGCGGTACCAGCTATCGCCAAAACAAGCAGCAAGAAAAGCGCCGCAACCAGGATGCGCAGCCCGCTACCCTTCACAACATGTGAAGTTCTTTCCAGCATATTGTGTTCTCTAAATGTCATGGCTTCGTTTTGGTCCGACGCGCGGACGCTAGCATTTTCTCAGATCGGGACGATAATGACGCATCGCGCTCAAAGAGCCTATCGACATTATAGGGCAGGTGCGTGTCCAAGCCAAAGTGTTCAGCAGGCTGTTCAAGCAATGCCACGGACAGGTCCGCGGCAATGTTTAGCGCAAGCGTGTGCTGAAGCAGTTCCGGCGAATCCGAGCTAAAGATCGTCTTCTCGCCCCCAAATACGCTGCATTCTTTTTCATCAACGCAGAAGGTCGACTGCACCGGCGCGCCGTTCCCATAGAGCAGGAACAGCATACTATTGTCAAGATCATTGCTATAGCGCAATTCACTGATAGCCGAGGCTGCCAACTCATCTTTGCTCATGTCCGTCGTGAGCAAAATGACTGTGTCTGTTTCGATTCGTGGCACAGTCTCCATCAATTGATAAAGCATACGCGCCTTGCTATGGGCTCTACGGACTATCGAGTCATGTTGTAGCAGCAGGCGCGTCGTGGCCGGCAACATCAGAGCAAGGCACAACGCGCCTATGGCGGCCTCGCGATACTGGCTGGGCAGCACCCATGCGGCAAACAGGCGCGCCAGACCATATACCGCGACCGACGCGCCGATAGGCACATAGAAATACATGCGCCACAAGTCCCCGCTGTATTGAGGCAGCCAGATCAGTATGCCTACCGCCGGCAGCACAAACAGCAAGCCGAAGGCAAGCGGCATCTTGGCATTGTACTCGACTTCTTGGCTTTCCGAGTCGCTGCTGCGGACAAGATACCAGTAAAACGCGCCTGCCAGCGTCACCAACGCCAGACTGAATCCCAGCCATTCGCTGTCGCCGGCCGCTCCACCAAGCGCGTCCAGCCAGCCGCCAAGAAAGGTATGCCGATAGACCTCCATCAGCCGGGGGATTATCGCGATAAACGCATCAATGTTCATGCCGATTGAGCTGGCGGCGCTGTCGAAAACATAACTGTTGTAGAAGCTCAAATTCAGCGAGGCGAGCAACAGCAAATGCGCGATCTTGCAGGTTGGAAACAAGTACCAGATAACAGTTAAGTGCGCGTTCCGCCAGCCTGCGCGCGCATGCCGTCGTGAAATCCAGAGCGCTGGCGCCGCCAAGATGATCGCATAAGCGGTTTCGTTGCTGACGACATTGAACACCAAGCCTAGCCAAATGCCTAGAAGCTGCCAGCGGCTTGGACGCTGGCGGTATTCCAGCATCAAGAACGCTGCGGCAAGCAGTGACATGACGCTGAACTGATTCGGCAGGGACCGCAGCGACAGCAAGTCGGAATTAACCGGATAGGCCATGAAAAGCATGGTCGTCAAATACGCATACGGCCGGGTAAATCCCAGCTTGCGCAAAATGCCGTAAAGCAGCGTCAGCTTCCCCCATAAGATCAATAGATGCGCCAGATGGAAGCCGAAAAATGAATCCGGGGCGATGATGCTCGCCAGCAGATGCGGGACCATCACCCAGAAGCGCGTGGTTAGTTCGTATTCAACATTCCACGAGTGTTGACCTTCCAAATAGGCGCGGTATCCCCAAGATTCCCAATGTCCGATGCTATTGAATCCAAAAGGCAGGTACAAGAAAAAAATGAAGAACATGAATGCGCCGACGACGGCCAGATCCGCTAATTGCCGCTCTCGCCACTTCTGTTGCAGCTTGCGGGCTATCAGCGGGAGATAGACAACTGCCGCCAAGGTTAGCCCAAGCCACTGCCAGGACGGGTGTCGGAAGCGCCGATGTATGATCTCCAGCAGCTCCCGGGGCAGACTGGGATCAATCGCTCCGACTAACAGAGCTGGCGCGAGCAGGAGCGGAAGAATGACGAGTGCGGCGCGCGCGGAAAACGCTTGCTCCGCTTGCGGACGCAGAAGATAATAGGCTGCAAGGAGCGGGCAAAGCATCAAGCCAAATACACCAAGGTGGAAAAACAGGAAATCGGTGAGGCCTGTCGCTCGTCGAATTGCTAAATAGCCGAAAACGCAGTCTGCGCTAAGCAGCGCCAATACGAGGACGGCGAAGGCTAGCCGCGACAGCTTCAGTTGTGAACTCATCCGAAGATTGCGCTCGGCCGATATTCGGGCAGGTTAAGATCTAGTCAATCCTAACATAGTGTAGGCGCGCTGCGGCAATGGCGCATCCGGATTGTAGAGTCTTGTCACATCATAAGTTTGGTCATTGAATTCGCTAAAGATTGTCTGTGGCTCCCTAACCAGTTCCAGGGAAAGATCATCATGGAGCAAGAAGACAAGCGTGTCAGATAGATGATCAGCCCAATCTGAGATAGGGTAACAGTACTCTGTGGATAGACACATTGAACCCAGACCGGAAACCTCGCCGCCGTATACGACATACAATGCGCTTCCGATCATATTCGATTTTAGCTCTTCAATGTGCTTGGACAACCGGACATCCCTGGGCATATCGCTCAAAACAAGAACTCTTGTTTCGCTTTTCAATTCTGGCGCAATCTCTACGATCTGCTGGAGGATCCGCCTTTTGTTATTGGCGCTGAGGACGAAATGCTCATGCTGGAGGATCAAACGCGAAATCGCTGGGAACATGAGCAGTAAACATGCGATAACGATAGCCCCGTTGCGGTATCCAACGCTTGGGATGCGACTGGCCAGCAGCGCGATCAAGCTGAACAAGGCAATGGCGGCCGGTCCCGGCACATAGAGATAAAGCCGCCACAAGTCTTGGCTATAGTAAACGAGCCAGATCAAGACCCCGACCGCAGGCACAATCAATAGCGCTCCAGTCAGGAATCCCAGCATCAACTTTCTTTCATCAGCATAGAGTTGTTTTTCTTGCCTTTTCCACAAGTACCAGGCGCTGGCGCCCACTAATGCGACCATAACGAACGTCAGCGGCAGCCAACTGTTTCGCCCTAAATCTGTAAGCGCGTCGCCCCAACCAAGGACGAAAGTTCTGTGATAGACCTCGAGCAGATTGTCGATGGTTGTCGCTACGAGATTGTCATCCCGAATTTCGCTGCCGGCATAAACATAATTCGACCGGTAGAAGCTGCGCCCGGTAAACGCGATTAAAGCGAGGTAAGTCAATTTGAAAGCCGGCGCCAGGTACCAAATGACTGTCAGGTTGACTTCGCGCCAGCGAGGTTTGCGAATTCGATACCAGCACAAAAGCGGAATCACCAAGATGAGCGCGTATTGCGCTTCGTAGGCGCCGACGCAGATCGCGAGCGCCAGCAAAACTCCCGCAAGACGCCAACGAGTTGGCTTCCTCAAGAAATGCAGTACAAGATAGATCGTCACCAAAAGGTTTAGGACACTAAACTGCAACAAAAATGACCGCAGGTTCATCAAGCCGGAATCGACCGGATAGACGGCGAATAGCATCGTAATCAAATAAGCGAATAATTGCCGAACACCGAAACAGCGCATGATGCCGTAGAACAATGTCAGCTTGCCCCACAACATGAGCGCATACAGCATGTTGTGACCGGAAAATGCCCCCGGGCTGAGAAGAAAAGCCATCCCGTGTGGCCATAGTAATGTAAACCGTTGACTCAACTCTGTATACAATCGCCGTCGATATAAGCCCTCATAAAAGCCGCGTCCGAACCACTCCTCCCATTGCCCAATGGTGTCGAACCCAAAAGGCAAATACAGCAACCCGATGAACAGCAAGAAAGCGCCGACCACAAATAAATCCGCGATTCGCCGATCTCTCAAGCCGCCCCACAGCGCTTGAATCAAAAGAGACAGATAAAAGACGGCTGTGGCCGCAATACCAAAATATTGCCATGCCGTGCCGGTAAACAGCTCACGCATAATCGCCAAGGCACTCTCAATCACCAGCGGCAAACCCATCAACCGCATAGCCGCGAGGCAAAAACAGAGCGCGAACATAACAAGAAATATCGTCCGCAATGGCGGACGCTTTTCCAAACTGTTGGTCCACAAATAATACGCTGCCATCAGAGGAAAGAAGCCGAGCGCGGCTAGAGCCAAAACGTTTACCAGGACGTCCGGCAGATAAAAGATGTCCAGTCTGGGATTGAGATAGACGCCCTGCCGATGATCGGTCAGTTCGATTTTGGGGCTGGGCGCAAAGACCTGCGGACAGAACTGCTGCTCACCCGATTCACGCCACTCCACCCCATCAATGTGAATCGGCAATTTGCTGTCGAACTCCCAGCGAATCCGCGCGCAGTCGCCCGGCAATAGCACCCAAGCTCTGTCAGCGAAGACCTCCACAACTGAACCGTTGTAGGCAATCGTCAGTTGTGGCGCCGGACTCAGCCAAACTGCCAGCGCCAAAATCACAACCAGCGCCAGGATCGTTCCGACTAAGAGCCTGTCGACAACAAGGGGAGAAATTCGCAAGTTCGACTTCATTTGATCGTGTTTCACGTTTCCTATAAGAACTATTATCTAGATAAACTCAGCATTGAATACGCGCGTGATGGTACTGGAGCGTCAGCGTCATACAGTCGACTCACGTCATATTCGATGCCAACAAACGCTTCCAACATAATGCCTGGTTCCTTCACCAACTCCAAGTTAAGCTCCCTATCCATCAGAAAGACAACAGTATCTTCAAGGAATTCCGTTCTATTCTGCAACGGAAAACAGCTTTCTACCGAGGGACAAATGGAGCCGCGTCCTGAGCCCTGCCCTCCGTAGACTACATAAAGCGCATGACCCAAAGCGCTTGAAGTAAAAGCTTGGATATTCTTGTCACGAAATTCTTCATCATTCATTTCACTTAAAACGAGTATTCGCGTTTCGTTGTTGATTGCCGGAGCCAACTGCGCAATTTGTGCAAGTATTCGCGCCTTGTTGTTCGCGGAAGTCACGTAATATTCATGTTGCAAAAAGAGACGCGATAGCCCCGGTAGCATCAATAGCAGGCACAGCGTTGTAATCACAGCATTTTGATATTTGTTATTTACTATAAGAGAAGCTAGAAGCGCGATCAAACAAAACAGAACGAGGGATCCCGCAACAGGAATGTAAAGATATAAACCCAGCAATTCGTTATTGTACGCGTCAATCCAAATCAGGACAACTACGGACGGCAGGATGAGTAGCAAACCCGTCACAAGCGTCAATCCAAGCTGCCTGACTTCTGGCACCCTCACGTGTTTATCAGTCCACCAAATCAACCAGGCCAGCACAGCAAGCGCGCCGAGCAAAAGTAACATAAGCGGTATCCAAGGATTGTGCCTTATCGACTGAACTGCTTCAATCCAGCCAAATGCAAAACTGCGTTGGTATACCTCGATCAATCTGTCAATCGTTTGTGATAAAAGATCGCTCAGTGAAACCTCAGGTCCGGAATAAAAGAAATCAGACTGGTAAAACGATCGAGCAGCAAATATCAAGAACAGCAAGTAGACAAGTTTTAGCACCGGGACGATATACCAAATAAATGTTAAATTCAGGTTTTGCCAAGACTTGTTCCTGATTCTGTACCACCATAAAAGCGGCATCGCCACGATCAGTCCATAAGCGCCTTCGTATGAGCCGACACACAAAATGAGAGCCAGCCAAATACCTATAAGAATGAGGCGAGATGGTTTTGACGTGTAGCGCAATGTAAGGCCAACAGCCGTAAGAAAAGAAACAAAGCTGAACTGCAGATTAAGCGATTGGAGCGACATTGATCGGGCGTCTACAGGGTAGACGATGCTAAGCAGAGCAATCACGAATGAGTATGACCGGCGGACGCCTACTTGGCGCAAGATACTGTAGATCAGCACGGGTCTTGCCCAAAGTAACAAGGCGTACACCAGGTTGAATCCGACGAATGACTCCGAGCTGATCATGATTGAAATAGTGGAAGCCACGAGCACAAATGGGCGTAAAGTCAATTCCGACTCCATACGCGACCAGGGCATATTCTTTAGGAAGGTGTAAAAGGTCCATTCATCCCACTGACCAACACTAGCAAAGCCAAAGGGAAGATAAAGCGCGACTACAATAAGCAGGAAGCCGGTTACAGCGACAAAATCGGCAACTTGCCTTTTTCGCAATCCTTGCCAAAGCGCATTTAAAGCTAGGGGAATATACAAAAAACCAGAAAAAATTACACCAAGCATATGCCAGCGAGGATTAACAAAAATACTTCTCATAATCGCCAAGGCACTCTCAATCATCAGCGGCAAACCCATCAACCGCAGAGCCGCAAGGCAAAAACAGAGAGCGAGCATAGCCAGAAATATCGTCCGCAATGGCGGACGCTTATCCAAACTGTTGGTCCACAAATAATACGCTGCCATCAGAGGAAAGAAACCGAGCGCGGCTAGACCCAAAACGTTCACCAGGACGTCCGGCAGATAATAGATTTGCAGTCTGGGACTGAGATAGACGCCCTGCCGATGATCGGTCAGTTCGATTTTTGGGCTGGGATTCGCGATTGTCGGACAGAACTGCTGCTCACCGGATTCACGCCACTCCACCTCATCTATATGAATTGGAAACGTTCCCTCCAGGTCCCAAGTGATCAGCAAGCAGTCGCCTGGTCCAAGCGACCACGCTCTGTCAGACCTTAGCTCAATTGTTGTATCTCTGTACTGGAAAGCGAGATGAGGAAAGGACACCTGCCAAACATCCAACACGATCGCCAGCGCAAGCGCCAGGTTCGTTCCGACTAAGAGCCTGTTGACGGCACGGGGTAAAATGCGCGGACTCAGCTTCATTCGATCGTGTTTCACATTTCCTATAAGAACTACTCTCTTGACAAACCCAGCATTGAATACGCGCGTAATGGCACTGGAGCAGTCAACTCAACGAGCCCCACCACATTGTAAGTCTTGTTGTCTTCAGCCCCAAGTTCAGATGGTAACTCGTAATGCAATTCAACGGATAGGTCTTGATTAAGGCGGAATAACACAATATTCGAATAGTTCGTATCGTTCTGAAACTCAATATCAGTTAACTCGCCGTCCCTCGGATAACAGTCGTCTTCGAAGACACAAAAGATCGCCTGATTGGGACCTTGATCCTGGTAAAGTACATATATCGCACTGTTAAGCATCTTGGTACTTAATTCTCGAACACCTTTGTCTCCCAGTACTTCCCTCGACATCATGCTCCATAATATTACCTTTGCCTCGGGATCAAATGCGGGTGCCGAATTAACGATTTGTTCCAGAACGAAAGCCTTGTTTCCGGCACTGTTTACGAGTCGCTCATGTTGGGACATAAGCCGCGCAAACGCAGGGCAAATTAAACAGATACATATAAATATGATTGCAGCATTGCGGGTAGCGGCCCGCTTTATTGGCGTGGTTATCAGATAAATCAGGCAGAATACAACCATTGCCGCGGCGATGGGCGGATAAAAGTACATACGCCATAAGTCGTGTCTGTAGTACTCGAACCAGATCAAAATGCCCACCGAAGGCAAAACAAGCAACAACCCAACAACAAAAGAAATCGTCATCCAGCGAGTGCGAGTGTGTGTGATTGACAGCTGAGTGCGCGACAGCCAACTTGAAACTACGACAATGAGACCGAGTAGCAAAAATGCTAACGGAAGCCATTTTGCTTGATCTATATTAGTGAATGCCTGTATCCAGCCATCAATAAAAGTATGACGATAGACATCTAATATATTTGGGAAGACGGTCTGTAAATGGGATATGAAACTTTCCGATTCGGCGAAAGAAGTGAACAATCCCTTTCTATAGAACGAACGATTGGTAGAGTAAAGCAATGCGAGATAAAAGATCTTGTATATCGGGAACATATACCAAATAGCGCTAAGATTCAGTTTTCTCTGTTTTGTCGGTACGATATTTGCATGCCAGAGTAATGGAATTAAGAGAATGAGAAAATATGCGGTTTCTTGAGTGACAATGTTAAGAGTCAGCGAAAGCCATATTCCCAGGATATGTAATCGACTAGGATGTTTAATATAGTCGAGCATCAAAAATACACCGACAAGTGAGCACATTACACTAAAGCTATTAGGAATCGACCGCAAGGAAAGCAGATGCGAATTCACCGGATACACAAGGAAGACCGTAGTAATTAAGAAAGCATGAAATCTTGTGAAACGAAGTTGTCGCAATACACCGAACAAAAACGCTAGCTTTAACCAAGAAATCATTATATGAACGAAATGGAAACCAAAATAAGATTCAGTACTAATAATGAGCGCAAGCCGATGCGGTAGCATTACCCAGAAACGTGTCACTAGCTCGGTGGCAGCACTTCTAGATTGAAGACCTTCAAGATACGCCCGATAGTACCAGGTTTCCCAGTGCCCAATACTCTGGAATCCAAATGGCAGGTATAACATGAACACAAAAAGCAAAAAAGTAAGAATTGGTAAAATGTCTTGCAACTGCCGACGTGATCTCTCTCGTCGCTGGATGCGCAACGCTAGCGGAGTAACTATCAGACTGCAAAAAAGGATTCCTATGGTTTGCCATGCCGGATCCAACAGAACATTGCGCAAAAGCGATAGCATGATCGTGATTGGAACGTCTATGTGAGCAAGCTTTAACAATGAAATGCAAACAACTAGCAAAAGTATCATGTATGCTCCACATCGTATTGGAAGTGACCTATTTGCGCGAAAGTCCCAAAAAAAGAACAAGGTTGCAAACACCGATAAAATCAGCCCAGCCTTTCGGAATACATCAAATATGAAATCAAGCAAATAACTGATTTCCAGGTCGAATTGAAAGTATTCGCCCTGCCGATGATCGGTCAGTTCGATTTTTGGGCTGGGCGCAAAGACCTGCGGACAGAACTGCTGCTCACCCGATTCACGCCACTCCACCCCATCAATGTGAATCGGCAATTTGCTGTCGAACTCCCAGCGAATCCGCGCGCAGTCGCCCGGCAATAGCACCCAAGCTCTGTCGGCGAAGACCTCCACTACTGAATCGTTGTAAGCAATCGTCAGTTGTGGCGCCGGGCTTAGCCAAATTGCCAGCGCCAGAATCACAAGAAGCGCCAGGACCAAGCCCGATAGCAGCACGTTCAAGTTGCGCGCGGAAAGGATTCTGAAAAAATTCATCCAATGATCTCAGAGCGCTTGCGGCTGCTGTCCCAGCGAATATCGGGAATCAAGACATCGGCATGCGCTTCAATACGCTCTCGATTATCCTGCAGATCCAGCAGCATCTGCCGCAGCACAGATCGGATATCGCGTGTCGGCTGATAACCCAGCTCGATCAGGTGCTGCCGATCCGGCTTGTAGTAATGCTCTTCCATTTCCGTTCGCGGGTTCTCGTAGTGATTGATCGCCGCGTCCAACCCAATCTCCGAAGCCACTTCTTTGACCATATTCGCCAGTTCCGTTACGCTGTAAGCATTTTCGAACTGATTAAATACGCGGTATTCGCCTGGCGCCGGCGGATTCTCCACCGCCAGCCGCAAACAAGCCATCGAATCCAGCAGCGGCAAAAACCCGCGCTTCTGCAGGCCTCGTCCAAACAAAGTTAATGGATGGCCGATAACCGCCTGACAGCAGAAGCGATTGATGGCGGTGCCGAAGCACTGATCGAAATCGAGCCGGCTGCGCAACCGCAGGTCACTGCCCATCTCTTCAATCTGTGTGCCAAATACCACGCCCTGCATGATATCCGTCGCCCCTATGCCCCAGATCCTGGTAGCGAAATGCGTGTTGTGCGAATCGTGCACCTTGCTCTGGTGATACCAACTGCCAGCCTGCCGCGGAAAAGGCAGGCGATCCCGCCGTCCCCGGAATTCGACCTCGAAAAATCCTTCGGGTATGTCGATATTGGGCGTCCCGTATTCGCCCATTGTACCCAGCTTGACCAAATGCGCGTCCGGAACAAGCTCCTTAATCGCCCACAAGATGTTCAGATTGTTGATGACATTGTTCCGCTGCGTCCAAACACAGTGCGCCTGATCCATCATGGAATACGGCGCGGATGGCATCTGACCCAGGTGAACCACCGCTTCCGGCTGAAAATCCGCGAAAAACTCCTTTACAAAGCCGTAGTCCGTTAAATCGCCGACGCGGAAGTCAAGTGATTCGCCAAAGCGGTCTTCATAAGCCAACAAGCGGTCTGCGCGGCTGGCGATGGGTTGCGCGCTGATGCCGCCGACTTCAGCCACCCACTGCCGCCGCAGCATGAGATCGGCGCCGGCGACTTCATGGCCATTGGCGCTTAAATGAATTGCTAGGGGCCAACCCAGATAACCGTCGATGCCGGCGATAAAAACCCTCATTTTGCGCTCCCAAGTTTTGCCCAACTGACGAAGGACAATCTTACAAGGTTCAGGGACGATTTGTAGTGTCGCGCAACTGGCGAGTTATGTCACTTCAATATCACTTCAATGTCATTTCAATGTAACGCGAAAGGCGCGATACCGAAACAGTATCGGAACGCGATTGGCATCTCGCATAGGTCATGGGCTTTAATCTGTTTATAATACCTGCCAATAATCCATGCCATGGCGCAGACCGTGAGTTCAGCTTGACCAAAACCAACGGGACCAACGGGACCTACTTGGGGCTCATCCGCAACAACCGCGCGTTCCGCTATCTTTGGGGAGGCCAAGTTGTTAGCCTGACGGGCGACTGGTTCAACCTGATCGCGTCGGCATCCTTGATTGCCGCCTTGACACAATCGGGCGCCGCTGTTGGCGGGCTTTTTGTTGTGCGCATGCTGGCGCCTTTCTTGGTCAGCCCCTTTGCCGGCGTCGTGGCCGACCGTTACAACCGCAAGACTATCCTGCTCACAGCGGATATCCTGCGCTGCTTCGTCGTGCTCGGCTTTGTGCTCGTGCGCGAGCCGGAACATGTATGGTTGATTTATTTGCTGACGGCTGTGCAGAGCGCGGCGCAAGGCTTCTACTTCCCCGCCTGGAACTCGATCTTGCCAGATATCACCGCGCCGCAAGAACTCGGTGTAGCCAACGCCCTGGCCTCCGCAACCTGGTCTGTGATGCTGGCATTTGGCGCGGCGCTAGGCGGCTTGGTTTCGGGGATCGTCGGCGTATACCCAGCCTTTGTGATTGATGCCGCGACATTCCTTGTGAGCGCGCTCATCATCTTGCGCATGCCCTATCAATCACTGCTCTCGCCTGCCGCAGATCAATCCATGATGGCGGGCATCCGCCAATACATCGACGGTCTCGCCTATCTGCGGCGCCACATCGACACCTTTGCTATCACCTTGAATAAAGGAATCTTAGGGCTTATGGTCATCGGCCTCTATCAAGTGGCGCAAGTGACCATTTCCGAGCGCTATTTCCCCATAGGCGAAGGCGGCAGCATCACCCTGGGCTTGATCTACGTGATGTCAGGCATTGGCTCTGGCATCGGTCCCATACTGGGGCGCAATTGGGCTCGCGACCGCGATCGCCAGCTACGGCTGATGATCGCGCTGGGCTATGTCTGCGCTATCGCGGGATTCCTCATCAACGCGACCTTGGCCTCGCTGCCAATCATACTCTTTGGCGGCTTTCTGCGCGGCATCGGCGGTGGATTGGTATGGGTGCTCAGCACGCAACTGCTGCTACAGATTGTGCCAAACGAAGTCAGAGGACGGGTCTTCTCCACCGAGTTCGCCATGTATACGCTCTTTGCCGCAGTATCATCCGGCCTATCGGGCGCTTTGATTGACAGCAGCCTGGGCGTGACGGGGATCCTGCTGCTGGGCTCCGCGCTGCTGGTCATTCCAACTGCGCTATGGTGCCTCTGGACCGTCATCGGCAAGCGCGACTTCATCGCTGTCGGCGAAGGAGCGGCGGCGCCCTAACTGGGTTGCGATGCAAATGAGTCATTGCCGAACTTCCGCTATAATAGGCGCAATCCGAAACCTTGGATCCTAAGAAATGATACCCTTCAATCAACTCAAACCGCTCCAGGACCTTTTGGCGGAAGAGATCGCCAGCTCCATGCGCCGCGTTGCCGAAAGCGGATGGTATATCCTGGGACCGGAAGTCGAGGCTTTCGAACGGGAATTCGCCGCTTATCACAAGGTCGACCATGCAGTGGGGCTAGCGAGTGGCACGGACGCCATCGAACTGGCGCTGCGCGCCGGCGGCATCGGTCCCGGCGATGAAGTCATCACGGTGGCGCATACCGCCATGGCCACGGTCAGCGCCATCGAGGCCACCGGCGCAAAACCCGTGCTGGCGGATATCGACCTGTCTACTTACACGCTCGACCCCAACAGCGCTTTGGACCGCATAAGCGACCGCACCCGCGCCATCGTTGTTGTGCATCTCTACGGCCAACCGGCCGACTTGGCTGCGCTGGCCGCTATCGCCCAGGAGTGCGATTTGCTGCTCATTGAGGATTGCGCGCAGGCGCACGGCGCAACTTGGAACGACGCCAAAGTCGGTACCGTCGGGCGCATGGGGACATTCAGCTTCTACCCCACCAAGAATATGGGCGCTTATGGCGACGGCGGCGCGGTGATCACGGATGACGCCGCCTTTGCCGACAAGCTGCGCAAGTTGCGCAATTACGGGCAAACAAGTCGCTATACGCATCAGTCTCGCGGCAGCAACAGCCGCCTCGACGAGCTGCAAGCCGCGATTCTGCGGGTCAAGCTGCGACATCTCGATAATCACAATCGACGCCGGCAGGCGATTGCCGCGCTCTACGATGACGGCTTGCTGGGTGTAATCAAGCCCCAGGTCGCCGCTGGCGTCGAGCATGTCTATCACCTCTACGTCATACGCGACGGGCGGCGCGATCAGCTGATGGCTGCGCTCAAAGCGCGCGGTATCGGCACGCTCATCCACTATCCGGTCCCGATCCATTTGCAAGAATCCCACCGTGACCTGGGCTTGGGCGGCGGCAGCCTGCCCAATAGCGAAAAAGCCGCGCGCGAAATCTTGTCCCTGCCACTTTACATTGGCCTGAGCGATGAAGATGTGATCCGCGTCTGTAAAGCAATCGCTGAATTACGAGGCTGATACGGATGAATTTCGGCGGAGCATTTCAAGGCAAGCGCGCGCTTGTTACCGGCGGGATGGGCTTCACCGGCAGCAATCTGGCAATCGCCCTGGTGGGGGCTGGCGCCGATGTGACCATTGTCGACGCCATGATCCCCGGCTACGCCGGCAATCTCCACAACATCAAGCCGATCCGCGATCGCGTCACCGTCAATTTTTCCGACGTCCGCGACGCCAATGTCATGAACTATCTGGTGCAGGGGCAGGATTACGTTTTTCACCTGGCCGGGCAGGTCGACCATGTATTGAGTTTGACCAATCCCTTCCCCGATATCGACATCAACATCAAAGGCGCGGCGATTATGATGGAAGCGCTGCGCTGGCATAACCCAGAAGCCAAGCTCATCTATACTGGCACGCGCGGTCAATACGGCGCGGCTGTGTCCTTACCGGTCAACGAAGAGGCGGCCACTCACCCCAAGGGCATTTACGAGATCACGAACCTGACCGCGGAAAAGATCATTCAAGTCTACAATGATGTTCACGGCATCGCGTCAGTTCTATTGCGCCTGACCAACATTTATGGTCCGCGCGCGCAAATGAAACACCCGCGTTACGGGGTGGCGAATTGGTTCGTTCGGCTGGCGATTGATGACGAGACCATCAAAGTCTTTGGCGATGGCAAGATCCTGCGCGACTTCCTGTATATCGACGACGCGGTCGAAGCGATTATGATGTGCGCGCTGGAACCAACGGCCGTCGGCGAAGTGCTGAATGTCGGCATTGATCAACCGAGCGATTTCATCGAGCTGGCGGAGACACTGATAGATGTGGCCGGCAGCGGACGCTGGGAGCATGCGCCTTTCACGCGCGAGCGCGAAGCGCAAGAACCCGGCGACTTCTACTCCGATATCAGCAAGATTCGGCAAATGGTCGGCTGGGAACCGCGGACTTCTTTGAAGGACGGCTTGCGCGCAACCGTGGACTTCTACCGACAGCACAAAGCGCATTACTGGAGCGACGATGCCAACAATTGACATCCACCCCTCGGCGCGTCCGGGCGAGAACATGCAGGTCATGGGCGACTTGTCGCTGGCGCGGGGCGTCGAAGTGGGCGCCAACGTGACCTTCTACCCCAAGGTGCATGTGGGCGAAAACACGAAGATCTTGCCGGGAGCGGTCATCGGGCGGTCCCCCATCCGCGCCGGCACAACCAACCGTCCCATCGACAGCGGCGACGCTACCGTGCGCATTGGGGCGGATTGCGTCATCGGCGCCAACTGCGTGCTTTACACGAATATGCGCATCGGCAACAACGCGCTCATCGGCGATCTGGCCTGTATTCGCGAGGGCGGGCGACTGGAAGACGATACCGTCGTCGGCCGATCCAGCATCCTGCTGCATGACGTCGTCATTCAAGCGCGCAGTCGCGTCCACGACATGGTATACCTGACGGGGAACATGCTCATCGAATCCGATGTCTTCATCGGTCCCAGCGTCAGCGCCGTCAACGACAACGATGTCTATCTCAAGCGCTTCGGCATGATTCCCTTTGAAGTGAAAGCGCCGCGGGTAAGGCGCTTTGCGGTGATTGGCACGGCGGCGATCATCGGCGCGGATATTGAGATCGGCATGGGCGCCATCGTCGCGCCCGGCGCGATGGCGACAAAAGACGTCGCGCCCTGGACTATCGTAGCCGGCGTGCCCGCGCGCGAATTGAGAGCTGTTGATGAAGGCAGCCGAGCCCAGATCCTGGCGCATTTTGGGCTGGATAACAGTCTAAATGACGGAGAGCGCGGATGAGCCTGTTCTCGATAGTCGTTCCCGTCTATCACAATGCCAGCAGTCTGCCGGACTTGCTGCGCGAGTTGAAAACCGTCGCCGACAAGAACCCCGAAGACAACTTCGAGTTCATCTTCGTCGATGATGGCTCCGCTGACGACTCCTTCACTGTACTGAGGGCGCTGGCAAGCGCGGAGCCGCGCGTGCAAGTGGTCAAGCTGTCGCGGAATTTCGGCTCCAACCCGGCCATCATGGCCGGCATGAGCCGGGCGAGTGGCGACGCGGTCGCCGCCATCGCGGCCGATTTGCAGGATCCACCCGCCCTTCTGCACGATATGATCGCGCTTTGGCGGGGGGATCACAAAGTGGTCATCGCCGCCCGGCGCGGACGCCAGGATCCCTTCCCTACCTCACTGCTTTCGGATGCCTTCTACTGGCTCTTCCGCCGTTACGCCATCAAAGCCATGCCCGAACGCGGCTTCGACTTTTTTCTGATTGACCGACAAGTCTGCGCGCTGATCAACGATATTCAAGAGAATAACGCCTATCTGATGGGGCTGATTCTCTGGCTGGGATTCGATCCCACCGTTCTGTATTACGATCGCCAGGCGCGCAAGGGTGAATACGGCCAGTCGATGTGGTCTATTAAGCGCAAACTCAAATACTTCGTCGATTCATTCGTCGCCTTCTCCTATTTTCCCATTCGCCTGGCATCGGCGCTGGGCTTGCTTTTCAGCTTGCTGGGCTTGCTTTACGCCCTCTGGGTGATCTATGCGCGGCTGGTTCTGGGCATAGAAACCGAAGGCTGGGCCTCGCTGATGATTGTCGTGTTATTCGCGGCCGGCGTGCAGATGTTGATCCTGGGCATTGTCGGCGAATACATGTGGCGCAGCCTGGACGAGACCCGCCGCCGCCCCCGCTTCATTATCGAAAAGATCATCCGGCATGAGCGGGCGGGCGCAGCCGAGCCGACGGAACAAGCTCTCGAACGCTAGACTTTTTCTCCCTCTATTCTCTTGCCTGGGAATAAAATACTTGACTTCGCAATTTAATTGAGATAAAGTTAGTTCTGTTTATAAGAATAAACAGCGCTATAGTATGGTGAAGAAGTAAACTGTTCGGCATGACAAAAGGAGAACATAATGAGTTCCGCCGCTGTAGCTGGCGCAAATGCCACCCCTGCTGCGCAGACTAAAGCTGAACGAATAGCTATACTCGAAGAGCGATCTCAACACGCCGCAACAAAAGCCGACCTGGAACGCCAGACGCGACTTATGGTTATGTGGTTCATTAGCACACAGATAGCATTAACGGGGCTACTTGCAGGACTTATGATACATTTGTTCAGGTCGGCTGCAATAAGCTAAATCAAGTCCTCACAGGTAAATCACTTCCTGACCTCTTCCAGTAAACTGCGCCTCGCCAATTCGCCGCTTCGCGCTATGATTAACCCCAAGTTCGGTTCACTGCCAATGCGAGGTTGAAGATGAAGATTCACGGTATCGTGCCCCCGATGGCCACCCCCTTCACCGCCGATGGTGACCTTGACGAAGCCGCGCTGCGCGCGGAAGTCCGCTATCTTATCGAAGCGGCGGGCGTGCATGGCTTAGCTGTCGGCGGCAGCACCGGCGAGGGCCAAACCCTCTCCACCGACGAATTGCGAACTGTCGTGGGCAGCGCGCTTGAGGTCGCATCCGGGCGCGTGCCGGTCATCGCCGGCATCATCGTCGACAGCACGCGCCAAGCCATCGAAAAAGCGTGGGCGCTTGCCGATCTGGATCTGGCTGCCTTGCAGGTGACGCCGGTGCACTATCTCTTCCGCCCGACCGACGAGATGATGTTCCGGCACTTCGCGACGCTAGCGGAGCGCGCGGCGCAGCCGGTCATGATTTATAACGTGGTGCCTTGGACCTACTGTTCGCCCGCCCTGCTCGACCGCATGATGCGCGAGATTGACGGTCTCATCGGCGTGAAGCAAAGCGCCGGCGACCTGAAACTGCTGGCGGACCTGCTGATGAACTCCGCCGACGCCGGACGAATCATGTCGGCGGTGGACGCGCTGCTCTATCCGTCGTTTTGCCTGGGCGCGCATGGCGCCATCGCCGCCATCCTAAGCGCCGCGCCAGAGTTATGCCTGGCGCTGTGGGAGCAAGTCAGAGCGGGCGATCATGAATCCGCGCTAGCGACGCACCTGAAGCTCTTGCCAATTTGGAACGCCATCATGGACGACAACTTGCCAGCCAATGTCAAAACCGCGCTGCGCTTGCAGGGCCGCCCGGCCGGCTGCGCCCGCATGCCCATGCCGGACAGCTCGCCAGAGCAAGTCGACGCCATTCGCTCCGCCCTGCTTGCGGCGGGCATCGCGCTAGTCTAGTCCACCAAATATCGCTGCAGCGCGTCGCGGTTCAGCTCGATGCCGAGGCCCGGCTTCCGCGGCAGTTGAATCTCGCCATCGACCATCTGGATCTCATCGGCGACCAGTTCATCGCGCAGCGCTGACTCGGACAAATGCGCCGGCAGCCACTCGATGAAGGGACAACAGGCGGCCGCGAAACCCAAGTGCGCGCTGGCCGCGATGCCGATGCCCGTCTTCCAACAATGCGGCACCACCAGCCGGCCATAATCCGACGCCAACTGCGTGACCTTGCGCGCCTCGGTGAAGCCGCCTACGCGGCCGACATCCGGTTGCAAGACATCTAGCTTGCCGCGGTGCGCCAAATCGAGAAATTCCCAATGCGTGTTCTGCCATTCGCCAGCCGCGATCCGTATCGGTGAATTGGCATTGATGAAGGCGTAGCCCTCCAGATCGTCGATGTTGATTGGCGTCTCCAGAAAGAAGAGATCAAAAGGCTCCAACTGTTTGATCACGCGCAGAGCCGTGCGCGCATCGTCCCAGGCATAAGCGACATCGACCATCAGCGTCATCTCGTCGCCCACAGCCTCGCGGCATTCGGCGACGATAGCGGCGACATGGTTGTCATGTTCCTGCAGGGCGTTATGGGTATAGGGTCCGTTGATGCAGATTTCCAGTTTGGCGGCTTTGAAGCCGAAGCCCTGCGCTTGCAGCAGCTTTTCCTTCAGCGACTCGCGGTATTCAGCCAGCGTATCGCCGATGGGCAGCAGCGAGGCATAGGGCTTGATCGAATCCTTCACCGCGCCACCCAGCAACTGATACACCGGCAAGCCCAGCGCTTTGCCCTTGATGTCCCAAAGCGCCATGTCAATCGCGCCCATCGCGCAGATCAGCGCCCCGCGCCGCCCGTTCATCTTGGAGCCGCTGTACAGCTTTTGCCAGATGGCTTCCGGCTGCATGGGATCCTCGCCGATCAGCATTTCCTCGAGTCCCAATCCCATGATGTGCGTGCCACGCGCCTGGATGCAAGCGCGCGCGATCCAGGGATTCACATCTGTTTCGCCGATGCCGACGATGCCCTCGTCGGTGTGGATTTCCACCACCAGGTCATCCTGCGCCGAGGAGCAAGCCTCCGTGTGATACTCCGGAACCAACAATACATGGCAATCAATGCGGGTGATTTTCATAATGCGATCCTGTTCGATCTGATAATGGGCAGAAAATAGGCAAATTGCTTCTCTCAAGACATTCGCTAGATCTATTCAAGTAATACGCAAGCCAGGTCCATCCCCTCAACGCGCAGCTGAAAGCTGCCGCTATCTTCGTTCAAGATCTTTTCGTCGAGAAAAGGCCGGACAACCCTGAAGCTCTCTTTGCTGATTGTCTCGCGGACCGCCGCGGCGCCCGCGTTGATGAAGAACCAGGCTTCGACGCCCTTATAGACGCGGCGGCGGCGCAGCAACGAGCCGCAGCGATCGGGCTTGAGGCCAGCCCTGCCCAGCAGCGCCCCCAAGAAACGATCCGCGCCTTGGTCTAGATCACGATAGGCTAAAGCGCCGAAGCCGAGGAAAGTGCCGAGCAAGACGCTGCCGCCCGCGCCCACCCGATTCATCACGCCGGCGACGCGGTCTCCGCTCATCAGAATCGTTTCGGCAGTCAGCGGCTCCAAGCTCTGCAAGTAGAAATGGGCCAGCACTTCCATATCGGCGAATTCGCCAGTGCCCGTCAAATGGGTCGCGGCGTCGAATTCGCCGATATGGCGCTGCTCTGGCATCCAGCGTTGTTCTTCATTTGATTCCGCTGCCGGCTCCGCTACCATCACCAGGTCTTGGTGCCTCGCGCCGAAGAAGTCCTCGCCGCCGTCTACCAACTGCGTCAGGCTGCACCAGCCATATTTGTCCCAACGTCCCGGGCAGGCTTCGCTAATCAAGAGCCCGCCGCCGCGCGCGAAGTCTATCAAATGCGCGAAATACGCGGCGTCCAGGCTGAGCGGCATCAAAAGAATCGCCGCTCCATAATGACGCAGGTCGCCGGCCGCGACCTCGTCCGCGTCCAGGAAGTCGACAGCGAAACCCAGCCGCCACAAGCGCGCGTAAATCCCGCGCATATTATATTGATAGTGCTGGATGACATCGCCATTGCAGGCTTGGAAGAAGTGATAGAGATCTTCATTGACCAATATGGCGACCCGCGCCCGTGGCGGCTGCGCCTGCGAGAAAAACTGGCCGCGCCGCTGTATCGCCTGGCACATGCGGCTGGCGGCGGTCATCCGCTCGCTGCTCTTACCGGTCGGCTCCAGCAAGCCAAAGCCATTGGCTTCTTTCCAGAAGCGCTCGACGCGATGATTCCAAAAACTGATGCCGGTCATGCCACAAGCCAAACCCGCTAGCATCCAGACGCGCAGGTCCCTGGGCGTCGGTTTCCGCCCATAATGCAAGGAGGTCGAGATGGGACCGCCCTGAAACTCGGCGCCCCAAAGCGCGCGACCCCGCCCGTTATTGCAGCGCGCCAGATCGGTGCAGAGCATCATCTCTTCCCATATTTCATACAGCTGCGCTTGCGGCTCGCTGTCGATGGGATCATCCCAGGGGTGGCCATTATTCCACTTGGGATAATTGCTGGTTCCGAAGAAATCGCCCGTGCGCGCCCAAGCCCATTCGGCGCCGGAGCCAATTCGCGGTGTATCGGCATGGCTGAAGACCGGGCGCTGATAGGGATCGTTCTCGCTTAATGCCCGCGTTTTGAAACCCAGGGCGCGCGCCATGTAAACATCGTCCATGAAGTAGCGCCAATCGATAAAGGGCGCGAGCGGCTCCTCGCGCCGCGGCGGTTCAACCTCGTCCCAGGCGCCGTAATTGATCTGCCAGGTCGCGTTCAGCGCTTCCAGGCTGCCGTATTTGTCGCGCAGCCATTCGCGGAAGCGCGCCAGCGTATGTGGACAGTAACAGAAACCCAGCTTTCCAGCACTGTTGGGCCAAAATCCGATCTCTTGAAAGGTATTCCAAGCCCAGATATTTCTGTATTGCCCCAGCCTGCGCGCCAACTCGGCGATGAAACGCGTCGCCGCCGCGCGCGCGCCCGGATGATCCCAACAGGGTCCCGGCTTGCCGTCCATTGGGATGGTGTATTGCGCCGGCTGATTGTGCCGGCGGCCATCCGAATATACGAAGTGGCAATCCGGGAATTTCCGCCAGAGCCAAGCCGGCGCCTGCTCCATGGTCAAACCAAGATAGACGCCCAGATCAAGTTCCCCGGCTCGCCTAATCAAGCGCTCCACCCGCGTAAAATCGTATTGTGCCTCGCGCGGCTCGTCCGCCGACCAGTGTTCCTGTATCTTGATCATGTTGAAGCCGTAGTCCTTCAGCAGCGGCAGATCCGCCAGTACCGCGTCCAGATCCAGGCAGGGTTCGCGATAAACATGCGTGCCGAAGGGGAAGAGGCTGTCGCCGAAGACAGGGTGGATGCTCACGCTATCCCCCCACCCTAAATCCCTCCCCCACAAGGAGGGAGGGACTTTGAAAAGCCACAAAGTTGTCGACCCGCAGCCTACAAACTTGGCCGGGTCTGACGAAGCCATTCTCCCCTTCTCTCTTAGTGGGGGCAGGGGACGGGGGACGGGGGTGAGACCAATGCATGACCAGCTACTCCTTCACCGCGCCCAGCTTGATGCCCGAAATGAAATAGCGCTGCAAAAAGGGATACACAACCAAAATCGGCACAGTCGCCACAATGATCTGCGCGCCGCGGATCGCTCGGTCGGACAGGCGCTGCAAATCCCGCGGGTCAATGCCCACATTGGTCAAATCCAGCTCGACCACAATAGTACGCAGGAAGGTCTGCATAGGATAGTTGGCGGTGTCGCTCATGTAAATCAAGCCATCAAACCAAGCGTTCCAATGGTTGACCGCCGCCAGCAGCGTCAAGGTGGCGATGGCTGCCAGCGACAGTGGAATGTAGATATACCAAAGCACCTGCCAATGCGAAGCGCCGTCAATCAAAGCTGATTCTTCCAGTTCCTTGGGCACATCGCGGAAGAAGTTCATCATCAGAATCACGCTGAAGATGGGCACGGCGTTGGGCAATATCAGCGAGCCCAATGTGTTCAGCAGCCCCAGATTTTTCACCACCAAGAAGGTCGGGATCAAGCCGCCGTCGAAGAGCATGGCGAAGACAAAAAACCAGATGAAAATGATCCGCCCTCGGAAGACGCGCGGCGACTTCGACAGCGGATAAGCCGTCAGAATAATCAAAGACATGTTGAGGCTGGTGCCGGAAAGCACGCGCAGAACGGAAATCAAGAAGGAACGGGAGAAGGTGCGCGAGCCCATGACCTCCTGGTAGTTCTCCAGCGTGAAGTCGATGGGAAAAAAGGACACGAAACCCGCCGTCGCCGGCGCGCGCCCGCTCAGCGAGACGGCGAAGATATGCACCATCGGCGCCAGGCACAGCACGGCGAAGGCGGTCAGGAAGACATAATTGAAGCCGTCGAATAATCGGCTGAACCAATTGTTGTCGCGGATCATCTGGCATCCCCTACAAAATACGATAGCCGGCGAAGCGATCCGCCAGGTAATAGGACAGCACGATCAAGAAAAAGCCGATGAAGGATTTGAACAAACCCACCGCCCCCGCCAGGCTGTACTGCGCCGCTACCAAGCCTCTGCGGTAGACATAGGTATCGATGATGTCGCCGGTGCGATAAACGGCCGGGCTATACAGGGTCAGGATCTGCTCGAAGCCGGCTTGCAGCACATCGCCCAGGCTGAGCGCCGCCAGCAGCACAATCGTCGGCAAAATGCCGGGCAAGGTGATGTGCCGGATGCGGCGGAATCGTCCCGCGCCGTCGATGGCCGCCGCCTCGTGCAAGACGGGGTTGATCGCCGTCAGCGCCGCCAAATAGATGATAGTCGAAAAACCGACATTCTTCCAAAATCCCGACAAGATGATCGTGCCGCGGAACCAATCGTTGCTGCCCAAAAAGAGCTGCGGCGGCGCGCCAAAGTTGCCGATCGCCTGATTGAGGATGCCGTGCGGCGCCAGGATATCCAGCAGGATCCCGCCCAGCACGATCCAGGAGAGGAAATAGGGCAGGTAGATTAGCGTCTGGATCGCGCGGCGGAAGAGCAATAGGCGCGCCTCGTTCAGCAAGAGCGCCAGGATGACCGCCCCGACCTGATCGGCCACGATCTTCGCTATCGCGATGAAGAGCGTATTGCCGAAGATGCGGCCGAAATCCGGCAGGGAGAAGAAGAATTCAAAATTCTCCCAGCCGACCCAAGGCGATGCGGCAAAACCTTTGGCCGGGCTAAAGTCCTGAAATGCGATGACCACGCCGTACATGGGATAGTAACGGAAAAGCAGCACAAAGATGATGCCCGGCAGGATCATGACATACAGGGGCCAAGCGCGCTTCATGTACTGCTTGAAAGTCACCTTGGTTTTCCTCCGCCCGAGTATAATCGCTTCAAAATCAATATGTCGGATGTCACATTAAATCAGCGTGGCGTAGGGGCGACCTATCAGGTCGCCCACTTTGCGCACAGACTTCGGGCGACATGGTATGTCGCCCCTACATTGCGACCATTCGGCGACAATTTTCGGGCGAGCCAAGGCTCGCCCCTACAGAATTCGCCAGATTTTGGCGCCCGAAGACTGGCGAATTCCGTCGAAACAGGGTGGCAAATTTGCGTGTTGCGCCCGGTATTTCCAAGTGTCCGCTCCTCATCCCTTGCAAGAGGGCATGGGGCTACATCTGCCCCTGCCACCAATCGTTGACCTCGCCGGTAATGGTATCGCCGCCGCCGGCGCGCCAATCTCGGACAAAGGCATCGAAGTCATCCAGCGACGACTGGCCCGTGATGATATTGACGAAGGTCTCCGCTTCCCGGCTATCCAGCGATGCCCCTGCGCGTTCCATCGCGCGCGTCGGGAAGGTGGTGAAATGGTTGCGGATGCCGTCCAATTCCCAGCGATCAACCGCAAAGACGTTGGCGTCATCCCACATAACCGACAGCTCGTCGCCGCCCAGGAAAGCTTCCATCATGGCGTCGCGCTCGCCCTCGGGCGTATTCGCCCAGACATCGCGGCGATGCTTGATCCAGTTGGTCTCGAAGCGCGGGTCGGTGCGGGCGCCGCCGTTGGTTCCCGGCGGACCCCAAATATGCTTGGTGCCATCGTATCCGGAAGCCAGGTCCAGCTCGCCGCCCATGGAATCGACTTCGCCAGCTGCGTCCCGCCAGAAGTAATCCGTGCCCTCGAAGCCGTGGAAGCGGTTATCCGGATTCTGCAAGAGTTCCGCCCACCAGCCGATTTGCTTCAGCACCAGGTCGACATGCTCAAAGCCCTTGCGGAAGCAGAAGACGCTGTCGACCACCGGATTGCTCCAGGCTTTCTTCTTGATGCCGGTCGGTCCGGCCGGGATATCAGCCCAGGTCCAGCGAGCCTCCGGGTCGTTGGTGACGCTGTCCGGCAAGCCAAAGAGCGCGGCGAAGGCCGGCGACATGGTGATGCCGCAGGTATTGCCGCCGATCTGCCGGAAGGCAGTCTGCGGGGGCCGCAGCGTGAAATAATCTTGCGCGAATATGCCCTCGGCATACCACTGCCGCAGCAGCCCAAGCACTTCCTTGACCTCCGGCAGGATGCTGTTGTATTGCAGGTCGCCGCTATCATTCGGCGTCCAGAAGCCAGGCATCACGCCCCAGGCGCCAAAGATCGGATCGAGCGAGCTGAACCAGGTGACGAGGTTGTTGGCCGCGGCGATGCCGATGGTGCTGCCCTCCCCGCCTTGGCCCAGGTCGGCTTCGACAAATGCCTTTGCCACCGCGTACAATTCGTCGACCGTTGTCGGCGCGCTCATGCCTACCGCGTCCAGCCAGTCTTGCCGGATCCAGAGCAGCTTGTCATTCTGCGCCGCCTGCTCGATATAAGGCAAGCCCATCTTGCGTCCGTCAACTTCGGCATACTGCCAGGCCGCCCCATCGCCGAAGCTCATCGCCTCCTTCAGCCAGACCGGATGCGCTGCCTCATCAAAGACATCGGTGATATCTTCCAGCAAGTCATTTTCCAATAGCTCGGCATAGACTTGCAGAGGCACAGTTTCCATGAAATCGGGCAACTCGTTGCTGGCTATGGCGAGATTGTACTTCTGCAAGACCTCTTCTTCGTTGTCCGCCCAGCTAAAAGCCAGTTTCCACTGGACGCCGGTCACCGCGGCATTGAGGCGCGTGAAGGGACTGTTCTCGATGTCGTCGCCATCGGCGAATTCCCAGGGACCGCGCCTGCTGCCCGTGATCGTCACCGGCGGATCGACCGGCATGCCTTCTGGTATCGGCGGCAAGGCGGTCGTCCAGCCCCGCGCGTTATTCGGGCTGCCCGGGCGCAATTCGGCCGGGATATCGCCCATGTTTTGCGCAAGTATCGGCGCCATGCCATAACGCGCCGTCAGCGCGGCGGCCAAACCCGCGCCGCTCCATTTTAGAAAATCTCTTCTCGATGGTTTAAGGTCTGCGGTGTTGTAGGGAAATCGCTTGCTCATCAGAACTCCTTATTACAACTATAGGACCTAACGATATTCGTATCGCGAGCACAGCTATAAGCGCCTCCTCTCCTCTTTAACTTGGGGCTTGCCCGCCCATCTTCGCGCTATTCGCATCGGCTGTCAGAGAGATGACCGTCTGCCAGACTTCGCTCGAAAATCGAATATGACTGCGTATCAAGACGCCGGCCGCATCGGCGTCGCTATCGGCAATCGCCTCAAAGATCGCCTGGTGCGTGCCGCCGCCTTCCGCCTGCGCCGGCAAGGTATCCAGCCGCGCTTCTTGCAAGACTTCTTCCAACACGTCTATCAGGTTGCTGACGAACTGACTGATGATGGCGTTGTGGCTGGCTCCGCCAATACCGCGATGGAAGCGCATGTCGGCTTTCAAGTATTCGCGCACATCTCCCGTGCTATTCATCGTCCGTAGCTCGCGCTGGATCCGCTCCAGGTCGGCCGCCGTCGCGCGATGAGCCGCCGCGCGCGCCGCCTCCACTTCAATCATCTTGCGCGCGTCCAGCAGTTCGATCATCGTGCCGCCCCAGGTTGCCAGGCTCAAACCCAGAATGCGCCCGAAACTGGCGCCAGTATTCGTCGTCAGGAAGGTGCCCTCCCCCACGCGCGATTGCAGCAGCCCAACCGCTTCCAGCACTTTGAGCGCCTCGCGCACGCTGTAGCGCCCCACGCCCAGCGCGTCAGCCAAGGCGCGCTCCGAGGGCAGGCGCTCGCCCAAGCCCACGACGCCGGACAAGATGTAATTCTTCAATTGTTCCAGGGTCTGGTCTTTGACGCTGGCTTTTTCTATCGTTCGCAAGCCAGACATGCTCGGTGAGGGGACTTTCACAACAGACCTCGCTTCCGCTTCGGAAAATTGGTCAGTGGTGTTACCAATCTTATGCGACCAGAAACCCATTGTCAAGTTTTCCCGTGCGCAAGAGATGACAATCGCATTAGAAAATGTTCGCCGAGGGGCGTGTAGGGCGCGTAGACACAGCCCGCCGACACTGACCGTCTGCCGCCCCTACAGATTACGAAAGTTATGGGAAAATAGCCGATGACAGCGCAATTTCACAATGAAGCGCTGGCGAAAAGACGCTACGACATCAGCGGCGAGTTGCTTGGGCTAAGCGGCTAGAGCGAGCCTGCGAACAGGCGCCCGAGGCAAGTTACTTTTAAGTTACTTGGATGAGCCGGCCGTCAAGCCGCTGACCAGAAAGCGCTCTAAAAAGAGGTAGGCGATTACGATTGGCAGCATCGCGATGAGCGAGCCAGCCATAATTTCGTTCCATTCTGTCAAGTACTCGCCCTTGAGAGAGGCGACGCCAACATTGACCGTCCAGGCATTTTGATTGGCGACCAGAAAGGTGCGCGCGAAGACAAAATCATTCCAAGAGAGCACGAAACCATAGAGCGTGGTCGCCGCCAAGCCCGGCGCCGACAGCGGCAAAACGACGCGCAGCAGCGCGCTCAATGGCGTGCAGCCGTCGATCATCGCCGCGTCTTCCAGTTCTGTTGGTATGGTGTCGAAGTAGCCTTTCAGCATCCAAACAGCGAAGGGCGTGATGAATGTCGCATGGGCGAGCACAAGCGACTTCAAGTCGCCGATAAGCTGCAATTGGCGGAAGCTGACAAAAAGCGGAATGATGATAAGTGTGCTGGGCAGCATGCGGCTCATCAAGAAGAACAGACCGATCGCCTGCGAGCCGCGGGCGCGTATGCGCGAGATGCTGTAGCCGGCTAGGACGCTGACGAACATGGATAGCGCGGTCGAAGCCAGGGCGACAACCGCCGAATTGCGCAGCCAAATACCGACTGGGCGTTCGTTGAAGATGCGCTCATAAGCGGCGAAGGTTGGCTCCGGCTGCACAAAAGCCGGCGGGAAGCGCCGCAATTGCGTCCCCGGCGCCAGCGATGTGTTAAACATCCAGTACAGTGGGAAAATCAGTACGATGACGACGGCGATTACCACCGCGTAAAGTAAAATCGTCTCCGTCCTGCCGCGCGCCATAATTTCCTAGCTTTCTTCGATAATAAGCTTCAATAGACTTCAATATAGAGGCTCGTCGGTTCGGCGTACCATATACCAACTGGCGATGATGCTGATGACCAGCGTGATGACGCCGATCGCCGCGGCGTAGCCAAAGTCGTGAAACTGGAATGCTTCTTGGTAGGTCATGATCGCCAAGGTCTGCGTCGTTCGCTGTGGTCCGCCGCCGGTCAAAATATAGATGATAGGAAAATCGCGGAATACCCAGAGCATGATGAGGATGAGGGCAATGCCGCGTACCGAGCGCAAACCCGGCAAGGTGATGAAGCGGAAGCGGTTCCAAGCGTTGGCGCCATCGACCTTCGCCGCGTCGTAGAGTTCCAGCGGGATGGATTGCAAGCCCGCCAGCATAATGACCGAAATGAATGGATAGCCCTTCCAGACCATGACCACCACGATGACAAAAGTAGCCGCGCCCGGCGTGGACAGCCAGGGTATCATCTCGCTGCTCAATCCGCTGCGCACCAGCGCCCAATTGATCAAGCCGAAGGAGCTGTCAAAGAGCCACCACCAGATGATTGCCGCCATGACCGAAGGCACTGCCCAAGGCGCCGCCACCAGGATCCGCGCCAGTTTGCGCCCGGCGAAGCGCTGATTGACCATGATCGCGGTCGCCAAGCCGATGACATAAGACAGGATGGTCACGGTCGCTACCAGGGTGATGGTCACCCAGATCGCTTGATAAAACTCCGGCGATTGAAATAGCTCTTCGTAATTCGCCAGCGTCCAGGGCGCGCGCGACCGGCCTAATTTGGCAATCTTGATTTCTTGAAAGCTCAAATCAATGGCGGAGAGTATGGGGTAAACGATGATGGCGGCGGTCAGCAGCACCGCGGGCAGAAGCAGCAGATAGGCGAAGATATGCCGATTGCCGGGCTGCCACAGGCTCCAGCGCGGCGAAGCGCCGTTGGGACGGCGCATGGCTGGCCCAGCCTGTCCGACCTGCCCGATTGTTTGGCTCGTCATGATCAGAGAGTCTCAAGGTCCTTTATGTGGAAGCCGAGAGCATGAAGGCGCCATGCCCTCGGCTTTGAAGTTATAGCTGAGGCTGTCTTACATATCCTGCTGCAACTCGACCGCCATGTTATGCAAGTTGGCGACCACTTCAGCCGGATCGACATCATCCGCGATCATGCGCTGCGCCTCGCCGCGAACTGTCTTGGCAAACTCATTGTAGACGATTTGCAAGCCCGTCGGGCTGCGGTCGATGCCATTGTCCGAGGCGGTCGTCTGCGACGCCAGCAGAATATCCACATGGGGAACGGCTTCATAAAGCGCGTCGGTTATGGTGCCCGGGCGTGGCGCGGGATTGCCGACAGCGACGCCGAACTGCTCTTGCCATGCCTGTGATGTGACGATCTCGATGAAATCCCATACCAGCGCTTTGCGCTCATCGCTGATCTCGCTGGACATGCCGATGACGTTGCTGCCGCCGCCCACTGGCACTTCAAAGGGCACCGGGACTATGCGCAGGTTCTCTCGGACTCCCGGCTCTGCCTGACGCACAAAGCCGTATATCCACGGTCCTTCCATCCTGGTCGCCAGCTTGCCTTCCATCATCAACTGGCTGCAATCGCCCGACGACAGATCAAGCGGGCTCAGCCGTTCATCGAATACTGTCTTCCAGCGCGAGAACCCTTCAGTCATCTCTGGCGTATCAATGGTAACTTCGCCTTCCGCGCTGGTCCAATAGCCGCCGGCGCCGACGATATAACTCAGCATCTGAGAGGCGTATTGGCTTCCCTCGTTGCTATGGTGGCAGACGCCCCATTGATCGACGATGCCATCGCCATCGGTATCTTGGGTGGCGGCGCGCAGGACTTCAATCATTTCTTCCCAATTGGTCGGCGCTTCCATACCAATCGAGTCGAGAATCGCGTCATTCGCGACCATGATGAAGCCGAAATAGAGCAGCATGATGCAAGATGTCTCGCCTTCCCATTGGCACTTGACCTGCCCCGCCCAGCCGTCTAAATCAAGGTCTGAATTCTCGACCCAGGGCGCCAGGTCTTCCAGCCAGCCGGCATCGGCAAATTGCTGGAACTCGAAGGCGGCGAGGTGAACGATGTCCGGTGGCGTGCCGCCGGCGAAGAGCGTCAAAAAGGTATCAGCATATTCCGGACGGGCGACTTTGGTGAACTCGATCGTGACGCCTTCGTGCGTGCTCTCGAACTCTTCGATGGCGGAGCGCCACCAATCCCCGACGCCCGGCTCGTCCACCTGCCAGGAGATGAAGGTCAGCGTCGTATCCTGCGCTTGCGCGCCCGCGACCGCCACCAGCAATATCATCAAAAGCAAAAACACGCGCCTTCCAACAGAACGATAGGTGAACATTATTCTCCTCCTTAACACATTATAAATTTGAGAGATTTGCAGCCGATCGCGACCGCGGCTACACGAGAAGTGTAACACAGGGCAAGGCTCGCTTACAAACTGGTCAAGCTGTGATGCAGGGCAAAAGTAGTGATCGATTTCTCATGGGTTCAAAGAGTCTCATTCAAAATCGCCAAAGATCTTAGGGTCTTCGGCATGGTATGATAGCGGTGGTCGTAGCTTTCCATGACGTACCTCCTATCACTTCCTCTATTATTTCATTTTCGAACCGGATGGGTCCATTTTGGCTGTCATTCCCACTACAGCGGACAGCGTTTTTAGCTGCTTCACGGGCCTTTTTTCGTGCTGTCTCTGGATGATTGCTATATTCTGATCGAGTCGCACTACGCCCGTAATAAAATGGTGTCTGGGTGGGGATGGGAGTATTGGTTGGCACATTTGTATTTGTCGGCGTGGGTGTGTTGGTTTTAGTCGGCTTTGGCGTGTTGGTTTTAGTCGGATCGGGTTTCTTGGTATTTGTCGGTTTCGGCGTGAAGGTTGCTGTCGGTGGCACTGGAGTCGCAGTTGGCGGTATCGGTGTCGGTGTCAATGTATAGGTAGGCGTGAAGGTCGGCGTGTCCGTTGGAATTGGTGTGAATGTGGGTGTAGGTGTCGCCGTAGGTGTGTTGGTAGGCGTGAAGGTCGGTGTATAAGTTGCCGTATTCGTTGGCGTGTCGGTCGGTGTATCCGTCGGCGTATTTGTCGGCGTATCCGTTGGTGTGAAACTTGGCGTATGTGTCGGCGTGTCAGTCGGCGTATTAGTGGGCGTGAAGGTCGGCGTATCAGTTGGTGTATTTGTCGGCGTATCCGTCGGCAGCAGCGTAAACGGCAAAGCGCGACTCCATTCACCTTCCTCTTCACAAGTTACGCCATCCCCCAAAGCCTGTACCTGAACTTCATAAGGCACTCCTACTTGCAGTTCCGCAAACTGATATGCTCTATGCTCCGCCGACAATCTCGTAGTCAACCAGTCAATGCCCGTCAGTCTCCAGCGCAAGCGATAGCCTGCCGCATTTTCTACCGCGTCCCAAGCTACGGTTGTCTCCGCGAATTTATTGAGATTGCCCGGCGCTGGCAACACGCATAATGGCACTGGCGTATCAGTTGCGGTAGGCGATGGCGTATCTGTGGGCGGCGGCGTATCTGTTGGGGTGTTGGTAGGTATGTCCGTAGGTGTAAAAGTCGCAGTGTTCGTTGGCGTATCAGTCGGCGTATTGCTGGGCCTGTCCGTTGGCGTGAAAGTTGCTGTGTTCGTTGGTGTAGCGGTGGGCCTGTCAGTAGGCGTGAAAGTTGCTGTGTTTGTTGGTGTAGCGGTGGGCGCGTCAGTAGGCGTGAAAGTTGCTGTGTTTGTTGGCCTGTCAGTCGGTGGTACAGTTTCCGTAGCTGTCGGTTCAACAGTCGCTCCAGGAATCAAATCGAGCGTGACGCTCCAAACGCCCCCCAATTTATAGACTACCTCATCGCCCATCGCCCGCACCCGCGCTTTATAAACCAATCCAGCTTGCAGATTCTCGAATGTATACTGCGTCTGTGGCGGATTGACCCGCTTCAAAATGCGAATGGCATTCGGCGCGTCCAAACGCAGGCGGTAACGATCTGCGCCTTCGACGGCATCCCAAGCGACCGTGTTGCCAGGTAGCACACGAAAGTTCTTTGGCGCTGGCAATTTTTTTAGCGCTGTCTGAGTGGAAGTTGCTGGATCAGTCAAAGTAGCCGTCGGGCTGTCCGTCGCTGTTGGCCTGTCGGTGACAGTGCTTGTCGGTCTTGACGTGGGAGTAAAAGCGTCGGTTGCAGTGTTCGTCGCCGTCGGTGTATAGGTGGAGGTGTTTGTCGGTCTTGGAGTCGGACTGTCGCTACCCGTCGCCGATGGCGTTTCGGTAGCTGTAACCGTCGCCGTCGGCCTGCTGGTGGCCGTGTTTGTCGGACTTTCCGTCGGCGTGTTGGTAATTGTATGTGTCGCTGTTGGCGTGTCGGTAGCGGCAATGGGAAGCGAAATTCGGATGAAGCTACTCCACCGCCCTTGCGATTCGTAAATCCGCCCATCGCCCAAAGCGCTCACTAGCACAGCGTATTCTACGCCTAGCCGTAAGTTGGTGAAGGCATATTCGGTTTGCGGCGCGTCGACTGTAATTAGATCTTGCGCGCCGTCGCCAGATAAGAGCAGTTTGTATCCGATTGCCTCAGCTACCGTATCCCAAGCCACCGTCGCGCCCGAAAGGGACCGTAGATTCTGCGGTGTGCGCAAACCTCTCAGCACCACTCGAGTCGATGTTGGCGTGGGCGTGTCTGTTGGCGTATTCGTTGGCGTGGCGGTGGGCCAGGGCCTCTGCAGGATATAATTCGGGCTCCATCCGCTGTCTTGATATGCCGTTTGGTCGTTTGAAAGCGCCTTTACGCTTACATAATACCTTCCGCCGTAGTCCAAGTCGCTCAAGCTGAACTTGTTTTGCGCCACCTCTGCCGAAACAAAATCCTGCGCGTTGAACCCAAGCCACCGGACGCCATAGCCGCTGGCATTTTCGACTTCGTCCCAAACAAGCGTATCGTCAGCAATACGAAAATTCATCGGTAAGGCGAGTTGCTGCTGGGCTTGGACTAGAGAGAAAGTGCAAAAAATTGTAGCGATCAAGAAGCCATAGCTGTGCGGTTCTGCGTATCAAAGTTGTCTCCAGAGTGGCAAAGTAACTACGTTATAGAGCTCCGTTCATACTTTCTACAGTCAATAATCTACAATGCGATGCAGTAGAGAATTGCGAGGAAGGCGAATAGATGACGACAGAGCAATCGCATCAAATTATTTTTTGAACACAGAGGGCGCAGACGCAATTCGCGGCGGCGGACAAAAGCAAAATGCGCTAATATCGCAGGCATCGCAGGATCAAATATGAGCATCGCCTCCTATGGCTAGCCTGTCCCTTTCCATATATTGCGCAGTTTTCGCGCTCTTGCTGTCCTTCCCGCTTTGCCTCTGGGCAAGCGGCGCGGACAATATGGAGACGGAACCATGCGCCGCCGACGCGCTTAGATTTGGTTTTTACCCCTACTTCCCGCCCGTTAGCTATAACGCGGACACAGACCCGGAAGCGGGGGCTTTCCACAGTCATCTCGGCTATGAAGCGGATCTGCTGACCGCCCTGGAAGCGCTGGACGGGGCTGAGCTGTCTTTCGTCCGCCACGCGATACCAGCCTGGGATGATATTTGGCTGGCCGCCGCCAGCCCGCAATTCGATATTATCGGCGGCGGCATCACCATGCTCGATTCCCGCAAGCGCGGCGCGACGGGCGAAGAAATAGTCACTTTCACGTCGGGGCATATCGCCTTCCGTCAATCGCTGCTGGTACGCGCCGAGGACGCGGAGCGCGTCAACGGTTATGACAAGCTCCACAGTGACATGCGGGTGGGTGTCTTGGGCGGCACAACAGGCGAAGGCAGCTTGTTGCGCTTGGTCGGTTATGTGGATGACAAGGGCTTGCTGGCGGCTGGCGTTCAGGTCGATACGCCGCAGGGCAGGCTAATCGCCGATGGCAGCGACAATTATGTCATCACGCCGGCGGGCGAAACGCCCAACCTGGCGGAGCGAACGCGGCTTCATCCGCCCCTCGAGACGATGCCGCAGGTCGTCTACCTGGGCGGCGAAATAGGCGACAGCGCATTGATTGACGCCCTAGGCAGCGGCGAGATCGACGCCATCGCCCGCGGGGAGCTCGGCAATATCGCGGCAGCGCAGGCTTCCCAAGGCGCTTTTGTCGTCAGCGCCCTTGATGAGGCCGAGGAGCTTGGCGGGTTTTCGGTCGCGCTGGCGGACGCGCAGTTGGCAGCCTGCCTTGATGACAAGATCGACTGGCTGACGGATAATCGCCGCATCGGCTTCGCGGACTGGGTCGAGGAGCCCGCGGTCTTCATGCGGCGCGCGGAGATCTGGAACGAGCGGCAAAATCAGGATTAGTTAAGTCGGGTCTAAGCCAAGCCTTAGTCTAAAGACCGTCCCGCGCGTATCATGCGGGAAATGAAAAGACGCCTGGCATGTCGCCAGACATGCCCAAGAAGCGGCAATGGCTACCAGACCCAGCAGCTGTGACTGGCGCCGATGCCGACGGCGCCGGTCAGCCAGACCTTCACGCCATACTGCTTTCCTCTGCGCCGCTCATGCGGATGCGAACGGCTCACTTTCTTCGTCTTCGCTTGCATGCCCCAATTGGCATGAACGCTGGTGATGTGTTTGCTGTGAATTCGCGGATTCCCTACGATCATCCGCTTGTCATACCCAAAATGCTTGACCGAATATTGCGCTTTCGCCCAGGAACCGCCAGATGGCGAATTTACCTTGCAATATCTGGTCTGCATCATGAGTGGAACCCTGGACCCGCCGACAGGGTTTGAACCGGCTTCCGACTCCGCCGAGGACACCGGCGGCATGACCGCCAGCAGCATTAGGAAAAGTCCCGCGGCTGCAAGCAAATTACCTATCGCTGATCCAATATGCCGTGAGCGCTTAGAGCTTGGCACGATTCCTTCCTTTCATTGATCTGGGTACAATTAGGTTGCTAGGGTTCGAACCGATAGTGAAATTATCACTGAATCATTAGCGGCGGCTGAGACGCTGATGTGAGATGGGTATGTATTTTAGTGCTATAATCTTGGCCAAAATGGCGCGATGAAAGGGAGACTCACATGCCCATAGGAAACAAGAACAGCAAGATGGCGGGCTTGGGCACGCACCATATCGCCGTGCAAACGCAAGACTATGCAGCCTCAATCGCCTTCTACACCGAGGTGATGGGCATGGAGCAAAGCGTCGAGTTCAGCGCCGGCGGACGCCGCATCGCCCTGCTCGACATCGGCGACGGCAGCCATCTTGAACTCTTTGAGCCCCTCCCGGGCACAAGCCCGGCCGGCGATGCGACGGACAATGTCGTCTTCCACTTCGCCCTGAGGACCACCGATATCGAGCCGGCGCTGGAGCACGTCCGCGCGGCCGGCATGGAAGTCACCGTCGAGCTGAAAACCGTCGATTTGGGACCGCTCAATGTCAGCATCGCTTTTTTCAAGGGACCCGGCGGCGAAGTGGTCGAACTGTTTCAAGTCAACAATTAGCGCCTAAACTTCGACATAGATGTCGCCAGCGCGGATGCTCACCGGGAAGCGCTTGAGCTGGCGGCGGTCGGTCAAACACTGACCGCTGTGCAGGTCGAATTCCCAGCCGTGCCAGGGACAGCGTAGAATCTCGTCGTCGCGCCCCCAGATAAATTCACCGGCTTTGGACGGCAAGGTCGTGCCGCTCAGTTTGCCGCGGCATATCGGCGCGTAGGCATGTGGGCAGATGTTCAAGACAGCCACGATCTGGCGTCCCGTGTTGAAGATGCCGATAGACTTGCCATTCACTTCCACCAGGCGGCGCGCGCCGGCTGGCAACTCGCTCAGAGAGGCTACCCGCGCTTGCCATTGATTGGACTTGCTAGGGGACATGCTGGGGCGCCTTTAGCTTAAACAGGTCCAGCGCGTTGCCATACATGACCGCCTCGCGCAGCGCCGGCTCCAGATGTCGCAGGGCGAAATCGGGCATGTCGCCGTCCCAATGCGGGTAGTCGCTGGAAAACATCAGCATCTTTTCGGCCTCAAACATCTCCAGCACCTGGCGGAAATGACCGGGATTGTCCGGCTCTTCAATGGGCTGCGTGGTCAGATAGATATGATCCTGGATAATTTCGCTGGGGCGGCGCGTCAGCCAGGGCGTCGTAGCGCGCAGCGCCTTCCAGTTTTTGTCCAGCCGCCACATGATAGCCGGCAGCCAAGCCACGCCGCCCTCCACCAGGATAAACTTAAGCGTGGGGTATTTTTCAAAGACGCCCTCGACGACCATGCTCACCATTTGCGTCATGTAGGATGTCGCCAGCAAAGTATGCCATTCCAGGTATGTGGAAGCGAAACCAGCCGTGCCGCCTGAGCCGGCAATGCCCGTCCCCTCCAAACCCGGATGGATGGCGACCGGCAAGTCATATTCGACCGCCGCTTCGTATATGGGATGAAAATAACTATGCCCCAGGGGAAATGGCGATCCGCTGACCATCAGCACCTGCGCCACGCGCGGATGCGCGCCCAGGCGGTGAATCTCTTGCACAGCCAGTTCGATATTGCTAAATGCCACCATGATTGACGCCAGATAGCGTTCGTCGACAGGCAGCCAATCCTCAACAAAATGCGTATTGATCGCCCTGAGCGCCGCCGCTGAATAGTGGGCGTCGGGCGAAACGCAATGTTCCATCGCCTCCATGGGGTTCATGACAGCGTAGGCAATGTCGTAGACATCCAGGAAATAGCGCGCCATCGTTTCCGGCGATCGTTCAATGCGCCGTCCGTCTTCGGTAACCGCGTCCGAGCGCATCACGCCGCCTGGGTTGAAATAATTGGGATGCCCGGCGCCATGATCCCCGCGCAAATAGCGCGACCGCCAAGGTTCCGCGAGGTATTCGCCTACCTGCTCGTGCACCGGCACCGGATGCAGGTCGGTATCGATTATCATTTTCGGTTTTGTCATTAGCCGCTCACCCGCGCGTCTGTTCCACTGAAATATAGCACATCGTTTGCAAGTTTTCATTTGATGTGCCACACTATCGTAGTTGAATAAGTTAAATCAAGCGCATAAAGTAAAAGAAGGGACGAATCATGAAAGTTAAGCTGCTGCTCGTAATTTTGATATTGGGTCTGCTCGCGCCATTCGCGCAAGCGCAAGATCCCGTCACTGTGAAGCTGTGGATGCACAACCACGGTCCGCGTATCGCGATTGACGAAGAGTTGATCGCCGAGTTTATGGAAGAAAACCCGCATATCACGGTCGAATACGAGATCGTGGCTGACTACTTCACCGCCCTTCAGACGGCCATGGCCGCTGGCGCTGGACCCGATGTCTTTAATCAGTTCACGCTCTTCAACGCCCAATTCTACGCCCAAGACATGCTGGCGCCGGTTGACCCCGTTGCTATGGGCATGCAGACCATCGAAGATGTTTATGCTCGCTATGGCGAAGGGATGGTTGGCGAGACGGTGCTGGCCGGCAATACTTTCAACGGTGTTCTTTACGGGCTGCCGACCGAGTTGAGCAACTACGCCTGCTACACCAACGACGATCTGTGGATGGAAGCCGGGCTTGATCCGGCCACCGACTTCCCGGAAACCTGGGAGGGCTTGATCGATGCCGCCGTGCAGCTGTCCATACGCGACGAAAACGGTGCCTTGACGCAACGCGGCTTCGACTTCAATTGGGGGGGCAACATCTATATGATGCTGCACTTCGACCCGATGGTGACGCAGCTCGGCAACAGCATGATTGACGAAGTCACCTACACAGCCGACATCAATAACGAGAACGTCATGCGCGTCATGCAGTACTGGAGCGATATCGTCAATGTGCACGAGATCGGCGGCCCGCAGTATACGGGCTCGCGCAATGCTTTCAACGCCGGGGAATTGGCGACTGAATGCACCTTCGGCAATTGGGGCACGCCGGGCATGGAAGAGGCCGGCATCAACTACAGCATCCACAACATCCCACGCTGGGAAGATGCGGCAAATGACCTTGGTTTTGCCACCTACGCCTTCTACCTGCAAGTTAATGCCGATTCACCGCCCGCGGTGCAGGAAGCCGGCTGGAAGCTGGTCGCCAAGCTCACCAGCCAGCCCGATCGTTATCTGAACGAAGCGGCGCTCTTCCAGCCGATCGCTGAATACCTGGCAACCGAAGAGTTCCAGGACAACGAGATCATGCCCGTCTTCCTTGACGAGCTGTATCGCGGGCAGTACCATCCGCGCTTCGCGAACTTCGCCGAAGTTGGCGATGCCTTGGGCCGCGCCCGTGACCGCATCATCCTCGGTGGCGAGGACATGGATGCCGTCTTGGCTGAAACCGAAGACGAGGTCAACGCTATTCTGGAGCGCGCATTGGCTGACATCGAGGCGGCCGGCGGCGGTTGATAAACCGCGCGCATCACAAGCAATTGAAGCAAGGGTCACCCAATGGGTGACCCTTATGTAGGCCTATTTCGCCTTACCCTGGGGCGACCAACTGTCAGTAACTACGCGGCGCGCCGTGTCGCCCCTAACTGGAGTTAGCCAAAAGCATGATCGGCCTCTACCGCCGCGTTTGGAGCGACAAAAACGTCATCAGTCGCCGTCAATATTGGGGGCTGATATTCGTTTTGCCCTGTGTCATCTTTTTCGCGATCTTCTTTCTCTATCCTCTCGTTACCGGCTTTTATCTCAGCCTGACCAAATACACCCTCCTGCGCCCGCCGGTTTTCATTGGCTTTGACAACTACGTCAATCTGCTCAATGATCGGCTATTCATCAAATCAATAAGCGTCACTCTGGGATTCGTTGTGGGCAGCACCGCGCCAACTATTGTGCTGTCGCTTTTTGTGGCGCTGCTCTTTTATCAGAAGTTCCCCGGGCGCGAGGGCTTAAAACTGATCTTCTTCTCCCCGTTGCTGCCTTCGGTGGCGGTGGTTTCGGTTATCTGGGTTGTCCTGCTGCATCCCAGCGGCATACTCACAAATATCGTGCGACCACTGACAGGCAAGGCTGAAATCACCTGGATTCATGATCTTACCCTCTCGCCGATAGTGATCGTGCTCGCTCGCATCTGGTCCGCGATGCCCTTCTATATGTTGATCTGGCTGGCTGGTTTGACCGCCATCCCGCAGGAATTGCGCGACGCCGCCCGCGTTGACGGCGCAAACCGCATGCAATCTTTCTGGAGCGTCGAATTGCCGCTGCTGCGCCCGACCGCGGTCTTCGTTATGGCTGTCTCCACCATCTCCGCTTTTCAGGGTTTTGCACTGCAGTTCGTCATCTCGCCCAATCAAGGCGGACCGGTCGATGTCAATACGACCCTGGGCATCCTCATTTGGAAATACGGCTTTCAATTCTTCCGCATGGGTGACGCGGCCGCGATCTCTGTCTTCTTGTTCGCCTGCATCATGATCGTCACCGGCTCGCAAATCGCCCTGGGCCGCAGCGATCGCTATTCAATCAATTAGCGAGCGCAATCTTATGTCACAATCGGCGCAACCCTACGAAAGCGATGCCGCCTTTGAAGCGCGCTTGCGCAAACGACTCAACAAGCTCATTCTGTTTTCTACTGCGGCTCTAGTTGCGATACTGTTTGGTTTCCCCATGTACTTTATGGCGGTGTCGTCATTCAAGGCGGAAGCGGAAATCTTGTCCACGCCCTTTAACTGGCTGCCGCAGGAATTTGTCGGCATCAGCCATTTCGAAAGCGCCTTCGAGCGCGCGCCTATCGGGCAATGGTACGTGAACAGCGTCTTTATCGCCGCTGTGCAAGTTGTAATCGGGATATTCTTCGGCGCGATGGCCGGCTATGGCTTCGCCAAGTTTCAGTTCCGCGGCAAGAAAATACTCTTCGCCCTCATCCTGAGCATCATGGCGGTGCCCTTCCAGATCCTCCTGATACCGCTTTATGTCGAGATTCGGCATTTCGGCTGGCACAACACCTACGCCGGCTTGATCGTCCCCGGCATGCTCAGCGCATTTGCCATCTTTTTGATGCGCCAGTTCGCCTTAAGCATCCCGGATGAATTGCTGGATTCCGCGCGCATAGACGGCGCATCGGAGTTCCGCATCTTCATCTATATTGCCTTGCCGCTGCTGGCGCCGGCTTCCGCCAGCCTCGCCATCATCCTCTTCCTCGCCAGCTGGAACAACTTCCTCTGGCCCCTGGTCGTCGCCCAAGACCGCAATCTCTGGACGCTGCCAGTCGGCATGACTGTCTTCTCTCAACCCTACCGCGGCGAACCCTCCATCGGACCCTCTATGGCGGTCTCCACCCTCGCTACCTTGCCCGTCGCCCTGCTCTTCCTCTTCTTCCAACGCTATTTCATCGAAGGCATGATGGTCTCCGGCATCAAAGGCTAAAACCGCAGCCGCCCGCTATACCCGCCGGCGGGAGCTCCAGCGAATGCTCAGCCCATTCAGCAAGACGAAGAAAGCCACCACCAACATGATATTGCGGTAACCCAGGCTGGCCTGCAAGAACCCGAAACTGAGCGTGGAGCCAAACCAGCCCAGATTCCATAAGACCAAGCCCACGCTGCTGGCGATATTGTGAAAGTCCGCGTTTAAGGAATCCATCAGCAAGGGCTGGAAAAGCGGCTGCATGGTGTTGCGGATGCCGATAGCCAGAACATAAAATATCACCGCCGTCAGCAACGCGCCCGACAAACTGAGCCCGACAAAGGCGAGCGCGCTGCCGACCATCAAAACGGACAGCGCCAGCGCCCTTCCCATCCGCGCCTCCCAGAAGGGATTGAGCAGCGGCATGATGCCCATCACCAGCCAGCCCAAGCCGATGATGCCGCCGACGGCGCTGTCCCCGATCCCGAAGACATCGCGAAAAAAAAGATTGAAAAAAGGGAAGGTCAAGCCGCCGGAAATGCCAAAAACGAAGAGCGGAAAGGTCAGCCGTAGGATCGCCCGCCAAGGCGCCGCGCGCAAAACCAGCCCGTTCCTGGCCTCTGTCGCGGCGCTTGCGGCGGAATCGCCGCGCAAAGCCAGCACCGGCAATACGCTTAACATGATTAGCAGCGCCGCGATGACGATGCCGCCTTGATAGGCCAGGGGCATCTCTTCCGGACGGAGCCCAGCCCCGCCTTCAATCCCGATCAACCTGCTGACAAGCAGCGGCAAAATGCCGCCCAAGGCGCTGCCGATGGATACCGCCAACATACTGACCAGATTGTGATAGGAAAACTGCGCCGTATGCTCGCTGCGCTGGGTGAGCGTTACCATGAATGGCGGTTTGACCACCTGATTGGCGCCAAAACAGGCGCCCCAACAAAAGCGGCTTATGACCAGCGCCGGCAGCGCCTGCGTGAAGGCAGTCGCCGCGACGCTCAAAGCGATGCCAGCGGTGGAAAGCGCGATCAAGCGCCGATTGCCCACCCGGTTGGCCACCCAGCCAATAGGCAAGCCGACCATAAAGCCGCTCAAGCGCGGCAAGGACTGCAGCAAACCGATTGTTTCCGCGTCCGTGCCGATGCTCACCAAGTAGAAATTCAAGAGAATATCGGCGATGCCCAACAAGCCGATATGAAAGAATAAGCTGTGGCACAAAAACAGCAGCACCTGGCTGTTCAAACCGGGCAAGCGCCTTATGCGCATAGGCGCGTTCAAAACCTGCTAGGCTTTCTCAAAGCGACCTTCGTCCAGCGCGCGACCCCCCGCCAGAATCATACCAATCCAGGGCAATCGCTTTAATATGATCATAGCACGTGGGAACCGTTTTCCGCCCTCACGTTGCCACCGGTACACCCAAAAAGGAGGCGCTGTAGGGGCGTTTGACGGTCAGTGTCTACGCGACCCGCTGAAACGCCCGCAAATCGCAGGTCAATTTTCGTGGGCGGCACAGCGTGCCGCCCCTACAGATTACGAAATTTGTGGGGAAAATAGTCGATTTCAGCGAAATTTCATTTTGAAGCGATTGCCCTGGCCGATTAGCCCAGTCCGCCATAGCTGTGGCTTGGGAAAAGCGCCCCTGCTTCGTTACAATTCGCAGACCGTCAAAAAGGAGGAAATGCCAATGGAAACAAGAGCCGATATCATCGCGGTCATCCGCGGCTTGCCCGCGCAACTGCGGGAAAAAGTCAGCGGCTTGACAGAGGAGCAATTGACCACGCCATATAACACGGGCGAATGGACTATCGCGCAAAATGTCCATCACCTGGCGGATACGCACATGGTCTGCATCCGGCGCTTCAAGCTCATCCTCACCAGCCCGGAGTTCCACTTCACGCCTTACGATGTCAACGCCATCGCCGAATATCCCGACGCCAAAGACGCCGATATCGAGCATTCGCTCAAGCTCCTCGATGGCTTGCAAGCGCGCTGGGCGATCTTGCTGGAAAACCTGAGCGATGAAGAATGGGCGAAGATCGGTTTCTCGCAGCGCGGCGACCTCAGCATCGAGGAACTGGCGCGCATCTATGCGCAGCACGGGCTTAACCATCTGATTCAGATTCAGGACGTATTCGATTGCATGTCGACCTGACAGCGCCCTGCTTTGTCATCGAGACCGCGCCCCAATTTGATTTTCACCAGACTGTATTCAGCCACGGCTGGTACCTGCTGGCGCCTTATGCCTGGGACGTGGAAAGGTCCATTCTCTCTACTATCTATCAGACGGCGGCCGGCGCAGTCCTGAGCCTGCAGCTTAGCGCAACTGCCACGGGCTTGCGGGTTGATTTGCCCGATTTGCCTGATATGGACAGTTTGGGGGCGGAGCTGCGCGGCGAAGTTGAATCGCTTGTCCGCCGTATGCTCAGCCTGGACTGGGACTTGCGCCCCTTTTACGCTGCCATGCGCGACTACACTGGCTATGATTGGCTGGAGGCGGAAAAGCGCGGTCGCATCCTGGTCGGCGCCAGCCTGTGGGAAGACTTGGCAAAGGTCTTGCTGACCACCAACACCAGTTGGGCGCAGACTGTGCGAAACTGCGCGCGGCTCTGTCAACTGGGCACGGCGCATCCGGCGCTGCCGGGCCGCCAAGCCTTCCCCAGCGCCGGGCAAATCGCCGCGCTGGATTTTGACTTTTTCGCGCACAAACTGCGCGCCGGCTATCGCAACGCTTATCTTTACGAGTTGGCGGGCAGAATCGCCAGCAGCGAACTCGATCTCGACGCCTGGCTTTCCCTCGATAGCGCCGCCTTGTACGCGGCGGTGAAATCGCTGAAGGGCTTTGGCGACTATGCCGCCGGAACCATCGCGCGCATGACCGGTCATTTTGACAGAATCGCCATCGACAGCGCCTGCCGCGAGATGTACGCGCAACTGCACAATGGCGGCCTCAAGGGCAGCGACGCCGATATCGATCGGCATTACGCCGCCTTCGGGCGATGGCGCGGCCTTGTGATGTGGATGGATATCTTGCGCCGACATTCGCGTCCGGAGGATGGTTAAGCTGTGGAGCGCGCGCATCCTACCGGCGCGCTGCGCGAGTCATCCTGATATAAAGCGGGCTGCATCGCGTTTGAGCTTGGCCAGCGACGCCAGGTGCAGGTACATCATGTGGCCCGCCTCGTATTCCTCGATGATGACATTGTCGCGCAAGCTGGCGTCCAAGCCCATGTGGCTCAATGAGTAATAGGCGGCTTGGAATGGCGTCGCCAGGTCATAATAACCCTGCGCGACCAGCACCTTCATGAAGGGATTCTTGGCGAAAGCCGCCCGCAGCCCCTCGCTGGTATCGGGGAATTGTCCGCCTGCATATTTCCAGTTTCGATTCACTTCAAAGCTCAATATCTCGTAGTTGAGATCGGTTTTGTAGCCGAGCGCCTCGCGCGCATATTGATTGAATACAGCGCTATAGGGCGGCACAATGGCGTTCATCGAGGGATCAAAGTCAAAGGTTTGCCCTTCCGCCGAAGCCATGATGCCGACGAAGCGCGAATCCAGCCGCCCCACCGCCCGCTTCTCATCGCGCAGCAGTTCTTTGCAAAAGCTCATGATATTGACGCGCAGGTCTGCCCCCAATATGAAACGCTGGCTCAAGCCGGTGTAGCGCGTCAACTGCGCCGCGATCGCGCCACGCTCGTCTGCGCTCAGGCGGTCGCCTTTTGCCAGCGCCACCGTATAGTCGGTCTCGGACCAGTCCGCCACTTCGCTCAAGAGCTCTCGCAGTTCCCGCGCCTGCAGGTCTTCAGCGAGTTTCCCGTGGTAATGCGCGGCCGCGCAATAACTCGGCAGGAAGAGCGTATAGGGCAAATCGTTCGCCTTAGTAAAACGCGCTGTCTGGAAGTTCATAATGGTGGAGATCAAAATCACGCCGTTGAAGGCGATGCCGCGGTCGATCAAATGCCCGGCCAAGCCCGCGGCGCGGGTGGTGCCATAACTTTCGCCCGCCAGGTAAAGCGGCGAGGTCCAGCGCCGGTTGCGCGACAGATAGAGTCGAATGAATTCGCCGACCGCTTCCAGATCCGCTTCCAAGCCCCAGTATTTTTGATTGTCATCGGGATCGCTGGCGCGCGAGAAGCCTGTGCCGACCGGGTCGATGAAAACCAGGTCGCCCAGGTCCAGCCAGGTATGGGCGTTGTCGATCAGGCGGTAGGGCGGCGGCGGCATGAAGCCCTCGTCTCCCATGTCGACGCGCCGCGGACCCAGGGCGCCCATGTGCAGCCAAATTGATGCCGCGCCCGGTCCCCCGTTGAAGACGAAAATGAGCGGACGTTCCGCGGGCTCGGCATCGCTCTCGAGTGTATAGGCGGTGTAAAAGATCTGGGCGACGATCTTGTCGCGCGCGTCCTTGAGCGGCATTTTGCCGGTCGTCGCGCTGTAGGCAAGGCTCGCGCCGTCCAGCTCAAGCTGGTGCGCGGTGATGACCGGCGCTTCTTCTGTGATTTCGGCTTCGGTTTTGGGTTTGTCGTTGCTATCGGGCATGGCGCGGCAATCTTTCTGCTGGTGTCAGTAGGAATCAGACTATAGCGATTTTAGGAATCTACGGCAACGCGCAGGTTCTTTCACCACAAAGACACCAAGATCACAATTTATATTCTTACATTCGCTGCGGCTTCCGCGCCTCCTTCACCTGCTATAATTAGCAAGTCCATACAAACAAATTCCAGCCCATGCCCAAAGCCCCGCGCCAATTCCGCAGCCATGCCATCATCCTCAGCCGCCGCGACTTCGGCGAATCCGACCGCTTGCTGACGCTCTTCACGCCCGAGCGCGGCAAAATCCGCGCCATCGCCAAAGGCGCGCGCAAGCCGCAAGGCAAACTCAGCGGGCACGTCGAACTCTTCGCCCGCAGCGATATGATAATCCACCGCGGACGCAACCTCGATATCATCAGCCAAGCAGAACTGGTCGAGCCTTATCTCGGTCTGCGCGAGGACCTGCGCCGCAGCGCCTATGCCAACTATGTCGCCGAACTGCTCGATCGCTTCACCGCCGACGAAGACGTCAACCAGGGCGAACTGTTCGAGCTGTTGCATCAAACATTGGGGCGCGTCGCCGATGCGGCCGATCCGCGCCTGGCCGCGCGCTATTACGAGCTGCGCTTGCTGGACCTGGCGGGTTTTCGACCGGAGCTGATGGCATGTGTTCTGACACGCGCCGAGCTGCTGCCCGAGGCTCAATTCTTCAGCAACGAGGAGGGCGGCGCAGTCAGCCGCGCCGCTGCCGCGCACCTGGATTCCGCCCTGGCGTCGCTGGAAATCGAAACCTTGAAGATCCTGCGCCACCTGCAGCGCAGCGCCGACGATTACGAGCAGGTGGCGAGCCTGCGCCTTTCGCCGGGGCAACACGCGGGCGTCGAGCGGATCCTGCTGGGTTATATCGCGCATCTGCTGGAGAGCAAATTGCAAAGCGTCGACTTCATCCGGCGCTTGCGTCGGTCATCACCTCTGCCATAAGCCCGCGATAGACCTCCACCGTTGCGGCTGCGATACTGTCGTTGGTGAAACGCGCCAAAAAGCGCTCCCGTCCGCGCTCGGCCAGCGCGGCTCGCAGGTCCGCCTGGTCCTTGAGATCCTGTATAGCGCGGGTCAGCGCGGCGGCGTCGCCCTCTGGCACAATCAAGCCGGCCTCGCCAATCACGCCGGGAATGGCGCCGCTGTCGCTGCCGATGACCGCCACGCCGCTGGCCATGGCTTCGACCAGAACACGACCGAACTGTTCTTTCCAGTTGTTTTGGGTTAAGGAGGGCAAGACCAAGCAATCAAGCGCGTGGTATTGCGCCGGCAGTTCGGTCGACGGCAGCTGACCGACGAAGGCGACGCGTTCGGCGATGCCCAGCGCGTGAGCCAGCGTCCGCAGATCGTCCAGCGCTGGTCCGCCGCCCACCAAACGCAGCCGCCAATCTCCAGCGAGGGCGACCAGGGCGCGCAGCAAGACGTCTATGCCCTTCGCCGGCACGATGCGCCCGATATAGCCGATGGTGAAGGGCCTATCGGGCTGCGACGCCGCCGGCTGAAAAAGCGCGGCGTCGGTCCCGAATTGAGGGATTGTGCTTAGCGGTCCTTTATATCCCTTGGCGCGCAGAACGCGCGCGGCGTCGTCTGCGCCGGCCAAGGCCTGATCCGCCTTGCGATAGACCCAGGACTCCGCCCAAGAAAAAGGCGGCGGATAAGCCCGCTGGATGTTCTGCCAGCTGAAAAAGAGCGCTTTGGCGCCGATGCGCCGCGCCTGATACAGCGCCTGCCAAGTCGCCAGATTATATGGCTCCTCGTCGATATGCGCGATGTGCGGCTGGAATGCGCGCAGCTCGCGCCCCAGCGTGGGATAGTGGTGAAAGTGGAAACTGCCGTTGAAACGGATGGGAATCGCCTGCAACTGATAACCGGTCGTGTAGGCGCGTTCCAGGGTTTGTTCGCCGCGTTCGTCTTTCCAGGAGGGCGGCGCCAGAACTTTGAGCTCAATACCGCGCTTGGCAATCGCTTCCAGCTTGGGCTGATAGATGCCAACGACACAGGCTTTGGAGAGCATCAAGACGCGCATGTTGTGCCTGTCGTTTCGGCTCACATTAGTCGCCGCTTAGGTCCTCGGCGAACTGCCCAACTTATAGCTGAAGGGGAAGAGAGCCACCGGCAGCAGCTTGAAGTGTTGAATGGCGAAGGGAAGGCCAAGCAGCGTAAAAGCCAGCATGATGCCGAAGAGCAAATGGGTCAGCGCGATCGACCAGCCCACGGTCAAGAGCCAGATGATATTAAATGCCATCGCCAAACAGCCGGTCCTCGACCGGCCGCCGTCGATGACCTTGCCAAAAGGCAAGAGGACCATCACGCCGAATTGTATCGCTTTGATGCCAAAGGGGATGCCGACAATCGTCAGGCATAGCGCGCATCCAGCGATGATATAGCTCAGGCTGGCTATCGCGCCGCCAAAGACCAACCAGATGAGATTGCCCAGCAGGCTCATGATTCGTCCCCTTCACTCTTTTCTGATTATACGAGAAAGCAAGAGACAGGTATCAAGGGACCTCTCTCGCGGGCAAAAAGCTGGCGCGCGCATTCCCTGCGCGGTCTTAGACGATCTCGCGCGGCGCTGCGCCGCAGACGGCATGAGCGTCGTATACCCGGAAGCTCAAGTCTGGCAGGGAAAGCACGCCGTAAGTGCAGGACGACGTTCTGGCGCATTTGAATGTATACAGCGACCCGGGATTGACCAGGCATCCCCACTGCGTCTTTACGTACAGCGGCATGTGCGTATGCCCGGTCACCAGCACATCGGCTTTTAGCGACCGCAAGACCATTTTCAAATAGGTTTTTGACAGATGATCTTTGTACATGCCCCACAAATTGTTGCCGGGCTTGCCATGGCACATGTAGACCGTCTTGCCCGCCAGCTCGCCCTGCCAATCAAGCGGCAAGTTCTGCAGATACTGCGTATTCTCGCGGCGCAGTCCATAGACCCATTCGTCATGGTTGCCCCGCGCCACCGGAATATCATGCTCGCGGATCAAGTCAACCACGCGATCGGGCTCCGGTCCGCGGCCGACCAAATCGCCAGCGCACAATACCTGGTCTACACGATGCTGCCTCTCAAATCGACTGAGTACCTCTTGAAGCGTCTTGTAGTCCGCATGTACATCCGAAATGATTCCAATTTGCATCCACACCAGACCTTAACCGTTCACTACAGGGGTCATTATACGTCAGCTTGGGTTCTGTGTAGAGGCGGGAAATTGCTCGAGCGCTCTGCAGGCTGCGCAAGATTAAGGGCGGTACATTGTCAACTGTTGGCCTTTTGTTGCCGGATCGGCTTGCGGTGCGGGGAAATGCCGTTCCACCGTTCATAAACAAGGAAGCGCACAGGCGATGCTTGCAACGCCAATTTTACGCGGGTGCATTTCAATATTTTGGCAGAATGAACAATCACTATATCGAATTTCGTCATAGACTACCCGCTCTGACAGCAGAATCACAAATAAAAAGACGATCGGTAGGGGCGACTGACCTGCTGTGTCTACGCGCAGCGCTGAGTCGCCCGAAACCAAGATCTCACATTTGGGCGAGCCACCGGCTCGCCCCTACCGAGTTCCGCTTTTTGATAGATAGGGCTTGAAGCGCCAACAATCTGAAATTCACCCAATATTACGCAACCGCTTGCGTTCGCGGATCGTTTTATGATATGGTGATTATAGTAGGCGCTCATCATCGGAGCGCGCGCGCCCGGCATAGTGCGGGTTTATGTCAAGCGAACAGTCAGCGATGGCATGACCGCAGAGATTGAGACATATTAGCAATTGGTATTTCAGTCATCTTTGATGCTTGTGACGCGCCGCTTGATTTTTCGACAGTTTTTGTAAGAATATTAATTAGGGAGTAAAACAATGGCAAAGCTGTTCCTGATATTAGCGGTACTGTTGCTGGCGGCTTTGGTCCTGTATGTTCCAACCTTGGCGAGCCAGCCGACTCTCTTCTGAATTGCGCGTTTGTTGCGCCGAGCTGATCGATAATAGTTGCGGTTTCTGTTATTAGCTCGGGGCAAAGGCGCCGCGTCTTGCGCAGGTCCGGGGAATTGAGAATCACGCGAACGTTTGCCGATTCTTGAATCACAGGAAATTGCTCGATCCGCAATTCGGGCAGCGCTCTTCCGCGACCTGCGCGACCGCCTTGCAATCATCACAGATCGTGATGCTGCCCTTCTCCAGATTATGGTTCACGGTCACGCGCTCATCAAAGACAAAGCACTCCCCTTGCCATAGCGATTCCGCTGGATCCACCTTCTCCAGATAACTTAATATACCGCCGCGTAAATGATATACCTCGCCGAAGCCCCGCTCCAGCAAAAAAGCCGTCGCCTTTTCGCAGCGGATGCCGCCGGTGCAAAACATGGCAATGCGCTTCTGCTTCTCGGGGTCTAGGCGCTGCGACAAGAATTCCGGCAGTTCATTGAAGGATTCGGTGCCGGGATTCAGCGCTTGCTGGAAGCTGCCCATCCGCACTTCATAGTCATTGCGCGCGTCAATGACGGTGACGTCTTCTTGCGTGATCAAGTTGTTCCATTCACCGGCGTCGACATAGGCGCCGACCTGCTTGTTCGGGTCGACGCCCGGCACTTTCAAGGCGACGATCTCGCGCTTCAAACGCACCTTCATGCGCTGGAAGGGACTTTCATGGTGCAAGCTGGTCTTGATCTCCAGCTCCGCCAAGCGCGGATCCGCCCGCAAAATGTCCATGACCTGCGCAACCGCGGCGCGCCTTCCAGCGATAGTGGCGTTGATGCCCTCTTCCGCGAGCAGTATCGTGCCCCGCAGGTCCGCCTCCCGGCAATGTTTGCGCAGTGGCGCTTGCCAGGCGCGGTAATCCGGCAAGTGGACGAATTTGTAAAAGCTGGCAATCAGAATGTCGTTTGGCATTTGCGCTCGTTCCCTTCGCGCCCTTCATTTTATGAGGGCAGGCAAGGTCCGTGCAGGGCGAATCCGCCGCGGGTTCGTGGGCAGCCGAGCTTAGCAGCCCGCGACGTATGTTATAATTCACGATATGAAAATAGGGCTCAACGCGCACTTGCTGTCGGAACAGTCGGGTTATCGCTCGGCTGGCATTCACAGCTATATCGCCCATCTGCTCAAGTATATGCCGGCGCAGGCTCCCGCTGACTGGCGCTTTCAAGCCATGGTGGGCGCGGCTAGCCGCGCTTCGTTTGATGGCGTGGCGCTGTCGCGCTCCCGCTTCGATACCTCGTCGGCTTGGCGGCGCATCCTGTGGGAGCAAGTCTTTCAGGCTCGGCAATTGTCCCGCTTCGATCTCTATCATGCCATGGCATTCGTCGCCCCGCTCTATTTAAAAGCGCCCATGGTAGTCACCGTATACGACCTTAGTTTCCTGCTCTTCCCCGGGCGCTTGAGCGCCGCAAGGCGTTGGTATTTGAGCAAGTTTACGGCTTTGACTTGTCGCCGGGCGCTGCGCGTTCTGGCCATCAGCCATAGCACGGGCAAAGACCTCAGCAGGCTGCTCGGCATAAATCCGGACAAAATTGATGTGACGCCGCTTGGTTACGACAGGTCGGTCTTTCGGCGCTTACCGACCGCGACAATCGAGCAGTTCCGCGCGCGTCAGGGTTTGCCCGATCGCTTTTGGCTCTTTGTTGGCACGCTGGAGCCGCGCAAGAACTTGGCGATGCTGCTGCGCGCCTACGCCCGCCTGCCGCGCTCACAGCGCCTGCCCTTGATTCTGGCCGGAGGCTTGGGCTGGATGGCGGATGACGTTTTTGCGACCATCGAGCGCGAGGGCTTGCAGGACAGCGTCCGGCATATTGGATTTGTCCCTGCCGCGGATTTGCCGCTTTGGTACAATAGCGCAGAGGCTTTTCTCTATCCTTCCCTATATGAAGGCTTTGGACTACCGGTACTCGAAGCCATGGCTTGCGGCGCGCCAGTTCTCACGACAGACCTATCGTCCTTGCCCGAGGTTGCTGGGGACGCGGGCCTGTGCCTGCCGCCGGAAGACCGCGAGCGCTGGACGGGCGCGCTGGTGAAAATCGAGCAAGAGCCTGGCTGGCGACAGGAAGCGCGTGAAAAAGGTTTGGCTCGCGCCAGGCGCTTTTCCTGGCAGCGTACCGCGGACCTGACGCTGGACAGTTATCGCAAAGCGCTGTCCGCCCGGGACCTGCCAGTGGGCAAACAAGCGCCCGACAGATCATCGCAAGCCCAGCCCAAGGACCAAAAGCCATCGCCCCCCGACGAGCGTTGAGCCAGAAGCCTGAGCACTGCTTATGACCGCCAACCGACCGCTTTCCGAGCGCCCTACCATTGAGCCACGCTGGTTATTCCCGCTGCTGGACGGCATTTTGGCTTTCCTGGTCTTCGCTATTGCCTACGTACTGCGCTACGAGTTGCAGATTATCCGCCCCATTCTTGATCCGGCGCAACGCGATTTCATGCCTTATGTCCCTTATGCCGGGGTCTACGCGGTGCTGATCTGGATGAACTATCAACGCAACGGTCTGTATCGAAATATTGCCGGACGCTCTTGGCTCGAGGAGCTTTATCTGATCGCCAGCGGCGTCGCCGTATCGATCGTGATCGTGCTGGCGATGTTCTTCATCTTGCAGCCCATCACAAACAGCCGCTTGATGTTGATATACGTGGCAGCCTTAACACTGATAATTGGCGGGCTGTCGCGCCTGGTAAGACGCTGGGTGCTGGCTTATTTTCGTCATCATGGCATAGGCGTCCGCCGCGTGCTGATTGTCGGCATGGGCGATATCGGCCAAGATATGCTAGGTACGATGTTGGCGCGCCCCGACTTCGGTTACCGGCCGATCGGCTTCTTGGACGATGACGAGACAAAAGCGGAAGACAGCGTCGGTCGTGTTGCGGCTTTGGGCAAGACCGATCAACTTGCAGCGGTAATCGGCAAGGAGCTAGTTGATACAGTTGTTATCACTTTCCGCTGGAAGCACTTCGATCGCATTGAGGAATTGTCGGAGATTTGCCGCGCGACCGGCACTGATTTGCGCATCGTGCCAGAACTCATGCAGCTCAGCCTGCGGCAGGTACAGGTGGAAAACCTGGACGGGATTCCTTTATTGGGCTTCGGCGCGCAGCGACCCTTCACCCCGGTCGACCAAGTGCTGAAGCGCGGCTTGGATCTCATTTTAGTTACGCTGAGTTCCCCCGTCTGGGTTTTGATTTGTCTGCTGGTAACGATTGCGCTCAAACTGGAGGGAGAAGGTCCCATCTTGTTCCGACAAGAGCGAGTCGGCAAAGACGGACACAAGTTCGAGATGCTCAAGTTCCGCAGCATGGTGGCGGATGCCGAAGCCATGCGCGAGCAGATGCTGCAAGCCTCCGGCGAGGACCCGCGCCATCCCAAATTCGTCGACGACCCGCGCATCACCCGCCTGGGCAAGCTCCTGCGCCGCGCCAGCCTGGATGAACTGCCCAACTTCTTAAACGTCTTGCGTGGCGAGATGAGCTTGGTAGGACCGCGCCCGCCGACGCCGGATGAAGTGGAACATTACGAAGCGCGGCATGCGCGCCGCTTGCAGATCACGCCGGGCATGACTGGCTGGTGGCAAGTTCGCGGGCGCAGCAACGTGCCATTCGACGAAATGTGCGCCATGGACATCTACTATATCGACAACTGGTCACTGTCCATGGATATCGAGATTCTCATGTTGACCATTCCCCGCGTCGTCTTGCGCAGCGGCGCTTACTGAATCTGTCCCACCGGCAAGCGGACCATCGCCGCCACTTATGTTGTCGCAGAACTGGCGCGATTGCGCTGCGCCGCAACAGAGGCGATAATGCCTAGACAGCCCAAAGAGAACGACGCCGTCATTGCCAGTATCGTTCGACAATGAAACCCAGCCCAGAGCGCCAAACATGACCGCCAGACCTTTGCTTTGCCTGCTCTTGATGAGCCTGTTCGCACTGGGCGCTTGCGATTCGATCCTGCTGGAACGGAACCCGAATTCGACTGCGACCGCGCCACCCGCGGTCCTGGTAACCAGCAGTGCCGACCCAGAAGACGTCTTGAAGGAGTTCATCGACGACTGGAATGACGAAGACTACGAAAGCATGTATCGGCTCATCGCCGCGCGCAGCCGCGAACTCTATCCCAGGCAGGTGTTCATCAATCGCTATACCGAGGCGCATAGCGTCATCAGCTTCGCCGGCGTCACGCTCTCGCGCAGCGAGCTCATGTACCAGGGCAGCACCGCTGTCATCGATTACGACATCATTATCGAGTCGCCTGCTTTCGGGCGTATACGGGACCGAGACCGCGTCCTGCGCATGGTGGACGAAGATGGCTGGAAGATCGCCTGGTCACAGATGGATATCTTCGATGGCATGTCCGCTCGCGCGCGGCTAAACGTAGAAACCAGCTTCGCGCAGCGCGAAAATATCTACGACCGGCAGAGCCAGCCGCTGGCGGAACAAGGCGCTTTGGTCGACAGTATATATGTCGTCCAGCAAGACATGAACAACATCGACGACTGCCTGAACACCCTTGCCATCGTCACCCGTCAGCAGGTCAATACCATGCGTAATATCTTCAGCGGCTATCTGCCGGAAACCTTGTTTCATATCGCGGAGATTGATCCAGAGCGCTACGACGCCTATCGTGACGCGCTGGCATTCGACTGTGGCATTACCACGGTGACGCGCTATCGCACGCGCAGCTATTACGGGCACGGCATCGCCACCCACGTCGTGGGCTATATCGGCCGCATCCCCACAGAGTTGCTGGATTTTTGGGAAGCGCGCGGACGGGCGGAGAGCACCCTGGTCGGGCGCGCGGGCATCGAATTCAGTTATGAAGGCGTCTTGGGGGGCCAGCCGCAGCGGACGCTGCAGATCGTGGAGCAAGGCGTCACGGTTGTCCGCGTGCTCAGCAGGACGACCGGCGTAGCGCCGCAGTCGGTCACGCTCAGCATTGATCGCGATCTGCAAGAGTCGGTCGCGCAGGCGCTGTCGGACGCGGTGAATTATTCCGCAAGTAACTGGGGCGGCATCACGCTCGGGGGCGCCATCGTCGCCTTGGACGTCAATACCGGCGAGGTATTGGCGCTGGCGAGCTATCCCAGCTTTGACCCGCATATCTTCAATCCCGATACGCAATACGATGTGCCGGATCGGACAGCGCGCCTGAACCGCGATATACGTTCGCCCTTCACGAACAAAGCCATCGCCGAACAATATACGCCCGGCTCGGTCTACAAGATCGTTACGCTGCTTGCCGCCGCTTCGGAAGGCGTCTTGCCGAATCCCTATCCCTACTTCTGCGATATCGAGTGGCAGGGGCAGGAACGCTTTGGCGACGCGCGTCCGGTGCGCTACGATTGGCGCTTGCTGGAAAATAAGCTGCCCACCGGCGAGGTCGATCTGAGCCGAGCGCTGGCCGCCTCTTGCAATCCCTTCTTCTGGGAAATAGGCGCCTTGATGTTCCAGCAAGACCCCGATATGCAAGCGAATTACGCCGAGCGGCTGGGCTTTGGCAGCGCGACAGGCATCAACGGCTTGGGCTTGGAAGCCGCCGGCGATGTCGCCTATCCAAACCCGCAAGAGCCGACGGAAGCCATCAACAATGCCATCGGGCAGGGCAATGTCACGGTGACCGCGCTGCAAATGGCATCCGCCACCGCCATAATCGCTAATGGCGGCAAACGCTACCAACCTTATATCGTCAGTCATACGGGTGTGCCCGGTACAGATAACTATCGACAGGAAAACCAGCCAACCCTGCTGCCAAGCGCGGGCTTGGACGAAAACGCGCTCGAAATCGCGCGCGAGGGCATGTGCCAGGTCACAACGATACCAGAGGTGGGGACAGCCTGGTGGGTCTTCGAGGGGGCGCCTTATACGGTCTGCGGCAAGACCGGCACGGCGGAAACGGCCGGGCAGCCGAATGCCTGGTTCGTGGCTTATTACCCGGCCGATGATCCTCGGATCGCCTTCGCCGGCGTTATGGCAAATTCGCGCGAGGGCTCGGAAGTGGTCGCGCCGATGATCCGCCGCATCCTCGATGTACGCGAGGGGGCTGTGGTCGCGCCTTATCCGGCATTTTGGCTGGGTCCATATCAGAGCCTGCCATCGCAGGAAGAGGCGCTCGCGGAATACGATCCGGAGAGTTAATCGCCACAGCCGCCAGGCACGCTGCGGATAGGCGTCCAGGCTGGCAAGAGATAGTCGATTTCAGGCGCCGCCGGGGCTAAGAGATACACCTTGACATAGCGACGCCAGGAAACCCAGTTTTCATCGCTGTAGCCGAGGTCAATCCAATAGCGCGAGCTGCGCGGTCCGCCGGTATCCGCCATGAATCCCTTGCCATAGCCGGGCACAAAAACTTCGCTGCGATAGCTTATGATCTGCGGGTCTGCGGCGACGACGCCCTTCTCCAATGTCCAGCCGATCGCGGTCACGTTGTCGCCGCCCAGCGCGGCCGGATGATAGCTGGTCGCTAGCATGCACAGCACCCGCCAATAAAGACGCGGTCCGCCCGGCGTTTCAACTGTCCGCAGGTCAATCTTCGTTCCATAGTGAACAAGTTGGTCTTGCGGCGGCTGGGTGATGACGGTTTCGGTGATGCTTCGGCTGACTTCGACGCCATTCTCGTAGCGCGTCAGGCTGCGGATTTCCCGCGTCCCGTTCTGCCCCGGCTGGGCAATGACCGTTTGATCGAGGTTCAATTCGGCGTCAGCCACATAGCGCGCCTCGAAGGCGATCTCTTCCTCTTGCGCGCTGAGCTCTTCGGTGACGCGCACGATTTCGATGAGCATGTCGGTGGCGACCTTAGTATCGCCGCTGGGTACCACATAGTCCAAGCCGAAGAGCGGGACCTTTAGCTCTTGCAGAGCCTCATCGACACTCTGCGCTTGGGTGCGCGCTTCGATGAGCACGCCATCCAGCCGCAAGGCAATCGGTATCGCCCGCTCGATCACTATCGTCATGTCCCCACTGATGACGCTATCCAGGGGTGGTTTGATCTCGTCATTGGGATGCAGCTCAATGTCAGACTGAGCTAAAGCGGCGCGCACCGTTTCGGCTGTAGTGAGAACAGCGCTTGATTCGCCATTGTCGAGGACGGTCAAACTTAGCGGCCGGCGAACTTCGATATGTTCGGCGGGGACCGTCCAGTCCGCCAAAGCCTCTGTATGCGCCGGCGCCCCGTTCACGCGGATTTTGTCAGCGCTGCTTACCACGATGCCGGCGCTATTCAAGATCGCCAAGGGATTGTCCAGCGCCGTGCGCAAAACCTGGACTTCGCCACCGATTGCAAGCGTCACATCACGCGCGGCTTTTATCGAGACGGTCATGCCATCAAATATCGCGTCGTCGAGGGCATGCGAAAGCGCGGCATCCAACGAGACTGCGATTTCCGCTTCGTTTAAGAGCTCAGCGATTGTCTCGGCGCGCGTGGATAGCCGCCAGATTAAACCATCCCGATTGATGGTAACCTGCCGCTCGGCGTCGCCGCTCGGGAAAAAATCGGGGGGCAGACTGCGGATCAAAAATGCGCTGGTGATAACTAGGGTGCAGCAGGTCAAGGCGACAATCAAGAGCAGCGGACCGCGCCGCCCCCGGTCCCCCACGCTGCGATTCCGCGCGGGACTGCGCAAGGGATTGACCGGCTGCGTATCCTCCGCTGGTCCGCGAACGGGCTGGGTATCCTCGGCATGGGGGAACTTTGCGATCATGCTGCTGAGTTTACCTAGCGGCAGCGTATCTGAACAGCGGCTCTGGGATTACGGCGAGTTAATGAGATAAAGTCTCAATTAGGACTTGCGTCCGGCTTATATGCCCTTTAAGATTAAGTTAGAGTCATCTGCCATTGAGTTTCGGAGAACACAGCAAATGAGAAAGAGAGCTATTGGATTGCTTGCGATATTCGTAGTAGCGCTGGCCGTTTCAGGCGGCGCAATGGCGCAAGGAGCCGCGGTAGAGGTGGTGGCGTCGCATAGCATCCTGGCGGATGTTGCGCGTCAAGTCGCCGGAGACAATGCCGAGGTCCGCTCATTGATACCGGTGGGAGCCGATCCGCATGCCTACATTCCGTCACCGAGCGACCTCACAGCTGTGGCCGAGGCGGATTTGCTGATCATCAATGGCGCAGGATATGAAGAAACCTTGCTGGAGGCGATAGAAAGCGCCGGCGAGATGGCGAACTTGGTGCTGGCCTCAGCCTGTGTCGAGGTGCGTCCCTTTGGCGCGTCGCTGCATCACGAAGATGATCATGCGGAAGCGCATGAGGACGACCATGCCGAAGAGCATGAGGACGACCATGCCGATGAGCATGATGACGACCATGCCGAAGAGCATGACGACCATGCTGATGAAATGAATGAGTCAAGCGCTTGCGACGCGCACGACGCCGAATTCGCAGCCATCGTCGGCGAAGAAGAAGGTGAGCATGCGCATTTTATGACCTTGGGACGCGCGGAAGATATCAACTGCGGCGGGAGCCACGGACAGAATGACGAACACGCTCATGGGGAAGGCGCTTGCGACCCGCACCTGTGGATGGACCCGCACAATGTCATCTACTGGGTATTGCAGGTCCGTGACGCGCTGTCGGCGCAAGACCAGGAAAACGCCGCCGCCTATGCGGCGAATGCCGCCGCCTACGTCCAGGAACTGGTCGCGCTTGAAGCCGATTTCATCTTGCCCGCCCTGATGGACCTGCCCGCCGAAAAGCGCGTCCTTGTCACCAGCCACGAGTCAGCGGGATATCTGGCGACGACCTTCGGCTTTGAACTCATCACGACGGTTGTGCCGGGCATGTCCACCATGGTGGAGCCGAGCGCGCGCGATGTGGCGGCGTTGATTGACGTGGTCCGCGACGAAGGCGTCCCGGCCATTTTTGGAGATCCCTTCGCGCCCCAAGCCATCATGTCCACGATCGCTGCGGAAACCGGCGTGAACCTGGTCGGCTTGTACAGCGATACCTTGAGCGATGCCGAGGGACCCGCCGCCACTTATCTCGACTATATGCGCTATAATGTCAGGACTATCGTTAGCGCCTTGCAAGGTGGCGAATAAACGGCACTGGCTGATGATTAGACTGGGATTCCACCAATCCACTCAAGATGTCGATCTCGGGCAGCCTGCCCTGCGCGTCGAGCGCTTGTCGGCGGGCTACCCGGGCAACCGACAGGCTTTGCATGACGTCAGTTTCACGGTCGCTTCGGGGGAGCGCGTCGCCGTCATTGGCGCCAATGGCGCTGGAAAAAGCACCCTCTTCAAGGCGATTGTCGGCGTCCTGCCCATCGCCTCTGGGCATATCAGCATCTACGGTGAAGATTGCCATAGCAGCCACAGCAATGTCGGCTATGTGCCGCAGCAAAGCGCCATAGACTGGAGCTTCCCAGCCTCGGTCTTCGATGTCGTTCTGATGGGGCGCAGCCGGCATATCGGCTGGTTTCGCTTGCCGGGCAAAGACGATCGTGACATCGCGCGCGATATCCTCGCGCACCTCAGCTTGGACGCGCTGGCCGACCGTCAGATCAGCGAGCTGAGCGGCGGACAGCGACGGCGCGTATTCATCGCGCGGGCGCTGGCACAAGATACGCGCGTCATGGTGCTCGACGAGCCTTTCACCGGCGTCGACCAGACCGCCGAGCAGGAAATCATCGAAACGCTGGAGATTCTGACAAACCATGGCATCACGCTGCTCTTGTCGACGCATCACATGGAAAACGCCGCGCTTCATTTCGATAAGATCTTGATTTTGAAGGGACAAGTGCTGGCTTATGGCGACGCGAACGCGGTGATGAAACCGGAAAATCTGACCCGCGCCTTCGGCGGCGCCATCCCGGTTTTCGCCCATGGCGACGAATTGCTGATGTTCAGCAAAGACAAGGTCGGGGGAGCCGCGCGTGGACATCGCTAATTTCCTGTCCGAGCCACTCGGTTACGCTTTCATTCAGCGCGGCATGCTGGCGCTGGTGCTGGTCGGCGGCATCAATGCGATTGTCGGCTGCTTTGTGGTGGTGCGCGGCATGGCATTCTTCGGCGACGCGCTCTCTCATGCGATCTTGCCCGGCATCGCGGTTTCCTACACAGCCAGCGGCGGATACGTCGGCAGCAATCTCTTTGTCGGCGGCTTAGGCGCGGGCATCGTGTCCGCATTGGTGATTGCCTGGCTTACGCGAAACCAGGAACTCAAAGAAGACAGCGCGATTGCCATCGTATTTGTTACCATGTTCGCGCTGGGCATCGCGATTGTCAGCACCCAAGGCAGTTACACGGCTGATCTAACCCACATTCTCTTCGGCAGCATCAATGGCATCAGCGAGAACGACTTGCTGCTGATGGCGGCGATGGCGGCGCTTGTGGCGGTCATCATCGTCTTGCTCTACAAAGAGTTCTTGGTCATCAGCTTCGATCTCAGCCTGGCGCACAGCTTGCGGCTGCCTGTTGAAATACTGCGCCTGACCCTATTGATTTTGATTGCGGTGACCATTGTGGTTAGCCTGCAGGCAGTGGGCATCGCGCTGATGCTGGCGCTGCTGATCACGCCGGCCGCCACGGCGCGTCTGCTGGTCAAGCGCCTGCATCACATGATTCTTATCGCCTGTTTGATCGGCATTGTCAGCGGACTTATGGGTTTCTACGCCTCCTATTACCTGGATATCCCCTCTGGCGCCTGTATCGTGCTGACGCTAAGCGCGCTCTTCGGCGCGGTTTTTCTGCTGAAGTCCGGGTTTTCGCTTTTGCAGGAACGCGGCTGAGCATTGCAGCAATTGCCCTGGCTGAGGCTGGAAACAAGTTGACGCGGGTGCAAGCCCGTGTTAAATTTCCAAGGATAGGGAGGCGCGCCATGACCAATAATCTCAAAAAATTAGTCGAAACGCAGGGTTACGCCATTGTCGAGGGCGTACTTGACGAAGCGGCACTACAAGCGATACGCGAGGATTATCACCAGTTGCTCGATCGCATGGCGCCGCAATGGTGCGCGGAGGGGCTGATCTCATCAGCCTATGCGGACCTTCCCTTTGAAGAGCGCTTGACCGTGATCCTGGGCGAAGCGAAAAAAGACGTCTTTGCCCACATGGATATCGCCTTGTCCAACGAAACCGTGGATAGCGATGCCGGCATCAATGCCAGCCGCGCGGTCTACGATCTGATACGCAACGAGCGCCTCTTGGACAAAGTCGAAGAGGTTGTCGGCGGCGAGATCCTGTCCAACCCCATACAGCACGTGCGCATCAAACCGGCGCAGTCGAAGGTCGCGGCCGGTATGGTGAACCTCACCACAGTAACCAAGTGGCATCAAGACCAAGGCGTCCACAGGCCCAACGCCGACGACACCGAAATCCTCACGGTCTGGCTCGCCATCACCGATGCGACGATCGAAAATGGCTGCCTGCAAGCGGTGCCCTACAGCCATCTAACCGGCATCACCGAACACTGTCCTTTCGACCAGGTGCTAATCCCGGAACAGTTGCTGGCGGGGGAACCGCTGCCCATGCCAATCAAAGCGGGCGACGCCATTTTCATGCACCGGCTCACGCAGCATAGTTCCCTGGTCAATGTCAGTGATTCCATCCGCTGGAGCTTTGACCTGCGCTATCAGCCCATTGGCGAGCCTACCGGACGCGATGAATTCCCCAGCTTGATCGTGCGCAGCCGCGAAAATCCGGCGCAAGAGCAGTCCTACGAAGAATGGCGCGATGCCTGGCACGACGCGCGCGATTACTTAGCCGGTCTGACGGAGCGCCCGGCGACGCACCGCTGGTCCGCCGACGCGCCTGTCTGCGCCTAAGCCGCCGGGACGAAGCGACGCATTCATATCAAACGACAATCGATGTATTGTTTCGCCGAATATATATGGATTTGTAGGGGCGAAGATCCTTGCTTCAGGAGAGCGCCGCTGTTTGATTTGGCGCGACCTCGTTTTTCACTTTGGGCTCGGCGGGTCCCGCGCGACCGCGATAACGGGACTTTTGCGCGTCGATGATCAGCGCCACCAGAATAATCAAGCCGCGCACGGCATTGACCCAGAGCGGATCGACATTCATAAGGTTCAAAGCGTTGTTGACCATAGCCAGGAAGAGCACGCCGGCAAAAGCGCCGATGATCGAACCTTCGCCGCCTTTCAAGCTGACGCCGCCAATCACGGCGGCCGCCACCACATTCAGCGTTATGCCCAGTCCCAGGTTCGGCACCGAGGCTTCCAGGCGGCCCAATAACATCCAACCCGCCAGCGCCGCCAGGAATCCGCTGACCATATAGACCAGGATCACGGTACGCGCGGGGTTAAAGCCAGAAGCGCGGGCGGCGTCTTCGTTGGCGCCAACAGCGTAGACCTTGCGGCCGAAGCGCATGCGGCTCATGACAAAGCCGAATACGGCATAAAGCCCAATGGTCGCGATCACCGAGACGGGTATGCCGGCAACACGTCCACCGCCCAGCCAGTTAAAAGCGGCCGGCGTGCCGGGCATGATGGCGCCACTGCTGAGCGCCAGCGCCAAGCCACGCAAGACCAATTGCATCGCCAGCGTGACGATAAAGAAGTTCATGTTCAGCTTCATGATCATGAAGCCGTTGACAAAGCCGATCACTGTTCCCAGCAGCAAGACCAGGGGTATCACGATCAAGGGATCCAGTTCGATGCCCAAGCCGCCAGCCTGCGCCAGGTCGGTTTCGCGATAGGGCAGCATCAGCCAGGCGGCGGTCACGGCGACCAGCGAGACCGTGCCTTCCGCCGACAGATCGAGCTTGCGCGACATCAAACAGAGCGCCTGCCCGATCACCATCACGCCCAGGACGCTGCCCGTGATCAAGATATTGGTGATATTTGATATGCGCAGGTAGCCGTCGATAGTTAAGCCGAAAACCAGCACGGTGGCGATGAGGACGACCCAGATGAAATGCCGCGATACGAGCTCGAGCAGATGATGGCGGTCAAGCGTTCGCATGAACCCCGCCTCCCTCGATTGCCAGCAATATGTCTTCCGGCTGCATGTTCTGGGCGGCGCGCGTGAATTCGGCGCTGACGCGCCCCTGGTACATGACCAGAATGCGGTCGCATAAGCCGATCAGCTCGCGGACTTCGCTCGAAATGACCAGCAGCGCGACGCCCTGCGCAGCCAAGTCATCGATGATGTTGAAGATATCGACCTTCGCCTGCACGTCAACGCCTTGCGTCGGCTCGTGCAAAATCAGCAGCTTGGGTTGCGTCGCCGCCAATTTGGCGAATACCACTTTCTGTTGATTGCCGCCGCTCAGCAGCATGGTTCGCTGTTCGGCGCCCGGCGTCACAATGCCCAGTTTGTCGATGTATGTTTCGGTGATGCGCTGCTCTGGCTTGCGCATCAGAACACCCAGGCGACCCACCAGCCGATCAAGCACGGAGTAGGTGACATTCTCGCGCACGGGCCGCAACTGAATCAAGCCGAAGCGGTGACGGTCTTGCGGCAAATAGGCTACCCCATCGTCAAAGGCGTCCCTGGGGCTCTTGGGCGCAAAGGTCGCTCCATCCAGCGATACTTCGCCGGCGCCGAGCCGCTCCAAGCCAAAAAGCGCCTGCGCCAATTCGTCGACGCCGCTGCCCTGCAAGCCGGAGAGACCGACCACTTCGCCGCGGCGCAGCGCGAAATTGATCTGCTCGTAAGCGCCGCGCCGCGACAGGTTTTTCGCTTCGAAGACAGTCTCGCTCCCAGCCGTAGATTCGCGCTCATATTCTTGTACGCCACCGCCCACCATCATCTCTATCAACTGCGGAACATCAATTGCGCTGATCTCGCGCGTGCCGACGACGCGTCCATCGCGCATAACGGTGACGCGGTCGCAAATCTCGAAGACTTCTTCCAAGTGGTGCGAAATATAAATGAAAGCCACGCCTTGTTCTTGCTGGGCGCGCATGAAGCTGAATAACAGGTCGATATCGACGCGCGAAAGCGCGGCGGTGGGTTCGTCCAGGATGATCAGGCGGGCTTTGTTGAAGAGCGCTTTGGCGATTGCCAGCATGGTTCGCTCGGCTACGCTTAGCCCTTCGACCGGCTGCCGAACGTCCAGCTTGAGCCCGAGGCGTTCCAGCCGCGCGCCCGAATCGTCGTTGACGGCTTTCCAGCCGACCAGCCCGAAACGGTTCTTGGGCAGGTTGCCGACCAAGATATTCTCGGCGACTGTCAAGGTATTGAGCAGGTTGATGTGCTGCGGCACGTAGGAGATGCCGGCATCGAGCATGGTCTGTGGAGACGCCTGGCGCAAGACGCCCCCGTCGATGGCTATGCTGCCGCTGTCGGCTTGTCTGATGCCCATCAATACGCCCATCAAGGTCGACTTGCCGGCGCCGTTTTTCCCCACTACGCCGTGGTTCTCTCCACGGCGCACCGAAAAATCGGCGTCCGCCAAGGCTTGCACCCCAGGATAAGACTTGCTGATCCCGCGCATATCAAGCAGGAGCTCGGTCCTGCGCCTCGCTGTCGCCGCCTCAGCCATCGCCGTGAGCCTTGTCTTCCAAGCCGATCGCCGTATCCGCCAGCGACATGCGCAACTGCGCATTGCGCTGATAGCGGACGCGCAGGGCATCTAGCAATACCGCGAAGAGCAGCAGCAAACCGCGGCTGACATCAATCCAGAAGGGGGAAACGCCCATGATATTCAAGCCGGTGTCCAGGATCGACCAGAGCAGCACCCCGCCAAAAGCGCCGATGATATTGCCGCGGCCGCCATAGATGCTCATGCCGCCGATGAGTATTAATATGGTGACGCGCATACGAACAGCAAGGAATCCATTTGGACAATGTTGAAACGCAATATAATGGTGATATACTGTAAGACTAGCGAAGAGCAACCGCACCGGTACCTGAATGAGTTCCAATGTCTGATTTACATTCGCCGCTGGACACAAAACATCAGATGGCGGCGCTTGTCTACGAAACTGCCAGCAGGCACTTGGAGTACGAAGATTTGATTTCGAGTTAAACGATAATAGCCCTTTAGGAGAATCCAACGTGATTGAGGCAGATGTTCGTATTCAGATAAATCAAAGTTTGAAATCTAAGGGTTGGGTGCTAAATGCAGGTGAAGTTGGTCGAAATGTATATCTTGAACAGTCAGTTCGAGATCGCTTGTCTTACAAGGCTGCTGCTGGTTTGGGACAAAAGAGTCCAGACTACACATTATTTGACGGCGAAGTCCCGATTGCCGTAGTTGAAGTCAAGAAACCAACAATTTCAGATTTGCGTGTTGCATTGGCACAAGCACGCAATTATGCGGAACGCATTGGTGTACAAGTCGTGTTTGCTTCTAATGGCCTCACATTTAAGTCTTTATTCCTGCCCAATGATAAGCCTCTCTATCTCAATGGAATTGAAGTTACCGAGTTCTTGCCGCTTGACCAATTGCGGAGATTTACTGCGGAAGGTAGCAATGAAGTATTCACTGTTCCACAAGAGGTAGTGAAGTCACGAGAGGAACTTATTAGACTCTTTTCTGAACTAAATGACGAATTGAGGTCTAGGGAAGGATTTCGGGGAGGAATTGAAAGATTCACTGAGTTCGCAAACATTTTATTTCTCAAGTTACTGAGCGAAAAAGGGGATAACATAATATGGCAAGAATTACTTAGGTTGAGTACAAATGATGTTCTTGGATACCTCAATAATGTGGCGATGGTGCGTTTGCAAGAGAACTACGGCGGAGAAGTTATCACTAAAACTGAGATCAAGAAACCCGAAACACTGAAAAAGATTGTAAGCACTTTGAATCCGCTTACACTCACTGACATTGATGAAGACATAAAAGGTATCGCTTTTGAACATTTTCTCCAAAGAACTACGACTCAAAATGATCTTGGAGAATACTTTACACCACGGCATATTGTGAGATTCATGGTTCGATTACTCAACCCCAGGTACGGTGAAAGCGTATATGATCCATTCTGTGGCACAGGGGGATTTTTAACGGAGGCGTTCCGTCATATAGCTCAACAAAGTGGATTTACTCGTGATGCGATGCAGACTCTGAATCAGAAGACGGTTTTCGGGGGAGAGATCACGACTACAGCGAGAATCGCGAAAATGAACATGATCTTGTTTGGCGATGGTCATTCTGGAGTGGAACAACAAGACAGTCTGCGTACAAGTCGAGATGGACTCTATAACAATGTTCTTTCAAACATTCCCTTCTCGCAAAAAATATCGAAGGATGTGCTCGAAGCTGTAGGTGCTGAAGCTAAAGACGGTGACAAAGCCTGTGTTTTGAGATGCTTTAAGAGTCTAAAGACCGGCGGATCCATGGCGATTGTCGTACCAGAAGGATTGCTGGTAAACAGAGATAGCAGGAGTTTCCTCAAGTATATACTTCAAAACTCACGAGTAAGAATGCTAATCAGGCTGCCGCGTGGCTGTTTTGCACCTTATACTGATTCCAAGACGGGAATATTGCTTTTGACGGACAAGGGCATTGGTCGGACCGATTGGTTTTATAGAGTGACCGTAGAAAACGATGGTTTCGACAGTAAGCGTAACCTAATCAGCGGGATTAACGACCTAGATCGTATATTGTTCTTTTATGAAAGCCAGTCCAGCCCCAACGACTCTTTTCCCGAAGAACTCGATATTAGTGTGGTAGTAGTGAGGAATCTTGAAAGCAAAGATTCATTTGCATTACATACTGAATGGAAAGTTCACAATGAAACTGAGTTTTACCGTCTCAAAGATGTAGCGATATTGAAGAATGGCAAGTCAATTACTGAGGATACTACAACGATTGGTACAGTTCCTGTAATTGCTGGTGGACGCGGAACAAGCCCGTATACACATGGTGAGTCAAATCACGACGGGAATGTGTTTACAATTAGCAAGTCCGGTGCATATTCAGGATATGTATGGTGGCATGATGACCCCATTTGGGCGTCCGATTCAATAGTTGTCAGGAGTAAGGATGAATGTCGGATTTTGACCAAGTTTCTCTATATGTGTATGTCGCTCAAGCAAGATGAGATCTATTATCGACAGCAGGAAACCGGGCAGCCGCACATTTACATCAGCCATATTGAGGACTTTCCTATTCCTTTAATCCCAATCGAGCAACAGCGTGAGATGTTGCATGAGCATGAGAATGCTCATGCCCAGGTCAGACTATATGAAAAAGACAGGATAGCGCATAGAGAAAGTATTAACAGAACTATTATGTCGCTCTATCAGCCTGACTAGGGATTCTTGATTGTAAATACGGAAGACAACGAAAATATAGACAATTCACAGCCCAAGCTGAAGCGCATTCTCTCGCGGTTAGTTCAAGATTGACACCTCAACGGAAGAAACCACCGCCTTCAAAATGAATACGTAGGCACATGGCGCTTGATACGCGCTTCACGGAAGCCTGGACCCAATTCCACAAATACCAGCGCCACGACGACGCCTGGTACATTATCTCCGAAATCGTGATGAACACCCACTGCGGCACCCATATCGAGTTTCCTTATCACCATGTCAAAGACGGGCAAGACGCCGCGGATTACCCGATCTCGCAATTGATCGGCGAGGGAGTCGTGCTTGATATCTCGCCTTGGCGCGCGAACAACAGCAAAATCACTCTGCCCGCGCTCAAAGCGGTCGCGGGGGACAAGATTCGACCGGGGGACATGGTATTTTTCTATACGGGCAACGATGCCTATTATTATAGCGAGCAACAGCATGACCGGCCCTGGTTCAGCACCGATTGCATCGAGTGGCTGGCGGGCGAGGCGGGCATCAAGCTGATGGGGGTGGATACCTCGGGCCACGAGGTGCGCAGCGAAGATGGCGCTCCCCTGCCGGGCCAGCCCAATCACGAGTTGCTGCTGGGCGCGGGTATCGCCCTCATCGAGTACCTGAGCAATCTCGATCAGTTGCTGGGCAAGCGCTTTGTGGCTTTTGTGCTGCCGGTCAAGATCAAGGGCGCGGAAGCTTTTCCCGTGCGCGTGGTCGCCTTTGAACATGAGAATAGTGAGAATGGGCATAGCGTATGAGCAATGCAGTGGAAATACGGCGCGAAGCTGTCGACTGCGCGGGGCATGAGCGGAGCCTTTTGCTGCGCATGTTCCGCAAAATGCTCGAGGCGCGTGAATTCGAGGAACAGCTCTATTATCTGTTTTTGACCACCGCCATGCCCGGCACCATGCACCAGGCTGTCGGTCAAGAGGCGGTGGCGGTGGGCGTGGTCAGCGCCCTCAAGCCCGACGACGCCATCACCAGCACGCACCGCGGCCACGCCCATTGCGTCGCCAAAGACGTGCCGCTCAATGACATGATGGCGGAGATGTTCGCCAAACAAGCCGGCAGTTGTCGCGGCATGGGCGGCTCCATGCACTTGACCGACTTCAACAAAGGCATGTTGGGCGCCTTCGCTATTGTTGGGTCGGGCATACCCATCGCGACCGGCGCCGCGCTGTCCGCCCGGGTGCGCGGCAGCGGGCAGGTTGCCGTCAGCTTTTTTGGGGACGGCGCAGTCAACGAAGGCATCTTCCATGAAGCGCTCAATATGGCGGCTTTGTGGAACTTGCCGGCCATTTACATCATCGAAAACAATCAGTACGCCCTGTCCATGACCGTAGCCGAATCTTCAGCTGTGCCCGACCTGGCAGCCCGCGCTTGCGCTTACGGCATGCCGGGACTGCGCGTCGATGGCAATGATGTGCTCGCCGTTCACGAAGCGACGCGCGAAGCTGTCAGGCGGGCGCGCGCGGGCGAAGGTCCCACCTTGATCGAAGCCTTGACCTACCGCATTCGCGGCCATGCCCGCTTTGAAGCGGCCGGTTACCGCCCAGCGGAAGAGGTCGAGGCTTGGAAAAATGCCGATCCCATTGAGCGGCTGGCGGCGGGGCTGCTGGCGGGGGGAATCGCCAGCGAAGACGAACTGAGCGCCATCCGCGCCGAAGCGGAAGCGGCGGTTGAGGCTGCCATCGATTATGCGCAGTCCTGCGCCGATGTCGGCGCCGAAGACTATCTGTCCTACATCACCGCGGAGAACTAGGAGAAATTCATGCGCCAACTGAGTCAGGCGGCCGCCATCCGCGAGGGCATCGTGCAAGAGATGCGCGTGGACCCAAGCGTGATCTTGCTCGGCGAAGACGTGGGCAAATTCGGCGGCGCTTTTCACATCACCCACGATATGCTCGATGAATTTGGCGCCGAGCGGGTATGGGATACGCCGATTTCGGAAGCGGGTTTCACCGGGCTGGGCATTGGCGCGGCGCTCACCGGTTTGCGGCCCATCGTCGAATACCAATATCTCGACTTCATTTTCTGCGCCATGGACCAGGTTGTGAATCAAGCAGCCAAAATCCGGTTGATGTCCGGTGGGCGCGCGAAGGTGCCACTGGTGCTGCGCGGTCCACAAGGCGCGACCGGGCGCGGCGCGCAACATTCACAGAGTATTGAAGCCTGGTTCATGCACACGCCGGGCATGAAAGTGGTCATGCCCGCGACGCCTTATGACGCCAAGGGGCTGATCATCAGCGCGATTCGCGACGACAATCCCGTGCTTTTCGTCGAACATAAGCTGCTCTATGGCGCGGCTTCGCCGGGCGGCGGCAAAGCGCTTTCCGATTCCGCCATTCAAGCCATCGGAACGGAGGTGCCGGAAGAAGCCTACGCGATTCCGCTGGGCAGCGCGGATATCAAGCGCGCAGGCGATGACGTCACCATCATCGCCACGCTGCTGATGCTGCACCGCGCGCTTAGCGTGGCGGAGGAACTGGCGGCGGAGGGCATCTCGGCGGAAGTCATTGACCCGCGCTCGCTGGTGCCGCTGGATGTGGCGACAATCGCAGACTCAATCGCCAAAACCAACCACGTTGTGGTTGTCTCTGAAGACGTTTCGCGGGCTGGGGTCGCGGCCGAGTTGGTGGCGACCATCAACGATCACTGCTTCTACGACTTGGAAGCGCCGGTTCAGCGCGTCGCCGCCGCCAATACGCCGATTCCCTTTGGTCCAGCCTCGGAGCGCCACGTCATCCCGCAGGTCGACGACATCCGCGCCGCCGTCCGACGCGTCTTGTCAAGCTAGTTGTCAAGCCAGGAGGAAAGCATGGCAACGGAGGTCAGATTGCCGCACCTGGGCGAATCGATTGACTCCGCGGTATTGGTCGCCTGGCATAAGCGGGTCGGCGAGGCCGTCAAACGCGGCGACGAATTGGCGGACCTGGAAACAGATAAAGCGACCCTGCCGCTGGAAGCGCCCAAGAATGGCGTGTTGCTGGCGATCGTGGCGGCGGAAGGCGAAACTGTCAGCATTGGCGACCTGCTTTCCGTCATCGGGCGCGAGGGCGAAAGCTGGCGCCCGGAAAGCGCACCTCCAGGTGAAACTGCTGCGGTTATTTCAACTGTTAATACAACTGTACCTAAATCTGTTGCGGACAAGGCTTCCCCGGCCAAGCTGAAGATATCGCCGGTCGCGCGGCGCAAAGCCAAGGAACTGGGACTTGATCTGGCTGACGTAAGGCCGGCTGACGGCATAAAGATCAGCGGCGCCGATGTCGAAGCGCATGCGCGACAGACAGCGCGAGCGGACAATGCGGCTGGCAGGCGTCGCATCGCGCGTCGCATCGCATTGAGCCGAAGCAAACGCCTCACCGGGCAGCGCATGCTGGACAGCGCCCAAAACGTGCCGCAATTCGCCTTGACCATCGACGCCGACATCCGCAACTTGCTCAAGTTCCGCCAGCGGACGAAATCGGCTGGAAACAACGTGAGCCTGACCGCGCTGCTGATTCATGCGGCTGCTAGGACGCTGCGGCAGCATCCCTTGCTCAATGCCAGCTTCGAGCATGACGGCATAACTGTCTTCGAGGCGATCAACATCGGCGTGGCCACAGCCGCGGCAGACGGCTTGCGCGTGCCGGTGATTCATGCGGCCGACAAGTTAAGCTTGACCGCGCTCAACAGCAAACTGAGCGAAATGGCTGAAAAAGGGCGCGCAAATCGCCTTAGCCCGGCCGAGATATCCGGCGGGACTTTCACCGTCAGCAACCTGGGCATGACCGGCGTCAGCCATTTCACGCCGCTTGTCAATCCGCCGCAGTCGGCCATCCTGGGCGCAGCGGCACCGCGTGCGCTGATCATCCCGGGTGCAGACGGCGGAACCGAGGTGGCGCAAATGATGGCGCTGACCGTCGCCTGTGATCATCGTGTATTGGACGGCGTGGAGGCCGCTGCCTTCCTGGGGGCGCTAAAGAATGCCGTCGAGTCCTTTGCGGGCGGGAGCTAGGCGCAGCCGCAGGCGCAAGCAGCGAGGAGCGGACATGCTAAACGAGAACGACTATCCAATCAGCGTGCAATTCGATTTCGGGTCCGGCAGCTTTGAGCCGGTTCAGATCCGCGATGATCGCAGGCTCACTGATTTGCAGATGATGTACCACGACAAAAACGCCATCAAGCGCATTCTCAAGCGCGGGAATCCGCTGATATATGAACTTTGGTATCATCCGTTCGAGACCAGCAAGAGCGATATGGCGCTGGGCGTGACGCGCTTGCTGCCCGGCAAAATCGGCGACGAGTATCACATGACCAAAGGGCATATCCACGAACGAGATGACCAACCGGAGATATATTTTTGCACAAAGGGCGAAGGCTATCTGCTGCTGCAGACCATCGACGGCGAGTTCCGCGCCGAGCCTTGGCGCGCCGGGACGATTTCTCATATTCCGCCGATGTGGGCGCATCGCGTCGTGAATACCGGCGACGAGATCTTGGTCTTCGTCGCTTCCTACCACCTCAGCGCCGGGCACGACTACCGTCCCATCATCGACAAAGGTTTCCGCAAACTGGTCGTCGAGCGCGCTGGCAAAGCGACTTTTCTGGAAAACCCGCGCTGGCAATAGGCGTATGAGAGCACTGATTTGAGCGCTGCCTCGCCCGACCCCGTACTTGCGATTGACATTGGCGGCACCAGCCTGCGCCTGGCGCTGATCGGCATTGACGGCGCGCTGCAGGGCGAGATCGCGCAGCATGACGTGCCATTCTCTGCCGATGGCGTGGCCGATTTGGCTGGTCTGTTTGATCTGATGGAGCCGCATGTTGAGCGCGCGCGTCAATCAATGAGGGACGCAATGAGGGACGATCTCAGGGTCGGCGTCAGTTTGTGCGGCAATGTTGATCTCGTCAGCGGGGACGCCATCCTGGCGCCCAATTTGCACTGGCGCAACCTGCCATTTGGCCGGCTGCTCAGCGAGCGCTTTTGTCTGCCGGTCTGCGTCGCTACGGATGTGCGCCAAGCGGTCTTGGCAGAGGCGGTCTGGGGCGCTGGCAGGGACCTGCGCGATTTCGCCTGGGCGACGGTTGGCACCGGCTATGGCGGGTATCTGTTTTTGAATGGCCGGCTCTACGGCGGCGCGCATGGTTTCGCCGGCAATTTCGGGCATATCACGCTGGACGAAGTCAATGGCTATCCCTGCGGCTGCGGCAGGCGCGGCTGCTTTGAAACCTTTGTTGCGGGTCCCGCCATCGCTCGCGCCGGGCAAGCTGCCTGCGAAGTGGGCGACAGCGCCATCCTGTCATCGCTGGCGCTTGACGGCGAGGTGACGACGCCTATGGTATTCCGCGCGCTTGAACTGGGCGACGAAAGCGCGACTGCGATTGTCGATGAAGCGATTCGTTTGATATACATCAATTTGGGCGGCTTGGTGAACGTGCTCGATCTCAGCTTGATCGTGATGGGGGGCGGCGTAACTGAAGCGGCGCCCTGGTTCGTCGAGCGCATTAACAGCGAAATCCGCGCCTATCTGATGACCGCCGAGGCGCAGCGCGATCTGCGCGTGGCGCGCGGGTCGCTGCCAAATGCCGCCTTGTGGGGCGCTGCCGCCCATGTCTTCGCGGTAGCGGGTCTTTTCGTTGGAAATTTACAGCGAGATGCGCCGGGGGATGTACTGGAAGAAGGCATCGCGCATAGAGCTATCCGAGCCTGGTGATATAGACGGCGCCTATATTGGCCTTTCGACCTTTCTTGCAAATACTGTAATCATAGAGTCCGCGAGCGCGCGATGCCCGACTTGCCATCCGATCAATTGGCGACCTTGGTTCAAATCGCCAATATGTATTACAAGGACAATTTATCGCAGCAAGAGATCGCCAATCAGCTGGGCGTGTCGCGCTCGCTGATTGCCACCTACCTGCAGCGCGCCCGCGATCAGCAATTGGTCCGCATCGAGATCATGGACCCCCGCGACGATTCGGCGCATCTGGCTTTGGAGCTGTGTCGCAAGTTCGCTATCGAAAAGGCGCTTCTGGTCCCTTATGGACATAAATCGGAAGAATTGACACGGCGAGCAGTGGCGGCTGAAGCGGCTAAGCTCATCGAAGCGCGCGTCAAGGACGGTGATGTTTTTGGCATCGGCTGGGGGCGGACCACGTCGCGCATGGTCGATCTGCTGGCGCCGACCCGCGCGGTCTCGGTGGATGTTGTGCCGCTCTTGGGCGAAAGCGGCCAGGAGAGCAATTATTCGCAGATGAATCACATGGTGCTGCGCACGGCTGAACATTTTGGCGGCAAGCCACATTTTCTGCTGGCGCCGATGGTGGTCGGCTCGCGAGAACTGCGCGACATGCTCGGGCGCGACATCGTGGTGCGGGAAGTGGCGCGGCAGTGGGATCGGATGACCGTTGCCTGCTTCGGCATCGGCGTTTTGCCGCCCACACCGGGCATGATCGTTTATATCGGCGATGCCTATACGCCCATGCTAATATCAAAAGGCGCAGTCGGCGATGTCTGTGTGCACCCTTTTAACGGGTCCGGCGACATTCTGGAAACGCCGCTGACCGATTGCATGATCGGCGTCGGCGTCGAGCAGTTGCGGCGGACGCCCTGCCGCATCGCGCTGGCATCGGGCATCGAAAAGGCAAATGCGGTCGCGGGCGCCCTGCGCACCGGGCTGATCACGCACCTGGTCGCGGACACGCAGTTGGCGGTCGCTGTCTTGCGGGGCGCGGGCCACTAAGTAATTCCAAGTTAGTCATGAAAAACTCGACGGCAGGTCGCAATGTAGGGACGACAGACCTCCTAGTGGGTGTCTACGCGCAGTACCATGTCGCCCGAAATCTATACACATCAAATTGGGCGACCTGATAGCTTGCCCCTACATAGTCCCTGTATAATTTGCATTATTTTCTTTGAACTACTTAGGTGTATCGTGCCATACATTGCTGGCGCAATTGGCGCAAGGGCGGTTACAATCCCGCTGGTCGAGCCAACGAGAGAATCAAATCATGCGCTACGAAACCGAAGTGCTTATCAATCTGCCGCGCGAGCGCGTCATTGAACTATTTGATAGCTTTGAAAACCTGAAGAAGTGGCAGGAAGGGCTAATCAGCTTTGAGCATATCAGCGGCGAACCGGGCCAGCCCGGCGCCAAAACGCGACTGCTCTACGATATGGGCAGACGCCGCATGGAAATGATCGAGACGATTATCGAACGCAGCCTACCGGAGGAATTCTCCGGCACATACGACGCCTCTGGCGTGCACAATATCGTGCGCAATTATTTCTATGACAAGGGCGAGCAGACGCGCTGGGTACTCGATTCCGAATTCCAATTCCGCAGTTTCATGCGCATCATGTCCCTGTTCATCCCGGGCAGCAAATTTCGCGAGCAAACGCGCAGCAGCATGGAAGCCTTCAAGCGTTTCGCCGAAAACGCGGGAGCCGCCGATGAACAACAGGCGAGCTAGCGCCGTTCCAGCAGTTGGCGCGTCATGCCCGCGTGACCCAGGTGCTCGGCTGTATGATCCAAGGCGCGCAACAGCGCCCATCCCCGCCGGCAATTGATCCTGCGATCCAGGAACTCGAATGTCGCTTCTTCGCTTAATCGCCCGATCGGCTGCCTTGCGAAGGCGGTCCGGTAGAAGTTGATATTCGCGCTAAAGCGCGCCTTCAACTCGTCCAGCGAATGGCCCTTCGCCCGGAATTCGGCGGGACGATCGCGCTCAACCACATCGTCAATGGCGATGCCGATCCAAAAACGTTCCGCCGCGGTCACATGCACCGCTAGTACACAGAGGGAGTTCATCTCGGGACCAGGCGCCCAATCCAATTGCTCGCTCGACAAACCTTCGAGGCAATCAAAGTAGTCCGCGCGCAGCGCTTTCAGGCGACTGATGACATCGGCAAACAGCGCGTCCATAAACGTTTCTCCAATCTCGAATATAGCCTTGATCGTGAATCCGCGGGGTGCTTACTGAATACGCAGCATCACTTTGGAAGCGGCGTCCCAGAGCTCCTCCAGTCCATAGTATGCGCGCTTGTCGGGGGAGAAGAAGTGGACCACGACATCGCCATAATCCATCACCACCCAGCCGTTTTCGGTACTGCCTTCGTTGGTGAATGGGATCTGCTGGAAGTTGGCTTTGACGTCATGGCGCACTGTCTCGGTCAGCGCGCGCAGGTGTCTGTCATTGTCGCCGCTGCAAATGATGAAAAAGTCGGCGATGATATTGTCGGGGCGCAAGTCGAGCAGCAGGATGTCCTCAGCCTTGCGGTCTTCAATCAAGTCTACGATATGATGGGCGAAGTCTAATGACGGCAAATGACGCTTCTCCATAATGTTCTTGTCAATCGTATCATGTAGTGTAGCACAGCGGATATATTTAGCCTACACGTTGGACGCGCCAGCCACGATAGGCAGGACGTATCCACATTGAACGACTGTTGGATTTCCTCGGTATTGCGCCCTTTTGTATCCTGGCGATATGGGGATACAGTTTCGGCTAGCATGCCTGCAGATCGTCGCGCCTAGGCGCGCATTTGTGCCTCTTATCATCGTGAAGTCGATATGCTTCGTTGCGTTTAGGCAGTACCTATTGTATCTTGTTCGAGAATGCCCGGGCGCAAAAGCGAAGTGACAAAGTTGTTATCTAGCGCGCAAGAACAGATCATGGTCAATCGGCATGCCATTCGCTACGGCAAGGCTCTCGTTTCAGTTGCCCTGGCTGCGTTTCTGGTTCTCCTATATTTACATGCGGCCAATCTGCAAAGCGGCGTTAACAACAATCTCCGGCAACACGATCAGAGCGCCTATATTTTCTTTGCCGTCAAGGCCTACAAGACCAACTTCAGCTACACTGGCGATCGGAACAGAATGCCCCTCTATCCATTTATGCAGGCATTGTTTTACTCGCCAGATTTGGATGAAGAAGCGTATTTTGAGCAAGGGAAAAAGCTCAATGTAGGGCTATCCATTCTCTGTTTATTCGTATTATCGGTTGCATTCTTCTTCAAGTTCTCAAAGCTATTCGCCCTCTATGCCATCTTGGTCATCGCTTTTCTGGTATTCGCTTTCAAGGCGCCGTTTTTTCAAGCGGAAATTCTCTTTTATACGCTTTTTGGCTTGGCATTTGTCTTGTCTGTAGAATCTCTGTCTGCGCCAGCATGGTACAAATCGCTTGGACTCGGCGCGTTATTTGCGCTGGCGCATCTTACGAAGGCTAGCGCCATGCCCGCGTTGTTGATTTATTTATCGAGCTTCGCCCTATTGGTCTTTTCTAGGGCAGTACGCGGGAAATCCAGCAGGCGAGCCACGGGCATTCTGTGTTTGCAGGCCTTTTCGACAGCTATGGTCTTCCTGTTATTGCTCTTCCCTTACCTCCGAGAGAGCAAGGAAATCTTTGGCAGCTACTTTTATAATGTCAACACGACGTTCTATGTTTGGTATGACTCTTGGGAAGAAGCGAAGGCAGGCACGAGAGCTGCTGGCGACCGTAAAGGTTGGCCCGACTTGCCTGATGAAGAGATCCCAAGCTTGGGCAAGTATCTCGATGAACACTCGACAGAGCAAATCATTGATCGCTTCCGCAGCGGCATCCTAAGATTGATAAATTATGGATGCAATGTTCCCTGGAGCCGGCACAGGTATGGTTATTGCAGCCAGGTCGCTCTCAACCTAATCATTCTTGCTTTCAGCGTTACGCTGATAGCGGCTCGCGGACATTGGCGTCATTTTAGTCGGAATTACCATGCAATAACTTTTGTCCTGTTATTCCACGTGGTCTACGCGCTCTCTTTCGCGTGGTATATGCCCCTTATCGGCAATGGTCCAAGGACCATTCTTTCATTGATGATTCCTTTTTTGTGGACACTTGGACTGCTGTCGCATTCAGCGAAAATTGAGACCATCAGCATACCGAACTTGCCATGGAGGCTCAGGGCTTCAACCGTAGTCTATGCGGTAATGTTGCTTACGCTGCTTTATGAAATTTACCAACTGACGTTACGCAGAGAACCGAATAGGCTGTAGTGTTCGCAAAGTTTGAATTGCAGTTGCAGTGGCGCGAAATAGTAACAGGGATCTAAGGGCAAAATGATTGGCGCTCCACTTCCACTTGAGCCCTTCCAGTTTGATATACGCGCACAACGAGGCAAAGAGATGATTCGTTTGCGTCGTGACCGTGCGGGTAGGCGACTTTTGAAGAGCAGCATTCTGTTTCAGCGACTTATGGTAGGTTTCCACGTTCCATCGTTTGCGATAGATTGTGATCATGGCATGGTAGCTGAGACTCAGATCGCTCGAAACCAGATAAAGGATACCGACACTGCCATCTTTGTTTGTGAAGACTTGCTTGACCAATTGGAGGGGGAAATCAAGCCCTTCCAAATATATCCTTACCGTGGTCTCCGCTTCCAGTTCGAGCGTTTCCAATTTCTTGTAGCGACCCTGCTTTTTGTCCGCCTCACTCAAAGCCAGTTTACGATTCGCCTTGATAGGCATAATAAAATCGCGCTTGAGTTCATGTTTAACAAACATCATATTCTTCGCGGAAGAGAACCAGACATCGTTCAGCACATAGCGGAATTTGACTTCATTACGCTGCGCTTGTCGCAGCAAACATTGATAACGCTCATTTTTGCTGACCGACGAACGGCGTTTCTCTTTGCCATCTTTCTTGTCAAAGTAATACTCGGTCTTGTCAACAATCTCAAAGCCGACCGGCAAAGAAACCTCAGCACAATGATACAGACAAGACAGGAAGTTAATGCCCTTTACTTGTCTTTTCTTGGCATGGTCGTAGTGCCAGCAGATAATCTCATTTTCATCGGTATGCGGCTTCTCGGAAATACTATCATCCACTATCAAAACCCCGTCATCGGCTTCTACTTGGCGCACATACGGTTTCACCACACGCCACAAATCAGCCGATGTCTTACGCGAACCCGCCAAAAAGCGTTGAACACGATCATGGCTGATCTGACCATCAAGCAAACTCGCCAGACCGGTTCCCGTCACCTGTCCGAAGGAACTAATGAGATAATCAGAGTAAAGATCAAGCATTTCTTTATCATTCATACAACCAGTTTATTCTATTTCGTAGAATGTGCTGCGTAACGTCAGTTACCAAGTCATCGACTATCGTGCATTCACCATGGTTGGCGGTAATTGAGAGATCGTCTTGACTTTGATTCGCGCAATGTGGCTCAAGCCGCAACTACTTTTTCTGTTCAGCCTCATGCTTGAGATCTTAGTTTTCCCCGCTGCCGCCTCCGCGCAGCAGCCGGGCGCCGACGGCTTGGGCGACCGGCTTTATCCCCAACTCGGCAATGGCGGCTACGACGTGCGACATTACAGCATCAGCTTGGCTTTCAGGCCCGAAAGCAAGACCATCAGCGCTACCACTGTCATCGACGCTGTCGCCTTGCTTGATCTCGCCTCGTTCAACCTAGACCTTTACGAATTGACCGTGCATAACGTCCGGGTCAATGACATTAGAGCAGCTTTCACGCGCGAGGGAGCGGAACTCGTCATTTCGCCGGCAAAGCCCATTGCGGCGGGCGCCGCGTTTCAAGTAGCGATAACTTACGGTGGCGCTCCCCAGCCGATTGCCGACCCGGCTGTGCCTTTTGTCAAATTGGGCTGGCAAGAGTGGAGCGAGGGTTACTTCGCCGCCGTCAGCGAGCCATCCGGCAGCATGAACTGGTTCCCATGCAACAACCACCCGCTGGATAAAGCGACCTATGCCATGCGAATCACTGTGCCTCAGCCCTTAACGGCAGTCGCCAACGGCGTTCTGAGCCAGACAATCGCCAACGACGATGGCACAGTCACCTTCGTCTGGGTGATGGCGCAGCCGATGGCAAGCTACCTGGCGCTTGTCGCAATCGGCGAATTCGTCGCGGCGCGTGATGACAGCGGCAGCGTGCCGATCCGGAATTATTTCCCAGCCGATGTCGCCGACGCCACCGTTGCCGCATTCGATGTCACAAAAGACATGCTGGTCTGGCTCTGCGAGATGCTGGGTCCCTATCCCTTCGAGGCTTACGGCGTTGTTGCCGTGCCGGGCTTCCCGGGCGCGCTGGAAACCCAGAGCATATCCATATTTGACGCCGCCGACCCCGATGAATCGGTGGTGCTGCACGAGCTGCTGCATCAATGGTTTGGCAACAGCGTGACGCTTTCTCAATGGAGCGACATCTGGCTGCACGAAGGTTTTGCCATCTATTTCATGGCGCTCTGGCTGGAAAAGAAATACGGAGCGCCCGCTTATGAAGCCATGTTGCAGAGTTTCGCTAGAGACAAATCACTGCCCGCGCCCGGCAATCCGGACATGTCGCGGCTTTTCGGCGAAAGCGTCTACTTCCGCGGCGCCTTGGTTTTGCATGCCCTGCGCGCCGAAGTCGGGGACGCAACTTTCTTCGAGATTTTGCGGACCTTCTACAGCGAAAACGCCTACGGCAACGTAACTAGCGCGGACTTCATCGCTGTCGCCGAGCGCCTCGGCGAGCGCAAATTGGACGACTTCTTCGACGCCTGGCTCTATGGCGAGCGCATCCCCGACTTGCCATAATCTCTGCTCAAGTAAAGGAATGGGCGAGCGGAGCGCGCCGCCCCTGCTGAGCTTTCTTATGTCGGGATCGTCACCCCTGCCGCAGCACAGGTTGCTCCACAAGGTCCTGGACTGGGCTCGACAAGAAGAGGCGATTCGCGCGCTGGTCATCACCGGCTCGCTGGCGCGCGGCGACGGCTCCACGGATCAATGGTCCGATCTTGATGCGCAGATTATCGCCAGAGATTATGCCTCATATATCGCCGACGACGCTTGGCTGGACGGGCTGGGCGAGGTCTGGATTCGCTTTCCGCGCCATCAGGACGCGCCCTACAAACTGGTCTGGTTCGCCGGGGGCTTGAAAGTCGATTTCCAGTTCCTAGGAGTCGACGCGATACAGGAGATGATCCGCGGCGGGCACTTGTCCGATGAGTACCTGCGCGGGTATGTCGTCGCTCTCGATAAGGATGGGCTATTCCGCGCGCTCCCCTCGTCGCCGCGCATCTTCCCGCAGCCCGACCCGCCCAGCGAGCGGCAAGTTGCAGCCATCGTCAACGAATTCTATTTCGAGGCGATCCATGTGGCGCAGTTCATCCGCCGCCGCGAATTCTGGGTAGTCAAGTTCCGCGACTGGACCATGAAATGCGCTCTGCTGCAGATGCTGGAATGGCATGCCCGCGCCACTAGCGCTCAACCGGTCAATACCTGGTTGCTGGGCAAGCGCATCCGTGACTGGACTGGAGAGGAAACCTACGCGGCGTTGACAGGGATCTGGAGCGATTGGGACGCCGCCGCGCTTTGGAAGAGCCTGCTGCGGCAGATCGAGCTCTTCGGTCCTGTCTCGCGCGAGTTGGGCGAGGCGCTGGCTTATAACCTAGACTTCATCCCTCAAGACCAGATCGAAACCTACATCCGCGAATTATGCGCAGCCGACGATCTCGCCTAGTCGAGAGCAAAGGCTTCGCCTGGGGCTAATATCATTGGCTTCGCATCGGTCTCGTTCTCGACGCGCCGCGCCCATGCCCCGGCGTCTTGCTCGATTGGCGGGAAGGTATTGTAGTGCATCGGCACGACGGTACCCGGACGCAGAAGTTGAATCGCCTTGATTGAGTCGTCGATGCCCATGGTGAAAAGATCGCCGATCGGGATTATGGCGACATCCAGCCCCTCGTCGCCGATCAAGCGCATATCGCTGAATAGGCTGGTATCGCCGGCGTGATAGATGGCGTATCCGCCGCCGCGGATGACAAAGCCGTTGGGCTGCCCGCCATAGCTGCCGTCGCCGAAAGATGAACTGTGATGGGCGACAGTCCATTTGGCGCTCATCCAGTCTATATGGAAGCTGCCGCCAGGATTGCCTTGAAAGACATGCTCTTGCCCCTGCGCCATGTACCAGTTGCCCATCTCGAAATTGCAAACGATGGTGGCGCCGCTGCGATTGGCGATGCCGGCCGCATCGGCGACATGGTCGTCGTGCGCGTGTGTGAGCAGAATGACCTCCGCGTCAAGCTGCTCAGCCGCCATAGTCGCGGCGGGGTTGCCAGACAACCAGGGATCAATCAAGAGCTTGTGGCCGTCGATGTCCAACTGAAAACCGGAGTGGCTCAGGAATCTGATGCTAACCGCCATTTTCTCCTCCATTCTGTGATCGCGGAAAAGCGCGTTCCCGATTGTAACACTGTCCTATATGCCTGGCGATTGCCCTGGCAAGCGGACGATGGCAACGGCAGCTACGTGGGACGAAATTATAATGTAGATTTGGGTTATTGGGATAAATTTGGAATAACTTGGGATAACTTGGGATAAAATGTGTTTAACGCAGAGTCATTAGGTCAGACTTTGTTTGATTCTTGAATCATAGGTATCGGTGACTCGAAATGACCAGTATAATTAACCTGTTGTTTCGCAACGTATTCTAATTTTATACTAAAAGTGAGTCGCTGTAGCCGAAAACGGCGTTGATGATGCTGAGATCATAACTCAGAAAGTTGAAAGGACTCAGTGAAAGGTAGTATCAATGATAAAAATATCTGCGGAGCACAAGGAGACAATTAAGTCATATCTTTTGAATTACAAAGAACATGACTTTGAAAGTATTCTGGGGAGGATTTCTCCAATACTTCAATATTATCACCCGTTGAAGCCAAGCAAGATTGGCAAGCGGCTTTTGAAGAGTTTATTTTCGAGTTGGCTTGCAAAGGAACAGGAAGCGATAGTTCACTATTGGGCAATTTGCCAACTGATATGCGATTATGGTTATCCAAATGATCATATTGACCATGAGGTATCATGTGGCGGAATCGGAAGTCGAGCGTCTGTAGGAAGCAACACGAGAGCCGATATAGTAGTCTATTCACATAAAAATAGGGGCCCTGACAGTGCTCTCCTCGTAGTTGAGTGCAAAGAATATGGTAGGGGCAATGGTCGACAGCAAGCCGCAAGTTACGCTAGAGCATTGCAGGCCCCATACTACATCATTACTGATTCAAGCGATTGGACAGCATTCCAAACGCAGCCACATCCGATTGATGGAAATCCTGTCAGCGACATACCTCGGTGGGTTGGATCGAAACCACTAAATCAGAGGCTACCAAAGACCCACATACTGCCTCCGATTACCGACGAAGAACATCTGCGAAGCCTAGTTCGGAATTGTCATAACCAGATTCACAGTGAAGGGCTTGACCCTGCTAAAGCATTTGATGAGTTGGTCAAGTTATTTTTTGTTAAAGTGTATGACGAACAAGAAGTACCGCATACGTATAGATTTTCCATCTTGGCTGAAGAATCCGTGACTGACACCGCCAATAACATTCGTAAAATGCTGAAAGAAGCAAAGCAGAAAAGCAAATATAAAGAACTGTTTTCAGATCCAGGAGATGATGAGTTTTGGATTCAAAACAAATCAATCCGTAAGGTTGTGGAAACGTTTCAGGGATTCAGTTTTACAGGAAGTTCTCTTATTGGTCTTGATGCAAAAGGTACCGTTTATGAAAACATGGTGGGATCAACGTTTCGAGGTGAATTAGGCCAGTACTTTACTCCGAGAAAAATCGTCGAATTCATGATTGATCTGCTCCAGCCAACAAGAGAGGACACCGTATTAGACCCAGCATGTGGAAGCGGGGGCTTTCTCATCCATGCTATGCGTAGAATTGCGGACCAGATTAGAAGACAACAACAGAATCTGCCCGAGCACCAAAAGGAACGATTGATTCGTGATACTGTGATTCGGAACATTAGAGGCACGGACATTAGCCCTAGAATGGTTAGAGCGTCACGTATGAACATGATTATGCACGGAGACGGTTGGTCGTGCATCAAGCGCTGTCACGGCCTTAACATTGATGAACTAGAACCATTGGAAAGTGACACTAACCAGTTTTCGTTGATTCTCTCGAATCCGCCATTTGCTGGTTATGAGCAGGAAACAAGTTTGTTGAAGATATTTGAAACAGGTAAGAATAAAGATGGAAACGTACGCGGCATCAATAAAGCCATCATTTTCGTAGAGCAGATAATCCGCCTACTCAAAGAAGGAGGCAGGGCAGGTATTGTGTTGCCTAGAAGTATATTTGAGAATGAGTCGTATGGTTTCAGAAAAATAAGAAAACTCATATTTGATCAATGTGAAATCATTGCCCTCATTGGCTTGCCCAAGACCGCCTTTCATCACACGGACTGCGGTATCTTAGGTGATTTGCTCTTCCTCAAGAAGTCACAGACACCTAGAAATGATTACGGAGTTTTCGTAGCCTGCGCTGATCAAGTCGGATACAATACTTTAGGTCACAATCTCGAAGATAATGACCTTCCAGCAATCCTAGAGAATTATAAGCGTGGACACAATTTAATTCCGATTGCCAAGCTCAAAACCGAAGACAACCTGAACCCATGGCACTATCATCCGGATAGCGATAGGTTGCGACGCGAGGTCGAAGCAAATCGTTCTCGAACAGTTCCTATTACAGAACTTGTGTCCGTCTACCAGAACAGAATCTCGCGTAGCGCCTTCAAGCAGACTCCCGAGCGCTTAGTGAGTTATCTTCAGGTTCGAGATGTTGATCCCGAAACTGGCGCTCTTTCTCCGAAAGAGATGAAAGCGGGTGACTTGCCAAGTAGGGCAACATATGAGCTAAATGGGGAGGAATTGATTTTGCTACCGAATGCTAGAAATTCCTTGGAATCAAGGCGGTCGATTGTCAAAGTCGCAGACGAAACGAAAGGGATTATTCTCACGAATCGGTTTCTGCCATTGTGTCCAAAGGTGAACTCTGATTACTTAGTTATGGTATTGAACACCCCGTTTGTGCGGCAACAGGTAATTTCTCTTTGTCGAGGCGCAGGTTCTCCTGACTTGAGACCCGACAAGTTAAAGGAGGTCTTGGTTCCAGTACCCGATAGTACAGACTTGTCATCTATAGATGTGTTTATGGAACCCATTTTTGACATACAAGCCCATAGGCAAAAGCTTGAAGACAAAGTTGGCGAACTATCGCGGGACATAGACGGTTTGTTAAAGACGCTCATAGAGACTTAGCGCGAAATTATCGGAATCTTGATGTGTTGGAGCTTGATCCTCTGAAAGCGATAAAACATAAAGGAGACCGGTCAGACGATGACAAATCATGATCGAATTGGCTTGTCCAGAATGATGGTTTTTGCTCTACTCGTCATCGCCCTGGCTATTGGGGCTGGCGCCGGCATTTTTGGCTGGATATGGATCAGCGGCGGCTCGGGCGAAGCCAGCCTCTCGGCGGAAGACGCGCTCGCCACGCGCACGGCGGAGGATGCGAAGCTGACTGCGGCTGTCGGCGCGGCCGTTGACACTGCTATCAGCAATACCTTGCCCGAGGCGGTCAAGTCCGCGGTGGCAAGCGCGGTTAATCTGGCGGTCGGCGCTGCGATGGATACGATGATTACCGAGGTGGTCGATACCGTCGCGGCTGCGCAGGAGCCGGTTGAGCCGGTGCAATTCAGCATCGTCGCTGCGGAAAGCCAAGCGACCTTCACGCTCGAGGAAGATCTGCGCGGCGCGCGCGCCACCGTCGTCGGCGCCACCAATGAAGTCGCCGGGGCAATTCATGTGAACCTGGCGGATCCCAAGGCATCTTCCATCGGTACCATCGTCATCAACGCGCGCACGCTGGAGACGGACAATAGCTTCCGCAACCGCGCCTTGCGCAGCCAAATACTGAATTCGGCGCAGGACGCTTACGAATTCATCGTCTTCGAGCCGCGCGAGCTGAGCAATTTTTCGGCTGATTCCATCGCGGTCGGCGAGACTATCACCTTCAATGTCACCGGCGACTTGACAGTCGTTGATGTGAGCAAATCCGTCACCTTCAACGCTGAAGTCACGCTGGATAGCGACGCGCAAATTAGCGGCTTCGCTGCGGTCAATGTGCTGCATGGCGACTTCGGCTTGACCATCCCCGATGTGCCGTCTGTGGCCAATGTCACCGACGATGTTAATCTGGCGCTGCAGTTTGTGGCGCGGGTGTCTGCATAGACCGTAACTGCGACTGGCGCCAATTACAGCTTTCTATGTAGAGGATTTTTGTCAGCGTCTTCGACTTCTCTTGGAAGAGTCGCGGGATTCCGTAACCCGCTCAGGCGCGTCGCTTTCAATGCGCAAGCGTTCTTTACGTTGCGTTTCGTCTTGATCGACCTGCTCATTATTGTCGGAATTGTCTCGGCGAGGTCCAATAATGCGGGAAGCGACAACAACAATTGCGGCTACACCGAGCAAGAACTCGCGTATCTGCGTACCGTCATATCCGAAGACAAAGAGAAATGATGCGAGCAGTATGATAAGGATGCACAGGCTATATAATACAAACCTCATGCATCAGCCGAAGAAGATGTAAGCGATGCCTGTTGTGAATCCAAGATAAGCCAAGATTTCGGTTGGCGTACGCCCAGCAGCCACAGCCAACACGACCGTTATTATCGCAATAACCACGACGGCATAAATGAAGACTCGTTTATACGTCACTGAATACTTCTCTTCGCTCATCACAGAACCTGTGGAACCTTAAAGACTGTTTCCTATCATACTATAATAGCATGGTATTTTACAAATATGTCTAGCGTTAAAGATTTGCAAAACAGAAGTAAAGAGCGAGTAGATAAAGCGCGAACGCTGAAGACAGGTCTGCTCATTGCGACTACCGCAAAACATAGGCATCTGCGATAATTCGGCTGTAGATCCTATCTAACACGGAATACCCCCTAATGCCCAGACCCCTGAATACAACCGAGCCCAAGGTCATCAACGTCTTGCGTTCGCGGGACCAAGCCCATCCTTATATGGAAGTCGCCACGACCAACCGCGACAAACTGGCGGAATTCCGCCGCATCCTGCCTGATTATAAGATCGTCGGGGTAAAACTCGAGGTCGAAGAGATTCAGAGTCTCGATCCCTACAAAGTGGCGCGGCATAAGGCGATTGAGGCTTTCAAAGCCAATGGCTTCAACCCCATCTTGGTAGAAGAAACTTCGCTCTCTTGCCAGGGCTTGGGCGGCAGACCCGGCGCCTATATCAAGGACTTTTCCGAAGATATTGAAATGAGGCGCATGATCGCCGAGAGCTGGCTGCAGGGGCGCGATCGCGGCGCGGTCGCCAAGGTCCTGATCGCCGTATATGACGGGAGCGAAGTGCATATCCGCGAGGGCAGCACGGCCGGCAGCATCGCCGAAAGCTTGCGCGGTCTCAATGGCTTCGGCTGGGACGATATGTTTGTGCCGCAGGGCGAGTCCCGGACTTTCGCCGAAATGAGCGCCGCCGAGAAAGACCAGCACTCCATGCGCCGCAAGGCTTTGCTGGCGCTGCGCGCCGATCCTTTTGAACTGGGCAAAGCGGTTTATATGATCCCCGAACCCTACCGGCAAGAGCTGGAGCGGGTCGATTATGCGGCGCTTGCCGACGAGCGCGCGCTGCGCTTTGCCTACGCCCTGGAAGCTATCGAGCAGGACAATCCGCCGAGCAAAGCTTTCGAGGCGTCGAAGTATCAACCGATTCATCACGAAGAGAATATCTATTACAGTCGTTACCTGCCCAAAGCCGATTCCAGCAGCATCGGATTGATTCTGACCGATGTCGATCGCGGCGCCCTGCACATGCACAAAGACGGCAGTCCGGTCATCTGGCAGTTCGGGCCCGAACGCCGCACGCTCTGCCTGGCGCAACGCGCCGATTTCTTCTGCAGCAACCAGAACAGCCAGGTCCTGCGCAGCCTGGACGAGATCGAAAACGGCAGCGCCATCCCGCCGCGCAGCAATCGGCGCTCGCAAACGGTCGAAGGCGTGCTGGGCATGAACGAAAATCCCTTCAGCACCAGCACCTATAGCTGGAAGGATCTCGGTTATCGCAAGCTGTCATCGGATCGCTATGTCTCGCGCACGGACAGCGCGGAATGCGGCTTGTTCAACCGCATCGGCAAGTATCCGCGCAGCGTCCTCGGTTTCGGATCCATGCCGGCGATCTCCGGCTGGCGCGATGTGCTGGTAACAGCCGCCATCGGCCATCATCCCATTTTCACGCACCGCAACAGCATCTTCGCCGGTTATATCGATCGGCAGGCGGCGGTCATCCGCGCGGCAAAAGACGCCCTAGCGAAGATCGGGCTGAGCGAGACCGAGTACAAGCGCGCGGCGCGCAATATCGGCGCTGCCCTCGGTTGCAGCGATATTCAAGAAGAGCTCGCGGCGGCGCGTTTTCTCTATGAAGAAGCCGATGTGCGCCTCTTCCGCATCTATACCATCAACTCCGATCCGCGCGTGACCGAGATCGCTGGAGCCATCCGCGCCGAGTTCGGCGACGAGATTGAGTTATTCGTGGGCCAGGTCAGCGACAAGGCGCAATGCCTCAAGCTGATCGCGCCGGAAATCCGCGCCGACGGGCTCTTTTTTGGGCATGGCGGCGGACGGCAATGCACTTCCGCGAGCAACGGCATGGCAGTGACCACGCTGGAAGAGGTCTACAGCATCACCACCGACCCGCGCTTCAATCATGTCACTATCGCCGTGGAAGGCGGCATCGGCAGCTCGATGGGGCATTTGCTGCTGCTGGGCGTCGATCTAATCTCCTATAATCAGCAGCTGGCGCATTGCGTCATCGAGCAGGGCGATATCTACTTCGAGCACAAGTCGGGGCTGGTCTGCATGCCCTATCACGGCAGCGCCTCGGCGCCGACCATGATCATCGAAAGCGCCAATCCCGAGTTGGCGCGCAAGCGGCTGCGCCCCGGCGGCCGCACGCGCAATGTCGAAGGCAAGGCCGGCTATCGTTTCTTCGAGGAAAAAGCCAATTCCATGGTTTTCTACATCAACACCTTCAAGCATTACGCCGCCCGCGCCCTGGCTGACGTCGGCGTCCGGGATATGGCGGAGCTGCGCGCCTTCGTCCGCGACAGCGAGCAGGAGCTGATTCGGGTGGTGAGCTCGCAAGCCAGCGCGGTGGGTCGGGCTTATGGGAAATGGATGTAGGGTATTCCAAACTGCAGGTTTGCCTTCTCTTGATCCTAGGTTAGCTTTCGGCGCCGGGACCATAATCCAGGAATTCTGCAATCGCGTCTCAATCCTGAATGAAACCCTCTTCCTTTAATATGTCAAAGATTCGGTTGAGTTCCAATCTTTGAAGCTGACTTCGTCTCACGACCAAAATGAACATAATCAAGTACTCATCATAATAATAAAAGACTCGGAAGCCACCGCTTTTGCCTCTGTTTGAAGAACTATCCCGCATCCGATGTTCTTTTATCGGCAATCCCCTTACGCCTCTTAGGGTATCGCCTGGAAGCCGTCGGTTTTCGAAATCTTTCTGAAAACGCTCGACATCCTTGTCAATGCTGTGAGATCTCTTGCCAATCTTTTTTAGGTCGCGAGTGAATTCACGAGACCAAATGATCTTCCTCTCCATGACGTTTCATATACTTGCGGAGCTCCGCAAGTCCCTCCTCAGCAGTAAGTGTTTTCCCTTCGCGCAATTGTCTAAACGCGCGGGCGAAACTGTCAGCAATGGCTTGCCCTTCGTCATAGTCAAATCGGCTGTTCTCTCGGAACTCGGGATACAGCATGTAAATCGCGCGAATAAGTTCCGCAAAGGACATATCAATGACCCAGTCCACGGTGTCCTCGATGTAATGCTTTAAGTCGGCTGGCAGTTGGATGTCATCAAGGGCGCAGTCGGTCTCGATCTTGTACAGGTCGTCTCGACGCTCAGCGCCATATTTGATGCTTATGCAGCCCGAATCATTCAGCATTTCCGCATCGCTGTAAACTTCTCTTGAAAATGGACCGTAGTGATATTTGTCAAATTCGTAGAAGTTTTCCGTCAGCTCGCCCTTGAACTCTTCCGAGACCAGAAAGGCAACTTTTTGAACGTAAACGCGACTGAGATCACGCTCGCCGGCCGCTGCTATAATGGCGAGCAAAATGTCGCTTCTTCTGATTGACTTCAAGTTCATGCGCGCCTCCTTGAGCTAAAGCTGCGCTTACATGCTGACATAGATCCGGGGCGCTGCCGCGCAGCCATGTCAAAACACGATGATGCCCCGCGCCACATCGCCGGTCAGCATCGCCGCGTAGGCCTCGTTGATCTCGTCCAGCCGATAGCGGCGCGTCACCAACTCGTCGAGCATGAGCTTGCCCCGGGCGTACAAATCCATGAACATGGGGAAATCGCGCTGGGGCAGCACCGAGCCATAAAAACTGCCGCGGATGACTTTTTCCGCGCGGGTGATAACCGAGCCGGGCAGGTTCGTGCCGCTGCCCACCGGCGTCAAGCCCACCAAGGTCAGCGTGCCGCCCGGGCGCGTCGCCTTGAAGGCTGTCTCTTGCAATGAGGACAATCCAACAGATTCGAAGACGTGATCGGCGCCGCGGCCCTGGGTCAGCGCCTGGATCTGCCCGACAGTTGTATCGTCCGAGTACAGCGTATCCGTAGCGCCGAATTCCCGGGCGATTTCCATCTTGCTGCTATTGGTGTCGATCGCGATGATCGGGTCGGCGCCGCACAAAGCCGCGCCCATGATGATATTCAAGCCGACGCCGCCGGCGCCGTATACCGCCACGCTCTGCCCGGGCCGCACATCAGCCGTATACATGGCCGCGCCGACGCCGGTCGAGACAGCGCAACCCACCAAAGCCGCCACTTCCAGCGGCAGGTCCTTGCGCACCGGCACACAGGCGTCCTCTGGTATGACCACGTATTCCGCGAAACAACCCAAGCCCGTCATGATGTGAACCGGCTCGCCGTTTCTGCTAATGCGGCTTGTGCCATCTTTCAGCAGGCCCGATCTCAAGACCGGCGTATAAACTTCGCAGAGGTTGGGCTTGTCGTTCTGGCAATAAAAGCAGCTTCCGCAATTGGCGCGGAAGCTCAAGGTCACATGATCGCCGGGCGCGACGCGCGTCACGCCCGCGCCGATACCTTCCACAATGCCCGCGCCTTCATGACCGCAGATGATGGGCATGGGAAAATAGGACAGCCCCTCCACCACGTGCCAATCGCTGTGGCAGACGCCGGCCGCCGCCATCTTGATCAGCACTTCGCCAGCTTTGGGCGCTTCCAGTTCCACGGTCTCAATACTGAAGGGGGTATTGGCTTCGTTCAAGATTGCGGCTTGCATCTGCATGATTATTCCTTTCGGAGGCTTGGTTGCTTGTTATGCTGACAGAATACCATGATACCCCGCGCCAGCGCGCCACTCAACCTATCGGCGCCAGGGCAATCGCAGCACAATTTTTCTTCACCACAGGTCGCGCAGGCACGTTTGCCGTCATTTGCGCAAATGGCGGATGCCGTCCGCATCGGCGACGATGACGTCCCGCGCCATGTCGATGAAAAGGCCGTGTTCGGCGATGCCGGCGCGGGCTTGCAGCGTCTTATCCAAGGCGGCGGGATCGCGGATTAGGCCGAAGTCGCAGTCGAGGATGATGTTGCCCTGGTCGGTCTGGAAGGGATCTGCGCCGTTTTTGCGCAGGACCACGTCCGCGCCGAGCTCGCGCAAAAATGCCGCTTGAGAATGCCAGCCAAAGGGGAATACCTCGACCGGCACAGCCCAGTTCGCGCCGAGTTGGTCAGATAGTTTGGACTCGTCGACCACAATGACCAAGCGCTCGCTGGCTTGGGCGACGATCTTTTCCCGCAGCAGCGCGCCGCCGCCGCCTTTAATCACGTTGAAAGCGGGATCGACTTCATCGGCGCCGTCGATGGTCAGGTCGATGCGCGGATGGCGCTCGAGCGTGCTGAGGGGAAGGCCGAGTTCGCGGGCAGCGGCTTCGGTGGCGAGCGAGGTGGGGATGGCGCTGATATCGCGCAGGTCGCCCGCTTGAAGGCGCTGGGCGATGCGACGGGTGGCGAAGATGGCGGTGCTGCCGGTGCCCAGCCCGATGACCATGCCCGATTCGACGAGTTGAGCGGCAGTTTCGCCCACTTGTTGTTTGAGCGTCTGAACATTCATAGCGCTATTCTACGCTGGAAATGCGATTTATTCACCCTAGAGGACTGGAGATAGCAGAGCAATCGCATCAACGATATTGTTTAACCACATGGACACAAAGGACGCGAAGTGTAGAGAATTGTTTTCACCACCGAGGGCATTGAAGTGATTCCAAGAATGAAATGCAAATCCGAGATAATTTGGATCTTGTAAGGGCGACTCGCTGAGTCGCCCAATCCGCAGGACTCATTTCAAGTTGGGCGGCTGACCCGCAGTGTCTACGCGCGGCGCAGGGTCGCCCCTACACGAACCATAAAAAAATGGATTTGCTAATCTTCCTTGGGCTACTGAGAACTATAGAGAACAGTGAAATTGATTGTGGATTACGCTATAGTTTGCAGGTTGATTCGAGCGTACAGATTATAGCTATAAGGAGTTGAGATGTACAAGACCTTGAGTCCCGGCGCCGTCGGCATTCGTGGACAGTCATTGCAAGAGAACCTGAGATTAGCGCAGCAGACCGGTTTCGCGGGTCTGGATTTCAGCATTCAGGAAGCGGCGCGGATTGCGGAGTCAAGTGATGTCGACGCCGTCAGAGCGCTGTTCGAGGATGCCGGCGTCAAATACGGCGCTTGGGGCCTGCCGGTGAACTGGCAAGGGGAGGGCTGGCGCGATGACCTGGCTGCCTTGCCAAAATATGCTGAATTAGCGGCGGAACTGGGCGCGCCGCGCTGCTCGACTTGGTGCCCGCCATCGTCGACCGAACGCGCCTTTGACGAGAACTTCGCCTGGCATGTCGAGCGCTTCCGAGCCATCGCCGAGGTCTTGAAGTCCTGCGACATTCGTTTTGGCATCGAATTCATCGGTCCGCAGAGTTTGCGCCCGGCCGACCAGCACGACTTCATCTGCGACATGGCAGGCATGCTGGCGCTGGCTGCGGCAATCGGCACGGGCAATGTGGGCTTGCTGCTGGATGCCTGGCACCTCTACACCTCGGGCGGCGCGGTGGACGACCTGGACCAGATCAGCAACGCGGACATCGTCAATGTGCATGTGAACGACGCCCCGACTGGCTTGACTATGGCGACCTATGACGATCATGATCGGCGCTTGCCTTGCGAGTCCGGCGTATTGCCGCTTGAAGCTTTCATGAAGAAGCTCATCGTGCTGGGTTATGACGGGCCCGTCACGCCAGAGCCTTTCAGCAAACGCCTGAACGCGCTGGATGATCCGTTGGCGGCGGCGAATGAGACGGCGGCGAGTATGACGCGCTTATGGGATTTGGCGGGCTTGGGATAAATCCGCCAAACCTGACAGCGGCAGCGCCCCCGGCTGGCAGCCCCAAACTAGCTGTAATCGAACAAATATGCTATATTTCTTCGTGGCATACGGCATCGGAGTTTAGGGGATATGGCGACGGACAATCAGATACTGCTCTATGAAACCGCGGACGGCGAAACCCGCTTGGAAGTGCTGTATCAAGACGAAAGCGTCTGGCTCAGCCAGCGCGATATGGCGGAGTTGCTTCAAGTTACGCCGCAGAACATTGGATTGCATATCAGCAACATTTATGAGACAGGCGAGTTGCAGGCCGATCCAACTAGAAAGTATTTCTTTCAAGTTCGACGAGAGGGGACGCGCAACGTATCAAGAAACGTAATGCACTACAACCTCGACATGATTATCTCGGTCGGCTACCGCGTCAATTCTTATCGCGGCACACAATTTCGCATTTGGGCGACCAGGCGATTGCGCGAGTTCATCGTCAAGGGTTTCGTCATGGACGACGATCGGCTGGCGCATGACGGCTCGAATTACTTTGACGAACTGGAACAGCGGATACGCAATATCCGCAGTTCAGAATACAACTTCTATCGCAAAGTCCTTGATGTCTTTGCCACCAGCATTGATTATCAATCGCGCAACCCGGCGGCGAAGACGTTTTTCGCGACGGTGCAGAACAAATTCCATTACGCGATTCACGGGCACACCGCCGCCGAACTCATCCTGGAACGCGCCGGCAGCGACAAGCTAAACATGGGCTTGACCACCTGGAAGCGCGATACGATGACCGTCAAAGACGCTTTTGTCGCCAAGAATTACCTGGAAGCGCTTGAATTGAAGCGCCTGAATTTGCTGGTGGAGCAATTCCTTTCATTTGCGGAACTGCAAGTTGTTGATCAACGTCCAATGTATATGGCGGACTGGGTGAAGAAGCTCAATCAATTCATCAGCGAACTCAACGAAATGCCACTGCTCCAGAATGCTGGCAAGGTCTCGCGGGATGCGATGAAAGCGCGCGTTCGGCAAGAATTTGAAGCCTATCGGGAACGATTGATGCTTGAAGAGCAGCTTTCGGAAGAGGAGTTCGCGCGGCGCTTGCAAGATGAAGGCGATAAGATCCTGCCGCCTGTAGGCGAATAGCGAAATGAAATCCCCATGACCCACAAAGCCAACTTCGCCAGTGGCACCGTCTGGACCGGCGACAACCTGCCCGTCATGCGCGGTATTAACAGCGATTGCATTGACCTCATCTACCTCGACCCGCCTTTCAACTCCAACGAGGACTACGCCGCGCCCATCGGCAGCCGCGCGGCCGGCGCGGCTTTCAAAGACACCTGGACGCTCTCGGACATTGATGTCTATGAACATGGCGAGCTGGCCGAGCGCAGTCCCGCCGCCTACGCCGTGATTGACGCCGCGCGGCAAACACATGGCAAGAGCGCGATGAGCTATCTGATTATGATGGCGGTGCGGCTGATGGAGATGCGGCGCGTCTTGAAGGATACCGGCAGCATCTACCTGCATTGTGACCCGACCATGGGTCATTATTTGAAATTGCTTATGGACTCAATTTTTGGGCGTGTTTCATTTCGAAATGAAATCGTTTGGAAGCGCCAATCTAGCCACAACCGCGCAAAGAGATGGGGGCCAATTCACGACACAATCCTATTCTATGCAAACAAAGGCTTCACTTGGAATCGGGTATTGCTTCCGCTGGATCAGGATTATGTCGACCGCTTCTATCGCCATTCCGATGATAAAGGAAAGTATCGGATTAGCGACCTTACCGGACCCGGAACCCGTGAGGGTGATACTGGTAAGCCATGGAAAAGCATTGACCCAACAAAACGCGGTAGGCATTGGGAAGTTCCTCCCGACAGAGCAATGCCAGCATGGTTTGTGTTTCCCGAAGGTTATGAGAAAATGTCCGTGCAAAATCGGCTAGATGTCTTAGAAGTGGAAAACATGATTCATTGGCCGAAAAAAGGAATTATGCCTGGCTTTAAGAGGTATTTGACCAAGAATTCGGGTGCTCCAATCAATGACATAGTATTGGATATAAAGCCATTGTCTGCTAAGTCTAGAGAAAAGACAGGCTACCCAACGCAGAAGCCCGTCGCCCTGCTCGACCGCATCATCAGCGCGTCCAGCAACCCGGGCGACATCGTCTTCGACCCCTTCTGCGGCTGCGCCACGACGCTGGTCGCGGCCGACCGCCTCAACCGCGAGTGGGCCGGCATCGATCTATCGCCATTAGCAGTGAAGCTGGTGGACCAGCGCATTCGCGACGACCGCGGCGCGCTTTGGGGCGGCGTCATCGTGCGCGACGACCCGCCGCGGCGCACAGATATGGGAAAGCTGCCCAATTACCGCACGCACAGGCACAGACTCTATGGCGAGCAGGAAGGCCTCTGCAAAGGCTGCGACACGCATTTCCCCTTCAAAGTCATGGAAGTCGACCACATCCTGCCGCGCAGTAAAGGCGGCAGCGACCACTTCAAGAATTTGCAATTGCTCTGCACCCACTGCAATAAGAGCAAGGGCAGCAAGACGATGGCGGAATGGCGCGCGGCTCAGCGCGCCACTTGACAATTTCGCCGCTTACGATATTCTAATCACCGTTCAAATTGAAGAAAGCTGAGCGCATGCCCTTGAAAATCGCCATGATTGGCGCGGGTTCGGTCGGGTTCACCCGCCGTTTGATGAGCGACTTGCTGACCGTGCCGGAATTCGCCGATACCCATTTCGCCTTGATGGACATTTCGCAGCGCAACCTGAGCATGGTCGCGCAATTGTGCCAGCGCGACATCAGCGCCAACGGTTTGCCGGCCGCCATCAGTTCCACGCTGGACCGGCGCGAAGCGATTGCCGATGCCGATTACATCATCTGCATGATTCGACAGGGCGGCTTGCACGCCTTCGCTTTGGATATTGATATTCCGCTGAAATACGGCGTTGACCAGTGCGTGGGCGACACGATCTGCGCCGGCGGCATCATGTACGGTCAGCGCACGATCCCGGTCTTGCTGGACATCTGCCAGGACATCCGCGCTGTGGCCAAGCCGGGCGCGCTCTTCCTCAACTACTCCAATCCCATGGCGATGAATACCTGGGCATGCAACAAATATGGCGGCGTGCGGACCATCGGGCTTTGTCACGGCATCCAGCACGGCCACGAACAGATCGCCGAGTGCATTGAACTATGGGCGCGGCGCGAAGGTCTGATAGCTGACGATGAGCGCGTGACCAGGTCCGATGTGCATATCATCTGCGCCGGCATCAATCATCAGACCTGGTACATTCAGGTCAAGTGGCGCGGCATGGACATGACTCCGCGCCTGCTGGAAATGTTTGAGGCGCACCCGGCTTTCCGTGAAGAAGAAAAACTGCGCATTGATGTCTTGCGGCGCTTCGGCTATTACTCGACTGAATCGAACGGACATCTCAGCGAATATCTGCCCTGGTATCGCAAACGCCCCGATGAGATCCGAGACTGGATTGACCTAAGCCGCTGGATCCACGGCGAAACCGGCGGCTACCTGCGCATCTGCAGCGAGGGGCGGGCTTGGTTCGAGACCGATTTTCCCAAGTGGCTGGCGGAAGATCCGCCGCGGATCAGCGCCGACAAGCGCAGCCTGGAGCATGGCTCCTATATTATTGAAGGGCTGGAAACGGGCCGCGTCTATCGCGGGCATTTCAACGTGCCGAACCAAGGCTATATCAGCAATCTGCCGGCTGGCTGCGTGGTCGAGATCCCCGGCTACGTGGACAAGAACGGCATCAATATGCCGGTCCTGGGCGACCTGCCACTGGCCTGCGCCGCGACTTGCTCGGCCAGCGTCCGCGTGCAGGAGATGGCGATGGAAGCGGCTGTACAGGGCGATGTCACCATGCTCAAGCAAGCCATGCTGCACGATCCGCTGGTGGGCGCGGTATGCAACCCCGAAGAAGTCTGGCAGATGACGGACGAGCTGCTGGTCGCGCAAGCCGAGTGGCTGCCGAATTACGCCACAGCGGAAATCGAAGCGGCGCGGCGGCGTCTGGCGGCGCATGAAGCGCGCGGGACGCGGGTGAAATTGCTGGATACAAAAGGCGCCGCTCGCCTGCAAACGCGCAATGTGGCGGAATTGAGGACCGATAAACTGGCGCAGGCGACAGCGCGAACGTCCGACAAGGGCTAGATAGGTCCAAGCATACAAAATGAAAGGGCGGCACCTGGTCCGCCCATATTAGCGAATGAAACGGTATTTATGACTGGCAATAACGGCGCGCAGCCAATTTTAGAAGTCCGCAACTTAAAGACCCATTTCTTCACGGAACGCGGCGTGGTGAAGGCGGTCAAGGGCGTCAGCTTCAGCCTGGAAAACGGGCAGACCCTGGGCATCGTCGGCGAAAGCGGCTGTGGCAAGAGCGTCACGGCGCATTCGATCATGCAATTGATCAAATCCCCGCCCGGCGAGATCGTCGAGGGCGAGATCGTCTTCCGCCGGCAGAAGCGCAGCGCCGAAACGATCGACATTGTAAAGCTCGACCCCAAGGGACTGGAAATGCGCAGCATCCGCGGCGGCGAGATATCGATGATATTTCAAGAGCCGATGACCTCGTTGAATCCGCTGCATACGATCGGCAGACAGATCGCCGAAGTGGTGGAATTGCATCAGGGGCTCAGCAAGAAAGAAGCGCTGAAAGTGGCGATTGATATGCTCGATCGCGTGCGCATTGCCGACCCGCAAGAGCGGGCAAAGCAATATCCGCATCAATTGAGCGGCGGCATGCGGCAGCGCGTGATGATCGCGCTGGCGCTGTCTTGCAATCCGTCGATTTTGATCGCGGACGAGCCGACTACCGCGCTCGATGTCACGATTCAGGCGCAGATTATCGACCTGATGGAGCAACTGCAAGAGGACTTCGGCTCGTCGATCATCATCATCACGCATAATCTGGGCGTGGTATCGCAAATGGCGGATAATGTGGCGGTGATGTATTTCGGGCGCGTGGTCGAGTATGGCACGGCGATCGACATTTTCCGTAATCCGCAGCATCCTTATACGATTGGATTGTTGCAGTCGATACCGGTTCTGGGACGGCGCAAGGATATCTTAGTGCCGATCAGGGGCATCGTTCCCAACGCCATCTCCGACATTCCGGGTTGCGCATTTGCCGACCGCTGCCCGCATGTGATGGAGAAATGCCGTACGCATTTGCCGCCGCCCACGACCGTCGCTGGCCAGCATACGGTGGCTTGCTGGCTGCATGAGGACGCTACGGCGGACGCGAGCGCTCCGAAAGCGACGGGGGCGATAGCCTAATTTGCTTGTGAATTAACCTGCCGCTAGCGCCGGCGGGCTAATTTTTTGTCAATCACATTTGGAGGAAACGCAATGAAGCGTTCACGATTTATTTCTATGCTGCTATTGCTAGCGGCGCTATTTGCTGTGGGGGGGGGCAGCTTCGCGCAGATGGGCGAAGTGGCTGACCCGATTCCTTACCCCGAAGGCGTTCAGTTGGGCGACAACCCGATTGTCCGCTTCAATCTGGACGAGATGCTGGTCTACCAAGGGCTGGATGCTTACAGCGAGCCGGAATGGATAGCGGCGCTGGTCGAAGCCGGCGATTTGCCGCCGGTGGCAGAGCGCCTGCCAGAAAATCCCCAGGTCATCCTGGAATCTGGCATGAGCACCGGTCCCGGCGTTTATGGCGGCCAATGGCGCGACTTCTCGGCTGTGCCGACCGAAGGCTGGAATCTCTGCGCCCGTCAAACACAGGGCTGGTTCGGCATCAACTATATCTACGGCGAATCGCTGGTTAAGTCTGGTCCGATGTTCCTGCGGGCGGACAACCTGGAGCCCCTGCCGAACCTGGCGACAGACTGGGAGTGGAGCGACGACGGATTGCAGCTGACGATGAACATCATCCGCGGCGCCAAGTGGTCCGATGGCCATCCCTTCGGCGTTCACGACATCATGTTCACCTGGGAACACGTCATTCAAGATGAGAACGTCGACTCCTGGACGACCGGCTCCACCTTCTCCATCGGCGGCGAGCCGATCACTTTGGAAGCGGTTGATGACGATACCATTCTCTGGACCTTCCCGGTGCCTTATCCGGTGCAGCAGCTATTCAACATGGACTTCCTGGACTTCAACATCTGCGCCGAGCATGTCTATGCGCCGATGCACCCGGCCGTCAACTCGGATTCCGACTACGACACCTTCAAGACCTTCCAGGTACAGGACGATCTGCCAGTGCCGAGCATGGGTCCTTGGGTCGCCACCAATTATCAGATTGACGAGTTCATGGTCATGCGCCGCAACCCCTATTACTGGAAGGTTGACGAGCAAGGCAATCAACTGCCCTACCTGGACGAAGTCACCTTCGAGAAGGGTCCCAGCGGCATTGGACGCACCCTAGGCACACTGGCGGGCTCCATCGACCACACCAATCTCGAGAACCCCAGCACCTACGTAGAAGCCATCACGCGCTCGCAAGAAGACGATGCCCACTTCCGCATCGAGTGGGGTCCGGAGACCCTGGCTTTCAACATTCAGTTCAACTTGTCGTCTAGCCTGGGCGTAGAGGACGAGCGCGATCAAGCCTTGCGCGACCTCTTCCGCAATCAAAGTTTCCGCCGCGCGGTGCAGCATGCGGTTGATGGCGATGGCATCGGGCAAGCGGTCATTCGCGGTCCCTTTATGCGCGGTTTTGCCGGCGGTCTCACCCCTGGCTCGCCCTACTTCGACATCGACAGCGTCGTTTATTATCCCTACTCGCCGGATTCCGCTCGCGCGCTGTTGGCGGAATTGGGTTTCGAGGATAGCGATGGCGATGGCATCGTCAACTGGACTGATGGTCCGCTGGCTGGCGATAATTTGACCATCGTGCTGAATACAAGCGTCGCCGCCGAAGCCACGGGCCAAATCGGCGAAGCCTTTGTACTGCTGATGCAGGACGTCGGCGTACAGGTCAACTTGCGTCCGCTGCAGGGTCCGGCTGGCGATGACGCGATTGTCACCGGGCGTTGGGAAGCGCGTGTCAACCGCATGGGTCAGGAATTCACCACTTCCTTCACCCGCTGCCGCGACCTGGGTCCCATCACCACGACGACCCCGGCCTGGCACCGCGCCGATGGCGATTCCCGCGATTTGCTGGATTTCGAAGCGGAGCTGATCGAGATCATCGAGGCATTCTGCCTGGAGCCGGATTTTGAAGAGCGCAGCGCTTTGATGGCTCGCTACAACCAGATCTTCACCGAGAATGCCTACAATGTCGGCGGCATCATCGGTCGCTTTGGTTTGGCATTGGCACAGCGCTTCAACAACATACCGGTTGGCGCGCCGCCCTTCTTCTATCAGTGGACTTGGGGCAATGTCATTCCAGAAGCCGTTTGGGTCAACCCAGACGAGCAATTGACCCAGAGTCAGCCTGGCATCGTGCCGATGTATGCCATGGACGATATGTAGGGGCTGCCAAGCCAGTTCCTAAATCACAAGCCCCTCCTTGGATTTGGGAGGGGCTTTCCCTGCCCTGTCGGCGCGAGCCAAGAGGGTGGGACAAGAGATTTTGCCCGCCATCAGCTTGTTGCGTTATACTGCGTTGAAATGCTATCCGCTGCGAGAGGCAGCCCATGATACGGTTCATCATTCAGCGACTTGTCTCTTCCGCCTTGATTTTGTTGATTATTGGCGCAGTGGCTTTTTTTATTATTCAATTGCCGCCGGGCGATTTTGCCGATGTCTATAAGCGCGAGCTGATCGCTCTGGGCGGACAATCGGAAGAAGAAGCGGAGGCCGCGGCGAACCAACTGCGCGACCGATATGGCTTGCGCGACCCGGTTCCGGTGCAATATATCAACTGGATAAGCGGCATCGTTTTGCGGGGGGATTTTGGCTTCTCTTTCTCCTACCGCGCCGATGTGGGCGAATTGATCGCGCAGCGCCTGCCGCGCACGATTGGCATCGCGCTGGCGGCGCATGCTATCTCGTCACTCGTCGGCATTGCCTTGGGCATTTATGTGGCAAACCGGCAATACAGCCTGGCTGACAATACGGCGGCTGCTTTCGCATTTTTGGCGACATCCATCCCGCGCTTTTCTTTGGCTTTGATATTCTTGTACATATTGGCTTTTGAGCTGGGTCAGGAACATGTAAGTTCCATGTTTTCGCCCGAATTCCGCTTTGCCCCGTGGTCGGTGGAGAAGGCTGTTGATTTGATTCGGCATGTCTGGCCCGTCATCTTCATCGCCGGCTTTGGCGGGGTCGCCCGCAACATGCGCGTCATGCGCGGCAATCTGCTGGATGTGCTGAATCAGCAATACGTGACCACCGCGCGCTCCAAGGGGCTGCACGAGCGGCGGGTGATGAATCGGCATGCGGTGCCCAACGCCCTGCACCCGGTCGTCGCCTATCAGGGCACGGCTCTGCCCTATATGCTGCAAGGGGAGTTGGAAGCGGCTATCGTCTTCGGCTTGCCGACTATCGCGCCCATGTTTTATGAGGCTTTGCTGAAGCAGGACATTTATATCTCCGGCAGCATCATGCTGCTCTACGGCATTTTGCTGGTCCTGGGCAATTTCATCGCGGATATGGCGCTGGGCATCCTCGACCCGCGCGTCAGCTATAGTTAAGCAAGGGATGTGACAGGTGCAGGACATCTACGAAGCCGAACTTCCGTCCGAAGTTCCAAATGAAGACGACGCGGAAGAGAACAGCGACAGCTACTCGCAGTTGGTCTGGCAGCGCTTCAGCCGCAGCCGAGCCGCCATCGTCGGCGGGCTGATGGTGCTGATGCTTTTCATCCTGGCATTGTTCCCGGAATTCTTTTCCCCCTACGATTTTTACGCGACCAAACTGGGTGATTCTTACATCCCGCCCTCCGAAATTCGTTTTATTGACGTCGATGGCAATTTTCAATTACGCCCCTTTGTTTACAAATCGGAATTGGTGATTGACCCGGTCACTTATCAAGCGAAGCCCGTGGTGGATACCGAAGATCCGCATTACATTCATTTTTTCGTCCGCAGTTGGGAATACAAGCTCTTTGGCTTCATCACGACCGACTTGCACTTATTTGGCTTGGCTAACGACGAGGTGCGGGCGCATATCCTGGGCACGGACCGCTTCGGCCGCGACTTGTGGGGGCGCATCTGCCTGGCGGGGCGGGTTTCGCTGTCATTGAGCATTTTGGCGGCGCTGATTGCCATTGTCATCGGCTCCTCGGTCGGGGTCATCTCTGGCTATTACGGTGGCGCCATCGACAACGTGATTCAGCGTTTCGTTGAGGTGGTCATGTCCTTCCCCGAGCTGCCGCTGTGGATGGCGCTGGCGGCGGTGATACCCAAGACCTGGTCTTCGGGGCAGATCTTTCTGGTCATGGCTTTCATCTTTCCTTTCTTGCGCTGGGCGGTGCTGGCGCGGGAAGTGCGCGGCAAGGTGTTGTCACTGCGCGAGACGGATTTCATCCTGGCGGCGAAGGAGCAAGGCGCTGGGGACTTCCGCATCATCTTCAAACACCTCTACCCCAATGTACTCAGCCATGTCATCGTGATTCTGACGCTGATGATCCCCGATATTATCTTGGCGGAAGCCTTCCTTAGCTTCCTGGGCATCGGCATTCAAGAACCGCTGACAAGTTGGGGTTTCTTGATGAAGAGCGCGCAAAGCCTGGAGACGCTGGGCCAAAATACCTGGATATTGACGCCGGTGCTTTTCATCGTGGTGGCGGTGCTGGGTTTGAACTTCTTGGGCGACGGTTTGCGCGACGCCGCTGATCCCTACTCGAATCTGTGATTGGAATGGCGCATGGCATGTCAGACATAGAAGCCGAAAATAGCAAGCGCGATATCATCCTCAAGGTCAAGGACCTCAAAATGCACTTCCCGCTGCGGCAGGGCATGTTGCAGCGGCAGGTGGGCGCCATCAAAGCTGTTGACGGCATTTCCTTCGAGCTGCGCGAGCAGGAAGTGATGGGTCTGGTTGGCGAAAGCGGCTGCGGCAAGACGACCGTTGGGCGCGCCTTGCTGCGCTTGTATGACCCGACCGATGGCGAGGTGCTATTCCACAAGCGCGATGGCGATTGGGTCGATGTCGCCAAGCTCAACCGCAAAGAGATGAAAAACCTGCGCAAGGAAATGCGCATGATCTTTCAAGACCCATTCAGTTCCTTGAATCCACGCTTGACCGTGCGGGATTTGATCGCCGAGCCCCTGGTGATTCATGGACTGGCCTCCGGCGGCGAGATCACGGCGCGTGTGGCGCAGCTCATGAACGCGGTCGGCTTGAAGCCGGCTTATATGGGGCGCTACCCGCACGAGTTCTCCGGCGGTCAGCGGCAAAGGATCGGCGTCGCGCGCACGCTGGCGCTGAATCCGCGCCTGATTGTGGCTGACGAGCCGGTCTCGGCGCTGGACGTGTCGGTGCAGGCGCAGGTGCTGAACCTTTTGCAGAACCTCAAAGATGATTACCGGCTGACCTTCATTTTCATCTCGCACGATCTGTCGGTGGTTGAGCATATCTGCGACCGGATCGCCGTGATGTATGTGGGCAATCTCGTCGAGGTAGCGCCGACGGATGAGTTGCTGCGCAACCCACGGCATCCCTACACCGAGGCGCTGGTTTCGGCTGTGCCGCCGGCCGATCCGCTAATCAAAATGGAGCGCGTCATCCTGGAGGGCGATGTGCCCAGCCCGGCCAATCCCCCCTCCGGCTGTGTCTTCCATCCGCGCTGCCGCTACGCGCAAGACATCTGCACGCGGGAGGTTCCGCCGCTGCTGGAGATTGCGCCCGGCCACAGCGCGCGCTGCCACTTCGCCGAGGAATTGGAATTGCAAGGAGTCGCAAATGTCCAGCTCCCCTAAAGCCTCGCCAAAGCAGCAGGAGGGACTTGAAAGTATTGCGGCCGCCCACGGGCGCTTTTTCGCTGTATTAGCCTACATCGTTCCCGTTCTGGGGGGCTTGGTTGGGCTGGCGCTGGACGGGCGCAATCCGCTGACGCGGAATCACGCGCGGCAGAGCATTGCGGCTGTTTTGACATTGATACTGAGTTTTCTGGTTTGGGCGGTGGGTGCTTACGCGATCGGTCTGATTCCCGTCATGGGTCCGATTGTCTCCATATCGCTGTTTTCGCTGGTTGTGGCGATGTTGATCTTTCTGGCGATCAATTGGCTTATCAGCTTGCTGATGGCGCTGCGCGGTCAAGAACGGGCGATTCCCATCGCGAACAAGCTTGTCGGTCGCCTGTTTGCTGAGGACCTCAAGGCGAAGACCGTCGGCGCGGGCGGTTGAGTGAAGTAGCTATGCTATTGCCAGACCTGCGAAGCGAGCTTTGCCAGCTCCATGCCGAATTGCCGAAGAACAATCTGGTCGCTTGGACGAGCGGCAATATCAGCGCGCGCGACCCCGACAGCGACCTGGTGGTCATCAAGCCGAGCGGACTGCTCTTCGAGGATTTGACGCCGGAAAACATGGTGGTCACGGACTTGGAGGGTCGCGTGGTTCAAGGCGATCTCAGCCCGTCGTCGGACACCGCGTCTCATTGCTACATATATCGACACATGCCGACGGTTCATGGCGTGGCGCATACGCACTCGCGCTATGCGACGGCTTTTTCGGTGGTGGGCGAGCCGATCCCCTGCGTGACGACTGCGATGGCTGACGAATTCGGCGGCGAGATCCCCTGTTGCGGTTTTTGCTTGATTGGCGGCGAGCAGATAGGCAAGCTGGTTGTTGACAAATTGACCGGGCATCGCAGCCCGGCCGCGCTACTGCGCAATCATGGCGTCTTCACGATTGGCGACAGCGCCGCAGCGGCCGTCAAGGCGGCGGTGATGACGGAGGACAATGCCGCGATTGTCTGGACGGCGCGTCAACTGGGCGAGATCATCACGATTCCGCAAGAAGATATTGATAAGCTGCACGAGCGCTATCAGAATGTCTATGGGCAGCGGTGAATATTCACCCGGAGGCGCTCGGCGGCCACAGAAGTGAGTGCAAGTAGGTCGCGCAACGAAAGTGAACCTTGTAGGGGCGACCAATCTGGTCGCCCACTGCCGCTATGACTTGTGGTTTCGGGCAACATGGTATGTCGCCCCTACGGATTGTTGCTCAAGCGATTTTTGCATTGCTTTATTGGTTTTACTGAGGATTAGTTTTGGGCTGAAGGGAACGAGGAATGGCACTGCGAGACTATCAAATTTGGTTCTTAACCGGCAGTCAGCATCTGTACGGACCGGAAGCGATTGAGCAGGTCGGGCGGCATTCGCGGGAAATTGCGGGTGTTCTCAATTCCGTCGCCGCCATTCCTGTCGAGATCGTTTATAAGCCGGTGTTGACCACGGCGGACGAAATCTACGGCATTTGCAGGGCAGCCAACAATGACCCGAATTGCGTCGGCCTCATCACCTGGATGCACACTTTTTCGCCGGCGAAAAACTGGATTGCCGGCTTGACGGCGCTGGATAAACCGCTGCTGCACTTGCACACGCAGTACAACCGCGATATCCCCTGGTCCGACATTGATATGGACTTCATGAATCTCAACCAGGCGGCGCATGGCGACCGCGAGTTCGGCCATATCATGAGCCGGCTGCGGCTGCGGCGCAAGGTGGTGGTCGGGCATTGGCGCGATGAAGCCGTGCAGGGGCAAATCGGCGTCTGGGCGCGCGCGGTCCGCGCCTGGCAGGAAACGCGCGCGCTGAAAGTGGCGCGTATCGGCGACAATATGCGCGCGGTGGCGGTGACCGAAGGGGACAAAGTCGCGGCGCAGGCGCAATTTGGATATCAGGTGAATGGCTACGGCGTCGGCGACCTTGCCGCTGTGGTCAATCAAGTGAGCGACGGGGAAATTGACGCGCTGGTCGCGGAATACGAGATGGCATACCGCATGAGCGGCGATCTGCGCAAAGGCGGCGATCGTCACGAGTCGATAAGGGAAGCGGCGCGGATTGAGCTCGGTTTGACGCAGTTCTTGCAGGATGGCGGCTTCACTGCTTTCACGACGACATTTGAGGATTTGCACGGCTTGGCGCAATTGCCGGGCTTGGCTGTGCAGCGCCTGATGGAGGCGGGATATGGTTTTGGCGCCGAGGGCGACTGGAAAACAGCGGCGCTGCTGCGCTCCTTGAAAGTGATGGCGGAAGGGCTTGATGGCGGCACCTCGTTCATGGAGGACTACACCTATCATTTCCATCCGGGCAATACGGCGGTACTGGGCGCGCACATGCTGGAAATTTGCCCGACGATCGCGGCTGCGCAGCCCAACCTCGAAGTGCATCCGCTGGGCATCGGCGGCAAAGCCGACCCGGCGCGACTGGTCTTCAACACAGCGGCCGGGAGCGCCTTGAACGCCTCGCTGATTGACCTGGGTGATCGTTTCCGCATGATCGTCAACACCGTGGACGTGATCGAGCCAGAAGCCGAACTGCCCAAATTGCCGGTGGCGCGGGCTTTGTGGGCGCCGCATCCCAACCTGCAAGTCGGCGCGAGCGCTTGGATCTACGCCGGCGGCGCGCATCATACGGTTTTCAGCCAGGCTTTGAGCGCCGAGCATGTTTATGACTTCAGCGAGATGGTTGGCGTGGAATATGTGCAGATCGACAAGTCAACCGACCTGCGTCACTTCAAGAACGAATTGCGCTGGAATGACGCGGCTTACAAGTTGGCCTCCATTTAATCTTTGCGCGCCCTAGAAGCTCGCAAACCCCTATTTTCTGCTATCCGGGGCTTTGTTGGCGTCGAAAGCAAGAGCTGACGTTGCTGGGTGCATTTCAATATTTTGGCAAAATGAACAAACATAGTATCGAATTTCGTCATAGACAATCCGCTCTAACAGCAGAATCACAAATAAATAGACGATCGGTAGGGGCGACTGACCTGCTGTGTCTACGCGCAGCGCTGAGTCGCCCGAAACCAAGATCTCATTTGGGCGAGCCACGGCTCGCCCCTACCGAGTTTCGCTTATTGCGAAATAGGGCTTGATACGCCAATGATCTGAAATGCACCCTAAATTGCCCATGAACTTGTCAAAGGACGACGCTTTGATATAAAGTGAAGATTAGCGCCCTAATGTTTCGGGTCCGCGTCGGCGCTTCGCGACGGTTTTGCTGGTCGCATTGAACATAGATAAGGATAGAGAAATATGGCAGCCAACGAAGGATCGTCTCATGATGTGGGATTGGTACGCAACCTGGGATTATTTGACATAACGATGATCGGTGTCGGCGCGATGATTGGCGCCGGCATCTTTGTTCTGACGGGCATCGCCGCGGGCACGGCGGGTCCCGCGCTTATTCTGGCTTTCGCCTTGAACGGCGTCATCACCGTTTTGACTGCCATGGTCTATGCCGAATTGGGATCGGCGATTCCGGAAGCGGGCGGCGGTTATTTGTGGGTCAAAGAAGGCTTGCCCGGTCCCAATGGATTCCTGGCCGGCTGGATGAGCTGGTTCGCGCATGCGGTGGCCGGCAGTCTCTACGGCGTTGGCTTTGGCGGGTTCATTTACGAGTTGATGCGCATTCTATTGCTGGATCCGGAAGCGCACCATGCGGAGGGGGTGGGTGTCTTTCTATCCGGTCCCTTGCACCTGCCATTTGGTCTGGAATTAACCGAAGCCGAGCTGGTGCAAAAGGGCTTCGCCGTATTGATCATCCTGCTCTTTTTGTACATCAATTACCGAGGCACGTCCGAGACAGGCGCGGTTGGCAACATCGTAACGGTCTTGAAAGTAATCATCATCATGATCTTCATCGTGAGCGGCTTGTTCGTCATTTTCGGCGATCCGATCCGCTTCGAAGCCTTCAATCCTTTTGCCCCGGGCGAGGGCATGCAGGGTATCATTGGCATTGTCAGCGCGATGGGCTTGACCTTCATCGCCTTCGAAGGCTACGAGATTATCGTGCAGGCCGGCGAGGAAGTCCGCAATCCGCGCAAGAATATCCCGCGCGCCGTATTCCTTTCACTGGCCATCGTCGTGCCGATTTATATGCTGGTGGCTTTTGTCATTATTGGCGCGGTGGATCCGCCGGAAGGCCGGCTCATTCACGAATGGCTGGGCGAATTGGGCGAGATTGGCATCGCCCGCGCCGCCGCGCAGTTCATGCCTTTTGGCACCTTCCTCATCATGCTAGGCGCGTTGCTTTCGACGATGAGCGCGCTTAACGCCACGACCTTTTCTTCGACGCGCGTTTCCTTCGCCATGGGGCGCGACCGCGCCTTGCCCGACAGCTTCTCCAATGTCAGTTCCAAGACGCGCACGCCCAATATCGCCTTGGGCTGGTCGGGTGTACTGATTTTGTTTGTGGCGCTGACGCTGCCGATCGAGGATGTCGCGGCTTCGGCTGATATCATGTTCATCTTGCTCTTCTTGCAGGTCAACCTGGCTGTGATCACGATACGCAGCAAATACGGCAAGAACCTGAAATACGGTTTCCTGCTGCCGTTTTTCCCCATCTTGCCCATGATCGCCATCGGCATGCAATTCTTGCTGGTGCTGTCGCTCTTCGGGGTCTCGCAGATTGCCTGGGTCTACGCCGCGGTTTGGATCGGCGCGGGCTTCCTCATCTATTACTTCTACGCCCGGCCCCGCCAAGAACGCGCGCAACGGACAGCCGTATTGCAGCAAACGGAATTGATGCGGCCGACGGCGGATGTCCCCTATCGTGTTTTGGTTCCCGTTGCCAATCCGAAAACGCTATCGACCTTGCTGCCGCCGGCGATCCACGCCGCCGAGCAGAATGACGGCAAGGTAACGCTCTTGCACATCGTCACGGTCCCGTCGCCGACGCCCTTGTCCTCGGGCTATCATTATTTGGAAGCCAGCGATTCCTTGCGAGAGAAAGCCATTGCGATGGTCCGCGACGAAGACGTGGCGGTGGAATATATCGTGCGCGTCGCCCGCCGCGTCGCGCCAGCGATCATTGATACAGCGCATGAGCAGCGCGCGGACTTGGTGGTGATCGGCTGGCAAGGCGTCAGGGACAATGACGGCATGACGGTGGTTGGTTCCAATATCGACCAGGTGCTAGCCGAGATCAATTGTGATGTGATGATGTTGCAGCCCGGCAATACCCGCGGTGTCAAGCGCGTGCTGATGCCGATTGCGGATCCGCGGCAGGTGGGCTATGCGCTGCAACTAATTCAGTTGTTCGCCAGCACGCCGGACATGGTTTTGGATCTGATGCACATCTTTTCCACGGATACGCCAGCGGTGGAACGGGAGCGTTTTACCCGCGCCTTGCAGCGCCAGATCGAGGCGATGAAAGTTGCAGACAGGCAGGTCAATCTGCTGACCGATGTCAGTTCCGATCGCATTGACGCCATCGTGAGAGCCGCGCGCGACTATGATTATGTGGCGCTGGGCGAGACCCGCGATACGCGGGTGAAGCAGCGGCTCTTCGGCAATACGTCCATGCGCATCGCGGAACGGACGGGGGCGCCGGTTGTGCTGCTGCATCCGGAAAAAAGCCCGCTGCAATTTGGCTTGCAGCAAGCCTTCAACTATGTGCGCGGCGGTTATGCGACGGTGGACCCGGAATCGCGCGAACGCCTGGAAGAGCAAGGCTATATCGTGGAAAGCGAGCCGGGAACGGACGGCAAGCTCAAATCATCGGTGAGCCAACCGCTGATGATGCTCATCGGCGCGCTGACATTGATTTCGGCCGTCATGATGTTCGCCGGCAATGGCGCAACCTTGACCTGGGTCGGCGTCTTGATCTATTTCGGTAGTTTGCTGGTATTCACCTACGTCTCGGTGCGAGCCGCGCGCGCGACTGCCTAGCCTTGGCGAGAGACGCGCGCCCGTCACAAGCCAATCGCTTCAAATTTTCACTACATGAAGTAATCCAACAAAATTGAAACGGTAGGGGCGACCTATCAGGTCGCCCGAAATCTATGTGCAGCAACGTCGGGCGACCTGATAGGTCGCCCCTACATTGCGTAATAATTTGTGATTTTCGACACAAAATGGTTTTGAAGCGACTGCCCCGGCGAAAAATAGCAGTTTCTTGCGCATGACACCTTGATTTGCTATTCTCAAAATAGTGAATCTTGCAGGATGTAGCATCCATGTGGCAGGCGCATTGGTACTGTGCGAGAGTTCGTCTCCGCGCGCGTCGCATTAGTTTGGTGGAAAAGGAGGCGCCATGGTACTTGCGTCGAACATAAGAAAGACAGATTAGCACGGTTTAGCATTAAGGAGAAAAAAATGTCGAAACGAATTCTGACGATAGCAATCCTTCTGGTGGTTTTCTTGGCGCTGGCGCTGCCAGCCCATACACAGGAGGCAAATGAAGGCGGCACGCTGATCATGATGCAATCCGCCGATGTGATTTCCTGGGACCAGACGCGCACGACCTGGCCCAGCATCCGCGATGTGCGGCCCCTTTATGACACCTTGCTGACGGTGGACGACAATGACAACCTGCTGCCCTTCCTGGCGACGGATTGGGAGATTTCTGAAGACGGGCTGGAATACACCTTCCACCTGCGCGAAGGCGTGATGTTCCACGATGGCACGCCCTGGAACGCCGATGCGGTGATCTTCAATATCCAACGCCAAATCGACGATGAAGACGCGCGCGGGCACGTGCGGATGAGCCGCGTGGTCGAGATGGAAGCGCTGGATGAGCACACTGCCTGGATCAAGATTGGCGAAGCCAATGGCGACTTCATCTATGATGTAGCAGTCGGCACGGATTCCTATCAGATCAGCCCGACAGCCTGGGGCGAGGACGGCTCGACCTTCCACGAGAACCCCGTCGGCACCGGCGCTTTCATGTTCGAGGCGCACGAACCACAGAGTGAGATTCGCTATGTGAAGAACCCGAATTACTGGCAGGGCTCGCCGCTGCTCGATGGCCTCACGATTCGCATTCATGGCGACACGCAAGTGCGCTTGATCGAGATAGAATCGGGCAACGTGCATTATGTCGACGGCATCGAGCCGGAAGACGCCGTGCGCCTGCAGAATGACAGCGATCTCGTCGTGAACGCGCCGCTGGGTCCTGGCGTAACCATGATCAGCCTGAACACATCGCGCTATCCGATGACCGAGCTGTCGCTGCGCAAGGCTCTGGCTTACACGGTCGATTTCGACGCCATCATGGAAGAGATTCTCTTCGGCTTGCCCGTGCGCTCGCGCGGGGGGGTATCGCCCAATTCGCCCTATTGGACCGATGACCTGCCGGAGATCGCGCCTTACGATCCGGAAATGGCCGGGCAGCTACTGGACGAAGCGGGCTGGCTAATGGCGGATGATGGCTTCCGCTATCGCGAATGCGACATGAACGAAGAAAACCCGCCCGCAGGCAAGGAATGCGTCGACGGCCGCGAGAAGCTGGTGGTCAACATGATTTCGGCCGACTTCGCGCTGTGGGGCTTGTTCAACGAGATCTATCAGGAGTACCTGACGGACGTCGGCATTGACGCGCCCATCAAGACGGCGGAATGGAACGCCATGCTCGACGAATGGCGAGAGAACCAAGGCAACTGGACCTTCGGGCACCACTCGCAGGGGTCCTTCTTCGCCGTTACATCGGCGATTGAAGCCTCTTGGGCGCCGGATTCCTTCTGGACCATTTACCAGATTGACGATGCGGTAGAGCCCTATTTGATCGAGGTAGCGGCGGAGCTGCAAGCGCTCGCTGACGACTTTTCCGCCACCACCGACCTGGAAGAGCGCAAGCGGCTTTCGCACGCGGCGCAGCACATCTTCCAGGAGCAGCAACTGACGATTTGGGGCTGGCACTCGCCCTGGATCAATGTTGTCAGCCCCAATGTGGAAGGCATCGAATTCGAGCTGGGCGGTCGCATTCCGTTGTTCCACAAGGCTTGGCTCAGCGAATAGGCGAGCCGCAATATAGCGGGTCAGCCACAGGCTGACCCCTACAGGTATTCTTTATAGCGAAAACTGTAGGGGCGACTCTGCGAGTCGCCCAAAATCGCCACAATATGTATGGGTTTTGAGGCGATTGCTTGCCTTATGAAAAGATGTCCCCCGCTCTTGGGTAAAGGGGCTGGGGGATTGGAGTTTGCCTTCATGCGCAAGTACATCGTAAAGCGGCTATTGCTTGCGATACCTACCATATTTGGCGCGATTACGGCGCTTTGGTTTGCCATGCAACTGGCGCCGGGCGATCCGGCTTTGATGTTTGTGCCGCCGGATTTCCAGGGCGAAGAGGCGGAAGCATACCTGGCGAAGATCAACGAGAAATACGGCTTTAACGATCCCCTGCCAATTCAGTATTTGCGTTATATGCGCAATACGCTGCAATTCGATTTTGGCGCGTCCTTGCGCACGCTGCGCCCGGTGACCGATGATTTGGCGCGCCGCGTGCCCAATACCGTGCGCTTGGGGGTGGCGGCTTCTCTGCTTTCCGCGGTCCTGGGCATCTCGATCGGCGTGCTGGCGGCCATCAAGCGTGGATCCTGGGTGGACAATATGTTGATGGTCATTGCTTTGGTCGGCGTCTCGATGCCCAATTTTTGGTTCGCGCTTGTGCTGATTCTCATTTTCGCTTTGTATATTCCGATATTGCCGCCATCCGGGCTGGGCGGGGCGAAGCACATGATCTTGCCCACCATCGTTCTGGGTTATACCAGCGCCGGCTACCTCGCGCGATACGTCCGTTCGAGCATGCTTGAGGTCATCAACAACGACTATGTGCGCACGGCGCGGGCGAAGGGACTTTCCGAGCGCAATGTCATGATCAAGCACGCCTTGCGCAACGGGCTTTTGCCGGTGGTGAACGTGCTGGGCATAAATATGGCTTTCATCCTGGCTGGTTCTGTCATTGTCGAGACCGTATTCGCCTGGCCCGGCGTCGGCTTGTACTTGATTGATGGCGTCAACGGGCGGGACTTTCCGGTCATACAGGGGGCGGGCTTGCTCATCGCCACTTCCGTTGTTTTGGTCAATCTGCTCACAGATGTGCTGCTCGTCTATGTAGATCCGCGCATTCGTTTTGAGTGAGGCGCGCATGCTCGACAGGGGAGTTGCAAAATGAAGCAAAAACAGCGCGACAATGAGGGCAATATCGCCCGGCTCGACGATCAGGAATTTCGTCGCCTTTCCGGTCCCAGGCGCGCCTGGCTGGAATTCAGCCGCAACCGATTTGCCCTGGTTGGCGCGGCTTTTATGGTATTCATCATCTTCATGGGTCTATCCGCGCCCGTCGTCACCACGCATGACCCATACGAGCAGTCGCTGCGCAAGCGCATGAAACCGCCATCCGCGGAACACTGGCTGGGCACGGACGAGCTGGGACGGGATTTCTATTCGCGCTTGGTCTATGGCGCGCGCATCTCGCTCTTCGTCGGCATCGTCGGTACGGCTGTGGGTGTCTTTTGCGGTGCCATCGTCGGGCTCATATCGGGATTTTTCGGGGGGAGGACCGACACGCTGATCATGCGCGCCATCGATATCATGTACGCTTTCCCGGGCATCGTGCTGGCGATATTGATTGTGTCGGTGCTGGGAACCAGCTTGGTCAACTTGATCATTGTTTTGGCGATTTGGGCGGTGCCGACGCTGTCGCGCATTGTGCGCGGCAATGTCCTGTCCTTGAAGGAACAAGAATATGTCGAAGCCGCGCGGGCCCTGGGGGCGGGCCGCGCGCGCATCATGTTCGCGCACTTGTTGCCGAATACGCTGGCGCCAATCATCGTCTACGCGACGCTGGCTGTGGCCGGTTCCATCCTGACGACGGCGGCGCTGGGCTTCCTCGGCTTGGGCGTGCAGCCGCCGCAAGCCGAATGGGGCAATATCCTCAGCAATGGGCGGCAATATCTGCGCAAAGCCCCGCTGCTGATGATCTTCCCGGGCACCTTGATCTTCTTGACCGTGATGTCAATCAACCTGATTGGCGACGCGCTGCGCGACGCGCTGGATCCCTATATTCAGTGAGCATTCAGAGATCATTGACGCTTCATAACGCGGCAAGCTGTTTCTTTCGCCCCTGTCACATTTCCGCGTCCGAGATCTGCAATCAAAATATCAACTGAATACGACTGATTCTTTGAGAGGACTAAAGATGGAATTACAGATGAAGCTGGCGCGCGAGCGAGAAGCGCAATCGGGGACAGACCTGTGGCAGCGCTATGCGCGGGCTGAGCGGCTGCTGCCGGGCAAAGCCGCCAAACTCACGTCCGACCTGACCATCAAACCGCGCTGGATCGCGGGCTCCGATCGTTTTTGGTATCGCTGGAAATCGCTGGCGGGCAGCGAATTTGTGCTGGTGGATCCAGCCAGCGGCGAGCGAAGAGCCGCCTTCGATCACGAACGTTTGGCTGCCGCGCTCAGCCAAGCGAGCGGTGTGCCCTGTCAGACACGGCAATTGCCCTTTAGCGAAATCGAGTTCAGCGAAGATGGTCGCAGCGTCGTCTTTGATAGCGCTGCGGGGGGGTCCAGCGGACGCTGGTCCTGCGACTTGAGCGATTATATCTGCACGCGCCTGGGCGATGTGCCGAAGCCGCCAAGGGACGTCGCGCCTTCGCCCGACGGCAAATGGGAAGCCTATACGCGCGACCATAACGTATGGGTTCGCTCCGTAAACAACGGGGAAGAACGCGCGCTCACCGCCGACGGCGCAGCGAAGAACGACTACGGCGAGCCTCTGCTTTCGCCGCTGACAACAGGCGGCATCGAAGACGCGCCGCCGCCGGCGATTCGCTGGTCGCCGGATAGCAATCGGCTGCTATTTTGCCGCGTCGATCAGCGGGAAGCGCCGCAATTTCATCTTGTGCAATCGGTTCCGCCCGACGGCAGCGTCCGCCCGCATCTGCATTCTTACGCCTATCCCTTGCCCGGCGATGATCGGCTGCCTTTGGTCACCTTGGTCTGCGCGGATCTCAAGGCGGGCGCGACGATTAGCGTCGACCTGGAAGCCACGGAAGCGCAATATCATGGCGCGCCGATCAATGACGATTGCCTGTGCTGGTCCGAAGACTCGAATACGGTTTATTATCTGCGGCAGAGCCGCGGCTATCATCAGATGGATCTGATCGTCATCGACGCGGCGACAGGCGCCGCGCGCTGCGCCATTTCCGAAGCGAGCGACAGCGGCATTGATCCTTCGATCTGGCGCGGCAATTCAAGCGTGCGCGTCTTGGCCGGCGGCAGCCGTGTTATTTGGTATTCGCAGCGCGATGGCTGGGGACATCTCTATCTGTATGACGCGGAAAGCAGCTCGCTGATTACTCAGCTCACAGCGGGCGCTTATGAAGTGAGTCATTTGAAACATGTGGATGAAGACGCTGGCTGGGTCTATTTCACGGCTGTCGGGCGCGAAGCCGACCGCGATCCCTATTTCAGCTTTTTGTATCGCGTCAGCCTGGCAGGCGGCGCAGCGCAGTTGCTGACGCCGGAAAACGCCGATCACTCGGTCATATTCGCGCCGGGCGGCAGTTGCTTCATCGACAATTATTCGACGGTTGATCAAGCGCCGGTCATCGTCTTGCGCGGCGCGGACGGGCTGCTGATACGCGAGCTCGAGCGAGCGGACATCAGCCAACTGGAAGCGACCGGCTGGCGGGCGCCGGAGCGCTTCAAAGCCAAAGCCCGCGATGGCCTCACGGAAATCTATGGCGTCATCTTCCGCCCTTCGGATTTGGACGAGCATGCGCAGTACCCCGTGATTGATTACATCTATGGCGGTCCGCAAGCGATACAGGCGCCGGCCGCCTTCGCCGACGCGGCGCGCGAAAGGGAAGGCAATTACTGGACGTCGCAGTCGCTGGCGGAATTGGGATTTGTGGTGCTGATGATTGATGGCTTGGGCATGCCGGGGCGTTCCAAAGCGCAGCACGACCTCAGCTACCGCAACCTGGCGGACAATGGCTTGCCCGATCATATCAGCGCCATAAGCCAGCTTGCCGACCGTTACGAATACCTCGATATTTCGCGCGTGGGCATTTTCGGGCATTCGGCCGGCGGTTACGCCTCTTGCCGCGCCATGTTCGCCTATCCGGAGTTTTACAAAGTGGCGGTGTCCTCGGCCGGCAACCACGACCACCGGCTCGACAAAGCCACCTGGGTTGAGCGCTACATGGGGCGGGAAGTCGGCGAGCACTATATCTTTTCAGCCAACCAAAACCACGCCCATAATCTGCAAGGCAAGCTGCTGCTAATCCACGGCGACATGGACGAGAATGTGCACCTAGCGTCGACCTTGGTAGTGGTGGATGCCTTGATCAAAGCCAACAAGGACTTCGATCTGCTCATCATGCCTAATCAACCGCACGCTTCCACCAATCATCCCTATTTTCTGCGGCGGCGCTGGGATTATTTTCTGCGGCATCTGCTGGGCGTCGCTCCACCGGCGGGGTATCAGATTCAATAGACGCATGGATCTGAATATGCTCAGGTTTAATTTAAGAAGTTGATATTTCAAATAAGGAAAACGCTGATGTTTGAAAAACTGACTTATCCCGATACGCGCAAAGGCGATGTCGTCGACGATTTCTTTGGCGCGACAGTGGCAGACCCCTATCGTTGGCTGGAAGACGCCGAGGACCCGGAAGTGCAGGAGTGGACGGGGAAGCAGCACGCTCTGGCGCTGGAAACGCTAAGCAGCCTGGAAGGGCGCGCTACCTTCGAGCGGCGGCTGCGCGAAGTATGGGATTACCCCAAATACGAGATCCCGCGTAAACGGGGCGATCGGCTTTTCTTTATGCGCCATGACGGCTTGCGGCAGCAGCCCGCGCTATATGTGCAAGAGGGGGACGGTTCTCCGCGCGTCCTGGTGGATCCTAACAGCTTTAGCGACGACGGCACGGTGGCGATATTCGACTGGCAGCCGGTCGCCGAGGGCCGGCTGTTGATGGTTGCCCTTTCCGATGGCGGAGTGGACTGGGTAGAGTTTCGCATCCGGGATGTGGCCAGCGGGCAAGACCTGCCAGACCGTCTGGACAAGCTTAAATTCTCAACAGCGGCTTGGCGGGTAGATGGCTCCGGCTTCTTTTACAGCCGCTATGCCAATGGCGCGCTCGACGAAGGTCCCGCCAATCCAGAAGTGTCGCACCAGGTCTACTTTCATCAGCTGGGCACGGACCAAGCCGAAGATCGATTGATCTTTGCCGATGCCGAGCGCAAAGGCGTGACTTATGGGCTGTCGGTCAGCTCGGATGATCGTTTCCTCCTGCTTAATATCGACTGGGAATCGCGCGTTGCCAATCGCCTGTTTTACAAAGCCATTGATAAAGCCAATGATAACGAAGGCGATTTTGTAAGATTGTTCGACGACCTGGATGCCGACTACCGCTTTATCGGCAACGATGGCGATATCTTCTATATCCTGACGACCAATGGCGCGCTGAACTGGCGGGTGGTCGCCGTGGATATCAAGCGTCCAGCCAGTGAAAACTGGGTTGATGTCGTGCCGGAAAGCGCGGAAGCCATCGCCGGGGTCGCCATCGTCAATCAGCAGTTTGTGGTAACCGCGATGCGCCTCTGCCGACATGTGATCAAGATTTACAATAAAGACGGCTCGCTTGACCGCGAGCTGCTGCCGCCCGGGCAGGGAGCCGTCATCCCGCGCGAGCAGGCCGGCGCCTATGGCGGCGCCAAAGATGACAGCATGTTCATCGCCTGGACCTCGTTCCTGCAGCCGACCCAGATACTGCAATACGACTTCGCGACCGGCGAATTGCAGCCCTTTTTTACAGCGGCGGTTCCTTCGTTTGATGCGGAGCAATACGAAACGCGACAAGCATTCTGTCCGTCTGCAGATGGCGCCACGGCGCCCATCTTCATCACTTGCAAAAAGGGCTTGGAACTGAATGGCGACAACCCGGCCATCATGTACGCCTACGGCGGCTATAGTCTCAGTCAAACGCCGCACTACCGCAGTTGGCTGCCCGTCTGGTTGGAAAACGGCGGCATCTTCGTCAATGCCAATATCCGCGGCGGCGGCGAATACGGCGAAGCCTGGCACCGCGCCGGCATGTTCGCTGGTCGCCAGAAGACCTACGATGACTTCCACGCGGCGGCGGAATGGCTGATCGAGAACAAATATACATCGAACCGCAAGCTGGCGATTGAGGGCAGGAGCAATGGCGGCTTGCTGGTGGCGGTCTGCGCGACGCAGCGCCCGGACTTGTATAGCGCGGTGCTCTGTCATGTGCCGACCATCGATATGCTTCGCTTCAAGTATTTCACCTCCGGGCGCTATTGGACCAACGAGTATGGCGATGCTGAAAGCAGCCCAGAGCACTTTGAGTTTTTGACCGCCTACGGTCCATTGCACAATATCAAAGCCGGGCAAGCCTACCCGCCGATGCTGATTCTCACAGCCGATCATGATGATCGCGTCGTGCCGATGCACTCCAAGAAGCTGGCAGCCAGTTTTCAAGCGGCGAATCGCGGCGACAACGTGATCCTCCTGCGCGTCGAAACGAGAGCGGGACATGCCATGGGCAAGGCGACATCAAAGCTGATTGGCGAGCAGGTGGATATTTTTGCGTTTCTCAACCGCGCCTTCGACATGGGCTTAGAGTAGGAGTTTAGCTCAATCATATTCTGTATCTTGCCGAATATGTTTCACAAGGAAAGGACGATAAATGAACAATTCATCTGGGAACATTATTCAAAAGCAAATGCTCGATAGTTTGGAATTCCGCTGCATCGGACCGCATCGCGGCGGGCGCGTGGTGGCGGTGGCGGGGGATGTATCGGATCCCATGACCTTTTATTTCGGAGCCTGCGCCGGCGGCGTTTGGAAGACCACCGATGGCGGTCAATACTGGCGCAACGTCTCCGACGGCTATTTCAATACAGCCGCCATCGGCGCCCTGGCGGTGTCGACTGCGGATCCCAACGTGATCTACGCCGGCACGGGAGAGACATCTATCCGCGGCAATGTGTCGCACGGCGACGGCATCTACAAGTCGGTCGACGCCGGCTTGAGCTGGCGGCATATAGGTTTGAGCGATACGCGGCATATCGGCAAGATTCAGATTCATCCGCGCGATCCCGATATCGTCTATGCCGCGGCGCTGGGCCATGCCTTCGGTCCGAATGAAGAGCGCGGCCTGTTCCGCTCGCGGGATGGCGGCGAAAGCTGGGAAAAGGCGCTTTACAAGAGCGAGACCGCCGGCTCGCACGATGTTTCGATGGATGTCAACAATCCGCGCATACTCTTCGCGGCCATCTGGCAGGCGCAGCGCTACCCGCATCGGCTGGAAAGTGGCGGACCGGAGTGCGGCTTGTGGCGCAGCATGGACGGCGGCGACAGCTGGGAAGAAGTCTCGCGCAAGCCCGGTTTGCCGCAGGGCGTCTTGGGCAAGATCGGCGTGGCGGTGTCGCCGGCGCGTAGGGGCCGCGTCTGGGCGGTGATCGAAGCGCATGATGGCGCGGTCTTCCGCTCGGATGATTATGGCGAGACCTGGCTGCGCCTCAGCGAACAATCGCTCTTGCGCACCCGGCCTTGGTATTACATGCACATCACCGCCGATACGCAAGACCCGGACACGGTCTATGTGCAGAATTACAGTTTTTGGAAATCCATCGACGGCGGCGCTTCGTTTGATGCCATTCCGATTCCGCACGGCGACGATCACGCGCTGTGGATCGACCCAAATGATAACCGGCGCATGATTGACGGCAATGACGGTGGCGCTTGCGTGTCTTTCAACGGCGGCATGAGCTGGTCCTCCATCTATAACCAGCCGACGGCGCAGTTGTATCACGTCTGTACCGACGATCAGTTCCCCTATCGCGTTTATGGCTCGCAGCAGGACAATACCGCCATCAGCCTACCCAGCGCGACGATTGACGGCGCCATCCACGAGCGCGACTGGTACGCGCCGGGCGGCGGGGAAAGCGGCTATATCGCCATCAAGCCGGACGATCCCGCTTATGTCGTCGCCTCGGGTCCACAAGGTCAGCGCGCTTACAACGACATCATGCTGCTCTATAACCACCGCACCGGTCAGGTCCGCGACATCACCGTGTGGCCCGAGCTTTATGGCTGGGGCGTGGGCAGCGAAGGCTTGAAGTATCGCTTTCAATGGACCTTTCCAATCATGTTTTCGCGGCATAATCCCGATCTGCTTTATGTCGCCAGCAATCGCCTGCACGTGTCGACCGATTTAGGCGCGAGCTTTGAAGCGCTCAGTCCCGATCTGACGCGAGACGACCCCGACAAGCTGCGGGCGTCGGGCGGTCCGATCACGCGGGACAATACCGGCGCCGAGGTCTATTGCACGATTTTCGCGCTGGCGGAATCTCATCACGAAGCGGGCTTGCTCTGGGCCGGCAGCGATGACGGCTTGGTGCATATTTCCCAAGATGGCGGGCGCGAGTGGGACGAAATCACGCCGCCCGATCTGCCGGAATGGGCGCTGATCAGCATCATCGACGCTTCGCCGCACGAGGCGGGCGCGGCTTACCTGGCCGCCACGCGCTACAAACTGGACGATACGCGCCCATATTTGTACAAGACCAGCGATTATGGCAAGACCTGGACGGCGATCACCAATGGCATCCCGGATGACGAGTTCACGCGGGTCATCCGCGAGGATCCCAATCAGCGCGGTTTGCTTTACGCCGGCACGGAAACGGGTTTGTACATCTCCTTTGATGACGGCGAAAACTGGCAGCCCATGCAAGGCAACTTGCCGGTTTGCCCGATACACGACCTGGTCATCAAAGATCAGGACCTGGTGCTGGCGACGCACGGCCGCTCCTTCTGGATACTCGATGATCTGGCGCCTTTGCATCAAGCCCAGTCTGATTTTCTGGCGGATAGCGCGCATTTGTTCGCGCCGGCGCCAAAAACGCGCATGCGCGATTATGGGCGCTTCGGCAGTTGGTATGGCAAACCGGACAGCAAGAAGCTGAATTTCGGGCGCATCGGCACGAGCGTGGCGGCGCTGGAATACCGCGACGATTCGGATTTGCCGCATTTCTTGGACGCGGGGCAGAACCCGCGCCCTGGCATAGTCTTCTGTTATTATCTGCCGGGGGCGGGCGGCGAGACAGTCACCTTGAATATCCTGGACAAGGATGGCGGCTTGATCCGCTCTTATAGCAGCGCCACGGAGGCCGATGGCTTGCCCGCGGAAGCCGGGCTGAATCGTTTTCACTGGAATTTGCGCTATCCCGGCGCGCTTGCTGTCGACGAGTGCCTGGCTTCCTGGGAGCGCGCCGAGGGTCCCTTGGCGACGCCGGGCGAGTATGTGGCGGAGCTTGTCTTTGGTGCGGACAGCTGCCGACAGACCTTTGAAGTGCTCGCCGATCCACGCCTGGAGGCGACGGCGGAAGCCTTCGCGGCGCAACGGGACCTGCTGCTGGCGATTCGCGATCGGCTGTCGCTTAACAATGCCCTGCTCAACAAGCTGCTGGCGCTCAAGGGGCAGTTGGGGGCTTGGGCGGCGCGCTGCGATGACGAGGCTGTCTTGGCGGGCGGCGCGGCGCTGGTCGCCGAGGTCGATGCGCTGCTGCCCTTGTTAATCAATACCGGCATCAGCGAGTCGCAATTGTATCCCAGCGGCTTGCACGAGAAGTTCAACGCGCTATTCGACTCGGTGGATAGCGCCGATTACGCGCCGCCGCGTCAAGCGCATGAGGTCTTCGAGCAGCTTTCGGCGCAGTTGGGTGACCATGTCGCGCGGGTAGAGACGGACCTGGACGAGCAGGTCGCCGCCTTTAACGAGACGATTCGCGGTTTGGGGCTGGGCGCGCTGGATGCCCTGTCATAGCGCGGGAACTCGCTGTATCCATTTTGCTTGAACTTTTGTTTCCCGTTCTCGGAGCGAGATCCTAAACTCAAAATACGAACGATTTGCATAGGGGCGACTCGCTGAGTCGCCCCTTGTTCAGGATTCATTTCAAGTTGGGCGACCCAAGGGTCGCGCGTAGACACTAGGGGTCACTCGCTCCTGCATTTCCTGATTATTTTCTTGGAGTCGCTTTTGTGGCGAAGCTTCTAAACTGTGCTGTATTATTGAGATTGACAGTTTTGTGCGACAGGCTGCGCTCTGCCCTCAAGCGAAGGGATCGTCCACCCAGGGGTACTTGTTCAAGTCGACGCGCTGGTAGGGAATCTCGCGGAAGAGCGGCGGAATGGCGCCAGGACCCGCCATATAGATGATCTCGTCGGCGATGGGCGCGAAGCCGGCATAGAAATGCTGGGTCGATTTGACCACCAGCAGCCGCTTTGAGCGCGGATCAATGCCGAAGTTCGAGAAGACCGTGGGGCTGAAGACTTGCCCGCGACTGCTATTGACGATGATGTCGATGCCTTGGCAGCGCAGGGCGACCGAATCCCCGCAGGCGATGGCTACCGGTCCTTCGGTCTGCGTCCATTCCTGCTGCATATCGGGGATGATGCCAATGACGCTCACGCGCAAGTCGAGCGGATCGCCGGACATGGGTCCCATCTTGCCGCCCAAGCGCAGGTCGAGCGTCGCGCCTGGGCCGGCCGACTGGACCACCTGGACGGCGACTGGATCCCAGATCATGCCCAGCGCGACATCGCTGGCGCCGCGCTTGAGCAAGGCTCGCAGCGCGAAGGTGGAATCGCTGGGCGCGCCGCCGCCGGCATTGTCCGATTGATCGGCGATGACAACCAAGCCCGATTCGCGCGCCAGCGCTTTGTCCAGAGCCTTTTCTAGCGGCAGCGAATTCGGATCAAGATCATGCCGCATGGCGAAGAGTTTTTCGCCGAATTTACGCGCAAGCCGAGCCGCCAGCTCGCTATCGTTGTCGGTGACCGCCAGCATTTGCGTGCCACAGCTTGGCACATCGCCCCAGGGGAAACAGTGCGCCAGCGAGAGCGAGAGCGCAGCCGTTTCGGCTTCGGTCCTGATCATGTCGTCGACAAAAGCGCGCATCGGCGCGACGGGCGTCAGGTAGAGGCCGATCATCTTGCAATCGAAGAGCGCCATTGTCGGCTGCGTCTTGCCTTCGGCGGCGTCGGCGATGATGCTGAAGAGTTCCTCGGCGCGCTCGTTGATGTCCACATGCGGGTACTCCTTGAAGATGACGACGGCGTCCGCCAAGTCTATCAGAGTTTGCGTGAGGTCGCAGTGCAGGTCCAGTTCGACGCCGATCTTGGCGGCGGGTCCGACGATTTGGCGGACGCGGGTGACGATGTCGGTCTCGCAGTCGTCATAACCTTCCGCGACCATCGCGCCATGCAGCGGCAGCAGGACAATATCGACCGGCAGCGCCGCTTCCAGCGCGGTCAGCAGCTCATCGCGCAGGTTTTCATAAGCCGAGCGCACGGTTATGCCGGCCGGCTGCGCGAAGGCGTAGAGACTGAATTCATAGTCCCAGCCGCGTTCCCGGCAGCGCCCTTGGAAGATATTGAAGGCGCCGCCAAATCCGCCGAGGTCCATGGATTCATCCAAATCGGCGGCGCGCATAACCTCGAAATCCGCCATGCCTGTCGGCATGGGAGAAAAGGTGTTGGTTTCTGTGGCAATCCCGCCTGCGAATACTTTCATTAGCATCCATCCATTCCTTTTATGCTGTCAAATATAGACTTTCGCCGGGACTTGCGCAAATTTTTCTGCGTCAAATTTTGCAAAGGCAAGACGACTTGCTATAATGAACGGACTTTGCTCAGACGTTGCGGCAGCAGCGGAGCGTTGCGCCTTTATCTTTCCCAAGCCCTGACCGCGGCGAAAAGGACAATAATTTGAAGCCAATAACGATAAAATCCCTGCAGTTGCACACGGTGCTGCTGCCCTATCTGCGGCCATTCGAAACCAGCTTCGGCGCGGAAACGCATAAAGTAGCGGTGCTGGTGGAGCTGACCACGGAGACAGGCCTGACCGGCTGGGGCGAATGCTCGATTGAGCTCTGGCCCGGTTATGGGCACGAGACAGCCGAGACAGCCAGTCACATCTTGTCTCAGTTCTTGGCGCCGGCCGTGCTTGGCGCGACGCTGCATCACCCGACCGACTTCCCTGCCCTGATTCGGCGCTTCCGGGGCCATCATCATGCGCGGGCTGGGCTGGAAGCGGCGGTTTGGGACGCCTTTGCCAAGCGCAACGATCTGCGGCTGACCGATTGTTTCGCCCATTACGCGCCGGACGGGCACGAATCGGAGGGGCGGGCGACAGTGGGCGTCAGCATCGGCATACAGGGTTCGCTGGACGCGACTGTGGCGGCGGTAGCCGAACGCCTGGACCAGGGTTATTGTCGCATCAAGCTGAAGATCAAGCGGGGCTGGGATATCGAGGTGGCGCGGGCAGTGCGGGCGCGCTTTCCCGATGTTCTGCTGATGCTGGACGCCAACAGCGACTATAACATCGGCGACGCCGAGCATCTGGCAAAACTGGATCAGTTCAACTTGCTGATGATCGAGCAGCCCCTGCCCCACGATGACATCTATCAGCATGGCATTTTGCAGTCGCGCCTGGCGACGCGCGTCTGCCTGGACGAGAGCGTCAAGTCGGCGAGCGACCTGCGCGTCGCGCTGCAAGTGGGCGCGCTGGGCATCCTGAACTTGAAGCCGGCGCGCGTGGGCGGCTTCAGCGAATGCCTGGAAATTTACCGCATCTGCGTCGAGAACGAGCTGCCGCTTTGGATTGGCGGCATGCTGGAATGCGGCGTCGGGCGCGCGGCGAACCTGTCTTTTGCGGCTTTGCCCGCGGTCAACCTGCCGTCGGATATCTCGGCGACCGACCGCTATTTTGATCCCGATCTGACAGAACCGCCATTTGCGCTGGGTGAAGATAGCGCGCTGGCTGTTGCCGATGGCGCGGGCATCGGCGTCGCCGTCCAGCGCGAGCGCCTGGAAGAGGCGAAGCAAGCCTGGCGCGACAATTACCCCTATACTGGCGGAGACGGCTCATGAATCTTGCCGAGATAATCACGGGCATCATTAATGCGGCGGAGATCCAGGCTGGCGTGGCGGTTTGGCATATTGAATCGGACCAGCAAGTCGCTGTGAATGGCGATGAGCCCTTCCCGATGGCCAGCGTCTTCAAGATTCCCATTTTGGCCACGGCCTGCCGACAGCTCGCTGGGGGCGAAATCAGCCTCGATACGCGCCATGCCCTCAGCGACGAAGACAAGAGCCTGGGCAGCGGCATCTTGCCTTATTTCGAGAGCGGCATACAGCCGACCCTGCGCGACTTGCTGACCTTGATGATCATCATCAGCGACAATAGCGCGACCGATATGATGGTGGCGGCGCTGGGCGGCGCGGCGGTCATCGAGGGTTATATGCGCGAGATTGGGCTGCGCGAGATTTACTTCAAGCACACTTGCAAGGAATTGCTGCGCTATCTGTTCCCCGACGAGGTTGTGGATCTGCCGCTGGAGGAGTTGATCGCCTGGAGCGCGCGGCATGATATTTTGCGCGATGGCTTGGCTTTCAGCAAAGGACCGGATAATAACGTCAGCACAGCCAATGACATGAACAAGCTGCTGCACAAGATCTATAGCGGGCATCTCTTTGCCGGCGATACGCGGCAGCTCGCGCTGGATATTCTGCTCAAGCAGCAATTCAACGTGCGTTTGTCGCGCTTCTTGCCGCTGGGCGTCAAAGTCGCGCATAAGACGGGCACCATCGGCGGCATCCGCAATGACAGCGGCATCATCATGCTCGGCGAAAATAATCATGTGATTCTGACGATTTTCACCGAGTGGGACGAGGCGCCCTATTGGAACAAGCCCGCGGCGCACCATCAACGTGTCTTTGAAGTCGAGAGCGCCATGGGCGAGATTGGAATCGCTGTCTATGAGGCTTTTCAAGCGCAGGATTGACTGTACGGCGCCGATGAAGCCATGTGCTGTCGGCGGGCTGAGTCTGCCGCGTCCGCGCGCTATAACCTTGCTTAAGAAATGAACAAGTCGGTTTTTCAGAAAAGGGGGACTTATCGGTAGAGATGAATCGCGAAGCTGTTTTGAATCGTATTGTCTAATTTTGGAGGAAAGAATCGTGATTAAATCTAGGCTCGCAATTCTTGTATTGCTGATGATTGTGTTCCTGGCGCTTGTCGGCGGGTCCATGGCGCAAGACATCATGGATGGCAAGGGTGGGCGCTTGGTCGTGGCGGACGCCAATTCCAATACCTCGCTCGATCCTTTTGTATCGTCCTGGCATAGCTGGCCCCATTACGCCATCTATCCGACGCTGTTCTCGCGCGCCGAGGACATGAGTTATATCGGCTTCCTGGCGGATACCTGGGAAGTATCGGATGATTCCGAGTCTTTGACCATCAACCTGATCGACTTCGCCACCTTCACCGACGGCAGCCCGATTGACGCGGAAGCGATCAAATGGAACTTGGATCGCTACGCCAATCCCGATACGGGCGCCTCGCAGGGGCGCGATCTGATCGGCTTGCTGGAAGAGGTCGAGATCAACAGCGACTACAGCTTTACCATGCACCTCGCCTCGCCCTACGCGCCTTTGTTCTTTGTGCTGTCGGGCTTGGAAATCGTCTCGCCAACCGCCTATGAAGCCATGGGACCCGACGACTTTGGCACCAGCCCGGTCGGCGGCGGACCTTTCATCTTCAAGGAATTGGTCACGGACAACCATGTGCTCTTCGAGCGCAATCCCGATTTCACCTGGGCGCCGGAAGAATTGTACGATCACCCGGGTCCGGTCTTCCTGGATGAATTGCAAATCCTGTTCATCGGCGAAGAGCAGACCGTTTTGGCGGCTTTGGAGACCGGCGAAGTGTCGCTGGCGGGCATCCCGACCCAGAACCTGGCGGATGCGCAAGCCAATCCTGATATCGACGTCGACATCGCGCAGTTGAACCAGATTCGCTATGTCGGCTTCAATACCTCGAAGGATCCCTGGACGAATCCGGATTTGCGCCGCGCCTTCGCTTATGCGACCAACCGCGAAGAATTTGTCACCCTGGCTTGGGAAGATTTGGCGCAGCCGCTCTATCAACCGCTGCCGCCGACCATCTGGGGCCACAACCCCGAGCTGGACGCCATCGCCCCGAGCTTTGACCCGGACAAAGCCAGCGAACTGCTCGATTCCCTGGGCTATGTCGATGTCGATGGCTTGCGCGAAGACCCCGACGGGGCTGCCTGGTCGGTCCCGTTAGCAACCGCCTCGCCGGACGAATGGCGCCGTCAGGCGGAAGTGCTGGAAGCGCAGTGGCGCGATGTCGGCATCCCGCTGGAAATCCAATTGCTGGAATTCTCGGCTTTGGTCGACCTGACCACGACCGGCGAGCACGACCTGTTCCTCTTGCTCTATGGCTACAGCGATCCCAGCATCCTGACTTACTTCTTCGATCCCGAACGCAAGGGCGGCAGCAATCGCGCCTGGTTCTCCACCGACGAATTGACGGGATTGCTGAACGCCGCCGATACGCAATTGGACCCGGACCTGCGTTACGAAGCGGTTTCGGCAGTCAGCCAATACATCATCGAGGCGTCGCCATGGGTCTACTTGGCTGTGCCGCCGGCTTTGACCGGCGTGCGCGCCGAGCTGGAAAACTGGCGCATCCATCCCGACTTGAGCTTCCTGTACTGGAACGCTTACTTCGAGACGGAATAACTTGTCTTATCCCCTGGCTCCTGCCTTCGGGCAGGGGCTTGGGGCAGCAGGGCAAGCGCCATAAATTCACCAGAGAGGCACAGAAGTAAACCCAAGAAAATAATGAGAAAAGGTAGGGGCGACTCGCTGAGTCACCCAACATCGCCACAAAATGTCTAGGTTTTCTGGCGATTCCCGTACCCGGTGAATGGCAACCCTCCTCAGCCCATCAAGAGGCAAAGGACTGATAGGCTTGAGCAAGTACATCCTCCGCCGTATATTGGTCGCCTTTCCCCTGATACTGGGCGTGACAACGGTTGTCTTTGTCATGCTGCGGGTGGCTTTGCCAGGCGACCCGGCCAAGGTGATGGCGGGCGACCGCGCCACGCCGGAGTTAATCGAGCAGATCCGCCATAACCTGGGCTTGGATCGCCCGGTCTTCGAGCAATATCTGATCTTCCTGCGCAACTTCGTTCAAGGCGACCTGGGGCGCTCGGTCAAGTTTCGCGAGCCGGTCCTGGGCGTGATCGCCAAAGCCTTTCCCTTCACAGCCGTCTTAACCTTTCTTTGCGTCGCCATAGGCACAAGTTTGGGTTTGGTCATTGGCGTGCTGACGGCGGTGTATCAGCGTACCTGGATAGACAATTTCGGCATTGTCCTGGCGGTGCTGTTCTACTCGATCCCGACCTTCTGGCTGGGCTTGATGTTGATCCTGGTTTTTTCGGTCGGGCTGCGCGTCTTGCCGGTGCAAGGCGTCGGCACCTGGAAGCATTTTGTGCTGCCGGTCACGACGCTGGGCTTGGGCCAGAGCGCCCTCATCGCTCGTCTGACACGCTCAAGCATGATTGAAGTCTTGAGTACCGATTATGTGCGCACGGCGCGCGCCAAAGGCCTGACGCAGCGGCGCGTGCTAATCCGCCATGCGCTGCAGAATACGTTGATTCCGGTCATCACGGTGGTGGGTCTTTCGGTCGGCGGCTTGCTGGGCGGGGCGGTTATCACAGAAAGCATTTTCCATCTGCCCGGTGTCGGCAGTCTGGCGATTGACGCCATTTCCAATCGCGATTATCCAATGATTCAGGGCGCGGTGATCCTGGTTGCCGCCTCATTTGTATTTGTCAATCTCGTTGTTGATATTATCTATGCCTTTGTCGATCCGCGCATCCGTTATGAATAGGACCGGCTGGTGACTCAATCAGTGAATCAGACGGTGACTCAGACGGTGACTCAATTGAAAAGCAGCGAGCGCCCGACCGGCTTATACGAGCTGGTCATCCGCAAGTTCGTGCGCAACCGCGTGGCGGTGGCTGGGCTCATTTGTCTGGCTTTGATTCTGCTGGCGGTTCTTTTCGCGGAAGCCGTCACGCCCTACGATCCTATTGAGCGCAACACGCCGGAGCGCAACCTGGGACCGTCGCTGGCGCATCCCTTTGGCACCGACAAGCTGGGGCGCGATATCATGAGCCGCGTCCTCTATGGCGGGCGCGTGTCCTTGCAAGTCGGTTTCCTGTCAATCGCGCTGGCTACAGCGGTCAGTGTACCGCTGGGGCTGATCGGCGGTTTTGTCGGCGGCTTGCTCGATGACATCATCATGCGCCTGATGGATTTGATCTTGGCTTTCCCGGGGCTGATTCTGGCGATCTGGTTGGTGAGCCTGCTCGGCTCGGACATGAGGAATGTGATCATCGCTATCGCCTTCTTTTCCGTGCCGGCCTATGCCCGTCTTATCCGCGGCATCACCCTGTCCATCCGCGAGATGGAATATGTGATGGCGGCGCGCAGCATGGGCGCGGGTTCGCCCCGCATCATGTTTTTCCACGTATTGCCCGGGGTGCTGGGACCCTTGATCGTCTTGACGACGCTGGGCGTATCCGGCGCCATTGTCGCCGGCGCGAGTTTGAGCTTTCTGGGTCTGGGCGTCAGCCCGCCGACGCCGGAATGGGGGGCGATGCTGGCTGACGGGCGCAATTATATGCGCACGCAATGGTGGATCGCCGTTTTCCCCGGCGTCACCATCACCACGGTTGTGCTGGTCATGAACATCATCGGCGACGCCCTGCGCGACGCGCTTGATCCCAACGTGCGCGCTTGAGCTTCAATCATCGTCCGCGCTCAAAAGATTGAACTGCTTGTAGAGGTCTTCGAGGCTGTCGAGGCGGGCGCGCGTCTTTTCCGGATAGCGCAGGGACAAGGCGCCCAGGATGGCGTCGAGCAAGGCGAAGAGCGCGACGGTGTTGCTGAAGAGGCGCAGGCGGAAGGGCACGATCAGCGCGCGATCGGCGCGCTTGGCGGCCGGCGATACATGGCTGTCGGTGACGGTGACCACGGAGGCGCCGCGCTGCCTGCCAACTTCCATCACGGTCAAAGTCTCGCGCGTGTAGCGGGCGAAGCACAACGCGAAGATCAGATCGCCTTCCGCGAGCGGCGTCAATTGCGCGGCGATGGGATCGATGCCCGGCGTGAGCACGGTGGTATGCGGGCGGATATAGCGCAGCATGATGCCGAAATTGAGCGCGAGCGGAAAGGAATCGCCCAAGCCAATGATGTAAACATGCTTGGCGCGGTCAACTAGCTCGACTGCGCGGTCGAAAACATGGGTGGGCACGTGCTGCGGCAGATCGAGCAAGGTCTGGACCTCGTCGCGTAGCACCGCACTCAGCAAGTGCTGATTCTCCGGTTCGCCGGAAGCGAGGTCTTCGATTAACTTTTGCGATCCGATCTGCATGCGCTGCGCGATCTGCGCCTGGTTGAGAAACTGGCTGCGCAAGACCGACTGCAATTCCGGGAAGCCATCGAAACCGAGCGCTTGCGCGGTCCGCACCACGGTCGACGAATTGACGCCGACGGCGCTGGCGATCTCGGTGATGGTCAAGTGGATGACGTTGATGCCGCCTTTCAGCAGGAATTCAGCCACCTTCTGCTGGCTGGGCGATAGGGATTCGTGGTTGCTGCGGATCCAACGGACTATATCATCGCGCGATTCATTTGTGTTCATGACTTCAATCCCAAAGGTCTGTGCTCAGATATTTCAAGCCGGAATCGGGCAGCAGAATGGCGATGACTTGCCCCCGATGCCGCGCCCGCAGCAGTTGCAGCGCCGCGGCCAGGTTGGCCCCGGATGAATAGCCGGCGAACAAGCCTTCTTCACGCGCCAGCCGCCGAGCCATGCGCGCGGCTTCCTCGTCCTTGACGCGCAGGCAGCCGTCAACCAGATCGCGATTGATCATTGGCAGCTCCGCCATGGCGTAACCGCCGCCTTGAATCTTGTGATTCGGCACCGTGACCGCTTCTCCCGCAAAGGCGGCCGCGCCTTGCGGTTCCACAATATAACATTGAATGGCGGGGTCGCGCTCCTTGAAGTAAGCCGCGCAGCCGGCGAAGGATCCGCCGCTGCCGATAAAGTCGCAGAAGGCGTCGATGCCGCCGGACTGCCGCCAGATTTCGGGCGCGGTGTGCAGATAGTGCGCGCGGCGGTTGCCCTCAAGCTGAAATTGATCGGCGCGGAAAGCGCCGCGCTCGGTCACGATCTCGCGCGTTTTTGCTTCGACGCGCGCCAAATCCGCGCCGGAAACTTGTCCCGGCTGTGAACCCGGGCATTGCTCGACCAGGACAACTTCGGCGCCCAGCGCGGCCATCATGCGGGCGCGTTCGGGGGAATTGCCGCGGGAAATCACCGCCACGAAGCGATAGCCCTTGGCGGCGCAAACGATGGCTAAGCCTGTGCCGGTATTGCCGCTGGTCAATTCGACCACGGTAGCGCCGGGGCGGAGCTCGCCCCGCGCCTCGGCATCTTCGATCATCTGCAGGGCGATGCGGTCCTTCTTGGAATAACCGGGGTTGAGATACTCCAGCTTGGCGAAGACAGCGCCGTCGAGCTTTGCGCAAATGCGCGACAATTCCACCAGTGGCGTATTGCCAATCGCCTCGAGCACCGATGGGAGCAAATGCGCTTCAGTTGGCATTCAAGATCTCTTTTACAAGTCCCTGCGCTCGCGCAAGGAGAATGCGGGTATTTTCTGTGTTCATGGCGGAAATAATGCCAGTGACGCGCCGAGCGGCTGTCTGGGCGGACAATGCACTGATTATAGGTTGGCGCTGACAGATTGCAAATTGACCGCGATTGCCCTGGGAAGTGTCAAATTCGGTTGAACTAAATTGCATCATCCTGCCGGTTCGTTGGTATTTTGGTTAAGGATATCACACCAGGATCTGAAAAAGAAATTCAATCGCAATGGGTACACTGCCGGCCCTGCGCCTGTTTTGCCTTTTGTCGGGCGACTTGCTATCATTGCAGGCTCACGGTCATTTATCGCAGTGTGCGGATAATTAAGTAAATGAAGCAAGATCTCCCCCCCTTCCACGCTCCCCCCCTCTCTAGGGGGGTAAACATCCGTGAACTGCATGCCATGAACGATCTTCTGGAGACGGTTGCCTTGCAGAAGGACGTCTGGGGCATGCGCGATCACGAATGCACCTCGCCCCATACCATGAAAGCGGCGACCGTGGCCGGCGGCAGCGTGCTGGGCGCGGCAATCGAGGACCGCCTGATCGGCTTCTGTTTTGGCATGGCGGCGAAACGGGGCGACGAAGTCTGGTTGTGGTCGCACATGACGGCGGTGCATCCCGATTATCAGCGCGGCGGCATCGGCTTCGCGCTCAAGCAAGCGCAGCGCGAATGGGCGCTGGCCAATGGCTATCGCGTGATGGCATGGACCTTCGACCCGATGCAGGCTGGCAACGCCAATTTCAACCTCAATCGGCTGGGGGCGACGGCGCGCCTCTACTATGTCAATCACTATGGGGCGATGCAAGACGAGCTGAATGCCGGCCTCGCCAGTGACCGCCTGGAAGCGCAGTGGCAGCTCGATTCCTCCAAAGTGATGGCTATGGCGGCGGGTGACTGGCGACCAAGCAAGGCGGACTGGCCCGGGGCGCTGACGATGGCGCTTATGGAAAAAGGCGGAAAGCTGCATTATCGTCAGCCGGCAACGGACGGCAGCCCGCACTTCGGCGTGGAAATACCGGCCTATGTCACCGACTTGAAACGACATGACAAGGGGCGCGCCGGGCAGTGGCAGCAGTATGCGCGCGCGGCAATAACCGAGCTGCTGGCGCAGGGTTATATTATCAGTGGATTGCAGCGCCAGGGCGAAAAAGTCTGGTATATCCTAAGCCGCGAAAACTAGGCCTGGACTGGTTCAGCCGCGCCACAGAGTTGGCTTAAATCGCTGATCCGCGTCAGAGATTCCAAGCGGCTGCAAAGCGCGTAAATGCGCTGGGCGCGCTCTGGCGGGAAAAGATCGCTCGTCAGCACGGCGAATTTCTCGCGCATTTCCTCCGGGCTCATGCGGAATTCCGGCTCGCCTTTCATATTGGGCAGATACGCTTGGCGCAGCTCGCCGGTATCCAGGGTGACGCGCAAGCGGCAACCGTTGAGCCGCGGGTAATCCGCTTCGATCTCGCTATCAACTTGCACATCAATCAGATTGCGCAGGCGGCGCGCGTCAGGGTCATCCCAAGCGTTGAAGTCTTGGGGCCAGGCGCTGCCCTGCTGCAGCGCGACCGCGGTCGAGACACGAATGCTCAAGCCAGCCACCTCGCGGGAAGGCGGATTGGCGTCGACGCGGAAGCTGGGGCGGGTGGCATAGCCATAGGTGCCAAGCTCGATGGACTCGATCGCCGAAATGTCAAGCGGACCCTCTTGCAGAATCGCTTGAACGGCGTCGATGGCTTGATGGGTGTGTCGGCAGCCGCCATGCGGCTTGAAACCCGTGCCGAGGATGGCGAAGTTGCAGCCCAGGTCGGCGAAGAGTTCGCGGTCGTAGCCATCGCCGAAGGCGCGGAAGAAACCGTATTCCCCGTCCAGGGCGCCGCGCGGACCGTAAAAGCCGGCTTGCGCCAGGCGCAAAGCGAAAACGGCATTGCGCGCTGCGAAACCGGCGATCAAGTCTTTAGTGTCGCAGGCGCCGCCTTCATAAACATATTGCTCGGTGCCGGAGGCCAGATCAGCCGCCAGCGCGACGCAATTGATCATCGCGTCGCGATCCAGACGCGCGCAACGGGCAATTGCCAGGGCGGCGGAAATGACGCCCAGCGTGCCTTTGAGATCGAGCCCGCGCTCTCGCTGCATGGGGCGGACCAGCCCCCCAACGCGCACGGCAAAGTCGTAAGCGGCGACGATGGCAAGGATCAGCTCTTCGCCCGAGCTGTGAAAAGCCTCGCCGACAGCCAATACGGCTGGAACCACTTGCGAGGCGATATGCCCGGCCGAGCGATGCGAATCGTCCATGCCCAGGATCTTGACCATTACCGCATTGGCGAAAGCCGCGCCTTCGAGCGATACGCGCTGACCGCTGCCCAGCAGTGTGGCTTCAGCCCCCGCCATCATGCTTTTGGCATAGTCAACAGCCTTTTTGCCCAATGCGCGCTGATAACCGCCCAGCCCGGTTCCAATGGAATCGAAGACGATCATCTTCGCCAGTTCAACAGCTTCGGTCGGGATATCTTCGCAGCGCAGGCTGATGGCGTAATCGGCGATTTCTTCCAAAAGATTTCTAGAATCGGACATTTTCCGTTCTCCCGCTTATCCTTCTTTTATCAGTCGTCGCGTCACATCAATCATGTAATCAACTTCGTCGCTGGTCAACTCCGGCGTGACCGGCAGATTGACAATCTCCCGCGCCAGGCGCTCGGTTGCCGTCAAGGTTTCGCGCTGCGGGAACTGGCTCGCGTAGACGGCATAGTCATAGATCGGCGGCGCGTAGTGAATCACGGCTTCGATGCCGGCGGCGCGCAGTCCCTGATATACCGCTTGTTGCCGGTCGACAGCGATGGCGTAGGAGCGGAAGGTCGGCTGCGATTCGGCGCGGAAGCGCGGCAAGCGCGCCGAGCTATCCGCCAAGCCGGCTGCCAATCTGCTGACGATTGCGCGGCGTTGCCTTGTCCATTCGGCCAGGTAAGGCAGCTTGACCAGGAGCAATGCCGCCTGCAAGCCATCAAGCGGCGCATTGTAGCCTTCGGCGACGTAGTTCTGATAGCCGGGCGGCTGATTGGCTGTGGCCGGCTCGTGCCCGTAACTGACCAGCAGGCGCAGCGCATCCGCGAGCGAGTCGTCGTTGGTAAGCAGCATGGCGCCGTTGCCGGCGCTGCCCAGCGGCTTGAAAGGCGCGAAGCTGAACATCGTCACATCGGCGAAAGCGCCGACCGGCGCCCCGTGGTCATAAGCGCCGCTGGCCAGGGCGGCGTCTTCCACGATCTTCAGTCCATATTGATCGGCCAGCGGACGCAGCGCCTTGACATTGGCTGGATGGCCGTGCAGATCGACGGGAAGGATGGCGCGGGTTTTGCCGGTGATTAGGTCTTCGACTTGGGCGACATCAATGGTGTAGTCGGTCAGCGTCACATCGCACAAGACGGGCGCCGCGCCGCACTGGCTGATGGCGCCCGTGGTGGAGATATCGGAATTGCCGACGGTGATCACTTCGTCGCCGGGTCCGACGCCGCAGGCGCGCAGCGCCAGCAAGAGGGCGATAGTGCCGGAGTGCGCGGCGACGGCATGGCCTTGTCTCATTTCGGCAGCGAAGGCGGCTTCGAATTCGGCGCGAATCGCGTAGCTGCTGCGATAGTCGTCGAATAAGATAGGCTCGAGCGCAGTCATAATCTGCTCGCGCAGCGCTTGATGCACCTGGTTGGCGCGGGAACGCGGGACGCGGAAGGGAGCGGTCACCGCGATTGCCTAGGCGCGGCCGCGGACATTGGGGTCGAGGAAGTCGCGCAGCCAATCGCCGAGGAAAACCACGCCCAGCACGGTGATGGTGATGGCGATGCCGGGGTAGGCGGTCATCCACCAGGCGCTGTTGATATAAGTCTTGCCATCGGAGAGCATCAAGCCCCAGGTAACGGTGGGCGGCTTCACGCCCAAGCCCAGGAAGCTGAGCGAAGATTCAGCCAGGATGGTCACGCCGACCTGCACGGCTGCCAGGACGATGGCGGAAGAGACGACATTAGGCAAGATGTGGATGAACATGACCTTGGTGCGGCTCTGCCCCAGGGCATAAGCGGCGATGATATATTCCATTTCCCGCACTTTGAGCACCTCGCCACGGATGACGCGGGCATAGGTGGTCCAGCCGGTGAAGCCGAGGATGAGGATAAGCGTCCACAAGCCCGCGCCGACAACACCGGATATGGCGATGACAAGAATGATGAAGGGAATGGCGAGCAAGCCGTCGACGATGCGCATGAGCACGCTGTCGGCGATGCCGCCGACGAAGCCGCTGATGAGACCGTATATCACGCCGATCGTGCCCGAAATGAGGACGGAGACGACACCAACAAGCACAGAAACGCGGCTGCCGGCGATGATGCGGCTTAAGATGTCGCGGCCCAGTTGGTCGTTGCCAAGCGAATACATTATGCCGCTTTCGTCAACAAAACCCGGTGGCTTGAAGCGGGAGCGGATGTTCCTACCCATGGGATCCTGCGGGGAGATTATGGGTCCGAAAATAGCCAATAGCACGACGGCTGTCACGATCAGGCTGCCGGCTATGCCGACCGGGCTCTTAAGCAGGGTGGACAGAATGCGCAAGGACGCGCTGCGGCGAGCCGGAATGTCGGCTAATGCCTCCGCCTTGGTCCCCAATTTAGATTGTTGATTGTTCTGCGTTTCCATGGTCATTTTCTATTGGAACTTGATGCGCGGGTCAAGGACGATGTAAATGGCGTCAATAGCGTAATTGATCAGAATAAAGGACAAAGCATAGAATAACAGACCGGCTTGAACAACCGTATTATCGCGGACGCTGATCGACTCGATCATCAGTCGACCCAGCCCGGGCCAGGAAAAGACGCTTTCGACCACGACCGAACCGCCTAATAGCCAGCCCAGCTGCAAGCCAAATACGGTAACAATCGGGATGAGGGCATTGCGCAGAGCATGCCGCAGAATGACAGTTTTCTGCATCAAGCCCTTGCTCTGGGCGGTACGCACATAATCTTGATTGAGCACTTCCAGCATAGCCGAGCGGGTCATGCGGGAAAGCCGCGCCGCCATGCCAACGCCCAGCGTGGCTGAGGGCAGGATAATGGAATTTGGCTCCAAAGCGCCATAGGCAGGCAAGAGGCGCAGGTGCACCGAAAATATGATAATCAGCATGAGCCCGAGCCAGAAGCTGGGCATGGCTGTGCCTAGAGATGACAGTGAAGTGATTATCAGGTCAAGCAGGCTGTTGCGCTTGAGCGCGGACAAAATACCGAGCGGCACTGCGACGGTCAAGCCGATGGCGGCCGAAGCCGCGGCCAAGAGCCACGAATAACCCAGTCGTTCTATGATTAACTCCATCGCGGGGCGTTTGGCTAAATAAGATTTCCCGAAATCGCCAGTTATGGCTTTGCTAAGGAAGGTGATGTATTGCTCGCCTAGGGGGCGGTCAAAGCCCCAAAACTTGCGCATCTGCTCAATCTGCTCCTGGCTGAAGAAATCCGGCGCTACAACCATGATCGGGTCGCCGCTCAAGCGCAGGATGAAAAACACGATCACGGAGACGATAAACATGGTCGCGACCAATTGGATCAATCGGCTGATCAAAAATCCGCGCATGCTTTTCTACCCCATCCCCCGGCCCCTTCCCCGAAGCATCAGGGAAGGGGTGTGTGTTCCTCTGCAGAGTTTCGGCAATGCAGTGGTGATCCCCCCATTGCGATGGGGGATCGAGGGGGGTTGGCCTACATACCCGCGAGCTTGACGTCGCGGAAGGTCATCCAGCCGTCTTTGCGCGGCGTGAAATCGAATTCGGCTGTATTCAGCGCCATCACATCTGTTATCTCAAATAGCGTGATGGTCTGGGTCAAGTCGATGTAGTATTCCCACCACTGTTCCCAAAGGTCGAGGCGGGCATCGCGATCGATCGTTACCTGGATCGCTCCTGCCACGGCATCCCAATCTTCGTCACAAATGCTGTAGGCAACCGCCGACCAGTCGCAATTGTAGAAAAGCGGCAGCAGGGCGGGACCGCAGCCCAGAGCCGCCAGCATCAGTTCGCGGTTGTTGCCGCTGCGCTGTACTTCGACAGCGAAGGCGGAGGCGTCGCGGACGGTCAGATCGACCGTGAAGCCGACATCCTCGAGCAAGGCGGCGGCGACTTCAGCGACTTCTTTGGCGCTGCCGCCACGTCCAACAACAGGCGTATCGAGGTAGATGGTTGGACCTTCGCCCTCGGCATAGCCGGCTTCCGCCAGATATTCCTTCGCCATGTCGGGATCGTACCATTCGGCGATGACATCGGGATCGGCGTATTTGTCCGCCATGCCTTCCGGATAGTAGGAGCAGACACGCGCCAGGCGGGCGCTGGCAGAGCCGTGCACTTCCGCCAGCAGATGGCGATCAAGCGCGTGAGTGATGGCTTTGCGCACATTGATATCCAGCGTGGCCGGCTGATAATCCGGGAAGGTCTCTGGGAAGGCGCCGCTCTCGGTATCGACGCGGGCATAGTAGTGGTACATCCTGTTGCCGCTTTCGGTGAGCAGGGTGAGGCCATCGGTCGCTTCGATCGTGGGGCGGTCGGGCGCGGGCACGCCTTTTATCATGTCCACTTGGCCCGCGAGCAAGGCGGCGACCTGCGCCGATGGCTCGGGGATGACCTGGTAGACCACGCGATCAACCTCGGGGCGTCCGCTGTGATAGTCGTCCCAAGCGGCGAAGACATAGCGGTCGTTCTCGCTGAGTTCGGCCAGCGTATAAGGTCCGGAGCCGACCGGGTTGCGGTTGAACTCTTCTTGGCCTACTTCTTCAAAGTAAGCGGGCGGGATCAGCTCGCAGCCGTTGTAGCTGACGTCATTCTCGAAGTAGGCGTGGGGCTCGTTGGTGAGGATATCCACAGTCAGGTCATCCACGACCACGACTTCTTTGACAAATGCCCATTGCTGATAGAGCGGGATGTCGCCGATGGGATGGCGGACGCGGTCGATATTCCACTTGATGGCTGCGGCATCGACCGGCTCGCCATTGTGGAAGGTAGCGCCCTCGCGCAGGTGGAAGCGCCAGGTGGTGTCGTCGACGGTCTCCCAGCTGTGGGCGGCTTGCGGCACGTAGCCGCTGCCGTCAGCCGAGCGCCAGATCAAGCAATCGTAATACAAGTTGAGCAAATGGTGGGTGGAGCCGTACCAGTGCGAGTGCGGATCCATAGGACGGATGGGACCGCTATGGGCGAAGACGAATTCGGACATGTCGTCTTGCGCCGTGGCGGGCGCGAATGCCAGAGCGCCAATCATGGCGATCAGGCTAAGCAGTAGAAAAAGTCTTGCAGTTTTCACGATTCACTCCTTATGCGAAATTACAATCCGATAGTAGCTGACAAGTCACTAATTGGCATTGGCTATATTCACCTCCTTCGCTGCCATGTTCATGTGATAACCCCCCAAAGAACGCGCTCCAACTTATTCCGAAGCTCATTCCAAGTTATTCCCAAGTTATTCCAACGAAGCGTAGTACGCCAGTTTATCTTCATCAATGGCTATTCCCAAACCATTGCCCGGCGGCGGCTTCAAGATTTGACCCTGCGGCTGATAAGGCTCAGCCAGAATGGAATCGGTCATATCGGAGAAGCCGGCGGGCCACTTCGCAATCGGCGTCGCCACCGCCAGATGGGCTGCGGCCGCCGCGATGATATCAAAGTATGGCGCAATCGAAATCTCCAATCCAGCCGCCTCCGCGACCGCCGACATCCTTTGCGCGGGCAGCAAGCCGCCATACCTGTGCAGCTTGTAATGCAAGACATGCGCGGCGCGGCGCTCGGCGATTTCATAAACGCTGCGCGGGTCGGCTGTCGCTTCGTCAGCCTGCAAGGGACTGCGCAAGCGCGTCGCCAGGAAAGCCATCTCGTCCAGGTAGCGCACAGGCTGCTCGAACAAAGCGACGCCGCCCAGCGCTTCCAATGATGTCAGGACTTTGACAGCATCGCCCAGAGTATAACCTGTATTGCCGTCCAATTGAAATCGAATCTCATCGTCGACCCGCTTTAGTAGTTCGCCGTACCAAGCCAGGTCCTCGTCGACGCCGAAGCCGATCTTGGTTTTGAACCAGGTCCAGCCCTCGGCGGCAAGTTCTTCAATGCGCGCCGCCATAGCGCCCGGCTCTCCACGCTCGACGAAGCCATGACAGAGCGCGCCCGGCCTGACAGCCCCGCCCAGCAATTGATATACCGGTACGCCCAGCGCCTTGCCTTTGATATCCCAAAGCGCGAAGTCGATGGCGGTGTAGGCGTTGTTGGCATTGCGCAGGGCAGTCCGCATCAACTGGTGCAGACGCTCGATGTTGAAGGGATCTTCGCCGAGCAGGGCCGGCTGCAAGTAACCTTCGATCTGCAGCTTGATGACCTCGACCGGGTCGCCGCCCCAAGGCGCGGGGGCGACCGTCTGGCCCAAGCCCGTGACGCCGTCGTCGGTATGGACCCGCAGGACCACCGTGTTGGTGTCGGTCGAGACCCCGTAAGCCGTGGCCAGTTCGCGCCGGCGCGGGATGCGCACGATGGCGCTGTCAATCTTGGTGATCTTCATCGCTTGTTACATCGCTACTTTTTCGGGAATGGCAAGCTGGACCAGCTCGCTCACGTCATCAAGACGCTCCAAGCGATCGCAGCAATCCAGCAGGTGTCTTATCTGCGCGTCCGGCAGCAGATCGCCCACCAGATAGCGGAATTTGCTCTCGAATTCAGCCTCGCTTAGCATATTCTCCGGCTCGCCCTTGGCATGTTCGACGCGGCCCCGGTATTGCCTCCCGTCCGCGGTGGCGATGCGCACTTCGCAGCCGTTTTTCAGCGGATGTTCCGCTTGAATGGCTTCATCCAGCCCGACCTTGACCAACTGACGCAGACGGCGCGCTGCGGGATTGTCGTAGCTTTCGATGTCTTCGCGGAACCAAGCGCCGCGCGTCAAGATGACGGATGCGGTTACGGGCAAGCTGAAGCCGGCTTGACCGACGGTCTGCGGCTGGTAATTGACGCGGAAGGCGGGCGTGATAGCCTCGTGATAGGTGTCGATTTCGATGGCGGTGATGGCGTCAAGATCCGGCTGAGCGGTTTTTAGCAATTCTTGCGTGGCGTCGACGCAGGAATGCACATGGCGACAGCCGGCATGGGGTTTGAAGCCGGTGCGCGCCAGCGCTTGACTGTCTAGCCGCTCGAGTATCGATTGGTCGTAACCGGGACCAAAGGCATGGAAATAGCCGTAGGGACCGTCGAGCGCGCCCGGCGGTCCGCGGAAGCCGAAGTCGGCCATTTTGGCGCTATAGATGCCGTTGCGGGCGCCGTAGCCCGCCAGCAAGTCTTTGCTGTCGCAAGCGCCGGCATCCCAGACGTATTGCTCTGTGCCGCAAGCCAGGTCCATCGAGAGCGCCAGCGCATGCGCGATTTTGTCCGCGGGCAAACCCATGGCGACGGCCGCGGTCGCGGCGCTGGCCAGGCTGCCGGCTTGACTCTTGTGATCGAGCCCGCGTTCGCGCTGCCAGGCGTCGACGGCGCAATGCACCATGTCCATGACGTCGTAGCCCACCGCCAGCGCCGTGATGAATTGCCGCCCGCTGAGCCGCAGTTTTTCGCCCAGCGCCAGCGCGGCCGGCGCCAACTGAGAAGCGACATGGCCCGCGGTTCGATGCGAGTCGTCCATGCCCAGGAACTTGCCCATCACGGCGTTTGCCCAGGCCGCGCCTTCGGTCGCGCTGCGGCGGCCGTCGCCGACGATGGTTGCCTCGTCGCCCGGCTGCATGCGCGCGGCATAATCCGCGGCGAGTTGACCGAGCTCGGTTTGATAGCCGCCGAGCATGGTGCCGATGAAGTCGAGCGTGACTTGCCGGGCGCGTGTGACCGCCAGCTCGGGCAGATCTTCGTATTGACGCGCGGCGGCGTATTCGCCGATGACGGAAACGGCGCTTTGCTTGGTCATGGAGGTATTCCTTTCACTAATTGGCGACCCAAGGATCCCCTACTAATTGTTGCTGGCCCGCATAGCTTACCCTTCCAACTGCATGTAGTAGCGGTCGGCGTGATGCGGCGAGAGGCGGACAGCGCCTTCCGGCGTGACCAGAAAATTGTCCGAGATCAAGAAGCCGCGGTCCTTTTCCAGCACCGTGCCGGGATGATAGGAGAGCACCATATTGGGCTGCAGCACAAAATCGGGCGAGCCGAGCGAGTTGGGACCGTCGCTGCCGTCCAAGCCCGTGCTGTGACAATCGGGCGTGTGCTTGCCGGCGACCGGGAAGCCGAGATCGCTCAATGTTTTGTCGTTGGCATCGGAAATATCGCGGAAGGTATTGCCGGCTTTCGCCACAGCCGAAGAGGCTTCCACCGCCGCCAGATAGCCATTAAGAAGCGCTCGAATAGGCTCCGGGAGCGGCTCAAAGGAAAAGACGGCGGTCATCTCCAGCCAGTAGCCATAGGGCGATTCGTAGACGATCTCGAAGTTGATGATGTCGTCGCGTTGCATGCGCAGTTCTTTTGGGGTTGGCACGGTATAGGGCGTGATGTCCAGGGAGAGCTTGGTCCGCCCCCAGAAGGCGCCCAAGGACTTGATATAGCCTTCGACGGCGGCGCAGGCGCTCCAATAGCGCGCGCCGACGCCAGCCATTTCCTGGAAGACATTCATGGCGGAATCGAGAATGGCGCCATTCTGCTGGATGGCTTCCAGCTCGAAGGGCGTTTTGATCTGGCGGATGGCGTTGAAGGCGTCGGTCACCTCGACCATTTCGTAACCGTCGAGTTCGGCCGCGAAGGCATGATATGTGCCAATGCTCATGAGCTTGCTCATATTGACCATGCCGATGCGCTTGCTGCCGGTGGCGTAGCCCTTGGCGGTATCGGCGGTGGCTCGCACGATATCTTCGTAAGGCGAAAGCACCCGCTCGGGCAGGGTGGTGGTTTCGTTGCGGCTCCATACCGCTTGGTAAGAACTCCAGACTTGCAGCCAGGGATAGGGGTCATCCGCCCCCAGGATGGCATAAGCGACGCCGCCCCAGAGATGGGCATGTGTGATATAGCGGATAGCGCCCATGCCGCCCGGCATCGCCTGCCCGGTGATGATCATGGCGTCGAGATCGTTTTCCTTCATCATCGCTTGCAGGCGCTTGACCCGCCGCGCTGTGTCCCGCTTGAGTGCATCCTGAGTTAACATGAATCTTCCGCTCCTTATAGTTCAAATTCGTATGGTTGATTAAAGGCAAATTCTGTGCCGATGCCGCGGTCGACCGCCGCATCGTAAAGCCGCCGTGCCACAGCCAGGTCTTCGACGCCTGTGCCGCCGGAAAGGAATAGCGTCCAGCGGGTATCGGGGTGGCGGGCGGGGATCTTGCCCGCGACTACCGCGCCCAGGTCGCCGGCGACCCGCGTCTCGTCAATCAAGCCCGCCGCCATGGGAATGCGCAATTCGCCGTTTTCCGCCAAACCTTGCCGCCATTCGTCGACGATGACGCGGCTGTTGAGCACGGTATGATCGTCCACTTCGCGCACCCAGGGATAGTGAGCGCCGAGGGCGTTGATGTGGACTGGTTTATCCGACGGCAGGTCGACGCCCTGGAAGACCGGACTGGGCGATGTCGTGATGGTGGTGACGATGTCGACATCGCGCAGGGCGGCCGCCGGCGAGTCGGCTGGGCTCACTTCAATGCCGAGCTCGGCGGTCATCACCCGGCAGAAGGCGCGCCGCTTGTCGGCGTCGCGGCTGTATGTCTGCACACGTTTGAGCTCCGCCACTTCTACCAGCGCATAAAGTTGCGAGCGGGCATGCCGTCCCGTGCCAAACAGAGCCAGCACCGAGCTATCTGCTGGCGCCATATATTTGTTTGCCAACGCGGAAACAGCCGCGGTCTTGAGCCAGTCGAAATATAGCACTTCCATCACAGCAGCCAAAGCGCCGCTGTCCGTGTCGAAGAGGAAGAGAAAAGTTTCCAGCCCGCTAGGCAAACCGGCCGTGTAGGCGTTCAATCCAGCGGCGCCCAAGCCCGGCAGGAGCGCGCCTTTGAACTTGAAAGAGGCTTTGCTGCCGGCCCGCAGATGACCAGCGCGATAACTGTCGGTTTTCTCATCTTTCTCATCATTCTTGTCTTCGTCGCTTTTCTTGTCTTTGATCCACAGATTTTCGCGCGGGAAGGCCGCGCCCGCGCCCGTGCCGATTTCGCGATAGCCGTCTTCCACAGCTTTGATATATGCGGGAAGGTCCATCAGTCCGCGGATTTCGTGATTGCGCAAGAGCAGAACCATGGTCTTATAAATCGAGCAGCGGTGACCGCCGCGCCCATAAAGTGATACAAGTCGCGGTGACGCATGCGCCAGCGAAGACCAGTACCACGGAAATGCTCCAGAACTCGGCGACGGTGCCCGCCACCAGCGTCGTCAAGGGAATGAGACCCCAGACCATGCCCCAGAGGCTCATCATGCGTCCGCGCAGTTCGTCAGGCAGTTGCGTCAGGAGCAGCGCGTTGATCAACGTGAGGAACAAGCCGGAAGCGACGCCGACCAGAAAAATCCAGCCGAGCGCGAAGAGCGGCTGCCGTATGAAAGCGAAGACAACCATGCCCAAACCGAAAAAGCTGGAAAAGATCAGAATCGCTTTGCCCTTTGGGTAGACATCGCCGATGATAACGACAGCGAAGCCGGAAAGCGCCGAACCCAGGCTGGCGCTGCCCACCAGCAATCCGAGGATTGCCGGACCTTCGTTGAGCGCCTCGGCGACAAAAATGGGCATCAGCTTTTGGTAGGGCATGCCAATCGGCACAAAGACCAAGCTCAATGCCAGCAAAGCCAAAAGCGCGCGATTGCCGCGAAAATAGGCGCTGATTTCGCCGAAACCCTGCAATATACTGCTATGTCCTCCGTTCTTCCGTTTTGGATTGGGCAGAAAATGCGTCGCCTTGAGATAGAGCGCCGCGCCTAGCGCGAAGAGCAGAGTCTGTACGCAGAAGGTGACAAATATGTCGGTGAATTGCAAAAGATAGCCCGCCAGCACCGGACCGAAAAATCCCATCAAGCGTGTGCCCGAATAACTCAGCGTGGTGGCGTTGAAGACCATTGCCTCTGGAACCAGGTTCGGCAGCAGCGCCATGCGCGCCGGCGCATAGAAGGCGAAGGTCCCGCCCAGCAGAGAAGAAGCGAGCAGAAAGATGATCGGCTCGTTTATGCCCGATTTCGCCAACAGCGCCAGGGCAGCTGATGTCAGCACGGCGACCGCCATGGCCGCTTGCACCACCCATTGCCGTTTCATGCGGTCGGCCACCAGCCCGGAAAAAGGCGCGACGACGAGCAAGGGCAGGCCATAAGCGAAGGCGACCAAGCCGACTTGAAAGGGCGACCCGGTCACTTCCAGCATGTGCCAGCCGAGCGCCACCGCTTGCAGCAAATAGGTGATATGCACGAGGACATTGGCTCCCCAGTACCAGCGGTAAACGCCAACGCAAAAGCTGCTGCGGTTCCAGATGCTCAGGATCATGACGGTGGCTTCACCCCTCCTGCCTGATAATTCGCTGAGGAGTGGACATGTTTGAAAGTAACCGTGTATGATAACAACGGGTCAGCCAAGGCTGACCCCTACAGGTATTCTCTATAGCGAAAACTGTAGGGGCGACCCTTGGGTCGCCCAAAATCTCCACAAAATGTATAGGTTTCACGGCGAAATCGGGCCCAATGAAAAGTCGTCCCATCTCCCTTCCCCGATACTTCGGGGTGGGGCTGGGGGAGGGCTTAGGCCGGGCTAGGAAACCTGTCATGCCCTCGGCTGACGCGTCGAGGCGCGTGAGGTTAAGCAACTTCAATCTCCTCGACCAAGTCGCCCAGAATCGCCAGGACGGAGCCTTCCAGCGGCACGGGCCAGGAAGCGCCGGCATCGACCATGACCCCCGCGCGCGGCGCCATTATCTCTTCGATGACTTCGCCCGAGAAGGGATGCCGCACATAACCGAGCTTGTCGCCGGCCTTGACCTGCGCGCCGCGCAAGCGCTTGTCCATGAAGACGAAGCCGCGTTGGCCGCTTGGCTTGATGACGGTGTGCCTGTTGATGACCGCTACGCTGTCGACATCGCTCTCCAGCGCGCCATCCAGCATGCCCAGGCGCCGCATGGCATTGAGAACGGCATTGCGCATGCGTCCCAGATCTCGATCGCGATAATCGCGCAAGCCCGGTCCGCCGCCGATATGCGCCGCGACAACAGCCAGTCCATCGCGCGCGGCTTCCAGCGCCATGGAATCATCGGCGGCTTGACCGAGCGCCACCTGCGGCAGTCCCAGCGCGACCGCTAAAGCCTTCGACGCCTCGACATCGCCTTCGTCGTAGACGCCGGCGAAATGGTGATAACTCCATTGCGAGCCGGTGCGGATGTCGACTAGCGCGTCCGCTTTGGCGATGACGGCTTGATAGTACTCGTGGATCATCTGTTCACTGACGCTGCCGTCCGCAGCGCCGCGCCCCAGGCGGTTGAGGTGCTTGTCGTCCCAGGCGCTGTTGATTTCCGCGAATTCAAAGCCGGATGTGTTCATCAGCGGCACGAGAACCAGCGTTCCCTTGATCTGCGCCGGATCGAGTTCTTTGACGACATGGGGCAGGATCAGCGAGGGTTCGATTTCCAGTCCGCTCGTCCCGGCTTGGACCACCAGCATGGGACCGTCCTCCGCGCCGACGACCAGATGCAGCGGGATATGCGCCGGGAAGCGCCCATGCGTCTCGCCAGTTTTGAAAAAACCGTAGCTCTTTTCGCCCGCCTGCGCTGCTATCGTTCCTATCTTCATTTGTAATCTACTCCCCTCGGGTTAATCAAAGCTGACGGACAAGTCCAGCGCGCGGCGGTCTTCGACGCGGTCGATGGAACCGAGAATGCCGATGGAGGTGGCGCCGACGGTGGGCCATTCTTGGCCGCTTGGTATCACGATGCCATCTTTCGGCGTGGGCATTTCCGCCAGCAGCTCACCGGTGTAGGGATCGACCAGGCGGCCATAGACATCGCCGGTTTGGAGCTGGTCGCGGAATTTGCTGTCGCGGATGAAAAGCCCATCCACGGCCGGTTTCCAGATGACGACGCCGGCCTCGTAAACGGTACAGAGGGGACCGTCGGCTTCGAGTTCGCCGTCGATCATGCCCATGGCTTTCAGGATGTTCCAGATGCCGCGTTCGGCATCGCGCACATTGTCCTCGCCGTTTTTGAACCAGCCGGTGCCACCGCCGAATTCCAGCGTGATCTGCAGGGTATCGACCTCTTCGATCGCGATCTTGGAGGCGCCGCTGCCGAAGGTGCCCGGCGGGAAGAAGGCTGCTTGGTCGAGCCCGAAAGCCACTACCAGCTTGCGCCGCCTCTGCTCCATCAAGGTCAGATTGTCCGGGTCTTCTTCCGCGTTGAACAAGACATAGCGTTCATAGGCGGTGCGAGCGCCGGCGTGGAAATCGATCAGCACGTCGGCTTGGGTGATGGCTTCTTGGAAGTAGATATAAGCGGTCTGGTCGGAGACGCTGCCGTCTTTCTTGCCGGGGAAGAGCCGGCTGATGTCCTTGTCGTCGACAAGGGAGCCGCGCGTGCCCAGCTCGAAGCCGGCGCGGTTGACGACGGGCACGGCGATGACATTGCCGCGGATGGCTGCGGGATCGGCTTTCGCCACGAAATCGAGAATGGCGATGGAGCCGATGACTTCGGCGCCGTGGATCGCGCCTTGCAGCATGAGCGTGGGTCCCGGCTGCGCCCCGGCGATCAGATGCACGGGGACATCGAGCCGCATGCCCGAACGCGACTGAGCCGTCTCCAGATAGCCAAAGGTTTTTTCACCGGCTTTGGCGCTTACGTTGCCTACTTTTAACATGCAGTTTCTCCTTTTCTTGCGCGGACGGCTGACCCGCCACGTCGCCCTATTTGACCGATATTTTCACAGGATGCGTTCCAAGGTATTTCTTGAACCAGCCCAGAATGCGATGCTGCCGTTCGATGCGATTGCCCGGGCGCCCGCCGCGCGACAGATCGTGATTTTCACCTTCGAAGATGACCAGCTCGACCGGCTTGCCGCGCCAGCGCAGGGCGGCGAACATCTGCTCGGCTTGTTCCAGCGCGCAGCGATGATCTTGGTCGCTGTGGATGATGAGCAGCGGCGTATTGATGTTGTCGATATAAGCCACGGGCGATTGCGCCCAACTGCTGCCCAAATCGCGCCAGGGATCGGTGCGCGTCTCGCCGCCGGTGCATTCTGGACCGATGTCCGAGGTGCCAAAGAAGCTGATTTGGTTGGTGATCGAGCGCTGCGCGACGGCCGCGGCGAAGCGGTCGCTGTGGCCCACGACCCAGTTGGTCATGAAGCCGCCGCAACTGCCGCCGGTGACGCCCATGCGCGCGCTGTCGATGTAAGGGCGCGCGACCAGTTCATCGACGCCCAGCATGATCTCTTCGTAGTCTTTGCCGCCCTGGTCGCCTTCGCTGGCTTTGGTCCAGGCTTGCCCGTAACCGGCGGTGGTGCCGCGCTGGTTGAAATAAGCCACGGCATAGCCGGCGTTGGCGTAGACCTGGAATTCGTGATTGAAGTCCCAGGAGAACATCGAACAATGCACATAGAGCACCAGCGGGTATTGCTTGCCTGGGTCGAAGTTCAGCGGTTTGATCGACCAGGCATGCACCTTGGCGCCATCGACGCCGTCGTACCAATAGCTTTCGGGCGTTGCCAGCTCATGATCGCGCAGCCAGGGATTGAGATTGCTCAGCTTTCGCGATTCGCCATTTTGCCAAATATATAGCTCGCCCGGGTTGGCAGGATCGGCTTGTCCATAAGCCGCCATGCCGCCTTTGGCTGGACTGTATTCGAAGGTGATGCTGTCGCCGCCGAGCACTTTCTCATAATCGCCGGCCCTGTTGATGCGATAGAGATTGCTGGCGCCTTCTTCGGTCATCAGGAAGTAGATCCATTTGTCGCCGGGCGGCCATTTCATGGTCACATTGCTCAAGCCCTTGCGCTGGTCGGAAACGCCATAATTGCCGACTTCTTCGTCGATATCCGCGCCCAGTTTGCTGGCGGTTCCCGCCGCGACATCAGCCAGGTGCGGCTGCCAGAAGTTGCGCCGATTGACCGGCGGCGGCAGGTTGTGCCCGGCGAAAGCGATATGACGATCGTCGTCGCCCCAGACCGGGCTGAAAGCTGTGCCTTGCCAACCCGGCAGCAGCAGGCGCGGTTCGCTTTCGGGATAGTCGCAGATGAAAATCTGCCCATAACCGAGCGGCGTATTCTGCTCGCGCGCCATGCCGACAAAAGCGATTCGGTCGCCGCGGTTGCTCCAGCTTGGCGAGGAATAATCGCATTCGCTATGCGTGACTTGTACCAGGTCGCCGGTTTCCAGCTCCAGCACCCAAATCTGCAGATAGCGGTCATGCACCCAGCCGACGCCGTCCTGCTTGTAGCGCAAGCGGCGCACCACTTTGATAGTCGGCTTGGGTATGCCAGCGACGGGTCCGCGATCATCGGCGCTGCGCATGGGCGTCCAGCGCGCGCCGACCAGCTTGCGCCCGTCAGCCGACCAATCGAGAGCGCTCATGGGCGCGCCGTCAGTCGGGTAGACATCTTCGAAGTCGTCCCGCAGGTTGATGACACGCGCGGAAGCGCCCTCGCTGTCGCTGTAGCTGTAGGCGAGGCGGCTGCTATCGCGGCTCCAGGCGATTGAAGAGACCTGGCAGTCGCCGTCGGTCAGGCGCGCTGCCGAATCCGTTCCCAGGTCATGCAAGTAGAGCTGAGTGATGTAGCCGTTGGAGGCGGCGTCGGGCCGGCGAACCGTGTAGGCGATCTGCGTGCCAGCGGGCGAAAGCGCCAGCTCGGACAGCCAGCGGAATTTCATTAAGTCTTCCGGGATCAAGCCCCGCCGGCGCGCCACGTCAATTTGCGAGCCCTTGTCCATAATGCCCATAAAGTTCGTCCTTTATTTTTCTATATTTCTCATTACGTACTTGAAATAAGTAAATCCAAGAAAGTAATGATAATCTGAAAGTACAATGTTTTGCCCAGGTTTTGGGCGACTGACCCGCAGTGTCGGCGGTCAGTGTCTACGCGACCTACGCGCGGCACAGAGTCGCCCCTAAAATCCTTAGATTTATGTGATAATCGGCATGTAACGGTTATGGTACGTTTGCCTTGATTCTGCGAATTACATCTAGTCGCACTGCCATTTTTCTCTGTGTTCTCAGTAAAACCAACAAAATAATGCAAAAAATTAGGACGCTGTAGGGGCGACCAATCTGGTCGCCCGACGTTGCTGCGTTTTGATTTCGGGCGACATGGTATGTCGCCCCTACATTTAGACCCTTCGTCGAGTTTTGCATGACTAACTTGGATCTACTTCTGTGCCTCTGTGGTGAATTCTCATTACTTGCTTGCAAATACTTTTCGCAACTCATAATGTAAAGGCGACGCCAAGATCGGCTGCCAGATCCCTCAGACCGTCGACCGTCTCGCGCGAGACGGGGATGCCGTTCTTTTGCCGCTCGCCCATGCGCCGAAATTCGATTTCGCCCGGCAGCAAGACAGGTTTGCCCTCGTCAATGGCCGGGGCGCTCTTGACTTGGGCGATCAGTTGCGCCAGCCGCGCCTCATAATCTTCTCGGCTCATCAGCGCCGCGGGATCAATGGCGATCATCATGTGTCCCACATCGAAATTGCGATCGTCCTGGAAGACATTCATGCCGAAGAGCGCGCCGGTCATGACGCCGGCCAGCACATCGGTGACCAGGCTCAAGCCGTAACCCTTGTATTCGCCGATGGGCAGCATGGGTCCCTCTCTGGCGGCGGCGGGATCGGTGGTGGTTTCGCCATCGGGCGTCAGCGCCCAATTGTCCGGCATCGGGCGGTCCTCTTGTTCGTACCAGCGCATCATGCCTTTGCCGGACATGGTCAAAGCCATGTCGAGCACGATGGCATGATCGCCGCTGCGGGGGATGGCGATGCCCCAGGGGTTGGTGCCCAGCACGGGCTGCGCCGAGCCCCAGGGCGCCATTTCGGCTTTGGCGTTGGTGAATGCCCAGCCGATCAAACCGGCTTTGGCGGCGGTCAGCGCGTGATAGCCGGCAATGCCAAAATGGTTGCTATGCTGGACGCCGACCATAGCGATGCCAGCCGCTTCCGCTTTTGCGATCGCGCGGCGCATGGCGCGGTCCGCGGCGACGTAGCCGAAGCCCTGGGCGGCATCGAGCAAGGCGAAAGCCGGGGCGTCGCGCCGCCAGCGCATGGGCGCGTCCGGCTGTATGCCGCCGTTTTTGACCCGCCGATGATAGCGGAAGAATTTCTCCAGCCCTTGTCCTTGACCCGGGTGCCACCATTGCGAAGCCGTCATCAGACCGTCGCTGATGATTTCGGCTTCGTCGGCGGTTGCGCCAAGCGCACGCAGGAAACGAAAAGCGAAGTCCTCTAGGGTCGAAAGCGGGTAGTGCTTGACGAGCGATGCGTCGCGAACTTCGTATGCCATGAATGCGGACCTACATATAGGGTTGATCCAGAGGATTGAGCACGGCTTCGTTGACCACGAACTCGGGCGGCGATGTGACGATTTGCCCGATCATTTTGGCGATGACAGCCGGGTCCATGGTTTCGCTGCGCGGCTTGAGGCCGATGGGCGCGCCGCGCCAGCCGGTGTCGATGCCGCCCGGGTACAAGATCGTGGCGCGGATCTGCTGGTCTACGCCAGCTTGGGCGATGGCGTGGTTCAAACCCGTCAAAGCGAACTTGGCGGCGCCATAAGCTGGGCTGCCGCCGCCACGCAAGCCGGCTGTGCCAGATATGGTGATCACCGTTGCGCCAGCGGCGGCGATCAGCCCGGCCCACAGAGCGCGCGTCAGATAAAAGACGCCGGACAGGTTGACGCCGATGACCGTGTCCCAATCGCTGAAGTTCGTTTCGGCGAAGCTGCGCGGCGCGGGAATGCCGGCATTGTTCACCAGGATATGCACTTGCCCCAAAGCTTGTTGGATGGCGGCGGCTGTGGCTTGAACCTGGGCCGGGTCGGAGACGTCGCAGGGGAAGGCGCTGGCTGCGCCGCCGGCGCTCTTGATGGCCTCCGCCGCCTCTTGCAAAGGTCCCATACGCCGCGCCAGCAGACAAACATGCGCGCCCAAAGCGGCCAGATGCTCCGCCGTCGCTTGCCCCAGCCCGTGGCTCGCGCCGCTGATGACCGCTACTTTATTTTGCAGTGGCTCGTTCATCTTATCACCATTCGCCGGGCTGAAAGAAATCCTGTTGATGCTGTTCTCACTTCTTTTCCGCCATGATCTTGTCCATGGCGACTTTCATACGCTGCAAGCCTTCCAGCAATTGATCTTCCGGCTGCAGGAAGGTCATGCGCAGGTAATCTTTGCGGTCTTTGGAAAATGCCGAGCCCGGATAAGCCAGGACGTGCTGCTCGCTCAGGATTCGCTGCGCGACTTCGGCGCTGTCCAAGCCCGTGAAACCGATATCGGCGAAGACGAATTGGCCGCCTTGGGGCATGCCGTAGTTCATGCCCATCTCGTCCAGCGCGTCGAGGACCATGCGCCGCCGCTTGCGATAAGCTGCCGCCATCATCTCGACGGCGTCTTGCGGTCCCGTGAGGGCGGCGATGCCGGCGTACTGCGAAATGACCGAAGCGCCGCCGCTGATAGCCGCCTTGAGCTCGGCGACGCGCGCCATCAAATCGGCTGGACCGACGATCCAGCCCAAGCGCCAACCGGTCATGGAATAGGATTTTGACAAAGCGTTGAGCGTGAGCGTGCGCTCTTTGCCGCCGGGCAAGGAAGCCGGGCTGACGTGTTGAAAATCGTCATAAACAAAGAGGTCGTAGATGTCATCAGCCAGGACCATCAGGTCATGTTCGATGGCGATGTCCAGAAGCTCCCGCATATCGTCCGGGGCGATGACGCTGGCGGCGGGATTGTTGGGCGAAACCAGCAGCAGCGAGCGCGTTTTGTCTGTGACCGCCCCCCGCACAGCTTGGGGAGCGGCGCGGAAGTCGCTGTCGGCGTAGGTTTGCACCTCGACCTTGACACCGCCGGCGAAAGCCAGCGAGTCGGCATAGGTATTGTAATTGGGTTCGGGCACGATCATTTCGTCGCCCGGCGACGTGACCGCCAGCACCATCAGGAAAAGCGCTTCCTGCCCGCCGTTGGTGACGACAACCTCGCTTTCGGGATCGACATCGATATTGTTGACGCGCTTGACGCGCTCGGCGATGGCTTGCCGCAGGGGCAGCAGTCCCTGCGGCGGACTGTATTCGCTGTGGTGATGGATCATGGCCTCTTTGGCGGCGGCCACGATATGCGGCGGCGTGTCAAAATCGGGATCGCCACGCCCCATGATGATGGCGTCATCGTAACCGCGCGCTTCGCCAATCAACTGATAGAGCAGGCTGGTGCCGTCTTTTTTCTTCTTGCTCATGTTGGATAGATTCCTCGGTTTCCTTTTAACAAAGCGGCTTGCGCAAGCGTGGAGAGAGCCGGTTATTTTCTGTGAGCGCGGCAGACCCTTGCACCGGTTGCGCGCCGAGCGCCTGCATCAATTAAGCGCAGCCAGCGCTGCGGCGGTTGACTTGTTGACATTAAGGCGGATCACATCCGGCGCGCCGAAGAGGCTGCCAGCGGCGAAGTCGTAGCCAGCGCGGCTTATTTTCTGCGTCTGATCTGCCGACAGTCGCAGGGCAATCACGTTGACCGCGCCGCCTTTGACGACGGCGATTCCCGCTGCGGCGGCCGCATGTTCCAGGTCGGCGCGCAAGCCGGCGAGCAGTGACAATTGTCGCGCTTGCGCTTCATTGTAGAGTTGGCTGGCTTCCAGCGCGGCATATTGCGAGGCGGTGCTGGTACAGATTGACATGATCTGTTTCTGCGATTGCATGGCTGGAATCCAGGCGGCCGGCGCGGCGATATAGCCGACGAACCAGCTCGCCAAGCCCATGCCGCTAAAGGCTTCGCCGATGAGGGCTGTGCACAGGCGCTCGCTGTTCAGCGCGGCCGGGGAGGCATAAGCGCCTTCCAGCCAGGGCGCCAGTCCCTGGTCCCAGATCACGGCGGCTTCCTGGTCGGCGATGATTTGATTGATGGCGGCGACTTCGTCGGCGCTATAGGCGGCGCCGCTCAAACGAGCGGGCGATTCCAGATAGAAGAGGCTGCAGCCAGCGGCGGCGGCTTGGGCGATCGCGTCAAGCGACGGCAGGTAGCCTTGAGACGGGTCTACGGGCATCATCATAGGATTGCGGCTGCGTACGCCCAATGCCTTGCGCAGGCCGGGATGAACCACAGCGGGCGCGGCGATGCTGTCGTAAGCTTCGCCGATCATCTGTACGCTCAAAAAGCGCGCCTCTTGCATGCCCGCCGTGATGATTACATTGCCTTCCTGATAGGTCGCGCCGGCGGCGCTGTTCAGATAGTCGGCGACGGCGGCGCGCAGGGGGGCGATGCCGGGCACGTCGACATAATGCGTTTGCCCATCGTCCAGCGCGGCGGCGGCGGCGGCGATGATCCGTTCGTCGAGGGGCGCGCGCATGCCGTCAGCCGCCAGGTCATTGTCAGATCGCGCCACCTGCGGCAAGAGCGATTTGTTCAAATCATCATTTGCTGGGCGCCGCGCCAAGATGGCGCTCTTGGTATGTGATGCCAAACTGAACTCTCCTTATAGGTGGTGCGCAGACAGCGATAGCCCCCGCAGAAGAGAGCCTATCCCTTGTCCACGAACTGTGAAATTGACGATGCGAGCCGTATAATATCAAGGATGCCGACAATCGTCACAGGATTATATGTTCCCGAAAATCGCCTGTCAAGAAATTGGGCTGCACCCAACTGGCTTTGGGCAATTGCGACAAGCTGAGATATGGGATAAAACAAAGACGCGGATCAATCCCGAAGGGGCGGCTCTTGATGTCGAACGCGCCTGACATCGTCGGCATCGGCGTCTGCACGGTTGATCATCTGATGACTGTGCCGCAGATGCCGGGCAACAATGTCAATATGAAAGCCTCCAGCTACCTGCGCCAGCCGGGCGGTCTGGCTTCATGCGCCTTGGTGGCGGCGGCGCGCTTGGGGGCGCGCTGCAAAATTATCGCGCTCATCGGCGACGATGCCGACGGGCAATATATTCGCGCCGAGTTGGCCAGCGAGGGCGTCGACGCCTCGAACCTGATCACGCGCGCGGGCAGCCAGTCGCATGTCTCGCTGATACTGGTGGACGAGCGCACCGGCGACCGCAGCATCATGACGCGCCCGCCCACGGGGCAGCCAATCGCATTAAGCGAAATCAAGCGCGCAGACATCACATCGGCCAAAGCGCTCTTCATCGACGATGTCAGCGAGCTGACGCTGCAAGCGGCGCGCTGGGCGCGGGAAGCGGACACGAAAGTCCTCTTAGATCCCGCGCGTCCCTACGCGGTCATCAAGGACATCCTGCCCTATGTCGATATGCCGATTGTGCCCGAGCAGTGGGCGGCAGCTTGGATGCCGGGCCGACCTGCGCAAGCTGTCGCGCAAGCTCTGTATGAAGCGGGCGCCGCAATCGCGGTGGTTACGCTCGGCGCGCGCGGATCGGTCATCGCCTGGGCAGGCGGAACGCGGCATATTCCCGCGTTTGAAGTGGATGTCGTGGATACGACTGGCGCCGGCGATGCCTATCATGGCGCTTTTATGGCCGCGCTGCTAGAAGACTGGGATGCGCCGCGGATGGCGCGCTTTGCCTCGGCGGTCGGCTCCTTGAACTGCCGCGCCATAGGCGGCCGCGCGGCATTGCCTACGCGACAAGAAGTCGATGCATTTCTCAGCAAATTCGCTAATTAAAAGGCAGTCATTTGCGGGCATGATTTGTTATGTGTTGTGTAATTCATAGAAAGTTGCTTTAGCAACTTATTTCGCATAGATTTGGCTTATAAACTGACGTTACGCAGCACATTCTACGAAATAGAATAAACTGGTTGTATGAATGATAAAGAAATGCTTGATCTTTACTCTGATTATCTCATTAGTTCCTTCGGACAGGTGACGGGAACCGGTCTGGCGAGTTTGCTTGATGGTCAGATCAGCCATGATCGTGTTCAACGCTTTTTGGCGGGTTCGCGTAAGACATCGGCTGATTTGTGGCGTGTGGTGAAACCGTATGTGCGCCAAGTAGAAGCCGATGACGGGGTTTTGATAGTGGATGATAGTATTTCCGAGAAGCCGCATACCGATGAAAATGAGATTATCTGCTGGCACTACGACCATGCCAAGAAAAGACAAGTAAAGGGCATTAACTTCCTGTCTTGTCTGTATCATTGTGCTGAGGTTTCTTTGCCGGTCGGCTTTGAGATTGTTGACAAGACCGAGTATTACTTTGACAAGAAAGATGGCAAAGAGAAACGCCGTTCGTCGGTCAGCAAAAATGAGCGTTATCAATGTTTGCTGCGACAAGCGCAGCGTAATGAAGTCAAATTCCGCTATGTGCTGAACGATGTCTGGTTCTCTTCCGCGAAGAATATGATGTTTGTTAAACATGAACTCAAGCGCGATTTTATTATGCCTATCAAGGCGAATCGTAAACTGGCTTTGAGTGAGGCGGACAAAAAGCAGGGTCGCTACAAGAAATTGGAAACGCTCGAACTGGAAGCGGAGACCACGGTAAGGATATATTTGGAAGGGCTTGATTTCCCCCTCCAATTGGTCAAGCAAGTCTTCACAAACAAAGATGGCAGTGTCGGTATCCTTTATCTGGTTTCGAGCGATCTGAGTCTCAGCTACCATGCCATGATCACAATCTATCGCAAACGATGGAACGTGGAAACCTACCATAAGTCGCTGAAACAGAATGCTGCTCTTCAAAAGTCGCCTACCCGCACGGTCACGACGCAAACGAATCATCTCTTTGCCTCGTTGTGCGCGTATATCAAACTGGAAGGGCTCAAGTGGAAGTGGAGCGCCAATCATTTTGCCCTTAGATCCCTGTTACTATTTCGCGCCACTGCAACTGCAATTCAAACTTTGCGAACACTACAGCCTATTCGGTTCTCTGCGTAACGTCAGTTATAAACACCTGTTTTGGGGTGAAAACATGTTATACTGCTGTATCAGCATTTAACTTGTAAGGAGCGATTAAAATGAACAAAGCTGAATTGATTGGTTCAATCGCAGAGAAAGCAGGTTTGAGCAAGGCAGACGCTGGTCGAGCGCTGGATGCCTTTGTGGATTCGGTCACAGACGGCTTGTCAAGCGGCGAGCGGATTGCCCTGGTTGGCTTTGGCTCGTGGTCTGTTGAACAGCGTGACGCCCGTACGGGCCGCAACCCGCGGACCGGGGAAGAAATTCAGATTGCCGCCAAGAAAGTCGTCAAGTTCAAAGCTGGCGCCAGCCTTGCTGACGCGGTGAACTAGCTGCAACGCGAAATTATTTGGGGACAGGTTCTGCGCCTGTCCCCAGTTGAAAATACTCATTGCCGCAACAAGTCGCCGGGGCTGCCCGGCGTTTCTTTTTCCCCGCGCAACAAAAGCAATTCCAAGTAAGTAATGCAAATTATTATGGGGATGTGTAGGGGCGACCTATCAGGTCGCCCGACGTTGATACGTTTAGATTTCGGGCGACATGGTACTGCGCGTAGACACCCACTAGGAGGTCTGTCGCCCCTACATTTAGACCCGTCGTCGAGTTTTACATGACTAACTTGGATCTACTAAGGTATGAAATAAGATCTAAAGCAAGCCCGCGCCACGCAAAAACTGAATGCTGCCGGGCAATTCTTGAAAGATCTGCCGCGCGTCTGCCGGGTTGCTGACCGCTTCCGCGCCTGCCAGGACCAGCCAACCGGCGTATGCCTGCTCGCTTAGAGCCGCGCCGATGGCTGAAAACGGCAGGTAGCCCTGCCCGGGCAACCGCCCGTTGTGCTCTGACAGATAAATCACGCTGATGTCCTTAGTGTACTCCCGCAGGGCAGCCACCAGATCCTCTTCTTCCAAAGCCATGTGATAAAGATTGGCGGCGACGGTGATTCTGGGATGATTGTCAACCTGACGCCTAAAGTAGGCGGCTTGATCAAGACGGGTGATGAACGATGTTTCGTAATGGTTGAGCGCTTGCAGCGCCAGCCGAACGTCCATGGCGTCGCAAAGATCAGAGAGGCTGCGCAGCAGCCAAATCAGGAGTTCCTTTTGTATTTCCATGGGCGAGGCGTAGGGAGTCAAGTCTGGCAGATCGCTTGCGCTGCACTGCGGCGCGAACGTGACATATTCCGCTTCCAGATCGAGCGCGCAGGCGAGCGCTTCTCGCAAGTCGTCGACAGCGTCCGCGCGCCGCGCCGGCTCCGCCGACAAGCAGCCGTTTTGCCGTCCCATGTTGATGCCGCTGGCTCTGATGCCGTTGGCTTCCAGCGCTTCGGCAATCTGTGGCAAACGATTATCGAGGTCTGCGACGCCAAATTCGACAGCCTCAATGTTCAACTGCTTGGCCGCGGTCAGGCGTTCCGCTACGGTTTTGCCCGGCAGCAAGCCTTCTTGAATGGCGAGCCTTGGCATGGTCTAGCTGGCTTTCTTGGGCAGCGACTTCAGCACGTCTGCGATGAGATCGTCGGCGCGCAGCCCTTCGGCTTGCCCTTCAAAGTTGAGCAGGATGCGGTGGCGCAGGGCAGCCGGGGCGACCACGCCCACATCATCAAAGGAAACGTTATAACGCCCTTCCAGCAAGGCATTGAGCTTGGCGCCAAGGATTAGCGCTTGCGCGCCGCGCGGGCTGGCGCCGTAACGGGCGTAATCGCGCAACATTTGCGTGGCTTCCGGGCTGTCGGGATGGGTGGCGACGATGATGCGCGCCACATATTCGCTAACATGGGTCGGTATCGGCGCGCTAAGCGCAAGCTGCCCCATGCCAATCACTTGCTCGCCGTCCGCGACCTTGCCCGCCCGGGGCATTTCGGCGCCGGTGGTGCGATCCAAAATTGTAACAAGGTCGTCAACGCTGGGGAACTTGACATTGACCTTGAAAAGAAAGCGGTCGAGCTGCGCCTCTGGCAGGGGATAAGTGCCTTCCATTTCCAGCGGATTCTGTGTCGCCAGCACAAAAAAGGGCATGCGCAGGTCATATTGGCGGCCCGCGACGGTCACCGTCTTTTCTTGCATGGCTTCCAGCATGGCGGATTGGGTCTTGGGCGTGGCGCGGTTGATCTCGTCCGCCAGCACCAGATTGGCGAAGATAGGACCAGCCTGGAAGCGAAACTCGCGCCGACCGTCTTCCGCCTCTTCCAAAATGTCCGTGCCGACGATATCGGCTGGCATCAAATCGGGCGTGAACTGGATGCGCGAAAACTTGAGATCAAGGACATCGCCCAAGGTGCGGATGAGCATGGTTTTGCCTAAACCTGGCACTCCCTCCAGCAAAGCGTGACCGCCCGCCAAGACGCAGATGATGACGCTGCGCAGGACCTCGTGCTGACCGACGATGACTTTGCCAACTTCCGCTTCGATGTTACGGGCGATTTCTCCAAATTTCTCCAATCCGATTTCCGCTGCGTTCGCCTGGCTCATTTATGTTTTGCCCCGATCTTTCGTTGCTGGCAGTGGCAGGGATTATAAGCCAAAACGCAGTCCGGCGTGAGGTGAGACTTGTCGCGCTCTTGCGTGTTGGGCGCTCAGTCGTCCAATGCCAGCAGCGCCAGCGCGCTTTCCACGCGCGGCGCGGCGCTGATGCGCGTTTCCTGCTCGCCCACTTGCGCCAGACAATGTGCCGTCTCCCCAACCCAGCAAAGCCCGTCGTCGGAATCCTGACGATAGCGCTTCCTCAACAGATGCTGATAGCCGCGGGCGAATTCCCTGGCCTCATGCGGCGTATCCCAATGTTGATACAGCACCCAGGTCAGCCGATCATCCGCTTCCTTAGTGAATATCCGCATGCGGTCGCCGCCCCAGCCGCTGGCGAGATCAGCAGCTTGCAACTCGGTGAGATAGAGCTGCAAATGCTGGCGCAAGTAGAATTCGCCGACAGGTCCGTCATAGGCGCTTCGCCATTCGGCGCCGACAATCTCGCTCAGCTGTGGCATGTTGACGGGCCGCGCGCCTTCCCCTTCCAGATAGCGCTGCGGATGATAGATCTGTTCGGTCGTCTGCGGCGGATTGTCGCGAAGCGCTTGGTTGAGCCCCTCCCAGCCGAGCGTCGCGATCAGCTCCGCTACAAAGAGATTGCCCTGTCGATAAGGGAATTCGATTGCGTTGATGATAACGGGGGGTATTTCCGGATCGAATTCCGGTCCTCGGTCCGCGGCATAGGCGCGGTAGACAGCCTCCGGGTCCGCGTCATTCAGGCGGCGCAAGAAGTCGAGCATGATGAAATTGGCATCGCCCTCAAACAGCGCGTGAATTGCCAGGCGGCGATCGCGGTCGCCTGTTATATTGGCATCGTCAATGAGATGTTTCAGGTCGAAGTGTTGATCTTGCAGGGCATGAACGAATTCGTGCGCATAGATTACCTGCTGCGGGATGGTCAAGCTGTCGGGGACCTCATCTTCGGCGCGGAGAACGATGTTGACACTGCCGTCGATGACGTTGTAATAACCGCCAATCCAGGTCAACCAGAATTCGCGCAGCGCAGATTCCAGATCCAGGCCCGGCGGGGCGAGATCGAGCGCTTGCAAAAAAATCTGATCGATTAAAAGTTGCGGCGGCGGGTAGTCCTCTATAAAACGCCGCTTGAGGAAAGCCTTCAGTTCGCTCTGCGCGGGGAAGGTCAGCGGCGCTTCCTCCAACAGTTCCAATTGTCGCCTTTCAATGACCTGCCGCTGAAGGTCCCGCAGCTGCTCGCGCAGCGCCTCGCTGACATCGTCTTGCGCGAAGGCGGATGTCAGGGCGAAAAATAAGAGTAGTGAGACGAAAAAGCGCTTGGGCATGGACTGTCCCGCCAGTCTGGAGCTTGACTTGCGCTGCAAGTGAGGGCTTATCTTAGCGCGCCTGCGCGTTTTTGCGAAGGTTCTAGGGCAAGCGCTTCATATTATCATTTCACCACCGAGGCACAGAAGTAATTCCAAGTTTGTCATGAAAAACTCGACGATAGGTCGCCCCTACACATCCCCATAATAATTTGCATTACTTTCTTAGAATTACTGTGGGCACAGAGAAAAAGGCAGTGCGATTAGATGTAATTCGCATCAACAGAACAAGCGCTGATTATAGACATGCTATACTGAAATGATTGGGGGGATTCACAAGTGGAAGCATTGTCCGACGAAGCCAAGCAAAGGCTGTGGCGGGAGAATCACGCCCTGCTGATGCCAGCCAATCCGAGCAAGGACGAAAAATCGCGGCTCGGCTTTTTCATCGACTGGCTGACGGAAAGCAAACGCAGTTGGTATCAGCCGGATCTAAAAGCCTATCGAGACTTTCTGCTATGCGAACGGACGCGCGTTGACAAAAAGGGCAGGCGCAAACCCGCCACTTTGTCGCCGCAAACCGCGCTGGCGCATTTGGCAACGGTGCGCGGACGTTATGCCGCGCTAACCCGCAGCAACGAGACGCGCGACCTGCTCTTTGAATTGGCTAATCCCGAAGACAGCGAAGCCGAGCAGCGCGCCATGGTTGACGAGTTCTTCATCCGCATGATGAACGATGTGCACCCGGCCGCCGCGCCGGTCAAGCTGGTCGCCAAGCAGGACACTGCCGACAGCGAGCACCTGCGCCTCAAGCCCTATCAGGTGAGCGCCTTGATTCAAGCGCCGGGCATCGCCAATCTGCGCGGACTGCGCGATACGGCGCTGATGACCTTGATGGTCTGCACGGGGATACGCGCGGCGGAAGCGGCGGCGCTGCAAGTTGAGGACCTGCGACAGCATTTGGGCGGCGAGCTGTCGCTGCGCGTGCGCGAAGGCAAGGGAGCCAAGCAACGGCTCGTCCCCTATGGTCCGCTCAATTGGTGCCTGATATATGTCGATGCCTGGCTGCAACGCGCCGAGATCAAAGCCGGGTTTGTCTTCCGCGGTATTCGGCGCGGCGGCAAAACCCTGCGCCCGAGCGGCATCGGCTCCTGGACGGTCAACGATATCATGAATGGCTATGCCATCAGCATTGACGGCGCTTTACGCGCGGTCAAGCCGCATGACCTGCGCCGCACCTACGCGCGCAACGCTTACGACTATGGCATGGATCTGGAGCGGATACGGCAAAACCTGGGGCACAACAGCTTACAAACCACGCAGACTTATATCGGCGAACTGGCGGGACGCGATCGTCACCCGCCCAATATGTTCAGTCCGCCGCACGATCCGCAACGTTTGCAAACGCTGCTTGGCAAGGAACTCGCCTAGGCTCGCGCGGGAGTTTCGTCCGCGGGCACATCGACTTCAATCGCCTGCTGGATCAACTGGCGGAATTGCGGCTCCTGTAAAGCGCCGGGCTGCATGAAGATCAGCTTGCCCGCTTTGAAGACCGCGATGGTCGGAATGCTGCGAATCTGAAAAGCCTGGCTGAGCGAGGGATTGGCGTCGGTATCCACTTTGACCACCCGGATCTGACCGGCGTATTCCGCCGCCAGCTTTTCCAATATGGGCGCCACCATGCGGCAGGGACCGCACCATTCCGCCCAAAAATCGACCAGCACCGGCATCTCATGCGAGGCGAGCATGGCTTCTTTTTCGAAGCTGGCATCGCTTACGTCCATCGGCTTGTCAAGGACAAGCGCTTGCTCATCCGCGCCGTCAGTTCCCTCGTCCGCAGCTTCCGGTGGCGCGTCAGCAGCCATCGCCTCCCGCAGTTGGCGGATGAAGTCGGGCAAGTCGCTAGACCAGGGGCGCGAGCGCCGCGCTAGCATGTCGCCGCGGTACCAGACGATCAAAAGCGCTTTGTTCTGATAGTCGAAGCGCCGCGCGATTGCGCGGTAGCTGTCCGGATCCACTTGCGCGAAGATGATGCCGTCTTCTTCGTCAGCGGCTTTGGTGAAGGCGGTCTTGAAATCGCCGCGCAGTTTGTCGCCGCCGGTTGTTATGAGAATTAACGCGGCGCTATTGCCAATCACAGAGATAAGATTGGCATCTGTTAAGCTGGTTAGTGGCATGTTTTTCCCTGACTTAGCGCTAGTTCAAGCGCAATTGTAGACCAGGCTTTGAGCAATCGCTAGATATATTCTTATTACCGAGGACGCCGAGATAAACCTCTCGACTGCCAAATCGGGAGGCAATGCAAGGCTTGTCCGCTCCTGATGATATTGCGCCAAATTCCTGTCTCTTGTCAGTGGGCGGCTCAGCGAGCCGCCCCTACCACCGTCTTTTTTGGTGGAAATCCGACGTAATGCGCGGGCCTTTGATTGGGAGACACCCCCTAGCCCGCCAGCCGCTCAATATACTCCAGGCTCTGATGCCGGAAGAAGCTGTCATATAGATTTGCGTAATGCCCGCCAGCCAGCATCAACTGATCGTGCGTACCCGCTTCAATGATCTCGCCATGGTCGAGCACGATGATGCGATCGGCATGTCGGATGGTCGACAAGCGATGAGCGATGACGATGGAAGTGCGGTCCCCCATCAGCGTATCCAAGCCCTCTTGGATCAGCGTCTCTGTCAATGGATCAACGCTGGCGGTGGCTTCGTCGAGGATGAATATGGCGGGGTCTTGCAGCAGCACGCGCGCGATCGCCACCAATTGGCGCTGGCCCATGGACAGGTTTCCGCCGCGCTCGCCCACCTCGGTCTGCAAGCCCTCCTGCAAGCTCACCAGCCAGTCGCCGCGGCCCACTTTGTAGGCGATGTCGATGACATCCTGATCGCTGGCTTCGGGTTTGCCGTAGCGGATGTTCTCCAGCACGGCGCCGTCAAAGAGGAAGGGCGTCTGCGTCACCACCCCCAGTTGCGAGCGATAGCTCGGCAAATTGAAGTAACGGACATCACGCCCGTCGATGAGCAGATCGCCACTTTGGTATTCGTAGAAGCGGTTGATGAGCTTGGCGATGCTCGACTTGCCCGAGCCGGTATGCCCGACCAGCGCCAGCGTTTCGCCCGGGCGAATCTTGAGATTGAAGCTTTGCAGCACCGGCTCGCCCGTGATGTAGTGGAAGTCCATGTCGACGAATTCAATCGCGCCTTTTACCGCGGGGACGGGCTCGTCCGCTTTCTGCTTGACCAGAGCCTCGGCATCCAAGAGCGCGAAGACGCGCTCGCCCGCCGCCAAGCCCAGCTGAAATTGGCTCCAGAACGAGGCGATGCTCGTCAAGGGGAACCAGACCATGCCCATGCCCTGGATGAAAAGGAACCATTCGCCGGCGGTCAAGACGCCTTGCTGCGCCAGGTTGATGCCAAACCAAACGACGGCCGCGACGCCCAAGCCGGCAATCGTAACCAGGATGGGGAAGATCGCGCCGAAGACAAAGCCGTTGATCTTCTCCACGCGGTAAGATTCTTGATTGACCGCCTTGAACTCTTCATAAATCATCTGTTCGCGGCGGAAGGCTTTGGCGACGCCGATGCCGCTGATTGACTCCTGGATATGGGCGTTGACTGTCGCCAGCTGCCGGCGCGAGTCGGTGACCGTGCGCCGCGCCACATTGCGGAACTTCAAGGCGGTATAGATGATGACTGGCATGATGGCCAGCACGATCAGCGCCATTTCCACATTGACCGTGAACAGATATATCATCAGCAGGACCACCAGCAGCAGACGGCTCATCAAGCTGATGCTCAAGCGCACAGTTTCCGAAAACGCTTGTGTATCGGACAGGACGCGGCTGACGATCTTGCCGGTTGGGTACTGATCGTAGAAGGACATGTCGCGCTCGGTGACGGCTTGAAAAGCGTCCTCACGCAGATCCAAGGTCACGTCGCCGACGGCTTCCGACGAAAGCCATTGCTGAACTAAATTGGCCACCCAGCCAAGGCTGCCGGCCGCAGCCAGCAAGACCGCGACCCCGATCGCGTCAAATTGCTCCGGCGTGAATTGCAGTTGATCCACGGCAAGCGAAATGATGATCGGCAGCAGCAGATTCATCAAAGAGCTGAGGAATACCACAAGCGCGACCGCGATCATCTTCCACATATAGGGTCGGAAGTAGCCGATTATTCGTTTGACCAATTCGGTGTCGCTGTATGTGCGGTCGTAATCTTCGGCGTCCAGCCCATCCATTATGAAACCCATGTTGTTCCTCCCAAGACTGCCTAGTTGATGAGCTGTGGCTGCGGCAACTCCGCAGCGTCGTAACGGGCGAAGATGCGCCGATAATGTTCAGAGCTGCGCAGGAGTTCGTCATGCGAGCCATTGGCGATCACACGACCCATTTCCAGCACAATGATGCGGTCCGCCCAGCGTATCTGCGACAGCCGATGCGTGATGAGAATGGTCGTTCGTCCCTCTTGGGCGCGGCGCATCGCCTTTTGGATATCATCTTCGGTCGCGCTGTCGATGGCGCTGGTCGAATCGTCGAGGATCAGGATGCGCGGCTGCCGCAGGAAAGCCCGGGCCAGCGCCAGCCTCTGACGCTGCCCGCCGGACAGCGTGACGCCGCGTTCGCCGATTTCGCTTTCGTAGCCCTCGTTGAAAGACAGGATAAAATCATGCGCCTGCGCTTCTTTGGCGGCATCTTCAATCTGCGCTTGCGTGGCGCTTTCCACGCCAAAGGCGATATTTTCGGCAATTGAGCGCGAAAAGAGGAAGACGTCTTGCTCGATCTTGCCCATCTGCGAGCGCAATCGGTCAAGATTCCAGTCGCGCACGTCGCGACCGTCTATCAGCACACGTCCCTCATGCACGTCATAGGTGCGCGTGACCAATTGCGTCAGCGTGGACTTGCCAGAGCCCGTCTGCCCGACGATAGCGACGGTCTGCCCCGGCGCGACTGTGAAGGAGATGTCCTGTAAAACCGGCTTGTCGTGGAACTTGAAGGTTACGTTCTCAAATGCGATGGCGCCGGCGACGGGCGCGCTGTAACCGCTTGGATTCTCGTCGATATCCGAGCGCTGATCGATCAATTCCAGTATGCGCTGCGCGCCGGCGATGCCCAGTTGGATCAGGCTGATGGAGAACAGTGAAACAAAGACGGGGAATTGCAGCACGCTCATCAGCCCGGTGACGGCGATGATATCGGGAATGGTCAAGATGCCGCGGCTGTGCATGTTCAAGGTGTGCAGGAACATCAAGCCGAAGGCGACGCCATACATGAGCAAGGGCAGGTAAGCCGCTTCAATCTGTCCCTGTCGCACGAAGAAGTCGCGATACTTCTTGGCATTGCGCCGGAAGCGCTTGCGCTCCTCGATTTCCTGCGCCGCAACTTTGACGATCTCGATGCCGCTAATCGTTTCTTCCAGCCGGGCATTGAGCGTGCCGTATTGCATGCGCTGCTGCATCACGACCGGCTGCAAGCGCTTGATATAGCGGCGCACGACGATCACATAGCTCAAGACGAATAGCATCGGCACCAGCAACAGTTCCAGGTTGATGGACGCGATGAAAGCGATCGGCACGGCAAAGCCCAGCACCATGTCGAAGATGAACATGATGCCCGGTTGAATCAAAAAATTGAGTTGGCGGACATCATCGGTAGCGCGCGCCATGATGTCGCCCACCCGCTGCTGATCGTGGAAGGTCTGGCTCTTGCCTAGCAGGCTGGTATAAAGTTCGTGGCGAGAATCGCGCTCGATGCGGGTGGCGAGCATCACCATCGACAGCGAGCCCATCAACGAGCCCAGACCGTCCCAGACCGACGTCAGCAAGACGGCCAGGCTGACCGCGATCACCGCCCCAGCCTCTCCGCCGTCGATGATGATTTCCGCGCCGATCCCGAACAGCCTGCGCGCCATAGAAAAGGCGATATAGCCCGACAAAAAACCAATCAAACCAAGAGCAAAGAATTTCTTGTGCTCCCAGCAATGCGAAATGATCCAGCGCACGGCGCTTGAGCGATTGTATTCGCGCAAGCCTTCAATGGTGAACTCACTCTTGTGAACCAATGTGAACTCCTATGACATCTGCTGGACAGAACAATAGTTCAAGGACTGACCATTATACACAAGACCATCTCGCTTGGTAAGGGTGATGATGGCAAAGTCAAACAAAGCAACGTAGCGAGGGCTATCCTGCTCTGGCAAGAGATAGGCGCTATAATCGCGAGGCAGTCATGAACAGGCTTATTTGGCTGACGGAGCCGCCTGATGCTAGCGCGATCTGCAATTCCAACTATCAAGCCAACAATCAAGGCGGGCGAAAGCGGACATCACTTCGTCATATACAGCGACAGTTGTTCTGGCTTGCCAGGGGCGCCTCACGAAGAGAACTTTCGCCAGGTCAATCAAGTGATAGCGGCTTTGGAGCGAGCGCCGCAATTTATCTGTTTCCCGGGCGACGAGATCATGGGATTAACCAATAATCGCGACAGACTGCGCCGCCAATGGTCTTACTTTTTTGAAACGGAGCTCTCCTGGCTCAATCGCGACGCTGTGCCTGTTTACCACACCAGCGGCAATCACACGGTTTACAACCGCATGAGCGAGGCTGTTTTCCGCGAAACAATGGCGCATCTGCCTCAAAATGGTCCGCCCGATCAGCGGAGCCTGTCCTACTATGTCAGGCGCGGCAACCTGTTGATGATCTTTGTCAATACGTTGTGGACTGGCACAGGCGGCGAAGGCACGGTGGAAACCGCATGGCTGCAAGAGACCTTGGAGGGTAACGCGGATGCCGAGCATAAACTGGTCTTCGGTCATCATCCGGTCTGGACCGTGAACGGTTATGCCGGCGCATATCAGCGAAATCTGGAGCGCGACCAGGGGCGACGCTTATGGGACGCGCTGACGCGGCATGGTGCGCTCGCCTACGTTTGCAGCCATATCCTGGCTTTTGACGCCCAAGTTCACAGCGGCGTCTTGCAGATTTGCAGCGCTGGCGCGGGCACAGCCCATCGCATGCCGCCGGAGGACGAATATCTGCACATCGTGCAGGCGGCGCTGGATGATATCGGACTGCGCTATCAAGTGCTGGATCGCGCGGGCCAAGCCCGGGAGTGGCTGTCTTGGCCCTGGCGGCTGCCCGCGTCCAATAGCTGGGCGCCCTTCAAGCCCGCCGCGGCGCGGTCGCTGCCCGCCGACTGTTTGCAGCGGCTTGACAAAGCGCGACTGATCGTCTGGGAGATCGAAGGGGAGATCAGCGTAGAGTTGCCCGCGATTCAAGCGGGCGCTCCACGAATGATCCTGCGCGCGGATGCGAAAGATGAGGCTTTACCCTGGTTTTGGCTAGGCGCCAGCGGCGTCGATAATCGCCTGACCGCGCTGCTCAGTCCCAGGGCGAATCGCAGTCCACATCGTTGGACAGGTCCGCCTTTGCCGCAGGGACAGACCTTCAGCATCCAATTCGCCTTGCACAGTGGCATGGGACCCGGCGGCTTGCTCTGGCGCTGGAGCGATGAAGTCGCCTGGTCGAGCATGATGGGCGCTTCGGCTTGGGGCGCGGAGCGGATTCCCTGGTCACATCGTTGGCGCATCGGCGAAAACTTGCGCCTGCGCTGGCACTGCCTAACTTTTAAGCTGCGCGATTTCTTGACCTGAAGATCGCCCCGGTCCTCAACGCGCCGTCCGCTCTTAGCAAACTATAATCGCCGGCTCATGCGGCGCGCATTCGCCTCCCGCACAATGCTTGCGCGGGAGAAAGTTCCCCATATTCGTTCATTAACAACTGGCAAGAATGGACTTCGGATATGTGGTCTCGAAAAACTGCGCTGTTTACGGCGGGTCTTGTGCTTGCGCTGTGCGCCATGATACTGGGCGCGTCCTGGGCGCAGGACCAGCCAACGCGGATTCCGGACACTCCCGCAGCGACGCTAAGCGAGTCGCCCGGCACTAAACCAGGCAAGCGGACTGGCATTCGCTGCGTTCTGCGCGCGGAAGCCAAGACAAGCTCGTCGACGCGCCCTTCCGTTCTTGTCACATATACCGATGATGGCATGACTTGGGCTCTGGACAAGTACGATGGCGCCTGGAGCCCCAGCGGAGATGCGTCAAAAGGCGGGGGATTGAACCTCGAATGGAGCGGCAGTTGGTGGGAGCGCTATGCGCTGGTCTTTTCTATTCAGCGCTTTGGCGGCGGCATCTGCGAAGGCGAGCATTTCAAATTCTAAATCAGACCGCCTTTTTCACCTATATCGAAGAAATCCGCATATAAATATCCTCCCAGTCCGTCTATCATCGGGCGAGACTCGCCGCTTATGAGGTCAAGCCATGCAAGCAATACGCGCTGCCGTACGCGACGCCGCGAAGCTCTGCCGCCGCGTACAAGAACATTATCTGATCGCCAATACCAAATCAGCGGACGGGCATGAAGAACCTGTCACCATCGCCGACTACGGCTCGCAAGCGATCATCTGCCGCGCGCTGATGACGCATTTCCCCGGCGATGGCGTCGTCTCTGAAGAGTCGGGCGAGCAGTTTCTGCAATTGCTTTCGGCTGCGCAGCGGTCGCAGGTGCTGGCGCTGCTGGAGGATGTGCTGGCTTGCGCCCTCAGTGAGCGGGAGGTGGTCGAGTGGCTGGACTTCGGCAAGGGTCGAGAGACGAGCCGCGCCTGGGTTATCGATCCCATCGACGGCACCAAGGGCTTCATCGCCCTGCGGCATTATGCCATCGCCTGCGGCGTCTTGGTGGACGGGCAGGTCGCGGAAGGCATTGTCGCCGCGCCGGGTTATGCCGAAGGCGAAGGCGCGCTCTTCCATACAGAAAACGGCGCCACCTGGCGAGCGCCGCTGGCCGGCGGCGCGGGCGAGCGTGTCCGGGTATCCACGCGGCGCGGCGCGGACAATTACATCGCCGTGCAAAGTTACGAGCGGGTACATGCCAGCAAATCGCGCATGGGAAGGGCGCGGGCATTGGCTGGCTTGGGCGACGCGCGGATCCTGGAATTGGACAGCATGGAAAAGTACGCGCTGGTCGCCTGTGGCGATGCCGATCTTTATATGCGTTTGCCGCGCGCAGGCAGCGCCTACCAGCACAAGATCTGGGATCATGTGGCGGGCGTGGCTTTGGTGCAAGGCGCGGGTGGCATGGCGACCGACCTGGACGGGAGCGCGTTGGACTTTTCGCAGGGAGAGACCCTGCCGAACCCGGGCATGATCGTCAGCAACAGCCAAGATCACGAGCGCGTGGTTGAGGCGGTGCAGCGAGTGATGCGAGAATAAGTTTGCACGGAGAAAAAGCAAGTGGTATAAACTGAACAATGAATATACTCGGAGGAAATGTTTATGTCGCTGGAGCGAAACATAATTCATCTCGGCGACACGCTTCAACTATTAGATGAAGTTGATGACGACTCAATTGATTTGATTGTATGCGACGGTCCTTATGGTGTTACAAAGCATGAATGGGACCGAATCGCCGACATACAAACGTACAATCTCGACCTCATTCGCCGGTTTTCCAAGAAACTGAAAGAAGGCGGGACTCTTTATCTTTTCGGAAAGCCAAATTGCATAGACTATATTGATTACCGCCCCTATTTGAACTTGAAATCAAAAATTGTTTGGTATCAGCCCAGCCGCTTGGCGCAAGGCAGAATCAGCTATACCAACAATTACGACATCATCTGCTATTTCATCAAAGGCGATAAGCCGCGCTGTTACAATTTGGATGAGATTCGCGTCCCCCAATTGGTCGAGCTTGAACATCGGCTGCGCTGCGAAAACGTACCATCAGTGAAAAACGGAAAATATGGGAAAACTAAGTTTAATGGCAAAGGTAAAAATCCTGGAGACGTCTGGGGTGATATTAAGCAATTGACCTATAAGTCAAAAGAGCTTGTGTGCCGAGAGGCATTAAACACAATTCAAAAGCCCGAAAAACTGATGGAACGAATTGTGCTCGCTAGCTCGAATCCGGGCGATCTGGTACTTGATCCGTTTTCAGGCGTCGGAACTTGCCCGGTGGTATGCCAAAGGCATGGTCGCGATTTCGTGGCCTTCGAGATAAATCCTGATTTCGTCACGATAGCAAATGAACGATTGCAAGCCGCGAAGCAACATCAATTGACGCTAGGATGGTAGTCAATGGCTGTAGACCGTTACAAACCTCTCATTAAATTGATCAAACAAGCATTTGCGCTTGCTAGATCCTTGGGTATACCAAATCTCTTGCAACCGGGACTGGCAAAAGAGATCGTCATTGCGGACATACTCGGTCATGAAGTAATAACTGCAAAACGACTGCCCGACGCGCGAGATCCACACAACGCAAATATCATGTACGAATACCTAAGCTGCAAAGAAGGCGGATCCGGCCAGTTTGACAGGATGTTCAAGGCTCCGGAGGATAAGCGGGAGAAATCTCTATCGAGAATTCGACGAAATCACAAAATCTATCTTGCGATTTTTTATGAGGCGAATCAACTGGAAGCGAAGACGATATATGAACTTGAGCCTGAGGTCGTGGAACGTGAGACAATTCGCCAGTTAGAAAGAAGCCAGAATGATATCTCGCATGTAGGACTGTCAGAGAAATGGGCAAATAGCCACGGTCGGGTTGTGTATAATGATGCCAAAATCTCGAACAGCGCGTAATAGAATTAGGCTGCGCTTGTTTTCTGGCCCTTTTCCGCTATCAGCGCGGCGTAGAGCGCTATCACCTCGTCCATGATGGCATCCCAGGACTGGGTTTCGGCATAGGCGCGGGCTTGGGCGCCCATGTAAGTCATGACGGCTGGGTTGCCGGCGATCTTGCGGATACCTTCGGTCAGCGCGCCGGTATCGCCGCTTGCGAAGGTGTAACCGGTCTCGCCCTCGCGCAGGACATCGCTGACCCCGCCCACGCGCGCAGCGACAACCGGCAGCCCAGCCGCCATCGCTTCAATGACGACCAAGCCAAAGGTTTCCAGGCGCGATGGGAAGACAAAAATGTCGGCGCTGGCATAGGCTTGCGACAGTCTTTCGCCGCGCAGATAACCCATGAATGTGACGGGCAGATCCCCGAAGGCGCGTTCCAGAGCCGGGCGCGCTGGTCCGTCGCCGACTAATACCAGCCGCGTTTTTGGCAGGCTTTCCAGGGCCGGGCGTATATGCTCAATCTGCTTCTCGTCGGAAAGGCGTCCGACATAGATCAGCACGGTATCATCCGGATTGCCGGCTGTCATTTCGGCGCGCATCGCCGCCGAGCGGAAGCCGGGGTGGAAGGCCTGGGCGTCAACGCCGCGCCGCCACAAGCCGACATTGTTGATGCCCAGCTCGCGCATTTGCCTTTGCACCAGTTTGGAAGGCGCCAGGCTGTAGTCCGACCAATTGAAGATATTCTTGGTCAATTCGTCAATGACGGGTCCTGTGAAGCCGAGTCCAAAAAGACCGATTCGGAATTGCTGCGCCAGCCGCGCATAGTCGAGGTGAAAGGAAGTTACGGTCGGCACGCCCATCCATTTGAGCATGCCCATGGTCGGGATGCCGGTCATCACCGGGTGGAATAGATGAGCGATATCCGGATTGAAGGCTGCCAAATCGCGAAAGAGCGCAAGCGTGGCAATGCCCAGGCGCGCTTCGGGATAGAGCGGAAGGGACAGGCTGGGCAAACTACAGATTGGCGCATCCTTGTAGCGCTGGCTGTCTCCATAGCGCGGCGCGATGATCAGCGCTTCGACGCCGCGCTTGGACAAGTGATCCAGCAGCAAGCAAGCCACTTTGACGATGCCATCGACCTTGGGCAGGAAAGTCTCGGTTATGATGGCTACACGCATCGGAATCTCGCTTGCGAATTCCCCCATAGTTGTACCATAACAGCGTGAAGAGGTCATCTTCTTGCTGCTATCCCGTTTGCTGGGCGCTGATTTGGGAAGCCGTTGCTTCGTGCTATAATGACGTGGCATGAAGAAAGGTCCAGGGTCGAAAATGGCAGTAGAACGCTTGCGCAGTTTCCCCTATCCCCATTTATTTACGGTCGCAGAATACTTCGCTTTGAAGATGGCTGGCTCCAGCAGACATACAACAGCATGGAAGACAGCGCGCGCCTGGAAGACTTGGGCTGCGACTTGCCGCTGGCGGCAATCTATCGCGGCATTAGCTTCCCTAATCCCCAATAGCGCGCCATGACCGCAGACGCGACGCCACGACAGCGCGCCATCGACAGAATCCGCTCTGACGAGCGCTCGCCCATGGAGAACCTGCCCTATTGGGCGCGGGCCACCAATCCCATTGTGCGGCGTCATCTGGGCTTATATTGGCGCACCTTGCCGCCCGAGTTCGAGCCTATCTTCTATATCTGCGGCTTCTGGCTGGTGGCGCTGTTACTGGGGATCTTTTTCCCATTCATCACGGACTTGGCGACCACAGTAATCGTGGTTTCCGTGCTGGTCATCCCGGTGGGCATGATTTTCTACCTGCGCGCGCTATTTTCCATCGCGGCGAATTCAGCCGCGGTCATGGCCGACGAGATCCGCAACAACACCATGCAGCTATTGATGTCGACGCCGATGTCGCTGGATCAGATCTTCTTAGGCAAGGTAGCCGCAGCGCTCTGGCGCAAGATGGACGACCTGATCTTGATCGTGCAGGGCGCGGCGATATTCGGACCGCCGCTGATTATCATGCACTACGCTGGTTTGTTCCCCCTGCGCGAATCAGGACCGGGCACCTACCTGCTGATCATCGCCATGACGCTGGTGTCTATGCTGCGACTGGTGCTGGAACCCTTGATGTTCGGCATGGTCGGCGTGGGCATTGGGGCGTTTGTGCCCTTCCGCAGCATCGCCATGACCTCGTCGGTGGCTTTTGTCGCCTTCTATTTCCTGCTCATGATCATGCTGCAGCAATTGAATATCGACTACCTGAGCGCGGCGCTGGACGCGGTAAAGGGCGCGACGGAATTGACGCTTGATGTCGCCAATCTACGTTTGGCGCTGGCGATTGGGTCGACCGTGCTGGTGGAGCTGCTGCTGCCGGTGCTGCTGCCGTTTTCGCTGATTCGGCTGGTGATCGGCTTGCTGACGCGGCAGCTGCGGGCGGGGTAGACATTAAGGAACGCTTCGTGAAGAACAGAATGTACTACGGGGATAACCTCGAAATCTTGCGAAATCGGGAATATTTTCCTGATGAATGCGTCGATCTGATTTACCTCGACCCACCCTTCAATAGTAACCGCAATTACAACGTGCTCTTCAAATCCGAAAGTGGTCTTGACAGCGAAGCTCAAATTACTGCTTTTGAGGATACTTGGCATTGGGGCGAAACGGCCGAGGACACCTACCGCGACCTGATCACTTTCGCACCGGAGAAAGTATCGACCGCCATTGAAGCGCTGCTGAACCTGATTAACCGAAACCAGATGATGGCTTACCTGGTGATGATGACCGCGCGGCTGGTAGAATTACAACGGGTGCTGAAGTCGACCGGCAGCCTCTATCTGCACTGTGATCCGACCGCGAGTCATTATTTGAAGATTGTGCTGGATGCGATTTTTGGTGTGGAGAACTTTCGCAATGAGATCATTTGGCAACGAGCGCCTTCCAAGGGATTGGCAAGTCGTCGCCTTCCGACAAATCATGACATTATCCTGGCATACCAGAAGACGCAAAAGGCGCACTGGAATGCGGATGAAATGTTCGTCCCGTATGACATGGACGATTTGGACGAAAAGACTTTGGAGCAATATTCGGAAGTCGATGAAGATGGAAGAAGATATAGCCTGACGAGTCTAGTCAACCCTAATCGCGATAGACCTAACTTGACGTATGAGTTTCTGGGAATTACGAGAGTATGGCGCTGGACGAAAGAGCGAATGCAACAAGCTTATGAAGACAGAATTGTCGTACAAACGAAACCTGGCAACGTACCCAGACAGAAGCGGTATCTTGATGAGCAAAGGGGAAAGCCTCTTGGAGATATTTGGACGGATATACCACCGTTGCAAGGAGATGCTGCGGAGAACTTAAAATACCCGACCCAGAAGCCCGAAGCGCTGCTGGAGCGCATCATTCGCGCCTCGTCAAACGAAGGCGATATCGTACTCGATCCCTTCTGCGGCTGTGGCACGGCAATCGCCGCCGCCCACAAACTCGGACGAAAATGGATCGGCATTGACATCACTCATCTATCAATCGCTCTGCAGAAGTACCGTTTACAGGATATGTTCGAGTTGGTCTCTGGGACAGATTACGAAGTCATCGGGGAGCCGACCACAGTGGACGCGGCGCGGGAACTGGCGACCGATTCCGCCAACGAAGGCCGCTACCAATTCGAGTGGTGGGCGCTGTCGCTGGTCGGCGCGAAGCCGGTCGGCGGGCAGGCGGGTTCGCGGCGCGGCAAGAAAGGCAGCGACAAGGGCATCGACGGCATTATCAAATTCTTTGAGCAGGACGACAAGGGCAATTCGAAGCCGAAGAAAGTCATCGCGCAGGTCAAGTCGGGGGCGGTGAAGTCGGGCGATATCCGCGACTTGAAGGGCACGGTCGAGCGCGAGAAAGCGGCGATTGGCGTATTCATCACGCTGGAATTGCCGACGCAGGCCATGCTCAAGGAGGCGCTGGCGGCCGGCTATTATGAATCGGAATTTTGGAATAGGCAGTATCGCAAGCTGCAAATCTTGTCGATTCGGGACTTGCTGGGCGGGGATGGTGTCGATATGCCGCCGCAGCATGGGACGTTTAGGCAGGCGGGACGGCATAAGTCCACCGACGGCAAGTCGCAGCAGGACTTGATTTAAGGGTATCTCAAGAGTATATTTATGTTCGCATTGCTTGTATTTTCTACGAGGTAAACATGTCAGAAGACAATCAAAGCGGAAATCAATCTCAGGCATCATCTGATAGTCAAACCAGCCCAAACAGTGAAAACTCACCGCCTAAACCTCAAGCCGTTGAATCACTTCCGAAGCCAGAACCTTCCTATGGAATTGAAAAACTTAGCGAAACCGTAGCACCTTCTCATTCTTTTGAGCAAGGTATTGAACCGCCTCCGAAGCCAAATCCTTCATTTGAAACCCATTTAAGAAGCAAATCATCTAAAACTGTCGAGAAACGCGACAAAACGGAATGATCACTGTGCGAACTGAGTTGTCGCATTTGCTACCAAGTTGGTGATTTGGGGCCACAAGCCAGTCGCCTCCAAAACGATCAAACCGATAATTATGGCTATCAATGTGTGTGACCATTGAACCCTGCGTCCTTTTAATTCAACGATTCCTTCATTGTGTTCATAGATTTGCACATAAGACTTTGTCAAAATATCGTAGTGATGCTCCAGATCGCAGCTTGACCAATCTTGAGCGGTTTTCAACGATACTGTCATGGGCACTGTTCCTTGCTTTCGAAGCACGAGTGCTCTAATTGACAAGTACACAACCACTACATATCCGATAAAGATTAATATGAGTAACGGCCGCTCATTTATAATTTGCTGTATTTTGTCAGTTTCTCCTAACTCAAGGTTGAGCGACGCTACAATTGCGGCTATAATGTTGATGATAGTAAAGTTATGCTGCGCCTTGTTTTCCAAAGTCTTGATAGCATCTTTCTGAGACTGAATGTGGGCTTTTAATAATTCTAATACGCTTAGTTTCTGGTAACTTAGATCTGTGTTCTTTTCAGTCATGGTTTCCTCAGGAGATACAAGTGTCTGAAAAAAATCAAAATCACAACGGGAACCAATCCCAGCGACCGGCGGACAAGAAAAATAACACGAGCAACGGTAGCAAACAACCAAAATCCGCTGCGCCGAAGCCACAACCTTCCTTTGGAATTATAGATGAAGGCAGCTTTTGGCCACCGCTCAAACGGACACAAAAGCGATAAACCCGTATAAGTTAGTCTGCGGGTGAGGGCAATAGGGTGGCGAAAAAACCTACCTACCCCTTCACCGCGCCCAGCGTCAAACCCCGAATGAAATAGCGCTGGAAAAACACGAAAATGAAGAGCGTCGGCAGCGAGCCGATCAAGCTGGCCGCCGCTTGACCGCCCCAGTCAACCGTATATTGCCCGGTCAAATTGAGGATGCCGACCATGATGGTGCGGCTGTCGGCTTTCTGCGTCAGGATGAAGGGCCAAAGGAAATCGTTCCAGATCCAGGTGAATTGCAGGGTCGCCAGCACCGCCAGCGCCGGCAGCGTCAGCGGCAGCATGATGCGGAAGAAAATCTTGTATTCGTTTGCGCCGTCAATCAGCGCCGCTTCGCGCAGGGCGTTGGGCACGATCTGGAAAAAGTTGCGCATGACCAGCGTGCAAATCGGGATGCCAAAGGCAGTATGAATGACGATGACGGCAGTGATGGTGTCGTAAAGACCGATGTCGTTCATCAGGCGGAAGACCGGTATCAGCGCGATCTGTGGCGGCAGGAACATGCCCGCCACGATGAAGATGAAGAGCAGGGCATCGCCCCGGAAGCTGTATTTGCCCAGCCCATAACCAGCCAGGGTACCCAGCGCGATGGAGAATATGGAAGCGGGGATCGTCAGCAAGAGCGAGTTTTGCAGATAGAGACCGAGGTTGCCGTCTTCCGGATCCATGACGCGGGCGAAGTTCTCCGTCGCCAAACTATTTGGCGACGTCCAATAGCCGCCTGTGGACACCTCCGCCGCCGATTTGAAAGCGGTGACGATCGCGCCGTAGACCGGCGTCATAAACAAGATCAACAAGACCGTCAGCAGCGCATAGAGCAGCGCATTGCCCAGCCGCTTCGTCCACGCGGCTCGGCGATTCGGCTTCCGCTTGATGGGGGCCGGGGCGGGAGCATGGGCGTCGATGTGGCTAATCATAGAGTTCCTCGGCGGCGGAGGTCTGGCGGAAATAAAGCACGATGATTACCATGGTCATCACAAATAAGACCACGGCGGCGGAACTGCCGTAGCCCATTTTGAACTTGCGGAAACTCTCGCTGTACATAAAGACAGCCAGCGTATCCGACTTGTTAAACGGACCGCCCATGGTCATGACCCAAATGACCTCGAAGCTTTTCAGCGCGTTGATGGCCGTCAGCGCGAAGACAACGACCGTGGCCGGACGCAGCATGGGGATGACCACTTTCCGCAGTGTCTGCCAATAGTTGGCGCCATCCACCTTGGCCGCCTCGACCAGCGGAGTCGGCACCGATGTGAGCCCCGCCAGAAATATGACCATATTCAAGCCCGTCTGCTGCCATGCCCAGGCGACAAACACGGCGTAGAGCGCCGTGTTCGGGTTTGCCAGCCAAGCCGTCGCCAGATGATCCTGGCCCAGCGCGCGCAGGAAGATATTGACGATGCCCAGCTTGGGGCTGTAGAGCCAGACCCAGATGATGCCAATGATGATGGGGGAAAGGCAGATCGGCAGGTAAAAGAGCGATTTGTAGATGGTGTTGATGCGCCGTTTGCCTTGCAGCGCCAGCGCCAAGACCAGTCCAAAACCGGTCGGCACGGTCATCGCTAGTACAAGCCAGATCGCGGTGTTTTTGATGGCATTGCCGAAGAGGCGGTCTGTGAAGATCTTTTCGAAGTTCGCCAAGCCGACGAAATCGAAGTCATCGCCGTAGCCGACCCAATCAGTGAAGGAGTAATAAAGCGAATTGAGCGTGGGCAGGATGACAAATGTGAAATAGACGAGCAGCGGCAAAATGAGGAAGCTGGCTGGAATGATCCAGGGGTAGCGTCTTAGCATCGCTATTCCCCCCTTGGCTCGAATTCCTCTACAGCGATAAATGTGGGGGCGACATGGTGTGTCGCCCGAAGAAATTCGCTGCGCGAAAGTGGGCGATTCACAGGACTCTGTTGAAATACTTGATTTACCCCCACCCCAAACCCCTCCCCCATAAAGAGGGAGGGGCTTAACGGCTCAATACAGGTCATAAGACTCCCCTTCCCCGAGGCATCATGGAAGGGGAGTTTAGAGAGCCACTATGAGCTATCTTGACCTTTTGATTGTGTGGGATAATGACAAGACTTTGACGTAAGCTGTGATTTTCAACAGAGTCCACAGAATCGCCCCTACAATTTTCCAAGTTGGAAATTCCTAGAAGGGGCGGGACAGCTAGACAAGTCCCGCCCATAGTATCGACCAGTAGCGAACCAGCCTTTCAACTTCGCCGACTGTCTATTCCATGCCGGCGAATTCGGCGGCGGCGTCCGCTTGCACGCGTTCTAGCATGGCTTCATAGTCGCCCGGGTTCGCCATGAATTCGCTGAAGGAATTCAAGCCGACTTCGGCGACCGGCGGCGGCGTCGCCAGGTCATAGTTGAAGGCGAAGACCGGGTCTGCGGCAATTTCCGCGGCGATGCGCGCGACAACATCGTTGTAAATGCTGGTATCGACTCGCAAGCTCGGCGCCAGGTTGCCGGCGCCCAGCGCGAACTTCGCCTGAATATCCGGGTCGGTCAAGTGCACGATGAAGGCTTTGGCGGCATCGGCATTGGCGGCATCGGCCGAAACGACGAAGGTATCAATGGGACCCAGCGAAGCGCGCGGAACGTCTTCGTCAATGGTCGGGAAGGAGAAATAGTCGAAGTCTTCGCCCGGGGTCAGTTCCAGCCCGGCGTAATGTCCGCCGATCCAGGTGCCCATCAGGGTCATGGCGGCTTCGCCATTGGCGACTTGATTGGCGGCTTCGTCCCAGTCGTAAGCGTTGGCATCGGGATAGAAGTAACCGGCGTCAACCAATTCTTTCCACAAACCGAAAGCGCGCGCGACTTCTTCGTCGGTGTAGGAGGCTTCGCCGCTCATCAGGTCGTTGCGATAGTCGTTGCCGGCCGTGCGCAGCAAGATCATGTCGAACCAGAATTGGCCGGGCCAGCGATTCATTGAACCCAAAGCGAAGGCCGGAATGCCCGCCATCTTGAACTTCTCGGCGGCGTCGACCAGCTCGTCCCAAGTAGTCGGGACCATGGCGCCGACCTCTTCAAAGAGAGCCGTGTTATAGAACATGCCAACCCAGTGCAAGGTCAATGGCAGCGCGTACTTGTGCATGTCATAGGTGACGGCGTTGTCGATGACAGCCTGCGGGAATTGCGAGCCCATGTCCTTGGCTTCCCAAACATCATCAATCGGCTGCAAGCGGCCGCCGTCCACAACGAATTGGATGCGCGCGCCCGCCCAATAGCTGAAGGTATCGGGCGGGTTGCCGCCAGCCAGCTGCACCAGGATTGATGTTTTGAACTGCTCATGATCAACCGGGCTTTCGGCGTGCGTTAAACCGGGATTGGCGGCGATGAATTCGTCAACGATCTCCTCAATGTATTCGCCGCCAAAGCCGCCGAAGTAATGGGAAATAGTGAAATCGCCCATCAAGTCGTCTTGCGCGAGGGCGGGCGTGACAAGCAGGCTCGCCACTAAAATAAAGAGTAAAGCGCCTAGCAAACGTTTGTTCAACATGTCCTGTTCTCCGTCATGACTTGTGATTAGCAGAAAAGCATGTGCGAACTCATTTTGCCATCCTCACCTCCTCAAATAACGAACGCAAGACGCTTTCGCTTGCAAGCAAACACCCGGCGAATTGCGCAATGGCTTGATCGCTGGGCAGGAAGCGCTTTGCCATCAACAATGACCATCGTAGAAAATCTGCTGCCTATTTTCGGATACCTTGTCCAGCAGCGGACACCCTTGCTACAAAAAAAATCACCAACGAAAAGTATACATCTTTTGGCGATTTTGGGCAACTAATGCAAGATCCCTTGCCGGCGTCGCTACGTTATTCGCCCCCTTCAAAAAATGAAGCCCGCCATAATTGACGGGCTTCTGGCGATCAAACTTTCAGATCGGCAGCTACTTGAAAGCAGGGATTTTGACCTTCACTTTTGGCGCTACTTTCCCAGAGAATCCGCCGTCGCCATCCCAATCGTAAGAGCCGCTTCGCGCGCGCACCACGACGGTTTGTCTCTCGTCCAGTCCACACCAGAACTCTTGCCCATATCCCACGCCATTAACGGTAATGGCGCGTGGCATACTGGGGCTGAGCTTCGTCTGGCGCAATTCGCCGAAGTCTGCGATTTTGATCCAATCACCAGGCAAGCGCTGGAAAAAGGCTGTACCCCAACGGTCTGAAAACCAAATGTTCTCGCGGAAAGGATCTGTAACCGCCGCAACCGCGTCGGGCATCCCGCCACCGTGTCCGGAAGGCTTCCGTACTCTCATAAAGATAACAGGATGGTCTAAAGTAAAACGCGCTCGCAAACAGAAAAATGGCGATCCATTCAGTTCGAACTGAACAGGATCCACTGCGACAAGTGTCGGCGCTGGCGTCTTTTCATCGGCGAATGAAGGAATTGCCAGCATGAATATTGCGATGAACATCAACAACCGTTTCATACTCATCTCACCCTCCTGTACCTCTCGATATTGATTGAGTAAACAAGCGTTAGAGCGCATTGGCGCACGCTGCAATACTATGCGTCCCGCTTTATCCTCCTCTCTAACAATCTACTCACCTGTCGTTATTAGCCCGCGCCTTGCTCAATTGCTTGTTGCCTAATCTACAACAATGTTTTATAATTAACAACAAGATGAAGGGCAATTTTCCAAATTGCAACAAAAGTTGTATAATACGCAACTAAAGTTCTTAATTATGCAATGGAGGGTCCTATGGCGGAGATTCAATCCTTAGCAAGGGGCTTGAAAATCCTGATCTTGCTGGAGCATTCTCGCAACGGCATGGGCACGACTGAGGTCGCCACACAGCTCGCGATCGACAAGAGCAGCGCCTCGCGCCTCTTGCAAACGCTGGCGAATTACGGCTTCGTCGAGCAAGACCAGCTCACCGCGCGCTATTTGCTGGGACCGCAACTGGTCACGCTGGGGCAGCATCTGTTAAACCGCATTACCTTGCGGGACCATGCCCGCCCCTACTTGCACGAATTGGTGGACAAAACCGGCGAATGCGCGCATCTGGCGATTCTGGCGCAGCGGCAGGCTCTCTATGTCGACCAGGTGGAGTCGACGGCCAAATTGCGCGTGGAATCGGAGATTGGCACGCTTTCGCCCTTGCACTGCACGGCGCTGGGCAAAATCCTGCTGGCATTCGGCGACAGTCGCATACCGGATGACTTGACGCCCTTCACGCACCGCACGGTCACCGACCGCTCGACCCTGGAGGCGCAGTTGGCGCAAACCAAAAAGCGCGGATACGCCATTGATGACGAAGAGTACAATTATGGGGTGCGTTGTGTGGCGGCGCCGGTCACCGATCACCAGAGCGCGCTCGTCGGCGCCATCGGCATCAGCGGACCGGCCGGGCGCGTGACGCTGGAAAGAATCGACGAATTTGGCGCGGTCGTCATGCGCGTCGCCGGCTCCTTGTCGGCTCGTTTGGGCTACCAATCCCACCGCGCGTGAGCGCCGTCAAGGCGAGATGGTCAAGCGAGATAGAACGGCACAACAAGGTTGCGCTTTGCGCAACAATATTCGTTGATTTCCACGAGCTAAGCCCCTGGTCAGAGCTCAGCGATGTTTTACCTGTTGCTTTGATGCCTCCTTCGTAGATGCTATCGAGAAGCTTAGTGACCGCCCCAGCATCGCTTGCTGGCTACCGTAACGGTGCTGTTATAGGGACTGCGCACGCGGATCTTGACGGTAATCACATCATCATCGTGGGTTTTTGTGGCAGTGTAGCCGCTCGGCAGATCGACGTCATTCCACCAGGACGCGTCGACTTTCCCCGCCGCTGTGTGATAGGAATAGCCGGCATGGGCTTTGGCTTTGGGATGATCCACATCACAGTGCGCTGTGGCATACCCTGGGCGCATCTGGATACGAAACTCGCTGGCAAGCGATGCTTGCGACAATGTCAGCATTGTAACGAGCAGCAGGATTTGCATAGCTCGTTTCATGTCCTTCCTCCTTACGTTGAGCTGATTGGCAAGGTATGACGGCGCGCGAATTTCATGGACCTCCTTTCGAACGCGCGCCAATCGTCCGAGCGGACGCTATTCGCTGGCTCGAACAAGCTGTATTCAATCAGCAAGATATGAGCCGAGGCTGAGAAAACGGGATGAAATCGGTGAAAATGCCTATTCAGGCACGAGGAAAATCCATGATTCTCGCGCAATGCGGCAAAGCCCTGTGCCTTCGCTGGCAGTTTCTTGCTTAGGCGCAAGTTTCAAACTACACTCGGCTTTAGGCTTAACAAGGGGTGTGCCATGACAAAAATATCGATCAGCCTGGGGCAGATGCGCATCGCGCTGGGGCAAGTCGCCGAGAATTTCGACCGGGCAGAAGGGCTTATCGCGCGGGCAGCGCAAAGCGGCTCTGATCTGGTTCTATTACCCGAGCTATGGACCAGCGGCTATGACCTGGAAAATGCCGCGGACTACGCGGACGAGCTAAACGCCGGCAGCTTCGCGCGCCTGTCCGCCTTGGCGGAAGACTACCGCATCGCTATCTATAGCTCCGTGCTGGAGCGCGCCAATGGCACGGCGTTGAATAGCGCGGCGCTGCACGCGGCGGATGGGCGACTGGCCGGCGTCTATCGCAAGATACATCTCTTCCGCCTGTTTGACGAGCACCTGTGGCTGGGCGAGGGCGATAGCCCGACCGCGCTGGATATGCCTTGGGGCATGACAGGACTTGCGATCTGTTACGACTTGCGATTTCCAGAGTTGTTCCGACGCTACGCCGTGCAGGACAAAGCCAAGCTAATCCTGCTATGCGCCGAATGGCCCCTGGCGCGCGTCGAGCATTGGCGCGCCCTGCTCAAAGCGCGGGCGATCGAGAATCAAACTTATGTCGCCGCGGTCAATGCTTGCGGCGAGACCGGCGGAACGGTCTTTGGCGGGCACTCGATGATCGTCGATCCCTGGGGTCAAACGCTCATTGAAGGCGGCGAAGATGAAAGACTCTTGACCGCGGAAATCGATTTGGCCGAGGTCGATCGCGTAAGGCGGACCATCCCCGTATTTGAAGACCGCAGACCCGACGCATATTTGGATGTCTAGGCGCATTGCGCATAATCCGCTTTCACACCTGCCCCAGCGCCCCACCTCGCAGGTCAGTGCCTACGCGCCCTTCGGGGCTTATAACAAATCTACTGCGATTGCCCCGCGTCTCCACAAGAAACAGCGCCTTCAAGCGCCGCAATCCCCGCGGGTGGCGACATAAGCGCCGCTGATCCAGCCCTCGACTTGCCAGATGCCGACTCTGAAATAACCAGCCTGCTTGTCACTGGCGCGCAGCCAGTCTCTGCTGGCGGTTACGCCCAGGACCAAGCCATCAGGCGGCTCCTGGCGCACCTTGAGGTTGGCCCAGGGCCGCACCTCGCATTCGCCCAAGCCGCGCCCTCCGTCCGGATTTGTGTTTGCCGGCGGCGTGTTTTGTGGGGGCGGCGGACTGTCGCCGCGCAGCAGAACGACGGTGCCGGCGCGGTCAATCAAGGCGCAGGTCCGCCCAGCGCGCTGATAGGCTGACAGGTCGAAGGCGCGCCGCGGCGCGTAGGCGGCGTCGAGGAAGACGATGCGCCCGTGAGCGGAGAAGCAGACTTCGACGCCGGGCGACACATAGCCAAAGACATCGACGGCGTCCAGGACGCCCTGCGCGATGATATCGGGCTGGGCGATTTCGGCGATGCCGACGCGGCGGCCCTGGGCGCCATCAAGCCAGTTATTGACTTGGATCTCCGCCGGCAGCTGCTTGAGCGTATGGACCGTGGGCTTGGGGCTGGGCGTAAACATGGGGGTGGCGGTGGGAGAGCGGCTGGACCTGCCCCAGCCCGGAGGCGCGACAAGGGTGGTGATACTCCTACTTAGGGAAACGGCAACAGAGATTCCGTAGCTGTTTTTGGCGCGCAGGGTAAAGGCATGGGTCCTATCGGCTGTGAGACCCGTGAAGGTATAGCTGGCGACATCGCCGACATCAAAAAAGTCGGTGTCTTCACCCTCAAACTCTATCACCAACACTTCGTAGCTGGTGGCGCCACTGGATTTAGTCCAGTTGAGGGTGACGCTGCTATGCGTGATGTTGCTGGCCGAGAGCCCGGTGGGATCGGGGGGAGCTTTATTGGGTCCATCCAAGGTGTTGGCGATGGTGTTGACATTGGAGGAGACGCCGTTGGCGTTTTTGGCGCGCAGGCTAAAGGTGTAAGGCCTATTGGCTGTGAGACCGGTGAAGGTATAGCTGGCGACATCGCCGACATCAAGCCAATCGTTGAATATCACTGGGTTGGCGTTGTAGCGGACTTCGTAGCTGGTGGCGCCGCTGGATTTAGTCCAGTTGAGAGTGACGCTGTCGTTGGTGATGCCGCTGGCCGAGACCCCGGTGGGCGGGGACGGGGCGTTTTGGGCTTGCAGAGATAAAAGGCTGAGTGAAGCGAGAAGGCAGCAGAGTGAAATTAGAACATATATTCGGGGGGGGGGGGGGGGGGGGGTAATGTTTTGTAATATTTCAAGCATGGTCGACGTCTTTCTAAACATCATTATGGTCCTCAAAGCAGTCCCAGAGGCGGGAATCGCGGATTACGCTTGATTCTAGACCAAGTCAGCGCGTTTGTCAAACCAAACGGCGTGGGGATTCAGCGCAATTGCTTCAGAAGCATATTTTGCCACAGAGGCGCAGAGGACACAGAGAATTAACGTCTATCTGCAAGTAAGGAGGCAATGTAAGGCTTGTCCGCTATTGTGACGAATTCACCATTTTTGCCCCAATCCTTCTACCCTTTGCCCCAAAAAGATGGATCGCCAATGCAAAACTTATGAAAATAGAACTGATTTCAATCCCATGAGTAGGTTGTAGGGGCGACTCTGTGGAGGCTGTTGAAAATCACAATTTACGATCAAGTCCTGTCTCTGTCGCAGTTGGAAAAATGCGGCTCGCGTGATATACTGGGCGAGTGAACAATTATCGAACAGAATCTTTCTATCTAATTTCCCTCAATATCCACAGCATTCCTCGGCATGTGACCACAAAACTTGAAAAGAAAATGAGCGGGCTGTCGATCTCGGACCCCGCTTTATGTCCGTCGTTGTCACAACTCTTGCGCGGACTGTTGAGGCTTCGCTTTGTGCAATGTGTATCAAAATACAGAAAGATCTTCGAGAACGAAGCGGGCGAGCGCTACGGGAAGCGCAACGCATTCGTAGAAGAATGCAGGTGACAGGCGGTGGCTCGCTGCGCGAGCGATTGGACCGCCCGACATGAACATGCCAGAGGAAAGACAAGAAGTAAAACATTAGGGGAGAACGCTTATGTATGCAAATGGTGACCAGATTATCCATCCCCGTTACGGCGCAGGTACGGTTGTTGGCAAGAAGAAATTGACCCTGCAGGGCAAGACGCGCGCCTATCACATTATGAAGTTGGTCGGCGAGCGTGGCGAGGTGATGATCCCCGTTGACACGGCGAACGACATGAATATACGTCCGGCAATCGAAGACTTGACCATCATTGAAGAGGTCTTCGCCGAGCCGCCCTGCGAATTGTCCGACGACTATCGCGCGCGCCAGGCGAAAATCCAGAAGCAAATACAGACCCGCGAACCGATGGCTATGGCGCAAGCATTGCGCGATCTGTTTTGGCGCGAACAGAACGACAAGTTAACGGCGGTCGAGACAAAGCTGAAGGGCCGCCTGATAAAAATGATTAGCCATGAAATCGCCGTCATCTGCCCCGACCTGTCCGTCGAGAAAGCGACCAATCAATTGACGCAGATGTTGGTCAAGATGGTGCAAGATGGCTTGCCGCCACCAGAGGACGCGGCGGCAGCGGCATCGTAAAGCGCGGACGAATTCCTTTTATCCATTCGCCGGCTTATAGCACATCGAAGAACTGCAATTGAAAGCTGCCGATTCCCCCGTCAAATTCGACAATGGTCCTTTTCTCGGCTCCCGCGAAGTTGGCCGTCTGCCAAATGCCATGTACGCCTATCCCATGCCCGGCGCCCTCGACCTTCACAAAGGACTCGGGCAGGCCGACTTTGCCCATTCCCGTGGTGGCTTTGAGTTGAACCGCCGCCGCCGGCGACACCTTGACGATGACTTCGCCGACGCCGCCGTCAATATTGAGCGTGCCGAAGCTGCCGTCTGGGATGACGATATCGGTCTTGCCGATGCCGCCGCTGACTTTGGCCGCGATCGGCGCGTCCTGCGCCGGCAAGGTCAGGGCGATCTTGCCGATGCCGGTTTCCAGGCGGATGTCATCGACCAGGAGATGGCTTAGGTCGATATCGGTTTCGCCGACGCCGCCTTTCATGCGCAGCCGATAAGGGATGCCTGGGGCAAGCGCGATATCCCAATGCAGGTCCTTGTTATTGCCGATGACGCGCCCGATGCCCTTGGGCAATTGCCCCTGCTGCCGCAAACTTATGGAACGCTCGGACCCGCCCGTGACCTCGAATTCATATTCGCCGATATAGTTTATCTGCGCCTCGAAGAGATTGTCGCTGTCCGGCGCCAGCGCGTTCAGGCTGGCTCTGCCCACCGAGAAGTTTATTTCGACGCTTGCGGATTCGGCCTCATTTCGCGGCGCGATCAAGTTGGCGGTTTCTACCTCAACATCGCCGCCGATCATTTCCGAAAAGAACTGGCTGAAACGGCTGCCCATTTCCTCAAAATCAAATGCCCACTCAACTTTGCGTTTTTCCTTGCTCATCGTCATGCGCTCCTCATAGGTCTATGTCTATGGGCTATACGTAGTTTGGAAACCGCGCGTTTGCAAGAATCGCGTAAACATTTCAACAGCCCGCGGGTCCTCAGCAGGGCAAGCGCAGCAAAATCATAGACCATCAATATGTCGCAGATTCAAAGCAAAATTCACCACAGAGGCACAGATGTAAAACCAAGAAAATAATGCGAAAACATCAGGACGCTGTAGGGGCGACCAATCTGGTCGCCCGACGTTGCTGCGTTTTGATTTCGGGCGACATGGTACTGCGCGTAGACACCCACTAGGAGGTCTGTCGCCCCTACCAATCCATACATAAAATGGATTTGCATTTCTGTGTTGGAATTACTGAGAACACAGAGAAAATATGATGCGATTGTCCCGCCGCCATCAGCTTCAGACTTGTCGCCATAATCGCTTAGCGGCTATACTTAGAATCAAGTATCCGGTGTGAGGACTTTTGTCAGATGGAAAACATTCCCGGTCTCAAATGGGTTATGAGCCATCCGCGCTTTTCAGCCTGGGTGGTCTTGGCGGTTGGCATGGTCGCCTTGCTGGTATACGAAGCGCGTAACGTGGGCTTGGAACCTTCGCAGTGGATCGCGCTGATCGTCGCCACCGTGCTGGTTGCCGGCGCTTGTATCTGGATCATCAGTTGGGAAGATCAAGACGATCCGGAAGACGCTGCCGAAGTCAACACCGCCGATGGCGAGGCAGCGCAAGAAGCCGGCGGCAGCGCCTAAAGACAGCGCCGGCCGGGTCCGTCCGCAGCCTTCCTCACTAACAGAAGGGCGGCGCGCATTCCCAGTAGTTGCTGGACGATGGACGACCAAGCGCGGCAGCCCCCTGGCGCGAACCCCAAGTCCTGCCGTAATGACACCAGAACCCGCTTTCCTCGAACTGCCGTCCCCCGCGCGCAAGACCAGCTATATTGACGCGGTATATGAGTACATCGCGGAAAACCTAGAGCCGACCTGGCATCCGGAGATCCTGCGGCAGCGCTTCGACGAGTTTCTGCTGGCGCTGCGTCAGGCGGAAACTGAGCCACTGGCGGGCATGGTCCCGGCCACGCAGTATTGGCTTATCTCGAAGGATACCGGCTATTTGGGCGAGCTGTCCTTACGTCATCATCTGAACGAGAGCTTGAAACTGTTCGGCGGGCATCTCGGTTATAAGATCCGCCCTTCGCAACGGCGCAAGGGCTATGGCTCGCTGCTGTGCAAATTGGCGATCGAGCAGGCTCGACAGCGCGGCATCGCTGATATACTGATCACCTGCGATGATGACAATATAGGCTCCTGGAAAATTATCGAAGCCAATGGCGGGGTCCTGGTGGACAGAATCGACAATGGACGCGGCGCGCTCACGCGGCGCTATTGGGTATACCCGGACAAATGAGAGTTTAATGTTGGCGGCTCAAACCGTGATATCGCAATCTTCAACGCAATCGGGCGTCGGCTTGCCCAAGAGACGGTTGATGCGGTAACGGCGCCGGGCGATGAAACGATACAAGGCGGCGCCCAGCTTGTCCGCGCCTGGCGCATGCAGCAGCAGCCATAGCGGAAAGCCAAGCGGCAATTCGCGCAGCATGCGGCGGGTGGCGTATAAGCCCGCGAATATCGCGCCGCGCTCATCAATGACGTGGATTTCGCCCAGCAAGTCGGCATCTTTCAGTTGGGGGAACTGCCATTGCCAGGCGTCGCGGTCTTGCAAATCAATGAATCTGACGCGCTGCCGCCAGTCGAGCGCTTTAATAGTTCCGCGCGTCGATTGACAGATGATGCAGCGACCATCGTAGAGCGCGGTGAGCATGGGCGGCTCCTAGTCCAGTGATGGCGCTGATTGTAGCAGAGAATAACGCGCCTGTCTTTTGAAATGCGCTCGACACAGGCGTTATACTTCATACATTGAACAAACATCCATGCAAATTCAAGCTGAGGACTTGTTATTTTCTGTGAGCGCGACATTCTTGTTGACGATTCGCCGGTGACGCGCCGAGCGGCTGTGGATATGACACTAGAACGAGGAAAGCCTAGGTGGTCCCGAAGCGCCTGGAACTAAGCAATTTCCTAGCCTATCAAGCGCCCCAGCCCATCAGTTTTGAGGGCATCGACCTGGCTTGCATCAGCGGAGATAACGGCGTAGGCAAATCGTCTTTGCTCGATGCGATCACCTGGGCGCTGTGGGGTAAAGCCCGGGCGCGGCGCGAGGATGACCTGATTCACCAGGGCCAGCGCGAGATGCAGGTCAGCCTCGACTTCGAGCAAGATGGCCTGCGTTATCGCGTGGCGCGGCGACGGGCGCGGACCGGGCGCGGCAGACGCGGCGCGCTTGATTTGCTCGTCTGGGACACGGATGCAGGTCCTCGTCGTATTACGGCAGGGGGCCTCCGCCGCTCCCAGGACAAGCTCAATCAAATCCTGCGGCTGGACTATGAAACCTTCGCGCACTCAGCATTTTTGCGCCAAGGGCGCGCCGATGCCTTCACGCTGAAGACGCCCGCTGAACGCAAACGGCTCTTGGCCGAGATCCTCGGTTTGGACACATGGACCGTTTACGAGGAGGCTGTCAAAGCCGAGCTGAACAAAAGCGCGCAAGAGATCAACATCCTCGAGCACGATATCAGAAGAGCCGACGAAGAGATCTCGCGCGAGCCACAACTGCGGGATGCGCTGGAAACGCTGACAAAGTCGCTTGATGAGGCGCAAGTTACGCTGGATAGCATCAGCGCGCGCTACGACAAATTGGCGAATACGTCAGCGCTGCTGCTGCGCGAAGGCGAAAACCGCAAGCAGTTGCAGCGCCGTATCGCCTCGCGCCGCGTCGATATGGAGGCAGCAAAGGCGGAGATTGCGCGGCAGGATGATAGAATCGCCGGTTATCAAGAGATCATCGCCGGCGCGGACGCGATTGAATCGGGTTATGAGCAATTGCGCGCCGCGCGCGAAAACCAGAGCGCGCTCGCCGAAAGCTTGTCCCAGCGGCAAGCCCTGGATGCCCAGATCCATAAGCTGGAAACTGCATTGGCAAGCCAAGAAGCCAAGCTGACAAGTGAAGGCGAGGTCTGGAAAGCCCGTATCGCGGGCTTGGAAGCGCGTACCCATGCTGGGGAAACAGGCGATCTGGATGCCATAACGACAGAACTCGCCAAGCTGGAAAACCTGAACGCCCGGCGCAATGAAGCGACAAAAGCGCTTCAAGCGCTCGCGGCGCGGCGCGCGAGCTTGCGGGATCAGATGGATCAATTGCGGACCGATGGTCAAGCGCTTAATGGGCGTCTGGAGCGCCTGGATAGTATGAATGCGGCGGAGGGAGCTGCCTGCCCGCTTTGTGGACAGATCATGAGCGCGGACCATCGCGACAAGACCATGGCGCAACTGACCGACGCGCGCGACGCCAAGCGCCAGCAATACCGCGATTGCCTCGAGCAAATGCGCCGCGTCGACGACGACCGCCGCTCAAAACAGCAGGAAGTCGACGAATGGGCGCTGCAACTCAAGAACTTGCCGGCGCTGCAGCAGCGGAAGGGCGCATTGAGCGAGCAGATGGCGACAGCGCGCGCGGCGGAGAACGAGTTGCGCAGCGCGCGCAGCCAGCTGGCGCAGGTCGAAGCGCAGCTCGAAGCGGCGAGTTTTAGCCCGGAACTGCGCCGGCAACTGAAGGGGCTGGAAGAACAGCGTGCGCGGCTTGCCAACAGCGAAACATCCTATGCGGACAACAGAGCGCAGCTCGAGGACCTTGCCGCTTATGACCGGCGTCAAAAACACCTAGAATTGGCGCGCGGCAATCTGCCGGAAGCGCAGCAGCAGCGGGACAAGACGCGCGAGCAATTGGCGGCGCTGCGAGCCGCGCAAAGCGAAGATGAGCGGCAGCTGGAAATGAGCGCGAGCGAGATCAAAGGCCTGGAAGCGCAGGTCGAGCAAGAGCGCGAACTGCGCGTCCAGCTCGATCAAGCCCGCTCCGAAGCACAGCTCCTGCGCGAGCGCAGAACAATCGCCCAGCAAGAATTGAAGGCGGTCGCCGCTGGGCGCGGGACGCGAACGCGCCTGCAGAGCCGTCTGAACAGCGCCCTGCAGGAACAGAGCTTGCGGCAGGAACTGCGTATCGCCTTCGGGCGCGACGGCGTGCCGGGCATGCTCATCGAAACTGCCATCCCGGAATTGGAGGGGGAGGCGAACGCGCTCTTGGCGCGCATGAGCGATGGCCGCATGCGCATCGGCTTCAATACACAGCGCGAGACCCTGGCCGGCGCCGCGGTGGAGACCCTGGATATCACCATTGCCGACAACCTGGGCGCGCGGGATTATGAGATGTATAGCGGCGGGGAAGCTTTTCGCATCAACTTCGCCATACGCATCGCGCTGGCGAAGTTGCTGGCGCGGCGGGCGGGGGCGCGCTTGCGCGCGCTTTTCATCGACGAAGGCTTTGGCTCTCAAGATGCCGAGGGACGCGCCAGACTCGTAGAGGCCATCAACAAGATCCAAGCGGATTTTGACTTGATCTTGGTGATCACCCATATCGACGAACTGCGCGATGCCTTTCCAACGCGCCTGCTGGTAGAGAAGACCGCCGCCGGCAGCCTTGTGACGGTCAGCTAAGAATGAACTCTCAACACATCAAATCATCAGTGAAAGGAACGACAATGACAGCTTCGGAACAAAACTATCGTTTAAGCCGCGAAGACGTCGATCGCTTCGTCGCCGAGGGCTACTTGGGACCCTACGCGGCGCTGCGCCCGGAGGAAATGGCGCGGATACGGGCGGCGATCGAGACGCAGGTGCTGACGAGCGACGGTCCCAATCCACGCTCGCGCGGACAATCCCGACACATGGACTCCGCCATCGTTTACGACCTGGCGACGCATCGGGCAATCATCGAGCGCATCGCCTGCTTGCTGGGACCGGATCTGGTGGCCTGGGCGACCAATTTCTGGCTCAAGCCGCCGGGCGGCGCGGAGATCCCCTGGCACCAGGACATCGCCTTCTGGCCCCTGGAACCACCGGTCAATATTTCCGCCTGGATCGCCATTGACGAGGTCATGGTCGAGAATTCTTGCGTACAGGTCATACCGGGGTCGCACCGCCGCTCGATACCGCATATTCCAGTGGAAGCGGGCATGGCATTCCAAAACATGGCGGATCCCCAGTTCTTTGATGCCAAGCAAGCGATCAATATGGAATTGCAGCCCGGCGAGTTCTTCTTGTTCAGCGAGCGCCTGCTGCACCGTTCGAGCAAGAACGTTTCGGACAAGCGGCGGCTAGGCATTTCCGTTCGGGTGACTTTGCCGATGGTGCATATCTTTCAGGACCAGTCGCCCTTGCATCCCGGGCATACGGCGATTCTGGCAAAAGGGAAAGACGTCATGGGTTTCAATCGCTATGCCGGGCGGCCCCCCGCATAACATCCCTTTCGCTGGCGAAGACTGCCGGGCGCTTGCTCAAGCGTAGATTGGGGCTAACTGTAAATCTGGGCGCCAGACGCCGTTTTAGAGCATCCTGCGCCGCAATTCTTCCATTGCCTCGCGGGAGCGGCGGCGCAGCTTGGCGCGGAAGTGAGCGGCTTCGATGGCGCTGTATTTGCTTCGGATGATGCTGACAATTTCCTCGGTGCAGTCTTTGCAATAGGCGCTTTCCCGATGGGGAAACTCCGACAGTGGCAATTCCGATTCGCATCGTACGCATGGTTTGAGTTCCGGCAATATGGGGGGTTCCTTCCTGTTCCACACCCATTGTACGCGATTACGCGCCAGAAGTGAATAAGCGCGCTAGGTCCGCGCAGGCAAAACCAAAGCGCATAAAATTATATTTAACTAGAGAGAACACAGAAGTAGTTCAAAGAAAATAATGCAAATTTTACAGGGGCGGTGTAGGGGCGACCAATCTGGTCGCCCGACGTTGCCGCGTTTTGATTTCGGGCGACATGGTATGTCGCCCCTACATTTAGACCCTTCGTCGAGTTTTGCATGACTTACTTGGTTTTACTGAGGGCGCAGAGGATTGAAGAAATAAACATTAAGCGCTTTGTGTCTATGTGGTGAAAAACTGCCTGTAAAAAATACGACGAAAATTCGACAAAACGTTTTGAATGTGACACAATATAAGAGATATACAATTTCCGCGCCTCCGCTTGCCTAAAATGCGTTGTCGTCGGCCAATAGATTTGTTTTATAAGACTGCTTGTCTTTGGTAAAATTGGCTCGGCAAGATGACCGCTGTTAGGAGAGTATGCAGTGAAATTGTGTGTGATTGAAGGCGACGGCATCGGCCAAGAAGTCGTGCCGGCGGCGGCGCGTGTATTGCGCCAACTATTCCCCGAACTCGATATCGTGCCTGCGCAGGCCGGCTGGCGCACCTTTGAGGCGACCGGCGAAGCGCTGCCCGAAGAAACGGTTCGCATCGCGAAAGAAGCGAAAGCGGTCTTATTTGGCGCGTGCAGCTCGCCTTCCTATCCGGTTGAAGGCTACTCCTCGCCCATCGTCAAGCTGCGCCGATCGATGGAAACCTATGCCAACCTGCGCCCGACGCGCTATTTGCCCGTGCCGACGGCGCGCGCGGGCGTGGACTTGCTTGTCGTGCGAGAAAATACCGAAGACCTCTACATCGGCGATGAGCAGACGGACGATGCCGGCGATACCGGCACCGCGACCAAGCGCATCACGCGCAGCGCCACCGAGTTGATCGCGCATAAGGCTTTTCAGCTGGCGCAAAGCGAGGGGCGCAGCCGCGTCACAATCGTGCACAAGGGCAACGTGCTGCCGCAAACGGACGGCCTGTTCCGGCGCGTGGCTTATGAAGTTTCCCAAGAATATGGCAGCATCGAAACGGATGAATTGCTGGTGGACACGGCAGCCTATTGGCTGGTGAAAGAGCCGACGCGCTTCGATATCATCCTCACGCCCAATCTCTACGGCGATATCTTGTCGGATATGGCAGCGGCTTGGGGCGGCGGTTTGGGCTTGGCGCCGGCGCTTAACTTGAGCGAAGAGGTCGCCATTGCCGAACCTGTGCATGGCTCTGCGCCAGACATCGCGGGCAAGCGCGTCGCCAACCCGACAGCGGCTATCCTCAGTGCGGCCATGTTGGTGCGCCATCACTGGAAGCGGCCGGCCATCGCCGACAGGATTGAGCAAGCCGTTTACGAAGCGCTGAGCGAGGGCGAGCATACCGCCGACATCCTGGCTGGCTCCGGCGTCAGCACCGAGGACTTCGCCGACATCATTTGCGAGAAGCTGGGCTAAATCTCCGCCGCTAGCAAGTCGCGATTAGGCTCACACAAAACGAAGCCGAAATATGTGATATTCGGACTATATCGCCTGTTGACGCGATTGCCCTGCGCAGTCAGCCTTTTAGCCCGGCATACTGCAGGCATTCGTCGTAGGGGATGATCAGCCCCTGCCCTTCAATCAAATTGTCGTCCGACACCAAGCCATTGAAGCTGGAAATCTCGCGCACGGTCATATCGTATAGCAGCGAGATGCGGTAGAGATTCTCGTTGCGCGCGACGACGTGAAGGCAGTGAGATGGTATTGGCGGCGCGCCTTGCGCGCCTGGCGGGACATTCGGCGCATCGGGCGGGACATTCGGCGTATCGGGCGGGATATTCGGCGCATCGGGCGGGACATTCGGCGTATCGGGCGGGATATTCGGCGCATCGGGCGGGACATTCGGCGTATCGGGCGGGACATTCGGCGTATCGGGCGGGACATTCGGCGTATCGGGCGGGATATTCGGCGTATCGGGCGGGACATCGGGCGGGACATTTGGCGTATTAGGCGGGACATTCGGCGTATCGGGCGGGTCGTTGGGCGTATCAGGCGGGTCGTTAGGCGTATCAGGCGGGTCATCGGGCGTGCCTGGCGGGTCGTTCGGCGTATCAGGCGTGCCTGGGGGATCGCTGGGACCATCGGGCGGGTCGTTGGGCGTATCAGGCGGAACATCGTCCCCACCACAGGCTAGAGCCTCCGCCAGATAGGTTTCTATGGTGATGTCGCTGCTAATGCTCGGCAAATTGCCGAACTGCAATTTGATGTCGCGCAGCAGAATCAATGTGTCCGCCCCGGCGCCGGCCGAGCAGCCAAACCGAGCCGCATCCGTATTCGCGGCGACTATCGCATCCGATAACTGACAAGAGACGCCATCAACATATATTTCGGCGGCTTGCGCCAGCCCGGCGCTCAGCAGCAAAATGATCACTACCAGCCAGCGCGAACCATGGATGAGCGGCAAACGGTCCAGAAAACAAGCTATCAAATTGAGGGCGCGACATGCGTTCATGGCTTCGGCTTCTTGTCCACTTGAAGAAACGTTACGATAATTATATTCGCGACGCTAAATCTTCGATAATGAGAGTTGCCATCAATCGATAGCATAAGCTGACAGCTTCCGCGCCGAGCGAAATGACCGGCGCGGGTAGAGCGCGGCTGTTTGGGTAAAGGATCCCTGGCCGAGAACTGAAAAAACAACCGAAAAGGACAGACTAAATCGCGCTAAGCAATGGGTGCATTTCAGATTATTGGCAATCAGGCTACCTTGTCCCAAAGGTCGTCAAATTCATGGCCTAAAATCGCTGTACGAATCAGCACCATGCGATTGGCTCCGTCAGCGTTCCATCGCATTCCACTTGCGCTTAGCCTTTGCTTGAATTGTTTGACCCCGCTTTCAACAGTACCGGAGCCAATCGGTATGCCCTTTTTCCGAAATTCGAGATATTGCATGCGGTCTTTATGCCGTTCAAAATATCTGGGCTGTTGTGACAGACCGCGCTTGCGTAAGACCCTGATAATTTTGTGAATTTGCCCCAGATACAGGTGATTTTTGTAGGTTTTGAGCCAGCGTTTTCGCTTTTTTGCATCATGTTCATCGGGATAGAGTACTGTAGCGGCATCGGACAGATGTTCAACGGCATGAAACCAGTCCAGCACTTGCCGTCCATCGGGACAGACCTCTTCGGCTACATCCCAAATCCATAAAGCGCCATCAGCCACTACGCTGCGCTTACGGGCGGTTGGCAGGTCATGGGCGAGCGCTAAAGCCCACAACGCTGGTGCAAACTTGTCTTTTGTGCCTAATACGGCGCTGTAACGCACATTCACTCCATGCGCCATTTCCTCTAAGGCACCGGTCTGCGGATTGCGCTCGAGGCGCTGCTCCACATCAAACACCGCTCCCACCTTCAACTCGCGCCAGCCTTCCTGACGAATATTGACCATACCGCCATCCATCGACAGCCCTTTGCGCTGCTCATGATCGTGACGCGCATCCGGCAACTCGATCCGCTCCAGACTGACCGCTTCACGCTGCCCTTCCACATAGGTTTGCAGCTTTTCACCATAGCGCTGACCCTGCCGCCAGATGCTGGCAGGCGATACATAACGCTCAGCAATCCGTTCAAACACTTCCACACACTGTTCATAAGGCAGCATCCCGCTAAGCCAGACCATGTGTTTGGCAAAAGTCGGACTGAAACCGCTTCCATTCAAACCCAACTGCTCATCCAGGGGAAAAAAATCCCTTGCCACAGTCTTGACATTGGTAGTACTTGCGCTCGATTTCCGCCTCACCGCGCAAGGTTAGAACCCTTCTCTTGCGCTTGCCCTTATTACGTAATCTCCCACCGCAGCCCCCACATGCGGGCGAAGTCCCGTCCTGGATCGACATGAGCTCTCGCAAGACGCTTTCACGAAACGCCCCCTCTGTATCCCCTATCAGGTCTTCAATATCATTGATGTGCATATGTTGGCTCATTCGCTGATCGGACAGCATCTTATCAATCGCTGTTTCTGCTTCGGTCAACAATTTTGCCTTCAATTCTTCCCGTTGCTTTGACATCCCGATCCCCCCGACATGCTTAAACCTAACTGTAGTTTATGTCCATTTGCCAATAATCCGAAATGCACCCCTAAGCAATTATGATATTTTGGCAGTTTCGTCTATACTGTTATTATCTAACACAAGGTCTTTCAGTGTGCCGCCACTCTCTAACGCCCCCCCCCGAAAATTTGTTCTATTTTTGCTGGGCGCCGCCTGGCCGCGCTGATCCTCATCATCCAGCTATTCACCGCCATACCAGTTGCCGAAGCGCAGACGATCCCCCAGATGGATTTTCAATTGTATCGGATAACTCTCACGATAAATTTTTTGAGTTTTACCTGGTTAGCCGATCTTTCAAGCTACGATGGGGAGTACTATGAAATCTGCCATCGGCTGGCTTCCAGCACCGGCGCCTTTAGCTGCACGACGCCAGCCCAGTTTTCTGATGCGAACGTGGTACAGTTTTCAATTCAGCACAGCAGCGGTTTTAACCCCGACGCCCATATCTATGAAATGAAATTTCGCATGCGGGACAGCGCGACGGGTCCCTACTTGGCGGAGGATACCCTTTTCGTCGGTCCCCTCAGTATGCTTGATTTGGGCACGTCCTACTCCATTCCCGGCGGCGATGCGAACCTCAGGCTATTGGAGTGGGACGCGACAAAAATGGACCACACGCAATACAACTATGCGATCGGTCTAGTAGCGGCTACGCCGATATTAGGCTGCGGGAGATCAGGACAAACCTACCTAACTACTCCGATTGCCATTTCCGCGGGCGAATCCTCAAAAACATTTAGACTATCGGATTATACGCTTCCCACTAACGCGCAAGGAATTTGCATTTTAATCCTGCAATCTGATCCCGCCACTGGCAGACAGCTAGCGCGAAGTTTGGCCAGAGCAATTTTGCCGACCAGCACGCCCACCTTAACACCGACCGACACGCTGCCACCCACCTTAACACCGACTAACACGCTGCCACCCACCCCAACACCGACCGACACGCTGCCACCCACCCCAACACCGACCGACACGCTGACACCCACCCCAACACCGACTAACACGCTGCCACCCACCCCAACACCGACTAACACGCTGCCACCCACCCCAACACCGACTAACACGCTGCCACCCACCCCAACACCGACCGACACGCGGACACCCACCCCAACACCGACTAACACGCTGACACCTACGAATACGCCAAACCTGACGGCAACACACCATGTCAACCAGACCGCCACTAAAGTCGCGGCCGACGCCACCGGCACATCAAACGCCATGACCGCCACCGAAGCCGCCGCCAGGCTGACCGGCACATCGGACGCCATGACCGCCACCGAAGCCGCCGCCAGGCTGACCGGCACATCGGACGCCATAACCGCCACCGAAGCCGCCGCCAGGCTGACCGGCACATCGGACGCCATGACCGCCACCAAAGTCGCCGCCGATTTGACGGCAGCACACCATGCCAACCAGACCGGCACATCGGACGCCATGACCGCCACCAAAGTCGCGGCCGATTTGACGGCAACACACCATGCCAACCAAACCGCCACGCAAGACCGACTCAATCAAACCGCGACGAGAGACTCCCTGGAAATGACCGGCACATCGGACGCTATGACCGCCACCAAAGTCGCGGCCGATTTGACGGCAACTCACCATGCCAACCAAACCGCCACGCAAGACCGACTCAATCAAACCGCGACGCGGGATTCCGTAGAAATGACCGGCACATCCGACGCCATGACCGCCACCAAAGTCGCGGCCGATTTGACGGCAACACACCATGCCAATCAGACTGCCACTAAAGTCGCGGCCGACGCCAACGCCACCGGCACATCAGACGCCATGACCGCCACCGAAGCCGCCGCCAGGCTGACCGGCACGTCCAACGCCATGACCGCCACCAAAGTCGCGGCCGATTTGACGGCAACTCACCATGCCAACCAAACTGCCACGCAAGACCGACTCAATCAAACCGCGACGCGGGATTCCGTGGAAATGACCGGCACATCGGACGCCATGACCGCCACCAAAGTCGCCGCCGACACCAACGCCACCGGCACATCAGACGCCATGACCGCCACCAAAGTCGCCGCCGATTTGACGGCAGCACACCATGCCAACCAGACCGCCACGCAAGACCGACTCAATCAAACCGCGACGAGAGACTCCCTGGAAATGACCGGCACATCGGACGCTATGACCGCCACCAAAGCTGCCGCCGATTTGACGGCAATACACCATGCCAACCAAACCGCCACGCAAGACCGACTCAATCAAACCGCGACGAGAGACTCCCTGGAAATGACCGGCACATCGGACGCTATGACCGCCACCAAAGTCGCGGCCGATTTGACGGCAATACACCATGCCAACCAGACCGCCACGCAAGACCGACTCAATCAAACCGCGACGCGGGATTCCGCGCAAATGACCGGCACATCAGACGCCATGACCGCCACTAAAGCCGCCGCCAACGCCACCGGCACATCCGACGCCATGACCGCAGCCTTTACAGCCTCGCCGACGATGACCCTAAGCCCGACGCGGACAGCCTCGCCGACGATGACCTTAAGTCCGACGCGGACGCCCACGCTGGCGAACATATTGCCCGCGCGCAAGAAGAAGTCCCCTTCGAATACGCCGAGACCCAGCCGGACGCCGACGCGCATCTTCTCCACTTGCTTGCTGCTGCCAGAGGGAATCATCGTCAGCAACTTCTACGCCCAAACCCAATGCCAGCCGCTGGACCAGATCGGCATCGGGATTGCGGAGGTGATAGAGCGCGGCGTTGTTGACGCGGTCGATATCTGGGGCTGGGTGCCGCCCCAACTGCAAGTCTGCTTCCGCAATCAAGGCTCGCCGGTCTTCCTCGACGCGGCGAACGCGCCACGTTTCGCCGAGGAATTGCCTTCTTTTCAATGGGGAGATATGACCTGCGCGAACATCGACCACGCCGGCGCCGTCGTGCTGCTGCGGGCGCCGCTGTTCCCCGAATTGCCGCCGGCGCCCGACAATCGACTAGTTAATTGCATGGTGACGCTGCAAGCTGTCCTCAACTTCCGCGACGCGCCCGCGGGCGACATCGTGGGCGTTCTGCCAGCATTGGTGACGCTGACCGCGCTGGAAAAGACCGCCGGTTGGTTCCAAGTTGATTATTACGGGCAGCAAGGCTGGGTCAGCGCCGATTATGTCCAACCGCGGGGCGATTGCTGAGCGTATTAAGTCCTCGTTCCTCACATATATCGTGTATAGTTAGCATCAGACGCTTCGCGAATGCTTTGCGGGGCGGATTTGCGGCGGAAACAGGGAGAAATTACAGGATGACCTCATTCACCCGCCAGGAAGCGCTCGACTACCATCGCCGCGGCCGACCCGGCAAAATCCAGATCGCGCCCACCAAACCGCTCGACAGCCAGTTGCACCTCTCGCTGGCTTACTCGCCCGGCGTCGCCGAAGCCGTGCTTGAGATCGACCGCGACCCGCTGACCGTTTTCGAAATGACGGCGCGGGCGAACCTGGTCGCCGTCATCTCCAACGGCAGCGCCATCCTGGGCTTGGGCGACCGCGGTCCGCTGGCATCCAAGCCGGTGATGGAAGGCAAAGGCGTGCTCTTCAAAAAATTCGCCGATGTCGATGTCTTTGATATCGAAATCACCTCCCGCAGCGCGGAGGAAATCATTGAGGTTTGCAAGGCGCTGGCCCCCACCTTCGGCGGCATCAACCTGGAAGATATCAAGGCGCCGGAATGCTTCGAAATCGAAGAGCGCTTGATCGAAGAACTGGATATCCCGGTCTTCCACGACGATCAGCACGGGACGGCGATCATCTCCGGCGCGGCCCTCTTAAACGCGCTGGAGATCACCGGCAAGGACATCGACAGCATCAAAGTTGTCATCAACGGCGCCGGCGCCAGCGCGATCGCCACCGGCAAATTTTTCAAATCGCTGGGCGTGGCGCCAGCGAACCTGCTCATGCTGGATTCCCGCGGCGTGATCCACCACCAGCGCGAAGAGGGCATGAATATCTACAAATCGGAGTTCGCTATTCCGACGGCGGCGCGCAGCTTGCACGACGCCCTGCAGGGAGCGGATGTGCTGGTGGGTTTGTCGATCGCCGGCTCGGTCACGCAAGACATGATCAAGGGCATGGCGCCAAATCCGATGCTATTTGTGCTGGCCAATCCCACGCCGGAGATCATGCCGGAGCTGGCGCTGGAAGCGCGCCCGGACGCCATCATCGGCACGGGCCGCAGCGATTATGTCAACCAAGTCAATAACGTGCTGGGCTTCCCCTTCATCTTCCGCGGCGCGCTGGATGTTTATGCCACGGGCATCAATGAAGAGATGAAGATGGCGGCGGCGCGCGCCCTGGCGGCTTTGGCGCATGAAGATGTGCCCGACAGCGTCTTGATGGCTTACGGGCAGGAGTCGATCAAATTCGGCGTCGATTATCTGATTCCCAAGCCGCTGGATCCGCGCGTCCTGCTGTGGGTGGCGCCCGCGGTCGCGCAGGCGGCGATGAATTCTGGGGTAGCGCGGCGTCAACTGGATATCGACGAATACCGCGGGGAACTCATCAACCGCCAGGGCCTCGGGCGGCAAGCGCGGCAGAATATCATCAATCGGGCGCGGGCTGGCTCGCTCAAGCGCATCGTTTTCCCCGAAGGAGAAGAAGCGAAGATCATCCGCGCGGCCATGCAGATCCGCGACGAGGGCATCGCCCATCCCATTCTTATGGGGCGACCCCAACGCATTCGCGAGACAATTGACAATTTGGGTTTGAACTATCAAGCCGATGCATTTGATCATTATGAGGCAGACAATCAATACGACTATCGCGATATGCTTTATGACCTGCGGCGGCGCAAAGGCGTGACCCTGGGCAAGGCGCGGTCGCTGGTGCGGCAGCGCAATTTCTACGCCAGTCTGATGGTCAAGAAGGGCGATGCCGACGCGATGGTCAGCGGCTTAACCTACGAATACCCGGACGTGATCCGGCCGGCGCTGCAAGTCTTCGGCACGCGGGCTGGCGCGACGCGGGCGGCCGGCATCTATCTGATGGTCATCGACGGGCGCAGCTATCTCTTCACAGACGCCACCGTCAATATCGATCCCGATGCCGAAACCCTGGCCGAGATCGCTATCCTGGCCAATGACTTCGCGGGTACGCTGGGCATTGATCCGCGCGTGGCTATGCTCTCCTTCTCCAATTTCGGCTCCACGCCGCATCCGCAGAGCGACAAAGTGCGGCAGGCGGTGGAACAGGTGCGCGCGCGGCGACCCGATATCCTGGTCGACGGCGAGATGCAAGCGGATACGGCAGTGGTGATCGACATCATCGAAGACCGCTATCCCTTCAGCCAGGTGCGCGATGCCAATGTGCTGGTCTTCCCCAATCTCGATGCGGCCAATATCTCTTACAAGCTGCTCTCGCGGCTGAGCAAAGCCGAGGCGATTGGACCGATCTTGCTGGGCATGGGCGCGCCGGTGCACGTCTTGCAGGCTGGCGACGATGTCGAAGATATCGTGGCAATCGCGGCGGTCGCGGCAATGGACGCGCATGGGCGGGGTGAGCATAAGGAATAAACTGCAATTTTTATACCATGACCCCACATTAACTGAGAGCAGCAACAATGTCGCCAATACGCTCTCTGAACTCAGAAACCGGGCGTAAGTCTACCCGCTTCTTCGTCAGCTTGAACGTGGCCGATGAACCTCTATCCATTGTAACCAAACGACCTGCTTTTCCCTCTGACACATCGCCTTTGCGCCATGCGTCAAACAAGACGGTGTCTGGCGCGATGCCGAGACAAAGCACTGCTTGATACTGCCGATGGTGTCGGATGTGGTTGAACTGAAAATTTCCATTGGTGTCTTCGGTAGCGGTTTTCACCTCAAAAGTAATACCCTGAATGCGAGCGTCCCAAGCGCTTTGGCGACTGTCGGAACTTTCCCAAGTCATACCCAAGTACCGACACCATTCCTCCACGAAATTCTGACCTATATCGCCGATATGCGTGTTACTGAGAGATTTTACAGCGCCAAGAGGAGCATTTGTCCACTTGTTATCGTTTGCATACTTGTCGATCACAGACTGCATCAACTGGACTGCATTAGTCATCTGTGAAACCTCCATGTATCACAGCCTGTCGTATGTGATACATGGATATGTGGCGGCAGTTGTGCATAGCAAGATTGGAATATTCTCGCCAGTCAATTTTGTTTAGAAGCTGTTCTATCGCATCCGGTTCCTTTTTCAGCACAATACCATACCCACAGCCATAACGAACTTCGGAGAAATCTTTGACCAGTTTTGGCGGTTCTCCATAATATGTTCTTTGCAAAAAGAAGTCCGCTTCGTTCAGCCGAGTTTGTCCACATAGACGTTCTTTGCGAATATCCACTGTGAACAAGTCAAGCCAGTCGTTACAAGTTTGTGGCGGAGGAATGTTATTTACGCCGCGACGCCATATCTGCCAGAGCGCGTTGATTTTAACTGAGTTGCCGTTCTGATCTACAAATGCGTCCGATGGTAAAGAATCAGAGTGCATGAGTTGAGCTCCCTGAACGCGATGTTTGGGACTACCCTTGCCGTCGCTTTGAAAAGCCATTGGAAGTATGAGTCCCATGTAGTCGGCAAACTGTGCGGAATGATTAATAAAAGCAAGCGCCAACCAAGCTCGATAGCCAAAAGGCGGGTTGCCTAAAACGGCGTAATGTTGACCGCTGTTTGGTGTCCAAGTCAAGTAATCATGGTCTATAAACTCGGAGCGAGCGGGAAGTATGTCTATTCCGATACGACGACCAGCCGGCATTAGATCATAGAATACACCTTTCCCCGCGCCCGGATCTATGAAATGGTAATTTCCAAGATCAGCGAAATCCTCACGCATTACCGTATAGAGATTCTCGCTACATTCTGTGGCCACTTCAGGCCGCGTGTAAAAGCAGTCAAGCCCCACTCCCTCACGTTTAACCCAAGAGGGAATCAGTGGACAGCGCTCCCATGCCCTGTTACGTTTTGCTTTCGCCTGTTCGATTTCCCGAGAATGATTGTTTTGGACGCGGACGCTCGTTTTGGAGTTGCTTATGTTTCTCGTGATTGTCGGCAGTGTAATTTGGCGCATCATTTAACCTCTACTTTGAGACAAATTACGATTTTCAACTCTCATCAGCAATATGACAAGTGATATGATTAAAAAGCGCATTCAATATACAGTATAGCAAATTAGTTCGATTGACTGCAAAATTTCGCCAGAAACTCACATCCATGCTAACCTCGGAGAATTGAAATCACCAAGGTTAACATGGTCATTGACACGAGCGGAAACTTCATCACCGCCACGGACAATATCCTGGTCAAAGTCGCTATGGTCCTGCACTTGCGGAGTTTCACGAATAATTACAGCCATCTCGAGCGGACTAGCGCAAGCGCCTTGTACTTAGATCAGCGGGTTGCCAAACGCAGATACATCTAAATAGATTCGAGGCAATAAACATGACAAACTGGCTGCGCGACATGTTCGCTGTCTCTAAACCCGTCATCGGCATGTGCCATCTGCAAGCGCTGCCCGGCGACCCCGCCTACGATAGCGACGCGGGGCTAGACGCGGTGGTGGAGGATGCGCGCCTGAACCTGCGCGCCCTGCAAGAGGGCGGCGTCGACGGCATCATGTTTTCCAACGAATTCAGCCTGCCCTACCTCACCAAAGTGGAGGCCGTGACAGTCGGGTCCATGGCGCGGGTGATTGCCGAGCTATACGACCAGATCGAGCTGCCTTTCGGCGTCAATGTGCTATGGGATCCTTATGCGTCGCTAGATTTGGCGGTGGCCACGGGCGCGCTCTTCGTGCGCGAGATATTTACCGGCGTTTATGCCAGCGATTTCGGTTTGTGGGATACCAATTGCGGCGCCATCGCGCGCCACCGGCATGCCATCGGCGGCGACAACATACGGCTTTTCTTCAACATTCTGCCCGAAGCGGCGGCCTATTTGGCGCAACGCGATATCGTTTCCGTCGCCCGTTCCACCGTGTTTAACGCCAAGCCCGACGCCATCTGCATTTCAGGTTTGACGGCGGGCCAGGTGACCTCGACCGAAACGTTGCAACTGGTCAAATCGGCTCTGCCGGATATGCCGGTTATTGCCAATACCGGCGTTCACTTGGGCAATGTCCAGGAACAACTGGAAATCGCCGACGCGGCGATCATCGGCACGGCATTCAAACGGGATGGCCTATTTGAAAACCCGGTTGAGGCCAGGCGCGCGCGCGCCTTGATGGACAAGGTTGAGACGCTGCGCTAGACGCCTTTTTCGCTGGGGTGAAATGTCGCCAGGCGCGGCATAGCCATTTTCGATTCCCGCTTGGCTCGGTCATCAATTTAGCCCCGAATTAAACGCTGTGATGACGGCTGCCCTGTGGCACAATACAAGCACTTCTCTCGACCGCAAGGAGCAGCGACGATGGCAATCAAAACAGGGGGCGAAGCAGTCGTCGAAGCCTTGATCGCGCATGGCGTTGACACAGTCTTCGGCTTGCCCGGCATCCAGAACGACTGGCTTTACAACGCGCTATTCGACAACCGCGACCAGATCAAAGTCATCCACACCCGCCACGAGCAGGGCGCGTCCTACATGGCGCTGGGCTATGCCCAAGCGACGGGTAAGCCGGCTGTCTTCAACGTGGTGCCGGGACCGGGCATTCTGAACGCCTCGGCCGGGCTGGCCACAGCCTACTCGCTCAACGCCAAAGTCCTCTGCTTGACCGGTCAAATCCACAGCGCCAATATCGGCAAGGGCAAAGGCGATCTGCACGAGATCCCGCAGCAATCCGAAGTCTTGCGCGGATTGAGCAAGTGGTCGCAGCTCGTTTTGCACCCCGCCGATTGCGGGCGCAAGGTAGCGCAAGCTTTCTACGAGATGCGCTCGGGACGTCCGCGCCCGGCCGCACTGGAAGTGCCGCCGGATATTTTGAAGATGCGCGCCGAAGTACCGGATGAGGCGCCGATCTGGCCGCCCTTCCACCCGCCGGTTGACAGCGGCGCCATCGAAACGGCGGGGAAGTGGCTGGGACAAGCGACGCATCCCATGATCTTTGTCGGCGGTGGCGCGCAGGGCGCTAGCGCCGAGATCAGGCAACTGGCGGAATTATTACAGGCGCCGGTGGTCGCCTATCGCACGGGCCACGGCGTGCTCGACAGTCGCCATTATCTCAGCTTGAAGAGCCCGGAAGCTCACGCATATTACAAGAAGACCGATCTTGTGCTGGCGGTCGGCACGCACATGCGCATTCCCTTGAGCCGCTGGGGAACTGACAGAGACATGAAAGTCATCCGCATTGATGTCGACAACGCCGCCATGCGCCGCATTCAAAAACCGGATCTGCCCATCGTGGCGAGAGCCGAGGATGCGCTGCCGCCCTTGATAAACGCGGTCGACAAGCAGAACCGGAGGCGGGCATCGCGGGCAGAGGAAATGCTGGCGCTCAAAGCGGGCTGGGCGAGGAGCATCGCCTACCTCGAGCCCCAGAACACTTACTTGAGAATCTTGCGCGACGAGCTGGACGAAGACGGCATCTTCGTCGATGAACTGACGCAAGTCGGTTATGCCGCGCGCATCAGTTTCCCGGTCTATAAACCACGCAGCTTCATCAGCAGCGGCTATCAAGGCACCCTGGGCTACGGTTTCCCGACCGCACTGGGCGTCAAGGTCGCGCAGCCGCATCGGCCGGTGCTTTCCATCGCCGGCGATGGCGGATTTATGTTCACGGCGCCGGAACTGGCGACAGCCGTTCAGCACAAGATTCCACTGGTGACCGTTGTTTTCAACAACGATGCTTACGGTAATGTGCGCACGATGCAAATCCGCGATTATGACGAGCGCGTGATCGCGACCGATCTGCGCAATCCCGACTTTGTCAAGCTGGCGGAGGCATTTGGCGCCAATGCCTTCCGCGCGGAAACGGAGGCGGAACTGCGGCGAGCGCTGCGTTATGGCTTCGCCAGTGACTTGCCGACGCTCATCGACGTGCCGATTGGCGAGACGCCCAGCATGGATCGCCTGCGCGATCAGGGGCGCATTCGTCCGCCGCGGCAAATCTAGGCTCAGCAGATGTCAAAGACCATCCTGCCCGAGGCATCGCAGATCTATCGCTGTTTTGCTGAACTGGTTCACAGCGCGGATCGCGTCTTCTTCGCCGGCTTGCCCGGCGTCGGCAAGAGCTTGCTGCTGCAGCAACTGGCGCTGCTGGCGCGCGCAGCCGGACGGGCTGTACATCTCTTGCAATGGGATACGGCGCGGCAGCCCTTCGAGTCGCCGCGCTATCCGCTGGATCAAGGCGCGACCCAGCCCATCGTGATCCGGGCGACGGGACTCTGGTTGCGGAAGACATTGCCGGGCTGGCATAAAGCGCATGCCAATTCGGATGCCATGTTGATCGGCGAACTTCCTTTGATCGGCGGCCGCTTCATGGAACTAGCGCGAACAGCGGACGATGAAGCCGAAGCGCTGCTCGCCGACAAAAGAAGTCAATTCGTCTTGCCCCTGCCCTCGCGAGAAGTGCGCGCCCTCATCGAGCGTCGGCGCGCGGCGTCAATCGCCCATCCCGCGCACGAAAACGAATCGCAGGACGCCCCGCCCGATTTGCTGCGCGCGCTCTGGCAAGATCTGTATCGGATAGCGGTTCAACTTGGCATCGCCGAGGCGCTCGCGCAGGACGCGCCATACTCACCGGAGATCTACGAGGCGACCTATCGCCATCTCTTGCGCCATCGACAGCTGAAAGTACTCCCAATTGACGAGCCGCTGCGCCCGGTCGCCTCGGTCTATGATTTCGACGCCGAACTGCCGCAGTTGATCGCCGAGCCCGAGCAGGCGCAAGCACTGCTGGGGGAACTAGAGGCGACGACATCAAGCGCGCGGCTGCGGCGCGACAGCGCGAGCTGGTACGAGCTCTGAGCGCGGAGCCTATGCCCGCTCCGCCGGAATCACGGCGAAGACATCAATCTCGAAATCGACAAAGGGCTTGCCCAGCGCTTTGACCACCACCCCGGTCGAGCAAGGATAGACCTCCGGCAGATGTTTCGCCAGCACGGGGTAGACCAAATCTCGGTAGCTGATATCGGTGACATAGGTCGTGATCTTGCAGATATCTTCCATGCGCGCGCCAGCCGCCTCGAGGATGGTCTTGACGTTTTTCATGGCATTGTCCGCCTGAGCCGCTGGATCGCCCTCGCCCACGAAGGAGCTGTTATCCATCGTCAAGCCGGTCTGGCCTTCGACAAATACCAGATTGCCAGCCCGCACCGCTTTGCAGGTGCGGTAGTCGATATCGGGGAAGATATTGCCGCCCTTGCTGGTTTTGGGGAGAATCCGTTGATGCGCCATGCAACACCTCCAAAGGACATGATTAACAGTTCAGTGAGAGTAACATAGTCGGGAATTATCCAGCAATGAACGCGGGACGCGCTACAGGGCAATCCGGCGAGTCGCTAAGGTCCTCGCCGCGGATTGGCTATAATCCACGCGAGCGCCGGTTGAAGAAGGGAGCGATTTATGAAAGCGCGGAGACGTTACGCGATTGTGGGTACTGGATCACGCGCGGGCATGTACCTGAACGCGACAACAAAAACATTTGCCCGCCAGGCCCAACTTGTTGGCTTGTGCGACCTCAGCCAGACCCGCATGAACTGGTACAACCGGCAGCTGCGGCGGAGCGGCGCCAGCCCCGCGCCCGCGTATCGCGCCGAAAACTTCGACGCCATGATCGCCGAAACCAGACCGGATACGGTGATCGTGACCACCATGGATTCCTGGCATCATCATTACATTGTGCGGGCGATGGAACAGGGCTGCGATGTTATCTGCGAAAAACCGCTGACCACAACGCTGGATAAGTTGAGAATGATAGTTGACGCGATTGAGCGAACGGGCCGCTCCCTGCGCGTGACCTTCAATTACCGTTACGCGCCGGCTTTCACGCGTTTCCGTCAACTGCTCATGGAAGGCCTCATCGGGCAGCCGCTGGCGGTCGATTTCTCCTGGCTGCTGGATACCAGTCATGGCGCCGATTATTTCCGGCGTTGGCATCGCGAAAAGGAAAACAGCGGCGGATTGCTGGTGCATAAGGCGACGCACCACTTTGATCTGGTCAACTGGTGGGTCGAATCTTATCCCCAGCGCGTCTTCGCCTTGGGTGAGCTCAAGTTTTATGGGGCGGCAAACGCCGCGGCGCGGGGCGAGCAATACAGCTATTCGCGTTATACCGGCGTCGGCGCGGCGCGGGACGATCCCTTCGCCTTGTTTCTCGATCAGAAAGCGGCATTCAAGGGATTGTACCTGGATGCCGAAGAAGAGACGGGTTACATCCGCGACCGCAACGTCTTTGGCGAAGCCATCACGGCCGAAGATACGCTGGTCCTCAGCGCGCGCTATCAGAATGGCGTATTGCTGTCGTATTGCCTGGTCGCATACGCGCCCTGGGAAGGCTTGCGCGTCGCCATCACCGGCACGCGCGGACGCATCGAATTGGATGTCACCGAGAATGTGACGCACTTGAAGGAAGACGGCGAATCGGCCGCAGCCAGCAAGGGACCTTTCAAGCAGACGCAGATACGCGCCTATCCCATGTTCGGGCAGCCATACGAGGTGGAAGTTCCCGCCAGCCAAGGCGGGCATGGCGGCGCCGACCCCCTGATGCTCGAGGATATCTTCGCGGAGGAGCCGCGCCCTGATCCCACCCGACGCGCGGCATCGCAGATCGATGGGGCGGCCTCAGTTCTGCTGGGCATAGCGGCAAACATGTCGATCGCAAGCGGCGCGATGATCGAGATCGCTGATTTGTTTGAATTGGCGCGGTGAAGGGACACGCATTCGGTCTTTACATGGCAATAGAGATCATAAATTCTAATAGTTCAATTGGATTTTGAAGGGGGCTAAGAAGCATGGTGGTAACGCCGTATTTTAACATTTTCGTCACACTTTACTTTTATCCTAGAACATTTATGCTATTCTAGCATACAAATATAATGTAGCATGTGGTATAGTTGGAGAGAAAGTCGGAGAATTGTAAAGGGGAGAACAGCATGAACGAAACTGAGGTTAGCAGAAGTGACATATTGCTAGCCATTATAGCGGCCGCTAATGGTAAGGCGCTCAGCCGCGTACACTTGCAGAAGGTTGCCTTTTTGGTGTCTGAGGAGTATAAGGACAGGTTGCCTGAGGATTTCTACACTTTTGACAAGTACGACTACGGGCCGCTTTGTATTGACATCTACAATGATATAGCCATGTTGGATTATTGGGCGCGTATAAGAACCAAACGAGGCGCTGAGGGGAGCGATGAATGTTATGTTATCTCAAAAAATGTTAGCTTTGATAGGTTGCAACTCGACGAAGACATCAAACAGTACATCAAAAATACCGTAGCTTGGGTCGCGGATATGTCGTTTGGCCAGCTTGTTCGCGCTGTTTACCGACTGTATCCAGAGTACCTTGAATTGAGTAAGTTTGAATTCGATCAAGAGCAAGCAATTCACGAAAGCTTTGAAAGAAGCTTGAAACAACTGCGTGACGGGCAAACTACTTTGGCCGATGACTTTATTGATGAGTTGCACGTGGCTGCGAGGCAGAATGGATAGGGAAGTTCGATTGGGTGATGATTTCAAGCTGGAAATTATGAAGCTAAGAAAAAAGCGCAAACATATAGCGACAGACCTCAAGAAACTAGTCAAGAAGTTCGACAATAACGCCTTGCCAGGGAAAACTCTTAGGGGTGCGCCAAGCTTGTCCTTTAAGTCAGTTGGAATGAGCGACAAGTCGTCAAACAAGGGTTCACGCGGCGGCTTTAGAGTCACCTACAAATACACGTGCGAATACGTACTGCTATTGCGAATCGTCCCGCGCAAAGAAGAAGACTATATTGCGCAGTGGCGGCTTCGGAAGCTAGCGGAGCAGTATGCTTGCGAATGTGATCGCACAGCCTAGACAATAGTAAACTGTTTGTAGCATAGTTGTCTTCCACTAACCCACATTATGACTTTCGCAATTGTATATTTCAACGATAACGCGAATCCGCGCCTGTGCCCCACATATCGGGATCGGGACCCAACTTCGCTTTGAGATCGGCGGTAGCGTCATCCAGGCGCTGCATGGTCTCCGCCGAGAGCGACAAGCTGCCCGCGATCAAATTACTATTGATCTGGTCCCGGTTGCGCGCGCCCGCCAGCACCGAAGTCACAGCCGGTTTGTGCAACAGCCAAGCCAGCGCCACATGCACCATCGCTTGATTGATGTCGGCGCAGATCTCGCGGATGGCGGCGACCGCAGCGAATGTCTCTTTTTCAAAACCGGCTGTGCCATGTCGGGAATCGCGCCGGTCGCCGCGGAAGTGCCGCGTCCGCGTGCGGGAAAAGGGCATCTCGTCGGCGTCGCGATACCTGCCCGTCAGCAGCGCCTGATTGAGCGGGCTGTAGGGCAGGATGCTGATGTTCTCCGCCGCGCATTGCGGCTGAATCTCGAACTCGATGGCGCGCCACAAGAGGCTGTAAGGCAACTGATTGGCGTCGTACCGTCCGCAACGCAGCATGTCGGGCATATCAAGCGCCCCGAAGTTGCTGACCCCGATGGCGCGAATCTTGCCCTCGCGCTGCAGCCCCAGCAGCGCATCCATCGAATCTTCAAAAGGGATGTCACGGCTGGGCCAATGGACCTGATAGAGATCGATGATGTCGGTATCCAGTCGTTTGAGGCTGCGCTCGCAAGCGGCGCGGATATCCTGCGGCGCTAGATTTTTCTGGCTGACTTTGCTGGCGATGATAGCGCCCTCGCGCCGGCCCTTCAGGGCGCGGCCCAGCATCCGCTCGGAGTAGCCATCGCCATAGCCTTCGGCAGTATCAAAGAGATTGATGCCGACATCCAGCGCGCAGTGAACGGCGTCGATGGTGTCAGTTTCGTCTTGCGGTCCCCAATAGTCGCCGCCGACGATGCCCCAGAAGCCGACGCCAATCGGCGAGACCATCAGCGAGCTGTTGCCCAGTTGTCGCAATTCCATGAAGCCTGTCCTTTCGTGAATGGCTAATGAGCGCCGAGTTCGTCAGATTATACGCGACAATGTTGGCAGGCTAAAGCCCGCGCTTCTCTTGAAGCGATTGCTCTGGATTTCCGCGTCGTTTGATTTGACAAACGCCATGCTTTGGTCTAAAATCAAGCGCAATCCGCGATTCTCGCCTCTGAGACTGTTGTGAGGACCTTGATGATGTTTCGAGCTACGTCGATCATGATTGAAATATTACATAACATTACCCCCCCCCCCCCGAATATATGTTCTAATTTCACTTTGCTGCTTTCTCGCTTCACTCAGCCTTTTGTCCCTGCAAGCTCAAAACGCCCCGTCCCCGCCCACCGGCCTCTCGACCAGCGGCATCACCAACGACAGCGTCACTCTCAACTGGACTAAATCCAGCGGCGCCACCAGCTACGAAGTCCGCTACAACGCCAACCCATCGGAATTCAACGATTGGCTTGATGTCGGCGATGTCGCCAGCTATACTTTCAGCGGTCTCACAGCCGATAGGACTTACGCCTTTAACCTTCGCGCCAAAAACGCCGACGGCGTTTCCAGCCATGTCATCGCCTCCGCCAACACACTCGATGGACCGAACAAAATCCCGTCCGGGCTTACCGGGGTCTCGGCCAGCAACATCACGCATAGCAGCGTCACCCTCAGCTGGACTAAATCCAGCCGCGCCACCAGCTACGAAGTGTTGGTTCTAGATCTTGAGGATGATCACGACGACTTTTTTGATGTCGGCGATGTCGCCAGCTATACCCACACCGGTCTCATTCCCGATAGGATTTACTTCTTTACCCTGCGCGCCAAAAACAGCTACGGTGTCTCTACTCCCGTTTCCCTAACTGGTATCACCACCCTTGTCGCGCCTCCGGGCTGGGGCAGGTCCAGCCGTTCTCCCACCGCCACGCCCACCTTTACGCCCAGCCCCAAGCCCACGGTTCATACGCTCAAGCAGCTGCCGGCGGCGATCCAAGTCAATAACTGGCTTGATGGCGCTCAGGGCCGCCGCGTTGGCATCCTCGAAATCGCCCAGCCCGATATCATCGCCCAGGGCGTCTTGGACGCCGTCGATGTCTTTGGTTATGTGTCGCCCGGCGTCGAAGTCTGTTTCGCGCAATACGGGCGCATCGTCTTCCTGGACGCCGCCTACGCGCCGCGGCGCGCCTTCGACCTGTCAGCTTATCAGCGCGCTGGGCGAACCTGCGCCCTGATTGACCGCGCCGGCACGGTCGTCCTGCTGCGCGGCGACGGTCCGCCGCCGCATAGCACGCCGCCCCCACAAAATACGCCGCCGGCCAACACAAACCCGGGGCGCGGCTTGGGCGAATGCGAGGTGCGGCCCTGGGCGAACCTCAAGGTGCGTCGGGAGCCGCCTGATGGCTTGGTCCTCGGCGTAACCGCCAGTAGGGACTGGCTGCGCGCCAGTGACAAGCGGACGGGTTATTTCAAGGTCAGCCTGTGGGGGATCGAGGGCTGGATCAGCGGCGATTATGTCCACACCCGCGGGGATTGCGGGGCTTGAAGCCAGCGCGGCCTATGCGACCTTCGATGGTGAAAATTTCAATTTGAAGCGATTGCCCTGAAGCGCGGCGCAACTTACTGTGGCAGACTTGTGCTGATACGCTACAATCAAGCGCTGTCGAATTTTGCTTGCCAACGGACCAGCACATGCGCAATCGCTATTTCGCTTCAGACCCGGCGCGGAACCGCATCGCGGTTGAACTCTACAAAAGCGTCCAGCATCTCCCGCTGATTTGCCCACACGGCCATGTCGATCCGCGGCTCTTCGCCGACCCGGATTATCAGTTCGGCAGCCCGGTCGACCTGCTGATTATCCCGGATCACTATATCTTCCGCATGTTCTACTCGCAGGGCATTTCGCTTAAAGCGCTCGGTATTGCACCTTTGAATGGCGAGCAGCCGCAAAGTGATCACCGGGCGATTTGGCAATTGGTCTGCGACCATTGGCATTTGTTCCGCGCCACGCCCACTGGCATCTGGCTCCGCGATGAACTCGCGCAGGTCTTCGGCATCGAGCGCAAGATCAACAGCGCCAACGCCGGCGCCATCTACGACGATATCGCCGCGAAGCTCAATAGCCCGGCATTTCGGCCGCGCGCGCTTTACGAACGCTTCAATATCGAAGCGCTGGCGACCACAGACGCGGCGACTGACAGGCTGATTCACCATCAAGCCATTCGGGATTCCGGCTGGCGGGGGCGCATCATCCCGACTTTTCGTCCCGACGCTGTAATCGCTATCGATCAAGCGGACTGGGCGCGGAACATCGACTTGCTGAGCGACGTAAGCGGCATCGCAATCGGCGATTATGACAGCTATATCCAAGCGCTGGAGCAGCGGCGCGGGCACTTCAAAGCGATGGGCGCGACAGCGACCGACCACGCCGCCTTGATCGCTTACACCGCAGCGCTGCGCCCCGCCGAAGCTGAGGCGATTTTCCAGCGCGCGCTACAAGGCGAAGCTACCAGGAAAGACGCGACGCGCTTCACCGGCCACATGTTGATTGAAATGGCGCGCATGAGCAGCGAAGACGGCTTGGTGATGCAACTGCATATCGGATCCTATCGTAATCACAATCCCGCCCTTCATGCGCGTTTCGGGCGCGACATGGGGGCGGATATGCCCATCCGCAGCGAGTTCACCCAGAATCTCAAAGCGCTGCTTGATCGCTTTGGCAATCATCCCGAGCTGACCTTGATCTTATTCAATCTCGACGAAACCACTTACAGCCGCGAGCTGGCGCCGCTGGCGGGCCACTATCCTATCTTGCGCTTAGGTCCTCCCTGGTGGTTTTTTGACAGCTGGTTGGGCATGACGCGCTTTCTGGACGATGTCGTGGAAACAGCCGGTATTTACAACACGGCGGGTTTCAATGACGATACGCGCGCCTATCCGTCGATACCGACGCGGCATGATGTCTGGCGCCGCGTCTGCGCGGATTGGCTGGCTCGGCAGCAAGTCCGCGGATTCATCGACGAAGAAGACGCGCGCGCGATGATGCGCGCCCTGGCTTATGATTTGGCGAAACAGACCTACCGACTGGACGGATGACTATGGCAAAAAGATTGAGCGCGGACCTTGCGGAGGTAGCGCGGCTGTATCCGGAACGGATCTTGCAATTCGGCGGCGGCAATTTTCTGCGCGGGTTCGTCGATTGGGTTGTGGATATCCTCAACGAAGAAACGGAGTTTTGCAGCGGCATCGCTTTAATCAAGGCGACGCCGGGGATTTATGCGGATTTGGACGCGCAAGATTGCCTGTTCACCACCTATCTTCATGGCTTGCGCGACGGCGTCTTGACAGAAGAAACAAGGCTCATCAAGTCGGTGAATCGCACGGTTTATCCCTACCAAAACTACGCGGCTTACCTGGAGCTGGCGCGGCAGGAACCCATCCGTTTCATCTTCTCCAATACCACGGAAGCGGGCATCGTCTTTTCGGCGGACGACCAGCTCCATGACGAGCCCCCCGCGACCTTCCCCGCGAAGTTGACGCGCCTGCTGTATGAACGCTACTTGCACTTTGAGGCTGCTCCCGAAAAAGGCTGCATCATCATCCCCACCGAATTGATTGAAGACAACGCCACGCGCTTGCGGGAAATCATCTTGCAATACGCCCGGCTATGGGACTTGGAAAGTGGATTCGGCGACTGGATCGCGCGGCATAACATGTTTTGCAATACCCTGGTGGATCGCATCATTCCCGGTTATCCGGAAGAGGACGCGGCGCGCGTCTTCGCCAAATTGGGTTACGAAGATCGCCTGCTGGTCGCGGGCGAAACCTACCATAGCTGGATTATCGAAGCGCCCCAGTTCCTGCTGGACGAGTTCCCGGTTAATCAAACGCGCAGGCCGCTCAATGTCAAAATCGTGGACGATGCCGCGCCCTATCGCACCATCAAAGTGCGACTCTTGAATGGCGCGCATACTTCGATGGTGCCGATCGGCCTTTTGCTCGGCATCGAGTCGGTGCGAGAAGCGATGGAGCATGATGCCCTGGGTCCATTCATCCAGGACTTGATTGACAAAGAGGTGATCCCGTCTGTGACGGAAGTGCCGCGCGCCGAGCTTGATGTCTTCGCGCGCGCGGCCTTTGATCGCTTCCGCAACCCGCATATCCACCACCGTTTGCTAACCATCTCGCTCAACAGTTCGTCCAAGGTCAAGGAGCGCATCGTGCCGTCCCTGCTTGCTTATCTCGAACAGCGCGGCGAGTTGCCCCCGCGGCTGACGCTGGCTCTGGCGGCTTTCATACGCCTGTACCAAGGCGAGTGGGCGGGCGGAGCGATCCCGCTCAACGACGATCCGCAGTTGCTGGATTGGTTCCGCGAGCAATGGTCGGGGGCGGATTCCCTTGACAACTTGGCGGAAACCGTCCTGGCGAATACGGCGCTCTGGGAGCGCGATCTAGCCCGAATACCCGGCTTGGCGCAGCGCGTGAGCGAGAACTTGCGCGCGATCGAAGCCGGTCAATTGCTGGAACTGCTATGAGTGGCCCTGTCCCCGACTTAATCACCGTCGGCCGCGTGTCCATGGATCTCTTCGCGCGCGACATCGGCGCGGCCTTCCACGACATCAGGGCTTTCGAGACCGGCGTCGGCGGCAGCCCCGTCAACATCGCCATCGGCGCCAGCCGCTTGGGATTGCGATCAATCGCCTTCACCGCCGTCGGCGCTGACGAAGTCGGGCGCTTTGTCCGGCGCTACCTGCGGGACGAGGGCGTCATTACCGATTTCATCCCGGTCAAGCCGGGAACGAGGACGGGCATGGCGGTTGTGGGCGTGCAGCCGCCGGACCGCTTCCCCCTGCTCTTCTACCGCGAGAACCCGGCCGATATTCATCTCTCGATTGACGAAGCGGCGGCGCTGCCGCTAGCGCAGGCGCGGGCGATCTGCTTGTCTGGCACAGCGTTCAGCCGCGGCAGCGCCCACGATGTCAGCTTCTATCTGGCGGAGCAAGCGCGCGCAGCGGGTTTGACAACGTTCATCGACCTTGATTTGCGTCCCGATCAATGGACACATGCCTTATCCTTTGGCTTGCGCATGCGCCGCATCCTGCCGCTCTGCGATGTCGTCATCGGCACCGAAGAAGAATTCTTCGCCGCGCTGGCGCCGCGTCCCGAGTCGGTTATGGCTGGCGGAAAGGTCAGCGGGGCTTTAGCGACGGAATTGCATGAATTATTAAGCGACTTCCGCGCGGCAAGCGGCGCCACATTGGCAGTCAAACAAGGCGACAAGGGCGTGATGCTCTATGAAGGCGAGAACACTGTCGCTATCGCCGGTTTCCCGGTCGAGATTATCAATACCGTTGGCGCGGGCGATGGCTTCGCCAGCGGTTTAATCTATGGCTGGGCGCAAGGTTGGGGCTGGGAACGCGCGGCGCGCTTCGCCAATGCTTGTGGCGCGATTGTCGTGAGCCGTCACGGCTGCGCGCGGGCTTTGCCACATTTGCATGAAGTGGAAGAATTTCTTGAGGCAGGTCAATGAAATGAGAGTGGGCTAGCGATGAATCACCATTTGCAGTCGAACTACGATGAAATGATCGTTTTGGATGTCACACCGGAAGCAGCCGGATGGCAATATCTGTCATTCCGCGTCATCAAGCTGCGGGAGAATCAAGTTTACATGCACAATACCGAGGACACTGAACTGGCGCTTGTGCCTCTGGAAGGAGGCGGCAAAGTTCGCGGCGGCGGCAGGGAGTACGACTTGTCGCGCAGCGGCGTCTTTTCCGGGAAGCCCGCCGTTCTATATTTGCCGCCTGGCGCGGAGTTCGGCGTCACAACGGAGGCTGCCTTTGAATTTGCGCTGGGCGCGGCGCCGGCCACGGGCAAGTACCCCGCCCGGCTGTTTTCTCCGGACGAGATTCGCAGCGAGGTACGCGGGGGCGGCGCGGCGCGCAGGCAGGTGCATCACATCTTGTCGCACCCCATGCCGGCCGAGCGTCTCATTCTTTTCGAGGTCTATGTGCCCGGTGGCGCGTGGTCGGGTTATCCGCCCCACTGTCACGATGGTTATGGCGGCTCCGAACATTTGGACGAGACCTATTACTTCCGCACCGACCCCGCGAACGGCGTGGCTTTGCACCGCAACTATCGGCGCGATGTGGATTTCGACGAGATCTTCGCCGTCCGCGATACCGACCTGGTGCTGGTTACGCGGGGATTCCACTCGACCGCGGCCGCGCCGGGCTCCAATTTGTATTTTCTGAACTATCTGGCGGGCGAGCTGATCGATGACGCCCGGAAAACGCCGCCTTATGACGATCCCGATTACGCTTGGCTGAAGGACAATTACAGCGCCAATCTCATGGAGTTGCCACTGCCCTTTGAGTAGCTGTTTGGTTTTTTATTGCTATAACTCATCAAATGCGTTAAACTCATAGATAGGCGTCCGATGGCGTTTCATAAAGATGATGTTGCGCAAGTTTTTTTCTTTGGCACTGCTTTTTATCCTCACCCTATACCATCTTCATGCACAGGGAAGACCGTCCCTCACGTCGGTTGTCGAAGGTTTGTATCACCCGGTCGGCATGGCGCTATTGCCCGATGGTTCGGTACTGGTATCGGAGATGGGCAGCATGGAAGTGGATACGCGCTTGGGCTTCGATTCCGAAAGCGCCGGCATCAGCCTTTTGCGCCCCGATGGCAGCGCGCGGCGCCTTGTCTCGGGTTTCCCCAGCGGGCGCGATCCGTCGGATATGCTCGGCGCGCTCGCGCTGGCGGTTTCGCCGGATCAAGAGACCATTTACATCAGCCATCACAATGCCCAGCGCCTTTATACCTTGCCCGTTTCCGCCGCGCTTGATCCTCCCCCCGAGCCCTACCAGCCAAAGGACTTGGGCAGCGCGCTGGCAGGCGCGCGCGGCGCGCAAAACACCTTCTTATTGCATCCCTTTGATATCGCCTTTACCAGCGCGGGCGGTCCGCTGCTGACGGACTCGCTGGCGAATAGCATCGTCTTCGAAACAGATGAAGGCGCGCGGCGGACCTGGCATCGTTTTGCCGCTTTGGGCGATCCGCGCTCTCTCGGTGGCAAGCTGGAAGCAGTGCCCCGCGGTATCGCGCGCCGCGGCGATGAGTTTGCCGTGGCTCTGTTCACAGGCTGCCCGCATCCGCCGAACAGCGGCCAACTGGTCGCGATTGATCATCAGGGGTCGCAGCGCACGCTGGTCGCGAATCTGAATATGCCGATTGATGTCGCCGTAGACAATGAAGGCAACATTTGGGCGCTCGAATTCGCCGTTGCCAGCAGCGAAGGGGTTTGCTTTTCCGCGGCCGACCTGGAAGCGCGCTCCGGGCGCCTGAGCCGCTTGAACCGCGACGCCGAATGGGAAACCATCGTCGATAATCTGGACTTCCCAGGCGCGGTGCTGCCCATGCCGGACGGCAGCCTCTACATCAGCGAAGTTTACGCCGGGCGTGTCTTGCGCCTGCGCTTTGACGACGAGCGACAGACCGTGAAGCGCTATAGCAGCGCGCGGACCACGGAGCCGATTTACGCCGAAATCCCTGATGCCGACGGCGCCCTGCGCCAGGTGATCGAGCGCGAAGCCCTGTCGCCTTATCCCGGGCGCGACCAGATTGAAGCGGATACGGCTCTGGCGCGCTTGGGACGCGAGCTCTTTTTTGATCCCATTCTCTCCGGCGACAAGAATATCTCCTGCGCCACTTGTCATCATCCCGATCTGGCTATGGCGGATGGGCGCGCGCTGCCGATCGGCGCGGGCGGTCATGGTTTGGGCGAGGGACGGGTTTTCCTGCCCGAAGTAACGGTCGGCGCGGATACCCGCTTCGACCTGACCGGCGTCATCGCAAGCCCCTTTATCGGGGAGTTCATCCCGCGCAACAGCCCGACAGTCATCAACGCCGCTATCGCGCGCTCGCAGTTTTGGGACAGCCGAGTTGAAAAGCGCGGCAGCGAGGGGCTGATTCACGCGCCGGACGATGTCGTCAGCGAGTTGGACTTGTCCGATACAGCAGTCGCGCAAGCCTTGCTGCCAATTGTCTCAAGGGCGGAAATGGCTGGGGCGACCTTCGGCAACGAGCCAACGTCGGTCATCCGCGAAAACTTGGCGGAGCGCCTGCGCGGGATACCAGCCTACGCGACTCAATTTGAAGCGGTTTTTGGCGCGAGCGAGATCAGTCCCTTGCAAGTGGCGCAGGCGCTGGCGGCTTTCGAACGGCAGTTGATCTTCACAGCCGCGCCCTGGGACAACTACATCGCCGGCGACAAGGAAGCGCTGAATGAGGATCAGAAACGCGGCGCGCTGCTGTTCTACGGCGAGTTGAATCCGCAGCTCAATTGCGCGCAGTGCCACAGCGGCGACATGTTCACCGATTTCCAGCATTATAACTTGTTGGTCCCGCAGATTGGTCCCGGCAAGCGCAACGGTCCCAGCGGGCGCGATGACTTCGGACGGTCAAATGTAAGTTTCGATCACCGCGATCAGTACAAGTTCCGCACGCCAAGCCTGCGCAATGTCGAGTTGACGGCGCCCTATTTTCACAGCGGGGCTTATCCAAGATTGGCGGATGTCATCTGGCATCATGCGGATATCTGGCGCGCCAGCATGGCATACGATCCGAGGGTGAATTTGCCGGAGGCCATGCAAGACCGTTACTTCCCCTACAGCTTTGAACGTCAAGCGCACTCAGTGTCGCCGCGGCTGGCCGGGGGCCTGCCAATGAGCGAAGACGATGTGGCTGATCTGGTCGCATTCCTCATGTCATTAACCGACCCGGCCGCGCGCGACCTGTCGCATCTGGTTCCCGACTCCGTGCCCAGCGGTTTGCCCCTGGATCCAGTCCTGCGCTAGCTGGGCAAAATATAGAATCTCATCAAAACAGAACAATCGTCCGCAATTTTGCGTTTCTTTTGCGTCCCTTTTGCATGGGCGGCACATCGTGTCGCCCCCACATTTCGTTTATTTTACGTGGCGAACGTGGCATAATGATTTTGATGTGATCGCCCTGCCCTATACCTAGGCGCAATTGCCAAGTGAACAGAAAGGCTTCACGATGAATATGCCCGCTTATGGCCAGTTGCCCATTCCGCGCTTGACGCCGGAATTGCTCCGCCTGGTAAAAACCGGTCAAGTTTACAGCTTGGGTGTTGATTTCGAAGAAGGGATGTTGACGCCGGGCGCGGCGATGAAGTCTTATTCAATCGCGCCTCATCTGCGTCACGGCGACCCTTCAAACATTGATCCGGCCGCGGCCGCGGCGGAAACTATCCGCATGTCCATCCATGTTGGCACTCATATCGACGCGCTCTGCCACATTGCCGAAAAGCGCGATGAGCAAGGCAATCCGGATCCCGATGGCACAGCGTATTTGTACGATGGTCCTGGAAAACTGATCCCGGCCGGCGAATGCGTCAGTTCGGCCGGGCAGAGGCATCTGAGCGTTGAACAGATGCCGCCGATTGTCACGCGCGGCGTCTTGCTGGATATCGCCGCCTACAAGGGCGTCGATATGTTGCCACCCGCCTATCCGATTGACGCGGATGATATCGCCGGCGCGATAGCCAAACAGGGCGCGATCATGCAGGAGAACACCGCGGTTTTAGTGCGCACAGGCACGATTCAATTGCTGCGCGACGGCAATCCGATCTATCGCGATGCCCAGACCGGCCTCAACGAAGGCGCGGCGCGCTATCTGCTTGAGCGGGGCATGAACCTGATTGGCGCGGACAATATGGCGGTCGAAGCCATGCCGCCCCATGACCATTCGGTGCATCGGCTCTTGCTGGTGCACAGCGGCGTCACGCATGTCGAGAATCTAAACCTGGATGAACTGGCGGCCGCCCAGTGTTATGAGTTTCTCTTGATCATCGCGCCTTTGAAGCTGTCCGGCGCGACCGGCTCCTGGGTGAATCCGCTAGCGATCGCCTGACTGGCTTAGCGGAAAACCGCTTCAATGCCTTCTTCCTCAAGCCGGGGATTTGAGCCTCGAAGGCAGTCAGCGCCGTCGGATACGCTACGGGTTTTGATTGAATTTGCATTTTTATTTATTTTCCATATACTTAATTGTGACGCGGCTTTCATTACTTATTCAATGCAGCCGGGAATTCATTATGCTGTCATTACTGATAAATTCGCTCTCTCCACGGCAGCCACTCGTCTTGTCCCTCATTCTCCTTGTCGCGCTTTTCAGCGGCGCGCCGGCGCAGGCGCAAGATCCGACGCCGACACAAGCGCTGACGGTGGATTATTCAGGCTCAATTGGACACCTTTCCAATGTTCAGATTTCCGCGCTCGGCAATAACAGCGTAAGACTGTCCTGGCGGGACGCCAGTCCAGAGCTCCACTCCGTTTACTACCAGTATCGCCTGGACTTCATCAACTTGACCAGCGGCAGCGATGAGATCATTCGCAGGACCACCCAGAATAGAGAATATCGGATAGATGCCTTGCGCGCCGGCACGGCTTACAGGGTCATTTTACGGAAAATGACATCACGTTTTGCGCTGCCCATTAGAATTAGGGATGCCGTCAGCGCCACTTTCCGCACGCAAGGTCCTGCGCCGACGGATCTGCCGCGGTCGCATTACCAAGCGCAGATCGACAGTCTGGTCAGCGCTTACAGCCCCAGGATCACCCGGTATTCATACGATAACGTCCGCGTTGACCTGGGAGAAATGCGGGATCTCCTGCGGCCGGTGGGCAGTTATACCCGCGCCCTCATTAACGCCAGCTCGACCGATGGCGCGCATTCCTTTACTGACTTGGCGGTCCCTGCTCAATCGTCTCGCGAGATGACATTGACCAATCTGCTGCCCGGCAAGGAATACGATTTGACGGTGAAAATGGGCATCAAGCTTGATAACCCAATTGGACGCCGCTATGAGTTTCTGGTTCCAGCCCAGGTGCGCTTCCAGAACTTCGCCTTAAACGTTACCGCCACCCCGACGACGACCCCTACCCCGACGGCGACAGCCACCCCGACGGCTACAGCCACCCTGACAGCCACCCCGACGGGTACCCTCACGCCGTCTTCTACCCCGCCGCCGACTTTTACCCCGTCGCTGACGCCGACCATCACGCCGACGCCGACCATCACGCCAACGCCGACTATCACGCCGACGCCGACCATTACGCCAACGCCGACCCTCACGCCAACGCCGACGCCGACCATCACGCCGACCCCGACTAGCACATCACGGTCGGGGCACCTTTCCAATGTTCAGATTGCCCTGAGCGGTCATCGCGGCGGCTTGGTAACCTGGGACGATACCAACCCCGCGGGCCACGGGTATCGCCTGCACTTCCTCAACTTGACCGCCGGCCGCGATGAGGTCGCTCAAGCGGAAAGCAGGGGCAGGCGATACTTGATGGATTTCCTGCGCCCCGGCGTAGACTATGAGCTTGAGTTGCGGAAACAGCCCATCGACAGTCATCATGTGGTTGATGTCATATACTACACCTTCCGCACGCTGGGACCTACGCCTGTGCACCTGCCGCGGTCGCATTACCAAGCGCAAATCAACGAGTTGATGAAAACCTTCCGCCCCAAGTTCAGCGTGAATTCATACGATGACGTCCGCCTTCGCTTGAGAGAAATGGGGGATCACCTGCGGCCTGTGGTACGTTATCAACACGCCAAAATTTACGTCAGACAAAGCGATGGCGAGGATGCCTTTGAATTCATAACACGGCCTTACGCGCGCGAAGCGGTATTGCATTACCTGTTGCCGAACACGGAATATGATGTGACGATTGAACTGAACTTGAAGGTCCATACCCCTGCCAGACTCAGGCATACTTTCCTAATTCCAATTCATATCAATTTCCATACCCCACCGGTCGGCGTTACCTCTACCCCGACGCCGACAGCCACCCCCACGGATACTCTTACGCCGAGCAATACGCCAACACCGAGCAATACGCCAACGGGTACCCTCACGCCGTCTTCTACCCCGACGCCAACCCCAACCCTCACGCCGTCCGTCACGCCAACGCCAACCCTCACGCCAACGCCATTGTTGCCTGCGGACGGCAGTTTCGCTATCGTCTTCAACGTCGTCACCAAGGACCGCATCACCGTCGCATGGAACGAAGCGCCCGACGCCGACGCCTACACACTGGTCTTTTACGGTGGCCACATCTTTGAAGCGCCCACTTTCATCCCTGGAGAGACCGGGCATACTTTCGACGGGCTGAGTCCGGATACGGCCTATACAGCTGAACTATTCGCTTACCGGAGCGATGGCAGCAGCGCTGGCGAAGCTCGCGTGGCGGGACGCACCATGGGCGAAAGTCCGCCGACGCCGACCATCACGCCAACGCCGACCATCACGTCGACGCCCACGCCGAGCCCGACAGCGACGACTCCGCCATCGTTCAACCCCGTGGTCTCCCAGATTACGACGACCAGCGCCCAAGTCAACTGGGACCTGCCGGCCGGCTACGTCCTGAATAGCCTGCAACTCCGGGAGGCCGCCCACCCTGGATCGCTTGTCAACCTTCCCAATTTCCCCGGCGCCACGTCCTATGCGATGTCAAACTTGGAGCCCGGCGCTAGCTACGGCTTAGTTCTCAACGGTCGCTATAATGATGGAATAAGCAATCCACTGATTACAGATACACTTGAATTCACCACCGTGAGCGCCAGCGACGCTACCGCGACGCCAAACGGTTATATCGCTCCAACGCCGACGGATGAGCCGCCCGCCCCGGTCCACGGACCGCGGACGATCACCTTTAGCAATGTGACAGACAGCAGTCTGACGGTTCACTGGGACAGCGCGCCTGTCGCGCTAATGAATACGCCAGTGCCAAGTTCCCCGAATATCCAATACATTGTTCAGTTGAACTGGTATGGCGGGCAAGCGACAGGCGTTGTCGTGGATGAAAATTCCTACACCTTCACTGGCTTGCCCCCGAATACGCTGTTCAGGCTGCGTCTCACTCACTTTATGCGAGCGGGACCTGTCAAGTGGATGGATACCTCCACGCATGTCAGAACGAAGCCCGCTACCGGGCTGAACAGTCCGCCAGTGGGGGCTCCGGACAGTTCGCAGCAGCCTGAAAGCGCCGCGGCCTTCGCGAACCTGCGCTTCAGCGACATCGGCAAGACCAGCGCCAAAATCGTCTGGGATGGTCCCAGCGGCGGCTCGAACGGCTATTTCATTATCGTTGAGCCAGCCTCGGGAACGGGCGAGGCATTTGGCTTGTACAGCGCGGGCAATTCCGCCGACGCGACAGGCTTGCGAGCGGGCACAGCCTACAATGTGCAAGTCCGCTGGGATCGCGCTGCGCTGGTCGATGGTTTGCCGCGCATAGAAACGGGGGGCCAGCTCAGCGGCAGCTTCACGACGCTTGCTTCGCCGACGGCCACGCCGACGCCATCCAACACGCCAACAGTGACCCCGAGCCCAACGAACACCGCAAGTCCAACAGTGACCTCGACGCCGAGCGATACGCCGACGTCGTCTGACACGCCGACCGCAACCGCGACTCCAACGAGCAGTCCTAGTCCAACAGCGACCCCAAGCCCGACGGATACACCGACGTCGTCTGACACGCCGACCGCGACCGCGACTCCAACCAGCAGTCCTAGTCCAACCGACACCGCAAGTCCAACAGCGACCCCGACTCCGAGCGATACGCCTAGGCCATCCGACACGCCGACCGCAACTGCCGCGCCTAGCCCAACTGATACGCCAGAAGCTCCCCAGCTGCCCAGTGACGGGACGCTGGGCTTAGCCTTCAGCGCCATCACCAAAGACCACATCACCGTCGAATGGAGCGACATGGGCGAAGTCCTGCTCTATTTCCTGGAGATCAGCGCCGGCGCCTATTATGACTTCGGCACCTTCAGCACGGGAAAAACCTCGCATACCTTCGGCAGCTTGCAGGCGGATACAGCTTACTCCGTCCGCATCACGGCTTATCTGAATGACGAGACCCAAGTGGCGCAAGAGACGGCGCGGACGGCGCCGGAAGCGCAAGTTGAAGTAGTTGAAGAGGCGCAAGAATTGCCAAGGTCGGAGCAGGTCCTGGAGCCGACGCCGACAGGCAGTCCGACATTGACCTTAACGCCAACGGATACGCCACTGCCGATAGACACGCCAGTTCCAAGTGATACGCCACTGCCGACAGATACGCCCGTCCCGCCAACGAATACGCCACTGCCGACAGATACGCCCGTCCCGCCAACGAATACGCCACTGCCGACGGATACGCCCGTCCCGCCAACGAATACGCCACTGCCGACGGATACGCCCGTACCACCCCCAACAGAAACGCCAAAGCCGCAGCGGGGTCAGCTGCCTGCCGACGGCAGATTCGCTATCGTCTTCAGCGGCATCACCAAGGACCACATCACCGTCGAGTGGAGCGAAGCGCCCGAGGTTTATGCCTACACCCTGATCTTTTACGGCGGCGACAGCTTCGAATCGCCCACTTTCATCCCTGGCGAGACCACGCATACTTTCGACGGGCTAAGTCCGAATACGAGCTATACGGCTGAGCTCTACGCATATCGGAGCGATGGCGGCAGCGCTGGCCAAGCTCAAGCGGCGGGTCGCACCTTGAGCGACAATCCGCCAAGTAACACGCCTGTTCCAACCGACACGCCTGTCCCGCCAAGTAACACGCCCGTTCCAAGTGATACGCCCGTTCCGCCAAGTAACACGCCCGTTCCAACCGACACGCCTGTTCCAAGTGATACGCCCGTTCCGCCAAGTAACACGCCCGTTCCAACCGACACGCCTGTACCGCCGACGAATACACCTGTTCCAACCGACACGCCGATTCCACCACCGACGAATACGCCTGTACCGCCGCCGACGAATACGCCGATTCCGCCACCGACGAATACGCCTGTACCGCCACCGACGAATACGCCGATTCCGCCACCGACGAATACGCCTGTACCGCCACCGACGAACACGCCTGTACCGCCACCGACGAATACGCCGATTCCGCCACCGACAGAAGCGCCAAAGCCGCAGCTGCCCACGGACGGCCGCTTCGCCATAATCTTCAGCGACATTAGCCAGGACCGCATCACCGTCGAGTGGAGCGAAGCGCCCGACGCTGATGCCTACACCCTGGTCTTCTACGGCGGCGACGTTTTCGAATCGCCGACTTTCTACCCTGGGGAGACCGCTTCGCATACTTTCGGCGGGCTGAGTCCAAATACGGCCTACACGGCCGAGTTGTACGCTTATCGGAACGATGCCAGCAGCGCTGGCGAAGCTCGAGCGAAGGGGCGCACTCTGAGCGGGTAACTGTTCGGCGCAGCCGGTTAGGGTGCGATCCTCAGTGTGCTCGGAGCTGGATTGACGTTGATTACGTTGTCATCACAGGGAGTCAAATTTGGTGCGATTGCCCTGGTGCATATTTACTTCGCGCTTGCATAATCCTGCGTGAACTGTCATAATGAAATTAAGATCAAAAGGTCAGAGATTGAATGAAATGCTATGTTTACCCCCCCCCAACTGAAATATAACCGAATCATCACTTTATCACTATTCACGCTGCTATTATTCCTCTTCGCCCAGCCTGTCATGGCGGCGGGGATAACGGTGGACGCCTCGTGCAGCCTGGCTGAGGCCATCACCGCGGCCAACAGCGATACGGCAACTGGCGGCTGCCCGGCTGGCAGCGGCGCCGACGTCATCACGCTCTCCGGCAATGTCAGCCTCAGCGCGGCTCTGCCAGCCATCAGCTCCGACATCACCATTGAAGGCGGCGGCTACAGCATTCGCGGTCATAGCGCGAGCGACGATCTCTTTCGGGCCGCTGATCGCTCCATACTTAACCTGAACCGCCTGACCCTCAGCAACGCGAGCAAAGCCTACACCAGTGACGATGGCAGCGTCACGGTCAGCAACAGCACATTGAACGGTCCTGACATCTATACCTACGATGGCGATGTCACCGTCAGCGGCAGCAGCTTCGTTGGGGCGGGGATTGAAACCTACGAGGGCGATGTCACCGTCAGCGGCAGCAGCTTCGTTGGGGCGGGGATTTATACCTACGAGGGCGACATCGCCGTCAGCGGCAGCAGCTTCGCTGGGGCGCGGATTTATACCTACGAGGGCGACATCGCCGTCAGCGGCAGCAGCTTTAGGGGCAGCGGCGCTAATCGAGGCGGCGCGATTGAAACCTACGATGGCGACATCACCGTCAGCTTCAGCAGCTTCAGCCAGAACTCCGCTCGGACCTACGGCTACACAACCGGCGAAGGCGGCGCGATTTATACCTACGAGGGCGACATCACCGTCAGCTTCAGCAGCTTCTCCAACAACACCGCCCCGAAAGGCGGCGCGATTGGAACCTACGATGGCGACATCACCGTCAGCAACAGCACCTTCTCCAACAACTCCGCCCCGAAAGGCGGCGCGATTGCCAGCTTCGCCGGCGTCATCACCGCCACGCATATAACCACTCGCGGATCGATCTACTCCAACAAGGGTACGCTCAACCTGCGCAACAGCATCATCGGCGGACCCGTCTCCACCGACAAGGGCACGGTGAATCAAGCGAGCAATCTGGTCGGCGGCGATCCCAAACTGGGCGCCTTGACCGGCTCGCCGGCTTATTTCCCGCTCTTGGCGGGCAGCCCAGCCATCGACGCCGCCGACGCCGCTTACTGCCTGAGCCTTGACCAGACTAATGTGGCGCGCCCCCAAGGCAATGGCTGCGACATCGGCGCTTTTGAATCTTCCTTAGCTGCCCAAAGGTCCACAGCGGCGCCAACCGCCACTCCGACCTCGACTCCCAGTCCACTTCCTTACCCGGTCAGCTTGAACGGCAGCCCCTGCCGCTTGGAAGACGCCATCGTCGCCGCCAATGACGACCGCGAAAGCGGCGGCTGCCCGGCCGGCAATGGCGCGGACACCATCACTTTCCGCAGCGATGTGGCTCTGCGCCGCGTACTGCCGGCCATCAACTCCGCCATCACTTTTGAAGGCGGCGGTCACAGCCTCCGCCGGCCTAGCTCAAGCGCGAAATTTCGCCTGCTTAAAATAGACATCGGCGCCAGGGTCGCCATCAATAACCTGACCTTAAAAAATGGCGAAGTATCAGAGTTTGGCGGGGCGATTTACAGCAGGGGTTCACTGACGATAAATAACAGCACGCTGCAGGACAATGAAACCTCATGGTATGGCGGGGCGATCTACAGCAGGGGTTCGCTGACGATAAATAACAGCACGCTGCAGGACAATGAAACCTCATGGTATGGCGGGGCGATCTACAGCAAGGGCGCGCTGACGATTAGCGGCAGCACGCTGCGGGGCAATGAAACTTCCCACTATGGCGGGGCGATTTACAGCGAGGCTCGGCTCACGATAAGCAACAGTACGCTGCGAGACAATGAAACCTCCTATTACGGTGGCGCGATTTATTTTGGTAAAAAAGCCGAGGGACACCCCAGCCCCAGCTGCGCCCCGCTCAGCATCACAAACTCCGTCTTCAGTAATAATGAGACCAGTTGGTTTGGCAATGACATCGCCTTTGCTGGCGATCGCAACAAGCTGAGCATCGACTCCGCCACCACAGTATCGGTAACAACGGTTTACAGCGCTAGCAAAGCAAGCATCTACTGCGGTACAGCGCCAGATACGCCAACTCCAACGGATACGCCGACGGCAACGGATACGCCGACGGCAACGGATACGCCGACCATCACGCCAACGCCGACGGCAACGGATACGCCGACCATCACGCCAACGCCGACGGCAACGGGTACGCCGACGGCAACGCCCGCCGGCTTGCCCGCGGACGGGTCGCTGGGCTTGGGTTTCAGCGCGATTAGCAAAGACCACATCACCGTCCACTGGAGCGACATGGGGAATGTCCTGCTCTATTTGCTGCAAGTCAGCGCCGACGGAAACAATCAGATCTACACCTTCAACTCGGGCAGCACATCGCATATTCTGGCTGGTTTGCAGGCGGATACGGAATACAGCTTCAGCATCACAGCCTATCTGAATGACGGCGGCAGCCCGAGCGCGCAGGCCTCGGCGCGGACGCTGCCAGAGGGGCAATTTGAAGAAGTTGAGGCGCCGCCTGATCCGCAAAGAGCTGAGCAAGTCGCGCCGCCCACCGCTACAGCGACAAACAGTCCAAGCCTGACACCAACAGCGACAGACACGCCGACGCCGTCCGACACGCCGACGCCGTCCGACACGCCTGCGCCGTCCGACACGCCTGCGCCGTCCGACACGCCGACCGCGACGAGTACCTCCACTGCAACCGCGACCGCGACGAACAGTCCAACCGCAACTGATACAGCCATCCCGCCGTCCAATACGCTCATCCCAACCGATGCGCCTATCCCGTCCAATACGCCCATCCCAACCGATGCGCCCGTCCCAACCGATACGCCGGCAACAGCGAGAGACGCGCCAGCCGAACCACAGCTGCCCAGTGACGGCGCGCTGGGCTTAGCCTTCAGCGTCATCACCAAAGACCACATCACCGTCGAATGGAGCGACATGGGCGAAGTCCTGCTCTATTTCCTGGAGATCAGCGCCGGCGCCTATTATGACTTCGGCACCTTCAGCACGGGAAGAACCTCGCATACCTTCGGCGGCTTGCAGGCGGATACAGCTTACTCCGTCCGCATCACGGCTTATCTGAATGACAAGACCCAAGTGGCGCAAGAGACGGCGCGGACGGCGCCGGAAGCGCAAGTTGAAGTAGTTGAAGAGGCGCAAGAATTGCCAAGGTCGGAGCAGGTCCTGGAGCCGACGCCGACAGACCCGCCCATTCCAACGGATACACCAGTTCCAAGTGATACGCCTACGCTGTCTGACACGCCAACATTGATCTCAAGTCCGACGAATAATACGCCAATTCCGTCAGCCACGCTAATTCCAACGAACACGCCGCTGCCGACAGACACGCCAGTTCCAAGTGATACGCCACTGCCGACGGATACGCCCGTCCCGCCAACGAATACGCCACTGCCGACGGATACGCCCGTTCCGCCAACGAATACGCCGCTGCCGACGAACACGCCCGTACCACCCCCAACAGAAACGCCAAAGCCGCAGCGGGGTCAGCTGCCTGCCGACGGCAGATTCGCTATCGTCTTCAGCGGCATCACCAAGGACCACATCACCGTCGAGTGGAGCGAAGCGCCCGAGGTTTATGCCTACACCCTGATCTTTTACGGCGGCGACAGCTTCGAATCGCCCACTTTCATCCCTGGCGAGACCACGCATACTTTCGGTGGGCTAAGTCCGAATACGACCTACACGGCTGAGCTCTACGCTTATCGCAGCGATGGCGGCAGCGCTGGCCAAGCTCGAGCGGCGGGTCGCACCTTGAGCGACAATCCGCCAAGTAACACGCCTGTTCCAACCGACACGCCTGTCCCGCCAAGTAACACGCCCGTTCCAAGTGATACGCCTGTACCGCCAACGGATACGCCCGTTCCGCCAAGTAACACGCCCGTTCCAACCGACACGCCTGTACCGCCGACGAATACACCTGTTCCAACCGACACGCCTGTACCGCCAAGTAACACGCCCGTTCCAAGTTCCACGCCTGTTCCGCCAACGAACACGCCGATTCCGCCACCGACGAATACGCCTGTTCCGCCGCCGACGAACACGCTGATTCCGCCGCCGACGAATACGCCTGTACCGCCACCGACGAATACGCCTGTACCGCCACCGACGAATACGCCTGTACCGCCACCGACGAACACGCCGATTCCGCCACCGACGAATACGCCTGTACCGCCGCCGACGAATACGCCGATTCCGCCACCGACGAACACGCCGATTCCGCCACCGACGAATACGCCTGTACCGCCACCGACGAATACGCCTGTACCGCCACCGACGAATACGCCGATTCCGCCGCCGACAGAAGCGCCAAAGCCGCAGCTGCCCACGGACGGCCGATTCGCCATAATCTTCAGCGACATTAGCCAGGACCGCATCACCGTCGAGTGGAACGAAGCGCCCGACGCTGATGCCTACACCCTGGTCTTCTACGGCGGCGACGTTTTCGAATCGCCGACTTTCTACCCTGGGGAGACCACTTCGCATACTTTCGGCGGGCTGAGTCCAAATACGACCTACACAGCCGAGCTCTACGCTTATCGGAACGATGCCAGCAGCGCTGGCGAAGCTCGAGCGAAGGGGCGCACCCTGAGCGGATAACTCTTCGGCGCGGTCCGACATGCTCGCAGCCCCCGCGCGGCTGTGTTACCATTGCCTCTGCGCGGTGGACAGTTTCTTGATTCCTAGCAACAAGATACAGCGCGATTGCAAGCGACTGAATCTGGCATCCAGCCACAAGACGCGCCGTCCCGCGTCGGGCTAGGTTGCTCTGGTTGAAAGTGGAGTGGCGACAAATTTTATGCTGACATTTTTGCACATCAGTGATACGCACATCAGTGTTGATCCGAAAATCGGCTCGCATGAGATATTCGCCTCGGCCCCGCACCCAAATCGCCGCGCCGAGGCTTTGGTCGGCGCAATTCAACAATTGCCCTTTTCATTCGACTTCATTCTGCATACCGGCGATGTCTGCGCCGATCCCCTGCCGGAGAATTACCAGCGCGCGCTGCAAATCCTGCGTCCGCTGGAGCAGCTGCTGATACTGTTGCCGGGCAATCACGATTCCATTCATCTGATGCGCGAAATCTTGTCCGACGGCGAGCGCAGGCGCGTTATGGGCGACAGTCATCTCGCCATCAAGGGCTATCATCTGCTTACTATCGACGGCAGCGGCGCCGACAACCCGCTCGCGCCGACGCTGTCGGACCAGCAGATTGAAGACTTCGCCGCGCTGGCGCGGCGGACGCAAGACGCGCCACTGCTGGTGGCCTCGCATTATCCATTGATCAAGACTGGCGTCGCCTGGATAGATGATGACAGTCGGGTGCAAAACGGCGAACGCATTCACGCGATTCTCGCGCGGCGTCGCCAGCAGGTTCTTGGCGTGTTCTTCGGCCATATTCACCAAGCGGTGAGCAGCGTCTGCGATGGCATCACATACGCTTGCTGTCCCTCTTCCTGGTCGAACTTCGCGGGCTATCCCGGCCTGGTATCCGCAGAAGCAGACACGGGCACGCCTAGCGGATTTAACCTGGTGATGATTCGCGAAAACCGCTGTTTCATTCGACGCATCTTCTTGCCCGCATAAGAAAATGCCTGACAAGCGCGTAACGAAGATGAACTTCAGCGAAGATGACTTCAGCGTAAGCGACTTTGTTTTTGCCAGTGGCGAAACGCTCCCGCAATTGCGCCTGCATTACCGTACGCTGGGCAAAGCGCGCCGAGACGCCAGCGGCAAGGTCTGCAATGCCGTGCTGGTCTTGCATGGCACAACGGGCAGCGGCGCGCAGTTCACCCGCGACAGTTTTGCCGGCGAGTTGTTCGGTCCCGGGCAATTGCTGGATGCCAGCCGATATTTTATCGTCTTGCCGGATGGCATCGGGCACGGCGCTTCGAGCAAGCCCAGCGACGGTTTGCGCATGGGCTTCCCGCGTTATGGCTATCGCGATATGGTGCGCGCGCAGCATCTATTGCTGACCGAGGGCTTGGGCGTCGATCATCTCTACTTGGTGATGGGCACATCGATGGGCGGCATGCACACCTGGTTATGGAGCCAGATCTACCCCGATTTCATGGACTGCCTGGCGCCATTGGCTTCTCTGCCGGCCGAGATCGCCGGGCGCAACCGCATGATACGCAAAATGATTATCGATTCTATCCAAAGCGATCCCGCCTGGAACGGCGGCGACTATGCCGAGCAACCGCCAGGGCTAATCAACGCCATCCACCTGCTGATCATGATGACCAGTTGCCCCCTGCAATGGCAAAAAGAAGCGCCAAGTCGAGCGGCCGCGGACGCCTTCCTGGCTGAGCGGATCAAAGCTCATGCCGGCCTGCTGGATGCCAACGACATGATCTATCAGTTTGCCGCGTCCGAAGATTATGACCCCGCCCCGGGCTTGTCAAAAATCAAGGCGCCGCTATTAGCCATCAACTCGGCGGATGACCAGGTGAACCCGCCGGAACTCGGCATCCTGGAAGCGGCGATACCGCAGGTTAAGCGCGGCGCTTATGTCCTGCTGCCGATTGATGACCGCACGCGCGGGCACGGCAGCCATACCCTGGCGGCGCTCTGGAAACATCATCTAGCGGCATTTTTGGCGGGCGATGGACTCAAATAAGCGCGGTTCATCTATGGGTTGATCTGTATCGGATTGACTGTAGGACGCAGGTCAGTTGCCGGGAAGGATATCCTGCACGAGCTTTTGGACGCGAGAACCCGTGTACTTAAAGTCATCCAAATTGCTGGCTATGTCTTCATCATATTCTGCGTTTTCTATCGCTGAGTTTACTTTCGGCATGTATATGGTGCTGTCGAGCCTGTCCTTTCTATATTCCGGATCAAATCGCTTAAGGTGCTCATCAATTACATAATCGCAGCTCTTAACCTGATTAACGTGTGATAATTGGAGGATATCAGTGAGTGAACTAAAATGTTGAATTAACCAAGTCTCGAAACACGGGTTGCTGTCCGCGACGGAAATCTGATTAGCTTCAGCATCTTGCATAACCTGCTCTAGATCCGGGCGCGCTCGGCGATCATGGTCAATTACTATCCAATATCGATACGAATTCAATTCTTTTCTTGCGAGTTCTTGCTTCTTGTGGAGAAGCTTGTCCAATACTTGACGCGGTTGACTGTGACCATCATTTGCTGGTAAGAGGATTATGTTTATTTCGTGATAGACTCGGTCCAAGTGTGCAAAATAATCCGGCTCCGTCTTTTCTCCTTCAGTCGCAATTACAAAAGTCGGCTTCCTGCGTCTTACTCCTGACGGTCGTTCGTCCTGTTCTGGGGCATGATTAGATATCATCATCGGCCCACCCTAAGTTGCTCACGCTAAGGGGAATTGGGGTAGCGCCAAACCGGCCTTGGAGGTATTCGTCCTTGACGTTTCCACTCGGGCGCGGCGTAAATTCCTCAAGCGAGAAAAGCGATGATCCACCATGCGAGTCTTTTTCGGAGAACCAAATCTCATCTGTTCGGAGCAATCCCAAATCAAGAATTTGCGTTTCGTGCGTTGTGACTATCAATTGCGCGAGCTTCTGCCCACTGTTCTTTAAGAACAAGTGCAGAATCAAGAAGCTCAGTTTTGGATGAAGCTTTCTCTCCAGTTCGTCAACTACGTACACTCTGTCATTATTCTCGCGTAGGAAATCCAGTATTAAAGGCGCAAGTCCGAAAAGACGCCTTGTACCGTCTGACTCTCGCCCGAGCTGAAACGCGACAGCGTAGCCCTGCTTGGCTCTGTGTTCAGCGAATATCTCCGTAGACTTAATCTTCTGATTCTCGTCTACACTGAAAAGCAAGGTCGTTTCATTTAATTGCAGAGATCTATAACCTTCTTTAATGTTCGGCATTCTGAAGGCAGTTCTTGTTAACGCATCCTTAAACGAAGGCGGAAATCGAGTGTCTTCTTCAAGATCAATAGACTTGAGACTTACCCCTGATATACCAACACCAAAAATATCCATAAGTTCGGCAAGTTTCGATTCAAATTTTTCATCAATTCGCTGAGGGAAAGGTATAGGCATGTCACCAGCATCTGGAAAAACAAGCACAAGCCTCCGAAGAAACCAATCGAACAATGCTTCAAACTGCTTCACGCCGCGATTGTAAGCCTCATTCAAGAACAGCTGGTTTTGTCGAGTTCCCCCTAGCAAGTGGCTGACCGACATTTTACGGGAATCAGGCAGCGTGTCATCTTCAACTGAGGGCGTTACGTACGGTTCTATCGTAATCTCTTCTACTGCCGATTCCAACATAGTACCAATTTCCCAGGACTTGGATTCTTCTGAGCGCCTAAACCATAGCTCCCAATTGTCCTCGATCCATTCGAACAGCCACTCAGAAACTACTAACTTTTGGGTTACTTCAAAGCCATACAGAAACAATCTGCTACCACACTTGATTTCAAACTCGAATCTTGAAGGCTCGCCCATGAAGTCAAGGTCGAACATAAAGGACGATGTAGGAATCTGATCATCGCGTTGGGTAGCCAGATTCCCGATGATAAGATCCCTGGCAAAATCCAAAGCCTTTACAAAGTTGCTTTTGCCAGACGCGTTCGCGCCATAGATCACACTGGTTTTTAGTATACGCTTCTCAGTTGAACCCTCGTGGGCAACCACATGGTCTTGATGGCTCTCGACGTCTGCGGCCATCATCGAGAACTCCGCCTCGTCCCGAAACGATAGAAAATTCTTTACTTTGAATCGAACTAACATGACTTCGCTTTGCTCCGGCGCGGACGAAATAATTCCGAATAGCACATGTGCCGCGTGTGACGCATTTTACTAAAGTTGATACTTTAGTCAACGACTCGTTACTTAGAATGCGAAACACTCTGCTTACAACGGACTTTTCTATCGATACAAGCAACTGTACGAATTATTTCGGAGTCACGCTTAGACGAAAATGCTAGCGAAGTGCGGCAAAGCAAGTTACAATGTTGCAAAACCGATTCGGAACATCGGTCATAATGTAAAATCGCGTCGCTTTAACTGAGTATTTGCCTAGTCACAGAGGAGGATTTAATGCAGGTTTCAATCACTGTAAACGGGGTTGTACAGGAACGCGATGTCGACCCCCGCACCTTGTTGGTACATTTTCTGCGCGAAGAGTTGGATCTAACCGGCACCAAGATCGGTTGCGATACCAGCCAATGTGGCGCCTGCACAGTTCATCTGGATGGAAAGGCGCTTAAATCCTGCACATTGCTCGCCGCGCAAGCGGACGGAGCGGATGTGACCACGATTGAAGGCTTGGCGGTGGATGGCGAGCATCATCCCATGCAGACCGCCTTCTGGGAAAACCATGGTCTGCAATGCGGCTATTGCACGCCGGGCATGATCATGGCCACCACGTCATTTGTACAGGACAACCCGGGCGCGTCTGAAGAGTCGATCCGACACAACCTGGAAGGGAATATCTGCCGCTGCACCGGTTATCACAATATCGTGAAAGCCGTCAAGCAGGTGGCGGATGCTGCCGCTGGAGGTGATTGATGAGCACGCGTATTTTTGGCTCCGGCATAAAACGTAGGGAAGATCCGCGTTTGATCACCGGCGAAGCGCGCTACACCGACGACATCAAGTTGCCCGGTGTATTGCACATGGCGGTCGTGCGCAGCCCCTACGCTCATGCCAATATCCTCAGCATCGACAGCTCGGCCGCCGAGGCGATGGATGGCGTGCTTGCCGTTTTCACCGGCGAAGACGTCGATCTGGCTGGTATCCCAACCGCTTGGCTGATACCGGATAGCGACTTGAAGACGCCGGAACATCCCGCGCTGGCGAAAGGCAAAGCGCGCTATGTCGGCGATGGCGTGGCTATCGTGTTGGCTGACGACCGCTACACGGCGCAAGATGCCGCGGACGCTGTCGACGTGGCCTACGAAGAGCTGCCGGTCGTGGTGGATCCCGAAGCGGCGGCTCAAGACGGCGCGCCGCAGCTCTTCGACGATATCGAGAACAATATCGCTTTCACCTGGGCGCCCTTTGATGAGGAGGCAAGCAACGCCGTATTCGACGCGGCTGATGTCGTCGTCTCCGAGCGCATTGTGCAGCAGCGCCTGCTGCCGACAGCGATGGAACCGCGCGCGGCGATGGCGCAGTATAACCCAGCCACGCAGGAACTGACGCTCTGGTGCACCTCACAAAATCCACACATCCATCGCTTCATCATCAGCGCGGTTACGGGCTTAAATGAGAACAAGGTCCGGGTAATCGCCCCCGAAGTCGGCGGCGGCTTCGGCAGCAAAATACCTTGCTATCCCGACGAGGCATTAGTCAGCTGGGCGTCAATCAAGCTGGGCGTTCCAGTCAAATGGACCGAGACCCGCTCGGAGAATTATCAGGTCACCATTCATGGCCGCGACCATGTCCAATACGTGGAGATGGCGGCCAGCAACGACGGCAAGATCCTGGGTGTGCGCGCCACGGTCTACGCCGGCATGGGCGGTTATCTGTCGACGGCGGCGCCAGGCATCCCTACCATTCTGCACGGGCTGCTCTATGTCGGTCCCTATACGATTGACAGCATCTACTGCAAATCTATCGGCGTCATGACCAATGCCACGCCGACGGATGCCTATCGTGGCGCGGGACGTCCCGAAGCGACATTCTTGCTAGAGCGCATGATGGACAATGTGGCGCGCGAGCTGGATATGGATCCGGTTGAGCTGCGGCGCAAGAATTTGATACCCGCCTTTGAAAATGGCTACGATGTCGCGGCGGGGCTCACCTACGACAGCGGCGATTATCCAACCGCCTTCGAAAAGGCGCTGGGCATCGCCGGCTACGATGACTTCCGCCGCCAACAAGCCGAAGCGCGCGCGCAGGACCGTTACCTGGGCATCGGCGTCACCGCCTATACGGAAATGTGCGGCTTGGGACCGAGCCAGGTCGCGGGAGCCGTCGGCTTCCAGGGTGGCTTGTGGGAGAGCGCGACAATCCGCGTGACGCCTACGGGCAAGGTGCAAGCGCTGATCGGCGCATCGCCGCATGGCCAGGGCTCCGAGACGACTTTGGCGCAAATCATCGGCGATGAGCTGGGCTTCCCGGTGGACGACATCGAGGTCATCCACGGCGATACCACTGAAACGCCGATGGGCTGGGGCACCTATGGCAGCCGCACCACGCCGGTCACCGGCGCGGCGCTGGCGCAAGCCTCGCGGAAGCTCAAAGAAAAAGCGCGCGCGCTGGCGGCACATCTGATGGAAGCGGCGGTCGAAGACATTGAATACGACGATGGCAAGTTCCTGGTCAAGGGCTCGCCGGACAACTTCCAGTCGATACAAGATGTGGCATTGATGGCGCACTTGGCCTGGAATATGCCGGAAGGCATGGATCCCGGCTTCGAAGAATCGCAATTCTACGACCCCCCGAACTTCGTCTATCCCTTTGGCACGCATATCGCCATCGTGGAGGTTGACGCCAATACCGGCGACATCGAGCTGCAGCGCTATATCGCCGTAGACGATTGCGGACCGCAGATCAATCCGGAAATCGTCGCCGGGCAAATCCACGGCGGTGTCGTGCAGGGTATCGCACAGGCGCTCTGCGAAGGGGTCATTTACGACGACAACGGACAGCTTTTGACCGGCACAATGATGGACTACACCATGCCGCGCGCCGATATGTTCCCGAACTTCGAGTTGGACGAGACCGTCACGCCGTCGCCGCACCATCCGATCGGCGTCAAGGGAGTCGGGGAAACCGGCACCATCGCCAGCACGCCAACGGTATACAATGCCGTACTGGACGCGCTGGCGCCTTTTGGCGTGGAAGGAATCGACATGCCGATGACCTCGGCGAAGGTTTGGCAGGCGATACAATCTGCCTAATCACAAGCGAATACATGTAGGGGCGACTCGCCGAGTCCCCCATCTCAGAGAAAAAACGCAGGAGGAGACAACAGATGTGGCCAAACAAATTTGAATATCAGAGGGCGGAATCGGTCGATCAGGCGCTGGAATTGATCGGTGACGAAGGCAAGTTTCTGGCTGGCGGACATAGCCTGCTGCCGGTGATGAAGCTGCGCCTTTCCGCCCCCGAGCAACTGGTGGATATCGGACGGATCGACTCGCTGCGCGGCATCTCGGCTAATGGCAGCTTGACCATCGGCGCAACCGCGACCCATGCGGAGATCGCCGCCTCGGGCGATGTGCAGTCCATGTGTGGCGCTTTGGCGGATGCCTGTGGCGGCGTCGGCGATCAAGCGGTGCGCAACTTCGGCACCATTGGCGGCAATATCGCCCATGCCGACCCAGCCTCCGACCCGCCGACGGTGTTGGTGGCGGCCGGCGCCAGCATCAATATCCAGGGTTCCGATGGAGCGCGCTCTGTTGGCGCCGAGGAGTTCTTTGTCGATCTCTTCGAGACGGCGCTGGACGACGGCGAACTAATCACCAGCGTAAGCGTTCCTGACCTCAGCGATCACCAGACGGCTTATGCGAAGTTCCCGCATCCGGCTTCCCGTTATGCGATTGTTGGCGTGGCAGTGGCTTTGACCATGGATGGCGACACCTGCACTGGCGCGAGCGTCGCCGTCGGCGGCGCGACGGTCAAGGCGGTCAAGTGCGCCGGCGCGGAAGCGGCTCTAGCAGGCTCAGCGCTGGACGATGCGGCGCTGAATGCCGCGGCTGACATGGTGAAGGCTGATATCGAGGATTGGCTGGCGGGCGATGTGGCTTATCCCGAAGCCTACCGTCAGCAGATGACCGGCGTTTATTTGAAGCGTGCGGTCAAGGCGGCGGCTGGATAAGCGTCGCTCCATTGAAAAACAACAAGATAGAGAATATAGAAGGGTCAGCTGTCGGCTGACCTTTTGTTTTTCAATATACCTATCACCTGGCTAGCGACTGTTCGATTGTCCGACGCGAATGAAACTAGCCAATCCAATCTTGCCACTGCTGCGAAAGCGGCTTGTCCATGGCTTTGGCATAGACGCTGACCTTGCCGTAGAAGATCAAGAGCGCCTCGCGCAAGATATCTAGGCTGATGTGGAGCGGTACTTCATAGCCGTCACGGTCCATTTTTTTGGTCGCGACATGCTCATCGCTGACCGCTTCCAGAGCGGCTTCGAGCGCCTCGTCCAATTGACGATACCAGGCTTGGAGTTCAGCGACGCTGCCGAGATAGTGATCGTCCTTCGTCCGGTAACTGAAGTCGATTTTGAAGGTCTTAAAAGACTGGACGTAGGCGTATTGAGTTTCGCCCAGTTCGCGGCAGAGTTCGCCCAGCGTCGGGTTGCTCCCGCCTGGCGTGAAGCTGAGATTTGCATCGGACAATGCTTCCAGAAGCTGGTCGCGCAGCTCCGTATACATACGGTTGAGATCCCAAAACTCTTTAATTTGCGCGTTCATTGTCTTCTCCATAATGGTTTCCGATTCAGACCGTCTATTCTAATCGGCGCCGCGCGCTGCAGAAGGTCGAATCGCTTCGAGCCTTCCGAAAATCCTCCCGCATCAGTTAGAATACCCGCAGTGTAACAATTCTTCGAAAACCAATGAGACGAGATGAAGTGCATGTTCAATTCCGTTGATGACCTGCAAGCTGCCATGAGCCAGCAAGACTATATCGCCGAACGCGGATTGGCGGTGGCGATATTCCTGGCCTTGAAAACAGGCAAGCCCCTGTTTTTGGAAGGCGATGCCGGCGTTGGCAAGACCGAAATCGCCAAGGTGCTCGCGGCGCTGTTGGAGACCGAGCTGATCCGCATGCAGTGCTACGAGGGGCTGGATATTAATACGGCGGTTTACGAATGGAATTACGCCGGTCAGATCCTGCATTTGCGCTTGATGGAAGCCGAAGGCTTGGCTCGTGATGATATGGAAGGCGAGCTGTTTTCAGAGCGCTTTCTGCTCAAGCGCCCCTTGCTGCAAGCGATTGAAAAGAGTAAGAACGGCGCCGCGCCGGTCTTGCTGATCGATGAGCTGGACCGCTCCGACGAAGAATTCGAGGCTTTTCTGCTGGAGCTGCTATCGGAATTCCAGATCTCCATCCCGGAATTGGGCACGGTGAAAGCCGCCAGTCCGCCGATTGTGGTTGTCACATCCAACCGCACGCGCGAAATCCACGATGCGCTCAAGCGGCGCTGTTTGTACTTCTGGATTGATTACCCGCATTTCCACAAAGAACTGGAGATCGTGCGGCGCAAGGCGCCCGATGTAGCGCCGATGTTGGCGCGGCAGATTACCGCCTTCATTCAGGACATGCGCTCGATGGAGTTGTTCAAGCGGCCCGGCGTCGCGGAAACCCTGGATTGGACGGCTGCCTTGATCGCGCTGGACCAGAATGAATTGGCTTTGGAAACGGTGCAAGACACCTTGGGCGTGATCTTGAAGTACCAAGACGATGTCGAGATGCTGGACGCGGCGACCATCCAAAATATGATTGAGCGCGCCAATGTCGAAGCGCAGCGGGCTTGACCATGGCCGAAGATTCGCCCGTCAATAGCCTATTCCTCGGTCCCGCCGATGCGCCTTACGACTATCACGGCGGCAAATTGACGCACAATCTGATTATGTTCGGGCGCGTTTGCCGGGCGCTGGGCATGAACGTGACGCCCAACCGCATGATGGATGTGGCGCGGGCTTTGGCTTTTATTCAACTGGGGCGCAAGCAAGATTTCTATTTTGCGCTGCGCGCGCACCTGGTCACGCATCCCAAAGAATTGGCTTATTTTGATGAAGCCTTTGATATTTTTTGGCGGCGGCCGTCGGCGGGCTTTACCACGCTGAATTTGCAGTCATTAGGCGAAGAGCGGCGCAAAAAAAAGACGCAGTTCCTGCCGCCGCTGGATGCCTCGCCGAGCGAGAACGGCAGCGACAGCAAAGAACTTGACCCGTCTATGATCGCAATTGTGCCGACCTACAGCCGGCAGGAGCGTTTGCGCCATAAGGACTTTGCCGAGATGAGCGCAGAGGAACTGGAAATGGCGAAGCGCGCCATCGCCAAAATGCCGGAATCGCTCGGCATGCGCCGGACGCGCCGTTTTGAAAATGGCAAGGGGCGACAAATCAACCTGCGCCGCCTGATGAAAGATGTGATTCGCAAGCGCGGCGATGTCACGCAGTTGCCAACACACCGCCGGGTGGAAAAGCCGCGGCCTGTGGTATTGCTCTGCGATATCAGCGGCAGCATGGAACGTTACACACGCGTATTGCTGCACTTTATGCACAGCTTGGCCGGCTCGCTCTTCCAGGTCGAATCCTTCGTTTATAGCACGGACATCACGCGCATCACACGGCAGATCCGCCAGAAAAACGTGGATGACGCGCTGGAAGATGTGGGCCAAGCCGTCTTGCAGTGGGGCGGCGGCACCATGACCGGCGAATGCCTGCATCGCTTCAATTGGGTCTGGGCGCGGCGCGTGCTGGGGCGGGGCGCGGTGGTGCTTTTGATCACGGACGGTTGGGACCGTGGCGATATCCCGATCTTGCACCGGGAAATGGAACGCCTGCGGCATTCCTGTCGGCGCTTGATCTGGCTGAATCCCTTGCTGGATATACCGGAGTATGAACCGCTGACCCGGGGCGCGCAGGCGCTTTTGCCTTATGTGCAGGACTTCCTGCCGATTACCAACCTGGCGAACTTGGAGGCCATCGTGAAAGCGCTCAACAATCTCAACAGCCGCCCGAGCGCCGAAAGCTATCGCAAGCGCTACTTGGCATAAGAGGAGGCGCCATGCTAGATATCCTTGATACGATGAATCACTGGCTGGCGGAAGAGCGCGCGGTGGCGCTGGCGACCGTGGTCAAGACCTGGGGCTCGGCGCCGCGGCGCGAAGGCTCGAAGATGGCTGTCTCCTACAATGATCACGCGGGCGGCGCGCCGGCCATGATCGGCTCGGTCAGCGGTGGCTGCGTGGAAGGGGCGGTGGTCGAGGAGGCGCAGGGCAGCCTGCGCGATGGCGCGCCGCGCTTGCTCAAATTCGGCGTGGCGGATGACCTGGCTTGGGAGGTCGGCTTGACCTGCGGCGGCAGCATCGAAGTCTTTGTCGAGCCGCTGGATGCGCTCTGGTGGAACGCGCTGGCACAGCTGGCGGCACAGGACAATTTTGGCGTGACAATCACCCGCGTGGAGGGCGAGTTAATCGGCGAGAAAGTCTTGCTTGATGCCCAGGGAGAGCTCCTCTTTCGGACGGATAAGCTGACGGGCGCGCAGGTGGAAAGCATGAGCGCGGTCGCGCGCTCCAGCAAGAAAAGCGGCGTCGTAGCGCTGGGCGAAAGTCGCGTCATGGTCGATATGCAGGTCGAGCGCCCGCATCTGATCCTGATCGGCGGCGTGCATGTGGCGATTCCGCTGTCCGCGATGGCGGCGCAAGTCGGTTTTCGCGTCTCGATCGTCGATCCGCGCGCGGCATTCGCCTCGCGCGAGCGCTTCCCGGACGTGGCAAATATCTTGCACAGCTATCCCGACAAAGCCTTGCCACAACTGGGGCTGGATCGCAGCGCTTATCTGGCGGTTTTGACCCACGACCCGAAGATTGACGACAAAGCGCTGATCACCGCGCTGCCGGCGAACATTCCTTACATCGGCGTTTTGAGCAGCGGACGCACCCATAAGCAGCGCGTGGCGCGGCTCAAAGAAGCTGGGCTCGGCGATGACTTGATCGCGCAAATCCGCACGCCGATTGGCATCGACATCGGCGCGCAGACGCCGGAAGAGATCGCCGTCTGTATTTTGGCGGAGATTATCGCTGTGCGAAATGGACTGCGCGCAGGGTCGCGTGGACACAGACCCGTCGACACTGCAGGTCCTGCGCGATGAAATTCGGCGAGGCGCCGATCGCCGACGCAGTTGGCGCGATTCTGGCGCATAAGCTCTACGATTCCGCGGGCAAGCTGATCTTCAACAAGGGGCGCCTGCTGCGCGAGACGGATTTGACGGTACTGCGCCGCCTCGGCTTGGAGCGCGTTACCGTTACCCAGCTGAGCGCGGCCGATCTGCACGAAGATGTCGCGGCCCAGCGAATCGGCAAAGCGGTCGCAGGTTCCATGGTCAATTGGCGGGCGCCCGGCGTGGGACGCGCCAATCTGACAGCGGCGGAGCGCGGCGTTCTGCATATTGATGTGCCCAAGCTCGAGTTGATCAACAACATTTATGACGGCCTCACCATCGCTACCCTGCGCGAATTCAGCTTGGTCGGCGCGGGGGAGATGATCGCGCTGGTCAAAGTTGTGCCTTTTGGCCTGCCACAAGCGCGGGTTGTTGATGTGGAGCGCATCGCCGAAGCCGGCGCCGCCGTTTTGCGCATTCTCCCGCTCCAGGAAAAGCGCGTCGCGCTGATCGTATCGGGTCCGGAAGCCAGGCGCGAAGTCCTGCTCAAGAGCTTTCACGGGCCCGTTCTTAAGCGCGTCCAAGGCTGGGGCAGCCATCTGCTGGAACCGGCTTTTGTCGCGCACGAGGCGGATGCTATCGCGGGGGCGATCCGCGCCCACGCGGATTGCGACTTGATCCTAGTGGCGGGCATATCCGCCATCATTGACCGCGCGGACATCATGCCCTCGGCGCTATTGCGCGCCGGCGGCAGCATCACGCTGCACGGCGTGCCGGTGGATCCGGGTACGCTGCTGCTCTTGGGCTACTTGGACGACGTGCCGGTGGTGGGCGCGCCGGGCTGCGTCAAATCGCCCAAAACCAATGTCATCGACTGGATCTTGCCGCGCCTGCTGACCGGCGAGCGCCTGACGCGCGCCAACCTGGTGTCCATGGGTCACGGCGGTCTGCTCAAGGACATCGCCGAACGACCCATGCCGCGCAGCGTGACGGATGGCTAGCTGCCAACCCTCCTCGCAATCCCCATTGCAATGGGGGGAAGGTTATGCCGCGATCATCCTGGCGGCGGGCTTGTCGTCGCGTATGGTCGAGAACAAGCTGCTGCTCCCTTGGACCGACGGCGAAGCCATCATAAGCCAGGTTGTCAAAGCCTATATCAAGGCCGGCGTTGATCCGATCATCGTCGTGACCGGGCGCGACGCCGACCGCGTCGCCGATGCCGTCGCGGGCTATCAAGCGGCGCTCGTTCATAACCCCGACTACGCGACGGGTGAAATCCTTTCTTCCGTGAAAACGGGCTTGAAGACCTTGCCGAACACGCTAGACGGGACCTTTATTCAGCCGGGCGACATGCCCTGCATCACGAGCGATGTGATAAGGCGGCTGGCGGCGGCGCATGAGGCGGGCTGGAATGTCGCGCCGGCGCGCCAGGGTCAGCGCGGGCATCCGGTGTTGCTGGACCGCGCTTATTGGCGGGCGATGCTGGATCTGCCGGCGGGGGCGCGGCCGCGTGAGGCGCTGCGTGGGGCGAGGCTGCGGCTGCTGGCGGTCGAGGATGAAGGCGTGCTGCTGGATGTGGATACGCGGGCGGCTTATGAGCGGCTACTCAAGCGGAAACTGCGGGATGGCGGCGTCAATCTCGGACATGATGCGAATCGTCTCGGATAAGGCGACCGCAATCTGCTGATAATGCCGCAGGTCTTCGTAAGACAGTTTGCGTCCGCGGCGATCTTTCAGCCACTTCTGTGGCACTTGATAGCCGCCGATGTGGAAATCCCAAATCTGTGGCGGCACGCCACCGAAATACTGCGCCTTGTTGATGTAGACGCGCTGTTTGACCTCATCGTACTTGGGATAGCCGCGCGCGACTTCGTTGTCGCCTTCGACATCGTAGGTCGTCCTGAAATTCGCCAGCGCCGGCGATTTCATCAGATGCAGGCTCACCAGCTCCGCGCCTAGCTTGACCAGCGCGGCGAACAAGTTCACATCCGATGTCAGCGGCAGGCGCGGAAAGTCGATTTTCAGGAACTCAGCGTAGCGCTGGCGGTAGGTCGGGCTATGGAAAACGGCGTAAGCGTAATAGAAAACATCTTCAGGACCGAAGCACTCAGCCCTGTCATTTTGGGCAAACGCGCTGCCTTCGGTTTCAAAGTGCAAACCCAGTTTAGCTTCCATGTCGGCGACGAAAGCGCGGCTCAGGTTGGGGCGGCGGCCCCGGTGGCTGAGTGGGAATTCGCTGGGGTCGTCGCCGATGTCAAATTGCTCGTCTTTGGGATAGAGGTAGAGTGGGAAAACATAGGCATTGTCTTTTGAAGAAATTACGGATTTGTCTGTAATGCGATTAGTAACCCAGAAGTTGCCGAAAAAGTTAATTCTTGGACGCCTAAGTGTTACTAACGCAAGATTCTTACGATTGTAGACGTGGCGCATAATCTCAAATCGGGGTCGCTCGATTTCATCAAAGTCATAATTGATGTATCGCCTGTCGAATATGCGATAGTGTAGTAGATCTTTTTTCTCACTTGAGAAATCTACAAGCTCCTTATTGATTGTTATTGCCATATTTCGTTCAATAAAGCACTCGGTAATTGCGGAATAATCGGAATAGGTATCACTGTTTTCGGAGTTAATTTGCTTGAACATAAAATAAGGTGGATTGGGCGTGATTTTTTCCCAATAGATTTCTTCAATATCGTTCATATTTAGAAAATCATATTTGAATGTTCTTTTGCCCCATAACTCAAAATAATGAACTGCCTTTTGGATTTTGGCTGATTCAAGTTTAACTAAGATTACTATCGCAACTCCTTGCATGATGTCAAATACATTTTCATCCTTATCATTATCAGAAGATGTTACGGATTTACGGGCATCTCCATGTAAATTTAGAATGTGAATTTCATCAAATGTATCCAAGAGTTGTTTTCGCATCCCACGAAAAGTCAGGTTATCCAAGTAACCGTTATTCGAGATAAATGCCAAAACACCGCTTCCAGTCTGCTGAATTCGCCACTGCCCAAAGCGGATGAACTTCACGTAGTCATCCTGCAAACCCTTGGGGTTGCGCTCGCCCAACGGCTTGCCATCCACAAAATAATATTCCCGCACCAGCTTGCTGATCCATTCGCCTCTATTTGCCGACGCGTAGGAATACGGCGGGTTTCCGAGCACCACCATAATCGGCTTGTCGCGCTTGATGGCGGCCGCTTGGTTGGCTTCTTGCGAAATGAACTCGGCGAAGGGCAGCTCGGGCGCTTCCTTCGCCTCTTCCAGCGTATTGGTCAGGTAGATGCCCAGGCGCTCGTCGTCTTTGAACTCGTAACCGGCGTCTCTCAACTGCAAGCTCAGGTTCATGTGGGCGACGGTGTAGGGCGCCATCAGCAGCTCGAAGCCGAAGACGCGCGGCAGCAGATGTTTCTCGACATAGCTTTTCCACAGCCCCTGCTGACCCGCGAATGTTTCTTTGATTTGCTCAATCACGAAGTACAGGAAGGTCCCTGTCCCGGCCGCGGGATCAAGGATGAGCGTATTTTCGTCAGCTAGACCGCGCGGTCGATTGAAGCGGGTCTTGAGGATGTGGTCGACGCTGCGCACGATATATTTCACGACTGGCTCGGGCGTGTAATAGACGCCGCGCCGCTCGCGCAGGCGGGGATTGTAGGCGGCGAGGAAGGTCTCGTAAAAATGCACGACGGGGTCGCTCTGCCCCGTCCGCCGCCCGAAATGCGCCAAGATGCTGTCCATATCAGTATGGCGCAGGATCTCCACCAGGCTCTCCGTCAGCCAGGACAAGCGCCCGCCCAGGTCGAAGCGGCTGTGATGAAAAAGCTCACGCAGGAAGGGATTGGTGCGCGGGATGTCGTCAGCGGCGTTGCGCAGGCTGAAACGTCGCGGATCACCGAGGAAATTCACGCGCGAGGCAAAAAGGCCATAAGCCAACGTTTGCGCGTACATATCAGCGAAGCTGGCGATGTTCAGCCCCGGCAGCAGCGTCTTCTGAAAAGCGCTCATTTGATTTTGCAGGTTAGATGTGGGCGAGGCGCTCTTGAGGTCTTGCTCGATAAAATGCGCGATGAGCTGGGCGCTGCGCGCCAACCGCTCCGCCAATTCTTTCCCGCTGTTGACAGTCGGAGTTGTTTGCAGGACAAAACGGCGGAGTAAATCAGCCAAATCACCGTAGGCTGTAGAGATGCGAATTATCTTGCCGTCCTTCACTCTAGCTATTCGGACGGTTTCAATCCTCTCTCCGTCCACATACCAGCGAAATTCCAGGTAATTCGTCAGTATCAGGTTGCCATGCGCCAGATAGCGCTTGATTTGCTGGGTTTTCTCGGTTCGGCTGAGCGCATTGCCGATGTCTTTCGCCTCGACTATGCCAATCGGCACATTGCCGGGCTGTCTCAAGACGACGAAATCAGGCATGCCGATTGCTGTTCGCGCGGGGTCATTGACCGCGTTCAGCCCGGTGTCAGCCGATTGTAGCAGTTTCTGCAAAGCCGGGCGGTAAGCGTGTTCGCCTGCGATGTCAGTTCGGTATTTTGATTGTATTTCTGTTAGATAGTCTCTGACCGCGCTCATGCTGCCCCTTCTTGAACTGCGCATATTCTACAATAGCCCGCCAGCCTATTGCGCGACTAACAATTGCCGCGCAGAGATTTCCACCTCCCCTCGCGCCCACTCCAAGCGCGCCTCCGCCCAAGTCCAGAGCGCGACAATCAGCGCCTCGCGGCTCAGTATCACAATCGCGACCGCAGCGCACTCGACGCCCATACTGACCAAGAGCTGCGGCTCAAACAGCAGCCGACTGCAAGCCACGTAAAACAACAGCGCCAGCCCGATGCACAGCGCCTGCGCCATGACATACAAGCAAGCGCCGATTGCGGCGGCGTCGCGCCTGTGCAAGTCGAAGCTGCTCATACATAGCCCAAGCGTCAAACCGAGTATGATGGACTGCGTCAGCTGGCTGTAGTACAGCATCATCAGCAGCCCGATCAGCAGCGGCACGCGCAACTGCGCCAGCCCCAGCGTCTGATCGGATAGCAGCAGCCACAGGATCAGCAGCAGCGCGCCGCCCAGGACGCCGCCGCCGAGCCGCAGCGATTGCGCGCTCCCCCAGCGCAAGGCGGTGAACCAGCCGCCGCGGTGGGTGATGCCCTTGGCGAAAGACCAACAAGCTTGCAGCGAACCCGGGGTGGAGCTGCAAATCAATTCGTAGGTGTGCTGGCGCTTTTCGCGGGAGATGCCCCCGATGACCTCCACGACGAGGAACAAGCCCCCCGCCAGCGCCAACAAGGGCAATAGCGCGGGGCTGGCCACCACCAGCATGACCATCACGATGGGTATCACGAACAACAGGAACAGGAGTTGAGGTTGGAGTAGAACTGCTGCGATGATTGCGATGCCAGCGATTATCAGCAGCGGTCGTGGAAAGCTGTCGCGCCGCGCCGGCGCGCTGGCGGGCTTATAGCTTTGGCTCGCGCGTCGGAAAATCGCATTGCCTGTGTCGGGCTGGGCGATTTGCCGCCACAGCCGCGAGGATAACATCTCGAAATCGCTCCCTGCGCTGGAAATTGCTAGCGCTCATGATAGCTGAAAGCATGGGCGAATCCAAGCGCGGGTGAATCCAATGGAACGGCGCTGGTAGTACAATCTTAGGGCGTATAGTTTGATTGCGGCTGCTCGTGATGCAGCAGCACAGCAATGGTCAGCGCCAGAGCTGCGCTGTTCACCGCGCCGCGCAGCGCCGCTTCCACCACCGACGCGACATCAATTAAGCCCGCGTCTATCATGTCGACTATGGCGCCATTTCGGATATCGATCCCGTGGTCGCGGGGCATGCCTTCCAATTCAGCTACTTTGGCGGAATCAAAGCCGCCGTTATAGCAGATGGCGCGATGAGGCTCTTCCAATGCGCGCAGCAAAATGCGCCGCGCGGCGCGCGCCGCGCTGTCGTCGTTGGTTTCATGCGCCTTCTTTAGCGCAGCGCGACAGGCCAGCAAGGCGACGCCGCCGCCCGGCACAAAGCCATCACGCAATGCGCGGCGCAGTGATTTAGCCGTCTCTTTTGCCATGGCGATACGGGCGTCCATGCGCGCCGGTACGGCATCGCCGATGCGCAAGATGGCGACGCCGCCCAGAATCTTGCCGATGCGCTCGCGCAAGAAAGCCTCTGCCTCTTTGTCCGGCGCGTGTGCCAGCTGTTCCAACAGGTCCGCCAGATGTTCGGTCAAGTCCTGTTGATCTTCGCGGTCCGAGACCAGCCCGAACATCGTTCGCTCGACCCAGACTTGTTTCGCCTGTCCGAAGTAGCTAGCGCTTGAGTGTTTGCTTGGCTCAGCGCCATCAAGCTCTTCGGGACGCGCTACCGCGGTCGCCAACTTATCGCCGGCTGCTTTGAAGAGCGGGATAGCGCCGGTGATCACCGCCATATCGCTTAAGTGGGCGCGCCGCTGTTCGTCGGCGCTGCCCGGCGTCTTGACCGCCACGATACGGAATTTCTCTGGTTGCTTATTGTTGAGGATGAGATTGATAACCGCTTCGGAAAATTTTTCGCCGACCAAAAGCAGCGACTTCGCGCCCGACCGCATAAGCATATTGATCACGGGCAGCAGCTCTTCCGCATCCTCGATATCGAGATCGCTGAGAAGGATGGCGGCGTCGTTCATGACGATGCGATCCGGTTCTTTCCCGCCATGCAGCATCGTCCGCGAGACGGCGCCGCGCTTCCAGTACATGCCTTTCATGTAGTCGCGCTCGATTGTTCGCGTGTGGCTCCGCCGCACATCCAGCTGCCCATGTTCGCCGATGAAGTCGAAGATCTCGCCCAGCTTCTCCGCCAGTTCAGGATCATGGCAGATGCACTCGGCGAGTTGCGTCAGTTGGTCGCGCCCGGCGACCGGCCTTTTCAGCTCTTTGAGCGAGTCCAGGACAAGATTCAGGCACTGCTGAAGACATTGTCGCAAGCGCATGGCATCGCCGCCGGCGGCGATATATTTCAGCCCGTCGTTGTAAACTGATTGAAATATCACGGCAGCGGTGGCTGTGCCGTCGCCACAGTCTTCATAAAGTTGCCAGAGCATCCCCCGCAGCAGCATGGCGCCCATATCGGCATCCCGATCGGGCAAGTCTGTGATGCGCCGCGCGATCAAACCGCCCTTGTCTAGCAGTTCGGGCGCTTTGTTTTCCAGCGCCTGGCTGACAGCGACGCTGCCGGGAATCGGACCGAGCGTCGGTCGGATGGCAGCGACAATCAGATTGATGCCGCGCTGCAAACTGAGGGAAGCGTCCGGTTGAAAGACAAGACGTTCTGGAGGCACAGGGAATTTTGCTGTCAACCGCGTATCGCCCCTTGCGTGAGACCAGCGATGATTTGCCGCTGCATCAGGACGAAGACGAAAATGATAGGCAGCGTACTCAAGAAGGAACCAGCCATGATTGCGCCGATTTCTACATCAAAAGGTCCGTCCATGGTCGCCAATCCAACAGTGAGCAGATATTTTTTGGGGTCGTTCAGCACGATCAGGGGCCAGAGAAAATCATTCCAGGTATTAACAAAAGTCAAGATAGCGACCACGCCCAAAGCCGGACGCACTAGCGGGATGATGACGCTGTGAAAGATACGAAACTCCGAAGCGCCATCAATACGAGCGGCGTCCATGAGTTCATCAGGCACCGCTTCAATATACTGGCGCATGAGGAAGATATTAAATGCGCCCACAATGCCAGGGACGATAATCGCTAAATAGTCTCCAATCCAGCCAAACTCGACCATCATGATAAATAGCGGAATCAACAAAACGTGGAAGGGCAGGGTTAAGGTCGCCAGCACCAGGAAAAAGAGAAAACGCTTAAAGCGAAATTGGTATTTAGCAAAGGCGGCGCCGGCCAAAGCGGCAAAATAGACGCCGAGAGCGGTGCGTATGCTGGCGGTGAAAATGGTGTTGCCGTACCAGAGCACAAAATGGGTATCATCAAAGAGTTTGGGATAGTTATGGCCAACGACTTCGCGGGGGAAAATCGTCACTGGCAGCGAATAAAGCTCGCCTTGGTTGCGAAAACTGGCGGTGATCATGTAAATAAAAGGAACGGCTGTCAGCAAAATGCCAAACAAGACCAGCGAATTCAAAAAAAGTACGTTGACTTTGTTCGGTTTCATTGCGCTGTTGATTCTGGCTTTCTTGGCATCTTGGTATGTCTAGACTTTCCAAAGGCGGAACAGCAAAAGCTGTATGCCTGTGACGATCAGAATGATGACCGTTAGTAAATAGCCGATAGCGGAAGCGTAGCCCATGCGCAGATTTTGGAAGCCCATGAAATAGAGATACATCAGCGGGAATAAGCCGGAATCTTGGGGACCCGAACCACTGTCAAACAGCAGAAAGGGCTGCCCAAATAAACTAAAAGAGCCAATCAAACCAGTGATTGTGACAAATACAAAGATAGGCCGTAGAAAAGGCAAAGTGATATGCCAGAAGACCCGCGCCGTATTCGCGCCATCTATCCGCGCCGCTTCTTTTAGGTCGTCGGGTACATTCTGCAGCCCAGCCAAAAAGAACAATGAGTGATGCCCGACCCATGTCCACAGACCTAGAATAATCAGCGCGGGCATGACCCAGTTTTTGTCCTTTATCCACCCAACGCCATCAATCCCAATGGAAGCTAGCACCGCATTCAGCAAACCATATCGTTCCTCAAAGACGAGCGTGAATATCCAGCCAACGACGACGGCCGAAGTAATATACGGGGCGAAGAACGCCAAGCGCGCCAATACCTTCATCCTCACATTTGGAGAATCCAGCAGTAAGGCTACCCCAAGCGACAGCGGGATTTGAATCAGCACCGTGCCCGCGGCAAACTCCGCGCCATTTACAAGCGCTGTGCGGAATCTTTTGTCCTTGGTCAGCAGGCGCTCATAATTTGCCGTGCCCACGTATTCGTAATTATCGAAACCACGCACCCGCTGAAAGCTCATTAAGAACGAGTCAACCGCCGGATAGACCGTGAAAACAGCGAATGTGAGAATAAAGGGCGCAAGGAAGATATAGGGTATCAGCTTGCGTTCATTGCGCGACCACCAGCTTGACCTGATCGCCGCGCCCAGCGCGGGTTGGCTAATAGCTGTCATTTACAAACCCCAAGGCGATTAATGTAACCCTTTGAGTCATAGCCAAAATTTTAGAATTGCAGCTAGACTGCCCCATTATGAATCAACGGCGCTGAGATTGTGGTATAAGAACATTCGCTGGGTATGCTAGGCATACCCAGCGAACTGTGAATCAATGCTTACTTGTTGAAATCAAAGTCGTCGACGGCTTCTTGCAATGCCGTGAAGGGATCGGCGTCATCCAGCATGACCGGTTCAACAGCCAAACGGCTGAGCGAATCGGTCAGCAAGGTCCAGTATGGATCGATATTGACGCTGGCCATGGCAGCCGCGGCTTCGGCAATGAAGACACCGGGTTTCTGCCCACTGAAGTAATCATCCGTGCGCAGCAGCTCTTCGCTATCCCAAACCGGGATATAGGATGGGAAGAGATTCATATCGCGGAAAGCCAACAGTGACCCTTCGGGGGTCAGGTTGCTGACGCGGATGTATTCCCAAGCCTCTTCCTTGACTTCCGAAGCCAAGGTGATGCACATGCCTGTACCGCCGCGCGGCACAGTCAAATAGCCGCCATCGTCCCATAGTGGCAAGGAACGCATCTTCCATTTGCCTTCCAGGTCCGGCGCATTGAGCTTCATGAAGCCTTGATACCAAGGCGCGCCCCAAATGGTGACATAGGCACCTTCGTTCATCAGCGCGTACTGACCATCGCCCCGGCCCTGCTCAACATAAACGCCGCTATCAAGCTGCGCCTTCTGCCAAGACAGAACATCGACCGATAGATCGCTCAAGACCTGGACATTGCCTTCGGCATCAAAGAATTCGCCGCCAGCCTGGTGCAGCTGGATATAGAAATCGGACCAGCCGGCCGTTGCAACCGGGAATAACCCGCGCCCCGCGTCCATGGTCGCGCCGCCGAGCATTTCGACAAATTCATTCCAGGTGCCCGGCGCTTCAGCATCCAAGCCCATTTCATCAAGGAGGTCATGACGATAATACAGCAATACGGGATTGACCTCGTTGCCAACACCGTAGATATTGCCGCGCACAGTCCAAGTTTGCGTCGCCGACGGCAGTGACAAATCAGACAGTTGATCGCCGATGATGTCATTTAGCGGCAGGAATGGTTCGTTGCCCGGGTCGCGAACATATTGACCCAACTGCCCGGTGCCGACATCAACGATATCGGGGATGCCCGAACCGGCGACAAAGACCGTTTGCAATTTGGGCCACAAATCAGCATAAGGCGTGTGCACGATACTGATATTGACATTGGGATTGTCATCTGACCATAGTTCTTCAATCAGATTTTCCATCCAATTGGTACGGTTGGTTGCAAAAGCCCAAATCTCGACCGTTACCTCGTCGTCCTGGGCACGCGCAATGCCCACTGGCAGAGCCGCAAAACCACTGGCCGCCAGTGCGGTCGATGCCGCTTTCAAAAAGTCGCGCCGCGAAAGTTTTTTCTCGGACATGATCCTCTCCTTTTCAGATGATAAAGACCTCTTGGCAACTGACGAACTATCTCTGCAATCGTCGCGCGCACCCCCTCATCAAGATCCCCTGTTCGCAAACAGACCGATTCAACATTATTTTCCCCAATAACAATGACACAGCCAATAATATACGCACAGACCGTAATTTGCAACCAGCAGCGAGCTACTGCTTGACCGCGCCTATGGTCAGGTTGTCGAGGATTTGATTGCGTCCAGCCACGAATATCAGCACAATCGGCAGTGTCGCGATGAAAGCGCCACCCAAGATCATGCCGTATTCCACCTTGTACAAGCCATTGAGCGTGGCCAAGCCAACCGGATAGGTGAACTTCTCCGGCGTGCGCAAGACGATCAGGGGCCAGAGGTAGTCGTTCCAGGCGGTGAGGAAAACCAGTACCGCGAGTATCGACAGCGCGCCCCGCGACAGCGGTATGCCGATTCGCCAGAAGAGGCTCCACTCGCTGGCGCCGTCGATGCGCCCGGCATCGAGCAACTCCCCCGGGATCGACACCATCGCCTGCCGCATGAAAAAAGCGCCAAAGGCGCTGACCGAGCTGGGCAGGATGACGCCGAGAAAACTGTCCAACAAACCCAGGCGCACGATCATCTGAAATAGCGGCACCAGCGTCACCTGGAAAGGGATGGCGAAGGTGAAGAGCAGGAAGATGGTCAAAAAGGTCTTGCCGCGGAACTCGTATTTTGCGAAGCCCCAGCCGACCATCGAGGCGAAGAGCAGCGTCAAAGCGCTTTGGCTGACGGCGATGACGACGCTGTTGCCCATCTGCTGCAGGTAGGGGATCTCTTCCCCGCCCAGCAACCGCTCATAGTTCACCAAAGTAGGCTCGGGCGCGAAGAGGTTAATGGGAAACGTGAAGAGTTGTCCGTTGGTCTTGAAGGAGCCAGTGAACATATACAGGAAAGGGATGCCAACAAGCAGGGCGAAGAAGAAAAGAATGGCGTAGACGATCGTCGCTTCCAAGAACTTCAATTGGAGCGATTTGCGCTCTTTGGACTTTGACTGTGGCGATAGGGCGAGTCTCATGCGTCTCAGTCCTCGCGGAAAGCGCGAATCAGAATCAACTGTATCAAACTCAAAACCAGAATGATGACGGCGAGCGAGTAGCCGATGGCCGAGGCGTAACCCATCTTGAGTTCGCGGAAACCGCGGGTGTAGAGGTACATGGTCATGGTCATGCCAGCGTTATTCGGTCCGCCCTCCAGCCCCACCAGGATCGCGGGCTCCGCGAACAGGTTGTAGGAACCGATGATGGCGATGGTCAGGACAAATGCCAGGATCGGCCGCAGCAGCGGCAGCGTCACATGCCAGAAGACCTGCCAGCGCGTGGCGCCGTCGACGCGGGCTGCTTCCTTGAGTTCGGGCGGGATATTTTGCAAGCCGACCATGAAATAGATGGCGTTGATGCCGGTCCATTTCCAGGCGCCCAGGATAATGATAGCTGGCATGATCCAGCGCGCCTCACGCAGCCAACGCACATTGTCGACGCCCAGCGGCGCCAAGAGCAGATTGTTGATCAAGCCGTACTGTTCCTCGAAGACGAGGCCGAAAACGATGCCAACAACAACGCCTGCGGTGATATTGGGCGTGAAATAGAGAAAGCGGAAGAATTCACGAAAGCGCAGTTTCGGGCTGTGCAGGATGAGCGCCAACAGCAGCGCCAGCGGCACGATGATGAGAATGCTGCCCAAGGCGTAATAAGTAGTATTGGTCAGGGATTTGATGAAAAGATCGTCTTTGCTGACCAAGCGGATGTAATTGTCGAAGCCGATGAAGCGAGGCGCTTTGCCGAGCCCGATCTGCCGGTAGAAGCTCAATTGCAGCGATTGAATCACCGGGTAGAGGAAAAAGATGGCATAGCCAACAAAGAAGGGGCTGATGAACAAGTATGGCGCGATTTTACGGCCGCGTCCAAACATCGCGCTTCCTCAGTCGCAAACCTAGCAAATGAAGCGTGGCGGCGGGACATTGCCCGCCACCACTTTTAAGTTTACTTGCGCTAACTCTCGAATTCCATCTCGTCGCGGATGGTATCCGCGATCCCCGTGAAGACCTCTTCCGGGCTGCGGTTGCCGTCGATCATGTCTTGACGAGCCGCTTCTAGCAGGCTGTTCAGTTGCGAACGGAAGGGACTCTGCCATTGTGGCGGCGCTTCGGGACCGACATCGGCGAAGACCGCCCCCAGATCTTGCCCCGAGAAATATTCGTCGTCAGCATGGAGTCGCTCGTTGTCCATAGCCGGGATATAGGGCGGGAACAAGTTGGTCAATTCAAAGCGGCGCACATTGCCCTCGATTGAAAGCATGGCGAATTCGAGGAAGCTGAGCGCCTCTTCGACGTGCTCGCTGGTTTTGACCACCGTGGCGCCGGTCCCGCCCCAGACACTGGTGCGGCGTCCGCCTTCTTCAAAGGCTGGCAGCGGGGCGGCTTTCCAATTGCCCGATAGTTCCGGCGCGTTGTCTTTGAAGAAACCGGCGTACCAGTCAGCGCCGACCATGGAGATGAGTGTACCGTCCTTGAAAGCAGCCCAGAGCGCATCGCCTGTCGGCGGGTCACCCGCGACGCCTTCTTCTTTCAGCGCCAGCAACCAGTCCATCAGCGCGATTGATTCTGCAGAGTCAATCGTCACGTCACCCTCGGCGTTGAAGTAATCGTGCCCTTGCTGCCGCAGGAGCAGCTCGTGCAAACCGTTGTGGATATGCAAGGGAATCACATCGGGATTTTCCGCTACGATTGCGCGCCCGGCTGCGACAAAGTCATCCCAGGTGGCGAAGGTCTGCGGATCAAATCCCGCGCCTTCCCAGACATCGGCGCGGTAATAAAGCACAACCGGTGTCAAGGCATGTTCGATGCCATATACCGAACCCATTGACGTGTAGAGCGCCTGCCGCGCGCTAACGAGATTTTCGGTATGGCCCCCTTCGTCAAGCAGCGCGTTAAGCTCGACGAAGCCGGGATCGCCGCCCCCGCGCAAGAAGCTGCCAAAACGTCCCTGCTCGACATCAGCGATATCCGGCGCGCCGACGCCACCCGACTGAATCGAGATCAACAGCCGGTCGTGCATATCGGCGTAGGCGATCTCCACCACATTGAGCGAGAAATCGGCGTTGACCTCTTCCGCGTAGCGTTCCGCCTGTTCGCGGAACCAGCGAGCGTGCGTGTTGACGAAGGTCCAGAGCTCCAGTTCCGCCATATCCTGCGCGGCCGCCGGCGCCAGCGCGCTGAACAACAGCAGCGCAATGAACAATAAAAGCGATACCTTAAACTTCTTCATTTCTACCTCCTCATTTAGGAAACGATTTATTGATCATGCTGAGCGAGACGCCCAGTCAAGTCCGGAAAGAGCGACGCAAGTTCAATGGAATAAGCATTACATAAAGAGATTTTACCCCAGCAAAGGGCAAGGCTGCAAAGTTGTGCCGATATTGCACAGGAGTAGTTCAAAGAAAATAGTGCAAAATTATACAGAGCTTGTGTAGGGGCAGAGCAATCTGGTCGCCCAGGAAAATGACCAGCGATTTGCGAGCGATTCAACGGGGGCGCGGCCGCACATAGCGGCACTTATCAAAATGGACCGTATTCGTCCGTCTGGGCTGGACGCGCATAGACAGTCGCGTCATAGCTGCGCCGCAGCAGCTCCCATTTCACGTCGGCAAAGTCGGGGTCCCGCGACAGGTCATGATGCTCCCAGGGGTCATTCTCTAGGTCGTAGAGTTCACAGATGTCTTTCTGATGATAGACCACCAGCTTCCAGCGGCGGTCGCGATACATGGTGGCGTGGGTCTTGTCGGGGAAGTTCGTGGCGGCGTAATGCTCGGCGCGCACGAAATCCCGGTGCGGACTTTCGGCGGGCTCCCCACGCAGGCGCGCAGCCAGCGAGCGCCCTTGCACATACTTTGGCGCCTCCATGTCGAGCAATTCGTACAAGGTCGGCGCGATGTCGATCAGCTCGACCAATTCGTCACAGATGCTCGGCTGAACCTGGCCGCGCCAGGAGATCAACAGCGGCACGCGCGCCAAGCCTTCATAGAAGCGGCAGCCCTTGAGCAGGAGCCCGTGATCGCCCAGGGTCTCGCCATGATCGCTCATGAAAATGATGATGGTGTTTTCACGCTGCCCAGATTCCTCAAGATAATCGAGCAGCCGGCCGAATTCCTCGTCGAGAAATTCGATCATGGCGTAATACGAGGCTTGAATGTGTTTGTGCCGCAAGTCATCGGGGTGGCGCGCGACGGTCTGAAAGTCGATGCCGGCGTCTTGCAGTCGACCTTGATGCGCCAGATCGCTGTCAAGAAAATGCGCGCCGGGCAGCGTTGCGGGGTCATAACGCCGGTAGTATTCCCAGGGCGCGTCAAAAGGCGGATGCGGGTCGAAGGGGTTGACGCTGAGCAGCCAGGGTTTATCCGGCTCGCGATTGCGCCCGATGAATTCAATCGCTTTCTCCGTACACCAATGACTCTGATGCAAGCGCGGCGGCACGTTGTCCCTTTCCGCCGTCGGCTCCATGAATCCGCCGAAGCCGCGATGCAGGTGGGAATTGCGATAGTCCTCCAAGGACGCGACGCCGCGGGGCTGCAACACGTCATTGTGGTCGATGCCCTGCCCCTTGATCCATTCGACATATTCGTTGCCACGTTCATTGCCGCCCTTGTGATCGTGACTGTACTGGAAATAATCGTAGCCATCGTTGACGCGTTCTTCGCGGCGCAGGAAGGCGCTGGCAAGATGCAGTTTGCCAATCAGACCGCAATCGTAACCGGCATCGTTTAATACTTTGGAGATAAGCCGGTCTTCAAAGTGGCGGGGAAAACTGCGGAAGCCGTTGCCATTGACGCCGACGGCGCTGGGATACATGCCGGTCAAGAAGCTGGCGCGGCTGGGACTGCAGATGGGCGATTGGCAGAAGGCATGCGTGAAGGCGGCGGACTCGGCCGCGAAGCGATCAAGATTAGGCGTGTTGATGTGTCGATTGCCCAACGCCGCGATGGTATCGAAGCGCTGCTGGTCGGTGCAATACCAAAGAATGTTAGGACAGCTTGGCATCAGAATTCTCCATGAGGCATCAATCGAAAGTGATGAGGTATCATAACTGTTATGCTATCGAAATTGCCATTTTCCCCAGGACAATCACCGGGCGCGGGGGCGGAGAAATCATCGAAAAGGCGTTACAATAGCCCCATGACGACGAACAAGGAGCAGCGCGATGGTAGATTTTGGATTGGGACTTTTGCATGGACCGCCAAAAGGACAGCTCGCTAGCTGGCTGGCGGATCTCGATGCGACGATCCCGCAACTGAAGGGACATTTCCGCAGCCTGTGGATGACCGACCATTTCATGTGGGAGGGCGCGCCAACCTTTGAAGCCTGGACCGTGATGAGCTTTATCGCCGCGCGTTATCCCGACTTTGAAGTGGGCCCCATGGTGCTGGGACAGAGTTATCGCAATCCCGCGCTGCTCGCATTCAAGGCGGCGACCTTGCAGACGCTCTGCGGCGGCAGATTCATCATGGGTATCGGCGCTGGCTGGAAAGAAGATGAATACCGCGCCTACAATTACGACTACCCCAGCCCGAAAATCCGCCTGGAGCAACTGGAAGATACGCTGATCATCATGAAGAAGATGTGGGAAGAGCCGGGCACAGTCAGCTATGAGGGGGCGCACTATCGCGTCAAAGACGCCTGGTGCGAGCCCAAACCGCAACCCAAGATCCCCATCCTGGTCGGCGGCGGCGGTTACACGACCATGAAACATGCCGCCAAATACGCCGACATCTGGAACCTGCCGGATGCGCCGCTGGAACCCTATGTCGAACGGCTGACCATCCTCAAGCGCCATCTCGACGCGCTCGGGCGCGACCCGGCTACGATGCGTTTCAGTTGGTTCGGTCGCGTCGCCATCGGCAGGACCGAAGCCGAGGCGAAAGTCCGCGGACTTTCCCGCGACGACAAATGGACCAGCGAAAAAGCCTTTGTGGGCACGCCAGAGTCGATCGCCGAGCAGATGAATGCCTTTGTCGAGCAGGGCTGCGACTACTTCATGGTGGATATCATCGGCGCGCCCGACGCGGAAGTCATCGGGCTGGTGACCGAAGAACTGATTCCCAAGTTAAACGGAGCGTAGTAGCATGAAAATCAAATGGTATGGCCACGCCAGTTTTATCATCAGCGACAGCGACGGCAGGTCAGTAATCACCGATCCTTACACGCCGGAAACTTCCGGCTATCAGCCGATACCCGACATGCCGGATGTTGTGCTCACCTCGTCGCTAAACGACGATTTTCACGACCGCTCCGACTTGATTCTGGGGGATCCGCTGCGCATTAACATGCTGGATGTGGCTCGCGGCAGCGGCGAAATCGAAGCCGGCGGCTTGCTTTTCAAGGGCATCGAATCGTCGGAAATGTACGAGCATCCTTATCACGAGCCGGACAAATGCGCCATGTACCGCTGGGAGATGGATGGCATCAGCGTCGGGCACATGGGCGATGTGGGCAATCCCTTCACGCCGGAAGAATACGCCTTCTTCGAAGGCATCGACGTCTTCCTGGTCCTGGCGGGGGATGTGCCGACGATCCGCCTGCCGGACCTCAAGCGGGTGATTGACCGGGTCGCGCCCAAGCTGGTGATCCCGATGCACTTCCGCACGCTGCGCTACAAGCCGCGCAATATGCAATGGATAACCGCCTTCCTCAATCATTTCAACGAGGCTGATATCGACTTTCAGTCGGATTGGGAAGTGGAATTGAGCCGAGCGGATCTGCCGGATGCGACGCGGGTGCTGGTGCTCACGCACGCGCTGTGAGCCGCGGCGACGCTTATAAACGCGCCCGCAAGCACATATCCATGACCGCGGCGCTGCGCTGCGACCAAAGCAAACAGAACATTTGCGCTTATAGGCGTATTGCGACATAATTACGTCATCAGCATGGAGGCGCCATTGACAGACACTGTTTCCGCAAAAAAACGCAGCGAAGTCATGTCAAGGGTCGGGAGCAAGGATACCAAGCCTGAACTCTTGATTAGGAAGGGCTTGCATGCGCGGGGTTTTCGTTACCGCCTGCATGTCAAAGGGCTTCCTGGTAGGCCGGATCTTGTATTTCCTCGTTACAAATCTGTGATACAAGTAAATGGATGTTTCTGGCACGGCCATTTTTGTCCGCGATGCAGAATGCCGAGTTCTAACACGGAGTATTGGAACAGAAAAGTCGCAAGAAATATGGAACGCGACGTTTCAAATTGCCGATCGCTCCTAGACGAAGGGTGGCGAGTGCTGACCATCTGGGAATGCGCGCTGACAGGCAAATGGAAACTAGAGTTGAGTCAAGTAATTGACCAGGCGTCGGCTTGGTTGCTGTCGAAGAACTTAATCTGTGAGATCCAAGGCAGCGTACTGCGTACTTAGAACCGAGATTAATTATGACTCACGCCGTTGAATTCTTTGCTGGAATGGGACTCATGCGGGCGGGCCTAGAGCGCGCCGGGATCAAGACTGTTTTTGCCAACGACATCGATAAAACCAAAGCGAAGCTTTATGCCGACAACTGGGGACGCGAAGAGTTGCATGTCGGCGATATCCGCGCGCTGCATGGCGATGATATTCCGAAAGCCGACCTTGTTACCGCGTCCTTTCCTTGTACGGATATGTCGCTCGCCGGGCGCTACAAGGGGTTAAACGGCGCGCAATCCAGCCTTGTATTAGATTTTCTGCGGATTCTCGACGAGATGGGCGAGCGCGCGCCGCGAACGCTCATGATAGAGAATGTTATGGGCTTCCTTACGGCAAATGGCGGCCAGGATTGGGAAACGGTCGTCGCCGGCATTCACAACCTTGGTTATCAGACCGCGCATATCATAGTAAACGCCAACGCCTTTGTGCCGCAAAGTCGCGCTAGAGTTTTCTTGTTCGGTCATAAGGGGGCTATCGCTTTGCCAGAGCCGCCGAACGCTTGCAATGATCTTCGACTTGCTGATATAGCGGATACGGATTGCGAATGGTGGCCGCAAGATCGTCTCGCTGCCTTTCTGAACACTTTGTCCCCCATACAATCTAAGCGTGTATCAAATTATCGACGACGTCTTTGGTCAGCGTACTTTGGCGCTTTTCGCCGCACCCGCGGCGGTCGGGCAGTATGGGAGGTCCGAGCTGATGAACAAGCCGGGACCCTACGCACAACGCGTGGCGGATCCGCTAAACAAGCCATTGTTCGAGCTGGTTGTGGCGAAATTTCGGTGCGTTGGATGAATGTAACAGAATACGCCAGACTGCAGGGGGCTGAGCATTTGCGATACGACTCGGTAACTCCATCACAGGCGATGTTCGCTCTCGGCGATGCTGTCTGTGTCCCAGTCATCGAGTGGCTGGCAAAGCATTGCCTGCAACCTCTGTTAGGTTAAAGATGCTCCGGCAAGAACCAGAAGAAGTTAGAGCGCTGTATGACGGTGTTAAGAAAGCGCTGGATACGGACTATGGAGACGGACGACGCGTCGGGGACTGCCAATACGGAATCTATCTGTTCTATGACTATGACGGCGAGCCGATATATGTCGGCCGAACAATCGAAAAGCTCCGGGGCCGCATTCGCCGTCATTTGACAAATCAAAGAACCAACGCCGTTGCAATGAGTGTACTCGATCCTTTCGAAGTAGCTGAAATTGAGATGTGGCCTTTCTGGGATTTGGCGCAGGCCGAAGCGAAAGAAACATTGGATCGCGCTGAATACATGGTATATTAGAAGGCCCTACGAGAGTCGAAATTCCACGTTGTCCTGAACGAGAAGGATATTAAGCCCGCCGACGAAATTGTCCTTCCAAATTCGGTTCGCGTGTCTGTCTTATCCCCAGAATTGCGAGCCAAGCGCGAGCATCCCGATATTCGATTGGCGCGGCGAGCGCGTACCATTGCCAATTTGGCCAGGGTAATCAGCGAGCGCAGTGTTAGACCCGGCATAAGACACACCCTATGGGCGCAGGCTCGCCGACTTGAACATCTCGCCAAAACCAGGTTGGAAGAATTTGAGCAAGCCGACGAATCATAGTTGCACAAGCTGTTACGTCAGCCACGCGCCCGCGTGATCGCATCGCCCATGGTATTAACGATGATGTCCACTTCCTCGGCAGTGATGCAGAGCGGCGGCGAAAAGGCGATCGTCCCGCCCAAGGGGCGCGCCCGCAAGCCCATGTCCATAGCCGCGTCGCTGATGGTCGCAGCCGCCTCATAATCCGGCTCGCGGCTTTCTTTGCTCTGGACCACATCAATGCCCGACAGCAAGCCCAGCCCGCGCGCGTAATCGATATTGGGGAACTCGTCGACCAAGCCCTGCAAGCCTTCCAGCAGACGCTCGCCCATGGACCGGCTGTTCTCCAGCAAGCCGTCGCGTTCGATGATGTCGATATTGGCGATACCTACCGCGCAAGCCGCCGCATGACCCGAATAGGTATAGCCGTGCATCCAACTTTGCTCGGGCGGCGCGCTCAGGATCACCTCGCGGATTTCCTCCGTCACTTGGATGCCGCCGAGCGGCAGATAGCCGCTGGTCACGCCTTTGGCGAATTGCATGATATCCGGGTTGATGCCGTACTCGTCGCTGCCGAACCAGTTGCCCGTACGCCCGAAGCCCGTGATCACCTCGTCTATTATCAGCAGCACTCCGTACTTCTTGCAGATCTCCCCGACACGATCGAAATAGCCGTCATCCGGCAGGACTAAACCGCCCGCGCCTTGCACCGGCTCGCTGATGAAAGCCGCCACAGTATCCGGTCCTTCGCGCAAGATCGCCTCTTCCAGCGCCCGCGCGGCCGCCGCCGCCACCGTCTCGCCCTCATGAATCTCGGCGCCGTAGCGATAAGGATTGCCATTCGGCACGTGAATGAATCCGTTCAGCAGGGGACCGAACATGCTGTGGTATTTCTCCATGCCGGTCGCGCTGGTCGCTGCCATGGTATTGCCGTGATAACCGTACAAGCGCGAGATAATCTTGGTCTTGTCGACCTTGCCCAACCGCTGCCAGTAATAGCGCGCTGTCTTGAAGGAGGTGTCGCTCGCCTCCGACCCGCCAGAAGTAAAATAGGTGAAGTTCATGTTGGGGCGATAAAAGCCGGCCAGCTTGTCCGCCAGCATGGCCGAGGGCGGGTTGCTCAAACCGGCGAAGCCCGAGGTGTAGGACAAATCAAGCATTTGCTCGTATGCCACCTTGGGCAATTCGCGGTTGCCATAGCCGATATTCACATTCCACAGCCCAGCCATCGCGTCGAGAATGCGCCCGCCATCCGTGGTATACAGCCAGACGCCGTCCGCTCGCTCTACCATGGCGGGATTGTCCGCGCGCGAAGGGTGGTGCAGGGGATGTAATTGCTGCCGGTCTTGCTCGATCAAGGTTGCATGCTTATCAGCGTTCATCTCTGGCCGCTCTTTACTCAATTCTGTTGTGGCTCACAGCATACCGCAATTCCCTGCCAAATTCGATTGCCATATCAGCACCGCTTGATCAAATCTTTGAGAATGCGAGGACTAGACCGCGCGAGCGCTTGAATCAGGCGTCGCCGCAGTGTCTTCAGGATTTGCGCCGGCTGATCGGCGCGCATCACCAGCCAGCGTCCAATCTGATAGGCTCGGGAATCAAGCAGCGCTTCGATATCGTCCGTTGGGCGGATCTCGTAGCCGCTGCCGGGCGCGCTGATAGCCCGCCACATGCGCAGCGCCGCCGGCGGATGATCGCCGTCATATCGATAGAGACAGCCGGGATAATCGTCGACGTTATGCAAGTGGAAGGGGCGCCGCAGCGCCAGATAGGTCTCATGCGCCCAATCCAATGCCCCCTGCCGCTGCGCCCACTCCGCGCGGCTGTAATAGTCGCATTTTTCCAGCACCTGTTTGGGCAGCAGCAGCGAATAGTGATACATGCGGATGCCGCGCCCCCGCAGCTCCGCTCCGCGGATCCAGCGCCCAGCGCGCAGGTCGCGCCCATCCGCGTCCAGCACGGTCGGCGGACGATGCGTTAGATAGCGATAACCCGCGCCCCACTTGAACAGGCGGTGATATTCGGCCGCCCCGCGCCGCAGATACCAGCTATCGACATAATACGACGGCGCGCCCCAAAAGGTGATCGTGTCAAAAGATACGGCGGTGATGCTCGGGTCCTCCGCCAAGATCCCCAGCACAGCCTCCATATCCGCAGGCTGATAAAACTCATCGACATCGACCTGCCAGAGATAATCGCCGCTCGCCCGCTCGGCGTATGCTTGCGACATCTCGTCCTTTTCGCTCCAGAAGCCGTCGCGCGTGACGATTTGCAGCTTGCCATCGGGGTCTTCATTCGTTTTGAAGTTATGCAGGGTTGCGAGCGTGCTATCGCGCGAATGGCCCCCCGCGGTCGCGATATTAAGCGCGGCGGGCGCGGCGCCTTCGACCACGATAATCTCGTGCGCGTAGGGATATAGCGCGCGCAAGGTATAGCGGATGAATGGCTCGCCATTGAGTACAATGAGGCCGAAACTAACGCGTGGGATGCCGCTCACGAAGAAGCGCCAAGTATCGATTGATAGAGCCCGATATACTGCGCGCTGATGCGCTGAGCCTCATATCGTTCCACCACCTGCTGATGGATGCGTTGGGACCACCATTCTTGAGCGAGCGCCCATTCGATGCCGCGCTGCAAATCCGCGGCATCCGCCAATTGCGCCAGATAGCCGTTCTCTTGATGCTGAAGCAAATCGCCGATGCCGCCGCTATCAAAGGCCACGCAAGGCGTCCCGCAAGCCAGCGCTTCCATCAGCGTGTTGGGCAAATTATCCTGCAATGCCGGCAGTACAAACACATCGCAGGCGGAATAAAGCAGGTTCAAGCTCACGTCATCGCGCAATGCGCCCACTCGGCGCACGGGCATATCAAGATCTATCCCTACTTCATTGTCCTCATTGTCCTCATTGTCCGCCCCGAAAAGGACCAACTCAAGATCCGCGTCAGCTGAAAAAGCGCTTAATGCCTCGCGCAGGTAAGCAAAGCCTTTGCGAGGATCCGCAGTGCCGTCAGCAGCGCCAAACAGCACCAGCTTCTTGTCCAGCGGCAAGTTAAAAGCATGTCTGGCTGCACGCCGGTCCAGCGGCTTGAAGGCGCGGGTGTCGATGGGATTGGCGATAAGCTCTATGCGCTTGTCTCGTAAAATGGCGCTTTTGCCCGCGCAGTCGGCCAGCCACCTGCTGGGGCAGACGATCGTCATCGGGATTCCTGCCCAAGCGCGCCGTTTTCTGGCATGAATGCGCGCGCTGGGATCGCGGCTTGCGGGATGCAGCAACTGTGGGCAATTCCCGCAACCTTCCATGTAACGCCGACAATCCCCGGCGTAATGACAACCGCCCGTGAAAGCCCACATATCGTGCAAGGTCCAGACGATGGGCGCTTCCAGGCGGACGAACTGCTGGATCGGCAGAAAGTTGTCGCCCAGCCAATGCAAATGCACAATATCGGCCGCGAATTGATTGATGGCGTCGGCAATCGGATAGCTGAACTGATTCAAGCTCCAATAAGCGCTGTCCGCATGTCGCGGCAGATGCCGGAGTTGGAGCATTTGTCCGTGCATCGCAATGCGGCGTTTTATTCGTCCCCGCAAGTTGAGCCGCGGCGCCAAGCGATGAACGCTCGCGTCCATGGTCGTCTTGCGCCAGACCAGCATCTCCGCCTTGATGCCGGCTGCCAGCAAAGCGCGATGGCTGCGATAAGCCGCGATGCCCGCTCCGCCCAGTCGATCGGTCGCCGAAACTGTCAAGACCTTCAAGTGATTTTCTCCGTGTCACTCAACAGTCGATTATACACCCCTGCGCGGAATTCAACGTCATTGTTTGAGGGATAGACCAGGGCAATCGCATCAAAATAATAGCATCTGAAAAGACGGGAATCTAAACCGAAAATCAACTACAGAGAGCGCAGAGAAAAACAAAAATGTCTTATTTCATACTGTGATTTGTGGGGACAAATCACGTTTCGCTAGTGACTGTTGCCTATTCCAGGCCGCAGATTTAGTAGAATAGTCGTCTAAACTCCAATAAATCTGTGCCTCAGTAAACCCAAGTTAGTCATGCAAAACTCGACGATGGGTCGCAATGTAGGGGCGACAGACCTGCAGTGTCTACGCGCAGTACCATGTCGCCCGAAATCTATACATATCAAATTGGGCGACCTGATAGACTCCGTTGAAATTCTACCCCATCCCCCGTCCCCTTCCCCGAAGCATCAGGGAAGGGGAGTCTTATGACCTGTATTGAGCCGTTAAGCCCCTCCCTCTTTATGGGGGAGGGGTTTGGGGTGGGGGTAAATCAAGTATTTCAACAGCGTCTGATAGGTCGCCCCTACACAGCCCTGTATAATTCACATTATTTTCTTTGAACTACTTCTGCGCTCTCTGTGATGAAAAATAATTTGAAGCGATTGCCCTGAGGGATAGACCTGCCAATGGCTGCTCGCTGCGCTTATACTGGAGGCGCTTCGGCATAGCAGGATACAAACAGACATGCAGCGACCGACAGCGCAAGCCTGGTATCAGGCGCTCCGTCCGCGCGTCTTCACCGCTACCTATGCGCCGATGGGCTTGGCCGGCATCGCGGCGCTGGACGATGGCGTCTTTGACGCGCCGCTTTTCTTGCTGGCGCTGATCGGCACGCTGCTGCTGCAAAGCGCCGCCAACTTGATCAACGAGTACATGGACTACCGACGCGGCGCCGACCGGCTCAAGCAAGCTGGTCAAGGCATGACCATCAAGAACAAAATCCTCGCGCCTGACAGCGTCCGCAACGGCGCTATTGTCACGACCCTGGCCGGCTGCTTGCTGGGTTTGTTCCTGCTAGCGCAGAGCGGTCCCCTGCTTTGGATTATCGGCATAGGCGGCGTACTGGTGGCGATCAGCTATACGGCCGGTCCTTTCCCCTTGGCTTATCACGGCTTGGGGGAAATTGCCGTCGCCATCTTCATGGGTCCCGCCGTTGTTGTTGGCGCCTATTATGTGATGTCGCCAACGGCGGACGCGGCGCGCATGGCCGAGCTCTGTCTGATTTCCGCTCCCATCGCTTTCATGGTCGCCGCCATCCTGCACGCCAATAACATGCGCGATATGGATGCCGACCGCGCCGTCAAGAAACGCACGCTGGCTGTCATCTTCGGCCTTCGCTTCGCCCGCGCCGAATACAGCTTCCTGGTCTTGGGCGCTTATGTCGCGCAGGCGCTGCTCGCAGCTGCCAGCCTGCTGCCCCTCGCCACAGTCATGACGCTCATCACCCTTCCCGAAGCCATTCGCCTCATCCGCATCTTCAACAGCAGCCGCGCCGTGCCCCTCTTGCACCAGGCGCAGGGACGCACCGCCAAACTGCACGGGCAATTCGGCCTGCTGCTGGTTTTGGGCTGGGCTTTCACCTTGATTTTCGCCTGAAGCGCGGCTGCTTAGCCGGGCCAACTCAATAGGCTGGAAGACTTTGCTCTTGATTCTACTTCGGGGGATTGTTGGTGGCGGTCGGCTCTGACAAATATGCCAAAGCCGACCAATAGTTTGCCCGCTAGTCGTTATCGATGATCTTGAAAGAGGCCCTTTTGTAGTAAGAGGGCAAGAAGTAGCCGCTGGGGAAAGAATCGTCGGCGTCCTCCGACATAGTTACGATTACCGTTTCATTCGACTCGTTATCAGAGTCATTTATGGGAACGATGTAGTACCGTACGCCACTGTCTCCGTTGCCGAACTTGTCCTTGACGCAGCCCCCGCTTGGGGAGAGACGCGCAACGTTATTGGTGCGCAGATAATAGTCCACGCCTAAGGTGGCGCTGCCGCCGAAGCAGAGCCTGAAATGCGCTTCATGCCCATAGCCGGCGCCAAGAGAAGCGCGATTCACCGAAAAACGGACAGGGTGGCGAGAATCCTCTTGAACGCTGCCGCCGCGGCCGAACAGAAAGATGTACATGTTGATGCCCTGCGCCTGGACGGCGGGCAAGGCGGCCGCGCCCAAGACGAAGAGCAGAAGCAGTACAGCAATGCGCCGCGCAAAATGCCGACTACTTCCAACTGCGGATAGAAGGTGTCGCATGACAATTCCTTTGCATTGGTCGATCAGATAAGCGGGAATATTATACAAATGGCACAAAAAAACAAAGGATTTTATTGTATATTTACACTGCGCTAAGCCTACTCTTATTCAACGCGCGCCCTACGCAAATCGCCGCAGCCCTTTATCCATGCGGGATAGAGGGGGTTCTTACAATTTAATTACAATTTGGTAAAATGCGCCGCTTCGCGCTTGAAAGGCTGAATCGCGGATGACTTCACTCAGAAATTTCTAAGCGAATCTCACCAGCGCCAGATTTGATCCCAAGCCTCCAGCCAGTTTCCGGCGCGGCTGTATACCTTCTGCGATTTTCGATCCAGCTCTACACCAGCCCAGCCGCGGAATTCTTCCATCTTCTCCACTTGGTCAACCTCAACTGTGATGGTCACGGGCGCGGCCGGCACGTAGGGCGCAACCGCAGTCAGGTCCTGCAAGGCGCGGAAAGCGCCGTCCTCGATCATCTTTCGCGCGCGTACTGGCGGTATCTGCCGCGCGGAATAGCGGCTCAAGCCTTTTTTCACCGCGACGGTTGTCAATCCCGCGCCCAAAAGCCAGGTCGATTCGCGGCAAACCGCCTCGTCCCCCGTGACGAGCAGCACCGGGCAAGCATAATGACCGCAAAGCGCGGCGTTGACGCCGGTTTCGCCTACCAGATCCTCATTGAACCAGAGATTGTGCCACTTGACCGTCGAGATCGTATGACACATGACACCGTCTGGCGTGTTATTGCGGGCGTGCATGCCGACCAGCAGGCAGGCTGCAGCGCCCTCTTCCAGCAATTCGGTGTAGCGCGACCAAGCGTGATGCGCAACCCAGGTGCAGTCGGCATCCAGTAGCTCCGGGACCAGGGAATTGAAGGACCAGTCGCCGCCAGCGCCATGGCAATCAACCACCACGATTTCCCGCGCGCCGGCGCGTTTTGCGCCGCGAACAGCCGCGTTGATTTCCTCGGTATAAAGTTTTCTGCCCTCTTCGTACAGTGGCGCGCCGCCATTGACCTGGCTCCAGGTCACGATGCCGCTGACGCCTTCCATATCCGCCATAATCAGTATTTTCATCTCTTGCCCTCCTCGTTCTATTCGAGTTTTAGATCGCCGTCGCGCTGTCGGACAGGCTCGGCGCGGTCATATCACGGCGTCGATGAGCCTGTCCAATGCCGATTGCGCCCCCGCCAGCGACAGCCAGCCATCTTTGATGGGCGGCGCAAAGGAGCCAATGGATAGATCCACGTCCGTCTTCAAGTAAAAGCTGCATTCGCTGGTGCAGGCGACAGCCCCCTGCCCCGCAAATATGGCGGCCTGCAAGCAGCCCAGCAGCGAACTGGCTTGCGAACCCACCATTAGCTCTTTGCCCGCTTTCACGCACAACTCTTTCATCGCCATTGAAACCGAGAATCCGGTTCGCGCTGTCTTGATATTGAGGATATCGAAGGTATCGTAGTCCAGTTCCCGCCGCAGGTCCGCCAGCGTAAATGCCGAATCGTCGGCGATGATTGGCATTTGGCATCCTCGCCGCAAAGCCTGTCGCGCGCCGATGCGCTCCACCGGCAGCGCCTCTTCGCAGTGAATCAGGCCCAGCTCGTATAGCTCATTTAAGATGCGCGCGGCGTCGCGCTCGTCCAGCGTCTGATTGGCATCCACATAGAATTGCGCGTCCGGGAAACGCTCGACCAGCCGGCTTATGGTCTTGGTTTCTGCCACGATGTCCTTGCCGATTTTCATCTTGAATACACGTATGCCACAGCGATAGGCTTCCGCTATATCCGCCCGGACTGCATCTTTCTCGCCAGTGCTCACGATATAACTGAGCCGGATCCGCTCGCGCGTTGCGCCTAAATGCGTCGCCAGCGGCGTCCCCGTCGCCCGGCACAGCGCCTGATGCAGCGCCATGTCGGTCGCGCCTTTGGCTGTGTTGTTGTTCTTGATTCGCTCCATGCGGGCGCTGACATCCGCGACACTACGAAAGGTCTGCAACTTGGCGCCTGTTAGCAGCGGCGCCAGGTGATTTTCCACGATAGCGACGATCGAAGCTTGGGTTTCGCCATAGATGCTGGGACGAGGCGTGGCTTCGGCAATGCCGATGCTGCCGTCCGACAATTCGACGCGGATCAATACGTGCTCCAGCGCCGCCAACTCGTCTGCCTTGCCCCACTGCAATGACCCCTTCAGCGGAACCACAAAGGGCAACGCTTTTATGTGCTTAACGCTGAGCATCTGCAAAGGTCTCCACAATGCCCGCCACAGCCCGCGCGACCTCGTCCGGGCTGCGTTCGTCCACGGCGACGCGATGATAATTTGAAAACTGACTGCCATCCGCGAATGGTAATAATCCGTAATTATTGGCTTCCGCTCCCATAATCTTCAGCGCCCGGGCGCTGATCGCGCCGGACTTGAGCATCTCCTGCGCCTGTTCGCGCAATTCCCCGGGCAGGAATGACAGATCGGCAGCGCCAGAGGCGCGATCGAAGTGATCCCGGCGCTCGCTCAAGCGCTGAAGTCGCGTCAATGGATCCAGCGTCAGCTCGACGACCTGCCAAGCGGGGAAGCGCGTCAGCGCGTAGCGCATTTCATTTTCGCCGCGGATGCCTTCGGAAAATATCAAGTCAGTGCAGCTATCTGCCAGATAGAGCCAGGAAAAGACGGCTGCCATGCCGCCGGGCACGCGCGCGGCGAAGCGCTTGGTATAGGCGAAGCGCCGCACACGATCAGCGACCGGCAGCGGATCTTCCCCGTTTAGCGATTGCATCATTGGCAGGGCGATCCAATCCGCCAGTTCGCGCCGCGTGGGAATGAGCCCCATGCCTGAAATACCTAGCATCCGCGCCAGGCAGCCCAGGGTTGTCGATTTGCCCGTGCCGGTCAAAGCCACCAGCATCAGCAGCGGGCGCCCGCCCAGGCGCTGATAACCTGCTCTACTCTTAAGACGGACCAGCGGGTAGCGCTCCGACAGTGGCGGCTTCAAGCAAGGATAAACCTCGTTGAGATAGTATCGCTCGTCCAGCAAAGGCATCGCGCCCGTTCCGCCATCCATATCGACGCTTTCAATTTAGCCCAGCTATTATACATTTTGCCTGGCGAAGATCATACGTCCAGTAGATTCTGTTATCTCTGGACCATGCCCGCCGATACGCTTGCGAGCCGATCATCGTTATAATCGTCTTTTCACGCGATTACGCAGGCGGCGAACGAGATCATCCCATGAAGAAGATTACTTATCTGCGGCGGATTCGGCTGTCATGAGCCGGACGCAGCTTGTCATTCTGGGCAGCGGCAGCCCCAATGCCGAAGCCGATCGCGTCAGCTCGGGATTGGTCATCGCCGTGGACGACCGCCCCTATCTGGTCGATTGCGGTCATGGCATTGTGCAGCGCGTGGTGGAAGCGAGCTCGGCGGGCCTCATCAACTGGTCAACCGTCGACCTGACACGCTTGTTCGTGACGCATCTACATGCCGATCACACTGTTGGCTTGCCGGATCTGCTCTTCACGCCCTGGATACATGGGCGCGTGCAGCCTGTCCTCGCTTATGGTCCGCAAGGGCTGCGGGATATGGTCGAGCATATTCAAGCGGCTTACCAGGACAGTACAAACGAACATTTAGGCGCGCATCCCGCGCCGCCCGGCGGTTTTATGGCGGATGTCAGGCCGGTTCAGGCGGGGCGGGTTTACGCCGATGAACGCCTGCGCGTCTATGCCTTGCAAGCGAATCACGGCGATATGGCGGCTTTCAGCTACAAGTTTGTCACGCCGGACCGGACGATCGTCGTTTCGGGCGATACCAAGCCCGTGCCAGGGTTCGCGGATTGGGCGCGCCCCTGCGATATCCTGATACACGAGGTCTATTCATCGGCGCAATTTGCGAGCCGCCCACCGGCTTGGCGCGCCTATCACAGCCGTGTGCATACCTCAACTGAGGAATTGGCGGGCTTGGCAAAGGCAATTCGCCCGGGTCTGCTGCTGCTCTATCATCAGCTTTTTTGGGGAAAGACGCCGGCCGAGCTTGTTGGCGAGATCCAGGCAAGTTACGCAGGAGCGGTCCTCAGCGCGAATGACCTGGATGTCTTCTGATTGCCCTCACTGCGAAAGAATTAGCTAGAAAGTGTCTGCGATGACGACCAAAGCGCGCTTCGAGAACTTGAACTTCGAAACGATGGCTGTCGACGAGCAATTGCGCCGTTCGCGTGTTTACACAGAGCGGATGCTGACGCGACGAACGGTGCGAGATTTCTCCGCGCGCGCCGTTCCTTATGAATTGATAGAAAATGCGCTCAAGGTCGCGGGCTCCGCCCCGTCCGGCGCCAATCAGCAGCCTTGGCGCTTTGTCGTCGTCAGCGACCCGCAGATCAAACGGGAGATTCGCAGCGCGGCGGAAGCCGAAGAGAAAGAGAGTTACCAGCGACGCATGAGCCAAGAATGGCTAGATGCCCTGGCACATTTAGGCACAGATTGGCGCAAGCCGCATATTGAAGAGGCTCCTTATTTGATCGTGGTCTTTCGGCAAGCCTATGGCGTCGCGCTGGATGAAACGACGGGCCAAGAACGACGTCTGAAACACTACTACAGCGAAGAATCCGTTGGCATCGCCGTCGGCTTCCTGCTGAGCGCTTTGCACATCGCCGGGCTGGCTACATTGACGCATACGCCCAGCCCCATGCGATTCCTGCGCGAAATACTGGGGCGGCCGCCCAATGAACGCCCCTATGTTCTGATACCCGTCGGCTATCCGGCCGAGGATGCCACCGTGCCGGTGATCGAGAAAAAATCGCTGGCGGACATCGTGATACGGCGCTAGCGCGCCTTGTTGCGGCTAATCTACTCTGAGTGTAAGTAAAGAAAATTCATCACAGCGGCACAGAAGTAATTCCAAGAAAATAATGCAAAAACATTAGGACGCTGTAGTCGGGCGACCAATCTGGTCGCCCGACGTTGCTGCGTTTTGATTTCGGGCGACATGGTATTGCGCGTAGACACCCACTAGGAGGTCTGTCGCCCCACCATTGCGACCTATCGTCGAGTTTTTCAGGACAAACTTGGAATTACTTATCTTGATTTGTACTGTAAAATTAAGTGGGGAAATTAAGCTGGATATTTTAAAACTGCTCAAAGGAAATTATTGCCCGCTTGACGGCGCGAATCTATGAGAATCGTCACGCTTCTCAATGAAAAAGGCGGTGTTGGCAAGACCACTATCTCCTTTCATGTGGCGGCCGGCTTGGCTGTGGCTGGCTTCCGCGTGGTCGCGGTGGATGCGGACGCGCAAGGATCGCTGACCGAGACCATAGGTTTCGAGCAGGCGCCCGGGCTCTATGACCTGATCGTGCGCAATAATCCCTTTCGCAAGGTGTTGCGTTACGTCAAGCCGGAGATTTACGCCTATCCAAAGCGCCAGGTGAAAGGGCAGCTCTTTCTGCTGCCATCGAATGTGGAAACGCAAAGTATCGCTAGCAATTCCAAGGATGCGCTGGCATTCGTCCGCCGCTTCGCCGAACTGCAGGACAGCGTCGACTTTGTGATTGTCGATACCGCGCCGACGCCGTCGCTGCTGCATGGCGCGATCTATCTGGCCACCGATGCCATCCTGTATCCGACGAAATGCGAATATCTCAGTTTTCGCGGTTTGCAGAACAGCTTCATACACCGCCAAGAGAACGAGCGCTACCGCAGTCAATTCAACTTCGCGCCCATCAGCAACTTGGGGATTCTGCCAAATATCTATCGCCACGGCACGCTTGAGCATCGCGACAATCTGCAAGAGCTGAAAGAGACCTACGGCGAGCTGGTCTGGGAGCCGATACCGCAATCGACCATTTGGACGGAGAGCAGCCGCGTGCACCGCGCCATCTGGAATTATGCGCCCGGGTCCTCATCTGCCAAGCATGGCTGGAAGCTGCTCAAGAAATTCCTGGAGGCAATCAAATATGTCAAGCCGACGAAATCGTGATCGTTCCATGTCAGCCCTGCCGAAGCTGGAGGACCTGCCCCGTGTTCCCTATGAAGAGGTTGCGGACGCGACCTTTGGCGGGGCTAGCAGCGAGCCGGTCAATCAGTGGTTCGGGGATATCGAAGCGACGACTCTGGCTGCGGCTGAGGTCGCGGTCAGCGGCGACGGTTCCATCCGCGCCTATGAATATCGCCTGACCGGGCTGGGCATCGACCCCGACAGCCTACCCAAGAACAAGCGGAATTGGGAACTGTTGGGTCAATTGCTGTTCCGGCTGGACCATTCCATTCAGTGGCTAATCGGGGACTGGCTCTTACAAGGCGAAACGAACCGCTGGGGGCAGCACGAAGCCATCGCCCAAGCGCTGAATTATGAAGTGAAGACACTTTATGACTACCGATACGTCGCGCGCAATGTGCATTTTTCGGTACGTACCGACAAACTGTCATTCGGGCATCACAAGCTGGTGGCGCATCTTGATACGGCGGAACAAGATCGCTGGCTGCGCAAAGCCGCTGCGGGCGACCTCGATGGCGACGCCGGCTTGTCTCGACCTTGGTCAATCAGTCGGCTGCGGCGGGAACTGTCGGACTGGCCGGCGCTGGAAGCGAAGCAAGAGACCCCTTTCGAGCGCAACCTGCGGCGCATTGACCGTGAACTGACGCGCAAAAAATGGAACAAGCTGACTGTCGCCGAGCGGCGCAAGCGTTACGAGCATTTGCGCGACATTCTGGCGAGGATGCAGCGCTGGGGCTTTGACTGAGACCGGGGTCGGCGATCACGTTGCGCGCGGGGCAATCGTGCCACCGTTTAATTTAATACCGAGGACACAGAAGTAAAATCAAGTAAGTAAAGCAAATCACCACAGAGGCACAGAGGGCACAGAGAAAAATGGTAGTGCGACTATATGTAATTCGCATCAACAGCGCAATCGTACAGAACCATAATTATCCGAATATCACATAAAACAAACGAATTGTAGGGGCGACTCTGTGAGTCGCCCAATCAAGAGGATTCAATTCACGATGGGCGAGCCACGGGCTCGCCCCTACAAATCCATACATATTTTGAAATTACATTTCATTCTTGGCATTACTGAGGCACAGAAGAAGATCCAAGAAAGTAATGCAAATTATTATGGGGATGTGTAGGGGCGACCAATCTGGTCGCCCGACGTTGCTTCGTTTTGATTTCGGGCGACATGGTACTGCGCGTAGACACCCACTAGGAGGTCTGTCGCCCCTACATTTAGACCCTTCGTCGAGTTTTGCATGACTAACTTTGATCTACTTAGGAGCGATTGACGGTCAGTGTCTACGCGCCCTACGCGACTCAGCGAGTCGCCCCTACCACACCGTTTGTATTTTGGGATTAGGATCTCATGCAGAGAACTGAAAAAGGATTCTAAACGAATTCGATACACAACCCGACTGCTAGAGGCCAGTGGTACATTTCAGCGGAATATGTTAAACAAGGGATAGATACAAGATGCCAACCGCAAACAAGGAATCGCTTCCGTGACACAATACGAACTGCTGCTCAGAAACGGCCATCTAATCGACCCTAAAAACGGCATCGACGCGGCAATGGACATCGCGATACACGATGGCAGAATCGCCAAAGTCGCCGAAGACATCCCGAGCGCTCACGCGGCGCAAAGCATCGACCTGACCGGGCTCATCGTCACGCCCGGCTTGATCGACATGCACGCGCACGTTTATCACACGCGTGAACCGGAGACCCTGAGCGTGATCGCCGATCATCATTGCTTCCGCTCCGGCGTTACCACAGTCGTTGATACTGGCACGGCCGGCGCCAAGCATTTCCTGCACTTCAAACGGACGGTCATTGATCGGGCGAAGACACGCATCTTCGCCTATATCAACATCGTGAAATCGGGCATGCTGGGACCCTTCGAGCAAGACATCAAGGAGATGGACGCGCAGTTAGCCGCCTCGATCGTACTCGCCTATCCGGAAGACTGCGTCGGCATCAAGACCGCGCACTACTGGGTATCGCAACCTTTCGACGAGGCGCACCCGCCCTGGGCGGCTGTCGACCGCGCCCTGGAAGCCGCCGCCATCTGCGGCAAACCGCTGATGGTCGATTTCTGGCATCGCCGGGGCCGCACCTATCAAGAATTGCTGCGGAAGATGCAGCCTGGTGATATTCACACCCATGTCTATGCCCAGCAATTCCCCATCTTGAACGACCAGAACGAACCAGCCGACTTCATGTTCGAGGCGCGGGAACGCGGCATCATCTTCGATCTGGGGCATGGCGCGGGCAGCTTCTGGTTCCGCCAAGCCATCCCCGCATATCAAGGCGGCTTCGCCCCCGATTCCATCAGCACCGATTTGCACATCGGCAATGTCAACGGCGTGGTGCATGATATGCTGACGACCATGTCCAAACTGCTGTGTATGGGCATGCCGCTGGCTGAAGTCATATATCGCTCCAGCGTGACCCCGGCCGCAGAAATCGGCCAGCCGCAGCTCGGTCATTTGAGCGTCGGCGCCGAGGCGGACATCGCCGTGCTCAAGCAGCGCGAGGGACAATTCGGCTATGTTGACTGCGGATATGCCCGCATGAACGGAAATCGCAAACTCAGCTGCGAGATGACGCTGCGCGCCGGCGAAATCGTCTATGACCTTAATGGCCGCGCCACGCCCGCATGGCAAGACGCGCCGCCAGCCTATTGGAAAATCCGCTATCCAGAGGATATTGTCTAGCATGAGCAATTACGACAGCCTGGGCATCCGCCCGCTGATAAACGCCAACGCAACATTGACCAAGCTCGGCGGGTCGCTGATGCCGCCGGAAGTGCTGCGCGCCATGAACGAGGCCGCCGACTGCTTTGTGGACTTGCCATTATTACAGCGCAAAGTTGGCGAGCGCATCGCGGAACTCACCCGAAACGAAGCCGCCTATGTCACCTCCGGCGCCGCGGCCGGCGTCATGCTGGCGGCGACCGCCTGCGTCTTGCACCACCATCCCGAAGTCGGCATGGATTTCCCGCAGATCGCGGCGCTCAAGAACGAAGCCATCGTCCACCGCAATCAACGCAACGGCTACGATTTCGCCGTGCAACAGGCGGGCTTGCGCTTCGTCGAGATTGAGCCCGCGCCCTCAGCCCTGCGCGCCGCGATCAACGACAAGACCGCTGGCATATTCTGGTTCGAGGGTCGCTTGGTCGAGGAGACCGATACGCCCTTGGCGGAGGTCATCGCCATCGCGCAGGAGCATGACCTGCCGGTCGTTGTGGACGCGGCGGCGCAGCTCCCGCCGTTGGAGAATTTTTGGCGCTTCACAGAGATGGGCGCGGCGCTGGCGCTCTTCAGTGGCGGCAAAGACCTGCGCGGACCCCAGCCCACGGGTTTGATGCTGGGTCGCCAGGATATGATCGAATCAATCCGCCCCATCAGCGTGCCCAATCACGGACTGGGACGTCCCTTAAAAGTCGGCAAAGAAGAACTCATGGGCGTACTCACGGCTGTCGAGCGCTATCTCAATCTGGACCATGCCGCCCGCGCGGCCTACTGTGAAGACTGCGTTTGTATGTGGCGCGAGGCTTTGAATCCGCTGCCGGGCATTAAAGCCGAGCGCGACTTCCCCAACGAAGCCAATCAACCCTTGCCCTGGTGCCTTATCACGGTCGATCCGGCTGCGCTGGGCCGGTCAGCCAGCGAGCTGGTTGCCGCCTTCCTGGAATACGAGCCAGCCATTTCGGTCTTCGGCGTCGATGAGACCCGATTCCGTCTGAACCCCATGACGCTTAAGCCCGGCGAAGAAGTTATCGTGCGCGATGCCTGTCTCGCCCTCTTGCGCAGCTGAAGCCGGCATGATCATCACTGCTTGCCGAGGCGCCGCATGAGCCGACCATTTGAACTCTATGACCTGCGTGTTACCGTCGAACGGATCGAAGGGCGATCCGTCTGTGGCATGGCTGTCGGCGACTATTTTGAATTGACCGAAAGCGCCAAGCTGCGCATCCCGGCTGGCAAGCACTTCTGCATCTACGCCCTGTCCTCGGTTTTGCCCTTGCTGGCGGCAAAACAGCGCGAATTGTCCGATAACGATTGGCTGGCATACGATTCCATCGCCGCCTGCCCGGATGTAGACGAGCGTCTGATTATGCGCGTCGAGCGCATCAAGAAGCGCGTGATGGACAGCGACGACCTGACCTGAGACGCGAATCTGCCCGACATTCGCTTATTTTGTCCAAGCGCGGCGCGTCATGGCCTGGTTTCGAGTACCATGGAGATAAACTGTTCGCAGGCAATTTGCAGCTTGAGGAGATGAACTGATGGCGAAAGAACGCAAGCATATCAAAGTAACCTATTCGACGTTGGGCAGCCCCGACCCGCTTCTGCACGAATACTTCGACGAAGATGTCGCCGAACTCCGCGCTAACCTGGGCAAGACTTACCGCATGTACATCAACGGGGAATGGGTCGAGGGCGACGGCAGCTTCGAAAACCGCTCGCCCATCAACACCGACTGGCTTCTGGGCGAATTTGCCCGCGCCAGCGACGCCCATGTCGATCAGGCGGTAGCGGCGGCCAAGGCGGCTTTCCCGGGCTGGCGCGATACCCCTTGGGCGGAACGAGCCGACCTGCTCGACCGGGCAGCTGATCTCATCAGCGCGCGCCTCTTCGAGATCTCCGCCGCTGTCAGTATGGAAATCGGCAAGAACCGCCTGGAGGCTATCGGCGATGTCGAAGAAACTGCCGACTTGATCCGCTATTGCGTCGAAGCGATACGCGACAATCAGGGTTTCGACCGGCAACTGCTCAGCGAGAGCGACCAGCATTTCAACCGCAGCGTGCTCAAGCCCTACGGCGTTTGGGGCGTCATCGGTCCCTTCAACTTCCCGGCTGCGCTGGCCGGCGGTCCCAGCGGCGCCGCGCTGGTCGCCGGCAATACCGTCGTGCTCAAGCCGGCTGCCGAGGGTTCGCTCACCGCCTACATGATCGCCCAGTGCATGGCCGACGCCGGACTGCCAAAAGGTGTCTTCAATGTCGTTTTTGGCGGCGACGCGCCGGGCAAAGCGCTGACCGCCAATCCCGACCTGGCTGGCTTGACCTTCACCGGCAGCTACGATGTCGGCATGAGCATCATCAAGAACTTCACAACCGCGGCCGGCTACTTCCGACCGGTCATCGCCGAGATGGGCGGGAAGAACCCGACTATCGTCACTGCCAAAGCCGATCTCGATAAAGCTGCGCTGGGCGTGATGCGCTCGGCCTTCGGCTTGACGGGCCAGAAGTGCTCGGCTTGCTCGCGCGTTTATGTTGAGTCCGCCGTCAAAGAGGCTTTCGTCGACAAGCTGGTCGATCTCACCGCCGAAATCAACGTGGGCGATCCCACCGTTGGCGACACCTATATGGGTCCCATCATCAATGCCGACGCCTACGCGGCTTATCATGGCTATGTCGACGAGATGCGCGCGGGCGACATCCGCATCGGCGGGCGCGCGCTGGAGGGGGGCTGCGGCGTAGACACTCGCAGTTCCAAAGGCTATTTCGTCGCGCCGACCGTGGTGACCGACCTGCCCGATGAGCATCGCCTCTGGCAGCGGGAGATGTTCGCGCCCATCGTCGCCGTGCGCGCCGTGGACGATAAAGACGAAGCGATGCGGCTCGCCAACGATGTCGCCCTCGGTTTGACCGCGGGCTTATACAGCGAAGACGCCGACGAGGTCGACTGGTTCCTGGACAATATCGAAGCGGGTGTGCTCTATGTCAATCGCGCGACCGGCGCCACCACCGGCGCCTGGCCCGGCTATCAGTCCTTCGGCGGTTGGAAGGGCAGCACGGGCAGTAACAAAGCGGCCGGCAGTTGGTACTACTTGCAGCAATACATGCGCGAGCAGTCGCATACGATTGTGGGTTGATAATCACCACAAAGACACGAAGAGCGCAAAGACAAAGGAGAGCGAGCCGCCCCTAGATCTGGTTAGATTTATGTAACATTCGACACATAATTGGTTCTGGTGGGATTGCTCTGCCTGAATGGCACAATCAAACCACAAAACGTGTTGGCGATTACTTAAAGGATCTTAGCGATTATGATAGCAAAGAGAATGACCAGCTTCGCAAAAATTTCCGTGATCGATTGACACAGGGAAATTAAGCGTCTCTGTTGCAAAAAAATCATCCCACCACAATCAACTCCTGCCAGCCGTTCGTCAGCTTCTCGCCGCCGCCCGGCCGCGCGACGACGATATCCTCCACCCGCGCCGAGTAATCGTTGATTTGCATGATGCTCGGCTCGATGGTGAAGAGCATGCCTTCTTCCAGCGGCGTCTCGTCGCCTTCGGTCAGGAAGGGCGGTTCGTGCACATCCATGCCGATGGCGTGGCCCAGCCGATGACGAAAAGCCTCGCCATAACCAGCCGCTTCAATCACCTGCCGCGCGGCGCGGTCGGTCGCCGTGGTTGTCGATTCGCCGGCTTTCAGCGCCGCGATGCCCGCCGCCTGCGACGCCATCACCAAGTCATAGACGCGCTGCGCTTCTTCGTCCGGCTCGCCGAAAAAGACCGTGCGCCCGAAGTCGTAACACCAGCCTTGATAGATGCCGCCGAAATCAAAGAGTATCGACACCGGCGGATCCAGCGTGCGCTGCCAGCTTGCCATGCGCTGCCCGAAGAGCAGGGGATGGTCCGGTCCGGAATTGTAGAGCGACGTGGTGAAGGATTGTCCCAGCGAGCCGTGTTTTCGCAATTGATAATTGAGCTCTTCGACGATCTCCAGCTCGGTCATGCCTAGCTTCAGCGACGACAGCGTGTCGGCGAATGCGGCTTCGGTGATGCGGCCCGCTTCTTTCATCTCGTCGATATCGCTCTGCGATTTGATGAGGCGCAGGGGGCGCAGCAAATCGGTGGCGGAGAGCCAGGTCGCGCCCGGCAGCAGGGGCTGCAAGTTGGAGACGGTCTCGCCACGGGTGAAATCGCTGATCGCCACGCGCGGGTTCTCTGGCAAGTTGAAATCATCGAGGATGCCCTTGACCATGGCCGCGGGTTCGTCCCAATCGCCCAGCACGCGAATGTCAATGCCCTCCAGGCGATTCAGCCCGCCGAATTCGGCGGTCATGCGCGGCAGCGGCAGCACCGGCGCATGACGCGGGCTGATCCAGGCGCCCTCCAGCCAGTCGCCCGGGTGGATATTATGCCCATAGTTGGGAATGTCACGCGGGACGCCGGTCAGGTATTGCAGGTCGGATGAGATGGGGATAAAGGCGAGATCGGCTTGCTCGGCCAGTACAGCTTGGAAACGTTGCAGTCGCTGCTGGGACATGTGATTTCTCCTGAAATCTTGTCTTCACGCTTGTATCTTAGCCCGTTTCAGCCGATATTTCATCCTTTTCGGCCGCATTTGCCGCGGCGCTACTCGGTAATCGTTACCTTGGACAAACCACGTGGTGCATCCACCTCATAGCCCCGCGCCAGCGCCACCTGCATAGCGAAGCACTGCCCCGGCATCACCGCCAGGATGGGGCTAAGCCATTCCAGAGTAGAAGGAATCGCCATGGCTTTTGTCCCTTGCCCAAGCAAATCGCTATTGTTGCTAATAACAAGGCTTTCGGCTTGCAGCTCATCAAGCCGCTGGCACATATCCACCATGCCAGCAAGATTTTTGCCATGCGGCGCCACCAAGATGACCGGATGACCGTGATCAATGGCGGCGATGGGACCATGTCGAAAATTGGCTTCGCTATAACCCTCGCTGGCGATGTAATTCAATTCCTTGACCTTGAGGCTAATCTCGCAGGCGGTGGCGTAATTGAAGCCGCGACCTAGTGTGATGAGGCGATTGATGTAGCGATAACGCTGCGCCCAATCAGCGATATGCTCGCAGAGACTGAGCGTCTGCGCCGCCAGCTGCGGCAGCGCGTTTAATTCTTTCCACAGGGTGTCTTGAGGAGCCAGCGCGCTGGTCAACATAGCTATGACAGTCAGTTGGGCGGTGTAGGTTTTGCTGGCTGCTACACTCAATTCCCGCTCGGCCAACAGCGGCAGATGATATTGCGCCACCTGCGCCAGCGGCGAGTCCGCGAAATTGGTGATGGCCAGCGTGAGGGCTCCCTGCTGATTGGCATCTTGCAGAACAGCGCGCACATCCGCCGCCTTGCCGGATTGCGAGATGCCGATGACCAGCGCCTTTGCCAGGTTGGGCGGGCTGCTATAGACGGTATGCAAGGATGGCGTCGCCAGCATAACTGGCAGACGCAGCAGACTGCCAAACATATATTGGGCATAATGAGCGGCGTTATCCGATGTGCCGCGCGCGGCGATGCAGACAAAAACCGGATTGAAATCGCGTATAGCGGCCGCTGCCAATCGTGTATCCGCAGCTCCCTCGCGGAGCAGGCGGCGCAGGACATCCGGTTGCTGGGCAATTTCATTTTTTAAGTGCATGGTCTTCCTCAGCTTATGCTTATTGCGCCGCGCTGGGACTCTCTAGCGGTCGATAGTTGACCCCCAGCGTATCCAGGCGGGGCAGATGTCTTTGCAAGCGCGTCACAAAAGCAGCGTAGTCGCGCTGCTGCGGATGAGTCCACAGCACTTCCGCCAGCGCGATGGCGCGCGGAAACGCCATGTATTCCAAATGATCCGATGTGGGAATGTATTCCGTCCAGAGGTTGCCCTGCCCGCCCAAGATATGCTGTTTCTTGTCGTCGGCGATTTCCTCGGGCAGGACCACAAACTGATAGACCTTGCTCAGAGGCAGGTAAGCGGGCAGCGCGGGCGGCTCGCTAGCGAAGTCTTCGGCTTGATAATAATCCAGGTAGCAATAAGTGGTGGGCGTCATGACCACGTCATGACCCGCGTTCGCGGCTTCGATACCGCCGTCGCTGCCGCGCCAGCTCATCACCGTCGCGTTTGGCGCCAAGCCGCCTTCCAGGATTTCGTCCCAGCCGATCAAGCGCCGTCCGCGTTCGCCGAGCCAGCTGTCGAATTGGCGCACGAACCAGCTTTGCAGCTCGTCTTCGTCTTTCAAGCTTTCCGCCTTGATGCGCGCCTGGCAAGCCGGGCAGCGCTTCCAGCGTTTTTTAGGCGCCTCGTCCCCGCCGATGTGGATGAACTCGCTGGGGAAAAGCTCAAGCACCTCGCTGAAGACGTCTTTCAGAAATGTGAATACGTCATCGTTGCCGGCGCAATAGATGTTGTCGTCGATGCCCCAACTGCGGCGCACCTGATAACCCTTACCGACGCAGCCCAACTCCGGATAGGCGGTCAAAGCCGCCAGGCTGTGACCGGGCAGCTCAATCTCCGGCACGACCGTGATGCCCCGTTCGCCGGCATAGGCGACCACCTCGCGGATCTGGTCCTGTGTATAGTAGCCGCCATAGGCTAGCCCATCAAACTTGCGGCGGTCGGTGGGCAGGCAGGTTTCTTTCCGGTAAGCGCCGATGTCGGTCAGCTTGGGATATTTCTTGATCTCGATCCGCCAGCCCTGGTCTTCAGTCAGGTGCCAGTGGAAGGTGTTGAATTTATAAAAGGCCAGCAGGTCGATGAACTTTTTGATGAATGCCAGCGGAAACATGTGACGCCCGACATCCAGATGCAGCCCGCGCCAGCCAAAAGCCGGCGCGTCGCTGATTCCTAGCGCCGGTATCCGCCAGTCGATGCCGTCAGCCAGATCCTCCCCCAGTATTTGCGGCGGCAGCAATTGACGCAGGGTTTGGAATCCATGCCTAAAACCGGCCCGCGCAGAGGCGGCCAGGACGACATTCGCGCTTGTAACAGTCAAACGATAAGCCTCGGGCGAAGCCAGGTCCTGCGCCTCAACCAGACGAATGACATTGCCGCTATCGACGGCGTCGCCGATCCCCTCGACCGGGAATGGAAAACCAGTCGCGGGTCGCAGATAGTTCGCCAGCATTTCGCCCAGACCCTTGTCGCGCGCGACTATCGCCGTGTCAGCTTGCAGGGTGAAGCTGCCTTCGTTCGTTTCAATCGATTGCGGACGCGGGAACAAGCTGATTGCGGACATGCGCAGGCTCCTTTTCGATTTCGCCTATCATTCTCTTATCATAAATCCTCAAGCGAGATGACTGCGCTCAGGTTATGCGGCTGATCGGGATTCTGGCCATTATGCAGGGCGCGATGATAAGCTAAGAGTTGCAAGACCGGCAGGTACAAGACCGGCGTATTCCAGCTCGGCTGATCATCCGGCAGGGCGATATGACGTGGCGAGTCAGTCGCATGCGTCCCGATGCTCAGGGTCTGCGCGCCCATGCGCCGCATTTCCCGCAGCACTTTTAATTCCTGCCGAGCGGACCTGGGCGAGATCAAGCCGACAACCAGCGCATTTTCCGCCACCATCGACATGGGACCGTGGCGGAACTCCAGCGTATGAAAAGCCTCACTGTAGGATAGGGACATCTCTTTCATTTTCAGCATGGCTTCGCAGGCGATGCCATAGAGCGCATCCGACCCGAGAAAGAAAAAGCGCTCTATGCCCTGCTCTGCGCCGAGCGCTTCCGCCAGAGCGCCATAGGAATCCAAGATCCGCTGACAGCGCGCCGGCAATCGGGCGCTCGCTGCCCGCTCGCGCCCAGCCAGCGCGGCCGCCATCTGCTGCAAGACCACGCACATGCTGCTGAAAGAACGAGTCTGCGCGACGCTCTTTTCGCTGGCGCTGTCAATCGCGAATGTCAAATCAGCCGCGAGCGCCAGCGGGCTGCCGCTATCACAGGTGACCGTGATGACAGGGCCGCCGATGCGGGATTTGAAGGCGGACCCCGCGCGTCGGGTTTCTGTGGTCGCGCCGGAGCGCGACACCGTAATTAAGACATACTCGCGCCCATGCAGATAGACCGACTCCGGGAAGAGCAGCAATTCCGAGGCCGGGTGAGCCTGCGCGTCTAAGCCCGCCCCGCGCAGCAAACGCGCGGCAGTCAGCGCGAGATAATACGTGGAGCCGCAGCCGGTGACGACAACGCGATCGGGCTCGGCGGCAGCCATCAACTTGGCAAAGCCCGACTCGCGGGAATCGAAGACCGCGAGCGCATCCGCCCAGGTCTCTGGCTGGCTGTTGATCTCCTGATGTGTGTGCTGGCCTGGGGTCACCTTTGGCTCCAAGTCGACTTGAGCGCATCGGTACGATTCTAGCAAAGATCAAGCCTATCTCCTATGTTGGCCAGGGCAATCGCTTCAAAATGATGGCGGACGAAATGGCGGGAATCTAAACTGAAAATTAACTACAGAGTACGCAGAGAGCGCAGAGAAAAGCATAAAATGTCATATTTCAGCGGTGTATATTGGTGAAAAAAACGTCTCTCTAGTGACCCTTGCCTATTCCTAGCCGCGAATTTAGTTGAATAGTCGTCTAAACTACTAAAACTCTGCGTCCTCTGCGTCCTCTGTGTTGAAAAATATTTTGAAGCGATTGCCCTGCATAAGAGCCGCAATAAAACCAAGCATGAGATGCAAATCCGATAGAATTATGGATCTTGTAAGGCTTGTCCGATACTGATGAAATTGCGCAAAATGCGCGTCTATTGCCTATTGGGCGACTCGCTGAATCGCCCAAACTATCGTCCGACCTTGTATAATTCGCATTATTTTCTTTGAACTACTCTTTTGAACTACTCCAAGGATAAGGCTGCTGCGCAATAACAAGTACTGCGCCTACTGCGGACGGCTGAGCCGGCGCTGCAACTGCCACGAAGCCGGCAGCGATCTCCAGCGCTTTATGGAACGCGGCGGTCAGGTCCATGCTCCTTCTCGCCGCGTAACGCCGTACAAACGCGGCGTTCCGCCCCAGGTCAAACAAGCCGAACGGAGGAAGATCCAGAAGCAGCATAAATTCTGGTACGCAACCCTGGCGCAAGCAAACGGCGAACACTGCGCCAATTGCGGCGAGACGAAAGATCTGGTGTTGGATCATGTGATTCCCATCGCCAAAGGCGGCACGTCTCGGCTTGACAACCTGCAACTGCTCTGCTCCACCTGCAATCGCATCAAAGGCAAATTGGCCATCGACTGCCGCCCGGCTAAACATCGAGAATGAAGCGCTTCTGAATAATGAGAATGGCATCAATATCTGTTTATCTCTGTGCGCTCTGCGCGCTCTGTAGTTGATTTTCAGTTATCATTTGCGCCATTTCAGTTGCCATCAGTTCGAAGCGATTTCCCTGCAACACATCGTTTTGCCAACTATTCGCTATTCCGCCAAAACGCGATATACTAATGATGTTCCGGTGCAAGCGGTCTTTTTTGCCGCGCGCCGGCATTGTATCTATCAAGAGTCATAGTCTGGAAAGGAATACCTCAATGAAAGGTAAGTTTTTGATCCTGATCGCGCTCATGATTTTCCTGAGCGCTGTCATAGGCGTTTCCGCACAGGACACGTTTTTTGGTAGGACGGCGGAGGAATTGTTCCCGATTCCCGAAGTCGCCGAAACCGAGTTGGAGCAGACGCTGGCATTTGAGGCGCTGCTCGGGGCGAACGTCCCGGACGGCCATGCCCTAGGTGAAGGCAAGACGATCACCTTCGGCGTCTTGGGTCAAGGCTCGCGCGGCGGCATCTCTGGCACCGTCTACTTCTGGCGCAATGCTTTTGAAGCAGCCACTGGCGCCACCTTGGAAGTCGTCGAAATCCCCTATAACCAGTTGGGCACAACCATCCCAGCCGACTTCCTGACCGGGCAATACACCTACGACGTCTTCATCGGCGCCGCCTGGCAGTATGGCGACTGGATTAGCAACGGCTGGATCCAGCCCATCGACCAGTGGATTGGCGATGAGCGCTTCACGCATTGGTCGCCCGAAGACACCGCTCCCGCTTTCCGCGCCTTGCTGCAATGGGGCGGCGAAACTTATGGCAGCCAGATGGACGGCGACGCGCAACTGCTTTACTATCGCCACGACATCCTCAGTGATCCCGAATGGCAAGCCGCCTACGAAGCCGAAGTCGGCGAACCCATGCCCTATCCCATGGTTACCTGGCAGGATTTGCTGGCCATCACCAGCTTCTTCAATGGCAAGGACTGGAACGGCGACGGCGACCCCGATGACGGTATCAGCCTCCACTTGGCGCCGGGCGGGCAAGGTCACTTCCACTTCGCCACGCTGGCGGCATCGTTCGCCGTGACCCCGTCCGATGGCGATGATCCCCGCGCCGTTAGCAAATATGACAATGTCTTCTGGTTCGATCCGGATGATATGACGCCGCTCATCAACGAGCCGGGCCACGTCATGGCGCTGGAATTCTTGCAAGAGCTGGCCGCCACCGGCCAGGAATCGCAGTTCGGCTGGCAGTTGGGCGAGGCATGGGATAACTTCCTCGGCGGCAACGCCATCGCCACCTTCAGCTGGGGCGATGTCGGCTCGCTATCGCAGAACGTAGAGCGCTCCGCCATCAGGGGCAGCTTGGGCGCCGATGTTACGCCCTGCTCCTCCGAATGGTATGACCGCGAGCTGGGCGAAGTGGTTGTGGACACAGAAAATCCCAATTGCGTCGGCAATACTACCGGCGGCTCCTGGCACCCGACTATGTCCACATTCACCGAGAACCCCGAGCTGACCTATTTCTACATGTCGCTGATCGCCAACCCGTCAATCAACTTCTACAACGCCACCACCGGCTGGCAAGGCGTCGATCCCTGCTGCACCTATCAGCTCTATGAACCGCGCGGGACGGCAGTTTCCGAAGATTACACCGCCGTTGGCTTCGACGCTTCCGACATGGAGCGCTACATCAACGCTTATGGCTCCAATGTCTACGACAAACCGACTTCGGTCACCTACCTGCGCATTCCCGGCACGCTGGAATACATCCAGGAGACGCTGGATATCCGACTGTCCGAGGCGATGACGGGCCAATCCAACGCCCAAGAAGCGCTGGATAACACTGCCGAAGACTGGGAAGAAATCACCGACGACCTTGATGTTGACAGTCAGTTGGAGATATACCAGCAATCCATCGGCTACGAAGGCGGAATGTAAGCCCCGCTGAATCAGCAGAATTGTAGGGGCGACCAACCTGGTCGCCCGTCGACTGGCGGGCGATTTGATAAATCGCCCCTACATGGCATTCCATGGGATAGAACCATGACAAACAACAGAGCCAAATACTATTTCCTTATGCCTGGCGTCATCTGGATCCTGGCTTTCACCCTGTTTCCCCTGGTTTATTCATTTGGCTTGAGCCTGACCAATTATCGTCTTGGGAAAAATCCTAAATACATCGGCTTTGAGAACTATGCCGAGATCCTTGGCATCGGCGATGAGAAGGTCGACAAAAAAGCGCTAAGCACCGCCAGTTTCAGCGCCTTTCTTTTCCTCGGCAGCACGGCGGCGACGCTGTTTTTTGGCACTTTTGTCGCCTGGGTCTTTAACCACAATCTGCCCTTCTTGCGACAAATGCGCGCGATAATCACCATGCCTTTATTCGCCGCGCCTATTGCCCTTGGTTGGCTGGGCGTGGTCCTTTTCAACGAACAGTCAGGTCCCATCAATAATGTCTTGGAAGGCTTGGGCTTGGGGCGCGTCAACTGGTTTATCGAGCCGATGCCGGCGCGCTTTGCGGTCATGTTCACCGATGTCTGGCAGTGGACGCCCTTTGTCTTCATCGTTGTGCTCGCGGCCATGCAATCGGTCCCGGACGACCTGTACGAATCCGCGCGGCTGGATACCAAGTCGAACTGGCAGCTGTTTAAGTCGATCACCTTTCCGATGATCGCACCGGCTCTGGGCACGGTGATGCTGCTGCGCATGGTGGAATCGCTCAAGATCATCGATATTCCCTTCAGCCTGACCCGCGGCGGACCAGGCTCAGTCACACAGACTTATGTTTATTACACATACGAAACGGGGCTGATCGGCAGCTTCCAACTGGGCGAGGCGGCTGCGCTGGCTTACCTGATGGTGGTGGTGGCGATTGTCATCTCTTCAATTTATTTCTATCGCGTGCGCGAGCGCTTCGAATAGCTTGGGAGAAATGCGATGGCGGCAAAAGCAAAACCACTCCCGCTGGCAGAACCGCGCAGCGCCTTCACACGCGCCTCGCTCGGCGACCGGCTCATCATCGCGCTGGCGCTCATCTGTACCTTCATCGCCTTTTCGCCCTTCGCTTACGCCGCCTTGACCTCCTTGAAGTCCGAGTGGAAAGACGGCTCCATCATTCCCTTCTTGCAATATGAGCCTACTTTGGAGAGTTGGGATCAGGAGTTCGGCTCCGGCGGCCGCGAGACGATGAAAGCCCTGCGCAACAGCACCTTGATTTCCTTGGGCGCGACAGCGGTGGCGACCTCGCTCGGCACGCTGGCCGGCTACGGTTTGGCGCGCTTCAAGTATGGCATCGGCAACCGCAATCTGGTCTCCTGGTTTCTGTCGCAGCGCTTCCTGCCACCGGTCGCGACCTTAATACCATTCGTTTTGATGTTCCGCGACTTGAAGCTGCTGGATACGCTGCCGGGCATGGTCATCGTCAACGCCACATTCACTTTGCCTTTTGCTGTCTTGATCATGCGCGACTACTTCGCCGATTTGCCGCCCGAATTACGCGAGGCGGCGCTGGTGGATGGCGCCGGCGAGTTCACAACCTTTTGGCGTATCGCCCTGCCGTTGGCCAGACCCGCGCTGGTCGCGTCTACTTTGATCTGCTTCGCTTTCGCCTGGAACGAATTCCTCTTCGCCAGCGTGCTCGCCAACCGCAACTGGAAACCCTATCCGATGCTGGTGGCTGGCTCGGACACGGTACGCGGCATAGACTTCGGCTTTGTCACGACGCGGATGCTGATCGCGGTCACGGTCCCCGTTATTCTGTCGCTGATGGTGCAGCGCTTCATCGTGCGTGGCTTGACCTTCGGCGCGGTGAAGGGCTAGTTCCACCACAAAGACGCGAAGCTCATGAAGAATTACCGGGACGGCTCAAACGCGCCGCCCCTAGCCGTTGAAATCCCAGTTCATTCTTGAACTCTATACCAGCGCCCCGGCGGCGAATGCCAGCGATGCGGCTTGGTCGCTGACGGCGACGGCGTCCCGCCCCTTGAGCTCGGCGGCGATATTGGCGCTGACCCAGAGGTGTTCTAGCGCGAGCGTGCTCTTGATGCGCATGACGCGGGCGTCGCGGATCTGCGATGGATCGCTGCGGAAAGCGTCGAAGAGCGCCGCTTTGATGGTCTCTTCGTCGCTCTCGAAGACGAGCGGCATGCGGCAGCGCAGCAGGAAGCCGCTGGTGAACATATTCTTCATCGTGATCGGGAAGTCAATTTTGTCAAAGAGCTTGCGCGACATGAAGTCGGCCAGCCCGTAAGTCGTGGCGTTGCCATGGGATTCCGGCGTCAAATCGAGGATAGCGATGCGCCGGATGCGCGGCGATTCGGGCTCGGGCTCGCCCTCGACCATCCAGCGGCCGATGATATTGGTATCCATGCCGGCGCCGCTGATGTTCTTGCCCATCTCGTCGATGATCAGCACATCAATATCATGCACGGGCAAAGACGGCATCAGTTCGCGCGAGCGTTGCAGCAGACGTCGGTCGCCTTCGACAAGGGTATCGGCGCGGAAGCCTTCCAGTTGCGCAACGGCATGATAGCCATCTTCCACGACTCCAAAACCAGCCACAAAATTGATATTTGCCAGCAGGTGTTCAGCGACGATCGGCATATAATCGCGCAAGCCGACGACGCTCTGCTGGTGGATGGCGCGCGCGCCCGTCTCCTTGCCCAGCCCGATTGCCAGCATTTTCAGCAAGCCGCTCTCGTGCGGCCCGCGGAAATCGGTATGCAGCTTGGCTCGGTTGGTGATGATTAGCCCGTCGGCTTCGGCGACGTTCCGGTCGATATAGGCGGGCAGACCCGCGGCGGTCATGCCCATGTCGACCACTTCCATGGTAGCATGTACGGGACAGCCCACGGTCGTCTCGCTGATGCCCAAGCCATCGAGCACTTCAATTTGTCCAGCCGGGACGCCGCCGCCGTGGCTGCCCATGGCCGGCACGATGAAGGGATGACCGCCCGACCCTTTGACCAGCGCGACCAGCTTGCGGGCGATGCCGTCAATGCTGGCGATGCCGCGGCTGCCGAATCCGAGCGCGATGCGCTTGCCCCGCACCTGCTCCGCCAGCCCCAGGCGCCGCCATTCAGCCTCCAGCGTATGGTCGATATCTACAGGATCGCCCTTGGGCAATTCTTGCTTGACGGGATAAAGAGTCGGGATCTTCACGTTTTCCATTGTCTAGCTCGCTTCACTTGGACTGTCCTTTGATTGTCATGCTACAAGTATTGTAGCGATTCGCTTGGACTTAGGCAAAGGGCAAGGGCATTCGCATCAAGTTGAATTTGCCTTGCTGTCATCCGGGCGATTCAAGCCGGCGCTCGATCGTCACGGGAATGCCAGATGCTTCAAGGCGCTGGCTCGCAATTGCTATGTATTCCGCTGATATGTCGATCCCGATGAAGTCCCTACCCTGCAATAGCGCCATCTTGCCGGTCGTCCCGGAACCGCACATGGGATCAAGCACCAGATCACCGGGATTGCTCCAGGACAGGATGTGATCGAGCGCCAGTTTCTCAGGGAAAACTGCTGGGTGTTGGAAAGCGATCCTATCGCTCGTGGTACCGCCCAGACCGACCGCATAGGACCAAATATTAGTGCGGGTTTTTTCCTTTTTCAACTCGCCCAGCTTTTTCTTGTTGATGCCATCGGGCAGCTTATTATGCGTGAGCATCTCATAGCCGTGGCGCTGGGTCGGCACTTTGAGCGGATTAAAAGTTGCGGGCTTGCCCTTGCTAAGCACGAACATCATTTCGTAGGCGTTGGTATAGGCGTTGCTGCGCGTGAAGGGTGTATTTTTCTTCTGGTAGATCATGACATCGTGGGCGGAGAAACCGATCTCCTGAAAATAAATCGCTTGACGAAACGATGTCAGGCTGCGTCCGCCCCGTATGCGGTCGCCAACAACCCATACCAACACGCCGCCCTCCGCCGTGACGCGAAACAGTTCATTTGCGATTTCCTCGAAAGGGAAATCATATCCCTTATAGTCTCGAAGACTGTCATACGGTGGCGACGTGACCGTCAGGTCAATCAGACCAGCGGGCATATTTCGCATCACATGCACGCAGTTTCCGACGATGAGCCGGGCAGAACAGTCGCTTTGGGCGCCATTTTGTCTTGTGTTCATGTGTCACGTCGCTTTCTGCTATGCCCTTCGTCATCGTTTATAGCAAATACTTCCGGCCATGTCATGCGCAGCGCGCTTTTTCTGCGCCGCCGCAGACGCCTGCAAAGCGCAAAAATCACAATCAGGTTAATCCCCTGCGTCAATGCGACGCCGCCAAAAAACGCATATAAGCCCGACTGACAGGCGCTGTCTTCCGGGCAAAATTGTCCCAGCGCTTGAGCGGCGACCAGCGCGAGCGCAAGTCCAATCAAGCTACCGCAAACGGTGAGACCGAATATAGCGTTGCCTCGAAGCATGATCACTCTTATATCATGGCGAATCGGGTCTTTCATCAATGTCTCCTGGCGCGGAATCGACCGCCTCGGGACAAGTCTCGAAATAAAAATAGCACAAATGTTCGCAATCGTCAAGCATCTTGCCTGCGCCTACAGGACAATCGCATCAGATTTTTCTATGCATAGAGGACAGAGGGAAGCCGCGTTGTCCTCGCTATGTCGCCGTGCTACAATCCCGCGCAATTGCTGATGGCTGGGAGGAATAATGGGCGGGAAGGTGATTCTGCTTGACGGCGGCATGGGACAAGAGATTGTCAATCGCGGCGGCAAAGGCGGTTACGGAGAATGGGCGACCGCCGCGCTGTACGAAGACCCCGATTTGGTGCGGCAAATCCATGCCGACTATATTGCAGCCGGCGCCGACGTCATCACCACCAATACTTATGGCACGACGCGTACGCGGCTGCGGCATGTCGGCATAGAAGATCGCCTGCGCGACTTGCTTGGCGTCGCCGGTCAATTGGCCTCGGAAGCGCGGGATAGTTCCGCCAACCGCGATCTGCGCATCGCGACAAGTTTGCCGCCGCTGGAAGCGAGTTACGCCAGCGATTTCGCCCTGAGTTTCGAGCAGACCGCCGAAGAATTCGCCGAACTCATGGACCTGCTTGATCCCTATGTTGACATCTTCCTGGGCGAGACGCTGTCCACGATCTTTGAGGCAAAGGCTTTCCTGCAAGCGGCGGCCGGGCGCGGCAAGCCGGCCTGGCTGGCGCTGACCCTGCGCGATCACGGCTCCAAGTCGCTGCGCGGCGGACCGCAGCTGTCCCAAGCGCTTGACGCTTTGGGCGCGGAGGCGCCGGATGCGCTGCTCATCAACTGCTGTACGCCGGACAGCATTACCAGCGCCTTGCCTACGCTGAAAGCCAGCGGACTGCCCTTCGGCGCTTACGCCAACGGTTTCGTCGAGATACCCGATGTCTGGCAGGAGCAAGGGGGCGTCGCGCAACTGGCGACGCGCGCGGATCTGAGCCCAGAGCTCTATGCCCAAGAAGTCCAGACCTGGATTGCCGGCGGCGCGTCCATCGTGGGCGGCTGCTGCGAGGTGGGTCCGGCGCATATCGCGCGTTTGCGCCAGTTGATTGATGAGCTTGACTAGGAGCGAGAAGCCATGACACGAAAAACAGCCGTTATCACCGGAGCCGGGAGTGGCATGGGGCGGGCGATCGCGCTCAAGTTCGCCCAAACCGGCATCCGACCGATCCTGGTAGGCAGAACGGAAGCCAAGCTGCGCTCCGTCGCCGAGGAAGTGGCGGCGCGGGGCCTCCGCGCGGACTTGCATGTCCTGGATCTTAGGGACGATGACGCCATAGCTGCTTTGGGCGCTGAACTAGCCGATAGCCCGGTCGATGCGCTGGTCAACTGCGCCGGCGATTGGCTGATCGCCGCTCTGCAAGATACCAGCAATGCGGAACTCGACCAGATCTTGCGCACCAACCTGCGCGCCCCCTATATTCTGTCGCGCGCGCTCTTGCCCAATTTACGGCGCAGCGACAATGCCAGTATTATCAATATCGGCTCTATCGTGACCGCCATGTCCGCGCCGATGGTGAGCGCCTATACCGCGGCCAAGGTCGGGCTGAAAGGCTTGACGGCTTCGCTGGCGGCCGAGCTGCGCCCGGAGATGATCCGTGTGGTGATGATCTCGCCGGGACCGGCGGATACGCCCATGCGCGACGCCGCCTCGCCGGGCATCGGCAAGTCGCTGCTGGTGCCGGCCGATAGCATCGCGGAGATGGTTCACACAGTGGTCACACTGCCGCCGGGCATCACAACCAGCGACTTTGTGCTGTATTCGATGCGCTGGGAATAAATATCAGAGTTTGAGGCGCGGGTCGAGGATGTCGCGCAAGCCATCGCCCAGCAGATTTATCGACAGCACCGTGATCATAATCGCCAGTCCGGGATAAGTGGTGACCCAGGCCGCCACCCGAATGTAATCGCGGCCCTCGTTGAGCATCAACCCCCATTCCGGATCGGGCGGTTGCTGGCCTAAACCCAGGAAGCTCAAGGCAGCGCCGGAGATGATAGCGCCGGCCACGCCGTTGGTCGCCACGACGATGGTCGGCGCAAGCACGTTGGGCAAGATATGCCGCGCCATGATACGCCCGGACGACGCCCCCAAGGCCTGCGCCGCGATGATGAAATCCAATTGCTTGACCGACAAGGCGCTGCCGCGCACGACGCGGGTATAGACAGGGATCGACGACAAGCCGACGGCGATCATCACGTTTTGCAAGTTGCGCCCCAGCACTGCGATGATAACCAGAGCCAGCAGAATGCCCGGGAAAGCCAGCATCATGTCGATGAAGCGCATAATCAGCACGTCGCTCCAGCCGCCGATATAGCCGGCGATCAGACCGAGAAGCGTACCCACGGTCGCGCCGATAGCGACCGAGACGATACCCACTTGCAAGGAGACGCGCCCACCATAGAGAATCCGCGTCAGGATGTCGCGGCCCAGGTTGTCGGTGCCGAGCAGGAATTCGGCGTTGGGCGCTTGCAGGCGATGTCGGCGGAACTGCTGCGTCGGTTCATAGGGGCTGATCTGCGCCGCCAGCGCGACTGATAAGATCACCAAGCCCAGCACGATGGCGCCAGCCATGACATTGCGCGAGCGCAGAAAACGCTTGAGGAAGAGCGACCAGCGGCCCGCCCTTTGGTATTCCAGGTTCGCGGGGGGGACGGGGACCTCAGACATAACGAATCCTGGGATCAATGAAGGCATAGACGATATCGACCACGATATTGACAAAGACGTACATCAAAGCGATGAAAAGCGTTGTGCCCTGGACCATGGTGAAGTCCTTCTGCAACACCGCCTCGACGTACTTCTGGCCGATGCCGAGCCGGGCGAAGATGGTCTCGGTGATAACTGCGCCGCTGAGCATATTGCCCAACATCAAACCCAGAATTGTCACGACCGGGATTAAGGCGTTTCTCAAAACATGACGGATGACCACCAAGCGCTCGCTGATGCCCTTGGAGCGCGCCGTCAGCACGAAGTCCTGACTGAGCGCCTCCAACATGCTGGAGCGGACCATGCGCGCCAGCGAACCCGCCGAGACCAAAGCCAGCGCTGTCGCCGGCAGGATCAGCCGTTCGATGCCGCCCTGACCAATGGCGGGCAAGACGCGCAACTGCACGGCGAAGAGCAGGATCAGCAAGAGCGACGACCAGTATACCGGCATGGAGATGCCCACCAAAGCCAGAGCCATCGCTAGCGTATCAATGACCGTGTTGTGATAGAGCGCGGCGATGATGCCGACGCTGATGCCAATGAAAGCCGCGATCATGAGGGCTGCGGCAGCCAACTCGATGGTCCAGGGCAGACGGTTGAGAATCTGTTCCAGGACCGGCACATTGGTTTGCAAGGAACGTCCCAGATCGCCCCGCAAAGCATTACCCATATAGCTCAAATACTGGACATGCAGCGGGCGGTTCAAGCCCATGTCTTCGCGCACTTTTTCCAGCAGTTCCGGCGAGCTGCGTTTGTCGCCCAGGAAGACTTCGGCGGGATCGCCGGGCGTCAAGTGCAGCATCAAAAACACGGCGACCGTCACCAGAAAGACGGTGGGTACGGTTTGCAAAAGGCGGCCCACGAGGTATTTGCTCATGAGAAAGGCAGTACTATGTTAATTGTGCTGTGACTCAACTGAGCCGCCTTATGCGGCAGAGGCGTGTGAGACTATGGTTTTTCACAGGGATATCGCCCGAGTAGTATAAGTTTCTGTCGCTGCGCAATACGATTCACGGCATTCATCCGCAATACAAAGATTGTCGAGCGACCCTCCGGTGTCAGGCCGGCAAGTGACCCATCCGCGTTCAAAACAAAGTGCGTTTTCCAGCTTTGATTCCGCGGATGAAACAACATGGTTGCCTCTCCCGTCATTGGATCAAGCCCTGCGACATTAGGCCCTTTGTAGGAATTACATTTTGAGCATGCCAAACAAAGATTGTCCGTCGAGTCGTCACCGCCATGTTTAATCGGAATAATATGGTCTATCTGAAGTTGGACCGTCCGATCATCTTCACCAAGCAAGCAGTATTCACAACACTCACCGGCCAGACGCCGGAGCTCCCGAATCTGCTCTCTTCCAATTGTCACTTGCTCTGTTTCCGCAGTTTGAGTCTGGTGTTCGTCTTGAGCATACTCATGAAATCGTCAGCACGAGCCAATTCGTCCAACTCTTCCGACTCTATTGCTGTAAGCTCGTCTTCACCGTTCAGATCTAATAGAAGGTGTACGCGATCCTGTACGTTCGGCGGCATGAAGTAACTGAGAACGTCATCATCCGACGGCTTGCAAGCCAAGAACTCCGCGATGACATCGCTTACAGTACGTATCGGCGCGTCAATCATGAGCCGCTCTCTTCCTTATCGTCAGCGTCAGCAGTTGACGCTTCACCTTTGCTTTCCGCGCTGGCTTCAACACCGTTGTCAGCGTTCTCCTGCTCTAGCCGGCGATTGATCTTGACTCGGAGGCGCGTCAAGACGTCGTCTACAAAACGGAAATCGCCTAACTCCTCGCGCTGCGCGGCGGTCAAGCGGCTTGTGGCGTCGATCTCGATCAAGGCGTCGAGGCGCGCCTGGAGCCCGGGCGGGAGTGTGTAAGCGAGCAATTCTTCGTCCGTGGGTCGCGACGCCAAGAAATCCGTTACCACATCAAAGACGCTTCGGGTCGGCGCATCCAAATTTATTCGGCCTCCGTCAATTCCGCGCTTCCAGTATAACCGACCAGGCAAAATGAGAAGACAGGGAAGCACTCGCTCCCTGTCTTCAAATGCCTGTGTCGATGAGCTTTACATCCCCACACTTGCGGAATAGAAGTTGGGCACAAAACCGCCGCCCAGGATCGTCACATTCTGCACATCAGGCGTGCTGGCGTATAGCACGACCGGGTCATTGAAGTAAGCCATGACGACCTCGTCCGCCAATTTTTGCTGGATATCGGCATAAGCGGCCGCGCGCGCTTCCGCATCGCCGATGCCTACGGCGGCGTCAATCATCGCATCCATGTCAGCGTCTTGATAGTTGTTGCGGTTGGTGCCGCCGCCGGCATTCGACGAATGATAGAGCGTGCGGAAGACGCCGTCGGGATCGGTCTGCGTATCCCACCATTGCTGGGTATTGTGCTCGCCCGCGCGGACGACAGTCAGGTAAGCCGCGATATCCGCCAGGTTGATCTGGAAGTCGATGCCGATGGCGTTGAGATCTTCCTGCAGGAATTGCGCTGTCGCCGCGCTCAGCGGTCTATCAGGCGACCAGTGTTCGATGGCGAGCGGGACGCCATCGCGTTCACGGATGCCGGTCTCGTCATTCATGACCCAGCCCGCTTCATCCAGAATCGCGCCCGCCGCATCGGGATCGTAGGGATTGACCTGGCACCAAACATCGCTCCAGCCGAACATCGATTTCGTTAGCGCGCTGCATGCCCTGGAACCCAGCCCGTCGTAGACGATATCCTGCATGATGTCGATATCAATGGCTTGGGCGATCGCCTTGCGCACCGCCAATTCGTCCGTGGGCGACTTGATCTGGTTGAACATGAAGGAATAGCCATGCCCAGCTTGATCGTACTGCGTCACATTGAAGTCCGGGCTTTCTTCCAGCCGCGCGACATCAAGGCCCGGGATATTGTCGATCATATCGACTTCGCCACTTTCCAGCGCGGCGATGCGCGTGCCGGGGTCGGTCAGGATCTTGAAGATCAGACGGTCGATATCCGCTGGTCCAGAGCGCCCGAAAACGGCTTCGTTGCCCCAGTCGTAGTCCGGATTCTTGACCATCACAACTTCAGAATCCGCCGTGTAAGACTCGAATACGAAAGGTCCCGCGCCAACAATGCCGGAAAAGCCCCAATCGGCGCCCAGCGCTTCAACCGCCGTTGGTGAAATGGGACCCAGCTGCGGATGCGAAACGCCATCCAAGAAAGCCGCGTTCGGCGACGAGAAACGCACGGCGATCGTATGCTCGCCCAGCGCCTCGGATTCGGCATAAGGACCGATGAAGCTGAAAGCCATCTGCGACTTGGTATCGGGATCGACTATGCGGTCGAAAGTGTATTTGACCGCTTCCGCATTGAATGCGGTACCGTCGTGGAAGGTTACGTCATCCCGTAATTCGAAGACGTACTCCGTCGCGTCTTCGTTGACGGTCCAGCTGGTGGCGAGACCGGGATGGAAGACACCGAGCGGTTGTTGCTTGACCAAAGTATCAAAGACATGCCCAACAATCACTTCCACGCTGGAGAAGGTGGTCGCTGTTGGGTCCAGCGTGTCCACGCCACGGCTGATGCCAAAAGTCATGCTTGCATCCTGCGCCGAAATCGGCGCGACCAGCGACAACAAAAGCAAAATGGCGAGGACCAGAGCAAAGAGACGAGAAACTGCGGACTTGCGCATGAGAAACTCCTTCTAAGAAACTCTTTTTACGGGGTATTGATTTGGCGCGGACGGCGCAATCGCGCCATTGGACATCGCCGACAAGCTCCCGTCAGTTGGGAAAATGTCGACAATATACTATGATACAGAGTATAGGCATTGAGCTTGGCGCTGTCAAGAAATCGCGGCGGGGGCGCAGGGAAATCGCATCAAAATATTTTTCACCACAGAGGCGCCGATGTAAAACCAACAAAATAATGCAAAACATCAGGACGCTGTAGGGGCGACCAATCTGGTCGCCCGACGTTGCTGCGTTTTGATTTCGGGCGACATACCATGTCGCCCCTACAAATCCATACATAAATTGGATTTACATTTCATACTTGGTTTTACTGAGAACACAGAGCTTAAGTTTTATAGTGTTCATAGTTCTGCATATTCATTTTGAAGCGATTGTCCTGGACAGGGGGCGATAATGACAAAGATCCTGGAATTGATGCGCTGGCGCGAGATTCCCATCGGCGTAACATCGGCTTTCGGCGCAGCCAGCCTGCTGATGGGCGAAATCGGCACGGGCGGACCCGGGGTCTTGATTACGGCTGGTATCCACGGCGACGAAGGACCCTGGGGCGCTTGGGCGATCCAAAAACTGCTGAGCGGCATCGACGAGAAAGACCTGCGCGGGTTCATCCGCGTCGTGCCGATGGCGAATCCGCTGGCGATGCAGGCCGACAAGCGCAACGCGCCCGTCGACCAACTCGATCTCAACCGCGTTTTCCCCGGCGATGAACAAGGCTCGTATACCGAGCGCATCGCCCATATCTTGGCGACAAACGGGCTCGAGGACATCGACGCTGTGATCGACTTGCACGGCGGCGGCAGTTGGTGCGTCAACGCTTTTGTATTTGAAATGGAAGGCGGGCGGGAGCTTTCGCTCTGCTTTCCAGCGCCATTTATCGTCAAAGCGCCGGCGCGCGCTGTGAGCCTAACGGGATATGCCCGAACACGCGGCATGAAGGTCACAGCGGTTGAGATGGGCGGGCGCGGTCCAAGCGAGCGAGCATGGGCGGAGAGCATCACGGAAGGTCTATTGCGCGCCCTTTGCTTGCTTGGCGTAGTTGACGCCGAGCTGCCGCCGATTGAGCCGCCCATCGCGGTCAGCGGGACGACCGTTCTGCGGCCCCAGCAGGGCGGCATATTCCTGCCGACGCTGGATGCCGCGCATATTGGCGCGATAGTCGAGCGAGGCGCCTTGTTGGGACGCCTGCGCCATCCGGCGACATTCGCCCTGCTGGAAGAATTCCGCGCGCCCTTTGACGAGACGGCGCTGCTGCTGCTGCGCCCCTTCGTGGCGCAGGTCGAAGCCGGCGCCATGGCTTATGTCGTCTCTCAACCCGTCCGCCAAGAGTAAGAGGAAAATCCCCAATGCCCGACAAATTACGAGTTGGCGTGATCGGCGCGGGGCGCTGGTCCAAGAGCGCCCATCTGCCTGGTTTTCAACGGTCGCCGCATTGCGATGTTGTCGCGATCTGTGATTTGAACGAGGACATGGCGAAAGACGCCGCTGCCCGCTTTAATATCGAGAGCGTCTACACGGATTACGAGAGGGTGCTGGCCCGCGCCGATATCGACGTCATCGACGTCTGCACGCGCGGCGGCATCGGCGACAAGAACAACCACGAAGCGCTGGCTTTCGCGGCCCTGGAAGCCGGCATGCACTGCCTGTGCGAGAAACCGGTGGCCCACGATTACCGCAGCACTTGGCGCGCGCAGGAGCTCGCCGCGTCCCAGGGGCTGAAAACCAAAGTCGGCTTGACCTTTCGCTATGCGCCTTCCATGCAGTATATGCGCGATCTGATCGCCGAGGGCTTCGTCGGCGAGCCCTTCATCTTCAACGGCTACGAGCAGAACTCCCAGTTCATCAGCCCGACCGAGCCGGTCACCAAAGTCGATCTGATACCGAAAACGGAGAATGAGCAGATCAAGGTCTCGTCGATTGAAGGTTATGGCGCGCCTATCATCGACCTCAGCTTGTGGTTCATGGATAGCCCGCTCAAGAGCCTGGTAGGCTTGCTTTACAATTTTGTGCCCTACCGCACCATGCCGGGCGGCCAGCGCATCCGCACCAATATCGACGACGGCGACGTCTATATCGGCGAGTACAGCAAGGGCGGCTTCTGCACCATTCAATCCAGTTATGTGACGGTCAACAGCTATCCCGGGCTGGAAGCGCGCATGTACGGCTCGCAGGGGGCTCTATTATGCCGTTTGGGCGCGGAGTTGGAAAATCAAGAGGTGCTGCGCCAGTCGACCAGCCCCGACGCGGCCGAAGTCGAATATGTCGAGGTGGATATCCCCGATAGCTATTTCCCGCCGGGTTACAGCCCGGGCGAGCCCTGGCCCCCCATGTTTTATGCCAATTTAGTGCATAACTTCATGGAAGAGATCATCAATGACAGTGAGGAGAATCAGGGCAATTTCGCGCAGAGCGCGCGCGTGCAAGAGATCATCAACGCGGTGGAGATTTCGCATCGGGAGCGGCGCTGGGTGGATTTGCCGCTGGCTTGATTGGCTTGATAGAAGAGAAAAAGGACAAGGGCGACCGAGATGGGCCGCCCTTGTTGCATAGCGGCTCTTACATATCGTGCATATCGCTTAGGCTGACGGTAACGCGGATGAGCGTCGGCACACGCGAATAACTGAAGCCGTCGCCGCTGTCGGCGACCCGTTGCACGACACCCATTTCATCAGCGCCGGTGTTCGCTGCGGCTTGGCGCGGGGCTTGATCTGCGCCGACGCCCGGTTCTTGATTGACTTCTGTGCCAGCATCCCAGAGATCGACGACGCCCGTCTGGTCAAGCTCAATGGGATTGCCCATGTTGTCAAAAAGCGGGATGCCATTTTCGTCCGGCGCGAAGAAGAGATCGTTGGACTGGACGAACATGGCGGCGAAGGACAGGCGGTCGCCGGGGGCGGCGCTGAATCTGAAGCTGTAGCTGTCGCCGGGGAAGGCTGGTCCAGGACCATCCGCGCCATCAGGCACGGCTTGTACGCCGTGATTCATATCCATCAGCGATTCCGCCAGCGCCGCGGGGCTGCCGTCTTCCGCCAGCGATTCCAAGCCGGCGCCGCGGTCGGGCTCGCCGCTGGTGAAAAAGACGCCCACGCCCATGGTGTCGCCGTGGACTGCCCAGATGACCGGCGCGATGGGCGTGGCGAAGCCGTCGATGCCATAGAAACCGACCAATGCCGATGGATCGCCGTCTTCCGCCAGGTGCTCCAAGCCATTGCCGTAGATCTCATAGCCGGAAGTGAAGAGAGCGCCGTACTTCATGCCCATGTTGTCAGCAGCCGGCGATTCGACGACCCAGAAGATGGGCGTGATTGGACTGGGAACCATGGCATCGCCCGAGACGTTTTCGATGCGAACGGTGATTTCGCCCATGTCACCCGGGCTCAAGCGCACCGCGACGATCTCGTTGGCGGCGGGGTAAGCCATGCCGTCATCAAGCGCGCTGACAGGACCTACAGCGCCCATCTCATCGTCGCCGGTGTTCGGTGCGGATTGGCGCGGCGCTTGCTGATCGCCTTCGCCGAGAGGCTGATTGACTTCTGTGCCGGCATCCCAGAGAACAATTTGATCGCTGACATCACCGCTGATGGCATTTCCATCTTCGTCAAAGAGGGCGATGCCGGCTTCGTCCGGCGCGAAGAACAGGTCATTCGATTGCGCGAACATGGTGGCGAAGGTCAAAGTATCGCCAGCTTCAGCGAGGATGACAAATTCATAAGCGCCGCCGGGCAAGGCCGGTCCCGCGCTATCGCCGCCGCCGGGCACAGCCGCGACACCGGCGTTTTCGAACAAGCCGATGCCGGAGATATTTTCGATGGTCACGGTGAAGTTCGCTTCGTGGCCATCAGCAAAGGCGCTGCCGCTCAAAACCAGCAGCAGGGCGGCGAGTAGAACTAAATTACGCATGAGAATTCTCCATAATGTTCGGAAAACAAGAGTTTCCATCATCTAAATTCTAATTGCTGGAGCTTTCAAGCATATTAATAGGATATTACAAGTAGATAACGGGGGCGCCGCCTTCGTCATCATACGGGTCCAGATCAGGGACTGCAATGCAAGCGCTCGTCTTTATGTTAAGTTGTACCGTGAAGTAAAACTGCGCTTGCCAACCCCTCCGCCGCCAAGCGCGACGCCAGCATCTCATAGGCTCCGTCCCATAGATCCGCCGCCAGCCACTGACGTCCCAACCGCTCAGCCGCCACTACGGTCGTACCACTGCCGCAGAAAGGATCGAGCACGATATCGCCCGTAATGCTCGACGCCCGGATGATGCGCTCGTAAAGCGCCAGCGGCTTCTGCGTGGGGTAGCCGCAGGCTTCCGTCTGGTTGCCGCGCAGCGCCGGAATGTCCCAGACATCGCGCATCGCCACACGCCGAAAATAGCCCTGCGCATCCTGATCGATCTCAATATTGGCGAAACCGTATTTATGCCTGAGATAGGACTTTTCCCGCTGGAGATGGAAGGTGTAGGCCTGCGACTTGCTGTAGAACAGGATGGTATCGTGCTTGCGGCTGAACCAGCGCTTGCTGACGCCGCCAGTTTTATAGAACCAGACGATTTGGTTGCGGCAATTGTCCGCGCCGAAAAGGGCATCCAGCAGCAGCTTGACATAAGCCTGAGCGGCGCCGTCGATATGCAGGTACAAGCTGCCGTCGGCGCGCAGAACGCGGCGCATTTCCAGCAAGCGGATGCCCAGCCAACACAAGTAGGCGCTCATGCTTTGGCTGTGCGCCAGACGGGCCGTCTCGATCACCGCCCAAAGCGCGGGCGCCTCGGCGCGGAAGAACTCGATCCAGTCCGGCTCGACGTCAGCATCCCAGGACCACTTGTCGCGGAAACCGGCCTTCCCCTCCGCGGCGTAAAAGTCGCGGTTCTTGTTAAAGGGCGGGTCGGTCGCGATCAGGTGGATGGAGGCGTCGGGCAGGGCGCGCAGAAATGGCAAGTTGTCGCCCTGGCAGAGTGTGCGATTGTACTCGGTCATGGGCGCCAGAGCGTCACCTCGATGCAGCATTCGCCATCGCCAAGTTTATATTGGCAGAATATGCAAGCAACAGCAAACGGATGTCTGCTGATGCCGGCCGCAATCTTGATATTCAGCCTCTTTTTTATCAAACCGGAATTTGCGGTAGCCGAAGGCGTTTGATATTTTGTGAGCGCGGTAGCCATTCTCGTTGCCGCCGAGCGGCTGTGCGAGCGCGTCACAATCGCAAACGTTCGTTCAGACACCTAGTCCAAAACCTTCTGATACACGTTGCTCAGATTGTCGTTGATCACGTAGGCCAGCCCACGCGCTGTCAGTTTGGAGTCCTCGGTCAAGACTCTCGCCTGATAGCTCCAGCCCTCGGGCAGGTCAAGCCGCTCGCCCAGGGTTTCAAGATCGTCGATGGTCAAGCGTGGGTCAACGATGTGTGAGTAGGACTGCATGCGATACACATCGCCTTGCGGCGAGGTCAATTCATACACCATGCTGCCGGACGAGTAGGTAAAGGTAGTGCTGCGTCGCACTCCGGTCTCGGTGTGGAAGGCGCTGCCGAAGGTTCCTTCCCAGTGCTCGGTATCGATTGTCGGTCCCAGCGTCATTTCGATCCCGCCAAAATCAGCGGTCTTGCCGGCGGCCGATTCACCTTCTCGCGCAATTTTGTTGATCACCCAATAACGCGGACCGTTGAGCTTCATCCCCACGGCGCCTAAGGATTCGGCCATCGCATCGGCGTCGAGTTCAGCCCACAACTCGGCCGGGCAAGCATTTAAGCCGAGCGTGTTGTAGACCTCGACATTGAGTGTGAGCCGGGTTCTGAAGACGGGAATGACTTCGCAGTAACGGTAATTGCGCAAGTCGGCCGGCGGCGCCAGGAATTGTGATTGTGTGATTTCCGGGACCATGTTGGTCGCGGGGCTGTCCGACGCCGATTCAGCGTCTCCGGGGCAGCTGCGCGCTTGATTGTCCAATGCGCTGACTTCCTCCGCGCACGCAAATGTCAGCACAAATTGAACTGTTAAGGATTGATCAGTGGCGCCGGCGTTGGCATCCGCGTTCATCGATCCGTAGCGAGTCACCTGATACGTGACCGGATCTTCGTCCAGCAAGGGTGTGCGGATATAAAATCCTTGACCCTCCTCGATACCGCCGACCTTCATGGATATGCCGTCGTCAAGCAACGCGCCTTTGACCCACATGCAGCTTTCGTATTCTTCCTGCGCACCCAGTTCGCAGTTCAGATACCCTTCGCCGCCGAGAATCCAGGCATGTTTCACCCACCATGCGCCCCTGCCATCAGCTTCCGTCAGTTCTGCTCCGCTTCCATTCAGGTAGACTGCGTTGGGATGAAAACAGGCGGTGTCGCCTGAGGGCGTTTCGGCGCACTCCCCGGGGCCAACCTGCGCTGGGGATAGAATCCGTCCCATCACCCGAGATTGAGCGTAAACGGTGGCAGTTCTGGTGGTGGCGTCAATGTGCATGTCGTTGATGATGTTGGCCGGCACGGGCATACCCTCAAGTTGCATTTCCGCCACCCAATAGCCATCGTGCAGCTCGAGCAGCGCAACAGGAGACCTTGCTGAATCAGTTGCCTCCTGCGCCGAGACTGCGCCCGATGCCAGCGCCAAGAGAATAACCAGCATGAGTAGATTCAGTGTTTTGCGCACTTGTTGCTTCTCCTTTACCTTGTTCAGTGGGACATGTATGTTATTATACTGAGATAAGAAACATATGTATTTTATTATCTGGCATGGTATGGCATCGTAACCGGGCTGTCAAGCGACTCTGAACAAGAGGAACAAAAGCGGAAAAATGTACCATATCAAGAATGATCAACGCTCAATCCGTTCCAGCGAAATGCTCTACGACGGCTTGACGAAATTGATGCGCGAGATGCCCTTCGACTCAATCAGAGTCAAAGACCTGGTAGCGGCGGCACAGGTCGGGCGCACCACCTTTTATCGTAATTTCGATGAAATTGTGGATGTGCTGCGATTGCGCTGCGACCGCGTTTTTGAAGGTCTGCTGGAGTATCTTATCGAGTATGTGGCGTCATACAGCGGCGAATCGCGCGCCTACCTGATCAAGCCATTACTGCGCTACTTCTATTTGCATTCGGAAATCATCGAGTTGCTGATGCTTGCCAAGCGGCTGGATATTTTTCAGGCGTCATTCCACCGAGCTCTGGAACCCCTCAATATACAGAGTGCGGCACATCTTGATGTTGACCCGGAATTCTTGAGTTATGGCATAAGCCTGCGCATCGGCGTCGCGACCAATATTCTGCTTCACTGGATCGAAACAGGGAAGAAACATCCCCCCGATGAATTGGCTGACAAATTGGTCGCAATGATGGAAAACCCGGTAACGCTCAAGCATTTGCTGGGTGTCAGCGTCTGACCGCTTTTTGTGTCACGGCTGCCAAATCGTAGCTTCAATGAAGCGCTCGCCATCGCCATCGGGCTGATCATTGAAGTAGTAGACAGCCACGACCGCTCCATCACCGCGCGCGGCAGCCCGCACGTAACCCATATCACCGTTGGCGGCGCCGGCGCGCAGCGTGATTTCCCCGCTCCAACTCAAGCCATCGTCTTCGCTGATGCGGGCGGCGATGGTGTAGGGTCGATCGCGGTTGCCATAGAGCAACGCCAGGCGACCATCCGGCAATTGCAGCACCGCCGGCGGATTGCCACTGTGCCCGGGCTGCCGAAATGTCACCGGACGACTCAGGTAGCGCCAAGAGCGTCCGCCATCGTCCGAGGCATTTAAGTCAATCCAGCTTAGCCCGCTCGCGCCCTGGCGACAGCGGCTGGCGCACAAGATGCGTCCGCCCGACAATTGAAAGCTGGCGGGCATGATGGCGAAGTCGCCGCGTCCCTTCGGTTCGCCGCCGACACCCGACAGCAGCTCAAATGATTGAGCGCCGTCGGCCGTCTTGACGCAGATGACCTTGCCTTCTTCGCCATCGGCTTTGTTGGCTGTCAAGAAAAACAGGGCTTCGCGCTCGCCCTGAATGATGACGTCGGTGCGGGCGGCGACGCCGGTCTGCCCGAACATCGGCAAGCGATAGGGTCCATCCCAGCTGCGGCAGCGGTCATAAGAGACGTAAAAGAAAGAAAAGACGCCGCGCCCCAAGCCGGTGCGCGCCGCCATCAAGGCGAAATCGCGCTGCTGGAAACGCAGTGGCTGGGGCGGGATGACAGCCCTGCGCGCATCCATCACTTCCGCCAGGCGCAGGTCCACAGCCATGTGCTCATCGGCTGATAAGCCCCGCCCGCCAGGGCGCATTCCATTGAAGTCCTCTATTTGCCAGGTTTGTCCGCCATCGCTGCTGCGCGCTTGCAGATTCACGAAGGGCTGGCGCTTGTCGCGGGCGTGGCCCCGCGCCACTGTCTTGTGATAGCCGAGCGTGAAGCCGACGACGATTTCGTCGCCCCATGCCCACATGCCATAATTGGCGGGCCAGCCAGCGAAGCGCCCGGGCTCGCGGTAGATGGTGACTTGTTGCGGCACTTAAGCCTCCAAATGGCACATCATCTGGCGGATTTCGCCCAGATGATAAGCGCTGTGAGCGATGATGCCCAGCATGGAAGACAGTTCAGTAATGCCCTGCCAGCTCTCAGCCTCATCGAGATGGCTCTTGACGCGCTCGTAGGTCCTGCGCAAGTCCGCGAGCATGGCGCGCCACTCCGCTTCTGTGACGGCGCTGACGGTCCGCCAGATCTCCTCCCAGTTGACATAGCTCAGGTCGCGGCCGAACATGCGGTCTTCCAACACGCGCAGATAGTAGTCGACATGCGCGACATGGGCGGCGATGGTGGCGCAGCCGCCCATGGGCTGCGAGGCTTGAGCGGCGGAAATCTGCGCCAGCGTCTCGAAGAGGGATGTGCCTGGGTCGAGGTAAGCGCCCTGAACGTTTTCGAATGTTTCGACCAGCAAGAATTGGAATCCGCGCGCGACTTCTGTGATGGGGATTTGCTCGGGCATGGTGTGGGATCCTCTATTATTTGCTGCCGCGGATGGATGGCTCGCGGCTGAGTTTACGCCGCAAGACATCGAGCGGAGCGAGGATGGACTCGGGCAAGCCCAGGACTTCGCAATAAAAGCGGCGGTCGAGGGTCTTGCGGTTTTCATCTTGGTCGAGCTCGTGCAGCGGCTTGAGCGGCAAATACTTGAGTTCGTCGAAAAGCGCGGCGGCGCGCTGGAGTTGCTCGGCGTCGAGGGCGGTGACGTCGAGGACGGGGAGTGTGGCCAATGTTGTTTTGGTCAATATGCCGCGTCCCGGATGCTGTTTGGACGAATGCCACCAAAACATGAGCAACCCAAGCAGGGTATTTCCCCACAGCGTCAAGGCTTTTTCTAGTTCGACTGTGGGAAGCTGTATAGAAATCCAAGCGCGTCCGCCGATGGTTTTGCGCTCTGTGAATTGCATGGCGGTCGATTGGCTGTTAAAACGGAAATCTAGATTGGAATGGCAGTGTGAAGCGCTGGCGAATACAGAGGCGATTTCTTTATCGGCTAACTCCTTTTCTATTTTCGATGTTGGACGATAGGGAATACCATCGTGGTCGGCTTCGAATGTCATGGTTCTTTCGCGGTCGGCATCATGCGCTGACAAAATGGGATAAGTCGGTACGTCAATGTCTTGAATAGGTCTTAGTTCAAATGGGCGACGTGAGCCGTCGGGATAACCCCGGCTAACTTGCAGATGGTACGGTCCGATTCTGCCGATTTGCTCGATCGTTGTCATAGTGATTTCAAGCGCGTCGGCTTCAATTTGAGACGGTAGCCACAGCCGCTTTTTACTTGCCAACTGATAAGCGCTTTGAGCCAGCGAGAGGTCGGCGATACGAGCCAGCTTCCAGCCGCCAGAACTTGGCAAGGGCGCGTCAATAGCCTGACCCACAAAATCGTCTCCAAACGAAATAGCACTACCGCCGCCGGGTCCATCTTCCAGCCGCCGCAGTGCCTTGTCTCGCATCAACTGGCGGATTTGCTGGGCAATCGTTACGCCATGTATCGAATAGCTTGGCGCTTCGTTAAGAATGACGAAGGTAGCGCGTGTTGAAGGGCGTCCGCTCCGCCGTCCGATGACCAAGCATTCTCCCATGCCGGTATCCGCCGAGAACGACACCTCTCCACTGATAACGCCTAAGACTGATATGAGTATCAGCCCATCATAAGCGCCTGCTAGCCGAGTACGGCATTTTTCCCACGAAGAACCACTCAGGAGAGTTACCGGCATGACAAGCGCCAGCATGCCGTTGATTTTCAGCTTTTTGTCAGCCAACGCCAGGAAGGTTGAGGCTTCGCCAGCGCTACCATGCGCGACTGTATTCTTAGTCAGAACTTTCGCGGCTTTTGCCATGATTTTTTGTTCGGCGGCGGTCGCGCCAAAAGCGGCGAAGTTGGGATTGGGGGTATCCGGGATGCGACGCTCAAAGTTATTCGGTCGAGTAAAAGGCGGGTTCATAATCACCATGTCAAAAGAGCTGTGCGGGGCGTAGCGCCAGATATCGACATCCGCGCCTTGGGTCGCTTCTATCACCTTCGCTGTAATCTCCGAACCTTCCAGTAAAGCCATATCGCGCAGCAAATCGATCGAACCGAGCTTGACCTTGCGATCCGCCTGTACGCCATAAGGCGCGGTGAATACAGCGCTTTCGTCATACTGCTTTTGCGGGTATGCGCCGGCCAGCATGGCTGCCGTCAGATGAGCGGCGGCCGGTAAGATGTCGCAGCCGACCAAGGCTCGCGCCATCATCTGCGGATGGATGTCTTCCGTATCGCCACCATGCAATTCGTGGATTTGGCTGATGCGCTGGTAGGCAGAAGATAAGAGCGTCCCCGTGCCACAGGCGAAATCAGCAATGCGCAGCGAGGCCACCGCGTCTGGATTTGACCAGTCGCCATCGGACAGCAGCGTGTCTGCGTTCACAGCCAAACCGACCAAAAGCGCGGCGGAAGCGGGCGTCGTGTAGAAGGCGGCGAGGAACTTGCGGTCGGAGATGAGCTTCTGAAATACTGTTCCTGTCAGATCGTGCGAGCGCATCAAATTCTGCGACACAAGCGCGCGGGCAGTTCTGGCAAGCTGTTTGATAAACTCGGTTTTCTGGGAATTCGGAATAGCTTTTAATATACGACAGGCGATATCAAAAATGGGCCAATAATTGACCCGTAGGATTTTGCTCCATTCCTCAAGAATTTCGGGAATCTTCAAGCCAGGTTGTTCGAAGTCCGCAAACTCCAGCATGTTGAGGGTGCGCACCTTTCCTAATTCGCCAGGTCCGCCCGACAGATGCTCATGGAACATAAAGGCGTTGACTAATATCACCATCGCCATGCGTCGGGTTTGCGTGCTGTCCTGTTGATGCAACTCGGCCGCGATATTTTCTACAGCAGCAGGATTAGTTTCGGCAATCGCTTTAAGATGCTGAGCAGCCTGAATAATGCCCACTTCGAATACTGTTGCAGCTTTGTCAATGAGAGCAGGCGGGCTAGTCGCGGATTGTACGAGCAGTGACAAATCGTGGATGCCACCCGTTAGCCAGCCGCTGTCGGGGTAGCGATCGAATTTTTTCTCATTCTCGCCAGAATAGAGCGCAAACTGGAAATCATGCGTCTTCTTTAGCACGCGTTTTAATTGCTGACTACTTGTTTCCTTCAATTTGCGCGGCATACGCATAGCAATGACTGAACGAATTTCTTCACCATAGTTGGCGATTTCTTTGCCCAGCCGTTTCAGCGCGTCGGCCTCGACAGTTTGGGCGGGAAAGAACTCGGTTTCAATGACGACAGGCGCGATGAAAGGCTCGTGTATCAAGATGTCAGGCTGCAGCATTTTGGATTCCACAAACAGCCCAGTACTTTCCGCAATCACGACGTCATCACGACGCCAGATATAGCGCGTTTGGGTGAGCAAATCGGCGATTGCATTGTTTATCGTGCCTTCGTTGAGTGGCATAAGCACCTTCCACCTCAGTTTTGCGCGAACCCGCTTCGTATTGTACATTTATCGAGCGAATTGACAAAATACCACAACACGATTCTGATGCGCGCGCAAGACTCCGTTCACATTTGCCGAATAACATAAGGACATGCGACGAAGCGAAAGGAACAAGCCCAATGAGCGAGAAAATCGTGAAGTCGGAAGCGGAATGGCGCCAAGAGCTCAGCCCAGAGCAGTACGCGATCTTGCGGCAGCATGCGACCGAGCACCCCTTCACCGGCAAATACGTCAATTCCAAAGCCGAGGGCGTTTATGCCTGCGCGGCTTGCGGGCAGGAACTGTTCGCCTCGTCCGCCAAGTTCAATTCCTTTAGCGGCTGGCCCAGCTTCTGGGATGTGGTCACCGAGGGCAATGTCGAACTGCGCGAGGACCTCAGCCACGGGATGCGCCGCGTCGAAGCCCTCTGCAGCCGCTGCGATTCGCACCTGGGCCATGTCTTCGATGACGGTCCGCGCGACAAAACCGGCTTGCGTTATTGCATCAATTCGCTGGCGCTTGATCTGAAAGAAGAGTGACCTCTAGTATAGTCCTCTAAGGTGGGCTTTCATCGCCAACCTCAATTTTGTACACAAATTTGACTGTATTCGTGCGTTCTTTCAGCATTACAAAATCGCGAACATTTGTTCCCCATTTCGGCTTCGCCTATGCTATAATCGCGCTGTAGAACACCAAAATAGGTCAGTATCGAAATAGCCAACTTTGCTACTATATTCTGCGCCTGCGTAATACATTCAGGTTTAATCGCCTTGCTGGGGATTCTCATTTTCCCGCTCGCCAAAGATCGCCTTGGTAGCAGGAATTTTTCTCGTGAGCAAGTCAACAATTGGTTTGTTGCTTTTGATGTATGGGTGAAGTGGACGTTTTCTAGTCTCTGGTTTCGGAGGCACGCTGCTAGACTGATTGTTACTGGTAGCCTGTGCAGTTGTGCTATTCTCGGGTTCTTGACCGTTATGCTCTTGGTTAGTCATTTCTTACCTTCTCTGGAGGTCTAAATGTCACAGGTAAAAGAAGAGTTTACGCTTGCAGAACAAGGAGTACTGAATCTGTTCAAGCTACATCTCGAGTACGTTGATAAGGGTATCGACACACTAGAGCGTAAAGCACATAATAACTTCACTATAATAAGTATTATAGCCGCGCTCGTTACTGGGTTCAATATAGGGCTTGATAGTATCGGCTATATGACGGGTCCTATCCTTTTCATTTCATTTATCATCGGCATCTTGATCTTTGTGGTAGCAATATTTTCGCTCTGTGCGTTAAGACCAAAGAAACAGTATGCGTGGCCGATGGTGCCGCGCTGGGAAGAAGCGTGGGAATGGATGAAAAACGAAAAGAATCAATTCATTTACGACATGATATACGACTTAGATGAAATTCACAAGAAGAACTCAGCAGTGCTGAAATCGACGGGAACCTGGGTCAGTTGGTCACATGTCCTAATCGGCGTAGTGATCTTTCTGCTCGCTTTAGAAGTTGCGATATGTGTTTTCAATCTCCTTCAGTAAAGGTGTCCCCACTTCAGCCCAAGTAGGTGTAGGGGCCGGGGATAGGGGCATACATGAACCCAAAAGACGAACGTCGCCAGCGCTACCGTCACCAGCGGCAAATCCCCACGCGCTGGCGCGACAACGATGTCTATCACCATATCAACAACGTCATCTATTACGAATTCTTCGATACCATCATCAACGGTTACCTGATGGACGCCGGCGGGCTGGATTTCAGCACGGGCGAGACCGTCGGCTTCGCGGTCGAGACGCATTGCCAGTTCCTCAAGCCGATTCGCTTTCCCGAGGTGGTGGAGGCTTGCCTGCGCGTGGGCAAACTCGGCAATTCCAGCGTGCGCTATGAGATCGGCATCTTCAAGCCGGGCGATGAGGAGCCGGCCGCCGTCGGTTACTTCACGCATGTCTTCGTGGATCGGCTGACGCGGCAGCCGACGCGGATCGCGGGGGAGTTGCGCCGCGCCATGGAAGCGCTGCTAGTCAGGGGCGCGTAGGGTCGCGTAGACGCTGACCCGCCGACATTGCCCCGTCATGCACGCCCAGGTAGTCCTTGATCGTCTCCTCGTCATTGAGGCAGTCCTGCGCACTGCCTTCGAATGCCAGGCGTCCCTCGCGCAAGACAAAGGCATAATCGCAATACTGCAAGACGCGCCGCGCGTTCTGCTCCACCACCACCAGCGTGATGGGTCGCGCAGGGTCGCGTAGACACTGACCCGCCGACACTGACCCGCCACCCTGCTGGCGCAAATCCTGCAAGACGCGGAAGACATCGCCCGCGATGGCTGGCGCCAAACCGGCGCTCGGTTCATCCAGCAGCATGACACGCGGTCGGCTGAGCCAGGCGATGGCGATCGCCAGCATCTGATGCTCGCCGCCGCTCAGCAGCCCCGCCTTCTGCGCTTGGCGGCGGCCCAAAATGGGAAAAAGTTCCAATAGCTCGTCGAGAGCGCCTGGCCGGCGCTGGCGCGGCAAGGCGCGCATCCCCAACTGCAAGTTTTCCTGCACCGTCATTTCGTTGAAGATATTCTCGCGCTGCGGCACATAAGCGATGCCCAACTTGGAGATGTCTTCGGTGCGCAGCCCGAGCAATTCGCGTCCCTCCAGTTGAATCGAGCCGCCGAAGATCTTATTGATACCCATGATCGCTTTCATCAGCGTACTTTTGCCGGAGCCATTTGGTCCCAACACTGCGCTGAATTGCCCGTCGGCGAAAGCCAGACTGAGGCTCTGCAAGATCTCCAGTTTGCCGTAGCCGGCCGTCAGCGAATCCACTTGTATCATGTTTCGTCCGCCCCTTCCCCAGCTATCTCAGTAAATCCAAGAAAATAATGCGAAAACATCAGGATGCTGTAGGGGCGACCAATCTGGTCGCCCGACGTTGCTGCGTTTTGATTTCGGGCGACATGGTACTGCGCGTAGACACCCACTAGGAGGTTATGTCGCCCCTACATCTAAACCTTTCGTCGCGTTTTGCATGACTAACTTGGATCTACTTCTGCGCCTCTGTGGCGAATTTTCACTACTCACTTGCTTATATTTCTACGAAGACGCATCGCCAAAATAAACTTCGCGCACGGTCTCATGCGCGGCGATGTCGGCGGCGGCGCCTGCTGCCAGCAGCTTGCCCAGGTGCATGACATAGACATAATCGACGAAGTCGAAAAGGATCTCCAGGCGGTGCTCGACGATCAGGAAGGTGATGCCGTGATCGTCGCGCAGGCGGCCGATCTGTTGGAAGATCTCGTAAGCCAGGTTGGGCGCGACGCCCGCCGTCGGTTCATCCAGCAGCAGCAACTTGGGCTCGCCCATCAATGCCCGCGCGATCTCCAGCAGCTTCATCTGCCCCCCCGACAGATCCGAGGCCAGGGTATCGTAGTGATTCAAGAGGCGCACTTGTTCCAGGACCTCAATCGCCGCGCCCGCATGCCGCTCTTCTTGCGCCTGCCAGTATCGCCGCCAAGGGGCATACCAGGGATGTTCGCCGCGCTGCGCCTTCACCGGCAGCAAGGCGTTGTCGAGGGCGGTCATTTTGAAATACAGCGACGGCTCTTGATAGCCGCGGGCGATGCCGCGCCGAAAGACCTCATCCGATGAAAAATCGCTGATGTCGTCGCCGTCGAAGACGATGCGCCCGGCGCTGAGATGGGCGGTGCCGGCGATCAGATTGATCAAGGTGCTCTTGCCGGAGCCGTTGGGACCAATCAAGCCGATGATGGCGCCTTCGGGAACATGCAGCGAGACATCGTCCACGGCGCGCAAGCCGCCAAAATCTTTGCGGATGCTTGTGAGCTCGAGCAGGGGCATCAACCACCCTTTCTAGGCGACAGGCTTCAAGCGCGAACTTGCCAGATTCATCCCAAATTTATCCCGGAATCACCAAGGCAGACCACATAAATCCAGTAGCGCGCAACCCGGCCATGCTTTCAGGGCTGGTTTCACCATGACCTCGCTGCGCGGGAACAAGATCTGCGCGCCCTCGCGCCGCACAAACGTATCCCCAGCGAAAGAACAAAAGCCAAAACGCTGATAGTAGCTCAGCAGTCGGGGAGCGCAAAAAAGCAGCGACAGTTCAACCGCCATTTCAGCTTGCAGGAATTCGGTCGCCCGGACTATCCCCGCCCCAGCGTAGCCTTTGCCGCGCTGCGCCGGGTGTGTTTGCACCCCGCCGATTCCGCCGATCAGGATCTTCTTATCGTCGCATAAGCCAAGCCGCGTCAAGACCCCGACATGAGAGACAAGTTGACGCTCCTCATCCCGTATCATAACGCTCCATTGTGGAGCCGCCCACTCTTGCCGCGAAGTCGCTTTATCGGCGCGCGGCGTCGGCGGATACACCGCCGCGTTTAATGCCCGCAGCGCCCCCGCGTCTTCAGCGCTCAGTCGCTCTGTCGCTATGATATCCAGGCGCATGGCTCTAGGACCGCTTTCGTAATAGCCGCATTAGCGTCCCCTTACCCTGCGCAATACTTCATGGGCGTCCGTCGTCAAGGGGGATTCTGGCAGCAGCCCGCCCGGGCGATATCGCAGCATCAGCAGCAGAATCACGCCAAAAAGGATGAAGCGCGCGTAATTGAATTCGATAGGCGAGCCGCTCATGTTCAAGGCGATGGCGGCAATCTGCGTCAAGCGATCCATAATGGCGATCAGCAGCGCGCCGAGCACAGCGCCGCGATTATTGCCCACCCCGCCCAGCACCACCATCACCCAAACGTCCAGCGTGAGCGTCACCACATAGTCGTTGGTGTTGACAAAGCCGGTATTCAAGGCGAATAGCACGCCGCCTACCGCGGCCATCATCGAGCCAATCAGCATGATCTGCGCGCGCGCCAGGGAAATGCCTTTACCCAGGCTGCGGGTCACGTCTTCGTTTTCGCGCAAGCCTTTCAACATGCGCCCAAAGGGCGAATAAACCAGGCGCTGGCTGTAAAAATATGCGAGCGCGGCCAGCGCCAGAGCCAGCAGCATAAACATGAAGGCGCTCGCGCGCGGGTCCTCCAGAAAATAGAAGGGCTGCGCCACGCCGGAAATGCCGTTATGCGAGCAGATCAGGTCGTCCGCGCCGCGCACAACGATGCGTATGATCTCGCCGCCGACCAGCAGAACCAGCGCCAGGAACCACTCTTCTTTCAGCCGCAGCGTCACATAGGAGACGGCGAAACCGACCAGACCGGCCAATAGCGCGGCGATAATGAAAGTGAAGCCGAGATTGATAAAACCGGCCACGGGTTGCGTGGCCATAATTTCCGAGCGCAACTGCAGCGCCGCGCCCATGGTCTGGCGGCAAGGGTGAATGACTTGTTCGCCCGCCAGCAGTGGCAGCAAGCGCGTGTAAGTGAGGCCCCCCACGTAAGCGCCGATTGAGATGAAAAGCGCCTGCCCGAAATTGGGTACGCCAGCCACGCCATATTCCAGGTTGAGGCTGATGGCCATCAAGGAGTAGATGCCAAAGAGCGTCAAAATGGCGACGGCGGTTGCGCCGATGTCGATGTTTATCATCGCTGCAAGTCTCGGCTGCGGTTGAAAATTTCGGTGAAGCCCTGGGGGCGGATGAGCAGAACCACGATGATGATGAAGAAAGGAATAGCCGGTTTGTAAGCGAGATCGACGCCGAAGTTGAAATTGAGAAAGAGCATCACCGTATTTTCCGAGAATGCCACCACATAAGCGCCGAGAATGGTGCCGGAAAAACTCGACAGCCCGCCGAGGATGGCGGCTGCGAAAACAGACAAGATCGCGACCCAGCCCATGAGCGGACTGACCGCCGTTTGCAAACCCCAGAGCGCCCCCGCGACCCCCGCCAAGCCGCCGACCAGCAGCCAAGTGTAATTCTTCACCCGCTCGACAGGTATGCCGATGACGCGCGCCAAACTGATATTGTTGGCGAGGGCGCGCATCTCTCGTCCGAGAGGCGTCGCATTAAGCAGCACGGTCAGCAGAACCACCAGCACGATACTCGTCGGCGCCACCCAGGCGAAAACATTAGTCAGGATAAGCGCGCCTTCACGGTAAATGATTTGCAGGGAGATGCGAATGCGGGTATCGAAGAGATTGAAATAATCCGCGATCATGAACAGGATATAGCGGATGATGAGCCCGACAGCAAAGGACGCCAAAATTAAAGTATAGAGGGATACATTGCGCCCCTCCAGCGGCTTGAACACGACCAGATGGCTGACCAAGGCGACCAAGGCGCCAACCGCGAAAGCGGCTGTCATGATGACCAGGGGATTGACCTCGCCGGAAAGCGAGACGATCAGCGCCGCGAAGGCGCCAACCGTCACAAATTCGGCGTGGGCGAAGTTCGGCAGACGGATGACGCTGAAGGTCAAGGTAATGCCCAGCGCCATCAAAGCGTAGAGGCTGCCAATCTGAATGGTATTGACGACGGAAGTCACCAACAGTGCTTCGGGCATGCCTAACCTCGTCCCGCGCTGCGGGGCGACTTGTGCGTTTAGCGAAATCCCTCCCGGGTTAGTCCGGGAGGGATTAAGCGCTATCTGAATTCAAGACGACTGATTCAGCCGAATCAATTGTAGGTGATGGTGTCGGTGTTGCCGTTATAGGCGCCGACTTCGATAAATTCCGACATATCGTCGCTGACCATGTAGAGACCATAGCTGGCGATGGCTTGATCGCCGTTGTCGTCCAGGAAGGCTTGTACAGCCGTGCCGATGTAATGGTTGGCGATGAAGGGCAGCATGGATTTGACGGCGGCGCCATCGTTGCCGGTCGCCAGCATTGTCAGCATGGCGATATTGGCCGCGTCAAAGGCGTAGTTGGTGAAGATACCCGGGTCTTTGTCGAACATCGCGTTGAAATCATCAATGAAGATTTGCGTCAGCGGCGTCGACTCGCTGGAGAAGGACACGGTGATGAAGTCGGCGTTGGCTAGCGTCTGAGCGTGCCCTTGGTCGGTCAGGATCTCCTCAGCGGTCATGGCCTCGTTGCCCATCCACTGTACGGATGTCAGAATCGGGTCAATCTGCGCCACTTGCAGGAAAGCCTGCGCGCCGGAAAGGAAGCAGACGCAGAAGAAACCGGCATTATCGCCGAAGCCGGCCAGCGCGGCGCTGGCCGCGGCCGCTTCGCTGGAAAGCTCGGTAGCGCCCGGCGTATAAGCGAAGGAGGCGACCTCGCCACCGCCGCCAGCCTGGAAGTTGGCGGTGAAGCCCTCGTTCATGCCATTGCCGAAGGGATCGTCGAGATGCAGCACAACCATGTTTTCGTGGTCCCGCTCCAGGGCGATATTGGCGTAGGCTTTGGAGGCGAAGACATCGGGCGGATAGATCACGCGATAGATGTTGTCGCCCGGGATCGCGCCGGCCGCGCCGCTGGATGCCGGCGCGACAATCACAATGCCGTTTTCATCGGCGAATTGCTTGGCGCCGAGCACCTCGCTGGTGGTCAAGGGACCTACAGAGACCTGCGCGCCGGTGGTCTGCACGACAGTTTGCAGGGCGCGGGCGGCGCCTTCCGGCGTATTTTCGGTGTCGGCGCTGGCAATCTCGAAGCGGATAGAAGAACCGGCCGCTTCCAGCTCGGCATTAACCTGCGAGACCGCCAATTCTACGCCACGCGCGAAATCTTGGCCGAAGGTGCCGAGGTTGCCGGAAAATGGCAGCACGACGCCAAGCACATAAGTTTCCATGTCGTCTTGCGCGATTGCGGACGCGCCCAGCGTCGCGGTCAGCATGACAATGAGGAGCGCAATAAGCATTTTCTTGGTCATTTCAACCTGCCTTTCGTAGCAGTAACACGGATGCTTTGTCAGATGCAAGCAGTATAGCGCCCAAGCGGTTTCAAGGCAACGGGTCGGACGCTGGCTACGCCGATAAGTAAGGCTGCAACGCGGGGATGATTCGCCGACCAATCAGATGGATGCCGGTCGCGGCTTCCCGCGCGCCATGCGGCGTGCCCAGCTCGATCCGCTGAGCGCCCGCGTCATACAGCGCTTCGCATTGACTGATGACATCCTGCGGGTTGCCGGCAAAAATGAAACGATCCAGGATATCGTCCGGTATAAGCCGAGCGGCGGCATCGTCAGCCCCGGCATTGACATGCGCTTGCACGCGCGCCATCAGTTCCGGGTCGATCGCCAGCGTGGGATCCAAGCGCGAAACAATCGGCAGGTAAAGCGCTACCGATTTGCGGGCTACCCAGCGCGCGAGCTCGCGGTTTTCATCAATGACCGAAACCGCGCCGATGACCCGCTTGACGGCGCCTATAGGGCGCCCGGCCCGCGCTTCGCCGGTAGCGATATAGTCGGCGATCACGGGCAGCACATCGGGGTTCGCGGAACCGCCGATTTTGACTTCATCAGCCACTTCGCCCGCCAATGCCGCCAGCTTTTCGCCCCAAGTGCCAATTTGCAAGGGGATCTTCGCTTGCGGCAAGGGATAGGGCGCGCGCGCATGCTCGGCGATTTGGTAAACCCGTCCGTCATAGCCGGCGGATTCGCCCGCCAACGTTTTGCGGATGATCGCAATCGCTTCGCGCAGCGCTTGTATGGGCGGTTGAAGCTCGCGGATGCCGTGATCCGCCAGCCAGCCGCCGCGCACAAGACCAATATAAACCCCGCCCGCCGCCAGATCCGACAATAGAGCCGTCTGCGCGGCGATATCAAGCGGGTGCATGCGCGACGGCGGAACACCCGCCGGACCGATGCGGGCGCGTTTGATATGCGGCGCCATCAACATCAAGGGCGCGTAGCTGGGGTGGAAGGGGGCATCGCAATAGACGGTCACGGCATCAAAGCTGTATTCGTCCACCAGCTTGGCCAGGTCAATGTATTCCTGCGCTCGCTTATCGGTCTGGAAGGCGATGCTCAGTTCGCGTTTACTCATCTCGCGCTAACCAATGCTCCTTTGCATCCTCACTTGTTATGATATCTGTGGCGCAGAATAATCTACGTTATTGTCAAATGCCTGAACGAAGGTCCGCGCTATGGGAAGATGCTCATCGGCATGTGCATGGACACGATCCAGTTGGGCACATCGACGATCTCGCTGATCTTGAGATCCCCCGCGGTGCTACAGATGCAATAGGCTTGGCTCTCGCTAAGCCCATAATTCGACACCAGCCACTCAATCATGTAGCGCACGGCGTTTTTGGCGTTTTCCATCAGGTCGGGACCGTGGGCTGTCGTGATGTGATAGCCCGCGCTGTCAACCTTGGTCATGGGGCTGGGACGGCGGATTTGCAGTTCTTTGAGCGAGAGGCCTTTGCGCGTGTGGAAGCGCATGGCGACAGTCATGGGGGATTCGATGCCGGTGCCGCTGACCTCGCCCTGCCCCTGCGCGCTGTGGCAATCGCCGGTGGAAAAGAGCGCGCCATCAGCCAAGACCGGCAGCCAGAAGGTCGAACCAACCACCAGATCGCGCACATCGACATTGCCGCCGTTGAAGCGCGGCGGCACGGTATCCAGGCGTCCGCTTTCAGCCGGCGCGACGCCGACGCAACCGGGGAAGGGCTCGAAGGGCAGGACGATGTCGCCAGTGCCGAAGACACAATTCTCGCCAGCGAGTTCCCAGTGATGAATATAGGCGTAATCGAAATCTTCTTGCAGCAGACCAAAGCCCGGGATATGACCGGTCCAGCCCCAGCCCTTATGCCGCATGTCGAGTATCTCGACTTCCAGCGCGTCGCCCGCCTGCGCGCCATTGACATAGATCGAGCCAGTGAGGGCGTGCACCTTGCTGAAATCGAGATTCGCCAAATCGTCGTCCGTTGAATCCGGCCTCATTTGGCCGACGGGCTCGGCGCATTCCATGACCACCGTATCGCCCGAGTCGATCACGAGACGCGGCCTGACGGAATTATCCCAGAAGGGTTGGGTAACGCTGTCGTCCAAATAATGTTCAGCCATTGTTCTCTCCTAATTATTTGCCACAGAGGCACAGCAGTAAATCCAATAATCGCACTACAATTTTCTCTGCGCCCTCAGTAGTTCAAAGAAAATAATGTAAATTATACAGGAGCTGCGTAGGGGCGACCTATCAGGTCGCCCAATTTGATGTGTACAGATTTCGGGCGACATGGTATGTCGCTCGCATTGTTACGTATTGATTTCGGGCGACATGGTATGTCGCCCCTACAAGATCCATTATTATGTTGGATTTACTTCTGCGCCTCTGTGGCAAATCTATATCAGCTCAACCGTATCCCAAGTTCCCGTGCTGCGCGCGGCGACGCGGCAGCCCGTCAAACCGGCGCCGTCTTGTTTTGCCAAATAAACAAAGGCCGGCGTCAACCGGGCGGGGGCCACCCAATGCTGTTTCTGTTCCGCGGTGTAATTGCTGTCGGACATGGGCGTATTGATGGGCGCGCCCGGCGTGGCGCAGTTGACAGCGATGTTGAGCGGCTTCCCTTCCAGCGCCAGGCACTTCATCAAGCCCTCTATGCCGTGCTTGCCTGGGTTGTAGGCGACTTCTTCTATGAAGCCCTTGTAGCCGGAGCCGGAGGACAAATAGACGATACTGCCGCCGCCGGCTTCAATCATCGGCTGCCAGACCGCCTTGCTGAGGATGAAGGCGGCTTGCAAGATGATATCGATCTCTTTGCGCCACTGCTCGAAGCGGATTTCGAGCATGGAACGCGTGATGAGCAGCGCGGCGTTATGGATCAATACGCGCGGACTGCCGTAATGCGCCAGGGCGGCGTCAACGGCGGATTGCGTCGCCGCGGCATCGGAAAGATCGACGGTGATAGGCAGCACATCGCCCCCCATCTCCGCGAATTCGCCCGCCGCTTGCTTGAGCAGATCGCCGCGGATGTCCATCAAAGCAACGCGCATGCCCTCATTGACATAGGCTTTGGCGATGGCATAACCCAAGCCTTGCGCCGCGCCGGTGATGATAGCGCCTTGACCGCGCAAGTCTTCCATTTGCCCCTCCTCTACAATCCCTGTCCAGAGCCGCGCAGGCGTGGATCAAGGAAGTCGCGCATCCAATCGCCCAGGATGTTAAGCGATACGACCGTGAACATGATAGCAATGCCCGGAAAGACCGCCAGCCACCAAGACCCGCTCAATAACTGATTGCGGCTGTTGGCTAGCATGGCGCCCCAGGTGGGTACACTCTCCGGTACGCCCAAGCCCAGGAAGGACAGCGACGCTTCCGACAAGATGACGCCAGCCACGTTGAAAGAGGCGATGACAATCAGCGGCGTCAGGATGTTGGGCAAGATGGTGCGGAACATGATGCGCCATTCGGTGGCGCCCAGCGCGCGCACCGCTTCGACGAATTCGCGCTCGCGCTGCACCAGCGTTTCGGCACGGGCGATGCGCGCGTATGTAACCCATTGACCGATACCCAATACGAGCACCAGATTTAGCACGCCTTCTCCCAGAATCGTCAGCATCATGATAGCGAAGAGAATAAAAGGATAAGCCAGTTGGATATCCGCCAGGCGCATGATCAGGTCATCGACGCGGCCGCCGAGGTAACCCGCCGTCAGCCCGAGAATCGTGCCGGCGCCGCCGCCCAGACCGACCGCCGCCAAGCCGACGAAGAAAGAAATCCGCGCGCCATAAACCACCCGCGAGAGTACATCGCGCCCGGCTGAATCGGTACCGAGCACGTACTCAATGTCGCCCTGCCGGTTGGTGCTTAGCGGTGGTTTGAGCGTGACGAAAATATCGACGCGATTTGGGTCTTTGGGCGCCAGCTGCGTGGCCAATACAGCGCAGAGCGCTATCAAGGTCAGGAAGATGACGGCGACAACCGGATAGCGTGCCTTAACCATGCTGGATGTCGCCCGCTGGGCAAAAGACTGCGGACTGTACATCTGGTCCAGCTGGCGGTCGAGCGTCGAAACGCGGCTCTTGGACATCGCCGGATTAGACTCTTGTGAGGCGCTCATCGGTTCTCGCTCATTCCAGCCGGATCCGCGGATCGAGGAAACCATACATAAGATCGGCAATAAGGTTGGCGCCGACAAATAAGAAAGAAAGCAAGACGACAGCCGTCAATACCAGTGGCACATCGCGCTGACTAACAGCATCAAAAACCAGGCGCCCGACGCCGGGCCAGGAAAAGACGGTCTCGGTCACGATAACGCCATTCAAGAGGAAGGCGAATTGCAGCGCCAGGACGGTAACAATCGGGATGAGGGCGTTGCGGATGGCGTGGCGGATCATGACCGTGCGCTCGTTTAAGCCTTTGGCGCGCGCCGTGACCACATAATCTTGTCGCAAAACTTCCAGTACGGCCGAACGAATAAGACGGGAGTTGCGGGAGATGGAATACACCGATACCGCTACCATCGGCATGGTCAAGTAACGGATGGCTTGTGGCAAGTTGAGCAGAGCTTCGTCGATTCTGCCCTCCAACAGCGGCTTGATAAAGGGCACATGCCCGGAAACGGGCATCCAGCGCAGCGTGACGCCGAAGAATAAAATTAACATCAAGCCCAGCCAAAAACTTGGCATCGACTGCCCCAGCATCGCGCCCAGCATCAAGGTGCCATCGGACATCGTGCCGCGGCGCGTCGCCGCCAGCACGCCAATAGGAAAGGCCACAATCGTGGAAAAGAGAAAGCCGCCGATGGTCAACTCCAGCGTAGCCGGCATGCGCTCCATGACCACATCGAAGGCGGGCACGCGATGCTGAAGAGAATTTCCCGTATCGCCCCGCGCCAAATTGAAGAGAAAATCAAAATACTGGATGTGCAGCGGACGATCGAATCCAAGGCGTTTGCGCGTTGCCAGGCGCTCTTCGGCGCTGGCGCGCTCGCTGATGTAAAAGACCGTGGGATCGCCGGCCAGGTGGATGGACAAGAAGGTCAAGAGCGTGACCCCAAGGACCACGACAACCGTGAGCAGCAACCGGCGGATGACGTATTTGTGCACGGGGCTTATGCCCCCCCCACCCTAAATCCCTCCCCCACTAGGAGGGAGGGACTTGGCAAATACAAGGCGCTGATCGTTCGCGTCAAAGGCATCGAGCCGTGCAATGTTCGATCCTGCCTTACTAACCTGACTACGTAATGATCCCCCTCCCTCTTAATGGGGGAGGGGGCAAGGGGGTGGGGGTTCCCCTACATATCGTCCTTCAGCACGGCCGCATAGCCGGTGATGAAGTAATCGGCGCGCGACTGGTATTCGATGCGGTTGCTGACCGCCTCGGTGCGCGGTCCGGCAAAGAGCATCAGCCAGGGCGGGTCGCGGTAGAACTCTTCCAGCATGGCGATTTCCAACGCCCGTTCGGCTTCGGGATCGGCAGTGAGCGAGGGCAGCGTGTCCCAGCCTTCGCACCATGCGTCATTCTTCCAGTGCGTATAGTTGGTCTCCGCCTCTTCACAGCCAGCGGCATGTCCCGGGATATCCGCCATGTCGTACTGCGCGCTCCACTCGCTGCCGCCGGTGCGGCCAAAGTAGAGGGGACCAAGGTCATGGCTGAGCAGCTCGGTGACCCAATCGCCCGATTCCTGGAAGATGGCTTCGGTTTGCACGCCGATATCGCTCAGCATCTGCGCCGTCGCCAAGACGACTTCGGGCGCCATCGCGCCGGAAAGCCGCCGCGACTTCATCTCCAGCGAGAAGCGCACGCCATCATCGCCGCGCGGATAGCCGGCCGCGTCCAGCAATTCTTCCGCCTTGGCCGGATCGTAAGGATAGGGCTCCAAGGTCGGGTGATCGTTGGGCGAGTTGACCAGGCTGGTGGCGCGCTCGCAGGTGGTGAGTAGCAGATTCTCGCAGATGGCGTCGGTGTCAATGGCGTATTGCAAAGCCACGCGCACATCGGTTTCCATGATGGCGTCGGCGCCCATGCTCGGCGTATCGACGCGGAATGGGGCATCAGGGTTCAAGTTGAAGCCGATGTAGGTGCGGGTCGTACCGGCGAAGAAACGCGCCTCCGCCACGCCGGAGTTGCTGATGGCATCGGCCTGCGTGGCCGGGAACTCCTTGTAGATATCGACATTGCCGGTGATCACTTCCGCTACCGCCGTTGACGGCTCGGGGATGAAGCGCCAGACGATCTCGTCAAAGCCCTGAGGCCGCAAACCAAAACCTTCGACCGCGTGCATGCTGATGTATTCGCCGGGCACCCACTCGGTCAGGGAGTAAGGACCGCTGCCGACTACGTTGCGCGTCGCTTCTTCCAGCGTCATGGCTTCGTAGGAATCTTTGCAATGGACCAAGATTTCAGAGAACAAGCCGAGGCGCATGGCGCGGTTCTGCGGCTTTTGGGCGACGATGGTGACATCCAGCTCGCTGTCGGCGCGGGCTTCAATAAAACCGGTCGAGGCGACAACGAAACCAGCCGAGTTGCCGTCGAAGCCGTTGGCTGGGTCAGCCATGCGGTTGAAGCTGTAGGCGGCGTCTTCCGCCGTCAGCGGCTCGCCATCGTGGCAGGTCAAGCCTTCGTGCATGTGGAAGGTCCACTCGGTGCCATCGTCGGAGACAGTGAAGCTATGGGCGAGGTAAGGATCGATGGCGCCGCTAGCCTGTCCCAGCTCGTAGAGCGAGGCGAAGGTGTGCATCATGATGCGGAAGTTGCTGCCGCCGGTCGTGCCGCCGACCTGGGCCGGATCCAACGAGCCAGGTTCGCCGTTGATCGCTATGACGAGAGTATCGTCGTCCGGAACCGGCACCGACTGCGCGCTGCTCATCATGGGCGCTATGCCCAGCATGAGAATCAGCAGCAGCGAAAGCGCTAAAGTTAATTTCAGTTTCATTTCGTACTCCTCATTAGTGGAAAACTCCTCTGACGATAAACAAGGCAATATCTCAATAAGCCTTCCTTTCCGACTTGATGCAGCCGATTTAGCCATTGAAAAGATAATACCGCATTCGACCAAGAAAATCACGAATTGACTCGCTCCGTCAGACACGATAGCGCTCTAGCACGGGCAGCATGCGCTCCACCGCGGTCCTCAGCGTTTCAATTGGTTCCAGCAGCGTGATACGCACATACTCGCGCCAGTTTTCGCCGAAGGCGGTCCCGGGAAAGATCAATACACGCCCCTCCTTAAGCAACAGGTAGGAGAGTTCGGTGGCGTGGATGCCGGTGGAGGAACTGTCCGCCCAGACAAACAACCCGCCGCGCGGCTCGCCATAGGCAAATCCCATGCGATCCAGCCCATCAAGCAAGACGGCGCGCCGCTCTGTATAGATTTTCAGGTATTCGTTCACACAGTCCTGGGGACCGGTGATGGCGGCAAGCCCCGCCCATTGCGACACCGTGGCGACCGGACCCGTGGTGACCTGTTTGACGCGCGCCATCGCCTCAATGACGTTTTCCGGCGCGGCCACATAGCCGCAGCGCCAGCCGGTCATCGCGTATGCTTTGGAAAAGGCGTCCAGCGTAATGGTTCGCTCCGCCATGCCCGGCAGCGACCCGATGCTGAAATGCCGCCAGGGCGCATAGATAATTCGGCTGTAGATCTCGTCGACAATCACAATCAGGTTGTGGCGGATGCAGACATCGGCGATGGCGCGCAGGCGATCTTCCGTGACGATGCCGGCGGTGGGGTTGCTCGGCGTAACGATCAGCAGCGCCTTGCTGGCCGGCGTGATTGCCGCCTCGACCGCTTCCGCCTCCAGGTTAAAGGCATCTTCACGATCCGTCGGCACCATGACCATTATACCGCCCGCGCGACGAATGGCATCGTCATAGGAGGTATAGCGCGGGTCCGGTACCAGGATTTCGTCGCCGGGCTCAATCAGCGCCTGTATCGCCAGGAAGAGCCCTTCTTGGCCCCCCGTTGTGACCATGACATTTCCGGCGGCGACGGGCAAGCCCTTATGTTCGCGCATGTGATCGGCGATAGCCCGGCGCAATTGCGGCAAGCCCTGGGCCGCTGTCAGCCCGGTACGCCCCTCGCGCATGGCGCGGTTGGCGGCGTCGACGATATGAGACGGCGTCGGCAAGTCGGGATCGCCACGCCCCAGCGTGATGACATCGTCCATACCCCTGGCCATCTCCATCAGCGCGTAACGCAACTGCGTCCCGTCCGAGGCCACGGCGCGGACAGACTCGGGGATATTGGGATTGACGAGGCTCATGATACGTTCGCCTTGAGAAATTCCAGCCCCGCCCATTGCGAGACCGCGGTTGTGCAAATGGTGATGGCTTGCTTGCCGGCGCGCAAGCGCAGCGCCGCTGCCGAGCCCGCCATCCAGCCCAGCCGCCAGCCGGCTAAATCCGCAGACAGGGAATCAATCGTCACCACGCGACTCGCGAGTTTTTCGTTTTGCGCCGGGTGAAAGGGCGGCGCGCTCTTGGCGAAACTGAGATCGTAGACGATCCACCAGTTCGCGTCTTCCGCTCGCTGCAAAAGCTCTATGGCGGTTTCGCGATAATCGTCTGGGGTGATGTACAGCAGGCTGATGTCGTCTTGGATCGAATCAACGACATCGGCGCCCAGAATATGCAGCGCGCCGCGGATGCGCGACGAGTCGCCGGGACATAATACGGCGCCGCCCGCTTCCACAAGCAGCGTCATCGTTACGAAGCGGGCTTCGGTGCTGCCGCAGGTGACGGTGACTTCTGACGGGTCGACGAGCACGTTGTAGCGCTCCGCCAAGTGATCCGCCACCCAAGCCCGGAACTCGGGAATGCCGGGCCGGTCGGTGTAGTGCGTCTCGCCACGGGCTAGCGCCGCCACAGCCGCCTCGACCACGTTAGACAGGACCTCGGGCTCGTCCTGTGGCGGCGCGGGCAGCGCGTCCAAGCGAGCCACGCGGCTCGCCAGGGACCGGCTTAGCGTTTTTACTGTATTCATTTAATTCACCAATTCTCGTTCAAATGGAAAAGTCTATCCCCAGTGTATCCGCCAGTTGGCGCAGCCGCTCGTAGACTTGCGCGTCGAGTTGCGCGCCATCGCGGCGATAGGTCCGCTCGCGCCGATAGTCGATCTCGCCGGGGACCAGGATCTCGTCAAAGCCCGGGCGCAAGTCGCTGCTCTTGATCTCGGCGATGAAGGCGTCCATGCGCGCTTTGAAATCCTCGACTGGCATGAACCAGGCTATGTCGAGGGCAATGAAAGTATGCGCGACATCCAGTTTGGCGATCGAGCGGTCTTGGAAGGGCGCCAGCCCGAAGCCGCCGCCGCTGATGACGCCGGTCAGTATATCGCTGAAGAGCGACAGCCCATAGCCCTTGTACTGTCCGATGCCGAGCAAAGCGCCGGCCATGGCGGCGCTGGGATCATCCGTTTCCAAGCCTTCCGGCGTCAGCGCCCAGTCGAGCGGCATGGATTTGCCTTCGCGCTCATGCCAGCGCATCATGCCCTTGCCGGCCGTGGTCAAGGCGATATCAAGCGCGACGGGGAAGTCCCCCCCGGTTGGCGCCGCCATCCCCCAGGGATTGGTGCCGACGCGCGGCGAAAGACCGCCCCAGGGCGCCATCTCCGCGCCGGCGTTGGTGATGGCGATGCCGATGCAGTCAGCCTCCAGCGCCCGCCGCGCGTGATAGCCGGACGAGCCGAAATGCGTGCTATTGAAGACGACGCAAGCGCCGATGCCGCAGATTTTGGCTTTGTCGATGGCGATGCCCATGGCTTCTTGCCCGACCACCGAGCCCATGACCATCTTGCCGTCGACCAGCGCCAAAGCCGGCGATTGCTTGATGAGCTCCATTTCCGCGCCAGGCTGATAGAGCCCCCGGGAAATGCGGTCATAATAACCGGTCAGCCGTCCCACGCCTTGCCCCTGCCCGGGCAAGCAGCGCAACTCGCTGCTCATCAAACCTGCGGTACAGATATCGGCTTCTTTGCCCGACAAGCCCATCGCAATGAAAGCGCGCTGAACAAAATCTTCCAGTTCATCAACCGGCACGCGGACAAGCGTGACGCCCATCGCTCAGATGCCCCGTATCGACTTGTATTGTTCGAGTTCTTGCGGGCTATAAACTTGCATCAACTCGAGTTCAATGCCGCCGGTTTCCTGCTGCAGGAAGGCGACATAGCCTTCGGGATGGGGGTGGCTGCCCGATACTTTGCAGGAGCTGCATTCCTTGAGCGTCGCGCCTTCGTCCAGCGCTTGTTCCAGCGCGCTGTCGATATTTTCGACGGCATAGCAGATATGATGCAAGCCTTCTGTACCGCGCTCGGCGATCCATTGGCTGAAGCGGCCATCGGCGTCCAGCGATTCGTTCAGTTGATATTCGACATCGCCGACATCAAAGATCGCCACCTTGATGCGCGCCTTTTCCGCCACGACCACGCGCGCGTCCAAGCCGACGCCCAGCAGCGTCTGATAGCGATTCAAGGTTTCGTCCACGCTCTTCACGGCAAAAGCCATGTGCTTTATGTAGGTCATAGATTTCTCCCTGCCCCCATCCCCGGCCCCTTTCCCCAAAATGAGGGAAGGGGAGTATTGATGTTTTGAAGTCCCTCCCTCTTTTCAATGGGGGAGGGATTTAGGGTGGGGGTACTTGGCTTATAACAGCAGATCTTTCAAATTGACGCCCGGCGTAACCATGGGCTCGATATTGCCGCTGGCCGAGGTCATGATCAACGTGATGCCGGGTCCATAACCGGCGCGGGGGCTGTCGCCCTGCGCGATCACGCCGATGCCAACCGCATTTCGCAGATAGCCATGATTCCAACTGCTGTCGTAATCCGTCAGCGCGACGACATCGCCCAGCCGCAGTTGATCCAAACCCGCTTCTTTGACCGCGCCGCTGTCGGCGGTCTGGATATGAATGGAGCCGCCATCGCTGACCAAGCCCGCGCCCGCCCCCAGCAAATGCGGCGGCACTTGGGCGACGACCGGCACCGAGAGCTTGCCTTCCGAGTTGGTCGTAACCTCCAGGGCGTCGACCAGCTCCGGCGAGCAGCCCTTGAGCATCACATCGGGATGGTCATCGAACTTGAGTCCCACGCCCTTGGCTTTGATGACGATCTTGTCGCCGATTGCCATCTGCTCGCGCGTTTCTTGGTCAAAATGTATGATGACATGCTCGGAAAAGCGCCCGGTCTTGCCGGTGACCATGCCGCGGGCCCGTTGAGCGTTGCCGGTCATGACGATGGCGGTATTGCCCACGCAGGACAGGACGTTAAGCCCGCGATTGCCGGTGGCCTCGCTGAGCATGACGCTGACGCCGGGATGCACGCAATCCGCCAGCCAGCCATAAGCCGAATCGCCGACGGAAACGTTATAGACGATGCTGCCATAAGCCGGCAACAGGAAGGGGCTGCCGTCGGCCGCGAGGGAATAGGGCATGGCCGGCAAAGGCGGCATGCGCGGCGGCGTGATCAGACCTTGTACGGATACACTGACAACTTGCTGGGCATTGTTTTTCGCGCTCATGATACCTTCCGAATGTTCAAGTAGTTGGCGATATTCGCGTCTGGGTCAATCACCCAGTCGATGCAGGGTTCGTCGCAAGTCATCAGGGTCAGGATGCCGGGTCCATGCCCGGTCATGATCGAATCGCCATGGATGCACAAACCGATGGTGACAGCGCCGGGTTTATAGCCGCGTCCAAAGCGATGATCGGCATGGTTGACCACGACCAAGTCGCCCAGGCGCATCTGATCGATGCCCAGATCTGCCATGAGCGCGCGGTCGCCGGACATCAAGTCTTGGTCGACGAAGTCCGGATTCAACTCGGCGCCGGAGCCCATGATGCGAATCGGCAGCTCCATCGTCACCGGCACGCGGATCCGGCGCTCGTCAAGCGCTTCAATGGGCAGATTGTCGATCAACCGCGGGCTGCATTTTTTGAGCGTGATATGCGGGTAATCGACCAGTTGCAAACCCTGCCCCTTGGCGCGGATCTGCACGGCGTCGCCGACGCCGATCAGCTCGGCCGCTTCCGGCGGGAAGTCCACCAGCAGGCGCGCATGCTCCCCGGTGACGATGCCCTCTGTGCCTTGCGCCAAGCCGCTCATGACAAAAGCCTGGTTGCCCATGCAGGTCAAGTAGTGCATGGCATAGTCGGCATCAAGATCGGGATGGGCGATGGAAGCGCCCGGCTCCAGATGATCCGCCGCCCAGCCAAAAGCCTCATCGCCGACGCGGGCGTTGTAAATCATGCCGGACATGCCCGGCAAGATCGTGGCTTCGCCGCTGGCATGGGGGATGTAGCCCCGAACCGTCGGCTGGCTCACATAACCGACCACAGCCATTTCCACTAACTGCTCGGCATTTGTCGCTAATCCCATAAATTATCCCTTCTCGTCAAGTCTATGGGCATGCCCCTGGCTATCAAACATTCGCGCCAGTCGGCATTGCCGCGCTCATATTGTCGACAATCTGTAATTGCCGAGAATGTAACATATCATGCGGGAAATGACAAATATCGGCGCAGTCGGGACCAAGGCAATCAAGGGCAATCGCTGAAAATTAGTATTTTTACCGCCGAAGTTCGCATAGGTCGCGCTGGCTTCAAGCTCCGCAATCCCCGCGGGTATGGACATAAGCGCCGCTGATCCAGCCCTCGACTTGCCAGATGTCGACTTTGAAATAACCAGCCCGCTTGTCGCTGGCGCGCAGCCAGTCCCTGCTGCGGTTACGCCCAGGACCAAGCCATCAGGCGGCTCCTGGCGCACCTTGAGGTTGGCCCAGGGCCGCACCTCGCATTCGCCCAAGCCGCGCCCTCCGTCCGGATTTGTGTTTGCCGGCGGCGTGTTTTGTGGGGGCGGCGGACTGTCGCCGCGCAGCAGAACGACGGTGCCGGCGCGGTCAATCAAGGCGCAGGTCCGCCCAGCGCGCTGATAGGCTGACAGGTCGAAGGCGCGCCGCGGCGCGTAGGCGGCGTCGAGGAAGACGATGCGCCCGTGAGCGGAGAAGCAGACTTCGACGCCGGGCGACACATAGCCAAAGACATCGACGGCGTCCAGGACGCCCTGCGCGATGATATCGGGCTGGGCGATTTCGGCGATGCCGACGCGGCGGCCCTGGGCGCCATCAAGCCAGTTATTGACTTGGATCTCCGCCGGCAGCTGCTTGAGCGTATGGACCGTGGGCTTGGGGCTGGGCGTAAACATGGGGGTGGCGGTGGGAGAGCGGCTGGACCTGCCCCAGCCCGGAGGCGCGACAAGGGTGGTGATACTCCTACTTAGGGAAACGGCAACAGAGATTCCGTAGCTGTTTTTGGCGCGCAGGGTAAAGGCATGGGTCCTATCGGCTGTGAGACCCGTGAAGGTATAGCTGGCGACATCGCCGACATCAAAAAAGTCGGTGTCTTCACCCTCAAACTCTATCACCAACACTTCGTAGCTGGTGGCGCCACTGGATTTAGTCCAGTTGAGGGTGACGCTGCTATGCGTGATGTTGCTGGCCGAGAGCCCGGTGGGATCGGGGGGAGCTTTATTGGGTCCATCCAAGGTGTTGGCGATGGTGTTGACATTGGAGGAGACGCCGTTGGCGTTTTTGGCGCGCAGGCTAAAGGTGTAAGGCCTATTGGCTGTGAGACCGGTGAAGGTATAGCTGGCGACATCGCCGACATCAAGCCAATCGTTGAATATCACTGGGTTGGCGTTGTAGCGGACTTCGTAGCTGGTGGCGCCGCTGGATTTAGTCCAGTTGAGAGTGACGCTGTCGTTGGTGATGCCGCTGGCCGAGACCCCGGTGGGCGGGGACGGGGCGTTTTGGGCTTGCAGAGATAAAAGGCTGAGTGAAGCGAGAAGGCAGCAGAGTGAAATTAGAACATATATTCGGGGGGGGGGGGGGGGGGGGTAATGTTTTGTAATATTTCAAGCATGGTCGACGTCTTTCTAAACATCATTATGGTCCTCAAAGCAGTCCCAGAGGCGGGAATCGCGGATTACGCTTGATTCTAGACCAAGTCAGCGCGTTTGTCAAATCAAATGGCGCGGGGCAACCAGATCAATCCAGGGCGATAGGTATTGCTTGACAGCGCGACGGCGGATACCTATAATCAGCTCGGCGCGGCAAATTAAGCTAGGAACGAATGGCGGAGAATAGACAGGAACCCCCAACATGACAAATGCAGGCGAAACATTCAAGGTGCTGGTTGCCGACGCTGGCTATGAAGCGGCAATCACGGATCTTGCCAGCCAGTTCCCAAACTTGCACATCGTCAGCGCCAGCGACGATGCCGACGCGTCCGCCCTGGCAACCGGCGATATCGCCGGTTTGATCGCGGATACCGCGCCGATAGACGAAAACTTGCTGGCGAAAATGGGCAATCTCCGCGCTGTGCTAAAGCTGGGCAGGAGTTACTTCAATATTGATGTCGACGCCGCGCGCGGACGCAGTCTCCATTTCGGCTGTGTCCCGCGCAAGGGTCCCAACTGTGTGGCGGAACTGGCGCTGACGCTGATCATGGCATTGAGCAAGGACTTGCTCGCCGGCAGCGAAGCCGTGTCACTGGGCGCCTATCGCTACCGGGGCCTCAAGCCCGAGTTGACCTCGCAGCGCAAGATCGCCTTCCATTGGATGAAAAACGAACGTGTGCACGAAGTCGCGGGCAAGACCCTAGGCATCATCGGCATGGGCGAAATCGGCTGTGAGCTGGCGCGGCGCGCCAGCGTCATGGGCATGCGCAACATCTACTACAAGCGCAGCCCGCTTTCCGCCGAACTGGAAGGTGTATTCGACGCGAGCTATCGCGCGCTCGACGACCTGATGCGCGAAAGCGATTACGTCTGTGTGGCCACGCCGCAAACGGCCGAGACCGAAGGCATGATTGGCGCGCAGCAGATCGCGCTGATGAAAGCAAGCGCCTATCTGGTCAATATCGCGCGCGGCGGCATCGTTGACGAGGACGCGCTGATCGACGCGCTGAGCGAGAACCGCATCGCCGGCGCCGGCTTGGATGTCTTCACCTACGAGCCGCTGCCGCCGGAAAGCCCGCTCTGCGCGCTGGACAATGTAATCCTCTGCCCGCATATCGGCGGCGGCACGGGGACTAACCGGGTGATTGAATTGGGCGCGGCATTGCGGGAGATGAGCCAGGTGCTGGGCGGCGATTGATTTGTGATTGGATAATAGGCGAATCATTCACAAATTATCTTGAAGGATTTATTGACATGGATTGGACACAAGTCATCATCACGATTGTGACTGTTCTCATTGCGATTTTCGGTTTATTCGTATGGCTTCGCAATGACATCAAACGGCTCGAAGATAAAGTAGACGCGCTAGGCGACCGTCTGCGCAAAGTTGAGAGCGAACAATCGCGGGTGGCGGGCTTGCTGGAAGGCCTGGGATTCGCCGGCAAGCCACGACGTTTAAGCTACCGCTTCTAGCTTGGCAGCTCCATCGTCAACTCGCGCACTGGGCGCAAGATGACGCAAGCTAGCGCTTATGCTCAAACCCACGTAAGCTGAAATTCACCAATCTAGGTCGTGCCATAAAGAGCAAAGGGGAGTTGAAAGCGCTTGATTTCGAGTGCTTCGCTCCCCTTATTTCATCATGGAACGCTTGGGCTGGGGCTAAGTTAGCGAAAGCGCGGGATCACATCGCGCCCGATCGCCTCAATCGCAGCCAGAATATCCGGTCCCAGTGGCGGACCGAAGCTGATATGCCGCGCGCCCATCCCCGCTAAACCTTCCAGCCGTTCAATAAGCGCGCCCGTCGTCCCCGCGATGCCGATACGCAGCATCCGCGGGCTCACCATGCGCCGCGCCGCCTCGACGTTGCCTTCGACATGATAGGCGCGGCGAATCGGCTCGAAGTCCGCCCGCGTCAAGCCCAGTTGCCCCAGGATCAGCGGGCTCATGGCATGGCCGTAATAAGCGATCTTGTCGGCCAGCGCCGCCTCGGCCGCCGCTTGATCAGCCGATATCGAGCACCAGATGCAAGCGGCCAGGTCGATGTCATCAAAGTTTCTGCCCCCTCGTCGCAGTCCCCGCTCGACATGCGGCAAGACGTTCTGATAATGCTCGGGCGGGAAGAGCAAGGGCAACCCGCCGTCAGCGATCGCGCCGATTTCTTCCAGCATCTTCGGGCTCATCGCGCCCAAATAGATCGGCACGCGGCGGCGCGCCGCAAAACGCAGCCAGGCTTCTTCCGTCCAGCGCAGGACCCGTCCCCTGGTCGCGGCGTTTTGCCCGGAAGCGAGCTTGTTGATGGCATGGACCGATTCCACGACGCGCGTCCGCGGCAAGTCGAAGTCCAAGCCCAGCCAGCCGATGAAATCCTCGGCGCCGCTGGCTATGCCCAGGTTGAAGCGCGCGTCGGACAGTTCGTCGAGGGTGGCGGCGAACATGGCGATTTCCGCAGGATGAATCGTGTAGGGATTGAGTATGCAAGTGCCGATCTCAATACGCTCGGTGGCAATGGCGACAGCGGACAAGATGACCGGCGCGCTGCGCAGGAAGAGATCGTTGCTCACCCAAAACTGATCGAATCCAGCCGCCTCGGCCGCCCGCGCGTAAGCGACATAGTCCCGCGCCGGCAGGTCATTATTGAAGCGCAGGCTGAATTTCATCGTTCGGCTTCGCTGATAATCGCTTCGGCTTCCATTTCGACCAGGTAGTCTGCGCCGACCAGCGCCTGCACATAGAGCAGGGTATTGGCTGGGCGGATATCGCCGAAGTATTTGCCGTGCATGGCCGCGACCGCTTCCCAATCGGCGTCGGGCGTCAAATAGAGGCGCGTGCGCACGACATCCGACAAGCGGGCGCCGGCTTCCGCCAGCGCGGCTTCGATCTTCTGGATGATGAACTCGGTTTGCGCGCCGGCGTCGCCGCGGCCGACGACCGCGCTCGCGCCATCGGTGGCGGTGGTGCCGGAGACCTGCACGACATTGCCCAGCCTCACCGCCCGCGAATAGCCGGCGATTTTTTCATAATGCGTGCCCGAAGATATATTCTGTCGTGTCATGCGAACCCCCGAATCATCCATCCTTAATCATCCGCGTTTTTCACGTATGTCGCGTTATATCATGTTCGTCATTTGCTTCGCGAAATCAAGAACTTCCAGGGCGCAGCCCCAGGACAAGGTAAAGCCGATAGCGCCATGCCCGTAATTGTGAATGACCGCAGGTCCGCGAGGCCGTTTTTCCACTTCCAGCCGCACCGCCGCGCGCCCCGGTCGTATGCCGACCGCTGTGCGCATGACAGGCGCGTCGGACAGGGACGGCTCAATCTGTGAACAGCGCGCGAGGATATCCGCGGTCTGCCCCGCGTCAATCCGGGGATCCCAACTGTCGTGCTGGTATATGCCGCCGAGCAGGAGGCCATCGGCGCGGGGGAAGAGATAGGTATCGTCGCTGGCGCGCATGGTGCCGGACTGGATCTGCGGCGCGTCGACGAGAAGCGTCTGACCGCGTATCGGGAAGACCTCGGGATCCGGCGTAACATATTTCGCCCAGGCGCCCGTGCAATTGACAATCAGGCGACCCTCAGCCTCGATATCCTCAAGCGACGCCACTTCGCGCGCTTCCAGTTTTCCGCCCGCGCCCAGGAACTGCTCCTGCAAGTTCCGCAAGTAGCGGGGCGGCGCGACAATCGGCAGATCCATGATCCAACCGTCCTGGCAATCCGGCGGCAATTCCGCGGACGGCATCTTGGCGAAGAAGGGCAGCCTGTCTTTGAACCAGGGTTCGCCGACTTGCTGCGGAAATACCTGGCGCATCCGCCGCAAGCCAATTCCGCTATCGGCTTGTTGCGCCAACGCGAGAAAATGCGCGAGCGAAACATCCGCCCAAGCGCGTGACCGACCCGAAAGACCGCCGCCCGACCAAACCGCGCCAGCCGCCGCCGAAGCGGTCGCTTGCGGCAGGTCGCGCGTCAGGATGCGCACAGCAAAACCCGCAAGCTGCAGGTTGAGCGCCGAGCTCAAACCCGACACGCCAGCGCCAATGACCGTAACGTCAGGCATTTCCGATTCGCCTCGCCTTGTGTGGGAATACAGCCTGACACGCTATAGTGTCAGGGGCGGATTCGCCAGTGGCGATTTTAGCACAAGCGCAGATATGTGTCCCAGGCAATTGCGCCAGATTATTTCTGCCGCCAAGATACCGAGAAAGCACAATTTGACAAGAATCTGGAAACGTGATAACCTAATATATTAGATATTAGAATTGCTTGGATTTTCAGCCAAATGTTGGATACCAAGTCACTGAGCGAGCAAATCGAGAAACAGCTCAAGCAAGAAATCATGTCCGGCGACCTTGAGCCCGGGCAGCGATTGACGATTGAGTGCATCGCGGAGCGCTTAGAGGTGAGTACGATGCCCGTGCGCGATGCCGTGCGTCGGCTGGACGGCTTAGGCTTCTTGAAAGTCGCGCCGCGGCGCGGAGTCTTCGTAGAAGAATTTGATCAAAACCGCTTTAAGAACATTATGGAGATTCGCATCGCGCTGGAGGGCTTGGCAGTCGAACTGGCTGCCACAAGGATTCCCCAAGAATCGCTTGAAGACGCGAAGAACACCTACCGCCGTGCCGGCGATCATTATGCGCGCGTGGGCGATTTGTCGCGCTTGGCTGAATGCGATAATCTCATACACGATCTGATTATCAACTGTTCGCGGAATCCGTTGCTGATCGAGATGATGCGACAGTTGCAAGACTTGATCGATTGGGCGCATCAAATCGTTGCGAAGTATCGACCAGGCGCGCAGGTGGATGCTTTGCCCGAACATTTGGCAATTATCGACGCTTTGCGCAGACGAGATGTCGCTGCGACAAAGTCGACAGTGAGAGATCACCTGCTGAACACCTTGGATAGAACGCTGCTCGCCTGGGATCACAAGACCGGCGCGGCATAAATCAGCCGAAGGGAGGTACGCTATTGAAGACATGCCTTATCAAAGATTATCTGATGATACAGATAATTGACCGCGGCAAATACAGTCAAATGATTAGAGCTTAGGAGTAACCACAATGTCAAAAAAGATAAACATGAGCCGGCGCGATTTCCTCCGTCTAACGGGCATGAGCTCCTTGGCGGCGGGTGTTTACACCTTGCCGGGCATAGGTTCAGTTGTCGCGCAGGACGAACAAGAAGTCACCATCTTTTTCTGGGACGGTCCGCCTTTGATCGGCATCCGCGAGAAAGCCCTCGCCCCATTTGATGATGCCTATCCCGGCTGTACGCTCAATTTCACCTCGGTGCCAGGTGGACCCAATTCGGGCTACAACGATAAGCTCTTCACCAGTCTCGCCGCCGGCATCCCGCCCGATGTCTTCATCATTGAGATCGGCCTGCTGCCGCAATTCCTGAAAGATGATCTGCTGCTCGATCTCAAGCCCTATGTCGACGCCGACGACTATGACTTGACCCAGTTTCCTGATCTCGCCATCGAAGCCTATACGCACGAAGGCGGCATTTATGGCATGCCCGATAACGTGGCTTCCATCGCCATCTTCTATAACCAGGATCTGTTCGAAGAAGCCGGCGCCATGCTGCCGACGGCGCAATGGGACGACGAAGCCTGGACTGTCGACGACTTCTTCAATTCTTGCGAGGCGCTGACCAAGACCGATGCCAACGGCAACACGACGCAGTGGGCTTGTGACGTCACCGGCTGGGACAAAGTCTGGCAGACCTGGGTGCGCATCTTCGGCGGACAATTGGTGGATGATCCCTTCTTCCCCACCGAATGTACGCTGAACGAGCCTGGCGCTGTCGAGGGCTTGCAATTCTACGCCGACCTGCGCTGGGAATACGGCTTCGCGCCGCGCCCGGAAGCGATGGCGGAAATGGGCACCGGCGCTTTGATGCAGACGGGCCGCTTGGGCATGTTCTACAGCGGCAGTTGGTCCTTCCCCAATTACCGCGAGGCCGACTTCAATATCGCCCTGGGCCATTATCCCTCCGGTCCTGGCGGGCGCGCCAACTATGTCTACTATTACCCGCTGGTCGTCCCCAAGACGACGCAGGCGCCGGAATGCGCCTGGAACCTGCTGAAATTCTTCAACGGACCAGCCATGGAAACGATCATCCGCGAAGGCGGCTTGCAAGGCACGTCCTTCGCCGAGCAGGAGAAGTGGTTCGTCACCGATCCGCTGCCGCCAGCCAACAAGCACGTCATGCTGGATGCCGCCAGGAACTTTGTCGCGCCCGATCCCTTGCTGACCAATTTCGGCGAGATCACGCAGATCATGCAGGCGCAGATTGACTTGCTGCTCATCGGCGAGGAACGCGATGCCAAGGTCGTCTGCGACGAGATCGTGCGCCAGGTCAATCCGCTGATTCAGGAAGGTCAATGGCGGACGGGCTAGCCTCGATCCCAGCGAAATCTGTAGGGGCGACTCTGTGAGTCGCCCACTGCGACACATATTCAAAATGGGCTTGACCCTTCCATGAGCCTCGCGCAGTTCGTCAAAAACCAAGGCGGCTTCGCCAACGTTAGCATCAGCTACAAGCGCGGCGAGACTCTGCTCGCCTGGGCGATGATTTCGCCTTGGGTGGCGGGCTTTCTCTTGCTGACGGCATTCCCCATGGTCGCTTCGCTGGCCCTGTCCTTCTACAAATGGAACATCCTGTCGCCGCCGGAATATGTCGGTTTGGCGAATTACCACAAGCTCTTCTTCAGCGACCCGCTGCCGATGCACTCGCTCAAGATCACGGTGATTTTCTCCTTGGCCTCCATTCCCTTGAATATCGTCTTCGGCCTCGTGATCGCGATGCTGCTCAACACGAATATCCGCGGTCTCGCCGTCTTCCGCACGATCTATTATTTGCCGGCGATTTTGTCGGGCGTGGCGGTGGCCATCCTCTGGCAGTGGATATTCTCCAGCGATTTCGGCTTGCTCAATACAGCGTTGCGCATCTTTGGCATCGAGGGACCGGCGTGGCTGGGCAGCAAGATTTGGGTGCTGCCGGCTTTTGTCATCATGCGGCTTTGGAGCGTCGGCGGCGGCATGATTATCTATCTGGCCGGCTTGCAGGCTATCCCCACCGATCTCTATGAAGCAGCCGAAATTGACGGCGCGAATTGGTGGCAGCGCATCTTCAGCATCACGCTGCCGATGCTCAGCCCGACTATCTTCTTCCAGCTCATCACCGGCGTCATCTTCACTATGCAGATATTCACCGAAACTTTCATCATGACCGATGGCGGACCAGCCAACGCCTCCCTGTTTTATTTGCTCTACCTCTATCGCCAAGCCTTCCAAAACTTCAAGATGGGCTACGCCTCGGCCCTGGCTTGGGTCTTCTTCCTCGCCATTCTCCTGCTGACGATCATCTTGTTCGCAACCGCCAAGTTCTGGGTCTATTACGAAGCGGAATCGGAGGAGGACAACTGATGAGCAGCAGGGGCGTCGGCCTAAGCGCGCGCCAGATCATCAGCAAGATCTTAGTCTATGCGCTTCTTGCCATCGGCTCGATTGTCATTCTGTTGCCGCTGCAGTGGATGATCTCGACCTCGCTGAAGCCGCTGTCGCATGTCTTTCGTTTTCCACCGGAGTTCTGGCCCCAGCAGGTCGTCTGGGAGAATTATCCCAATGCCCTGACGCAACTGCCCTTTGACCGCTACTTCGCCAATACCATGTTCATCGTCATCCTTTGCCTGCTGGGCGAGCTGATCGTATCGTCCCTGGTCGCCTACGCCTTTTCGCGTTTGCGCTGGCGCGGACGCAACACGCTCTTCATCGTTGTCCTCGCGACCATGATGCTGCCGCGGCAGGTCACGCTGATTCCGGAATTCATCGTCTTCAAGCAGCTGAGCATGATCGACACCTTCTGGCCCCTGATTCTCCCGTCCTGGTTCGGCAATCCCTTTTACATATTTCTTTTGCGGCAGTATTTTTTGACCCATTCGCGCGAACTGGATCAGGCGGCGGTGATTGACGGCTGCTCGCGCTTTGGCGTCTTCTGGCGCATTACCTTGCCCATGTCCAAGCCGGTGCTGGGCGCGGTGGCGATATTTTCTTTCCAGTTCCATTGGAACGACTTTTTCCGCCCGCTCATTTTCTTGCTCGACCAAGATAAATACACCCTCGCCTTGGGTTTGCGCTTCTTCCAGGGTACCTATGGCACCGAATGGAATTCACTGATGGCGGTTTCGTTGGTGGTGATGCTGCCCTTGATTATCGTCTTTTTCTTCGCGCAGAAACATTTCATCCAAGGCGTCGTTTTCACGGGATACAAATAGTCTATTGACCCCAAGAAATCCGAATCTTTAGCCGTAAAGGACAAGTGTTGTTTATGGACCATACTCCGCCATATCAAAGACTTCATCCACCCGCCTTCGACGCGGTCAGCTGGGAAGACGGCTTTTGGGGCCGGCTGCACCAGTTGTGCCGCCAGACGATACTGCCGAGCATGCGCCAGGCGCTGGACGAACCCGAAAATGGCGCTGTCTTTAGCAATTTCACTGTCGCGGCCGGCTTGGCGGAAGGCGAGCGCAAAGGCACGATGTGGAGCGACGGCGATTGCTACAAGTACATGGAAGCCTGGGCGCACATATATAGCATCACCAAAGATCAGGCGATCATTGATCATTTGGACCCGCTGATTGAGGCGGTCGCGGCGGCGCAGGAAGACGACGGCTATATCAGCACGCCGATGCAGTTGAGCCCGGACAAGACATATTGGTCGGACCCGCGCGATCATGAACTTTACAACATGGGCCATCTGTTGACAGCCGCCGCGGTCCACTACCGCGCCACGGGCAAAGACAACTTTCTGCAAATCGCCATCAAGCTGGCCGATTATCTCTACGACCTATTTGTGCCGCGCCCGCCGGAACTGGCGCATTTTGGCTTTAACCCCTCGAACACCATGGGTTCAGTCGACCTTTATCGCGCCACCGGCGACGAGCGCTATCTGGAACTGGCGCAAACTTTCGTCGACATGCGCGGCTCCCAGCCCGGTGGCGGCGACCAGAATCAGACCTTGGTGCCTTTGCGCGAGGAAACGCGGGCGGTGGGCCATGCGGTCACAGCCGGTTATCTCTACTGCGGCGCGACCGATGTGGTGGCGGAGACGGGCGACGAAGCGCTGCTGACAGGTCTGCTTCGCGTATGGGACAACGCCATCCATAGCAAGATGTACATCACCGGCGGCACATCGGCACAGCATCATGGCGCTTCAGAGCGGCCCGAGTTCGGCGGCAGCGCCACTGACGTGCACGAAGCCTTCGGCTACGAGTATTCGCTGCCCAACGCCACCGCCTACAACGAAACCTGCGCCAATATCGCCAACGCCATGTGGAATTGGCGCCTGCTCAACCTGACCGGCGACGCCAAATACGCCGACGTCATGGAGCGCGTGCTTTACAACAGCATGCTCTCGTCGATGAGCCTGGATGGCATCACCTTCTGTTACACCAATCCTCTGCGCTGGTACGGGACGCAGCATCCGCTTTTGAGCCAAGACGCCTACGAGCGCTGGTTCATCTCGCGCTGCTATTGCTGCCCGACCAACACCGCGCGCAGCATCGCCCTCTTGCACAACTGGGTCTACAGCCAATCCGACGACGCCCTGTGGATTCATCTCTATAGCAGTAGCCGCTTGAACACGACCCTCGCCGATGGCTCGGTCCTCGCGTTGCGACAAGCGACCGACTACCCCTGGGATGATCAAGTAGGCATCACTATCGAGCAAGCGCCCGCGCGCGAACTCAGCTTGATGCTGCGGGTACCGGGCTGGGCGCGGAAGGCCTCCCTGAACATCAATGGGGAAGCGAGCGACAGCGATTTGAAAGCGCAAACGTATGTGGAAATCAAGCGCGTCTGGCAAGCCGGCGATACCGTGTCCTTGAGCTTGCCGATGGAACCGCGCCTGGTCAAAGCGCAGCCCAAAGCCGAAGAGATCCGCAATCACGTTGCTGTGATGCGCGGTCCGCTGGTCTATTGCCTCGAGGGTATCGACCTGCCCGCTGATGTACCCATCCTGGAAGTCCATGCGCCGGGCGATATGCAATTGGAAGCGCGCCGAGAAGAGGATCTCCTGGGCGGCGTGACCGTCGTCAAGGGTCGGGCGCGGCGCGTTATCGAGGGCAATCAAGCGGAGGCGCTTTACTTCGACGCCGGGAACGAGCGCGAGGAAGAGCTTGATGTGACGCTGATTCCCTATTACGCCTGGAACAACCGCGGCAGCGCGGAAATGACGGTCTGGCTGCCAATAAGCCATTGAAATTTATTGACGCGGGACCGGCCTCTTCAAGCCAATTCGGGAATTGAGGGTTTAATGCCGGCTCTAAAATCAGTAAGGTAAGTCCGCGTATCCTCGTTATTCAGGTCAGCGCGCTTACTCAAACCATCCGATACCGGCTTTTATGGCGCAGCGAGCGAAAAAAGCACAGCCTTCCCCTTACCGCGCCCCTAAAGTGGGCGAACCGGAGCAAAGCTCCATCTGGCGCAGTCTTCAGTTCCTCAAAAAATACCGCAATATCGCCGCTAGTGCGTATGTCCTGGCCATCGCCGTCAATATTTTCAGCATTCTGATTCCACAGACCATCCGCTGGATTGTTGATGCCGGCATCATTCAGGGCGATATGACCATTCTGACCTGGTCGCTGCTGGGCTTGCTCGGGCTGACGGTCGTCAAGGGCATTATCGATTTTTTCCTGGGGCGCTGGACAGAAGTGGTGTCCCAAGGCGTCGCTTACGACATCCGCAACGCCATCTACGACAAACTCAGTTCGCTGTCATTTTCCTATCACGATCAAGCGCAGACCGGGCAATTGCTGGCCCGCTCCATTTCCGATGTCGAGCGCATCCGCTTTCTGACGGGGCGCGCCATCCTGCGCCTGTTCCAACACACCGGCTTAATGGTCTTCACCTTTGTCGCTTTGCTGCTGATGAACGCGCAGCTAGCGATCTTGTCGATGCTTTTGATTCCCCTGCTCTTTTACATCGCCTATCGCTTCGGCCGCATCTACCGACCGCTTTCGCTGGATCTCCAGCATCAACTGGCGGAGATGACCACCGTCCTGGAACAGAACCTGCGCGGCGCCAAAATCGTCAAAGCCTTCGCGCAAGAGGACGCCGAAATCAATCGCTTTGATCGACAAAACAGCAAATGGTTCGCGCTGGCGCGCAAGCAGGTCATCGTCAGCGCCCAACATATCCCGCTGCTGGACTTCGTCGCCAGCTTGAGCGCGGTGATCATTATCTGGCTGGGGGGCAGGCTGGTGATCGAAAACACGCTCACTCTGGGCGAACTCGTGGCTTTCACCACCTATCTCGGTCAATTGATTTCGCCGGTGCGCCGCCTGGGCGTGATCATCCCGGCTGTTGCTATGGCATCGGCAGCCGGCGAACGGATCTTTACCATTCTCGACGCGCAATCTGAGGTTACAGACGCGCCGGACGCCATAGCGCTGCCGCCGATCGCGGGTCGGGTACGCTTCGAAAACGTGACATTTTCTTATTTCAACCAGCGTCAGGTGCTGGACAAGCTCAATCTTGAAGCCGAGGTGGGCGAGGTGATTGCCCTGCTGGGCGCGACTGGCTCCGGCAAATCGACCATCATCAATCTTATCCCGCGCTTTTATGACGTGAGCGGCGGCCGCGTCCGCGTTGACGGCTACGACGTGCGTGAGGTCACCGTCAAGTCGCTGCGCGACCAAATCGGCATTGTGCTGCAAGAGACGGTGCTCTTCGCGGCGAGCATCCGCGAGAATATCGCTTTCGGGCTGGACGATATCTCCGATGCCGAGGTCATTGAAGCGGCAAAAGCGGCGCAGGCGCATGACTTCATCCTGGAAATGCCGGAGGGATACGATACCGAAGTCGGCGAACGCGGCGTCACCCTGTCCGGCGGCCAGAAACAGCGCATCGCCATCGCCCGCGCTTTGCTCAAGGATCCGCGCATTCTGCTGCTCGACGACGCCACGTCCAGCGTCGATACGGAAACGGAACGCCTGATACAAATCGCGCTGGAGCGTTTGATGGAAGGGCGCACCTCGTTCATAATCGCGCAGCGCCTGAGCACCGTGCGCATGGCGGACAAGGTGCTGGTATTAAAAGACGGGCGCGTGGCCGCCGCTGGCACACACGACGAGTTAATGCGGAAATCGGGTTTGTACGCCGAGATATATTATCGCAACCTGCGCGAGTGAGCGCGGCAAACACGAACAGCCGACAAGGAACTAACATGGGCTTCTCGATAGGCACAACCGGCGTCGGCAGAAGCGGACCGCGCGGCACCCTGGAAGGCTACGCCGACAAGGTCGAGGGCCGCTCCTTCAATCTGCGCGTGCTTTGGTACTTGCTGGTCTTCGTGCGTCCTTACGGCTGGCGCATGCTGGCGGCTTTCGTCGCCATGCTATGCGCTTCCGCCCTTACGCTGATCACGCCATACTTGGTCAAAGTCGCCATCGACGGACCAATCGCCGAGGGGGACATCGCCGCGCTCGACGACATTACGCTGCTCATGCTGCTCGCGGCAACGGGCCTCTACCTGGCGTCCACGACGCAGCGCTTCCTGCTCAGCTGGGTCGGGCAGCGCGTCCTGGCGGATCTGCGCTCGGCGCTCTTCCGGCATTTGCAGCAATTGCCGCTGGCTTACCACGACAGTCACATCGTCGGCGTTACGATCTCGCGCGTCATCAGCGATGTCGGCGTCATCAACCAATTGCTTTCGCAGGGGCTCATCACCCTGACCGGCGACAGCTTGCTGCTGGCGGGCATTGTCATCGTCATGCTCTCGCTCAACGCGCAACTGGCGCTTGTCACCTTCTCGATCATCCCGCTGATCGTGCTGGCCACAGCCATCTTCGCGCGGCGCGCCAAGCTGGCTTTCCGCAAGACCCGCGCGCGCAACGCGCACTTGGTTGGCGACCTGGCGGAAAATCTCGGCGGCATTCGCGTCATCCAGGCTTTCGCCAACGAAGACAGCACCTCCAGCAAATTCAACGAGGTTAATCAAGCCAACCGCGACGCCCATATCGAGGCGATGTCGCTGTCCTTTGTCTTCTTGCCGACGGTAGAGTTCCTCGGCATCGCCGCGACCGGCATCGTGCTGCTCTTCGGCGGCATCAGCGTGGCGCAGGGCGCGCTCACGCTGGGCACGGTGATCGCCTTCCTCGGCTATGTCAACCGCTTCTTCCTGCCAGTGCAAGAGCTCAGCCAGCTTTACGCCACCATGCAGACGGCTATGGCGGGCGGCGAGCGCGTCATCAACCTGCTCAATACCGAACCCGCAATCAAAGACAGCGCTGACGCGATGGTCATGCCGCCGATTAAAGGGCGCATCCAATTTCAAAATGTCAGCTTCGGCTATCGCCAGAACCTGCCGGTCCTGCGCGAAATCAGCCTGGACTTTCCAGCGGGCACGATGGTCGCGCTGGTTGGACCCACAGGCGCGGGCAAAACATCCATCGCCAATTTGATCGCCCGCTTCTATGACGCCAGCGAAGGCGCGCTCTTGATTGACGGCATCGACATCCGCCAGGTCCAACAGCGTTCCATGCGCTCGCAGATGGGCTTGGTCTCGCAAGATCCCATCATCTTTTCGGGCACCATCGCCGAAAATATTCGCTTTGGGAAGCCCGATGCCACAGATGCCGAGCTGGCCGCCGCGGGCAAAACCGCCAATGTCGACGCCTTCGTGAACGAGCTGCCCGATGGCTATGAAACCGAAATCCTTGAAGACGGCGCCAACCTGTCCCTGGGCCAACGCCAACTGATCTCCATCGCCCGCGCCGTCCTGTCCGATCCGCGCATCCTCATCATGGACGAAGCCACATCAAGCGTCGACATGGTCACCGAGACGCTGATCCAGGACGCGCTGCAAAAACTCCTGGCAAAGCGCAGCTCTATCGTCATCGCGCACCGCCTCAGCACCATCGTCAACGCCGATGTCATCTGTGTGGTGGACGAAGGCAGAGTCCGCGAGATGGGCAGCCATGCCGAATTGCACGCCCAAGGCGGCTTGTACGCCGACTTGTACGAGCGCCAATTCGTCGAGCTGGCGGATTAGAGTGCTTGTATATCTCGCACATAATGATCTTATTCATCAGCGCTATGCTATAATCTAGGTCACTTTGTCTCTGAACGGATTCCTCGTAGGAGTCGAGAATGCTTGATTTGCCAGAATTTGAAGTGTTGCTTAGGAGTCCCGAGTCACGGCACCTAGACTTTAAGGGCGCTCAATATGACTTGAAGTCAGAACACGGTGTAAACGGCAAGGGATATCTTGACATGGTCAAGGATATTCTTTGTATGGCAAATTCGCCGAGACCGACTAATGCCTATATTTTCACAGGAGTTATTTGCGAACCTGGTAAAGAGAATCGGGTGAAGGGAATACAGGTACATTATGATGACAACGATATTCAAAGGATTCTTAAGGACTGGCTGAAGCCTATACCAAACGTGATTTACTCTGAACAACCTATTGGAGACAAGTATGTCGGAATATATGAAATACTGTGTGCTCCACTGACAGGCCCTTTTCACGTGAACAATGAGTTAAGTCGAGACAAGGTACAGCTAATTGAAAACAGAGAATTCCTAAAGCAAGACCAGTTGTATTTTCGCCGTGGAACTACAAATGCCGAGGTTCCAGAAGTTGAGAAAGCACATATCAGCGACTGGTTCAACTCGCAACGAAATGATCGATGGCAGGAATGGGAGCTGCTTCTGGCAGCGTGCGATGCTTTCACCGATGATCGCCATTATGTTCTAATAAATTCAAAAATATCTTCATTGCAGGATCAAACATTGGAGCCTTTATCTTACATCAAGTGGAGCGCTGTAATTGATTTTGACCCACACAGCGATGAAGAAGGTTTGATGCAAGCTTTTCGATCCGCTGGATTTGAGCGGAATATCATTCCTGCGGTGATGGGCGAAAGAACTGCATTTAATTCCAGACACGACACATACTGGTTTTATGCTCGAGGACTTAGCGGTAGACGAGAAACTATAGACATAAGCAATAAATGGCTAAATTGGATCAGGCAGTATGGGAGTGAAATTCATCAGCAGTTTCGTCATATCGCGAAGACATTACTACCCGCGTCAATTACATTTGTAATTATATGGGATGATGATTCACTAAACAAGCATTTGAGCACTTTAATTGAAGCGACATCTGTAATTACAAATGCGAAATATGTGATAATCTCGGAATCAACTACCCTTCGATTGGACCGTATTGAGGAAGATTTTCCACTGCAACAATTCGGTATTCCGCTTTCGCACCTAATCGCCGGCCTATCAGTCGAATTGTCGAGTCATAATAATCTCGAACGACGAGGGGTTCAATTCCCGGGTGAGTACGGCAATAGAATGCCAGTACCGTCGGAACGTGTCCCTTGGCTGGAATCTCAGTTGCGCCTCGTACACTTGGGTACTGGGATAAACTCTTCCGAACATGTGCCAGCGGAGCAAATGCCCGAATTTCATCGTGGTGGGATTATCACCTGGCAAGATCTAAATCTTGGACGCGATTTGGAGAGAGACATCACTAGAAAGATTGCACGACGCGTCCGAGGAGATTTAGAAACTCGTACGACAGAAATAATAAAGATTTTCCACAAGCCCGGGGCTGGGGGAACAACCATCTCAAGACGTATCTTATGGGATTTACACCAGGAGTTCCCTTGTGTAGTTATTCATTCTGGAGATCCTGTTGGGGCTGTTGAGCGTATCGAATACATCGCAAATAACTCGCGTTTAGCCGTGCTCGCTTTGCTAGATAGTGCTGAGATTGCTGACAATGAGATTGACAATATTTACGATCGCTTGCGCGCAAGAAACACAGGTTGTGTACTACTAAGTGTATCGCGTCGTCACCAATTGTTACCTTCGGCAGGAAGGCGTACTTTCTCTTTAGATTCTCAATTGAGCGTATCTGAATTGCAACGGTTTAACGAAAAATACACAAGCCTTGTACCAAATCGACGCCAAGAGTTGGAAAGTATAGTAAGTACAAATATTGTTGAGGAGCAGACGGCGTTTCAGTTTGGCCTAACGGCGTTTGAAGAGAACTACAAAGGACTAGAGCCTTACGTTTCAAACAGACTCAAAGAACTCACCGATGTGCAGCAGCAAATAGTAGTCTTTTTAAGTATCGCCTCTGTGTACGCCCAGCGAAGTCTTTCCGCGCAGGCATTTCAATACTTATTGGGACTATCGAATCGAGATGTAGTTTTGCACAAGGTGTTTGAAAATCAGCAGTCTATCTTTGACATTCTCATAAGGGAACGAGATAGCAAGAATTGGCGCCCTATACATGACATAGTTGCTCGAGAAGTATTGATTCAAGTTCTCGGAAAAGGCGAAGACGCAGAGCGCACCTGGAAACAGCAACTTTCACCTTGGGGAAAGAGATTTATTGAATTTTGCGGGGATGGCTGGCTAACTGCCAATGAGACCACATTAGAATTGCTCCGACGCGTATTCATTTTAGGCGAAGATTCGGACCGAGGAAATTCAGGGATCAGAACATTTCCTAGATTCATACAAGATATACCTGTTCGCGAAGGCAGACTTGAGATACTGAGGTTTTTGGCAGAAAAATTCCCTTATGAAGCGCACTTCTGGGCACATTTAGGTCGATACCAAGCACTAATAATGCGGAATTTCCCAGCGTCGCTTGAGGCGATTGATCGTGCGCTCAAGCTTGAAGTTGACGATCCTGTATTGTGGCACATGAAAGGAATGAGCTATCGATATCAGGCACAAAGTCTGATGGAAGCGAGAGAAGAGTTACAGGAAGTTATAGATATTGCTCAAAAGGCGTCGGAATGTTTTGAAGAATCGCGAAACATAGATCCAGACGATGAGCACGCTTATATTAGTGAGATACAGCTTCTAGCGCGTGTTCTCAACTATGCGGTAAGAGACACAGATGAAAGCATATTCGATATTATACAACGAAATTCCCAGCCATATTTGAGGGAGGCATTTGATAAAGCCGAAAGCTTACTCGCTGTTGTTAGGTCAAATCGAGAAGGCACGAGAAGTAGCACTTGGGAACAAAAATGTAGAGCGGACATAAGCAATCTATATGGAAATTATCATAAAGCATTACAGGTTTGGGACAGTTTACTTACCAGACATGATGTGTACCGTCCGCCAATTCGGAGGCAGATTGTCTACGCACTAAAAGATCGTGACAGCGGGTGGAACAGCATGTCTCAAAAGGGCCTTGAACGTTGCATTCAACTTTTACAGGATAATCTTGATGAGCAACCATCTAATGATAGAGATCTGCGCCAATTGCTACAAGCTGTCAGATATTCTTTTAACGTACCAAGTGTCGAAAGTCTCATTGAAAAAGTGTCCTATTGGAAAGTAAATACCGGCGCACTCGACGCCACGTATTACATGTATGTTTTGTATGCGCTGCAGGCTCTCGATGGGCTTGCTATTGAACTAGGTCAAACAGAAAGATATTTGCGTGAATGTCAAGATCAAAGTCAAAATAGACGGAATAGATTAAAAAGTTTTGAGTGGCTCGGTAAGGCTGAAGGCATAAAGAAGTTAGTACATCAGTCAGCCTTAGGCGAGTGGAATCGTGAACAGAATTTCTGGACAAACTCTAGTGCTCTCATAAGGCAAGAAGGAATAATCACACAAGTACGAGGTCCTGAAAGCGGGACGATTCAAGTAAGTGGGCTATCTTGTTTCTTCAAGCCAGGCGCTAAACGTGTCCAACCAATTTCTAGTGACTCAGTAAATCGACGTGTCAATTTCTTTCTCGGCTTTAGCTATTCAGGAATAAGAGCTTGGGATGTCGAGTACTCTTGATTTGCAAGCGGATACTTAAGCTCGAACTACTCCATCTCGCCCGCGGCGGCTTGTACGCCGACTTGTACGAGCGTCAATTCGTCGAGCTGGCGGATTAGCCGTCAGCGCAGCCGGGCATCGCAGGTGAACGCGCCCTTGCCGCCAGCGCATAAACGCATCGTCGGCGTCATCTGGATCACCTATGCCCTGTTCTATCTGGGCCGAGTCAACTTCAGCGTGGTCTTGCCGGCATTGGTCCTCGCGCTGGACGCCAGCCGCGCGGAAGTAGGCGCGCTAGGCACCGTCTTCTTCTGGGTCTACGGCATTTTCCATTTCATCAGTGGCGAGATCGGCAGCCGCGTCAGCCCCTATCGCATGGTCTGCGCCGGCTTGCTGGTCATCGCACTGGTGAATATCGCCTTCGCCTTTCAAACATCCCTGTTGCTGATGCTGATATTGTGGGGCATCAACGGCATCGGTCAATCAGCCGGTTGGGCGCCCATGTTCCGCATCCTGGCCGAGCGGCTGGATCGCAGCCAAGTCAAAGTCGTCGCGACCATCATGCCCTTCAGCTATGTGCTTGGCACAGCCATCACCTGGACCCTGGTGGGCGCGGTCGCGACAGACAAAAACTGGCAAGTCGCCTTTTGGCTGCCCGGGCTACTGACGCTGGGGGTGCTGGCATTTTGGCGGCGGGCGGGCATTGACGCGCCCAAGGCGCAAGCGCAGAGCCTGAACCCCGCGCGGATCCGCGCCGAACTGCGGCAGATCGCGGCGGTGCTGCTGGCGACTGCCCTGGGCGGCTTCGTCTTCAATGGCATGACGATATGGCTGCCCAGCTACATTCTCGATAGCCGGCTTGTTCCCGATAGCGCAGTTGGCTCGGTCGCGGCCGCCATGCAAGTGATCGCGATCTTCGGCTTGTTCCTGGCGCGGCAGAGCGTGGCGCGCAGCAATCAAGTCTTTGTGACAGCGACCGTGATGCTCGCGGCGGGGGGCTGCGCCATGCTGTTGATGACGGCGGCTTCGGGCCCGCTCGCGCTGCTGATCATCTGCCTGGGTATGATCATGCTCAACGGCGCCTTTGGCTTGATGGTGAGCGCCGTTCCTCTGTTGCTGGCGCCGCCCGGTCGCGCGTCGTCAATCACCGGCAGCATCAACATGATGTCGAACTTCTTCGGGGGCATGGCCGGTTTCTCCATCGGCGGCTTGGTCGAGTGGAGCGGATGGACGGCTGTCTTCGGGCTCTGGGGCGCGCTCTTGCTGCTGGCGGCGGTCCTAATCTGGATGAAACGCGGCGCGGAAGAGGGCCCCAACGAGGCGATAGTCGCTTGAGCGCCGTGAAGACGGGTGCGGGCGCCATTATTCTCAGCCCATCAGCCCAGCTTGATGCGCGGATTCAGCGCCGCGTAAGCCAGGTCGGCGAAGAGATTCGTGAAAAGAATGACGGTCACGCTGACCATCACGATCGATTGCACCAGCAGCAAGTCGCGCCGTTCAATGGCGGCGATCAACAAACTGCCCAAGCCGGGGAAGCCAAAGACGTATTCGATCACCACCAAGCCGCTAATCAGCCAGGTGATGCTGATGGCGATGACCGTGACCGTCGGCAGCAGGGCGTTGCGCAAGACATGCCGCGTGATGACGCTGCGATAGGGGATGCCTTTCAAAACCGCTGTGCGCACGTAATCTCGCTTCAATTCCTCTATCACGCCGGCGCGCGTCAGGCGGGATATGTAAGCCAATAGCACCAGCGTCGCCGCAAAAGCCGGCAGCCAGAGCGCGGGCAGCATCTCGCCGAAGGAGGCGTTAGCCGGCACAGCCGAGCTCGACGGGAACCACCAACCCAGTGCCTGCGCCAGGGGACCGCGTCCCCAGCCCAGCGCCACGATATTGATCAAAAACAGCCCGGTCACGAATTCCGGCAGGCTGACCACCGAAAGCGTGAACAGCGAGATGAGGACATCGGGCAATTTATTTTCGCGCAGACCGGCGATGATGCCCAAGACCAGCGACAGCGGCACCGACAGCAGCAAAGCCACCAGCGCCAGGCGCGCCGAATTGATGCTGCGTTGCACGATCAACTCACGGTTGACCGCGCCGCGGAAGGCGATTGTCTTGCCCCAGTCGCCGCGTAGAAAATTGCCCAGCCAGTTGACATATTGCTGCGGCAGCGGCGCATCCAAGCCAAGTTCGCTGCGGATCTGCGCGACTTGCGCGTCAGTGGCTTCGCGCCCCCCGGCGATCACGCGCGCCGGATCGCCCGGCAAAACGCGCAGCAGAAAGAAGATCATCAGCGAGCTGATCAGGTAGGTAAAAAAGAAGAAAACGAAGCGCCGCCGCAAAAACTTGAGCATGAGCCTAGCCGATTGCCTCGAGCCCTACAAAGCTGTGTTGCAGCGCCGACAACTCGTCCAGCGGGATATGGCAGCGGATGGCGTGCCCGGCCTTCGCTTCCCGCCACGGCGGCGCCTCTTCTTCGCAGACGGCGCCGATCTTGCGCGGGCAGCGGGTATGAAAGCGGCAGCCGCTCGGCAGGCTCTGCGCGCTCGGCAGAACGTCATGCAGCAGCATTCGCTCGGCTTTATGATGTGGATCCGCCACCGGTATCGCGGAAACGAGCGCTTCGGTGTAGGGGTGATAAGGCGGCTGAAACAGGTCGCTCGCCGCGCCGACCTCAAAAAGTTGACCCAGATACATGACCGCGATCACGTCGGACAGATAGCCCACCACAGCTAAATCATGCGATATAAACAGGTAGGCGGCGCCCTGCTCTTCTTGCAAGCGCGCCAGCAGATTCAAGACGGCGGACTGCACAGACACATCCAGCGCCGACACCGGCTCGTCGCAAATGATGAGATCCGGATCGGAGGCGAAGGCGCGCGCGATCACCACACGCTGTTTCTCGCCGCCGCTCAGCTCATCGGGAAAACGATCGGCATAGTCCTCGCGCAGGTTGACCCGCCGCAGCAATTGCAGGACCTCCGCCTCCGCACCCGCCGGCGACATGCCCCGCAGCTTAACCAGCGGTCGCCGCAGAGCCTGCCGCACCGACAGATATGGGTTCAGCGAGTTCTGCGGGTTCTGGAAGACCATTTGCAGCTTCGACAATACATCGGGGCTGCGCTGGCGCACGCTGTTACGGATGTCCATGCCCAGCAGTTCCAGTTGTCCGCTGCTGCGCTCTTGCAAGCCGATGATCACGCGCGAGAGCGTGGTCTTGCCACTGCCGCTTTCGCCGACCAAGCCCAGCGTCTGCCCCGCCTCGAGGCTCAAGTTAAGCCCGTCGACCGCGCGGATTGGCGCTGGCCTCTCCCCCCGCAGCCAATCTTGCAAGCTTCTCGCGACCGGAAAATGCTTTTTCAGGTCTGTCACGCGCATCAGCCTATCGCCGACGCTTTTGTCCCTTTGCAGAGCGGGCTGTCCTTCTCTGAAGCCTTGCGGGGACTGGGGGGTGGGCTTGTGCGGAGAACTAAGGAGAGAAGCGTCGACTTCTTCCCAGCGGAAACAGCGTACCGCGCGGCCGTCCCCCAGCTCTTGCAAGGGCGGCTTTTCAGCCCGGCACCTGTCGATGACAAATTCGCAGCGCTCGGCGAAGACACAGCCACCCGCCACCTGCGTCAGTGCGGGCGGGTTGCCGCCGATCGAATGCAGACGGCTGTCGCCTTTGCTCTGTCCCAGCTTTGGCACGCTGTTGAGCAAACCCAGCGAATAGGGATGACGGGGCGTCGCGTAGAGTTGGTCGACGGGCGCTTCTTCCATGATCTCGCCGGCATAGAGCACAAGCACACGTTCGCAGAGTTGCGCCACGACGCCCAGATTATGGGTGATATAAATGACAGCGCTGTCGCGTTCAGCCATCAGCCCGCGAACGAGATCGAGGATGACGGCTTCTGTGGTCACATCCAAACCCGTGGTTGGCTCGTCGAGAATGAGCAATTCGGGATTGCTAATCAGCGCCATGGCGATGACGACGCGCTGCTGCATGCCCCCGCTCAATTCGTGTGGATAGCGTTCCGCCACTTTTTCAGGATCGACCAGATTGACGTCATGGAACATTTGCAGCATGGCGCGTTGGGCTTCTGCGCCGCCGATGCCCAGCGCCGCGTGCAATACTTCTGTGACTTGCGCGCCGATTCTCATGGACGGGTTCAGCGCCGCCCCGGCGTTTTGGGGCACCAGCTTGACGCGCCGCGCCCACAAAGAGCGCATTTCCTCAGCGCTTTTGCTCAGCAAATCTTCCCCGGCGAAGCTCAGGCGACCGCCGCTTTCCACGCGCCCCTTGCTGCCGAGGTAGCGCATCAGCGCCAGCGCCACAGTCGATTTGCCCGAGCCCGACTCGCCGACCAAGCCGACGATGCGGCCGGGCCACAGGCGCAAGTGAAAATCGCGCACTGCCGGTATCCAGCGCTTGCCAATGCGATAGCTGACGGTGAGATTCTCGACATCAAGCAGGGGCGCTGTCATCAGCTGCCCTTTTGCGCGGCGCGGCGGATGCCGTCCGACATCAAGTTGACCGCGATGACCAGTATCGCGATCGCCAGCGCGGGGAAATCCAGCGCCCAGGGCGTCAATTGATAGAAGCCGCCGCGGTTTTCGCTCACCATCAGTCCCCAATCGGGCGAGGGCGGGCGCGCGCCAAAGCCGAGAAAGCCCAGCGACGCCACCAGAAAAATCGCGTAAGAAAAGCGCAGCGACGCCTCGACCACCAGGGCCGGTATCACCGAGGGCAAGATCTCCCGAAAGATGATGTAATGCGTAGGCTCGCCGCGGATCTCCGCCGCTTCCACGAATTCGCGCGTCTTGATATCGAGGGCGCTGCTGCGCGCTACCCGCGCCACCACCGGCACATAGAGAACGGCGATGACCAAGAGCACGACATTTTCCGCCAATTCCGCCTGCCAACTGCCAATCTCGAAATCGAGGTTGCGGATGATGCCCACCAGCACCAGCGCCAGCAATAGCGCCGGGATGGCCAGCAGCGCGTCGATGACACGCCCCAGCAGCTCATCGAACCAGCCGCCAAGATAGCCCATATAAAGCCCGACAGCCGATCCAACGATTACGCTGATCAAAGCGCCCAGGCCGGCGATGCGGAAGATGCTGCCCGCGCCCAGGATCACGCGACTGTAGACATCGCGCCCCAGGCGATCGGTGCCAAAGGGATGTTCGCCTAGTTGCAATGCGCCGATATCCAGGGTCGGCGACACACGAACGGCGTGACTCTGATCATTGGGATTGGGATAAGGCGCCAACTGCGCGCCGAAAATCGCCAAAAACAGCAAGAAGCAGACCAAGGCTGTACCCAGCGCCGACTGCGGATGCCGCAGCAGGACGCCGGCAAAACGGCGCAGCGCGGCAATTTGCCGGCTGAAAGGGCTGAGGTTCATGGCGCTATTCTAGCCGCCACTGACAATTGTTGCGCCAGACTGATTCCCGTCCTTTGCTTCTGGCTCGATATCACCATAAAAGCTGTATTGATTGCAGAGACTTCCGGGCGACCAGATTGGTCGCCCCTACATCAATGAAAGTCCTTGCCCAAGCGATACGTCTTATCCCAAGCCGGCGCCGCCGAAATTGGTGCGCCCGGCAAAGGGATGCAGCGCCACGCCGGATACATGGCTCGCCAGCACCATGAACTGGGCGGAGAAATATGGCACGACAACCGGTCCTTCGTCCAGCAGGATCTGCTGGATTTCTTTGTAGGCGGCCGCGCGCTCGGCTTGATCAAGCGATGCCCGCGCCAGTTCGATCAATTCGTCCACGCGCGCGTCGCTGTAATGCGATTCGTTCCAGGGCGCCTCGGAATGATAAGCCAAGTCGAGGTAAAGCTGCGGCACCGGGCGCGCGCCCCAACCGGTCACGCCCAGATCAACTTGCATCCAGTCTTCTACCCAGTAGCTGTTTTCGTCTTCCAACTGGATCTCCACTCGGATGCCTGCTTCTTCCCACTGGGCGGCTAGGGCAATCGCGAGATCGGGCCAAGTGCCGCTATTCGGCACGTGCAAGGTCATGTCCAAACCGTCGGGATAGCCGGCTTCCGCCAGCAGGGCGGCCGCGGCTGCGGCATCACGCGGCGGTACTTCGGCTTCCGCCAGGAAATACTGGCCAAAGGCGGGTCCGATCGGCGAATCTTTGCCGACAGCGCCAAAGCCCAGTTGCACACGATCCCAGATGGCGTCGCGATCCGTCGCCAGTTTGAAAGCCTGGCGCACGCGCACATCGTCGCCGGGGGCGCGGTCGGCGCGCAGCCGCGCCAGATGATGTCCGCTGGTCGGGATATCGGTTGTGTTGAAGTTGACATCCGCGCCAAAGCCCAGGAAGCTGGAATTGTCCAGGCGCAGGATACCGTCGGCGGTGCCGCCTTGCACCGCGGCGATACCCGCTTGCTGGTCATCAAAGAAAATGAACTCAAGCCGCTCGACCGAAGGCGCGCCGCCCCAATAGTCGGCGTTGGCGCTCATGATCGCGCGGTCGCCCGGGATCAGCTCTTCCAGCCGGAAAGGTCCGGAGCCGTTAAAGGCTTCGCCGACATCTTCCGCGCCTGATTTCAAGATGACGAATTTGTTATCGGTGAGGTTGTAGAGGAAATCGGGATTCGGCTCGCCGAGGCTGATTACAATCGTATTGCCTTCACCAGCCGCTATCGATTCGATCGACGACAACAAACTGGCGACAGTGCTTTCGGACTCTTGATGCCACTCTATGGTCCACAGCACGTCGTCGACCGTGACCGGGCTGCCGTCGTGCCAGGTCGCGTCCTCGCGGATCTGCAGCGTATAAGTCAATCCATCGTCGCTCAAATCCCAAGATGAGGCCAGTCGCGGTATCAAGTTCGCAGCGGCGTCCGTTTCGATCAAGTAGTCGTAGAGCGCGTTCAAGATGGCGATTTCGCTGTCGCCGGAGGCGGACCTGGGATCGAGCGTAGCCGGCGTCAGCCAGGCGACGCGCAGCGTGTTGTCTTGCGCGCCAACGATATTCGACAGCGGGCTGATAGCGATGGAGCCAACTGCGGTCGCCGCGCCAGCGGCGAAAACTTGTAGAAAGTCGCGACGGGAGATGTCGCTTGCGGTGGTTTTGATTTGCTTCTTCACGGTTGTCCTTTCCTTTACGCTTCTTTACAAAATGTTTCCCTGCTTATGTTCCCCTCTTTAGAGGAGATGGCGTCCCGTGAAGCCGGGCGCCCAGGAGAAGGACAACGGAGCCGCGAAACGATCTCGTCAGCGCGGGCTAGTTGACAGCCCGAAAAGGCGGCGCAAGCGAGCGCTGCCGAGATTGACGGATTTTTTCACGACTCTGGCTCATCAACGTCCCTCTCGATAAACCTGACAGCCGCAGGGCTGCCAAGCGAAGCCGCATTATGGCATATCTCGGCGCGAATTTGCAGTCTCGAAAATTTTTATATCGTTTTATTATCGCATTTTTTTGACTTCAAGGCGCTAATCGACTATTCTATAATGCGGTCTCAGCCACTAATTGGAAGCGGAATAGGCTCTCATACACGCGGGAGCGCAGACAAGCCCGACAATGTCCGAATGTGATCGAGCAAACCGTTGATGCCTAGTCCACCGGTAGTCGCCGCGGTCGGCGCCACGCCCATCGCGTCCGAGCATCGCGGCGGCAACCTGCGCGATCTGATGACGGAAGCCGTGCTTGATTGCCTTGCCGATGCCGGCATGGACGATCTGTCGGCGGTCGAACACGGCTTGACCAGCTACGAGAGCGACCACTTCAACTTGCAGATGACGCTGGGCGCCATCCTGCACGACACCATCGGCATGATACCCAAACCCAATGTGCGCATTGAAGGCGGCGGCGCCACCGGCGCGCTGGCTTTGCGCACGGCTTGGGCGCATATTCAGAGCGGCTTGTGCGATTCCATTCTGGTCTATGGCTGCGAGAAAAACGGGCGCGGCCTATCGTCGCGGACGGCCAATCAACTCTTCGCGCTTTCAGCCGATGTCGACTGGGAGATGATGGCGGGCGGCGCCTATACCGGCTTCTACGCGGCCATGATGCGCGCCCACATGGAAGCCTACGGCACGCGCGAAGAGCAGTTCGCCCATGTCGCCGCGCGCAACCGGCGCAACGCGCGCTTCAATCCCGGCGCGCAAAAGCCGATGGACATCTCAATCGCCGATGTCATGAACTCGCGCCCGGTCGCCGAACCCTACAAACTGCTCGATTGCAGCCTGCTGAGCGATGGCGCCGCTTGCCTGTTGCTATCTACAGAAGCATGGGCGCGGGCGCATTGCCCGGCCTTTCATAAGCGCGCGCCGGTCTATTTCACGGCGACCGGCTGTGGCAGCGATACCATGCGCTTGGGCGACCGCTATCCCGAACTCAGCAACTTCCGCGCCAAACGGGCAGCGGCGGCGGCGGCTTACGCCATGGCAGACATCAGCGATCCCCTCGCGCAAATCGATGTCGCCGAACTCTACGACAGCTATAGCGGCGTCGAGATCCAGGCGGTGGAAGACCTGGGGTTCGTCGAGCGCGGCCAAGGCGGCGCGAGCGTGGCCGGTGGCATATTCGACCTGGATGGCGCATTGCCCGTCAACACCAGTGGCGGCTTGCTGGGGCGGGGCGCGCCAGTCGGCGCGACCGGCATCCTGCAGGCGATAGAAGTGGCGCGGCAGCTTTGGGCTGCGGTCGACCCGCGGCGACAGGTGGCGAATGCTCGGCGCGGTTTGACCGATACCCACGCCGGCATCGCCAGCATCAGCGTCGTGAACATCTTCGAGCGGCGGGATTGATGAACATGACGGAAAAAGTCCGCAGCAAAATCGATATCCACTTGCCGCAGAGCGCGACCGCGGGCGATGTCTGGGCAGGATTTCGTCAGGTGGAACGCATCCACATCGAGCTGACACAGCGCTATAAGTACAGCCTGGGCAAGGTCTCGCGCTTTTTTATTGAACTGGAGCAGGGGCGCTTTTTCGCCACGCGCTGCGCTGCCTGCCGCAAGGTTTACGCCCCGCCGCGGCCGCTCTGCCCGGATTGCCTGGCAGTGACGGATTGGGTAGAATTAACGGGCGAAGGCGTCGTGAAGACCTACTCGGTCTTGCATTTTTCGCCCGGCAGCAACGATGATGTCCGGGCGCTGGAGACGCCTTATATCTTGGCTTATGTTCTGCTTGACGGCGCCGACACGCTCTTCCCGCATTTGCTGAAGACAAGCCCGGATCTGGCGCATACAGGCATGCGGGTAGCGGTCGCTTACAGCGACCAGCCAGCGCATCATCCCATTCATCTGATGTATTTTGTTCCGATAGCGGACAGTAGTAAAACCAAGTAAGTCATGAAAAACTCGCCGATAGGTCGCAATGTAGGGGCGACATACCATGTCGCCCGAAATCTGTACAAATCAAATTGGGCGACCTGATAGGTCGCCCCTACACAGCCCCTGTAAAATTTGCATTACTTTCTTGGAAGTACTGTGAAAGGCAAAGTCCATGAGCGCGCGCGTGCATAAGCTAATCAACCAGCCGCAAAACATCGTCAGCGATATGCTGGAGGGCTTTTGCGCCGCTTACGGCGATATCGCGCGCTTGACCGACGAGAGCCTGATAGTGCGAGCCCGACCCAAAGACCCGGGCAAGGTCGCTTTGGTGATCGGTTGCGGCAGCGGCCACGAGCCAGCGATGATTGGCTGGGTCGGCGAGGGTTTGTTTGATGTCAATATCGCGGGCGAGATCTTCACCGCGCCAGGACCCGAACGCATCGTGCAGGGCATCAAAGCCGCCGACCGCGGCGCTGGCGTGCTGGTTTGCGTTTCTCATCACGCGGGGGACTTGCTCAATGCCGAACTGGCGCTGGAACTCTGCGAGCTGGAAGGCATCCCGAAGGTCGATATGGTGCTGCTTTATGACGACATCTCCAGTGCGCCCAAGGGCCGGGAGCCAGAGCGCCGCGGTACAGCCGGACTATTCTTCGTCTGGAAGATGCTGGGCGCTTTCTGCGAAGGCGATGGCGATCTGGCCGCCGCGATAGCGCTGGCGGAAAAAGTCCGTGACAACACGCGCAGCCTGGCGATGTCATTAAGTTCCTGCGCCAGCCCGGTGACTGGCGAAGTCATGTTCGAGCTGCCGGAAGACGAGATGGAGATCGGCATGGGCTTGCATGGCGAAAGGGGTATGGGCAGGCAAAAGGCGCTGAGCGCGCAGGAGACCATTAACCTGATGCTGCCGCCTATCCTGGAAGACCTGCCCTTTCAAGCCGGCGACGAAGTCCTCGTGCTGCTCAACAACAGCGGCAGCATGACCCTGATGGAACTCTTCATCTTGTACAAGCGCGTCGCCGAAAAACTGGCGGAAGCCCGCATCAGCGTATACAAGTCCTGGATCGGTCCTTATGCCACGACCCAGGAAATGGCGGGTTTCGCCCTGTCGCTCTGCCGCGTCGACGAGCAACTGAAGGCATTATGGGACGCGCCAGCCAACGGCGCTTATATGAAACAAGTATGAGCGACATCGGGTCCGACGACTTGCAGGCGATGGTGAGGGCGATTGCCCGCCGCATTGCCGAGTCTCGAGAGCGGCTGAACCGTCTGGACGCCGCCCTGGGCGATGGCGATCATGGGTCCAGCATCAGCGGCGCCTTCGATAAAGCGGCTGCGGAAATCACGAACTTGCCGCAGCCGCAGCCGAGCGAGATTTGGCTGAGTACGGCGCGCTGCCTGATGAACGGCATGGGCGGGGCATCGGGCGCGCTCTTTGGCACGCTCTTCTTGAAAGGCGTCGCGGCGCTGCGCATTGCCGCTAGTCCTGAGCGCTTGAGCAAAGCCGATTTTGATGAACTGTGGGCGGCGGGCTTGGCTGGCGTCAAAGCGCGTGGCAAGGCGGAAGTCGGCGATAAAACCATGGTGGACGCCTTGGAGCCGGCCGTACTGGCTTTCGCCGCGCATGATGACCTGGCAGAGGCTTGGGCTGCGGCCGCGGCCGCGGCAAGCGCTGGCGCCGCATCAAGCAAAGAACTGGTGGCGCGGCGGGGACGTGCCAAGTACCTGGGCGAACGCGGCATCGGTCATCAAGACCCGGGCGCGACAACCATCGCGCTGATGTTTGAGGCGCTGGACAGCTATTGGAGGGAAATGACGAATGGCAAAACATAAACTGCGCGTCGGTTATATCGGCACATCAATCTCATCTTATTACGCGGGTGAATACAAGCAGCGACCGCGCGCCATCGCCGGCTTGGAAAAACTGGCGGAGGAACTGGATTTTGAATTGATCCCCATACATGACGAAGTGATGACCGAAGAAGGATCAATCCGCGCCGCCAACTACTTGCGCGAACAGCAGATCGATTTTCTGCTCTTGCAGACCGCCGCTTGCAGCATGGGCGAGCAGTTGCTGCCGCTGGTGAAAGCCGCGCCGCGCCTGGGGCTGTGGGCGACGCCGGACCCCGAGCAAGATGGCGAGATCAAAATCCACTCGGTGGTTTCGATGAGCCACTTCGCCTCGATATTGAAACGTTACCTCAAACACGAGCAGATCCCGTTTAAGTGGTTTTACGGGCATGTGGAAACCGAGCAATTTCGCGATCGCTTCGCCGTGACCATTCGCGCCTTAACCGCGGTGAAAAACATCGAACGCGCGCGCATCGGCTGGATCGGCAATCTGTCGCCGGGCTTCCACGATATGATCTTCGACGAGCGCCTGCTGCGCAGCCGCCTGGGCATCGCCGTGCTGCCGCATGAACTGGGGCAACTGGTAGAGCGCGCCAAAGGCTACGATCCAGCCCCGGTCCAAGCGGCGGTCAAAGACATCAAGTCAGCCGCCAGCGCCATCACCGTGAGCGAGGACAGCGCCTTCGACCGCGTAACACGCCTGTATCTGGCGCTACGCGACCTGGCGAGCGAGTTCGATTATGACGCGCTGGCCATGCAGTGCTGGTCGAATATCCAGCAGTATTATCGCGTCGCGCCCTGCATGGCTTATAGCTGGCTGGGCAGCGAAGACGGCTTCGCCGTCTCTTGCGAGGGCGATGTCCTGGGCGCGGCCAGCATGTATTTGCTCAATGTCTTGACGGGACGCAAAGGCTCTTCTACCTTGCTGGATATGACCGCGCTCGACCCAGCCACCAATGCCATGTTGATGTGGCATTGCGGCGTCTCGCCACGGCACTTCGCCAACGACGATGGCATCAAATGGGTCGATCACGTTACGCTGGGGCGCAAGGGAGATGACGGACCCTACGGCGTGGCCGGCGACCAGGTCTTCGCCCCGCAGGAGACGACGGTCAGCTACATCGGCGATGACGGCAGCAGCCTGCTGGTCATCCGCGCCGACATCATCGAACACGCCAAAAAAGGTTTTGACGGCACGCGCGGCTGGTTCGCCGAGTTCGAGCTCAACAAGCAGCCGGTTTCGCTTATGGATCTGATCAATACCTTGACCGCGCGCGGGCACGAGCACCACTTCGCCGTCGGGCAGGGCGATGTCACGGACGAGTTGATGGAATTCGCCGCCTGGAAGGGCATGCGCTTGATTGAGCATGTGCCGCTGGCGAACTATCTGCAAATGGAAGGACTTAACGTATAATAGGCGACAATCTCCTAAATGATGGGAGTGTGGCAATTCCGTTTATCTAGTAAACAAAGGACGCATCATGCTAAACAGAAAGATTGCATTCACGGTTCTTTTGCTCGTCGCACTGTCGCTGGGCGCATTCGGTTCAGCCCTGGCGCAGGACGACATGATGATGGAGCCCCCCCCCCGGCTTTGATAGCTGGGACGCGGTCGTCGCGGCCGCCGACGGCGCGACCGTCAACTGGTATATGTGGGGCGGTTCGGATTCGATCAATGGCTTCGTCGATACCATCTATGGCGTCCCGCTGATGGAAGAATACAACATCACCCTCAACCGCGTGCCAGCCAATACCATCGATATCGTCAATCAGGTATTGAGCGAAGCCGAAGCCGGCGTCGAGGGCGACGATGGCACCGTTGATCTCATCTGGATCAATGGCGAGAACTTCTTCACGCTCAAGCAAGCCGAATTGCTTTACGGTCCCTGGTCAGAGAACGTCCCCAACAGCCAGTACGTGAATTGGGATAACCCAGCGCTGAACCTGGACTTCGGGCGGCCCGTCGAGGGCTACGAAAGCCCCTGGTCGGGCGCGCAATTCCACTTCATTTACGATTCGGCGCGCATGTCCGCGGAAGATCTGCCGCGCAGTTACGCCGAGTTGAACGACTGGATCGGCATGAATCCGGGCCGCTTCACCTATATCGCGCCGGGTCCGGGCGCTTTCCAGGGCACGCGTTTTGTCAAGCAGGCGCTCTTCGAAATCAGCGGCGGGCAGGCGCAGTGGGTCGGCGACTTCAATCAAGAACTCTATGATGAACACGCGCCGGCGCTTTGGGACATGCTCAATAGCTGGGAAGAAAATCTCTGGCGTGGCGGCGAGACCTATCCCGCCGATATCGGTGAATTGCACGAACTCTTCGCCAATAACGAGATCGATTTTTCCTTGACGCAGCGCATCACGGGAGCGGCTGTTGACATCGACGCCGGTCTAATCCCGCCCACTAGCCGCGCCTTCTCCTTCGACGACAACATGATTGGCGATTTCAATTATGTCGCCATTCCCTACAACGCCCCCAACAAAGCGGCGGCGCTGGCGCTAGCGAATCTGATCCTGCGCCCCGATCGGCAGGCGCTGCAAGTCGTGCCAGAAAATGGCTTCGGCTTGGCATTTGGCATTGATGTCAACCGCGTAACCGACGAAGCGGACGTGGCGGCGCTGCAAGAAGCAGCCGAGAGCCTGGGCGATGCCGCGGCTGACCCCATGCGCCTGGCTGGCGCCTTAGTATCGGATATCGCGGCGGAGTATCAAGTGCTGATTGAAACCGACTGGGAAGCGAAGGTGCTGCAGAACTAAGTTTTGCTCTCCTCTGCCTCCCCCTCATAGCCTTGGGGGAGGCATTATCTTCACTTTGGAGACTATTTCCCGGTTTGCGTTCGACCGTTGCAAGCGAAAATAGTCTCTAAAGATAGCAATGAGCGGCATACAAAAAATATCTGGGAGAAATGAGCGAAATGCGCTATTCAGATCGCCTAATGCTCTACAGACAGATTGGGAAAGAGCGCGATTCGGAAGTTCTTGCATATGTAACAAGCGACAGACAAGGGATGGAAACTGCAATTGCTTCTGACGTTATTGATCCGTTTGTTGATCTCTTAGATATAATTGGTCCTGTAAGGCGAATTTCTCTGATCCTTCACACTAATGGTGGCAATACCCTGGCAGCTTGGCGGCTCATTAATCTTATTCGCATGTTTTGCGACGAGTTGGAGGTCTTGGTACCGTCGAAAGCACTCAGCGCCGGAACACTGATGTCTATTGGCTCGGACAAAATTATTATGACAAAGCAGGCGGTCTTGGGTCCAATTGATCCGAGTATCAACCATCCTCTAAATCCTGTGGTAAACGTTGGAGGGCAATCAAAACAAGTTCCAGTAAGCGTTGAAAGCGTACGCGGATACTTAAACTTTGCTCGTGATGAATTGGGAATTGGAGATTCGCAGTTTCTAACTAACATGCTCCTGGAATTGTCAAGACATATTCATCCTGTTGTTCTTGGAAACATATTTAGAAGCACAGAGCAGATTCGATTCTTGGCAAGAAAGCTCTTGCCTCGACAAGTGGAAAACGAAACGAACATCAAATCTATAGTTGATTTTCTTTGTGCGGATTCCGGCAGCCACGACTATACAATTGACAGGCGAGAAGCTTCGGACTTAGGATTGAAAGTAGAAAAGCCCAGTGCGGAGTTCTATGATTTGATGAAGCGCGTTCATCAAAGCTACACTCAGGAACTGCAGTTACTCAATCCGTTTACGCCAGCAGAATATATTGATGATGATGTAGCAAAAATACATGAATATAGCATTCCGCGCGGCTTAATCGAAAGTAGTATTGATGGCTGTTATGCCTATATTTCGGAAGGGTATTATTCGATTGTTCAATCCCAATCTGATAGTGCCCCTGTTCAACAGTTGAAGGACAATAGGACTTTTGACGGATGGAAAAAATTCGATTGAAACAGTATAAAGCTACTTCTGGAGACGACAGTTCGTATTTCCGGGAAACTTCAGCAGTCAATGACATAGCATTGAGCAAGTCTAGCGCTGCAATTGGTAATTTGGGGGATTTATTGAAGAGCGGTCCCGTGACATTTCCCAATATCCTAGCTCCCGACTATCATAGGTGTATCCCTATTAGCAAATCGCAAACCATAGCGCCCAACATTGATGAGACCTAACGATTTACACCAATGACCCAGGTCATCCTCGAGAAAATCCAGAAAGTCTATAGCGGCGGCGACCTGGCGGCTGTGGACGATTTTTCGCTGACCATCCCGAGCGGGGAACTGGTGGCATTTCTGGGTCCTTCCGGCTGTGGCAAGACAACCACGCTGAAGATGATCGCGGGTTTGATCCAGCCGACAGCCGGGCGCATTCTTTTTGACGGCGAGGATGTCTTGCCGATACCGGCCGAAAAGCGCGGGGCGGTGATGGTCTTCCAGAATTATCTGCTCTTCCCTTATATGTCGGTCGGCGACAATGTCGGCTTCGGGCTGAAGATGCGCGGCGTCAAGAAGCGCGTCATCGCCAAGAAAGTGGCGGAGATGCTGGCGCTGGTGAAGCTGCCGGATATCGCCAAACGCCGCCCGACTCAGCTTTCCGGCGGGCAGCAGCAGCGGGTGGCGCTGGCGCGGGCGCTGATTACCGAGCCGCGCGTTCTGCTGCTCGACGAACCGCTGAGCAACCTCGACGCCCACCTGCGCGATGAAATGCGCGAGCTGATCCTGTCGATACAACGCGACCTGGCGGTGACCACGGTCTTCGTCACGCACGACCAGGAAGAGGCGGTGCTGCTGGCGGATCAAATCGCCTTGATGTTTGATGGCTTATTACTGCAATACGCCTCGCCAGCCGAGTTCTACCAGCGTCCCATCAGCGAGCGAGCGGCGCGCTTCTTCGGCGGCGTCAATTTCATCCCCGCGCGCCATGAAAATAGCCTGGTAAAAACCGACATCGGCGATTTCCACTTCGCCGCCCAAGATGGCGAGCGCGCCCCGTCTGGCCGCGCTGTATTGACGATCCGCCCGGAGCAGATACGGCTCAATGACAGTTCGGAAACCAACAATCTGGTCAAGGGTCGCATTCGCGAGCGCATTTATGTCGGCACCTATACGCGCTACAAGATTAACCTCGGCCACCACGAGATCGAGGCCATCCGCAGCGCCGATCTGCCAGGCGCGATCGGCGTCGGCGACGAGGTCGATGTGCGCTTCCCGCCCGACCGTATCTGGGTGGTGCCGGCCTAGCCTCGCCACGCGGCATTATTTCGCTAGCCCTGTCCGCGCCACGGTGTTCATGCAGGAGAGCAAGACCAGCGTGCGGGCATCACTTGTCAAGCAACAGAACCTCTTGGTTGGCGCGCTGTCCGCGACCTATGGCTTGTTTTACCTGGGGCGGGCGAATATCAGCGTCGTATTGCCCATCATCGCCGGCGACCTTGGTCTTAGCCTGGCGGAAGTTGGCGCCTTAGGCACGGTCTTCTTCTGGGTTTACGGCATTTTTCAGTTTATCAGCGGCGAGATTGGCAGCCGCTTCAGTCCCTTTCGTATCGTCAGCATCGCTTTGCTGGCGACAGCGGTCATCAATCTCGCCTTCTCGTTTCAGACTTCTTTGATTGTCATGCTGGCGCTTTGGGGGGTCAACGGCATGGCGCAATCGGGCGGCTGGTCGCCGATGGTTCGTATCTTGGCGGAGCGCCTGCCGCCTGGGCACATCAAAGTCGCCTCGACCCTGATGCCCTTCGGCTATGTCATTGGCACAGCTGTTACCTGGACCTTGATCGGGGCAGTCTCGGCGGGCGAGAATTGGCGCATCGCCTTTTGGCTGCCCGGATTGCTGCTGCTGTTGGTCCTGGCTTTCTGGCGGAAGGCGGGCATAGACGCGCCCAAGACGACGCCGAGCCGCTTCCAAATGTCGTCCGTCTTGGCCGAAGCGCGGGCAATCGCCTTTATCATGCTGGCCGCGGCGCTGGCCGGCTTCGTCCGAAATGGTTCGCTTATCTGGCTGCCCACCTATATCCTCGATACCGGCTTGATCGCCGAGAACTTGGTTGGCTTGGTCGCCGCGCTGACACAGGTCGTCGCGCTAGCGGGCTTGCTGCTGGCCCGCGCCTGCGTGACAAGCAGCGACCAGGTATTCGTTACCGCTGTCTTGATGTTCTCCGCCGCCGGTTTTGGCTTCCTGCTGATAACCGCAAGCAGCGGACTGATAGCGATCGCGCTAGTCGCATTTGCCATCATGATGCTTAACGGCGCCTTTGGCTTGACGGTAACTTCGATCCCGCTGCTGTTGGCGCCGCGGGGACGCGCCTCGTCCATCGCCGGCACCGTCAACATGATGTCGACATTCATCGGCGGGACGGCTGGATTCGCCATCGGCGGTCTGGTGGAGCTCAGTGGCTGGGCGGCAGTCTTCGGCTTATGGGGCGCTTTCTTGTTGTTGGCCGCCCTGCTGATATGGCGCCGACGGCACGAAGAAGACAGCGCCGCCGCCCGGGAGTAACGGGACTCCCGCAGCTTGGCGTAATGGTGTAATCTGTAGCGCTGACTTGGCATTGCGAAAATCAGACACATTGGATACAGAGGAAGCGATGAGCGAACATGCGCCGCTGAGCGGCATCAAGGTCATCGACCAGACGCAGGCGCTGGCGGGACCCTATTGCACGATGATCCTGGGCGACCTGGGCGCGGATGTCATCAAGATCGAGCGTCCGGGCGTCGGCGATCAATCAAGATATTGGGCGCCGCCTTATATTGGCGATCAAGGCTGCTACTACCTGGCGGTCAACCGCAACAAACGCGGCATCGCGCTCAATATCCGCGCCGAAGCCGGGCGGGAGATCATTCACAAGCTGGTTGCCGATGCCGATATCTTTTTGACCAACCTGGCGACGAGCGCTTCTCTGGAGCGTTACGGCATAGACTACGAGACGCTACGCGCGCTGAATCCGCGGCTGATTTACGCCTCCATCAGCGGCTATGGCCGCACTGGTCCGCGCGCGGGACAGCCCGGCTACGATCTGGTTTCGCAGGCGGAATCGGGCACGATGGCGCTGACCGGGGAAGTCGACGGCGCGCCGATGCGCTTCCCGACGCCCATCGCCGACATGACCTGCGGTTTGTTCACCGTCATCGGCATCCTGTCGGCATTGCAGGCGCGCCAATCCAGCGGCCGGGGCCAATTCATTGACATGTCCCTGCAAGAGGGTCAGATGACCTGGCTGGAGAATTACGCCGGCGAGTATTTCGCGGACGGGCAAGATCCGCCGCGCCGCGGCAACCAACATCCGCAAGTCGTGCCTTACGAGGCTGTGCAAGCCAGCGATGGCGACTGGTTCATCCTGGGCGTGGGATCGGACAATGTCTGGGGCGCCTTCTGCCGGCACGTCGGGCGCGAGGACCTGGCGGCGGATGCGCGCTTTGCCAGCAATGCCGACCGCATCGCCAACTATGAGGCGCTGCTGCCGACCCTGCGCGAGATCATCCGCGGCAAGCCCTGCGATCAATGGCTGAGTGAACTGCGCGAGGCGGGCGTGCCCTGCGGGCGCATCAACACGGTGGCGGAAGCGCTGAGCGACCCACACATCATTGAGCGCGGCTTCATCGTCGAGTTGGAACACCCCGCCTTGGGCATGGTCAAATCGCTGGCGACGCCGGTGCACATGTCGGATACGCCGCTCAGCTACCGCCGGCATCCGCCACGCCTGGGCGAACACAGCGACGAAGTCGCTGCCGAGCTCGGCTACAGCGGGTCCGATATCGCGCGCCTGCGCGCCGAAGGGGTGCTGGCATGAAGCAACTAGAGCGTTTTCCAAAACTGAGCGACGAGCGCTACAAGCGCATGCTCAAAGAACCGGCTGGCCGAATTCGCTGCGTCATCGACACCGATACGCGCAACGAAATCGACGACCAATACGCCCTGGCTTGGGCTTTGCTCTCGCGCGACAAGCTGCAAATCGAAGGCATATATGCCGCGCCCTATTCTTTTCAAGAACGCGTGAAGGAGCAGCGAGAAGCCGACCGCATACGGCAGCGCGGGGTGGCATCCGCCGACGAAAAAGACCTGTTGGCGCAGCACATCGCTCTCCTGCGGCAGCTTGACGAGGCTGGCGTCAATGTAAACGACGACCGGCAAATGGATCCGCAGGGGGCTGTGCTGGTTAGCCCCGGCCAAGGCATGGAACTGAGCTACCAAGAGATCTTGAAGGTCTGCGACAAGCTCGGCGTCGACTTCGCGGGTCGGGTCTTCCGCGGGTCTGATCGCTATCTGGCGAGCTTGCATGAGCCAGTCGAGAGCGAAGCGGTGGAACATTTGATCGCAACAGCCAAAACAGCCACGGTGGACGACCCGCTGCAGGTAGTCGCCATCGGCGCGCTGACCAATGTGGCTTCCGCGCTCTTGCTGGCGCCGGAGATCATCGAAACTGTCGTGGTGTCCTGGACGGCGGGTTATCCCACAAGCGTTATGGACATCACGCAGCCATCCTTCAATATGGAACAGGATATGCTAGCCTCGCAGCTGCTCTTCGACAGCGGCGCGCCCCTGGTCTATCTGCCGGGCTTTCATGTCGGCGCGCAACTGAGCTTGTCCTTGCCGGAGGTGGAGGCTTGGGTCCGAGGCAAGGGCGAAATTGGGGATTATCTGCACTGGCTGTACATCAACAACCCGCATTATCCGCGACACGGCTTTGTCGATCACTTCGCGCGAAGCTGGATCATGTGGGATTTGATCAACTTCGCCTGGTTGATCAACCCGGCCTGGGCGCCGTCTTATCTGACCGACGCCCCTTATCTGAGCGCGGACTGCCGCTGGTACCGGCGGGGGCAGCCCCGGCATCCCATGCGCGAGGTCCTGGATATCAACCGCGACGCGATTTACCGCGACTTCTTCAGCAAATTAGCGCTGCTTTCATAACCTGCGCGGACACTGCGGCTCGGTTAGAGGAATTGCGCAGCCTCAACATAAGTGGGGACGCCTTCTTCGGCGAAGATGCGGTCTATGTTTGCGCAGTCCTCCGCGCTCAAGCGCCAATCGGCTGCCGCCACATTCTCTTTGAGCTCGCGCTCGTCGCGCATGCCGATGAGCGCGACCGTCAGGCCGGGCTGGCTCAGCAGCCAGGCGATGGCCAATTGGGCGACTGACTTGCCAAAATCGGCCGCCAAAGCTTTGAGCCGCTCGACCACCTGCAGCTCGCGCAGAAAATGCTCGCGCTGGAAAAGCGGCAAGCCAAATGCCTCGCCGCGGCTGCGCCAATCCCATTCGACAAAGCGCGTCGCCGGCGTGAAGGCGCCGCTGAGCAAACCAAAAGCCAGCGTGCCGTAAGCCATGAAGCCGATGCCCTGCTCGCGGCAGTAGGGCAGCACCGCCTTTTCCATGCGCCGGTCGAAGAGATGATAGCCAACTTGATTGGCGGCGAGCTGTCCATGCGCTTGGCAAGCGGCTAGCATAGGCGCGCTGTAATTGGAGACGCCGTAATGACGGATCTTGCCCGCCTGTCGCAGCGCTTCCAGCCCAGCCATGGTCTCTTCCTGCGGTGTTTTGTGATCGTGAAAATGTATCAGCAGCAAGTCAATATAGTCTGTGTTCAAGCGCCGCAGGCAGCCCTCGGCGTGTTCGATGATATTGCCCGGCGAAGAATCGCGCTGGTCGACTTTCATAAAGCGCGGGTCTTCCTGATCTTGACAAAATGTAAAGCCGACCTTGGTCACGATGGCGACTTCCTGGCGGCGTCCCCCCAGCGCGCGCCCCAAGAGCTCTTCCGAGGTGAAAGGTCCATAAGTCTCGGAGCTGTCGAAGAGCGTAATCCCATGGTCGATGGCGCTGTGAACGGCGCGCGTGGCCGCCGCGCTATCGATATGCCCGTATTGGCGGACGCTCATCTCCCAGGTGCCGAAGCCAATCGCCGAGCTCCTCAGTTCGCTGTTGCCAAAACGCCGCTGGTGCATTTGCCTGCTCTCAGTGCCAATTTTGAGCCGCCGCTCCTAGGTGGCGAAGGGTTGGCGAGCGACGCCAGTGTCCGCCAATACGGCGCAGCTGGCGCTTCATGCCGCCGTTTTAGGTGTAAGTTTCGTACCAAGTTGCCGTTGACTGCGGCGGCGCGTAGAAATCGCTCCAAGGGCGCGCCTCCGCGGCGGCTATCGCCAGCAAGGCTTTGAGGCGTTCGGTAGCGGCGCCGCGCAAGAAAGCGCGGCGTTCGTTTTGCGCCATGGCTGCCGCCTCTTTCCAAATGGCGCGCCCGGCCAAGAAGCCGCTCGCGCCGCATTCACAGGCGATTTGCGCTTGCGGCTTGAACTGCTCGAAGTCGACGCCAGCGCTCAGCAAAACCCATGGCACAACCGAGGCGTCGCTCAGCTTGGCGCAGGCGCGACGCCAGGTCGCGTGATCCCGATCATATTGGATATCCAACGGGAACTCCAGCTTGAGCACATCGGCGCCGGTCCGCGACAGACGGCGCGCGGTTTCAATAACGATCTCGGCTCGTTGAGCGGCGTATGCCGCGCTTTCTTTGGCGATTTCGGCATCGACGCTGTAAGACATCGGCTCAAGGAATACCGGCAGATCCCAGCGATGGCATTCGGCGACGACTTGCCGAATCATACCCTCCAATTCGACAGCCAGATCCTCATTCTGCGGGTTGTAATAAACCATGAATTTGACGGCGTTCGCGCCGACTTTGCGGATCTTCTCGGCGGTCCAGCCGAGAATCAGCTCGGTTTTGCGGTAGCTGGAATCGCCACTGTAGCCGCTTTTTTCCAAAGCCAGCAGCAATCCTGATTGGCCGCTCATGCGCATGGCCGCGCCCAGCCCGTAAGTTGGGTCGGTCAGGATGGCGCTCGCTTCCAGCGATAGCGCGCCGATGACTTCGTTCTTGACCCGTGCCAGATCATCATAGCTGCTAGCGGGCGGCATCATGCGTCGGTAACTGCCGCGCTGATCGAAGGCGACGATGCCGAAGACATCGCGGCCAGCCAGGCTGGTTGTCTTCAAGCCACGGAAGCGTCCGGGCGAGAGGGTAAGGGGCATGGTTTTCCTTTCAGTTATGAAAATAAATATATCTCCAGAACAAGTTGCTATTCGACGCCTGGGCTATTGCCACTAAATTTTCCTTCAATTCGTTTTAATCTTTGCTGCACTTCGTAAAGGCTTACATCGTCCTTGTCGGTCTTGGAATATATCGTAATCAGATAAACCGCATCTCCTTGGTACAGGGCGTAATACACGCGAAAACCGCCACTTTTACCTCGGCGTATTGATGGATTCGGCAGCCTGACCTTATAGGTTTGGATGATTAATCCGGGAACTCTGTCACCAAGGAGTTCCCCATTGCTTAATTGAAATACGAGCTTTCGGATTTGGGTAGGGACATCGGGAAATCTGCGCTTGAGTTTTCGAAATTCCTTTTGAAATTCGGGCGCAGTGTGAACATTTCGCGATGGCATCGCTTATTCGTTGTCTATCTCATCCAGAAATTCTAGTGCTGGGCGCGTATTGCCCGCAAGCATCTCTTGGAATCCGCGCTCTATGCTGTCAAGGATTTCCTCATTGCTCATTTCCTCACCGTCTTCGCCAGTTGCACCGCAAGGGCGTAACGTTTCCAGCACTTGGACTTTGGCAGGTTTCGTCTTGGGCACTCGCATCTTCGCAATCTCCACCGCGGACCTATTGTTGTTAGGCGATTGTATCAGAGAAGTTCTGAATTAGGAACGATCCCACAAAATGGCGAACTAGCTAATGTTTCAATTCTTAAAAACAACTCTCTATATTTATAAACCGCGTCGTTCATACGACTACAAGGCATACAATATTGTGTGAACGCGGCAAAGCGGATTTGACATACGTTTGTGACAAATCAGTGTTCAAATCATCACCGCGCTTTCGCCATCCTCGGCGCTGCCGACGATATGTTTGACTATCAATTCTTCGCTGGCGTCGGCGCGCTGGATATCCGCGACGATGCGGCCCCGGCGCATCACGACCATACGATCGGCGACGGCCATCACGTCATGCATGGTATGGCTGATCAGAATGACTGGTATGTTCTGCTCGCGCAGCGAGCGAATCATTGCCAGCACTTTACGCTGTTCCGGCACGCCGAGCGCCGCAGTCGGCTCGTCCATGATGACGAGTTTGGCATTCCAATACATCGCCCGCGCGATGGCAACCGCCTGCCGCTGCCCGCCGGAGAGGTTGACCAGCCGCTGCCTGAGCGACGGGATATGGATGTCCAGCTCGTCAAGGACAGTGGAAGCCTCTTCGCGCATGTAATTATCATCGGTGACTGGAATCAGCCCGAAGAGCCGGCGCGTCTTTTCCTTGCCCAGGAAGACGTTCGCCCCGACATCGAGGTTTTCCGCCAGCGCCAAATCTTGGTAGATGGTCTCGATGCCGCGGCTGCGAATATCGGCGGGCGCATGACCCGTGATGTCTTCGCCATTAAACGCGACCTGCCCGTGCTCGGGGCGGTATACGCCGGAGACACACTTGATCAAGGTCGATTTGCCAGCGCCGTTGTCGCCGAGCAGCGCCACGACCTCGCCCGGGTAGATGGCGAAATCCACACTGTCGACAGCGGTCAAACCGCCGAAGTATTTGCTCAAGCCCGTTGCGGTCAGGATGGGTTCAGACATTGACTTGCATCCTTTCCAGCGCGTTCTGCAATTGGTTCACCAGTACCGCGATGATGATGACAATGCCGACGACGATGAACTGCCAGATGGAATCGATGTTCAAAATCACCAAACCCGTTTGCAGCACCGCGATAATCAGCGCGCCAATCACAGCGCCCATGATATCGCCCTCGCCGCCGAAGAGGTTGGTGCCGCCGATGACCACCGCCGCAACCGACGACAAGAGCGCGGCTTCCCCCGCCTGTGGCGCGCCGGCGGTAAATCGAAAGAGATGCAAGACGCCGGCAATGCCAGCGGTGAAACCGCAAATGACATAGATGATGATCAAATGGCGATCGACATTGATGCCGGACCGGCGCGCCGCTTCTTCGCTGCCGCCGATGACATAGGTATGACGCCCGAATTTCGTGCGCGCCAGAATGAAAGCGAATACCACAACCACAAGCGCTGTGATGATGACGGGATAAGGCAATAATTGCGACACGACGCGCAGCTGCTGCGGCGCCAGGTCGGGCGGCAGCGCAAACCAATGGAAGCCGTCGTCGGGAATATAATAAAGCAAGCTGCCATTGCCGATCATGCGCAGCGATTCCCGCAGTTCCGACGAGAGCCCGCGCACGACCTGCTGCCCGTCGGTCAGCAGAAAAGCCGCGCCACGCACAATGCCAAACATGCCTAGGGTCGCGATGAAGGGCGGGACTTTGACCCTGGCGACCAGCAAGCCATTGATCAAGCCCGGAATCAGGGCGACCAAGAGACCCGCGAAGACGCCGGCCAACATGGCGTAGGCGACATCGTTGCCGCTTTCAGCCAGGTCGCGCATGACGCGGGCCGTCGTCACCGAAGACAAGCCCACGGTCCAGCCGATGGACAGGTCGATACCAGCCGTGATGACAACATAAGTCTGGCCGATCGCCATCAGCATGATCAAGGTGCTGGTCGTCAGAATCGAGGAGAAGTTGCGCACAGAGAAAAAGCCGGTGCCGGTCACGGAAAAATAAATGACCAGAGCCAGCAAGAATAGATAAGACCAACTCTTCGTCAAAAAATCTATAATGCGCGAATTGAGCAGGGTCTGGCGCTGCGCGTCCCCCAGTTTAGCTTTTATTGCCATAGACGCTTCCTCGTGCTTTGTATGCTCCATTGTAAATCCCTCCCTCCTTGCGAGGGAGGGATTTTTAGGATGTTTCGCGCTCGCCCCTACTCACTCAAACGGGGTAGCGGAGAAACTTTAGCGAACTAGCCGGCTGTATAGATGAAGCGCGCCACATCCGGGTCATCGACATTGTCAATCGTGATGACCGCGTAGCCAGTGCCCACGCGCGCCGGCATAGACGTCACGCCGCGCAAATTGGCGACTTGGGCGATCACGCCCAGGTAGCCCATGTCGGCTGGCTTCTGCGCGATGACCAGCGACACGATGCCGTCGCGCAGGTAGCCGATGTTCTCTTCGCTGGCGTCGAAGAGCGCGACTTCCACAGCGCCTTCCAAGCCAGCATTTTGGATCGCCGCGCCAGCGCCCAAGGCGCCGAAGGTGTTGGTGGCGAACATGCCGACGATATCGGGATTCGCTTGCAAGACGGCAGCCGTCTGTTGCTGCGCGGTATCGGCGCTATTCTCGTTATAGTCGACGCGAGCCACAACCAAGCCGCCGTCTTCAGCCGCGGCCAGGCAGCCTTCTTCGCGCTGGTCGGTGGTGCTGATGCCCGGACGGGTATTGGTGACATAGATCTTCGCGCCTTCGCCCAGTTTGTCCGCCAGCGCAGAGCAAGCGATGTAACCGCCATTCACGTTGTCCGAGCCGATATAGGTCAGCGGGAAACTAACCTCGCCATCGGCGTAGTTGCCATCGCCGATGAAGGTATCGACCGTCAAGACCGAAATGCCGGCGTCATGGGCATCTTGCAGCACCGGTATCGACTGCTCCTTGTCATTCGGCGCGGTGACCAGCGAGTGGATGTCGCCACGCGCGATCAGAGCGCGAATGATGGGTTCCGAAACCGCCACGTCAAAGCGTTCCGGATCCTGCTGGATGACATTGATGCCCAGGCGGCCGGCCGCGCCATAGACGCCGCGCGACATGGTGATGTAGAAGGGATCGGGGTTCACGCCCGGCACAAAGGCCAGATTGTAGCTGTCATCGAGGGCTGGCGCGGGATCGCTGGTATTGCTGGTATAGATGAAGCGCGCCACTTCGGGATCGTCGACGTTGTCAATCGTGATGACCGCGTAACCGGTGGGAATACGCGCCGGGATGCTGCCTACGCCGTCGAGATAGGCGGTGGCCAAAGCCACGCCCAGATAACCCATATCGGCCGGCTTCTGCGCGATGACCAGGGAAACGATGCCGTCCTTCAAGAAGCCGATATTCTCTTCGCTGGCGTCAAAGAGCGCCACTTCCACAGCGCCTTGCAAACCGGCGTTCTGGATCGCCGTGCCAGCGCCGAGCGCGCCAAAGGTATTGGTGGCGAACATGCCGACGATATCGGGATTGGCTTGCAAGACGGCGGCCGTCTGCGCCTGGGCGGTATCGGCGCTGTTCTCGTTATAGTCGACGCGGGAGACTATCAAACCATTATCCTCAGCCGCGGCCAGGCAGCCTTCCTCGCGCTGATCGGTGGTGCTGATGCCGGGGCGCGTGTTGGTGACATAGATCTTGGCGCCTGCGCCCAGTTTGTCCGCCAATGCCGAGCAAGCGATGTAACCGCCTTGGGTGTTGTCGGAACCAATATATGTGATCGGGAAGGTGACCTCGCCATCGGCGTAATTGCCGTCGCCGATGAAGGTATCCACCGTCAGTACGACGATACCGGCTTCGTGCGCGTCTTGCAGCACCGGAATCGACTGTTCCTTATCGTTCGGCGCTGTGACGAGGGCGTCAATGTCGCCGCGGGCGATCAAGGCTTCGATAATCGGCGCGGAAACGGTCACATCAAAGCGTTCGGGATCTTGCTGAATGACATTCAAGCCCAAGTCCTCAGCCGCCTGATAAACCCCGGTGCTCATGGTGATATAGAAAGGATCCGGATTAACACCCGGAACGAAGGCGATGGTATAACCATCGTCCTGCGCGATGACGCCTGGCGCGAGGCTCATCACAAAAAGCGCTATCGCCGCCGCTACAAGAAATTTCTTCACTGTTAGTCTCCTTCTGGATAATCTAAATGCGCTGACGATTCAACCGCATTACCTGGATTCTATCATAGACGCCCTCTCCGATTAACTTCCAATCATACACGAATGACATCCAACCCGGCATTTTCAAGCTTTTTCGCCGCGGCGTCGCCCAACTGCTCGTCGCTGATTAGCGTATCAATGGACCCGATCGGCGCCACGTTCAAGGAAAGGCTGTGCCCATATTTGCCGCCATCAGCCGTCAAGATCACGCTGTTGGCTTGTTTGACCATGGTGCGCTTGACCTCGACTTCAAGAATGTTGCCGGTTGTAACGCCGTTTTCGACGCTGTAGCCGCCGGAAGCCAGAAAGACTAAATCGGCATTGAACATCTCCAATGAACGGATGGTCTGGGCGCCGATGAGCGAGCGCGTCAAATTGCGCAAGACGCCGCCCGGCATGACCAATTCGACATAGGGATAATAAGTCGCGGCCACGGCGATATTGAGCGATGGCGTGACGATGCGCAGGTATTCCAGATCGCGCGGCAGATTATTGACGATTTCCAGCGTCGTCGTGCCGGCATCGATGAAAATAGTCTGGCCGACATCGATAAAGTCGATCGCCTTTTTGCCAATGCGCTGCTTCGACGCCAGGTTCAATTCGCTGCGCCGGCGCAAAAGCGAATCCTGATCGGAAGCCGGCGTCTTGGAGACGGCGCCGCCCCAGATAATCTCGCACTCGCCGAGCTTCTGCAATTCGCCCAGGTCGGAACGAACGGTAACAGCGGAGACCTTCATCAACTTGGTCAACTCGGCTGTGCGCACAGCGCCCTGCCGCTGCAAGATATCCAGAATGCGCCGCTGCCTTTCGATGGCTAACAAGGAGTTGTCGTGGGTCATCATCAGTTTCAAATTATTCCTGTTTGGACTTTAACGGCTTTCGCTTACTTAGTCAAATTTTTCTTTTTTTTCTATTCCGCGGCCGGGCTTTCGAAATCGCGCCCCGCGCATGGCGGCGATCATTGCCGCTAGAAGCGCGCCGGCGATAGGGTAAAATCGAATAGAAGTAAAACCATGTAAATAAAGAAAATTCAGCACAGAGGCACAGAAGTAGATCCAAGTTAGTTATGCAAAACTCGACGAAGGGTCTAAATGTAGGGGCGACATACCATGTCGCCCGAAACCTAAACGCGGCAACGTCGGGCGACCAGATTGGTCGCCCCTACAGTGTCCTGATGTTTTCGCATTATTTTCTTGGTTTTACTGAGGGGCGCGTAGACACAGCCCTCCGGCACAGAGAAAAATGGCAGTGTGATAATCTGAAATCGCATCAACAGAGCAAGCGTACACGCGCCCTGCATATTTTGCATTATTTTCTTTGATCTACTGAGATGCCAGAATGACAAAAAGGCTATACGCGGCGTTTGAAGGTCTGTGAGGCTTGAAAAAGATGAAGACTGTAATCGTGGTCAGCGGAGGCGACGCGCCGGGCATCAACGCGGCGATTGCGGCCTATGCCGATTTGGCGGCCCGACATGGCGACCAGGTCATCGGCGCGCAAGGCGGACTTGCCGGACTGCTGTCTGGACAAGTTACAGAGATTGACCTGCCCGCTGTCAGCTTGCTTGCGGGACGGGGCGGCTCCTGCTTGCGCTCGAGCCGAGCGCCGGTCCTTGCCCATGACGATGCGCGGGAACGCTTAAGCCGAGTCATGAAACAAGAACAGATTGACAACCTGTTGCTCTTCGGCGGGGACGGCACCATCAAGTACGTCCTCCCGCGGCTGGAAAGCTGGGGTATTTCTCACCTTGTCCTGCCAACTACGATTGACAACGACGTGCCGGGCACAGACTATACGCTGGGGCACGATTCCGCCTGCAACTATGCCTGGCAGACGATCGAAGGCATCCGCGCCACAGCGAATGCCTTGCCGGGCCGCATCTTCTTGGTTGAAACGCTGGGGGGCGATACCGGCTATCTGGCGCTGGAAATCGCTTACGCCTGCGGTGCGGATGCTGTCTTGCTGCCGGAGTATGACTTCGACATGGCTTGGCTGGCGCAGCGCTTGAAAACCGCAGTGGCGCAGCGAGGACATGCCTTGGTCCTGCTGTCCGAAGGCCTGCCGGGGGTCGAGCGATTGGCGCGCGATATCCCCAAAATAACCGGCATCCGCCTGCGACTGACGCGCCTGGGGCATGCCCAGCGCGGCGCTGCGACCTCGCACCTGGATCGCCAAAGGGCGGTAGACATGAGCCGCATGGCTTATGCGGCATTGAAGCGGGGCGATTGCCCAGGGATCTTGGTTTACCGCAAGGGCGCGCTGACGGTGCAAGCGGACGCGGTGAGCTCGGTGGACGACTCGGTCAAGCGAGCGCCCGATTATCAGCGTTATGCTTTTGTGAACGATTTATGAAGACCTATCTGGCGATTGACTTTGGCGGCACCCGCAGCCGCGCCGCCCTGTTTGACGAGGACCTGCGCCTGCTGCGCCGCGCCGAAACGCTGAGCAAGGTGGACGAAGGCATGGAGGCTGGCTTAAAGCGCCTGATTGATTTAGGCGCGTCGCTGCTCGAAGCCCAGTCGCCGCCGGCCGCCATCGGCATCGCCGCGCCCGGTCCGCTGGACGCCGAAAGGGGTTTCATCATCAGCGCCTGCACGCTGCCGGGTTGGTCGGATGTGCCGCTTGCGCAGATGATTAGCAGGGCATTTGACAATGCAGCGACTTATGTGCAAAACGACGGCAATCTCGGCGCCTTGGCTGAGTATCACCTGGGCGCCGGGGGTGGCGCGGATCCGCTGATATACTTGACAATCAGCACGGGCTTAGGCGGCGGCGCCATCATCGACGGGCGGCTCTTCGGCGGATGGCGTTCACATGCCATCGAACCGGGCCACATGCGCCTCAGCCTGCCCGATGGCAGTCATCGACGCCTGGAGGAACTGGTATCGGGCCCCGCTTTAGGCGACTGGGCGCGGCAGCGCCTGCGCAGCAGCGACAGTCCTTCAACATTGCGGGCGCATCAACATGTCGATGGCAGCGCCGTTGGCGAAGCGGCGCTGGCGGGGGACGCGCTGGCGCTGGAAGTCGTCAGGCAAGCCGGGACTTGGCTGGGTTTGGGCTTGGTTAATCTGCTGCACCTGTTCAATCCGGCCGCCATTGTCATCGGCGGCAGCGCCAGCAAGCTGGGCGACCTGCTGCTGGATCCAGCGCGGGGCATCATCGGCAAGCATATCTTGCACGCTGATTTCTATTATGATGGCTTAATCCGACCAGCCGCTTTCAGTGAAGATGTCTGTTTGATAGGCGCGGCGCTATATGCCATACTGCAACAGGATCCAAGCAGCCAATTCAAGCGATAACGAGGATGACCATGAAGCGAGCGACCGTCAACATCAATTTGGGCGGGGTCATCGGCGAGGCGCATGACCATCTTTATGGCGCCAACCTGGAACATCTCGGGCAAGCCATTTACGGCGGCGTCTGGGCGGAGATGCTGCGCGACCGCAAGTTCGCCGGTTGCGACCGCATGTACACCGCGCCCAGCGAAGGCTTGTACAACGTACATCCCAGCATCGGCGTCGTCCTGCCCTGGGAAGCGGTCAATCCCGATTACGAGGCGGTTCTCTATGCCCATGACAACAGTTGCTTTTACACCGGGCGGCAAGCGCAGCGCATCAGCATTCGCCGCCCCGACAGTCAAGCCCGCGGCATCAAACAGGGCAGCCTCTACTTGCAGAGCGAGCGCAACTATGAACTGCGCTTGGTTCTCAAGGGTCAGGGTCAAGCGCTGGAGGTCCAGCTCGGGGACGAAAAATGGCAAATCGCCGCGGTAAGCGACGACTGGCGGAGCTATCGGCACAGCTTCACGGCGGCGGGCAGCGACCCCAAAGGCGAACTTCTACTGACCATAAGTGAAGGCTCGCTTTGGATCGGCTGCGCCTCGCTGATGCCCAGTGATAACATGCGCGGCTTCCGCGCCGATTTCATCGCCGCGCTGCGCGAATGGTCGCCGACGCAGTTGCGCTGGCCCGGCGGCAATTTCGTCTCGGCCTATCACTGGGAGCTGGGACTGGGCGATCGCGATAAGCGCCCGAGCTATCTCGACCCCGCTTGGTGGCTTTGGGAATCGAACGATGTTGGCATTGACGAGTTCATCGACCTGTGCCGCCTGGTCGACGCCGAGCCTGTGCTGACCGCGAACATGGGCGACGGCAGCCCGGAAGAAGCGCGAGCTTGGGTCGAATACTGCAATGGCGATAGCTCGAGCGAGTATGGCGCCATGCGGGCTGCCAACGGCTATGCGCAGCCGCACAATGTCAAGGTCTGGTTCGTGGGCAACGAGCAATTCGGCAACTGGCAAGTGGGCCATGTCGATGCCGATACTTACGCCACGCGCTATCTCGCATTCGCCCACGCCATGCGCGCCGCCGATCCTGAGCTCAGTTTAATCGGCGTCGGCGCGCCAGTGGATCTCTACGCCCACTGGAACGAGCGGGTGTTGGGCAACGCCGCAGCGGAAATGGACCAATACAGCCTGCATTATTATTCGCTGCGCACGGAAAAGCGCGTCGATACGCCCGCCCCGGAAACGATCTACCTGCCCAAAATGGCCGCCTGGTACGAGGTCCAAAGCATGTTGGACGATACGCTGGCAATTGTGGACCAGCACAGCGAGAAAGCGCTGCCAATCGCCTTTGACGAGTGGAATACATACGTCGGCGCCAAAGCCCCCGATTTCATCGAAGATTACAATCTGGCCGACGCGCTTTATACCGGCTCGATCATGAACCTCTGCTTGCAGCGCGCGGATCGCATCAAGTACAGCGCCATCTATCACTTAAGCAATGTTATGGGCTGCTACTTGATTGCGCCGCTTTATCGCTGGGAGGCGGTCGCTCTCGGGCGGGGCGGCGGCTGGGTTCCGATTGATAGCGGCGACCAACCCGCGCAACCGGCCGTCATCAAAATGCCGGCCACGCTGGTGCTGGAACTCATGACGCGCCACCGCGGGACACAGGCGCTGCAGACAACTGTCGACTGCGGCAAGTTTCATAGCCCGCCGGCCGGCAATATGCGCGGGTTTGACGATGTGCCTTTGCTGAACGCGGCCACGACTTATGACGCGGATAGACGCTTGGCATTTGTTTCGCTGGTCAATTGCAGCCTGGACGAGCCGATGGCGCTGTCGATAGCGGGGCTGGAACTGGAAGACGATGTCGATGTCTACAGCGTATCGGGCGACAGTCCCATGGCGACCAATACCTTCGCAGCGCCCGATGCTGTCGTCGTCGAGCGTCAGACGATGCGCTCCGATGAACTGGTCCTGGCGCCGCATAGCTTCGCCATGCTCGTTCTGCGCTTGAAACGAGGCGACTGAGGAATAGTCGCCAAAGCGCCCTACTTACTTGGTTTTACTGAGGTAGTGGTTGCAGCAAGAAAATCAGACAAATGAAAATACCTCGGGCTGCGCCAGGCGACGATAATCCGCGCTGCACATGGCCAGTGAATAGCGCCGGTCGCCGGCGTTAAACACAATTCGCTCCACATCAAACAATTCAGGCGTCGCGAATACGGGCAAGTCGAACAAATTGCCGAAGGGCGGCACCCCGCCGGGTTGAATGCCGCCGGTCAACTCCGCAACTTCGTCCGCGCTGGCGAAGCGGATGTCGCGCGCCGCGAAATAGCTTTTGACCGCTTTGGCGGCGAACTTGCGATCGGCCGGCAAGACGAGCATCACAAAAAATTTGTCCCGCTTGGAGCGTTTCACGCGCAGGATGATGGCTTTGGCGCCGTGGCGCAAGCTGTAGCCCGGGCGCGTGGCTGCCGCTTCTTCGCTGGTGCGCACCGGCTCATGCTCGAAGCTTTCGTACCAGCAAGTTTCAGTGTCGAGCAGCGCCTTGATGCGCCCGACCGTGGCATGCAAATCTCCGATCACGGTTAGGCGTCCTCTTGCGTCGCATCAACCAGAGTCAGCGAATCGGAGACAGGCAGGCCATCGACTGTGAAGGGACTGTGGTCGTTGGCATAGAGCGCGACCCTTAGCACCTCGGCGTCCTCGGGGAGCGCGCCCAGATGATGCCATTCGCCGTAGAGCCGGGCGATTTTTTCGCCGTCAACATAGAGGTGCGCGTGACCCTCGCCGGGAATCGGATCCATATCGACATTCTGTGGCGTGAAGGTGAAATTCAGCGTCTGGACCCGGACGTTGTAGCCCCCGCCAGCCAGCGGGAACAATTGCAAGTTGACCACAGGCGCTTGGTCGAAAGCCATCTCGAAGCCGCGGTCGCGGTAGGGATTGAGGCCCGCTTCCAGCGGCGTCCAGTAGTCGCTGTATGATTCGTAGCATTCCAGATCGCCGCCGAAGACCTCGCGCTGGCCAATCACAAAAGCATAACGTCCGAGCTCCGCTTGCGGATGCCAGAGCGCCACGGTATAGGCCGCTGTTGCCGGCGCTTTGAAGAAATAGTCATCCCAATTCCAAAAGTACCTGCGGCTGAATGGCTCGAACCAGTAGACCGGTTCCTCACCCAACGGGACCATCATTAGGCCCTGCCCCTCAGGGATTGTCAGCGCTTGCGGCAGTTGCATGTCCGCGCCGCTGTTGAGGCCCGGACCGTATACCGCCATGACCGGCGAGAAGGAGCTTTGATCGGAAATGGCGGGGATGCTCAAGCTCAATAGGACAGATTGCCCTTGCTCGGCTTGAAAGCGGAAATAGTCGACATCGCCTGCCGGATGCACATTGCCGAAATAGGCGTAGGAGATGGTGGCGTCTGGGACGCGCCAAGGCGCTCGCGCTTTCAGGTCGGCGAATTCGCAAACGGGTTGATGCGCCAAAGCGGCCGGCGCGAGCAGAGCGAGCAAGAGCAGCGTCAAAAGCAGCGCGGATGTCGGGGAGTGTCTCATGTTGCCATTCTTCATTTCAGATTACAGGTACAGATTCCAGGAACATGGCAGCTTACTGTGAAGGGGGTTGATTCTCGCAAGCCATCTTTTCCGGACTGATCAAACAGCGTTGGTTGACCGCGACCCCGGTGTATTCATGGTAATCGCCATTGAGCCAACTGACGAGCACCCGGGCGATTTCGGATTCGCCCAAGCCGAAGTGCAGCGCCAGCTCGTTCCCCGCGCCCAGGCTCGAGCCGGATTTCACTTCGCGGATCTGTGACAAGCCGTCAAGCGTATCGACGCGCACCCGCGTGCCAATGGCGTCGCGATCGATACCGGCGCCGCCCTGCAGGTCAAAGGCAATCCAGTTGTTCCACCGCGCGGCGAGATTATCGTTCTGGAACAATTTGTGACCGACATCCCAATGGGTCAGCGCGAAATCAACGCGGCCGTCCCGGTCGTAATCGGCGGTGCTGAAGCCCATCGTCGGCTGCGCGCCATCGGCGAACAGGCTTTGATCGACCGCGGCGAAGCTGCCATCCCGCTGATTCTGATAGAGCATATCCGGATACTGAAAGTGCATGCCCACCGGACCGTATTCCGGCGCCAAGCCGTGCAGCAGCTGATCCGGATCATCGAGCTGCCTACCCGGGGAAGCGGACTCCGGCACGAGACCGGTCGCCGCCAGGAACAAATCCAGCCAGCCGTCGTTGTCGTAGTCGAAAAATGCCGTGCCCCAGCCGACCGACTGCCCGGTGTCATAACCGACTCTGGCGAATTCCGTGCTGTCCAAGAAAGTGCCGTCGCCCTGATTTTCCAGCAGGACCATGGCATTCACCATATTGGAAAAATAAAAGTCCAGGTCGCCATCGTTGTCGTAGTCGCCGGTCGCCAAGCCCATGCCGTGCAAGACCGCATCCGCGCCAGACGCCGCCGAAACATCGGTGAAGCACCAGCCATCACAACCAGCGCCGTCATTGCGCAGCAACACATTGCCCAGGGCGTTCACCACCTTGTCATTGACGACATACAGGTCGAGATCGCGGTCATTGTCATAGTCAACCCAACTGGCGGAAAAACCAGCGCCTAACAATTGCTCGAAGCCCAACAATCCCGAGACATCGGTGAAAGCGCCATCGCCGTCGTTGTGGTAGAGCGCGTCGCGGCTGCGCGAAAAATCCTGCAAATCGCATTCGGGAACGCAGGACCAATTAACGACATAGAGATCCAAATGGCCGTCCGCGTCATAATCGCCCCAAGCGGCTGTCGTGCCTTTGCCGATATCGCCGACGCCAGCCGCGACAGTCACATCGGCAAAGCCCTTGCCCTTGAGGTTGCGGAAGAGCCGATTCGCCCCCATGTTCAGCACATAAAGATCGCGCCAGCCGTCATTGTCATAATCCGCCCAGACCGCGCCGCCGCTGGGCACATCCGGCAAACTCAGCGCATCCGAGAACTCGGATACCGCGAAGCTGCCGTCGCCATTGTTGCGGTACAAAACATTGGGATCGAGGTTGCCCGTGACAAAGAGATCAACCCAGCCGTCATTGTCATAATCCGCCCAGGCTGTCCCAGCCGCCAGGTATTGCTTGCCGAACTGCCTAGGCGCGTCTTCCACCCAAATGGCGCGGTGAGAAGCGCTTATGCCCGCCTCTTGGCTGACATCATGAAAATGAATGGTGTCACCCATAAAATAGAAGAAGAACAATAGCAGCGGCAAAGCCATAATCCCGCGACCTTCCTTAGTTCATCCCTAGTTCATCCCCGCCAGCTGAGGCGCGGGCAGGGACTCTGCGGGGGATGCGGCGATCTGCCCATCGCGCAGTTGGATGATGCGGTCGGCGTATTCGTCGACGATGGGATCATGACTTGACAAAAGAATCGTGACAGCTTCCTCGCGCACGATCGTTTGCAAAACAGTTAATATCATGTGCGTCGTCTCACTGTCCAGTTCGCTGGTCGGTTCGTCCGCCAGGATCAAACGCGGCGACGTGACCAAAGCGCGGGCGATGGCGATGCGCTGCTGCTGCCCGCCGGACATCTCGTAGGGTCGGTGCGCGTAATAATCCTTCAAGCCCAGCCGCTCCAGATTCTTAAGAATGCGTTCCTTGCGATCGCGGCGCGGCAAGCCGCCCAGGCGCGCCATCAATTCCAGGTTCTCGTAGGCGGAAAAGCTGGGCATCAAACCCATCTGCTGGAAGACGAAACCAATACTCTCGCGGCGCCAGTGCGTGCGCTGCTTTTCGTCTAGCCCGGATATGTCGTCGCCATAGATCCAGATTTTGCCCCGGGTTGGGTTGTCCAAGCCGCCGAGGCAATTGAGCAAGGTGGTTTTGCCGCTGCCAGAACGCCCGCGCAAGGCGACGAACTGGCCGCTTTCGATATCGAAACTCACATCTTGTATTGCCGCTATCTCGCCCGAATCGGATGCGTATACGCGGCTGACATCCTGCGCGACAATGGCCAGCGCGGTCATTTCCGCCCCCTTCCGCTTGCGTCGTCCGCCGCGGCTTTTCGCAGTCCCAACCTGGAAAGCAAACCGCCCTGCGCGCCATTGTCATCGGCGCGGATCTCGTGTTCGATTTGAATCTCGCTCTGTGACGAGGTCTCTTCCAGGTTCTGCGCGGGCCGGATCAGTAATCCCCGCTCCGTCACTTCCATTTCGACGCGGTTTTCAATTGCCAACTCTTCGCGATAGGCTTTGGGGATCTGCAAGCGTCCGGCAGAATCCAGCACGATCAACTCCTCGAAATGTTCTTCCCAGCCCTCTTGACCCTGCCCTGCCGCGCCGGAGTCGTCATGGGAGCGGGCTTTCCGTTTGCGCCGGCGCAACACCGTTTCGCTGGCCAGCTTCCCGTCTCGTATCGCTACCACGCGGCCGACATGCTGCGCGATCAGCGGATCGTGACTGACGATGCAAATCGTCAAGCCCAGATCGCGATTCAAGCGTTGGAACAGATCATAGACCTGGTCGGAGGTCACGGAATCGAGCTCGCCAGTGGGTTCGTCCGCCAGCAGCAGCTTCGGCTCGTTGGCCAGCGCCACCGCGATTGCCACACGCTGCTGTTCGCCGCCGGAAAGCGCGATCGGCTGATGGTTGTAACGATCGGCAAGATCGACCAGGTCCATCAGTTCGCGCGCCCGCTTGTCCACCTGCGTACCGGTCTGGCCCGCCAGCGTCATCGGCAATTTGATGTTATCAAGCGCGGACAGGTAGGGAATGAGATTGCGGCTGCCTTGCTGCCAGACGAAGCCGACCTCCACCTGTCGATATGTCGTCAATTCGCGGTTGCTCAGCTTGAGCAGGTTCTGCCCATCGACGATCACTTGGCCCGCGGAGGGCCGCGTCAAGCCGCCCAAGACGTTCATCAAGGTGGTCTTGCCACTGCCGCTCGCCCCGACGACGCCTACCATTTCCCCTTCGCGGACGGTCAGATCCAATCCCTGCAGCGCCTGCACATCATAATCACTGATCTGGTAGAGCTTATACAGTGATTGGCAGATGACAAATGCGTTTGAGTTGAGATCGTTTTCCATCATCAACACCCCCATTTTTGTGGGGAATTGGCGATCACATTGATTTCCGCCACTTTCAATATCGGGTCAGCCCCACAGTCGTGGGGAACGCAGACAGTTTGAGATTGGATAACTGTCTCTGGATCTGTCCGCGCGCTTACAAAGCAAGCCAAACAACTCATCAGAGCGACTCTCCTAATTTAACCGCCTGGAAGATACGCATGCGCCGCAGGATCAACAGCAGGATGATCATAATCAGCAGGAAGGCGCCCAGGAACAGGGCGAGGATCTGGGCGATCTCGGTCCAAGCCATCGTGATCACATAGGGCGGCACGATGCCTTCCAGGCTGCTGACAAATTGCATGTAGGGGATATAGAGTATGCTGACCGCCAATCCGATGCCGATGCCGAGCAACAAGCCCATCACAATTAAGAGACCCAGTTCCCAGGCGACAGAGAGCATCATCGACGTCTGCGACAAGCCAATGGCGCGCAAGATGCCCAGCTCAACATAGCGCCGGCGGTAGGAAAAGACCGTGTACAGCAAAAAGCCGACCATTGTCGCCAGCGACGACGTGATGAAGCCGATGGACAACAAGCCAAAGAGTCCTTGCCGTTCCGGGCGCGATTGCTCGCGCTCGATACGCGTCGTCGGCTCTTCAATCAGGACGCCGGTGGCGCCGCGGTCGAACAAGGCGCGGGAAAATGCGCTCGGGTTGAATTCCGGTTCGATGCGCGCAATCACGCGATGCGCCAGTTCTTGCTGCGCCTGTTCAAAGAAGAAGTCCAGGTTGCCAACGAAGAGAGGACCGTCTTCTTCTGGATACCAACGCGGGAAGTACTCGAGGCTGCCGACAATCTGCAAATTGATTTTGAATACATCGCCCCCGCTGCGGATGTCCAATTCCAGCAGATCGCCGATATCCAGGCCCCGCTGTTCCAGGAATTCGCGCGAGACCAATACGCTGTCCTGCTGCAGCGCCAGGGCGTTTGTCAAGTAACCCAGGCGATAGGACGCGAAGTCGGGCCGCCAAAAGATGACCTGTCCCAAGTCGGCGCGGTCGATCCCGACAAATCTGCCTTCGACGCTGGTCATAGTCAGGCGCGCCTTGGCGGTGTACTCGCCGATGCGCGTCGCGCCTGTCACATGCGGCATTGAGGTGAACTCGGATATGTGCATATACGCGGGAGGCTCTTCGCTGCCGCCGCCAGCGCCGGGAATGCCGCCCCCGGTCTGGCTGAAAACGCGCACGGACATATCGGCGGAGACTTTGTAATACTGCTGCTCGTAGAGATAGCGATCAATCGTGCGTGCGAAGGACGCGGTATAGATGCCCAGGCTGATGGTCGTTACCAGCAGGATCAAGGGCAAATAATAAGCGCCGGGCGAGCGCTCCAATTGTCGTGTGACGATCAGCAAGCCGACACTATTGCTCCATTGGATCAGCCAAGCCATAAAGCGCAGGATGGGCGGCAAAAAGCGCAAGATGAAAAGCGTCAAAGCGAAAATTGTCAGCGGCGGCAGCAAGAATACGAAGGGCTGGTTGTAAGCCTCGTCGATATTGCGCGTCCCGCCTTCCACGTCAATCAGACCGCCTTGCTGCACTACCTGATAATAAAAGTAGCCGATAAGCGCCAGCAGCAAGACATCAACGCCCAGGCGCTGCCACCAGGGCCGCCGCAGCAAGCGCGACTTGTCCATCTTGTAGCTGACAATAGTATGGCGGGCGGCGCCGATGGTCGGCACGACGCGGATTAGCACTGTAAATGCCAGCGCCAGCGCGATCGTTGAGCCGATAGTCGGCGGGATGGACACGATAAAATGATGCCCCCAGCGGAAGTCCATAAAGCTGCGCGTGGTGCCGATCAGCTGCGTGAAAGCGGTTGCCATGATCATGCCAATCACCAGGGCGATGAAGCCCATAATGACGCCTTCGACAGTGGTCAAGCCCACGACCTGGAAGGGCGAAGTGCCGCGGCTGCGCATGACCGCCGTCTCGTTGCGTTGGCCGTCCACAACCAAACCAACCAGCATGACCAAGAACGCGATCAGCAGCGCCACAATGGGGATGCTGAAGATGGTCAGGGTCAGGGTCAGAACAGTGACGATACGCTGATAGGGCTTTAGCTCTTCTTCCGGCGAGGCTTGAATATAGGTGCCGGGCAAGTATTGATCGGCGATCTTTTCGGTGTCGATATGGCGCTGCAGCAACTCATCGACGCGGCTGGTATTGACGCTGCTGCCGTCGGTGACCAGGTACCAAACCGCCAGATTGATCTCCGCGTCGGTATTGGGCGCCAGGCGATTCACATAAGTCGCTTCGTTGATGAGCAGGATGTCTTGAAAAACGTTGGGGCGATAAAACCAGAATTCCGATTCATCGTCGCGGGGCCGCCAGATGCCGGCGATGCGGATCTCAGTGATTTGCATCGGATCGTCATTTTCCAGCCGCCAGTTGTATCCAGAGTAGATCTCGCCCGCCTGCATGCCAAATTCGGATGCGAAGTTCTCGTGGATCATGACCTCGATTACGCTGTTGGGGTCGGGATCGGCCGGCGCAGGGAGAGCGCCTTCCACCAATTCCACCTGCGCTTCGATGTTTTCCGTCGTGCCGAAGCTGACATAATCCAGCGAACGATTCTCGTCGCGGTAGTTCCTTTCGTCAGCCGGATAGAGGCGGAAGTTTTGCGTTTCCAGGTGGCGCACGATTCTGGTCGTGCGCAAGCCCAGTTCCTGCCCGCCTTTTTCGCGCAGATAGCGGTCCAGACCGCCGATGTCCTCCCAATTAACCGGCTGATTCCAAGAACCGATATAACTAAACATGAAGGAGAAGGGCGGTCGGTTGATGCGATCGGGTCCTTCGGTGAGGCGTTCGGTCAAGATGCGGTAAGCCACCGATTCGGAATAGATCGGGATGGTCAAAACGAGCGCCACGGCGACCGTAAGACCGACGATCGTCGCCAGCGACAGCAAGGGCTGCGCCAACAGACGTTTGACAGCGACTATGAAGATGGCGCGGATTCGCAAGGCGCTACGCATCATGGTCCGATAACCGTCTGATTCTCTTCCGCGCCTTCCAGTATCTCGACCCGGTCATCGCCCTCCAGCCCGAGCCGCACATCGACCCGGCGCTGTACGCCTTCGTTTTGCACGACGATGAAATTACGACCGCTGAATTGGCGGATCGCCGAGATGGGCAGCCAGAGCACGTCATCGCGCTCCTCGATTTTGACGGTGAATTCCATGCGATCGCCCGCCTGGAATTCATCCGGGGGCGGTTGCTGATCGAAGGCGACATGAACGAATTCATCCGTTGACAGGCCGTAGGGTGAAGGCAAGCTGGCGATGATCCCGGTGTAGACATTGCCGGGCAAGCTGGCGCGTTTGGTGATCAGCGGCATGCCTTCCGCCAGTTCGCTCAGGTCATCGGCGTCCATCTCGTCCGTGATTTCCAGTATCGAGAGATCCGCCACCACCGCGATCGGCTCGTAAGCGACCATGGGCTCGCCAGGGTCGGGCGAGAAATAGACCAAGCGACCGGACATGGGCGCGACCAACTCGGTTTTGGCGATAGTCGCTTCTATTTCATCGACGCGTTTCTGCGCCCGCGTGACGTCAAAGCGCAGTTGTGGATCGACCCCCGATGTCAACTCGTCGAGGGAGACCTGCGCCAGATCGCGCTCAATCGTGCGCAGATTGATGTTGAGCGCGTCGTCGGCGCTCGGCGGATCGGACCCTTGCGCAAGCGCATGGTCCAGGCGCAGTTGCGCTATTTCCAGGTTAAGCTGCGCGCGCTGGCTATCGTAGCGAACTTGGCTATCGGCGCTTTCGAAGATCGATTGGGCGATGGCGAGTTCTTCTTCGGCATTGAGCAATTGGGCTTCCAGCGCTCTTGTATCCAAGCGCGCCAAGACATCGCCCGCGTTCACAGTCGCGCCGCGCTCCACCAGAACTTCCAGAACGCGCCCGTCAATCTCGAAGGCGATTTCTTCGGTGACAAGCGGCGAGATACGCCCGAAGAAACGGCGCTCATATACGATTTTACCGCGCTCCACCTGATAGACAGGTTTGTTGGGCACGACTGGGGTCGGAATAGGTGTGGGTTCGCCTTGGGTGATGGCATCGCCGAAGGTCGCCTGCGAAGCGCAGCCTGTCAACAGCGCCAAAGCCAAGAGCAGCATGACTATGAATCGCACGATAAGCCTTTCTAATTCTGTGATTTCCGCGCGAGAAGCGCTCATAAGGCGTTTCCCTGCGCCGAAGCCACTGCGCATGAATGGCGCTATTGTACATCATCTTGATATAGACTCCAGCCTCGACGGAACGCTAAACCAGAGCAATCGCTTCATTTTTTTCTAAGCACAAAGACAGGAAAGTAAACCCAAGTTAGTCATGAAAAACTCGACGGTAGGTCGCAATGTAGGGGCGACAGACCTTCTAGTGGGTGTCTACGCGCAGTACCATGTCGCCCGAAACCTAAACGCAGCAACGTCGGGCGACCAGATTGGTCGCCCCTACAGCGTCCTGATGTTTTCGCATTATTTTCTTGGAATTACTAAGGGCACAGAGTTTAAGATTATAAGGTATGCTGTAGATAGGTCAGCGGAATCGCGCTGCGGAGAAAAACGCATGGCGCTTCCTGCTGACAATATATCGAAGCGTGAACAAGAAATGTGAACAAATGGAGGGCGCGTGATCGCCGAGCAGGACATCGACGCGACGCTGGAAGCCTATCGCGGACGCGGGCGCGACGCGCTGCTGCCGGCCCTCTGGGACGCGCAGACGGCGCATGGCAGCATCAGCCCCGAAGACGTACAGCGGATTTCGCATATCTTGCGTGTGCCTGAAGCCGAGATTTATGGCGTCATCGGCTTCTATACGCTCTTCCACGACGAGCCTACTGGCCGCCGCATCATCCGCGTCTGCACGGACCCAAGCTGCGCCTTGGCTGGCGCGGACGATGTGCTGCATAAGCTCTGCGACCGGCTAGGGCTGTCCCATGCTGGCATGACAGTTGACGGCGAATACACGGTTGAGCATTCCCCCTGCCTGGGCATGTGCGATTACGCGCCGGCCGCGCTGGTCAGCGAACGCGGCGAGGACGACATCGCGCTGCCAAAGGTCACGGTTGATACGCTGCTTGGTCCCGCCGATGGCGCCTATTTCAAGCCCGCCGGCGATGATGAATCGGTTTTGCTGGAGCCCTCGCTCAAGGCGGCGCCACAAAGACTGATGGCTTATGGCGACTATGCGGCGCTGCGCAAGGCGCTGACCGAGGAGATGAAACCGGAAGACCTGATCGCCGAGGTGGAAGCCTCGGGGCTGATAGGCCGCGGCGGCGCGGCTTTCCCGACCGGCTTGAAGTGGAAGCTCACGCGCGGCGCGGCGGGCGCTGTCAAGTATGTCGTTTGCAATGCCGATGAAAGTGAACCCGGCACATTCAAAGATCGCGTCTTGATGGAGCATCGCCCGCACCTGCTGCTGGAGGGAATCGCGCTGGCCGCCTACGCGGTGGGGACGGGCAAAGCCATCATCTTCGTGCGCGGCGAATATCCCAAAGCGACCGCCATCTTGGACGCCGCCATTAGCGAGGCGGAGGCGGCTGGCGCGCTGGGCGAGAGCCTCATGGACAGCGATTTTTCGCTGGATATCGAGATTCGGCGCGGAGCCGGCGCTTATATCTGTGGCGAGGAGACCGCGCTCTTCGAAGCGATTGAGGGCAAGCGCGGCTTCCCGCGCATGAAGCCGCCCTATCCGACTGCCTTTGGGCTCTTCGGGGCGCCGACGGCGGTCAACAATGTCGAGACATTGTGCGCGATTCCCGGCATCATCAGGCGCGGCGCGGACTGGTTCAAGAGTTTTGGCACGGCGGAAAGCGCCGGTACGAAGCTGGTCTCGGTCAGCGGACATGTCGGCAAACCGGGCGTCTATGAAATCCAGCCCGGCATCACCTTGCGCGCTTTCTTCGACGACTATTGCCAGGGAATCATCGGCGATTTGCAGGCGGTTTTGATGGGCGGCGCGGCAGGGACCTTCTTGCTGCCGCATGAGATCGAGCTGCGGCTGAGTTTCGAAGACTTGCGCGCGGCGGGCAGTACCTTTGGCTCGGGCGCGATTATGGTTTTTAATCAAGAGACGAACCTGCGCGATGTGCTGCGGCGGCTGGGGCGCTTTTTCCAGCACGAAAGCTGCGGCAAGTGCTTCCCCTGCCAGCTGGGCACGCAGCGGCAGGTGGAGATATTAGAGCGGCTGGACGCGCCGCAAGCTGGCGACCGCGAGCGCCTGCTTGACGTGGGCATGACGATGACGGAAGCCTCGATCTGCGGCTTGGGGCATACGGCGGGCATGGCGGTCATGAGCGCGATTGAGAAGTTTCCGGGGCTGTTTGAGGCGGAGGGATAGGAGTAATAAAAATGACGTTTAACCCCGAATCGGAATACCACATAGAGACAGTGGCGATAAACATTCGACATTTTCATGCCTATCGAAAACGCTACATCGTTCGTCCGCCCTATCAACGAAAAACGGTTTGGGACACGGGAAAGAAACAGGCGCTCTTGGATAGCCTTTTCCGCCGCTATTTCATCCCCGGCATTGTTGTTCGTGAAGTTCGCTTAAATAGACAGGAGTCACGAAGAGAAGTCATTGATGGGCAGCAGCGAATAAGCACCGTGCAGGAATTCTATGACAACCAGCTGAGACTCCCTCATTCTCTTGGCGATGTTGATAGCCGCCTTCCAGGAAAGCGGATGTGCGAACTTGATGATGATATTCGCGAGTTCATAGACGAAGAACTCAGATTCAAAGCAGAGATTATCAAGAATATTCAAGAACCGCATGTCTACAGGCATCTTGAGATAGCGTCGGAAATTTTCTGGCGTCTGCAGCAAGGCGAATCTCTAAACAAAATTGAAACAGCACATGCGCGCCTATCAAGTCCCGTACGCAATTTCCTAGTCAAGTATGCGGATGACTACGATTTCGATCGCGAGACTTATACGGCAGTTGACCCCAATCCACATAAGCACATCTTTTTCAAGGAGACTTATACAAAGACAAACTCGCGTATGCAGCATCTTGCTCTATTAGGGCGCTTCTTGCTGCTTGAGCGGGCCGGCGGTCCTACTGCAATCGGAGATGCGATTATCGCAAAGCTAATTGATGAAACCCAAATCAAGGACGATGGCATTAGCAACTTATCATACGAAAAAGAAAAGGCGGCCATATCCACCTTAAAGACCTTGAATCGAATGCGAGAAGTGTTTCAAGATGATCCTAAACTGGACAAGAAACACTACGGTGTAGGCGCTGTCTGTTTTCGCCATGAATACTTTACCATTTCTTGTTACCTTCTAATGCGCCATTTGCTGAAACACTATGTATACAATGACACGTTGCGCAAGTGTTTCCGAGAATTTGCATATCATTTCTTCGATCGCACAACGGGAGTTGCAACAGGCGATGAGAACGCCCGTACTTTTGTCGAATACAATCAGCAGAATACAGCCAACATCGAGATAAGAGACCGCATCATTCGCTATGAATTTTTCACTTTCGCCGACAATAAGTGCATAGAAATACGAGAAAAGGACGAAAAGAAAGCCTTCAGTGAGGCGCAGCGGATCGCCATTTATCTCCGTGATGGTGGAACATGTAAGATGTGCATTGCTGAAGGCAAACCAGACAGAGAGTGCATCATCCCTTGGTCCCAATTTGAAGCCGACCACGTATTGCCGCACAGCAAAGGCGGACAGACCCTGATCGAAAATGGGCAAGTCCTGTGCAGCACGCACAACCTCCAAAAAGGCGCAACCACATGACCGACGACAGCATCACGCTCACCATCGACGGCAAGCCCGTCAGCGTCGCAAAAGGCGCGACCCTGCTCGAAGCCGCGCAGGCAGCCGGCGTCGACATCCCCGTCATCTGCTATCACGAAGCCACCAGCCCCAACGGACTTTGCCGCGTCTGCGTGGTCGATGTCGACGGCGGGCGCGTCTTGCAGCCGGCCTGCGTCGCCGAATGCGGGGCGGATGCCAAAGTCGAGACGCGCAACGAACGGGTCGAGCGCAGCCGCCGCACCATCCTGGAAATGCTGAACGCCTCGGTCAACCTGGAGCAAGCGCCGGAAATCCAGGACATGATGCGGGACTATAGCGCCGAAGATGAGCGATTCCCCGACGCGCGGCGGCGCGAAAGCGAAGTGATTGACGACAATCCCTTTTATGTGCGCGATTATGAACAGTGCGTCTTGTGCTGGCGCTGTGTGCAAGTCTGTGCCGAAGACGCCCAGTTCACCTTCGCGCTGACGCTGAAAAACCGCGGCCACGACACCAGCGTCGCCACCGCCTTCGACATATCCATGACCGATTCGCCCTGCGTATTTTGCGGGCAATGCGTGGGCGTCTGCCCGACCGGCGCCTTGAAGCCGAAGCTCGAGTGGGGCATGGAGCAGGGCTGGAGCAGCGAAGAACTGCGGCAGCAAACCCGGCGCAAACGCAAGAGTGACAGCCGATGACAACTGCAAAAAGCGCCTGCCAATTGGCGGGCGCCAAGCCGCTGAGCTATCAAGTCGTCGAGGGAGGCGTGGCGCGCCGCGTTGAAGGCGGCGTGATTGACGAGCAACTGCTCTCGATCTATGTCAACGGGCAGTCGCTGGCGACGATGATGTGCAGCCCCCTGCAGCTGGAAGCGCTGGCGGTCGGCTTCTTGTACAACGAGGGGCTGATCGAAGCGGCGGACGAGATCGCCTTGCTGGCCGCCAATATGCCCAATAGCGTGGTTGATGTCATCCTGACGCGCGCCGAGGTGGAGTTGCCCAGGCGCATGATCTTGACCACTGGCTGCGGCGGCGGCATGACCGGGCAAGAACTCTCCAAGACGCAACCGCCCTTGGATAGCGCCTTCAAGACGACACCGGATGTGATCATCCGCCTGATGCGGGAATTGGGCGGCGCGGCTACTCTTTACAATGCCGTGCGCGGCGTGCATACAGCCGTGCTAGGCGCCGAAACGGGCTTGCTCATCAGCGCCGAGGATGTCGGCCGGCATAACGCGGTGGACAAAGTCGCGGGTTTGGCGCTGCTGGAAAAAATCGAAAGCCGCGACCGCATCTTGTTGACCAGCGGCCGCGTCAGCTCGGAAATGCTGGGCAAGGCGCGGCGCATGGGCGTCCCGGTCGTGGCCAGCCGCACAGCCCCGACCAGCATCACGGTGGAATTGGCTCAAGCCTGGGATATCTGTGTGATTGGCTATGTACGGCGCGGCGGCATGCGCGTCTATACCTGCGGCTGGCGCCTCGGTTTAAGCGAGTGAAAGAAAGTGAAAGAAAGTAAAACGGAGCGAAAGACGGCGGAAGACGGCGATAATTACTCAAGCGTCTACGCTTCAACGACCTGTCCCGTCGCGTCGCTGCGATAGCCGCTCTGCGCGCCCAGTTCGCGCTTGAAGCCCTCGCTGCGCAAGACCTTCAGCAGCGCTTGCACGCCCTTTGTTTCCAGCCTGCGCTGCGGAATCACCAGGTCGAATCGCTCCCAGGTTATGCCCAGGAAGTCCAAGCCCATTGCCTCGGCCGCGCTGCGCAAACCCATGCCGCAATCCCCGATGCCATCGGCGACGGCCGCGGCCAAGCTCAGGTGCGTATATTCCTCGCGCGCGTAACCCTCGATCTCGGACGATGCGATTCCATGCTGCCCTAGCAAGTGATCGAAGAGGACGCGCGTACCGGCGCCGCGCTGTCGATTGACAAAACGCAGGTCGCGGATATCGGCGAACTCGCGGATGCCGCGCGGATTGCCCGGCGGCAATATGAGTCCCTGTTCGCGCTGAGCGAATGTGACAAGCTGGCAGGGTTCGCCGCCCAGGTATTTGCGCAAGTAGGGCATGTTATAAGTCGCGGTCGCCGGATCGAAGAGATGACTGCCGGCCAGATGCGCCTCGCCGCGGCGCAAGGCGATCAAGCCGCCGATAGAACCCAGATTGACCGAGATCAGCCGCCAAGCCGGCTTGAACAAGCGCAGATGCGTCGCCAGCAAATCGAGCATGGGATCGTGGCTGCCCATGACCATGAGCGTGCTTTGAATCTGCGCAAGCGGACGATACAGGCTCACGCGCAAGGCGCCGCCGCGGTCGACGCCCTCGTGAAAACGGGGGATATGCGCCAAGCCATCCGCCTGTACCAGCGAGCTGATGACGCCAGCGCCGCGCTGTAAAGGCGTCGCCTGCGCTACCCCGTCTATCTCCGCCAGCGCCACGCGCAGAAAATCGTCGTCGCCGATTGGCGATAGGATCTTGCGCGTGGAGACCGCCTCAAGCGTCGCGGGCTCGTCGCGGGACAAACCCAGCCAGCGCCGAATCAAAGGACAAATCAGCAATTCGCCGGTGAGCGCGGCGCTGACCGGATAACCAGGCACGCCGATAATCGGCGTCGACCCGATCATGCCAATGATGACCGGATGCCCAGGACGCACGGCGATGCCATGGACCAGCAGCTCGCCCATTTGCTCAATCGCGCGCGCCGTGAAGTCGTGGCTGCCGGCCGATGAACCCGACAGCGCCAGCACTAAATCGGGCGCCGCGTCAAGCGCGGCTTGCAGCGCGCGGCTTAAGCCATCGAGAGAGTCATCGACAATCGGGGATACGCTGGCCGCGCCGCCCGCCTCGCGGATCTGAGCCCCCAGTATCAGGCTGTTGTATTCGATGAGTTGACCGCGTTCGGGGCGATGACCGGGCGGCACGAGCTCGCTGCCCGTCGGAATGATCGCGACGCGCGGTTTGCGCCGCAGCAAAACGGTCGCATGTCCACAGCCGGCCAGCGCGCCCAGATCGACCGGGCGCAACTGGTGATTCACTTGCAGGACGGTCTCTGTCGTCACCATATCCTCGCCCATCAGGCGCACATGCTGCCAGGGCGCGGCCGCGGCGTAAATCAAGAGCTGGTCATGCTCCGTTCGATTCACATGCTCGATCATGATCACGGCGTCGGTGTTGTCCGGCAGGGGATCGCCGGTGTTGACCGCGTGCGCCTGTCGCCCGAGCCGCAGGCTAAGCGCCTGTGTTTCCCGCGCATCAAGCGTATCGGCGGCGGCGACGGCATAGCCGTCCATAGCCGCGCAATGATAATGCGGCGAGGACAGTTTCGCTCGCACCGCCGCAGCCGTGACCCGACCTAAAGCCTGGTCCAGCGCGATGCTTTCGCCGGGCAGCGCCGCCCAGCGTCCAGCGGTCCGCAATGCCGCTTGCAGCTTCGCCCACGCTTGGTCGAGCGGTAGATCTTCCAGATAGATATGACGTTTTGACATGAACCTCACCGTCGGCTCATAAGGGCGCGACATCCACCAGGCTGCCGGCCTCCAAGCCGCCCGAATTGAGCGGCACGCGCAGCAAGGCGTCCGCGCCCGCCAGCGTGAAAATCAAGTTCGACTTGCCGAATAGCGGCTCTGCCAGCGGGACATCGTCGTCGGTCGCGCGCAAGCGCACCGCCAGCCAGTCTTCGCGCCCGGTTTCAGAAGCCACGCGCAGCGCCAGTCGCGCGCGCCTCAGCGGCGGCTGCTCTGGCTGCTGGCACAGGAAGCGGGCGATCAAATGCGGCAGAATCTGCCGCGCGACCAAAAGCGCCGAGACCGGATTGCCCGGCAAACCGATGACCGGTTTGTTCTCGCAGACGGCGATGATGGTCGGCTTGCCCGGCTTGGTCGCCAGCCCATGCTGCAGCAGCCCCGGCGCGCCCAGACTGTTGATGACATCCCGCGTGTAATCGCGCGCCGAAACCGAACTGCCCGCGCTGAGCAGCAGGATATCCGACTCGGCGAAACCGGCCTCGGCGCGGGCGCGATAATCCGCCAGCGTATCGCGCGCGATGCCCAGGCGGGTTGGCGCCGCGCCGTATTTTTTCGCCAGGGCGCTCAGCGTATAGGCATTGATATCGCGCACCTGGCCGGGCGGCGGCGCAAGCTCGGGCGGCAGCAATTCGTCGCCGCAACTGAGGATGCCCACGCGCGGGAGGCGCAAGACTTCGATTCGCTCGATGCCAACCGCTAACAAGCCGCCGATATCGCCCGGGCGCAGCCGCTGATGCCTCGGCAATATAGTCGCGCCTGCCGCCACATCCTCGCCAACTTGGATGACGTTCTCGCCCGGCGCCACCGCTCGCATGGCTTCGATTTCCCCGGCGTCTATAACTTGGGTGGTCTCGATCATGATGGCGGCGTCGGCGCCAGCCGGCAGCATGCCGCCGGTGTGGATAGCCAGCGTTTGCCCGCTGCCGATAGCGCCCGCTGGCGCCTGCCCCATTTTGATTTCGCCTATCAGCTCGAGCAAGGCCGGCAGCGCCTGACTTGCGCCAAAGGTATCGGACCCGCGCACGGCGTAGCCGTCCACGGCGCTTTTGCGGAAAGCCGGCAGCGCCTCGGGCGAGCGGACTTCGACCGCGCTGACGCGGTCGAGCGCGTCAGCGGAGGCGATGAACTCGCGCGTCGCTTGCGGCTGCCAATGCGCATCCAGCAGGTCCAGCGCATCGGCGACGGGCCGCACTTGGAAGAATTCCGGTGAAGGCATGGCATCCCCAGGGATTGCCTAGCGTCGTCAGGGCTAGTTTAGCACATGAATCTGCGGCGATTGCGATTGCCCTGGCTTGCCCTGTCTCGCCTGCGGATGCCACGCCCTTAGGCATAATCGCTGTAATCGTAAGCGTAATCGACCGCGGGGCTGCGCAGTTGCGCGTCCATGCCGCCATCGACGACGAGACGCGACCCGGTGATGTAAGCGGCGTCGTCCGAGGCCAGAAAAGCCACCGCAGCCGCGATATCCTGCGGATCCCCTTGCCGCGCCAGCGGGATCACATCCGTCGGCGGGATGGGCGCGTCGCCCACAGAGGTGCCATGATCGACGCGGATGCTGCCGGGTACGACGGTATTAACGCGAATGCCAAGCGGCGCCAGATCGAGGGCCATTGAGCGCGTGGCCGCCTCGATGCCGCCCTTGCTGGTATCGTAACCGAACATCTGCCGGTGCGCGCGGGATGCGCCGCCGCTGCTCACATTGACGATCACGCCGCCCCCTCCGCGCTGCGCCATCAGCCGAGCCGCCGCTTGCGAGCAATGGAACAAGCCGGTCAAGTTGACAGCCAGCGTTCTCTGCCAGGCTTCGTCGCTGTAATCAAGAAAGTTGGCGATCACGCCGGGTTTGTGCACGAAGGCGGCATTGTTGACCAGGATATCGACCGCGCCAAAAGCCTCCTGGCTAGCCGCGAACAATGTCTCCACCGCATGACGCTGGGTGATGTCGCTGTCTAAATAGATAACGGAGCCCGGCGCGTCGCTCAATTCGGCCGCCAACGCTTCCCCGCCGCCGGCGTCGATATCGGCGATGACCACATTGGCGCCGTCGCTAGCCAGGCGGCGGACGCATCCCGCGCCAATGCCGTTGGCGCCACCGGTAACGATCGCTGTTTTGCCTTCTAGTCGCATACTTATAATTCCCTTTCCATGTCGGATTATGCGCAACTGCTCATCATGCTTGAATATCAGCTAGCCGCGCCAGCTCAAAGCCCGCAAGATCGAATTCGCTGCCGCCATCAAGTGCCAATTGCGCCAAGATTTCGCCGATGGCCGCCGAGTGCTTGAAACCATGTCCGGAGCAAGGCGAGGCGATCACCACGCGCTCCGAGGCCGGATGGCTGTCGATAACGAAGCGCTCATCGGCGGTGACGGTGTACATGCAGACATCAGCCCGAATTAGCTTATCGCGCAAGCCCTTGAGGCGCGGCGCTGTCAAGCGATGGTACATGTCGGCTTTTTCTTGCTCAGTGACTTGACGCTTCACTGCATCGGCATGTGTCGTGCTATGGTATTGCTCCGTCACGAGTTTGACGCCGGGAATGCCATCGCGCGGCGCGGGAAAGGTCGACCAGAAGTCTTCGAGTCTGTCGCCGATCCAGATGACAAAAGGGCAGTTTTCCGGGTAAAACATTGCGAGGTCATCGGCTTCAAACCAATAGATAACCTGCCGGCAGACGCGAATGCCGGCTCGATAGCGCTGCGGCAAGAGATCGCCGATCCATGCGCCCGTTGCCAGAATCAACTTGTCCGCCTGGAAACTGCCGCCGTCGGTGAGCACCGTCACGCCGCGCGACTCAGCTTCGTAACGGAGCATGCTTTCTTGGCTGCGGATAACTGCGCCAGCTTCTTTTGCCAATTCGAGCTGCGCTTGAATGCAGCGCTCGGGCCGCAGGACGCCGGCGCCGGGTTCATAATAGGCGCGGTCGCCGGACTGCGGCTTCAGCATCGGGAAGCGGCTTTTGATTTCCTCCGCGTTGAGCGTTTCGTGCGAGATGCCATATTTTTCCGCCATGGCGACGGTAAGCGCGACAAAATTGCCATGTACGTGGAAGCTGGCTCCAGCGCTTTCCGGCGCTATGATGAGCCCGCCGCTTTCGAGGAAAAGTTCACGACCCGTCGCCGCTTCCAGCTCGCGCCAGATTTCGTTGGAGCGGCGGACGAGGGGCATATATATTTCGCCCTCGCCGATGGCTTGCCGGGTGATACGGGTATCGCCGTGGCTCGAGCCCATGTTATGCGGCGGATCAAAGCGATCGATGCCAAGAGCGCGCGCGCCGCGTTGGCTCGCTTGGTAGAGCGCGGCCGCGCCCATCGCGCCCAAACCAACTACAATCAGATCATAAGGATTCATTATTCTGTGTCATCTCCGCGCGCCGCGCTTGCGTCGCTTCGCAATCGATTGTCATTTTATCAATATCAATGATCACCCCATAGTCGCGCTCCGCCGCTTCCAGCGAGATATAAGCTTGCCGCGCGTCTTCCAGCACGCGCCCCGGCTCGCGCAGGGTTGGCGCCCCGAAGCCGCCGCCACCCGGCAGCTTCAGCGTCACGACTTGACCGGGCTTCAAGACGTAATGCGACTTGGGATGGGGATGGCTGCCGTCGGAGAGCGCAACTGCGCCGATGGCGCCGGGCTTCCCGCCCAGCAGACCCGCCGCCGCGTTGCCGGTGCGGTCATACATGCAGGAATGATTGGCGTTCATGCCCGTGATGATTTCCAGCTCCATTTCTTGTCCTAGCCCGCCGCGGAATTGCCCCGGACCGCCAGAATCGGGGCGCAGCTCGCGCCGGCGCATGAGCAGGGGCGCGGCGCTTTCGATCGCTTCGACCGGCACGCCCATAATTCCGCTGGGGAAGGCAGTGGCGGAAAGGCCGTCGCGGTCGTAGGCGGCGCCCATACCGCCGGCGGAAAAGAAGACATAGGCGAATTCCTCGCCCGCCGCGTCCATCCCGTCCATCATGGTATTCCACAAACCCGCGGAGCCATTGGCGATCACCTGTTGGGGAATCACTTCCGCCAAAGCCGTCAGCAGCGGTTGGCTGACGAAGTGGCCGATCAGATGACGGGCGCTCACCGGCGCCGGACGGCGGCAATTCAATATGGAGCCGAGCGGGGCGCGCACTTCAATCGGCCGGAACGCGCCTTCGTTATTGGGGATGCCCGGCGCCAAAGCCGCCATCAAGGTGTAAGTGGTGTAGGCATGTGTATAATTCAGCACAACGTTGATGCCGCGGTCGACTTGCGGCGAGGAGCCGGTATAGTCAACCCGCAGCTCATCTCCCTTGACGGTCAGGGCGCAGGCGATTTTCAGCCCTTCGTCGAAGCCGTCGATGCCGATTTCGTCTTGGTAAAGTCCATCGGGCAAGGCGCTTATCGCGGCGCGAACGGCGCTCTCTGTGCGGTTGAGGATTTGCGCCGAGACCGCTTCAATATCGGGCAGGTCATACTCGTCGAGCATTTCGATCAGCTTGCGCGCGCCGACCTGATTGCCGACTTGCTGGGCATAGATGTCGCCGATCACTTGCTCGGGCACACGCACATTGGCGCGAATGATATCGATCAGTTCTTGATTGACGTCGCCCGCCTTGAAAAGCTTCATCAGCGGGATCGCCAGGCCCTCTTCGTAGAGCGACCGGGCATCGCCGCCCATGGTCGCGCCGCCGATGTCGACGGCGTGGCAGGTGTTGGCGAACCAGGCGACGCCGCGTCCGCGATAAAATACCGGCGAGACGATGGTCAAATCAAAGAGGTGCCCCGAGGCTTCCCAAGGGTCGTTGGTTATCAGGGTATCGCCGGGGTTCAGGCTATCAATGGGATGCCGGGGCGCGATGTGCTTGCGCACGCAATTCGCCATGGTGTTGATATGACCCGGCGTGCCGGTGACAGACTGGGCGATCATATTGCCTGCGCGGTCGAAGACACCGGCCGACAGGTCCCCCGCCTCGCGCACGACGGTGGTAAAGGAAGAATGGATCAAAGCCGCGGCTTGCTCGTCCACGACAGAAATCAAGCGGCTCCAGATCACTTCCAGCGTAATAGGATCGATCATCGCTCGTCCTCGCGTAACAACAAGAGACATCCGTCAGCAGCCATTCGCGCCGTCCAGCCGGGCAGGACGACGGTTGTTGACGCCGCTTCTTCAATGATTGCCGGACCGTCGGCGCGCCACTCTTCGCTCAGTTGATCGCGCCGGAAGACCGGCGTTTCTTGAGGCGGCGCATCCGCTGCAAAGCGAACCGGGCGGCAGGCTGGCGGGGAATCGGCGCTGGCGGACCCGGAGCGCGAAACAAGCGCGTCGATTTGCGGCGCTGGTCCGGTGATTAGCACCCGCCAGTTGACCGCTTCAATCGGCACGCCCTCCGCCAGCTGCCCGTAAAAGCGCCGATATTCCGCTTCAAAGGCGCCTTGCATGACTGCGATGTGATTATCATCGAGTCTTTGCATCGGGAAGGGCACGCGCACCTCATAGCCCTGCCCGACATAGCGCATGTCGATGCTGAGTTGCGCCGATATGTCATCCGCGGGCACGCCGGCGCCCGCGACAATCCTGCGGCCTTCCGTTTCCAGATCGCGCAAGATGCCGTTGAGTTCGCTCAGGTCAAGTTCGCTCAGTCTGGCGACGTAGCTGCGCGTGAAATCGAAGGCGATGGGCGCGGTGAGGAAACCAAAAGCCGAACCGACGCCGGCCAGCGGCGGGATGATGATGCGCCGTATGCCCAGCCCGCCCGCCACGCCGCAGGCATGCACGGGTCCAGCGCCCCCTGTCGCGACCATGCTGTAGCGGCGAAGCTCGAGCCCGCGTTCCGCCGCGTGTACGCGCGCGGCCGATGCCATGTTCTCGTTGACCAGTTGATGCAAGCCCCAAGCCAGACTGTCGACAGACAGCCCTAGCGCGGCCGCCAAGCGTTCAAAGGAAGTCCTGGACCGATTGACATCCAAGGGGAGGTCGCCGCCGGCAAAATAATCTGGATTGAGGTAGCCGAGCAGCAAATCGGCATCGGTTACTGTCGGCTCTACACCGCCCAGGGCATAAGCCGCTGGACCGGGGTCGGAGCCCGCGCTTTGCGGACCCACGGCCGGCAGACCCAGCCGGTTCAAATGCGCGATGCTGCCCCCGCCAGCGCCGATTTCTATCATCTCGATCATCGGTACCATCAAGGGTAATCCGCTGCCGCGCTTGAAGCGGTGGACATGCGCCACTTCGGACTGATTGCTGATAGACAACTCGCCAGCGCGCGTAAGCACCGCTTTTGCCGTTGTGCCGCCCATATCAAAAGCCAGCATGTCGCGATGCCCCAGGCGCTTGCCCCAATAGAGGCCCGCCAGCGCGCCGCCGGCCGGTCCACTCTCCACGAGCCGCACCGGAAAGGCTCTGGCTGCGTCGACCGTGGTGGTGCCACCGCTGCTGAGCATGATATTCAGAGGCGCTTCGATGCCGCTTTGCCGCAAGCCCCTATCCAAGCGCGCCAGATAGCGTTCGGTGATCGGCTGCACATAGGCATTGGCGACGGTGGTGGAGGCGCGCGGGTATTCGCGCATGCCCGGCGCTACTTGATGTGATGCGGAAACGGGGAGCCCGGGCAAACGCGCCTGGACCCGCTCCAGCGCGGCTAATTCATGCGCGGGGTTGGTATAGGCGTGCAAGAAACAGATGGCTATCGCTTCTATGCCTTCGTCTTTCAGTTGGTCGCAGATGCCTGCCAAAGCATTTGTATCGAGTTCTTGCCAGATTGTGCCATCCGCCAGGGTACGTTCGGGCACGTCAAAGCGCAGGCGGCGTTCGACCAGGGGTTTCGGTTTCACTAGCGCCAGGTCATACATATCGTAGCGGCCCTCGTTGCCAATTTCGATGGCGTCGCGGAAGCCGGCTGTGCTTAAGAGAGCGGTTTTGGCGCCCTTGCGTTCGATCAGTGTATTGGTGATGAGCGTGGTGCCATGCGTCACGTAGCGGATAGCATCGGGCGAAATGGCTTGGGAATCCAGCAAGGCGCTTACGCCGTCAAGGACTGCGGCCGCCGGATCCGGATAGGATGTCAAAAGCTTTTCCACCCATATTTGACGGCTCTGTGGATCGAATACGACAATATCGGTGAAGGTGCCGCCGATATCGACCGCAAGCAACAGTTGTGGCAATGTCATGCGAGAACGAGCCTCTCGAACGCGCCGGCCTCAAATCGCCAGTCATCATAGTCATTGCGCGGAAGGCTGTCAAGCAAGCGCAGGCATCGGGCGGCGCCAGGGCAATCGCATTTATTTGTGTTCACCACAAAGATACGAAGGGCAGGGTGCATTTCAATATTTTGGCAGAATGAACAAACATAGTACCGAATTTCGTCATAGACTATCCGCTCTAACAGCAGAATCACAAATAAAAAGACGATCGGTAGGGGCGACTGACCTGCTGTGTCTACGCGCAGCGCTGAGTCGCCCTATGAGCAGGATTCATTTCAAGTTGGGCGAGCCAAGGCTCGCCCCTACATTTCCATATTGTGTGATATTCGACATATTATGATTTTGAAGCGATTGCTCTGGATTATACAACTACTCACTTGGCAATTGGAATCTGTCACGATATAATGTTTGAACGAAGTATCGTTAAAGGGGTTAATAAGTTTGTATCAGCAGTCGCAACACCCGCTGACGCATATCACCGTTTGGGCAGCGCTGAGTATTGGCTTGCCTTTGTTGCCCATTTTAGTCGGCGTACTTATTGCGCTGCTGCAGCGAGCGGAAATCTCTTTTCTTGACTTGCTTGACGGAATCGAGCTTTTTCTCATAGCGTTGTGGTTGGTGACAGCGACGAACGTGGATCTGGCCAAGTTCCGGTTTTCCTGGTCAAAGCCCTTTCAATTCACCTTGATTGGACTGGGCGTAATTAACTTGATATTCTTGACACTTGTATACGTAAACAACCGTGTGCGCAGCTTGGACTTCGATCCAGCTACTACGCTTGTCCTTGCCGCAGGCTTTTTTGTCGCCGTCAGTATCATTTCACTGGCGCTACAGTTCTTTATGAGTTTTAGCCACTATCGTCGAGGAGGATCAACATGAGCGTGGAATTCGTATTCATTGTGCTTTTTGGCATGTTCCTGATCGCCCTATACACCGTAAGTTATGTCGCCTATGCGATTTGGTCGGACAAAGACCGGGATATCTTCATCAGAAAGAAAAGACGGCAACAAGAAAAATAGACCGGATCATGGCAGCGCTTACGCAAACCAATGGTCCGGCAGCGCTTCGCGCTCGGCGGCCAGCAACTCGCGCAGGATAGCATCGGCATCGGCAACCGAGTTGGTGAGCGGGTCGGTCATCATGGCGCGGCGCAGCAGCGCGTAATCGCCTTTCACGACGGCTTCCGCTGTCAGTTCGTGCGCGTCGAGGATTTGTTCCTGCAGGCCGCGAATGCCGCGCGGCATCTCGCCGACGGGGCGCGGCACAGGTCCGTCCATGTCCACATCGCAAAGCAGCTCCAGGAAAGCATCTTCCGCCATATTGCTCACTGCGCCGCGATTGCGGGTGTTAATGTAAAAAGGCTTGCCGAGCCCTCCAGCCATATTTTCGATGATGTCTGTGGCGTGGTCGGGACCAAACATTGTCATGTAATGGCTGATGGGCAGCGCGCCGCTGATGAAGTCGTCGACTTGCCGCCACATGGCGTCATGGCGGGCATAACGCAGCTCTGTTTCCCAGATTGACAGCGGCGGAACAGCGTCTTTTAAGACGCCATGACCTTGATAGAAGCGCAGATACTCCTTGGTATGCGATACGCAGACCGGGATGAGGCCAAAGATTTCAAACAGCTGATAGCCGATGGCATCGTTATGGATCGCCTTTGCGCTGCGGTCGCCATCCATTGTCTCGGTCAGAACGCCGCGGCGCAAGGTCTCGGCAATTTGCGCTGTGACATCGCGACCCTGATATTCCGCCCGCAGCATCCAGGTGAAGTGATTGACGCCGGCGACGCGCAGGTCGAAGGCGCTATCTAAATCGGCGTTCCAATCTCCCTCATCGGCTATGATACCGGCGTGTTTGGCATAAGTAATCTTGACATGGGGCATGTGCAGGGAATCGCACAGGGCGAAGCTCTTGATCCCCGGCGCATAACGCGCGATCGCCATGCCGTTGACGGCGCTGGGATTGATATAGTTGATCACCCAGGCATCCGGGCAAAGCCGCTCAATATCGGCAGCGCAAGCCATGATCTGCGGCAAGTCGCGCATAGCGCGGAAGATGCCGCCAGGACCGATGGTATCGCCGCTGCACATGCGTATACCGTATTTTTCGCTGATCTGACAATCCAGTCCGCGATAGCGAACGGTATCCGCGGCGAAGCTGAGCACGACGAAATCGGCTTTGGGCAGGACGTCCTTCCAGTCGCTGGCAACCTCGATGCGCAGCTCGACGTCGGCTTCGGCGACGACTTTTTCCGCCAACTCGCCCATCTTTTCCATGCGCTGCGGATCCGTATCGACTAGCGATAGCGTGCCGCTGTTCAAGTGGGGAGATTGCGCCATCTGCCAGATGGCTTGCCTGCCGAAGAAGAGACTGCCCGAGCCGATGACGACTACTTTGGGATATTGGGTATTGGACATTACCTTCTTCTCCGGTGCCGCTGTCTGCGTGGTTTGCTGGATGTATTGCCGCGATGATTGCTAGCCGGAGGCGGCGCTTGGAAATGTGATTGAAAGGGATGATCGGAAATAACCGTAATGCGCTGGCGGATGAGCATTTCAATGTCCTTCAGATATGCGCGTTCGTCAACATCGCAGAAGGAATAAGCGATGCCGGACGCGCCCGCGCGCGCGGTGCGCCCGATGCGATGCACATAACTTTCGGGGATGTTGGGCATATCGAAGTTGATGACATGGGTCACGGAATCGATATCGAGCCCGCGCGCCGCGATGTCGGTGGCCACCAGGATGGATGTTCGTCCCGTCTTAAAGTTCGCCAGGGCGCGAGTCCGCGCCTTTTGCGATTTGTTGCCGTGGATGGCTTCGGCCGGGATGCGGGCGCGGCTCAATTGTTTGGCAAGGTTATTGGCGCGATGTTTGGTGCGCGTGAAGATCAGCACACGCTGCAAGGCGGAATCTTCCAGGATATGTTTGAGCAGTTTCCGCTTTTCGGTCCCTTCAACAAAGAATATCGACTGCGCGATCTTGTCGACGGTGGTCGCTTGCGGATCCACCTCGACCTTAATCGGCCGGAACAGGATATTTCTGCTCAAATCTTGAATCTCTTGGGGCATCGTAGCGGAAAATAGCAGGGTCTGGCGCTTTTGCGGCAGGGCGCCGATGATCCGCTTGACATCGTGGATAAAGCCCATATCCAACATGCGGTCGGCTTCATCGAGCACAAAGACCTCGACCCGATTCAGACGAATAATCTTTTGGTTCATCAGATCCAACAAACGCCCTGGCGTCGCCACCAGGATATCGACGCCGCGCCGAATGGCATTCACCTGCGGCTGTTGACCGACGCCGCCAAAGATCACCGTATGTTTGAGCCGGCTGAGCTGGCTGAATTTGTCAATTTCTTCATCAATTTGCGCCGCCAGTTCACGGGTCGGCGTCAGCACCAGCGCGCGAATATAGCCTTTGGCGGGATTGGCGTCCAGCATCTGAACAATCGGCAAGACAAAGGCAGCGGTTTTCCCGGTGCCGGTTTGCGCGCAGCCTACAATATCCTTTCCATCCAAGATATGCGGTATGGTCTGGGACTGTATCGGCGTCGGTTCGGTATACCCGGCTTGCTTGACGATGCGCAGCAGGGGTTGATTCACGTTGAGATTGTGAAATTGCATAAGTGTTTGGGTTTCTCGAATGTGTATGGGGACAACAAGCTATTATCAGGCATGAACGAGGGTAATACCAGTGCCGTCTTTTTCTCTGTAAAACCAAGTAAGTATAGAAATTTGCCACAGGAGTAAATCCCACATAATGAATAGAAACGGTAGGGGCGCCTCGCTGAGCCGCCCAACAGGTCGTGATGGGATTTGTGACATACGCAGTGGCGCGCGCTTGGTGTATGATGCTTTTGATACCGGATATTCACATGAAGGCAGGTCATGTCATGGGCAGTCCCTACGAATACGCCAAAGCGAATCAGGCTCGTTTCCTGGACGAATACCAAGAATTGTTGCGCATCCGCACCATCAGCACACAACCGCAACACGCCGGCGACGTCGCCCGAGCAGCCGAATGGCTGAAGGCGATGATGCTGAGAATCGGCATGAAGCGCGCCGAGGTCATTCTGATGCCGGAAGGGCGCTGCCCGCTGGTTTTGGGCGAATGGGACGGCGCTGGAGAAGATGCCCCGACCATCTTGATCTATTGCCATTACGATGTGCAGCCGGCGGAAATCGCCGACGGCTGGGATACCGAGCCTTTTGAGCCGACGATTAAGGCCGGGCGGCTCTATTGCCGGGGCGCCGTCGATAGCAAACTGCATGTGATGTCCAATCTCAAGGCGGTGGAAGCCTGGTTGGCGCAGGACGACAAACCCAAAGTCAATATCAAAGTCGTTCTGGAGGGCGAGGAAGAATCCGGCTCGGAGAACATCAACGCCTTTGTCGCCAAACATCCCGAACGGCTGGCAGCCGATATCGCCGTGATCTCCGACGGCGCGATTTTGGCGCCGGATCAACCCAGCCTGACCTATGGGCTGCGCGGCGTTGCCGCGCTGGAATTGCACGTGGCGGCGCCGGTCAGCGATCTGCACAGCGGGCATTGGGGCGGCTCGGTGCACAATCCCATTCAGGCATTAACCGAGCTCCTGGCGCAATTGCATGACAAAAACGGCACGGTGACCGTACCCGGCTTCTACGACAATGTTGATGATGTCAGCGCCAGGGATCGCGCGTTGCTGGAACAAGTCGAACCCTTCTTGCAAGCCGAATGGGAAGACGTGGTCAACGCGCCCGCGGTTTGGGGCGAATCGGAGTATATTTTGCCGGAAAGGCTGGGCGCGCGCCCGACTTTAGAAATCAACGGCATCCACGGCGGTTATACCGGCGCCGGCATGAAGACCGTCTTGCCCGCGCGCGCCTTCGCCAAGATCACCTGTCGGCTGGTGCCGCGGCAGGATCCCGCGGCTGTGCTGCGCTGCGTGGTGGACCACATCAAAAGCATCGCGCCGCAGACGGTCCATGTCGATTTCCAATTCGGCGGGATGGGCGCCGAGGCGGTGCTGCTGGATGTCGATGGCTTGGCGATGCAATCCGCCGCCGAAGCCTACAGGCATGCTTGGGGCGTGGAGCCGGTTTTCGAGCGCTCTGGCGGCAGTGTGCCGATCGCCTTTGAGTGCATGAAGGTGGCCGATGAGGTCGTGATCATGAGCTATGGGCTGAAGAGCGGCCGCGCGCACGGTCCCAACGAGAATATCTACTTGGGTAATTTCTATAATGGGATTCAGGCGACCATCAAGTTTATCGATGTGGTTGGGGAGGGTCGGGGGTGAGCTCATAGTATACCGAGTGGCATCGGAAATTGGTCATTCACGTCAATGGTTGCCGACGACAAAGAGAGAACAAAGATGAAAGAAACGGTCGGTAATTGCCAGCTTTAGTCTGTAGATTCATCAGGAACTTCCATAATCGACATCCTGCTGTCGGGCTGTCAGAAATCTAGTCGTGCGTAATTTCGAATGCGCGGGATTAGCCGACGGTTTCGATCCAAATCAACAGAACGATGACAACATCCACAAAGAGAAATACCTGCGACCAGAGAACCGATTTTCCCTTTTCTTCATTAATGCTCTTATTGTTCTTGTAGATTAAAACCCAAGACTTTGTCAATTTATCGTAGAACTTTTCCCTGTTCAACTCAGACCATTGCTTGACGGTCTCATCGTCTGGATTTAATGGATATGCCAAGTAATCTCTAGGTCTAAGAGCAGAAATCGACAATAGCATCACCGCCAAATAGCTTATAAACAATAGAACTAGCAGGCCGTAGTGTCGGGACGTGACGTCTGCAAAGTTGGACTCCGATTGAGCTAAATTTAGAGAAGTTAAGATAACCGCTATAATGTTAGTGACGTAGAAGTTTAGTTGAGCCTTCTTCTCTAGGACATTGTTTGCTTCATCCAACCAGCTAACGTTGGATTGCAAGAGTTGGATCACCGTCTTCTGTTGAAAGGTGCTTCCGGTGCTATGCATATTCTGATGCTCTCCAAAACTATGAAATTATGAAGTCGGCTAAGTTTTGGTACGTTTTCTAGAATTTGAGTCTGCCAAACGCGAGTCCGTCGTGATACAATAATGGTGAGAATAAAAAAGTCACATGACCTTGTGCCTAGAGTACAATGATTATATTTGTCAGTGTGCGACACGCGTTTAACATCTGTAACCTAAATCTGAAAATCAAATGGCAGACAAGAAGAATACGACCTCCACCGAAAAGCCGAAATCCGATCCACCTCCATCCGCAGGAGGTGGCAAGAAGGGTGGTTCGCAACCAACGCCACCTAGTTCTGGAGATACTAAACCAACCACGAAGCATCAATAAATGTCTCGCTTCATAGTTTATCCCTTCACTCAAATATAGCTAACGAGGTTCTCGACACCTCTGTGTAATCTTAGCACAAATGAGCTAGAAAGTCCAACTGCAGATTTGCTTAGAGAAGAATGTCTGGCGGATGGACGTCCAACAAACGTCGTAGTTTGATCACCCCTAAAAATGCCAACACCGCCACATTCAGCACTATCGTCTCGTCTACACCGGCCCAGCACAGCATCGAGGCATCATCCACACACTGAAACGGACGCGGACTTCCGTAGCCAAGCACCACAATTTACAAGCATTTTACAGACAGTTTGCGCGCGCGTTAAACATTTCGCGGCGCCTTCGTTTAGACTGCGGGTGAATCTCTTGTCCAACCGTCATTTCATTCGGAGGAACCCAAAATGACACTCAAACGATTCACCTTAGTCTTCGTCCTGCTCGCGCTTTTGACGGCGGGCGTCAGCGCGCATGATGATGCCAGCGCAACGAGTTTCAGCCGTTTATCAATCCGGCACAATGCCTTTGCTTTCTCGAACGACGATCCGATCTTGCTGGAAGCGACCGGCTTGGATGCCGAGGCATTGCGGACAGCCTTGATGGATGGCGCCACCATCGCCGAGCTGATTGAAGCGAACGAAGGCGATGTCGCCGCCGTGGTCGCGCACATGAAGGCGCAAGCGACGGAAAACATCAACGCGGGGGTGGCATCATTCCTGGAAGGGCTGGCGGAACAAGTCAGCGAAGAAATGAATGCCAGCCGTGCGCGCCGTGGTTTTTGGGGGCGGCGCGGATTTAAGCTGCCGCGACATTTCGCTTATGCCGGTGTGAGCGATACGGTCCAGGAAGCGACTGGGCTGGACGCGGCTGGATTGCGTTCGGCGCTGGCGGGTGGCGCGACGATCGTTGAATTGATCGAGGCGAACGATGGCGATGTGGCCAGCGTCAATTCAAGTATCGTGGCGATGATCACAAACGCCGTCAATGAGACGGCTGCCGAGCGCCTGGAAAACCTGGAAGCGGATATCAGCCAGGCCTTCAACACGGACTTCGCGGAAAAATGGCGCCGCTGGCGCAGGTTCCTGAAGCCGCGAGGGTTTTTCAACTTCTGGGGACAGCATGACGCGTCAAGCGCGTCAAGCGAAGCCTAAGTTCGTTTGCATATCAGCGCCTATAGCGAGCGCGGGGGAAAATCCCGCGCTCGTTTTTTTGTAGAGGCGCTCACACTTGCCAGCGCCCGGTCTCCAGCAGAACCGCCTCATCCTCGCCGGGCCAGGGCGGGGTCGTCGTGATCAGGAATTCCAGCGGGACCGCGCCGGTATTGCGGAACTGAAAATGCGCGCCCAGCGGGATCGTCAGGCTGAGGCTCGGGCGCGCATCCAGCACTTCCTCGCGCTCCCCCTGCGCCCGCCAGACCTGTCCCCGACCGGCTAGGAAATACCAGATTTCTTCGACAGTGCGGTGACGCACGGGGATGGAGACAGCGCCGACGGGCAGCCGGCAATGCACGACGCTCGCGCCGTCCAATTGCTGCAAAAACCGGATCTCCGAGCCGTCGGGGGCTAGCGTATCGTAGTCATCCGAGACAGCCTTGCTATCGAAAAGCCGCATCTCTGCTTACTCCCGCGTCGCTTGCCAGCGCGCCCGCACGGTATCCCAGACTTCGGCATTGATGAGGTTCGGCGGACGCTTGCCGCGCAGGACTTGCAAGACTTGCTCCATGGCATGCTCGAACAAGCGCTGCCGCCCCAGCACCGACGCGCCCCCGATATGCGGCGTGATGACGACATTGTCGCGCTTGAGCAAGGGATTATCCGCCAGCGGCGGTTCAACAACGGTGACATCCAAGCCGGCGCCAAAGAGATGACCGCTGTCGAGCGCGGAAGCCAGCGCGTCCTCATCCACCAGTTTCCCGCGCGATACATTGATGAAGATCGCGCCTTGTTTCATCCGCGCGAATCGCTCGGCGTTCATGATCCCAGTCGTTCGCTCAGTCAGCGGCAGGTGCAGCGATACGACATCTGAGCTGTCCAACAGGGCTGCCAGCGAATCGGCTTGGGCGACATTCAATTGCGCGTAGCGCTCGGCGCTGATAAGCGGATCGTAAGCGGAGACCCGCATGCCCAGCGCCAGCCCGACGCGGGCGACATGACCGCCGATGCGGCCCAAGCCGACCAAGCCCAGCTGTTTGCCAGCCAACTCGATGCCGACATAGACATCCCAGGCGCGCAATTTCTCGCCGCGGTCAAGCGCGCGCGCCAGGTCATTTTCGATCTGTTTGACGCTGCGCGCCACATTCATCATCAGCGCGATAGCGGTCTCGGCTGTGGGGATGGTCGGCGCGTCCGGCGCATTCACAACCGCAATGCCGCGTTGCGTGGCGGCGGCGACATCCACAGCGTCATAGCCGATGCCCATGCGCGAGATAACCAGCAAATGCGGGGCGCGGTCCATGGCTGCGCCGTCGTAGATTCTTCCGCCTGCCATCACGCCGTGCGCGTGTTGCAACTGATGATAGGGATCCCTATCCACTTGGTCGCCCGGGCAGATACCGGCCGCGACATCGGCGAACATGCTTTGGTAGGCCAGCGGCACATCACGTTCAAACCAAATTCGGTACATTCGCTGCGCTTTCACATTATTGGCATGTTAGTTGAAGAACCTAGAAGTGCACGTTCTCATCGACGATCTGTCCGACATCATCCGTCGCCTCGCGGATCGCCTTAAACTCGGCGGTCAAAGCGCGATTGAAAGAGGAGATGTCCGAGCTGTGCATGACGAGGTTGGCGCCGGCTTTGACCCATTCGATCTCGTGGCGCGTAAAATTGTGATGAATGCCGACGCCGACGCTGTGAGCGCGCGCCGTCCTGATGATCTTGCGGATCGCCTCATCAAAAAGCGGATGATCATACTGCTCCGGCAATCCCAGGCTGCAGGAGAGATCGTGGGGACCGACCAGCGCGCAATCGACATAAGGCACGCTGAGGATCTTGTCGAGCCGCTGCAAAGCCGGTACGCTTTCGATGTTGATAAAAAGCGCCTTATTGGCGTTGCGCCGCGCCAGATAGTCCCGCAATTCCGGCTCTAGTTCGATTTCGCCGTCCAGCGCGGCGCGCAGTCGCTCGCCCTTGAGCGGACCCATCTTGACCGCGCCGCCCAAGACCTTGGCTTGTTCCGGGGATTCGACATAAGGCGCGATGATGCCATGGGCGCCGCCATCCAGGACCATCTGCGCTAAATACGGATCGGGCTCGGGAATGCGCACCACCGGCGCCAGATTGAGCGCGCTAAAGGCTTGACAGAGCCAGGACACGGTATTGCGGTCATGGGGCGTATGCTCGGTATCAATGAAAACCATGTCCAGATCGAGGTTCGTGACCACGCGGGGCCAAATCGGCGAGGGCGAATAAATCGCCGTGCCATAGACACGCTCCCCCGCTCGCAGTGCTTGAATCAGTTGCTGTCCATTCATCCTGTTTTCTCTTGAATTTGTATTTGGCAAAAGGCTAGGCAGATATTAGCCGCAGCGCGGCGATTATGCAACCAGCGCGCAAATTGCCAATCATCTGAAATGCACCCCTCGGCACGACTGTGCTTGATTACAAGTTCGCTTTATGCGACACTGACCGTTGCTCGACAGAAGGGACAATCGCCATGCGACTAGGACTGATGGTCGGCTATTCCGGCGCGCGCATCAACCTGCCGATGGATCTGATCCTCGAAGCGGACCGGCTGGGCTATCACGCCGTCTGGACCTCGGAAGCTTATGGATCGGATTGTATTACTCCCTTGGCTTGGATCGGCGCGCTGACGGAGAACATCAAGCTGGGCACAGCCATCATGCAGATGCCCGCGCGCAGCCAGCCATGACTGCTATGACCGCCATCACGCTCGATCAATTGTCCGGCGGGCGCGCCCTGCTTGGGCTGGGGCTCTCGGGTCCGCAAGTGGTGGAAGGCTGGCATGGGCGCGCCTATGGCAAGCCCCTGGCAAAGACACGCGAGTATGTGGCGATCTTGCGGCGCATTCTGGCGCGGGAAGCGCCCTTGGCGCATGAGGGCGAGCACTATCAGATTCCCTACAATGGCGCTGACGCGACCGGCTTGGGCAAGCCGCTCAAGAGCATCGTTCATGGCCGCGCCGATATGCCCATTTATCTGGCGTCGATCGGTCCCAAGAATGTCGCGCTGACCGCGGAAATCGCCGATGGCTGGCTGCCGATTTTCTTCTCGCCGGCCGCCTATGACGATTGCTACCGCGACGCGCTGGAAGCGGGCTTCGCCAAAGCGGGCAAGGGCAAGAGCCTGGCCGATTTCGATATCGCGGCGTCGGTCACGGTAGTGATTGAAGAGGATCTGGAAGCGGCTTACAACCAAATCAAGCCGGTCTTGGCGCTGTATATCGGCGGCATGGGCGCCAAAGGCAAGAATTTCTATTATGATCTCGCCGGCCGCTATGGCTTCCCCGCGGCGGCGGATACGATACAGGAACTTTATTTGAGCGGGCGCAAGGGACAGGCGATGATGGCGGTTCCCGACGCCTTGGTGGACGCGGTCGCGCTGGTGGGGTCAAAAGCCCGCATCCGCGACCGGATTCAGCTATGGCGGGACAGCCCGGTTGATACGCTTAACATCACCGCCTTCTCGCTTGAGGCTCTTCGTTTTATGGCTGAACTGGCGCTTTGATGTCAACAGAGGACAGATGCTGGCGACAAGAAAAACTGAACTGACGCGCTTGCGCATTGGCGACATCAAGATCGATAGTCCGCTGCTGCTGGCGCCGATGGCCGGGCACAGCAACTACGCGCTGCGCCGTCTCTGTCGGGAGCTGGGCGGCTGCGGGCTGGTCTGCACGGAGCTCATCAGCAGCAATATCGTTAAGAATTCGCGCGCCCGCGCCTTGCAGCGCTTCGATTGGCGCGCCAGCGAGCGCCCGGTGGCGGTGCAGCTATTTGGCGTCGACCCGGCGATCGTCGCCGAGGCCGCGCGCGTGGTGGTCGATCATGGCGCCGATATCGTCGACATCAATATGGGCTGCTGGGCGCCAAAAATCGCCAAGAAGGGCGGGGGCGCCGCGCTCTTGCGAGACTTGAACAAGGCGACGGCGGTTGTCGACGCCGTTGTCAAAGCGGTGAACGCGCCGGTGACGGTCAAGGTGCGCAGCGGCTTTGAAGACGGCGTGGTGACGGCGGTTCCCTTTGCCAAGGCGGCGGAAGAAGCGGGAGCGAAAGCGGTGGCGGTGCATGCTCGCTTCGCCGGGCAAGGTCACGGCGGCGCTGCCGACTGGGATGTCATCGCGGCTGTCAAAGCCGCTACATCAGCGATGCCGATCATCGGCAACGGCGACCTGCGCTCGGGCGCCGACGCCTTGCGCATGCTCGAACAAACCGGCTGCGATGGCGTGATGATAGGTCGCGCGGCTTTGGGGCGTCCCTGGCTCTTTCATCATATCGAAGTATTCCTGGCGACCGGCATGGAACTGCCCGAACCATCGCGGGCTGAACGGGCGCGCATCGCGCTGCGGCATGCGCAATTGACGCTAGAGACGACTTATCTGCCAGAGCGCGTGGCAGTCCTAGAAATGCGCGGGCAGATCTCCAAGTATCGTCTGGACGAGGCCGGCTCGCGTCAAGTGCGGAATCGGCTGGTGCGGATTGAATCATATCGCGAGTTGGAGTCGATTTTGAATGAAGTGGCGGCGAGCGAAGACTAAACAGGACTGCGCGCGCCGAAAATGCGGCGAGACGCAAATCCTGCTGTAAATGACTTCTAAAGGACAAAATCGAAGGAATCGCAATGACCTATCTCATAACCGGCGGAGCCGGCTTTGTCGGCAGCCATGTGGCCGAGGCGCTTTTGCTGCGCGGCGACCGGGTGCTTGTCATCGACAACTTCAACGACTACTACGACCCCGCCATCAAACGCGGGAACGCCGCGCGGCTAGGCGTCTACGATAAGCTCAAATTGATCGAAGGCGACATCCGCGACCGGGCGCTGCTGGAGCGGCTTTTCGCCGAAGAAGGGGTCACGCATGTGGCGCATCTGGCGGCGATGCCCGGCGTGCGCGCCAGCGTCGAGCAAGTTCGCCTGTACATGGATGTCAACCTAACCGGTAGCATGAACCTCTTGGAAGCCAGCAAAATCAACCAGGTCCAGCAATTTGTTCTGGCTTCCACCTCATCGGTCTACGGCAAAACCGACGTCCTCCCCTTCATCGAAAGCGATACCGCGGACCGTCCGCTGGCCGCCTACCCCGCCAGCAAACGCGCCGCGGAAATGCTGGCTTATTCCTACCACAATCTGGTCAACATGAATGTCAACGTCTTGCGCTTTTTCAACGTCTACGGTCCGGCCGGGCGCCCGGACATGATGCCTTGGAAGCTGATGGAGGCAACGCAGTCGGGTGAAGTCATCACCTTATTCAACAACGGCGATATTCACCGCGACTGGACCTATATCTCCGACACGGTGGCGGGCGTGCTGGCGGCGCTGGACAAGCCCCTGGGCTACGAAGTCATCAATCTCGGTTGCGGCGCGCCCATCTCTCTGTCGGACTTCGTCGAAATCATTGAAGAATATGCCGGGAGAACCATCAACAAATTAGCGGCGCCAACGCCGCTCAGCGACCCGCCGATCACCTATTGCGACAACAGCAAGGCGCGTGATTTGCTGGGCTTCGCGCCGACGGTGAGCACGCGCGACGGCCTCTGGCGCGCCTGGCAATGGTATCGGGAGTACCGGGGGATATAGCCGGTTCTTGATTTGAAAAACAAATTAGACTGTATTTTCAAAAAATTCTTTTCTCTGCGCTCCCAGTAAATCCAAGAAAATAATTAGAAGCGGTAGGGGCGACTCGCTGAGTCGCGTAGACACTGACCGTCAGTCGCCCTATCTGTAGGAGCCAATTCACGTTGGGCGAGCCACGGGCTCACCCTTACAAATCCATACATATTTTGACGCGATTGCCCTAGTTTCAGCAGGGCAAATTTTGTTTCATCAGAGAAAATCTATTATCATATAGAGCAATCAGTCTTGTATGGAAGGAGGGTTCAGATTCGATAGTTCGAGAGTGCGTTTTGCTTTTCAATTACGGTTTAGTCTTCTTAGGAGAACATCATGAGTATGAAACGTCCCTTCACTTTTTCGATCGTATTGCTTGTGCTGATAGCCTGTTTCGCGCCCAGCTTCGCCCAGGATATGATGTATTCGGAAGCGCCCATGCTGGGCGAGCGCGTGGCAGCCGGCGAATTGCCGCCCGTTGAAGAGCGCTTGCCCAGCAATCCCAAAGTCATCCCGGTTGTTGACGCCATCGGCAGCTATGGCGGAACACTGCGCTTCGGCGATATCGGCGAACGGATGGACGAGGGCTTGCGCATCCGTCATACCGGGCTTTTCCGTTACAACTTCACCGCCAGCCAATACCAAGCCGACTTGGCTGAAAGCTGGGAATGGTCGAACGAGAATCGCACCTTGACCATCAAACTGCGCGAAGGGCTGAAGTGGTCGGACGGCGATGACTTCAACACAGAGGACTTCCGCTGGCATTGGGAAGATGTTATGAACGACCCCGATATCAGCCCCAATGGTCCCGGCGGCTTCTGGCGCCCGGGCGGCGAAGTGGCGACCTTCGAGGTGATTGACGACTACACTTTCAGCTACACTTGGGCGATACCCTATCCCATCGCCATGGACAGCTTTGGCCGCACGCATTTTTCCAGCGACAACAGCTTGTACGGTCCTTCGCACTGGCTGAAGCAATTCCACGGCAAATACAACGATGACGCTCAGGCGCTGGCGGAAGAAGCTGGCTTGGAAACCTGGGTGGACCTGGTCAATAGCAAACGCGCCCAAGGTTACAACCTGTCGGCGCAGCCGATTGATCGCCCCTACATGGACAGTTGGGTACCGATCATCATCGAGAGCGACCGCGTCTTGCTGGAGCGCAACCCTTATTTCCACCAGATCGACGAAGCGGGCAATCAACTGCCCTACATGGATAACATCGAAGTATCGCTGGCGGGCGACCTCGACATTTACGCCTTGCGGCTTTCGGCAGGCGAGCTGGACTTCGGCGTGCGTTATACGCGCCCGACGGACCTGCGGCTGTACCGCAGCGAAGAAGAAGCCGGCGGATTCACGACCTATATCGCGCAATCGCTGCGTCCGTCAGAATTCTCCCTGTTCCCCAACCAGAATTATCCCGATGAGGTCCTGCGCGCGCTCTTCCAGAACGTCGATTTCCGCGTGGCGCTGTCGATGGCGATCGACCGCGACGAGATGAACGATGTGCTCTTCTTCGGTCTGGCGGCGCCGCATCCAGCCACACCGCTGAAGACCCTGCCCTGGTTCAACGAGGATTGGTTCAGCGAAAAAATCGAATACCATCCGGACAAATCAAATGCCTTGCTCGATGGGCTGGGCTTGACCGAGAGAGACGACGCCGGTTTCCGCCTGCTGTCCGATGGCCGGCGCGCGACGATAATCGCCCACGGGCTGGTGGACCATCAGTCAGGCTGCGAATTGATCGCCAGCGATTTCGTCGATATCGGCGTTGAATTGATCTGCCAAGGCGCCTCGCCCGATCTGATTTTTGACTTGTATAACAGCGGCGACGTCATGACCATCATGTGGCATATTGGCCGCGCGACTCTCTTCGGGCGCGGCACGCCCGATCACTTCGCCGTCAATGACCCGGTGCGCCACTTCTGGGCATTTCAATGGTCGACGTGGATTTCCTCCGGCGGCGCAGCCGGTATCGAACCGCCGCAAGAAATCAAGGACCTCAATACGCTCTGGGACGAATTCAGCCAATATCCCAGCGACTCGGCCGAAGCCGCCGAATTGGGCGCTGAGTATTTCAGCTATTGGGGCGAGAAACTGCCGATCATCCCGTCGGTTGGCTTGACGCCGCAGCCAGTCATCTACTCCAACCGCTTGCGCAATGTGCCGACAGAGAACTTGTTCTGGGGCTCCGATACCAACTTCTACGCGCCTTTCCATGTCGAACAATGGTACATCGACGAAGGATAGGGCAAAGCGAAGCGCAATAACGAGGGGTCAGGCATTGCCGTCGGTCAGTGTCTACGCGACCGTCGCAACCTGACCCCACAGGTACATTCATGTCTGAAACTGTTGGGGCGGCATAGTATGTCGCCCGAAATCTGTACCCTTTTGTATTCGCGTTATTTTCTTTGAACCACTTCCTTGCATGAGCAAGAAAGTTCGTTAAATCAGAGAATAATATGAGTTTCAGCAAGTACGCGCTGCAGCGCCTTGTTTACGCCTTTCTCGTGCTGATTGTCATCAGCTTTCTGATATTCATGATTGTGCAGTTGCCGCGCGGCGACGCGGTCGACCGCATCGTCAACGCAAGGCAAGCGGAAGGCGACATCATCACCGAGGAAGATGAAGCGGCGCTGCGGGCGCAATATGGGCTCGACAAGCCTATCTATGTCCAGTATTTCATCTGGGCGACGCAATTCGCGCAGGGCAACATGGGGCAATCCATGTTGGGCATACCGGTGAACAAGCTCATCAACGAGCGCATCGCGGCGACCATGCTGCTGTCCGTCATCGCCCTGATCGCGACCTACGCGCTGGCTGTGCCGATCGGCATCTTCAGCGCAACGAATCAGTACAGCCTGGGCGACTATTTCTGGACCTTTGTCGGCTTCATCGGCCTGGCGACGCCCAATTTCTTGCTGGCGCTGATTCTGCTTTTTCTCTTTCACAAATTCTTCGGTTTGAGCATCGGCGGTTTGTTCTCGCCGGGCGTGGAAGAGCAGCCCTGGTCGCTGGCGAAAGCGCTTGATCTGCTCAATCACCTGTGGATCCCGATTATCGTGATCGTCACGGCGCAGACCGCGGGCACCATCCGCACCATGCGCGCCACGCTGCTGGACGAACTCGGTCAACAATACGTGATTACGGCGCGGGCGAAAGGCTTACGTTACCGCCGGCTGCTATTCAAATACCCGGTTCGCCTGGCGCTTAATCCCATCGTGAACTCCGTCGGTTATATTTTGCCGCGTCTCATCTCTGGGCAGACGATCGTCGCTATTGTCATGAATCTGCCAACCCTGGGACCGCTTTTGTTCAATGCGCTGCTGGCGGAAGACGTGGAGCTGGCAACCAGTATCCTGATGATCCAGAGCATTCTGGCGGTCATCGGGGTGATTTTGGGCGATATCCTGCTGTCGGTGTACGATCCGCGCATCCGCATGGAAAAGGGGGTGACATAATAGCGGCGGCAATCGATGAAGCGGGCGGGGCGGCGGCGCTGGGCAGTGGCATCTCCACAGCCGAAGAGCGCTATTACATCGCCTCCCAACAGCAGTTGATTTGGCGGCGGTTCAGACGGCACCGGCTGGCGCTGATTTCCGTCGTGATCCTGATTATGATGTATTTCCTGGCTTTCAGCTATGAACTCTGGACGCCCTATCGCGCGGTGACCCAACATCAAGGTTTTGTGAATACGCCGCCGACGCCCATACATTTTTTTGACGCCGCCGGCAATTTTGTGGGACCCTTTGTATATGGACTGAAATATGAGCTCAACCTCGATACCTTTGAGCGCATTTACACCGAAGATACCGAAACGATTCATCGCATCAATTTCTTCACGCGGGGCGAGGCCTATCGCTTTTGGGGAAGGATCGAGCTTGATTGGCACTTCTTCGACGCCGGCGAGGGCAAGGTCTTCCTGCTTGGCTCGGATCAATTGGGGCGCGATGTCTTTTCGCGCATTTTCGCGGCCAGCCGCATCAGCTTGACCATTGGCTTGGTCGGCGTATTTCTGAGTTTTTTTCTGGGCGCGACGCTCGGCGGCATTTCCGGCTTTTATGGCGGCGTGGTTGACATCATCATCATGCGCGTCACCGAGATTCTGAGCGCCATCCCACAGATTCCGCTTTGGATCGCCCTGGCGGCGATTGTGCCAATCGATTGGCCCGTCACGCGGACCTATTTCGCCATCACAATTATATTGTCGACCATGACCTGGACGGGTCTGGCGCGGGCTGTGCGCGCAAAGCTGCTAGAGATGCGCGAACACGATTACATCATGGCAGCCAAGATCGCCGGCGCCAGCGATCTACGCATCATCTATGACCATCTCTTGCCCGGCTACATCAGCTTTCTAATCGTCAATATCACCATCGCCATTCCGGCTATGATCCTGGGAGAAACGGCGCTCAGCTTCCTCGGGTTGGGCATACGACCGCCGGCGGTCAGTTGGGGCACCTTGCTGGAAGGCGCGCAAAATATCTCCAATATCGCTTTGTATCCCTGGCTGCTGACGCCCGCTCTCTTTGTCATCGCCACTGTTTTGCTCTTCAATTTTGTCGGTGATGGCTTGCGCGACGCCGCCGATCCCTTCAAGGAACTGTGATGCCGCCGGATGCCTTGCTCGAAGTGAAAGACCTGCATACCTATTTTGAGCTTGAAGAGGGCACGCTCAAGGCGGTCAATGGGGTGTCGTTCACCATCAGGAAGAACCGCACATTGGGCATCGTCGGCGAATCCGGCTGCGGCAAGAGCGTGACAGCGCAATCGATTATGCGCATCACGCCAAAGAAGAATAGCGCCATGAGCGGAGAAATTGTGCTGCATCAGGAGTCGGGCGCGGTTGACCTCGCCCAATTGGATGAAGACGGCGATGTGATGCGCGACCTGCGCGGACGAGAAATCGCCATGATATTCCAAGAGCCGATGACCGCTTTCTCGCCGGTGCACACCGTCGGCAATCAAATCATGGAAGCGCTGATGGTGCATGGCGAAAGGGACAAAAGCGCGGCGCGCAAGCGGGTGATCGCCTTGCTGGACGAGGTCGGGATTCCAGCGCCCGAGCGGCGCATTGACGAATATCCTTTTCAACTTTCGGGCGGGATGCGGCAACGCAGCATGATCGCCATGGCCATCATCTTGAACCCGCGCTTGCTGATCGCTGACGAACCGACAACCGCTTTGGATGTCACCATTCAAGCCCAGATACTGCGCCTGATGAAACGTTTGCAGCGCGACAATGGCATGGCAATCATGTTCATCACGCACGATTTGGGCGTCATCGCCAACATGGCCGACGATGTCGCCGTTATGTACCTGGGCAAGATTGTCGAATATGGCGCGTCGCGGCAGATATTCAATGATCCCAAGCATCCCTACACCAAAGGCTTGATGCGCTCGATTCCAAAATTTGGCACGACCGTAGGCAAGCATTTGGCGACCATCAAAGGCACGGTGCCGGTGCCCCTGGATCCGCCGGAGGCTTGTCCCTTTGCCAACCGCTGTGACGAGTTCATCGCCGGCGAATGCGATGTTCGGATGCCGGCCGCCGTCAGCGTGGCGCGGGGCCACAGCGTGAATTGCGTGCTTTACGAATAGCCCGACAGGCGGGCGCGGCACGCTCCACTAAAACGGGTCAAGATCAAACTGACAAAATTAGGACAGGATGACAAAAAGTGAAGGATCTTTATCTGGAAAACGAATGGGAACGCACCGAGCCGGATTTGCTGGCTTATATTCCCCAAGATTTCGCTGGTCCGGGCGCTTGCAATCAGCACTTTCTGGTTGTCAAGACGCCGCCGGGCACATTCTTGGGTTTCTGGACACAGTCCACATTTGAAAACGCCGGCGATCAACGGGTGGTGTGCAGCCGTTCCCACGATCGCGGCGTGACCTGGTCCGAGCCGCGGACCATCGACGGTCCCCAAGCCGATGACGCGGACGGGACAGGGCTGGCGAGCTGGGGTTTCCCCATTGTCGCGCCCGATTTACTGGAAAATGGCGGGCACCGCGTCTATTACCTCTACAACAAAAATGTGGGGATTGACGATGCCCGCGAGGACACGACCGGGCTGGTGCGCTGCCGCTTTTCCGATGACGACGGGGCTAGCTGGAGCGCCGCCACTTTTGATTTCCCGATTGCGCCCAGCGCCATCAGCCACCCCGACCCGGCCGTGCCGCCGAACTGGATCGTCTATCAAAACATCTTCGTCACGCCGGAAAAGCAGGTGCTGGCGCCCTTCACGCGCTGGGCGAGCAATACCTGGGATCCCGCGGTCAAGCTCAGCTTGAATCTGCTGGAACACTGGTCAGAAATATTTTTCTTGCGCTTTGAGAATATCCTCAGCCAGCGCGACCCGAAGAAGCTGATCGTGACAACCTGGCCCCAAGCGCCGCATGGCTTGCAGGTCGAAAATCCCTACCGGCCCGGCGTCAGCGTCGCCCAGGAACCGACGGTGCAAGCGCTGTCCGACGGGCGGCTTATATGCGTCTTTCGCACCTTGCATGGCGCCAATTATTATGCGCTTTCGGCTGATGACGGGCGCACCTGGGACAAGCCACGCGTCTTGCGTTATGAACCCGGCGGCAATCCCATCTTGAATCCGATGTCGCCCAGCCCGCTTTATCGCTGCCATGACGGGCGCTACCTGCTGCTCTTTTACAATAACGACGGCAGCGCCAACGGCGGTAAATCGCCGATTGATTCCAAGCATAACCGCTATCCGGTCTGGCTGACTGTCGGGCGGGAAATCGCGGGAGAAAAAGAGCACCCGCTGCGCTTTGGACCGCCCAATATCTTCGCCACGTCAAATGGCGTGCTGCTGCCCAATACCGGCGGCACGCAGGTCGCGGTGTACCCCAGCCTCGTGGATGACGGCGCAGAGCGCATCCTGTTTTATCCCGACCGCAAACATTACCTGCTGGGGAAATACATCAGGGATGAATGGCTGCGCGATTGCGACCCAGCCTATAATTCAACGCGCCTGCGCCCCCCCATCACCGTCGACGCCATCAGGGGATAAACCCAAATGCGCGAGCCAAGCCTGCTGGAAGTACGCGGCCTGAAGAAGTATTTCCCAATCGAAGAGGGTTTCTTGCGCCGCGTTGTCGGGCAGGTGCGGGCGGTCGATCATGTCAGCTTGAGCATCGACAAAGGTCGGACGCTGGGCTTGGTCGGCGAATCGGGCTCGGGCAAAACCACCTTGGGGCGCTGTGTCTTGCGCGCCATTGATCTCACCGCCGGCGAAATCCTGTTTCATCACGAGGGGGTGACAACCGATCTCGCGCAGCTCAAGCGGCGGGACCTGCGCGAGTTCCGCAAACACATGCAGATGATATTTCAAGACCCCTATTCCAGCCTGGACCCGCGCAAAACCGTCTTCGACATCGTCAGCGAGCCGCTGCGCATTAACAGAATCGCGGCCGGCAAAGCATTGGAAAACCGGGTACGCGCCGCGTTGGAACTGGTAGGTCTGGATCTGCGTTATATGAAACGCTATCCCCATGCCTTCAGCGGCGGGCAGCGTCAGCGGATTGGCATTGCCCGCGCCTTGAGCATCAATCCGCAACTGATCGTCTGCGATGAGGCGGTCTCGGCGCTGGATGTCTCGGTGCAGGCGCAAATACTGAATCTGCTCAAGGATCTGCAGGAAGAACTTAGCCTGACTTATTTGTTTATCGCCCACGATCTGAGCGTGGTGGAGCATGTCTCGGATGACGTGGCTGTCATGTACGTGGGCAAACTGGTTGAACAAGCGCCAACCCAACAGCTTTTCGCCCGACCGAGGCACCCCTATACCGAGGCGCTGCTTTCCGCCATTCCGCGGCCCGATCCCGATCAACCGCTGCCGGAGACGGGCGGGGTAGAAGGCGAATTGCCCGACCCGGCAAATCCGCCCAGCGGCTGTTATTTTCATCCGCGCTGTCCTTATGCGGAGCGGATTTGCCGCGAACAGGCGCCGCCGCTGGTGGAAGTCGCGCCCAATCATAGCGCAGCCTGTCACTTTGCCGATGACTTGACGCTGCAAGGACTTGAGAATTGAGGAGGAACCATGAGCGACAATCGACATATCGCCGCCGGGCGGGAAATCCCTACTGAGCGCTATAGCGATCAACCCTATGTCATCAAGACAGACGATGGCGCCTGGCTCTGTACTATCACAACCGGCGCCGGCATCGAGGGCGCTTCGGGGCAGCATATCATCGCGACGCGCAGCGCGGATCAAGGGCGGTCTTGGTCGGCCCCGGTCGCTGTCGAACGCGAGGATGGACCGGAAGCCTCCTATGCCGTGCCCTTGAAGGCGCCGAGCGGGCGCATATACCTGTTTTACAATCACAACAGCGATGACCGCCGCTATGTCAAAGCCGACGACCCGCCCTATAAAGAAGGCAAATGCTATCGCGTGGATTCTCAAGGCTATTTTGTCTTCAAAACCAGCGACGATCATGGGCGGAGCTGGTCGTCGAAACGATACAACCTGCCCGTGCGCGAGATGGCGATTGACCGAGAGAATCCCTACGGCGGCGCGGTCCGCTACTTCTGGAATGTGGGCAAAGCCTTTATCCATGCGGGCGCGGCTTATGTTTCCCTGCACAAAGTTGGCGGCTTGGGTCTTGGCTTTTTCACCCGCTCGGAGGGGGTCTTGCTGCGCAGCGAAAACATCATGACGGAAACCGACCCGGAGAAGATCGTCTGGGAAACATTGCCCGATGGCGACGCCGGCTTGAGAGCGCCCCCCGGCGGCGGTCCCATCGCCGAAGAACAAAGCTACTGCGTGCTCGGCGACGGCGCGATCTACAGCGTCTACCGCACCATCGACAGCCATCCAGCCTTTGCTTACAGCCGCGACGGCGGCTATACCTGGACGCAGCCGGCCTACAAGCGTTATGCCAACGGTCGCTTGATGAAGCACCCGCGCGCCGCCAATTTCGCCTGGAAGTGCCAAAACGGGAAGTATCTTTACTGGTTTCACAATCATGGCGGCAACTGGTACGAAGATCGCAACCCAGTCTGGCTTTGCGGCGGCGTCGAGGTTGATACGGCGGACGGGCGCGTCATCCAATGGTCGCAGCCGGAGATCGTTCTATACGACGACGACAGCTATATCCGCATGAGCTATCCCGATCTAATTGAAGAGGCGGGCAAGACCTATCTGCTGGAAACGCAAAAGGACAAGGCGCGGGTCCATCTGCTGGATCAGGCGCTGCTGGATGGGCTCTGGGGGCAGTTTGAAGCGGGTGGCGCCCTGACCAGGTCCGGCTGCGCTATCGAGTGGAAAGCCGAAGCCGCTGAAGACCGGAACGAAGACCGGCATGTTGTCATGCCACCCCTGCCCGCTTTTAATATCCGCGACCATCAGCGCCACGATTACGGCGCGAAAGACCTGCGCAGCGGCTTCACGATAGAAGTATGGCTGCGGCTGCAGCGGCTGGATGGCGGGCAGCGGCTTCTGGACGCGCGCGCCGCGAACGGACAAGGCTGGGCATTGCTGACTACCGCGCGCGGCACGGTCGAAATCATCCTGAATGACGGGCGCGGCGAAGCCCGTTGGGATTGCGACCCGGACATGCTGGAAGCGGGTAAATTGCAGCACCTCGCGGTTGTGGTTGACGGCGGACCCAAGATCATCTCCTTCATCGTCGACGGCGTCTTGTGCGATGGCGGCGCTTTTCGGCAATTCGGCTGGGGCCGTTTCAGTCCGGAATTGCGCCATGTCAACAGCGCCTCCAAGAACCCGATCATCGCGCCGGGCAGCGCCAGCGTACAGGACGGCGCTTCCGACGAAGCCGACACAGAGCGCGTCGAAATTGGCTCCGCCATCCAGACTCTGCGCATCTATAATCGTTATCTGCGCACATCCGAGGTGATTGGCAATTATCGCTCGGGGCAATCCTAAGCCAGGAGATAGACGCATGGGTCAATTCGATAGCGCCCTCGCGTCGGAAGCGTTTAATGAGAATCCCTATCCGGTTTATCATGAAATGCGCGCGGCAGTCCCCGTTTACTGGAGCGACGCCTGGGGCTGCTGGATGCTCACGCGTTATCAGGATATCACCTGGACCCTGCAGGACTATCGGACTTTTACCAGCCTAGGGCGGTTGACCGCTACGATGGACCTGCCGGAACCGCTCTGGGAGAAGGTGGCGCCTTTGGTGCGCCATTATTCGCAAGGGCTTATCAATGTTGACCCGCCCGACCATACCCGTATGCGCAAGCTGGTGCACATGGCCTTCACGCCGCGTGCGATCCGCAAAATGGAAAGCTATGTCCAGGACATCGTCAATCAGTTGCTTGACGATCAGATCGAGCGCGGTGAAATGGATGTCATTTGGGATTTTTCTTATCCGCTGCCAGTCACCGTGATCGCGACGATGATGGGCATACCGCTGGCGGATCACGCCAAGTTCAAAGCCTGGTCCGGGGAAATCGTCGGCTTCATGGCGACGCCAAAACCCAGCCCAGAGATCTTGCTCAAATCGCAGGAGGCTTTGCTGGCCATGCAGCAGTACTTCCGCGACATCTATGCCAAACGGCGGCAGCAGCCCGAAGATGACCTGATCAGCGCGCTGGTTCAAGCGGAACTGGAAGGGGACAAGCTCAGCGAAGAGGAGATGGTATCGAGCTGTGTGACGATTTTGATCGGCGGGCACGAGACAACCACCTATCTCATCGCAAACGGCTTGTACGCCTTGCTGCAACACCCCGCAGAGTTCAAGCGCCTGCGCGACAATCTTGACCTGGCGGAATCGGCGACAGAGGAATTCCTGCGCTATGAAGGTCCCTTCCAGCGCAATCGCCGTATCGCCACGCGTCAAGTGCGCATCGACGGCGCAACCATCAAAAAAGGTCAGCTCGTTCTACAGTTCCTGGGCGCCGCCAACCGCGACCCCGCCCAGTTTCCCGCTCCGGACGCGCTTGATATTTCGCGTTCGCCGAACAAGCACCTCGCCTTTGGTTATGGTCCGCATTTCTGCCTGGGGGCGCCGTTGGGTCGGTTGGAAGCGCCGGTCGCCTTCCGCGGGCTTTTAAGTCGGCTGAAGAACATGCGCTTGGCGCATGACAACCTGGAGTGGAATAGCGCCTTGTTCCGCGGATTAAAATCCCTGCCTATCGAATTTGAGCCTGCATGATGAAAATCAACACTGTAAGAACCTATCTTGTTGAAGGCATCAAATACAACTGGACGCTGGTCAAGGTCGAGACCGAGGCCGGCATTCACGGCTGGGGAGAGGCGACCAACTGGCCCGGCTCGCCCTTGATCGAAGCCGCCTGCCAGCATGTCGGGCAGTTTGTCACCGGCATGGACGCGCGCCGCATTGATTATATCTGGACGAAAATCTACCGCGACATGCACTGGCTGGGGCAGGCTGGTCCGCTGCTTTCCGCCATCAGCGCCATCGATATCGCCCTGTGGGATATCAAGGGCAAGGCGCTCCAGGCGCCGATTTATGACTTGCTGGGCGGCATGTACCGCGAGCGCATTCAGCTCTACGCCAATTACTGGTTCATCGACGGCGATCACTCCCCCGGCAGCTATGCCAGACAAGCGAAAGAAGCCGTCGCCGCTGGCTTCACGGCGCTCAAATTCGACCCCTTCGCCCATGTGCATTACGGCTATGGCGATGATCTATCCGACAGCAATGCGCTGAGCGCCGGGCAGAAGCGGCTCGCGCTGGAATTGGTGGCGGCGGTGGCGGAAGCTGTGGGACCGGACCTGCCAATCGCCATCGAAACCCATGCCTTCCTCAATGGACCAACCGCCGTGGAAATGGCGCGCCGCCTGTCCGAGCTTGATTTCAACTGCATGTGGTACGAAGAACCGGCTTTGCCGGAATACCCGGAGGCCATCGCCGATATTCGCCGTCAGATATCCCTGCCGGTATGTGTGGGCGAACGCCTGCATTCGCGGACGATGGCGAAGCGCGCGCTCGACGCGCGGGCCGCGGACATACTCATGCCGGACATCACGCGCTGCGGCGGCATCAGCGAAATGCGCAAAATCGCCACACTGGCCGAAGCCTACAATGTGCCGATTGCGCCGCACAATCCCAACGGTCCCATTTCGACCATCGCTTCGGCGCATACCATGGCCACCATACCCAACTTCTATCGACAAGAGTTCATGTTCAAGGATGTCGCCTGGCGCGATGCCTGCTTGTCGCGCGCTTTGCCGATTGAGCAAGGTTTTTTTGTTCTGCCTGACGGACCCGGTTTGGGCTTTGACATTGATGAAGCGATTCTGTCAAAACATCCGGGTTTAAGAACGCCGCCATCTGACCGCAGTTACTATGTTTGAGAATAAAGAAGATTCGCCACAGAAGCAATTCCAACAAAATAATGTAAGTGTAAGGACGACTCGCTGAGTCGCACAATCTGTAGGATTCAATTCACGTTGGGCGAGCCAAGGCTCGCCCCTACAAATCCATACATATATTGGATTTGCATTACTTTGTTGAGTTTACTGCGGCGCTGACAAATTTGTCAGTGCGACTATATGTAATTCGCATCATCAGAGCAACATCAGCATAGCCCTTTGTTCCGCGTCTGTTGTATACTCCCTCGCATTTGTCCATCCGCGCCAGGAACGATTTTTTGAATATCAAAGCGCTTCCCTATGTGACCCTGCTCGGCTTCATGTTTGGCTCCTCGATGGTTGTTTCGCGCTTCGGCGTGGGCCAGTTCGAGCCGACCACCTACATCGGCATACGCATGATCATCTCCAGCCTGATGGCGCTGGCTGTATACCGGCTTTCCACGGGACGGCGCTTGCCGCGCGACCGGGAGCTATGGAAGCGCGCCGGGCTGCTGGGGCTTTTTGGCACAGCCGTGCCGATGACCTGCGTCATCGTTTCTCTGCAGTATCTTTCCAGCGGCCTGTCTTCGTTGATGTTGAGCGTGGGACCAGCCATCACCATCATTCTGGCGCATTTTCTCTTGCCCGACGAGCTTTTGAGCCGGCGCAAGGTCTACGGCGTGGGTCTGGCGCTGGGCGGCGCGCTGCTGCTGGCGCTCAGCGGAGAGGATGGCTTGCCCGATGCGGGCGCGGCCGCGTCGACCGGCTACATCCTGGTTTTGATCGCCATGGTATTCAGTTCGGTGATGGTGGTCTATGCGCGCAAGCGCCTGACCGGTTATGACGCCTACGAGGTAGGCAGCATACGCATCTTCACCACCGCGCTGGTCATGATGCCGCTATCACTGCTCGCGGTCGGCTTCGATCTAAGCGCGGTGACCGGAGCCGGCTACCTGAGCCTGGTCTATTCCGCGATTGTGGGAACCTTCCTGGGCTTGCTGCTGTCCTTTTACAACATCAAGCGTTTCGGCGCGACGCCGGCCGTGATGACCACCTATATCATTCCGATTGTCGCCGGGATTGGCGGCGTGCTGGTGCTGGATGAAGAAATCACGCTGACGATGCTGGTTGGCATGGGGATAATCGTTGGCGGCATTGCCTTGCTGCAGGAATACAACAGCCCGGCCGCCTGGCTGCGGCGTTACCCGCATCGGGGCTCCTACTAGGCACTGACATTGCAAACATCAAAAGCCTGCCGCAGGGAGGCTTTCCAATCGCCGGTCGGCAGGAATTCCTGGCCGATATAACCGCTGTAGCCTGTCGCGGCGATCGCCCGGCATATAGCGCGGTAATTCAATTCCTGCGAATCGTCCAGTTCCTTGCGGCCCGGTACGCCCGCCGTGTGATAATGGCCGAACCATTGATGATTGTCGCGGATCGTCTGTATGACATCGCCTTCCATGACTTGCATGTGATAAATATCGTAGAGAATGCGCGCCCGCGGCGAATTCACGGCGGAGACAACCTGAAGCGCCCAGTCGCTGCGGTCGCATTGATAGTCGGGATGGTCGAGCTTGCTGTTGAGCAGCTCCAGGATGAGCGTCACCCCGGCTGATTCGGCATCACGAGCCAGAACCTCCAGATGTTGAATCGCGTTTTCGGCGCCTTCCTGGTCCGGCAAGCCCTCTCGATCCCCGCTGAAGACGATCAAATTAGGGATATGCCAGCGCTGGGCGAGCTTGAAGTTCGCCTCCGCCTGCTCTTGGATATCGTGCCAGTATTTTGGATGACTGATGCCCTGGGTCAGCGGACGGTGCAAGCTATGCGCCGCGATTTCCAAGCCATGATCCGTCACCAATTGAAACTTGTCTTCGGGGACCAGCTCGACAGCGCGGTAGCCTATCGCTTTGATCGTATTGATCAGATCGAGCGGGTCGATATCGTCGCGTTCGAAGCACCACCAAGAAACCGACTGCGGAATCGCCATCTGTCATCCCTTAACTCGCATCTTCTGCCAATAATCGCGGTAGGCGCGGGTTTCGCGCAGGAGCATGTGCAAGCGTTTATTCAGCGTTTTCAGGTCGTCGCTTGGGCGACCGTCGCGCTGCGCCAGGTGATATTCGCCCGTCCGTCCTACATGATAGGCGAGTTTACCGAGCGCGCGCAGCGCTTGCAAGCCAACTTGCACGCTGGCTTCGCGCTGGCCCATGGCTGCCGCCAGCGCCTCAATCCGCGCCAAGCCATTTTTATGATTCAAGGCGTACTTAACCAAGGCAGCCAAACGCCCCAGGAATCTCGCCCTGCTATCGCCATCGGGACGGTTGGCAAAAAGGATCACGCGCGCCGGGTTCACTGTCGCGAGCGCGGCCGACCATATTTCCGCAGACGGGGGCGCTGTCCAGACAATCAAGGTTTCCCGCGGGCGCAAGCCCAGGCGATCGACCGCGCCGGCGATCTCGTCGACTTCCGCCCAGATCAGCGCAGCGGGATAACGCGCTAACTCGAATTGGAGCTGCTCGGCGGGAGCGGCCGAGCGGCGATGATCAATTAGCTCGAGCGCGACGGCCGTTTCACCCAGCTCTGGCGCGGGGGTCGCGGTCAGCCGGTAATCAGCCCATTCGACCAGCGCTTCGCGCTGCCCCTTGTAGTTGTTGGCGCGCAGCGTATATGCCAGGTCAAAGCGCCCGGCCGGTATCGCTTGACCGGCGCCGCGCCACCAGATAACCCGCTGTTGCGCTCCCTTGCTGTCCGCGACTTGCAGCTCCAGATGTTCGCCGCGCCGCCCCAAACCGGACTGTTTCACCACGTTCAGGTCGCGCGTGGCCAGGGTCAGCGGCGGATTGCCATTGCCGAAGGGCGCCAGTCGCTCAATATCCCGCGTCAATTCCAGCGAGATCTCGTCCAGCTCGAGATAACCGTCTATGTTCAAGCTCGGCTGCGGCGGTCGCGCGCCGGTCATGGCGCGCACCACGGCCGAAAGGGCGCGGCGAAACTCGAAAACTTTGTCCGCTGGCAGGCTGCAGCCGGCTGCCATGCTGTGCCCGCCGTAGCGGGACAAGAGCGGCGCCAGCTCTCCAAAAGCCGCTGTGATATCGACGCCGGCAAGTGAGCGCGCGGAGCCGCGGGCGGTCTCGTCGGGACTGGCGAGCAGAACCACCGGGCGCGCGAATTCTTCAACCAGTCTGCTGGCGACGATGCCGATCACGCCGCTGTGCCAATCGCTGTGGTCTAGCACCAGCGCCGCATAGTCGAGCAGCGCGGGCTCGCCGTCGATTTGAGCGCGCGCCGATTGATAGACCTGGTTCGATAAGAATTTGCGCTTGGCGTTCAGACCTTCCAGGTTATTCGCCAGTTGACGCGCGCGCTGCCAGTCGCTGGTGATGAGCAATTCGACAGCCGGATTGGCGTCAGCCAGCCGCCCCAAGGCATTCAAGCGCGGCGCCAACTCGAAGCCGATATGCCCCTCGTTGAGATCGGCCGGGGCGATTTGGGCGCGTTCCAGCAGCGCGCGGACGCCCAGCCGCTGATTCCGCCGCAAGACATCGAGGCCCCGCTGCAAGAGATAACGCGTATCATCCACTTGCACCATCACATCGGCGACGATGCCTAAAGCCACCAGGTCCAGCAAGAAATCCGTATCTTCACCTTGATAAAGCGCCTCGATCAATTTGTAGGCGACGCCGACCCCGGGCAATTCGCTCAGCGGATGCCCGGTCCGCAAGCGGCGCGGGTTGAGCACCGCCCAGGCTGCGGGCAGGCGCGCCGGCAGCGCGTGATGATCGGTGATGACCGTATCCACCCCGCGTTCCCGCGCGTAAGCCACCGCTTCATGGGCTGCCACGCCAGTATCGCAGGTCAGAACGAGATTGACGCCGCCGTCCAGTTTTTTTGCCAGCGTCGGCAGGTGGATGCCGTGGCCCTCGCTAAAGCGATTCGGCACATGATAGCGAACCCGCGCGCCCTTCTTTTTCAAAGCGGAGTACAGCAGCGCGGTCGATGTCTGGCCGTCGACGTCAAAGTCGCCCCAAATCAGGATGCCTTCACGGGCGCGAATGGCGCGCTTCAGACGCTCAACCGCCCGGTCAATATCGGGCAGTTCGCCCGGCGAGGCCGGTTCATAATGGTCGGGCGACATGAAGGTCCGCGCCGCGGCAGGACTGGCGATGCCCTTGCGCGTCAGATGCTCGGCGATCACTGGATGCCCGCCGACAACGGCGCGCAGGTCTGCTGGCGCGTCCACCACTTGCGGTTCCTGCCATTGGCGCTTACTGGCTCGGTTTTGAGATTGCGGCGTCTGAGCGTTTGTCATGGTTTTTCAAGATCTATAACGGTAGTTCTTATCATCCGGGCAATCGTTTCAAAATGGCGCCGTTTAGAACGACGCGCATCTAAGCGAAAATTAACCACAGAGGCAGAGAAGTAGATCCAAGTTAGTCATGCAAAAATTCATGAAATCTTTTTAACCCCCCTCAGTCCCCCCATTGCAATGGGCTGAGGAGCGGACATGTTTCAACACAGCCGTTTATCGAGTATAAATCGTAACGTTGGACAGAAGTAGTTGGGAGTTACTCTTTCAACAAAGTACATCAGACCCTCTTTGAAAAGGCTCCATTGGCGTCTCGGCTTCGACTTGGCGCCACGCGTTAATGGTCGCGCCAAGCCTTGTTCAACAGCATGACAGCCCATACTGAGAGTCCAAGCATATGCTACCGTGAGAATGGCGATTAGACGGGTCATGCGCTGTGGACAACGCACATAGCTCTTAGACCAGTTCCAGCCACCACTTTTTAGATCTCGGAAACTCTGTTCTTGCCAATTGCGTCGTGCATATTCCCGCCCCGTTAATTCGGGGTCATTCGTAATCAGCAGCCAAGGTTCATCACAATCCTTGTCCCATATCGCCCGAACGAAAGCCGGCAGCCGTCCCCGTTGCTTAAAGACCTTGCCCTGCGCTTGCCAAATCGTGCCCGGTTTAACTCGCTCATAGATCGTTAACTCGCCATCCTCGGTCAGTATCTTGCTTTGCTTGGTAATCCGAAACAAGTATTTGAATTCCAGCCCGTCAACCTTGAGACATAGCCTTGGCGATGTGCCGATGCCCCGATCCGCCGACAGCACGACTTTCCGCTTGTCTGGCAGACCAGCTCGAACCAACTCCAGCAAGCCAGTGATGACCTCAACTTGACCTTCGGGCGGATAATCCTTGGCGCTATTGCCCTTGTAACAGCGCCAAGCCAGAGGAATACAGCGATTTTCAAAGCCCACACCGACCATCATGATCCCGATACGATTGCCTAGCTTGCTCTCATCCACAAACAAATGGATATACTCATCCTCAAGACAACTCAGTATCCAGCGTGTCCATTCCACCATGAATCGATTCATATCCCATTTCTGATTGGACAGAAATCGCCGCAAACGCCTTTCCATGCTCGACACCCGCTGCTTATCAACCACTTTCCGCGCTATCGACATCTGTTGACTGCTTTCTGACAACAACACCCCAACGCAAAACAACGTCAAATTACACAGTTGCCAATAATTCATACTAGGCAGATGCCTCGCCAATTGCTCAAACCACTGATAAAGTACTTTTAGATTCATCAGATGCCCTTTCGGCTGATTCTTCCCATAGAAAGGGTACTGATGAATCTATATGCCGCAACTCAATTCATACGTGTCCGCTCCTCAGATTGCAATGGGGGGAAGTTTTGCATTCTAATGAGACCGATTACTTTGCGGCTGGCTCCCTTCTCCAATGCTTTGGGGAAGGGCTGGGAATGGGGTTAGAGAGGAACATGCTCATATTCTCATTACTTACTTGGTTTTACTGAGAAAAGGATACATATTGCAATCAATCAGCCAGTACCCGCTCCTCAACAAGGGTCAGGCCCTCTTCGGCCAGGTCCATGTTCAAGCCCGGCGCGCTGGGCAATTCGATATGGCCGTCGACCGGCGTCAATTTGTGCTGGTAGAAGACATTGCTATGCCGGCCAGCCTGGAACAGCCATTCTTGCAGCGGGCAGGTTGTGAGCGTCTGCGAAGCGATGAGATGGGTCGAGGACCAGCCGCCGTGATGCGGTATAACGGGAATATCGCTGGCCGAAGCCAAGGCGCAAATCTTTGTCAGCTCGGTCAAGCCGCCGGCCCAGGTCACATCCGGCTGCAGCACATGCACAGCCCCCGCGTCGAGCAAGGCTTTGATGCCCCAGCGGGTGTATTCGTGTTCGCCGCCGGAGATGAAGACGCCGCGTACCGAGCGGCGCAATTCGGCGTACTGCGCGATCTTATCCGCCAGGACCGGCTCTTCAAACCAGTATGGACGGTATTCCGCGGCCAAATCCGCCATGCGCAGGGTATAAGGCACATCCCAACTGCTCCAAGCATCAAACATCAGATCCACATCGGGACCAGCCGCTTCCCGCGCGGCGCGGATGATGGCGAGGTTTCTGCGGATGCCCGCTTCGCCGTCTTTGGGCATGCCAGGCAGGAACCACTTGAAGGCGGTGAAACCCTGCGCCAGGAAATGCCGCGTGCGCTCGATGACTTTCATCGGCTCCACCGAATAGCCGAGCATGGAGGCGTAGGCGCGGATCTTCTGGCGCGAGGGACCGCCCAGCAGCACATAAACCGGCGCGCCCAGCAGCTTGCCTTTGAGGTCCCAGAGCGCTAGATCGACCTTGCTGAGCGCCAGCATCGGACTGCCTTTGCGCCCGTGAATAGCGAGGCGGTACATCTTGTCCCAGATGCGCTCGACCGCGTGCGGATTTTCGCCGATTAAGATCTCGGCGAAATAGCGCTTGATGATGGCGATGTCTTCATCCCCGACGGGACCGCAGAGGCCGGTCGCCCCATCGTCAGTGTCAATGAGCAAGAAATGGGCATCCACCGGGTAGGGCGGACCGCCGCGCATATCCTCGATGGGCCAGCGCGGCGCTTCCAATTCGGGATAGATGAAGCTTGGGCGAGCCAAGCCCGCCTCGCCCAAGGGTTCGTGATAATCCCATTCGGCGCTGACGTGGAGGGCGCGAACGCGGTCGATTTTCATGGTCTACTCCAAAGAACTTAAGGTCAATAGCGTGTGTAGAATCATGCCGGTGATTGCATCAGTTGTGAAATCTTTTTCCAAATCTCAACCAGAACCTGTTCGTATTCTGCTCTCTGGCCCTCATTATCCATCTGCTCCAAAGTCCGTTCTATGTTGCAATGTGCAGCCTGGATTTCCGCCAGTTCCGTAGTGTGATATGCACTCGGGATGACATGAATCCAACGAATCACTAACCCGTCTTTTCTGGACGCTTTCAAGATATTGTGTAGCTCTGTATCCTGTATGAAGTCGGAAGCCATAAACGAAGGCGTTACGAGCAATACGGCCACCCGAGCGCGATTGAGTGCCATCATGATTTCGTCCTTCCATCGATCGCCTCCGTCTATCTCCTTATCGCTCCATGCCTTGACTGTCTTATTTCTGATGTAGGGCTTTAATTGTCGCATGAATCGGTGCATCCATTCATTATCGTCGTGCGCATAGCAGATAAAGACTTCATCCCGCACAAGTAATCCCTCCTGAATGTGCCAATGGCTGAATAGTGAGCCAAAGACTCCTTTGAATCTATCTAGCAATTCTAACTGAGTTCTGACTTCTAAATATTCTTTGGTAAGTTCACCTTTCAATGTACTGACAAATAGACCCAATTCTTCGTTTCTTAGTCGCCGCAACGCCGCGTCGATATCGTCCACAGATTTCATACCATTTTCTGTGTTGACAGATGAAATGACTAACGATTCCACAAGCGAGTATAGGCTTTTGATAAAGGTCGTTCCACTCGTAAGCCGATTGGCCGAAAGAGATCTTAAGATTAGGAGCGACGCTGACAGATTCCCAATGTAATCGTCGACGCGAAATCGCCTGTCCAACTCAATCTTGAACAAATCAGTGAAAAGTCGGTGAAACTCCTCAATTTCGTCTTGTATGCGGTCCGGAAACAGATTTCGTAAGTCGGATGTGATCAATGTTTTCTTTAACTGATCATGTAATCCTGAAAGATCTGTAAGTTGAATGCCCAGCACATTCACCATTTGAATTTCACTCGTGAACATTTCGTGTATCTGCTTACGCCGCTCGTCCGCATTTTCGGTTATTTCAAAAAGCAACCAGCGCGCGTAGGCTTCGACATGGGGATTTGGGCTTGCAATGAGCAATCTCAGTAGCTCGGTCGAAACCAACCCAGGCTCTGGTTTGAAGACATTTTGTAATACTTCCCGAATGAGATGCCAGTCATCCTTACAGGACTGTGCAATTAGGTCAGATATGAAATGCATCACATACGGATCACTCAGCTTTTGAAGAAACTCCAGACTCAGACCCTTTAGCCTGCGAGGCTCATAATCTGCTTTAAGAATTGACTTTACCTTGTCTGTAAACCGTTCATCCCCGTAGTTACGATACAGATACTTGAGAGCCTGATAAACGTACTGAAGATCATGATCCAAGATATGGTACGCGATTTCTTGTACGTCTGTCCTTTTTCGACAAAGTCGATTTAGAACGAACGCTACCTGCCGAATATCATTAATCGTTCCGTCAAAACAGTTGGATTCCGATTCCGCATTGTAAGCATTCCTCCATATCCTTATGAGATCATCTTGTCTCCGTTCCTCAGCAGCCCTGTCTAGTCGCTTACGTGCAAGCATTGACAAGTTCTCGCTTAGTAGTTTCTTGAGCTTTTGAAAGGGTAAATCCCGCAAACAGAAGATTTCAGTTTTTGACGTATTTCGCTGTAAGCGTAACGAGTCAAGCGAAAGATCAATCCTGTGTATAACTTCCTTTGCGTCCTCAAAACTCTTAACGAAGATATAAATGTCGTCTACATAGCGATGAATCCGGCAGTGTTCCATCTTCATGTCTAAGTCATAAAGGTAAAGATTGCCCATGTAGTCCGAACATTCATAGCCAACTGGAATACCCTTCGCTTGGTCCGGTGTCCACTTTGCTAAACACTTGAAGAGCAAATTGCTCGCACTAGTGTCTTGCATCCAATTTCGCTTTTCGATCAAATCTGCAAGCAAGCTGTGATCAATTGAGGGAAAGTATGAACGAATGTCGGCTCGTACAAGCCATGGCCGTTCTTCCTCATTTACAAACTCTTTATATGAATTTAGCACTCTGTATCTGAAGAGTTCATATTGACCGTTATGCATCCCGCCGTTAGGCAACCTGATATTGAACGGAGGTTCGAGTACATAAAATGATTTCTTTACAGGATCTATTGGCATATTTCCGAAAACGCGGTTTTCTCGATTCAACTTGCGTAAATCATCAAATGAATTCGCAATGAGAATGTTGCAAAGCAACTGATAAACAAGGCGATCATCCATGTCCAAGAAAGCGAAACGTCGCAGAGACCGGTCGGTCTTGGGATGATAAAAGCAATAAGCTTGACCTGGAGAATATTCTTCTTGCCTCAGCTTTTGTAGAAGAAATGACAAGTATTTGGACTTGTGGGGCGGATAACCGTAAATTCTTAGGGCCAACCAGTCTTTGACTTCCCATCTCTTGGAGCGTCTTACGTGCTCCCAAGCCAATTCAATATCATCAATTGTCAACGACTCAGGAAAGAAAACCTTTTGACTGTCTGTCATATCTAAAACTCAATCTCGGCAATCTGATCAAAATCCAGCGCGTAGTCTTCTTCTTCAAGATCGTCTTCTTCATCGAGCCAATCAAGCGCGCCCGCCTCGCCCCGTTCACAAAGCGAGCGGTAGGTACAGAAGCGGCAGCGGGCTTGGTCTTCCGTCAGCGCGAATTGCTCCGCCCCGTCAATCTCAGCGATCAAATTCAGCAGGTAATCTTCGTCTTCGCTTAATTGCTGGACTGAATAGTCGATGCTGTGGCGCTGATCCCCTAGCGCGACGAAGCAATAGATTATGCGAATCTTCTCCGGCGGAATCGCTCCGCCGTAAAGATGAGCGCCGGCTTTTGCCAGCACATAGCGATAAAGGATGGTCTGCAGGCGGCTTTTCAGGCGCTGTTCCGCTGGTACTCGGCGCCAGGTCTTCCAGTCGACGATGACCGCCTCCCCGCCCGCGTCCAGCGCCAGCAAGTCGTATTTGGCAATCAGGCGGCGGTCCTTCAGGTGCGTCTGCAAGGTGATTTCAGCCTGACGCTGCCCGGGCAGGCCCGCCAAGCCCGTCCTGCGGAAGGTATCCCACCAGGTCGCCAATTCCGGGTCATCGTCCAGCGAAGCCGCCAGCGTCTCGGCTGGCAGGCCCAGAAGATGCTGTTGCACCAATTTGTGGAAGCGGGCGCCTTGCCGCGTGCGCCGCTCGAACTGCAGGGCTGGCGCCGCTTCCACGGCCGGGTAGCGCAGCCGCTTGATATAGCGCAGCTCAAAGCGGCGGAGGCAATCGGCGGCGTCTTGCAAGCTGCCTTGCGTGAAGGCGAAGTCAGCGGGCAGGTTCATGGCTCTCGCGCTTTCTCATATCCTCTTTTCATTTCTTCTTTTCATTTCTTCTTCCCAGAAGGTTCGCAGCGCCAGCGAAGCCGTGGCTTCGGTCGCGTCGCCGCGGCGGCCCGTGTTCCAGGTGATGGTCAGCGCTTTGCGGGCGCGGGTGATGCCGACATAGAGCAGCCGCAAGCGCTCGGCCGCGTATTCGATGCGCGCGTCGAGGCTGGCGAATCCCTCTTGATAATCCGCGCCGCTTTTTAATGCCCCGAGCTGCGCCAAAGCCTCAGCCGACAGGTTGAGATCGTCGCGGATGAACCATTTTTCGCCGATGAAGGAATCGTTAGGCTCGGCCGAGGGGAAGTCGTAGTTGTTGACCGAGATGAGATAGACCCGATCCCATTCCAGCCCCTTGGCTTTGTGCAGGGTTGTGACCGTTACCTTGCCCTTGTGCGCGTCGGGGTCAAACTGCGAGTCCTCATCATTTAGACCGACGAACTTGCGTCTGTTCGCGGCGATATCGCGCAGTTCCGCGGCGAAATCCGGCAAGCGCATCTGGGGATGCGTCTCGCCCAGCCGCGCCAGGTACAGCGCCACCATGTGCGCGGTGGCGATATCGCCAACATCGGTAAAGACATCGCCGGCGACGGTCAGGATCAATTGATCGATGGGCAGCTCCGCCGCGCGCAGCCACGTGCCTACCTGCTCTCGGAATTCGCTCAGCTGAGCATGGAGCTCAGCTTGTTCATCCGCTGACAAAGCTTCCTCGAGCCAATCGCTCAAACGCGGCGCGATATATTCTTCGACCGCGCTGATCCTGCCCAAGCCCGTCATGACGCGCTCAATAGCCGCCGCGGCCCCGGCATCGTCCTGTTCGGCGCGGCGCGTCACTTGATAGACCTTCGCCAGCTTTTTTGCTTCTTTGGGGTCAGCCAGATATTCCAGGATTAGCGCCAAGCTGCCGACGACGGCGCGCGTTGACGAGGTGGTATTGAGGTTTTCCACGTATGGCACGCGCTTTTCCCGCAAGAACTTGACGATTTCCGAACCGCGGGTATTGCGCGCCACCAGAATGGCAGCCGTCTGATCGGGATTGGCTTCCAGCCAGCGCTTGCAAGATTCGGTGACGATGACGGCTTCTTTGGTCGCGTTATAGGCTTCCGGGTACAAGACAAGCGCAGCCGGGGCGTCGGGCGGGTTCGGCTGTGGATCGCCGGCCGGCGTCGGCTGAATCATGGGCGCGCTCAGCGGGATACGCTCGCGAATCGCGGGATGGGGATGTTTTAGCGACCAGTCGATCAAGTGATTGGCCAGCCTTTGGATGCTGAGCGTGCTGCGCCCGGAGTTAGGCAATTCGCGCCCGGTGACGCCATCCGCGCCGATGAAAGCGCGTAAGTATTTGGGATCGGCTGTGGTGAAGGTCTCGAAGATCGCTTGGTTGGGGTCGCCGACCCGCACCCAATTGCCCGCCTCCCCCGCCAGCAAGCGCAAAATCCGCTCCTGCAGCAGGCTGCTGTCTTGCGCTTCGTCTTCGAGGATGTAACGGTATTTACGCCGCAGCGCCTCCAGGTAGCTCGGGTCGCTATTTAATACGCGCAGCGCCAGGCAAATCAAGTCCTGGAAATCAACCGCGCCGCGGTAGCGCAAGGCGCGTTCGTAATCTTCATAGATCTCGGCGCAGATCCGCGCCAAACCCAGCTGATCGCCGCGCTCCGCCAAATCTTGCTTCAAGTCTTCCGGCGAAAGCAGGGCGTCCTTCGCCCGCCGGATAAAGTCGCGCGCGGTATCTGTGAGGACCTGTCCCCAGCGATAGAAGCGATAGTTCGCGTTGTCCAGGTACTTCGGCGCCAGCCAGTCATCGGGCGCCTCGGGCGAGCGCCCCATCCAGGATTCAACGGCGGCTGCCAGGATCTCGTTGCTCTCGCGTTCGTCCACGATGAGAAAGGCTTCATCCAGCCCAGCCGCTGTCGGCTTGTGGCGAACGATGTCATTCGCCAGCCCGTGCAGCGTGCGCACGCGGTAACCGAAGCCGGGCAATAGCCCCGTGGATTTGACGTATTCATTGATCTGGCGCGCGAAGTTGGAAACTGCCGAATTGACCAGGGTAACAATCAAGATTTCTTGCCCCTCTTCCAGGTCGGTCTCCGCCAGCAGGGTCGCGGCCAGGTAGGAGAGCGTGGCGGTCTTGCCGCTGCCGGGCACCGCCGCCACGCCCAGATAACCCTGACGATAGCGCAGCACCTCACGCTGTTTGGGGCGGGGCTTAAACATGCGCGTCCCTCTGGGCGCTGCGCCGCATCAAGCCATGAATCGCCTCCAGGAGCAAGCCGCGCTGTTCATAGCCGCTTTCGCTGAGCTCGCTGTAACCCAGATAGACGCTTTTTCGGCAGCGCCGCGTCAGCGCCAGGATGAGCCGGCTGAGCGTCTGTCGGTTGAGCGCGCTCTCGTCATCATCCGTCCATGTTTTGCCCGCCCCCCAGCCCAAGCTCAGCACATAGGGGTGCGTCAAGGGCTGATACAAACGTCGCGCCCAGCCTTCGCTGCCGACGTTCAACCAAAACTGATAATCGACCGCGCGGTTGCTCAATAAAAAGGTATAGGCGGGCGCGATCAACACGCTCTCGTCGTCATCCGCGATCCAATCGCGCAGATAGAAATCGGCAATCACGCCGCGGTCCACCATTTCCAGGTAATCTTTGCCCAAGTCGGTCTGTTCTGCATAGCGGCGCATGAACTCCAGCGACCAGCGGAAGTTGCGCGCCGAATCCACCAGGTTCATGCTGACGTTGCCGGCATCGCTGTTGTCGTGAAAGCCAAACCCAGCCCGCGACAAGACCTCCCCAAACAACTGACGAAAGAAAATATCCAGCGCCTCGGTCGGCGCGCCCCCAATATAATTGTTCAGCCAGGTCTGCAAGCGATCGTAACAAGCGCCCAGTTCGTAGGTGATGCGGTCTTGCATGGCTTCCGATTTGACATGGGAAAAAGGCAGCAATTTTCCGTCGCGGTACAGCATCTCGGTCAAGAGCTTGGCGCGGATCAGGTCCAGGTCCGCGATGGCTGTCATCACTGCGAATGCGACATCGAACTCGGCTGGTCTCATATTCCAGCGCGGGTGCGCCAGGCGAGCGAAGGTCAAGAGCGCGCGAGCCGCCGGTTCATCGCGCAGGGCGCGCGACGGGCGGTGAGAGCGCGCGCTGATATCACGAGCCATCAAGCCTTCGACCAGGGCGAAGCGCAGCACATCGGACATGAATGGCGCCATCACCACGATCTCCCGCGGCGACACGCCCTGGCCATTGACGAGTTCATCAATCCGGCCAGCCACCCAATCCACCATCTCTGGATGATAGCGATGCGCCTGCGTTATCAGGACCGGCTGCGGATCGTCTGCGGCGAGCTCATCAACCGCGGCGCCCAGTTGACCCGCCAGCGTCCGCCCCAAGGCGCGCCCCTCATCGGACATAACTTTGCTGTCGGCAAACTGTGCCTGGCTATCACAAAAACCTTTTAAGACACGAGCGTTTTCGGGGTCGGCGCCCAAGAAACGGCGAAAGCCCGCATCGCTGTCGTAGATGACCAGCGCGGACTGGCAGCGGCGCAGCAGGTCAGCCAGGATGCGGTGCGAGGCGGGGTTGTCCTCTTCCACGTTGTCCGCAATCAGATGTCGGCAGCGCGCCCGGACATGCTCGCGCGCTTGCGGCAAGTTCCAAACGTGATCCCGGAAAACCTCCAACTGCAAGGAGAAATCAAGCAAATTATTCGCCAGACAATATCGGCGGAATGCCAATGCGCAGCTCTGCGCGTCGTCGAAGATATGCCCCTGTTCGACGCCGCTGGGCAGCGCCGCCTTAAGCCGCGGCGCGATCTCGTCGATCGGGAAACCCACCACCGCCGCTTTGTTCATGTTGTCGACAATCTGACTATACAGCCGGGCGCGGTCGATGCGCACGCTGTTGAAGTAGTCGCGCTGGTTGACCAGCGGCTCGATGACCTTGGTCATGAAATACTGCACCGATTCCAAACTGAGGAAGTTCGGCAGATCCTGAGGATGGCCGAAGCCAGCCCGCCCCGCCACCAAGAACCAGAAGGCTTCCACCATCTGCAGGGAGAGGCTGCCGATGGTTTGAACCGCGACTTGCCCGCCGCTGTAGCCCGAATGCCCGCGCAGCGCCTGCAAGTAGGGCTGCGCCAGCGAGCGCTGCGGCACATAGATCATGATTGATTCCGCCGCTATGCCGCGTTCCAGCAAGCCCAGCAAACGTCCGACGCCGACGCTGGTTTTTCCGCTGCCAGCCATGCCTTCCAGCCAGATTTTTCTATCTGGCGCGGCCGCGGCGATGTCAGCCTGTTCCGCTGTCAATGGAATCGGTAAGTTAGCGCTCAGCGTTCATCCCCCGGTCCTAGCTTTGTCGCGCTTTTGTCACACTTGCGAAGATTATAAAACGCGGCTGCTTCAAAGGCGATAATCTGTCTCGCAGGGACTACACATTTTCCTCACAGCGCTGGTATAATATCGTCCCTAAGCACGCGGGTTGACAATAAATTTCACATTAGTTTAATTTATATTAGTTATCAGAGTCTAACCCGAAACAGGCGATTCATCTCCACGAACATATTGCATCCAGATTCAATCTGCGCTATAGTGATATAGTATCTATACTGTTGAATTTGAGAGATGAGTACCCCATGGCGCAAGATCATCGTCCTCGCTCCAAAACTCGTCAGATGATGATAGACATTGTCGCCAGGAGCGAAAAGCCGCTCACGCGGACGGAAATCGTCAACCGGCTGCAACGGAAGAAGACGCCGCATTTGATCAACATGATGGACTCCTTGGTCGATGAAGGCGTTTTCGCTCGCAGTATTGTTACCTTTAATAACGGGGTAACGGGATACGTTTATTCAATCGCAGGTTCGCGCTCGACAGTCGCTGGCCGCGCCTTCGCACAGGCATAGGCAAGCAGGCGCTCATCATCATTCCGCGCCCTTCGCCTTGTCGCGAGCGTGATTATCAACAGGTATCAATCATAATGAAGATTATTACCCTACTCAATGAAAAGGGGGGGGTTGGCAAGACGACAGTCGCGACCCACCTCGCCGCGGGCTTGGCGATCCGCGGCAAGCGCGTGATATTGGTGGATGCGGACCCGCAGGGCCACGCCACCATCGCCTTTGGTCTGGTCAAGGAACCCGGGTTTTATGATTTAATCGTTCGTAACGCGCCCTTCCAGCAAGTGCTGCGCCCGGTGCCGTCCGAACGATTCAACTTGCCCGACGAAGCGCACAATACGCGCGGGCAATTGTTGGTGGTCCCGTCCAATATCGAGACGCGCAGCATCGCCGGCAATATCTCCGACGCTTTCACCGTATTGAAGCGCTTTAATCAATTGCGCAAAGCCATCGACTATGTGATATTTGATACCTCGCCCACGCCGTCGCTGCTGCACTCCTCCATTTACATGGCGACGGATGGCATCATCTACCCCACAAAATGCGAAGCCTGGAGCTTTGACGGCTTGCGCGAGAGCTTAACGCATAAGGATCAGTTCAGCCCGATCCGTCAACAATACAATCTGAACGACATCAAGGTCTTGGGTGTTGTGCCGACCATGTACCGCGGGCGAACGCTGGAGCACCAGGACAATCTGCGCCGTCTGCAAGACAACTTTGGCGATCTGGTATGGAAACCGCTGCCGGTGCGCACAATCTGGACCGAAGTAGCCAGCGCGCGCCGCACGGTCTTTTCGCTAGCCCCGAACACATCCACAGCCGAAGATGCCTGGGCGCTGGTTGACCAGTTGGAAGGACGCATCTATGAACAGTCGTGAACGGCGCAGAAAAATTCAAGACGAAGAGAACCTTTTATACGCCAATCCCAACACGTTAGACCCCAAAACAGCTGACGCTATCGGCTTCGGTTTGGGCGAATTGGCAATAGAAATCGCCGCGGCTGACAGCGAGTTTCAAGCGATAGAAGCCATCAGCATCCAGGATATCCAACCCAACGCCATGCAGCCCCGCCATAGCGTTCCGCACGACCTAACAGACACCTACCCCCTACGGCCGGAGAACCTAGTTGATATCTTCGAGCGCTGGATCATCGAAGTGCAATTGGAAAAATCGCAGAACGACTTTGATGTCGCCAACTATCTTCTGGGCCAGACAACAGAACGGGGAGAGCGCGCGGAAAAAGACGAAAGCGACGGCGGTTCGAGCCTTGCTTTGGCTGCTTCCACAAAAGAAAACGCCTTGATGAAAATCGTCGAACTGGCCGCCAGCATCCGCCGCGACGGCTTGTCCAATCCCGTTAGCCTGGTCCACCATGGCGACCGCTACGAGATTGAGACCGGGGAACGGCGCTGGCTGGCTTACCACATGCTCTATTGGAAATTCGGCGATGGCGATGTCCGGCAGGACGGGTCGCAGGTGAACTGGTCGCGCATACCCGCGCGCCTTGTGAACCGGGTGGATGTCTGGCGGCAAGCGAGCGAGAATAATGCCCGCGACAATCTCAACGCCATCAGCCGAGCCCGACAGCTTGCCGTACTCTTGATGGACCTGCACGGCTGGCAGAACTTCTCCAGCTATAATGAATGCGACAGCGAACAAGCCTTTTACGCGCAAGTCGCGGACGGCAAGCGCTGGCGCATCCCCCGCGGTGAAGGCGAGCGCCTGCTAAACGCCATGGGCATGACCGAGGCGAGTCAGTTGCGCCAATATCGGGCGCTGCTGCGCCTGCCGGAAGAGCTTTGGCGCAAAGGCGATGACGAGAGCCTCAGCGAAGGCGAATTGCGCAAGATGAAATCTGCCTTGGCAACCGTTACACGTGTAACGAATTCTTCACCTAGCAAGCGCAAGAAAGACGTCGTCGGTCGCCTGGCTGTCGACGCTGGGCAATGGCGCCGGCGGCTGCGCAAAGAAATCTCCTCGACAAACACCGACACGCGACCGAAACTCCGGCGCCTGCTCGAAAACGAGATTCGTGAAATGCTGGACCTGATGAAAGAACTCGACAAATCCGAAGGCACGGGTCACTCCGCATAGACGCAAGACAATATGAACAGAAGTAAATCCAAGAAAATAATTTGAAACGGTAAGGGCGGCTCAGCGAGCCGCCCGTTTTTATTCAGCTTCTAATTGTAGGCGTTTCGTTGAAAAGCCTCTCCATTGCCCCCCTTTGAATACAATTTTGGCAGGCAAGATTGTATTCAAAGGGGGAATACTCTCGTTGCAAGAGTGACCTCGCCGCTTAATTGCAAACAATCCCAAATGCACCCGGGAGGGGGCTGGCTTTGAGATCTGTGCGATTCGTTAAACCGACCGCCCCCTGAATACAATGCCTGGACCAAAACAAGGAAACAAAGGCTTACCGCTTTCGGCGACACCGCGATCCGCTCTAGCACTTCACAGGATCTTGAAATTAAGACGATCAAATGCGTAAAAAAAATACCGTTACATCTGTAACGGTATTCGCCGAGATTATATCCAGCCATCGCGCTATAGCACAATCGCCATCCAGCTAGCCTTCCGCCGCGCGCATGAGCAATTCCAAAGCGCGAGGCGCCTCCCCCAAACGCAGGGCGCGCTTGGCAAAAGCAGCTAGCAGCTCGCCCGGTCCTTCCAAAGACGCCAGATAAACATTGCCCTCGCCGAATTGCTTCAGCATTCGATAGGCGATGCCGCGCTTGACCGGTCGCTCGACCCGCCGTCCATCGCGATCATAGGCGAACAAATAGCCCTTGATCGTCTCCGCCACTTTGTCCGGCGCGATCTGCCGCGCAACCGATTGAAAGAAGAGCGGAACCTGATCCGCGAGCGCGGCGCCCCGCTGTCGTTTCACGAAGTCAGAAAGCGCATTTATCGCGTTATCCAGTCGACCATCCGCGCGACGGGCCTCGCGCAAGGCTCGGGCTCGCACAAAGTCGGCCAAGCTCATTCTCTCGTATTCAACCCGGCTCGCCTCTCCAGTCATGAGATACCTGGATGGACCCCGCATACAAATCTTCAGATCTCCGCAGCCAGCCTTAAGCAGCCACGATCCAATATGCCGCCAAGCCGGGAAGCGCCGACCATCTCCCAATTCCAGCCAGTAGCCATTGGTAGCGTTTTTGACGTCCTGCCGCCGGCGCTTGGGCAAGCTATGCAATTCGCCCCGAGTGAGCGAGCAAACGCTGATTTTCTCTACGACAGACACGCCCAGCTCGCGGTTATAGCGCGCAATTGTGCGCGGATTTACGCCGATCCGCTGCGCCAACCAGCTTTTTGGCGCCTCCGGCGACAAGCGCTTTAGGTATTCCCGGTGCAAGGCAAGCCGATAGGCATGCGCCGACTTAATGTCCTCGGCGCCGATCTTATCCGACGGCGACCAGCTCAATCCCAGCTGGCGCATCAGCCCGCCGATAGCCGGCGTCTGATACATGATCTGGCAGGGCCTGCCGCGCCTCCGCGATTTAAGTCCCCTATTGTCAAGGTATTCTACATATCTTCTACGTATGATGTAGCGCCCGTCGTATACCGACGCTTCGCCCCCCAGCGCGTCGAGCACGCTCTTGCGGTTAAGTCCAAAACGCGCCGCGGTCGTGATGGCCTCGCCTAGCGCAAACCATTCGCCCTCGCGCCATTTTGCCAAGCGAAACACCTCGAGCAAGCGAATCAAAACCGTTGACCGCTGCTTCTGCAACAGGAACTCCCGCAGCGAATTGGGAATGCCGTTTCCATGCACAGACATGCCAAAGCCCTTCTTGAAGGCGCTGGCTATCGTACGCAAAGCCTCGCTCAGCCGGCTTTCGGGGCTTTCCATCCGCATCCCCCGTCCATCCGCTTCCAGCACATGCGCCTGCCCAAGCAAAGCGACAACATCGCTCTCGCCTAGACCCTCATCACGCGCCACCGAAGCGCAGCGATACAAGGCGTTATTGCGACCCAACTGTTTAGCCAAGCGCCGGTACAAAGGCAGAATATCCGTTTTCTCTTGAACGGGACCTCTCAGGGCTGCTACTCGCCCCTCCACGGGTCCGCTCTGCAGATAATTCAGCAGTTCGGAGAGCTCTGCCTTGGACAACTCCAAGGGCAAGCTGTCCTTCACCGCTCGATAGCGGAAACCACTGATTTGCGACGGCGGCGCAATCACATAGGATCGTTCGCCTTTGATATCCCCCCCAACGAACTGATGGCTCGGCACTTTCTGCTCCGTCGAAAAGTAGAGATGAAAACCCCTATTTGTCTTAACAGTATAAGTAGCGACATGCTGCGGGAAGCGGCGGCAGAACTTTTGATAGCTCAAGTGATCGTCAAAGTCGACCACTAAAAGTCGCGATACACCCCCGCATACGATGCCCAAAGCCGTCACGTCATCGGGAAAGATAGATTCGATTTCCGCGGACGAGGCGGCGCGCTGTTGGAACTGCCGCCACTTGATGGCCGGTTTCTTGGGTTGATCGGGCAGGCTGTCCCCATGCACCGGGATGACAGACCATCCGACCTTGACCAAACGTTTCGCGCATTCGATCAGTTTTTTGCGTAAGGAAAGCGCCTTTTTTAGCATAAAATTGGGCCCTTTTTGGCTCCAGATAGCTTGAAAAACCGTCAAAATTTTGCTATAGTAAATAGCAAGCGAGGAGCTTTTCACGGCAGAAAGCCCCTGCGGAAACGCGAATGGTCGCCGCCTGCGCAAGGCCCAGAGCGACCGCTCGATCCAGCGAATTTTTAATGCCAAACTGTCGGTAGTTATGGAGAAGAGGCGGTCCCCTCTTCTCTATTTTTATACCGGTAATCCCAGCCGATCTTCAGGGAAGATTCCTGCCCAAGTTCAAGCAAAAAACGAATGACAATTCATCCCGATTTAAGGGCGATATGTCAGCGAATATATGCTACAATGTCGGCAGGAATTTATGCTTCTGTCGTCCCCACTGATGCAAGGATTTTAAGTTCAAGCGAGCTTCGCGCTCGTTACTTTGTTTCGCTCAGTATCGCCACCTAGTGTACAACATGCGCCGCCCCGTCGCAACTGATTCTGTGAAAATGCCCGGGGCTATGCTTAAATCGACAGCGGCGTCAATTCAAGCCAAGTCCACATAGAACAAAAAAGCTAGAAGCGCTTCCATTGTCGCTCGCGCAGTTAGTCAGACCGGAGGTGCAGAGACAATGAAGATCACCTTTCTCGGAGGAGCCGACGAAGTAGGCGCCAGTTGCGCCTTGGTCGAGATTGCCGGCAAGCAATTGCTGGTTGACGCCGGCATCCGCATTTCACCCCGCAGCAGCCGCGGCATCCAAAATAGCCAACTGCCCGATCTACAGCCGATCACAGGTGTTGGCGGACCCGACTTCGTCTTGGTCACCCATGCTCATACCGATCACACCGGCGCCTTGCCCCTGGTCATGGAACAATATCCGCAGGCGCCTGTCCTGGCTACGGCGGCCACACAGGCGCTGACCCGTGTCCTCCAGTTGGACGCGCAGCGAATCATGAAAAGCCGCCAGGATGAAGAGGGCGAGCTGCCGCTATTTGACGAGATAGCGGTGCAACGCTTGCTTGACGCTTTTCAGACGATCGAGTTTAACCAGCCGCTCAAACTGGCGGAGAACTTGCAGGTTACATATTACACGGCCGGTCATATCGCCGGCGCGGCTGTGGTTGTACTGGAAAGCGACGAAGGCGTCTTGGTATTTTCCGGGGATATATCCAAATCTGAACAGCGCACGGTCAAAAGCGTTGCCGTGCCCCCGGTCAAAGCGGACGCATTGATTCTGGAAAGCACTTATGGCGGCCGGCTGCATGCCAATCGCGTCGGCGAAGAAAAGCGGCTGATTCAAAAATTACATAATGTTACATCCCGTGGCGGCAAGGTATTGATCCCGGCTTTCGCCCTGGGCCGCGCCCAGGAGGTGATTCAGATTCTGCTCGCCCATGCCGATGAACTGGATGCGCCGGTTTATGTCGACGGCATGGTGCGCACCGTCTGCGACGCCTATCAAAGGTTCAGCGATATCCTGCCGCAATCGGCTGTGCGGGTAGCGGGAGATGGCCATCTCTTCTTTCGTAGGAATATACGTCCCATTCGCAGCCGTCAAGAGCGGCTCGAAGTCGCGCTAAGCGAGCAGCCTCTGGTGATCGTGGCTAGCAGCGGGATGCTCACCGGGGGCGCGTCTGTGGCTTATGCCCGCCATTTTGCGCCAGGGGAAGCGAATGCGATCCTGATGACGGGCTATCAAGACGAAGAGGCGCCGGGACGTTTCTTGCAGCGTCTGATGCAAGAACGGCAGCGGGGCGAATCGCCAACGCTGAAGTTAGACGGCGCGACGGTAAAAGTACGCTGCGAGATCGATACCTATGCGCTCTCGGCGCATGCCGATGAAGCGGAGCTGGTGAGTTTTGCTGAGGCGCTGCGAGCCGATGACATCATGCTGGTGCACGGGGACGCGGGCGCGAGACATAGTTTGGCCACGGCGCTGCGACAACGGGGACGGTCGGTTTCCACGCCGCGCATCGGCCAGACCAAGACCTTGATTTACCGAGCGCGACCTTGGTCAGTTGGCAAGGTGAAAAATGGCGGCGAAGCCGGATCGGTGGATTTGCGCCGCCTGTGGCAGTCGCTCAAAGATCGGGCGGGCGATCACTTCAGTCTGCGCGAATTGTCGCAAATCTGGTGGGGCGCGACCGAGCGCCAAGATGAACTCGGGGCAGCCTTGCAAAGCGACAAGAACTTGTATTTCGCGGCGGACTGGCGCGATAAGAAGTCCTATCGGGTTAATACGGACGAGCAGGTCAAACGCTCGCAAATCAGTCGCGCGATCATGCTGGCCAATCCCGACATCGTCGGCAAGCTGATTGTCATGCGCGACAGCAATGGTCAAGTCAGGCTGGCGGTGGTAACAGGCGCCGACATTGACGGCTTCACGGCGATTGTCCATCAGCAGCGCGGCGCCCGTCATCCGGGAGATGCCCTGCTTTGGGTGATTGACGACTGGTCCAGCGGAAACAGGGGCAAAAACACGCGGGCTGGCTTGTCGGGCTTGATGAAGCGCGCCCGCGGACTCAAGGGGCGCCTGCTGCCCTATAGACGCCGCGAAGAGCTGGTGCGAGCCGGGAAAGCCGTTTTGCCGCAGACATTGCTGCCAGAGCCGCTGCCCGAAGGCGTCGACGCCAGGCTCGCGCTGACGGCGATTGTGCTAGCCCTGGCTGAAGACGCCGCTACTTTGGAGCAGGATGGCTTGCTGCCCCATCGCGCCCTGGGGCATGGACCGGTCGACCAAAACGAAGCGCGCGAGCTGGCAATGCGGCTGATACCGGCGGAATCGCGCCTGCGCAAGGTGGGCATGGTGCGCCATCGCCAGCGCTTGACGCTCAGCTTCGATTTTCCTGGACCCGCGCAAAAGCGTTTCGCCCAACAGATTGAACAGCTGAGCCTGGAATCCGGCTGGGAAGTGCAGGTGAAGCCCAGCACGAATCAGCTGGCGCTAGGTTTGGTAGCTGAAGAACTATTGCCCGAAGGGACCACTGTCCACAAAGGTCCAGCCTATTTTATTAACAAGGGGCAAGTGCATTATGACTTGCTGAATATCAGCGAGAAGCAGTCGGCTGAATTGCGCAGGCAGTTCCGGGAAATCACCGGCTTCGACCTGATTATCAGCAGCAAGAGCGCCGCGCCAACGGCGGGGCGAGCCGCGGCAGCGCCCGCCGATGTTGATCAGTTGGAGATCAATGCCGCCTACGGGCTCATTCGAGCGCGCCTGAAGGGCTCTGGCTTGGGCAAAATCAGCCTTAAACAGGGACAGATCGTATTAGGATTTGTCTCTCCGCAGGTGGGTAAACGTTATATGGAACAGATCAATCAATTGGCGGAAGAAACCGGCTACGACTTGGTCATCAGCCCGCATCCCAATCAATATGAAATCTTGCAGGTCGCCAATCGACTGCTGAGCGAGAACAACTGGCTGATTAGCAAAGGACCGGGCATCCACGAAGATCAAAGCGAGCTGCGCCTGGTACTGGCAAAACCGGCGCCTGCGGAACAGGTAGAGTCTTTCAGTGAAAAGCTGGAAGCGCAAACGGGATTCAAACTGGTTGTGGAGACCTAGGAAAAACTAAGCGAGTGAATGCGTCTTGGCGCACGGGCGCGCGAAGAGCATCGCCGTCGCCTGGCCCGTGCCCGGCATCGGACCGCGCGTGCCGGCGCCGCTCACGATGGCTACCTTGTCTTTTAGCCTCGCTTGCCCCATTTGTCGTTCCTCAGTAAACCCAAGTAAGTAATAGAGAATATGAGCATGTTCCTCTCTAAGCCCATCCCCAGCCCCCTCGCCATCTCTATGGCGAGCATCCCAAAGCATTGGAGAAGGGAGTCAGCCGCTAAGTAATCGGTCTCATTAGAATGCAAAACTTCCCCCCATTGCAATGGGGGGACTGAGGGGGGTTAAAAGATTTCATGAATTTTTGCATGACTAACTTGATTTTACTTCTGTCGCTGTTTTGAGGACTTGCGCCTGCTTAGTCCATTGAAGCGCCGCCAGTTACCGAAAGCGACAGCCCGGTCAAAAACTCGGACTGATCGGAGGCCAGGAAGGCGGCCATGTTGGCGATGTCGCTGGTGAGCGCCATTCGCCCTATGACCGTATTTTTCGTGGCGCCTTCAATCATGGCTTGTCGCTGGGCGGCGGGGCTGAGGCCGGCTGGCGCCAGGGCTTGCGCCATATCGTCAATGCGCTCGGTTGCGATCAAGCCCGGGCAGATGGCGTTGACATTGATGTGATGCGCGCCCAATTCATGCGCCAAAGCCTGGGTAAAGCCGCAGACAGCGAACTTTGAAGCGCAATAAGCGGCATAGCGAGGAACGCCCTGTTTGCCCGATTGTGAAGAGATATTGATTATCTTGCCGCCCTGTCCCTGGGCAATCAGCGCGCGCGCTACCGCCCGGCTGCAAAGAAAGACGCCCTTGACATTGACATTCTGGACCAAGTCCCAGGCGGATTCTTCTAGCTCCACCACCGGTACACGGTCTTTGCCAGCCGGCGCGCCGGCATTGTTGACCAAGATGTCGATGCGCCCGAAATGATCGGCCGTGTCCGCCACCATGCGCTCGACCTGGTCGGCATGGGTAACATCGGCATAGGCCGCCAGGGCGCTGCGCCCGAGGCGCTCGATTTCCGCCACCACATCATCCAGGCTGCCGCGCCGGCTCTGCGCCCGCGCCAGGTCATTTACCGCCAGGTTCGCGCCTTCTTGCGCCAGCCGCAGCGCGATCGCGCGCCCCAGGCCATCTCTTCCCGCAGCGCCGGTTACCAGCGCGACTTTGCCGCTCAGGTCGTACATTTGCCCTCCTGAATAGAATCGTCTAGCGCAAGATCCGTTGATCGCTCAGGTCTTTCCCGCCGACCGATTTTGTCAGGCTCGCGCCGAGATATTCAAGTATTTCGAGGCTGGCGAAGGCATTGACGACATTGTACTGCGTGGGCATATCTTCCCAGCGCGCCGGGTGAAATTGAAGATTTCCGGAACCAACATGCCGCTCCAGAACCCGCCGATGGGGGGTCGCGGCCGGCGTCATCACAGCGTATGCGACATCGGCCGCGCACCATTCGCCGGTGCGCGGCATATACTTATAATGCAGGATGCCGTCGCCGCTTTGGCTGCTCAGCGCGTCCTGTATTTCCGCGTCGCTTTGCTGCCGCAAATCGCTGATGCGCAGGTCGAGGAACTTGAAGCCCAGCCAGCTCGCCGTCACATGATGCTCGCCGCGCAGGACGGTCGGCGCGGGCAATTCGCAATAAATCTTGGAAAAACCCAGTTCTTCGCGCCCGGTGATGATTGGATCCGTCAAGTTTTCCCAGAGCACGGTCAGCAGGCTGCCGCGGACATGATCGACTTCGCCGTCAAAGCGGACGGGAAAAGATAGCCCGAGCGTGTTGTAGCCGCGCCCCGCCAGCCATTCGATCTCGGTCATATAGGTCGCGTTGACGGTGACGACCGGCGCGCCGTCCAGCGCGAAGCCCGGCGGCAAAAAGGCTTCCAATTGCGCCGCCTGCGTGAGGAAGGAGACCGCGATGGATGTCGCGCGCGGGTTATCGCGACATTCGAACGTTCTGCCGTCGGGACTTTGCCGCGGTCCCATGCGCGGACCGAAGTGCGTCGGCATACGGTACATTTTCGCGCGGTCGAATTGATAGGTCACGGTTAATCTCCCTGCGTTTGGATTTCTGAGTCTTGGTCAGCGCGCGGCGGCGAAAGACGAATCAGCACATAGCCGGCCAGCCCGTATACTACCGCAGCGACAATTTGGAAACCATGCAGGATGATGCCGATTGCTGCGGCTTCGTGGCCGGCATAGCCGGCAAAGCGCGTTAGCCCCGTCCACCAGGCGGTTTCGACGATGCCAAAACCGCTGAGCGTGAAGGGGAAAGCCGACCCAAACATGCCCAGGCTGATGACTGTGATGACGATGGGGAGCTCGGCCTCCAAGCCCACCGCCCGCAGCAAGATATAGTTGGTGAGGAAGGAGCTGGTATAGGTGAAACAACTGATGAACATCGCCGAGAAGAATAGCCGCGGTTGGCGAATGCGGTCAAATTCCGCGGCCAGATCGGTCAATTTTGCTTGGGCTGTGACGAAGAAAGAAGACGGGTTCTTCGTTCTAAGAACAGGCATTCGCTGCGCGGCGCTCAAAGCCAGGCGCAGCAAGCTCCCGGCGTAATAGAGGCTAATGACCGACGCCAGGAACACGGACAATACCCCAGCCACCAATGTGTCTCGCTGGGCGGCGAACTGCTCGCCGCTCATGAATATGCCGAATGCGAAGACCAATACGATGATGAGCAGTTCCAGGACGCGCGCGCCAAACAAGCTGCCTAGGCCTTCTTGCATGGTGTAGTTGAGCCGCGTCTTCAGCAGGATCACGTAGGAGATTTCCCCCAGCTTAAAGGGCACGACGCGGACCAGACCGTTGTGATAGAGCGTGATGGGAATCAGCAAGCGCATGGGCGATTCGCGCTTGTCCAGCAAAACACGGAAGCGCAGGGCGCGTAACAGGTTGAGCGTTAGATAGACCAAGAGCGCCCCGATCCAACTCCAGATTGGTATGCGTCTGATTAGCGCTGCCAGGTCCGCGCCTTGCAACTCGTTGACCACAAAATACAAGAGGGCAATCGTGATCAGGACACTCAGGAGGCGCAAGGTCAGTTGACGGCGCTGGCTGCTTTTCGTGGCGGATTTGCCTTGGACCTTGATTGCGGCGCCGGTTGTGTCAGGCGGGGCGGCGTCTTGATACCAGTGGGAAAGATCGCGCCCGAGCAAGTCGCTGAGTTTGTCGATATCGCTTTGGAAGTCGCGCGCAAGCCGCTGCCGCAAGTCGGCAGTCAGGGGCGAGCGCCGTTCATATTTGGTATAGGCTGCGATGACGCCTTTTACCGCCCGCGTCCGGTAAGACATAGGCACCAGCGAGTGCGTCGTCGCCAGGTAGGTCAGGCGGTCTTTTAAGAGCATCAGCGAGAAACCGCTGCTGACGATCGACTTTTGCAGCCACTCCAGGCGCACCTCTTTGTTGGGATTGACGATATCAAATGTCGTCTGGAAGCCGCTGTCGATATCCAGGAATTCGAGTATGTCGCGATAGACGGCCGCCGTGTCGGTCTTAAAATCGTCGAATATGACAACCTTGACATTGTCGCGACCAAAGAGCTCGAAATAGCGCGGCACTTGTTCGCAGAAACGCGCCATGTCGCGGTAGTACAGGCCGCTGATGCAATGCGCCGCGCGGCGGATACGTTGCCCCCGCCGGCGCTCTGGCTCGGCGGCCAGCGCTTCCTCGAAGGTTTCGATCTGCTCGTTGCCGCTGTAACGGAATTGCGACCACATGGAATACATCATGTCGACCGGGTTGCGCAGCATGATGATGATCTTGGCTTGCGGGTCGTAGGCGTGGATCTCTTCGGCGGCGAGCTGACTGAACAAATACCAGGGCGATGATTCCCCGATGCGCTTTTCGCCGCGCGCGTCGCGGAAGAGTTTCAGGTAGCGTTCCGGCTGACCGCGAAATTGCCGAAAGCGCGAGCCCTCCAAGTCCGACCCAAAATAGTGCGGTTCTTTGTAGAAGGGCATGAAGACATCGGGATGCCGCTGCAGATATTCGTGCAACGAAGTCGTGCCGCATTTGGGCGCGCCTACGATGAAGAAATTCGGCTTTGCTTTGCTTGCGGCTGTCCCGCTATCAGAGATGGGTTGGGCGCGCTGCATCCTGGACCGAGCGATTCTCTTGAATCAATACGACGGGATTATAGTACAGTTTGCCGATGTTGATAGCCATTCAAGGCGCGACTATACAGAGCAATCGCGCGGTCAGAAACGCGGCGAATGCGGGTAGTGTATCCATTTCCTTTGAAATCTTATTACAGTTCTCGTCAAGCCCAACTGCGGATAATTTGCTAGGGGCGCCTCGCTGAGTCGCCCGATTCCCATTCAGTTTCTACTCGTCGGGCGATACATCGTATCGCTCCTATCGGTTGTCAGGTGGATGTTGTTCTTTAGTTCAATCGAATTCGAGACATTACCTGGCGGCGCGGGATTCAACCGCCGTAAGGAAAATCTGCTATGCTTAGGAATAATCTGCGCGAAACTGTATTTTCGGAGGCTGGGATGTCCAAGAAGAAACGGGATGTGTCCAAAAAACCGAAACGTCTGAACAAGAAATTCTACGAGAAAGAATTGGTTCGCCTGCAATTCGAGCTGGTGAAGTGGCAGTATTGGATCAAGCAGCAGGGCATGCGCGTGATGATCACATTTGACGGGCGCGACGCCGCGGGCAAGGGCGGCACCATCAAGCGCATCATGGCGCCGCTGCAGCCGCGTGATATTCGGCTGGTCGCGCTGGGCAAACCCTCTGACCGCGAGCAAAGTCAATGGTACTTCCAGCGCTATGTCAGCCAATTGCCGGCCGCCGGCGAGATCGTGCTCTTCGACCGCAGTTGGTATAACCGCGCCACGGTCGAGCGGGTGATGGGCTTTTGCAGCGATCGGCAATACTGGAACTTCTTGCGCGACGCGCCGATCTTCGAGCGCCTGTTGATCAACGACGGGATCATTTTGCTGAAGTATTGGCTGTCGGTCGACGACGATGAGCAGGAGCGGCGCTTTCAAGAGCGAGCCGCCAACCCGATGCGCCGTTGGAAGCTAAGCCCGATCGACCTGGAATCGCGCAATCGCTGGGTGGCGTATTCCAAAGCCAAGGACCTGATGATCGAACATACTGATATCCCGGAATCACGCTGGCGGCAGATCAATTCCAACGACAAGCGGCGCCTGCGACTGAATATCATCCGCAATATCCTGGAGGCGATACCTTACGAGGATGTCATCCCCGGACCGATGAAATTGCCGGATTTGCCGCCGCGACACTTCGATTACGAGCGTCCGCCGCGCGACTATCAGTACATCATCGCAGATCGCTACACCGATATGTAAGGACCTAAGCTCCAGAGCAATCGCATCAAAATCGTTTCCTCAATAAGAAAAGTGGGAAACTACTTCTTCCCGGTGGCAAGCTTCTTGCGCGTTTCGCGCAGGGCGATGGCGGGCAGGCTGTCCGAGCGCGCATCGAGGTAAGCGGCGATGGCGCCGCGGTGCTGCTTGATGCCCTTGCGCAGCAGCCAGGATATCGCCTTGGCGACGCGCTTGTCCTTTGCCGCTTTGAGCCGATCAATCAGCCTTAGCGACAGATTCAGAATGCCTTCGTCAGCCGACTGGCTGATGGGCGCGGTCAGCAGCACCAGGGCGGCGCGCTGTTTATTGATGTTGTCGTCGGCCGCCAGCGATTCCAGCAGGTCCCGCCAGCCTTCCCAGTTCGCCAGCAGGTCTTGCGCGGTAAAGACGGTTTGACAGGTGCTGTCGACCTCCGCCCAGCCGTCGAGCAAGCCTAGCCAAGCGTCCAATTGCTCGAGGGGCAACTGCCGCCGGTAGCGCGGGAATTTGACCAGTAAGGTTTGCGGGGCGCAGCGCTCTTCGTAGGAGTCGCCTTGGTAGAGCGAATCAATCAGCGCGCGCCAGTCTTCATAGCGCAGGTCGCGGTTGGCGGCGATAAAATCGAGCATGATGCGGCGGCGCTGGTCGTTCTTGAGCCCGTACCAGCGCCGCTGCGTACCGAGATGTTCTGGGCGCTGCGTAGTTCGTCCGCGGCCTGGTTGGGTGGTCTGAAATTGTTCGAGCAGGAATCGGTGCTGGGGGTTCATGATGAAGTGATGGCGCCAAGGGGCGGCGCGCCGATCCGCCTTCTCGATTGTATGGTTTACTGCTGGTCGGCTAGAGCAGGCGCTTCAACGGGATGTTGCGGCGCTTGAGAAATTCCATGAAACCGATCTTGTCGATGGTCTTGATCTCTTTGGCAGTGATTTTGACACGGACCCAGCGGTCCAGCTCGGGCACGTAGATGCGCTTGTTTTGCAGGTTCGGTTTGAATTGGCGTTTGACGGTGTTGAAGGCTTTACTGCGCGATTGGCCGAAAAGTGGTTTGACGCCGGTTATTTTGCGTTTGCCGGGCATGATCGTGCTCCCCATTTGTCGCGCGGCTTCGCGTTCCGTTGCCGGGCGCTGGAGCGAATTGGCGCGTGTCTTGTCGATTGCAGGCGACGTATTCTAGCGCATGGCTGGGCTTTGTCGAGGGTGTGTTGTATTTCCGCGCGCGGTTGCGGTTGTAGTAGCGAAGGATCAATGTATACGCCGCCTAAGCGCCTTCAACGATCAGGATACCCAGCGGCGCGCGCGCATCGACATAGGGAATCCCCTCCGCATCACTGGCTTGCAGCCGCGTCTGGTCGTTTGTGCGATAGAGCCCGGTGTACACGGCGTACCGTCCAGGCGCGAGATCTGCCGGCAGGGCTACCTGCCAGGTTTCTGCGTCCGCAAGCCCACTATACCACAGCCGGGTTGGCAAGCGAGGACCGAGCGGCGGCTGGTCGTGGACCCACCAGGCGCCGCTGTCTTCATGACCAAAATGCAGAAACTGTATGATGTCTTCGAGTTCCTCTTTATCCGCGCGCCAGGCAAATGAGATAGGTACTGTCTCGCCGGCTTGAGCGCGTTCGGGCAAGTCGGCAGCGTCGAGAGTGAAGCCGTTCTCAAATCTGGCAATAGGAACGGACGCGGCGGCGACGGTTTCTGCAGGCAGGACGAATTCGCTCAGAATGACTTGAGTATCACTTAGCAGGGGGTGATCGCTGGAAATAATTTTCTGGGGCGCGTAAGCATCGTCCTCCTCGCGCCAGAGGCTAAGCACGACCCGGAGCGCGCGGTTGCTTGGTAAAGGAGCCGGAAACTGAATCGACAAGCGCTGTTTGTAGATCCAGAAAAAATAACTTCGGCCGGTGATGTTCCAACGCTGTTTGCGACTGGCGGAGGCATCCGTACCAGCGAGGGATTCTCCTGTGGCTTGATCAAGAAGATGAAGGGAATAACCTAAATCAGTGTAATCGTGCCACGCGTCCGCTGACGCGAACAAATCCAAAGCTAAAGCACTTTCGCCACGGTCAATTCGGTAAGCTTGAAGTTCCGCCCCCGGCGCGTATTTTACGGATATTGGCTGATGGAAGAATCGAAAGTCGAGAAATGTGACGAGGTAAAATGGATTGAGAATGACAATCCATAATAGTGGCAAGGCGAACAAAAGGACGCCAACGCGTGGACCTGGCCGCGGCCTCGCACTGGAAAACATGCCTAGCGCCGCGATCAGCGTTAGCCATATACCCAGGAATTCCAAGGATTCTTCTAGGATAAAGAGTTGGCATCTGCCAGCGTCTGGCAAAAATCCTAACAGTCCGCAGGTTGCTGGAAACCGCAAAAGTTCAAGCGCTATAGCGCCTATGGCGCTTATCGCCAAGCCGGTGAGCAAGCAAATATGCCATTTACGAGGCTGCAGTGGTGTGCGTATGGCAACAAGCAGGGTTGCCGCGACGACCGCTGCGCCGATCATCGCGTAGAATATCTCCCAATACTCGATCCGCTCGTGTACCAGGAAGAATTCATCCCAGGCAAAGAAGAGGAATACAAGACCGATGCCGGCCAAATAAAGGCGCTGTGAAGTCTGCCAAGCCCGGGGAAGCAAGGCGGAAACAAAAGCGACCGCGCTTACCAGCGCCAGTTGCGTAGATGCAAGGGCAGCCGCGCTATTCCTTTCTTGATTTAGATCCCAGAACCATCGCTCGAAATCCGATGCGGGTTTGATTTCCAGCGACAGCGCGATGACCAGTATTTGCGCCACTAAGAACAAGCTGGCCAACAATCTGGATGGTATCGACAGACGCGGGATCAGCCGCCAGTAAACAAACAGGCATGTCGGAACATAGAGCAAGCAAATCAGGATACGGATTAATGTCTCAAGCGAAACCACGATTTCCCTGCTTTGCGTCGACTCCGGCTGGCAATTGCTGACCCCGACAAACGGGCATGTTATTCTTTATGCGGTCTTCTCACGAGATTACCTTGCTCAATAATCATTAACCCCAGTGGGAAACTTACTTCAATTTTGAGCTCGCTCTTCGCAAAGCTGGCGACGCAAGCGTTTGAGCTTTGTATACACTTTTATCGCCCAGTCGCAAGCTCAGCAGGAACCTAATCATACTACATACAATCTATGAGGCGCCTGAAAGCCCGGCCGCCACAACAAGTTCACGTTACCGCTTGATTGATGGTAAAGTACATTATCGATCCGTCAAACACGATCAACCCGCACGCTATGGAAAAACTTGCGCAGTTCGACCAGCCCGATCGCAGCCTGCGCGAAAGCGTAAAAGCCGCGCTGCAACCGACCGCTTTGTTGCGGTCCGTGTTTGCGAGCGCCACCATCTGGCTGCTCATGGCCAGCGCGATGCCGTCGTATTCCAGACTGGTTTTCCAGGACAGGCTGGCCGGCTATTTTACCGCCGGGCTGGGCATTGTGCTGGTTAGCCAAATCATCACCCTATTGATCACCGCTTTTTTTAGTTCGGATCACGCGACGCTAGTCATCCCACAAAGCCCCACGGCTGTCATCCAGGGCATGATCGCCGGCAGTGTGATGGCTGCCGCGCCGAGTGATATGTCGCCGGACGCGCTGTTTGCCCTGGTGCATGTGATGATCGTGCTGTCGGCAGTTCTCACCGGCGGCTTTTTGGCTCTGCTGGGTTATGTGCGCGCCGGGGGCTTAATCCGCTATATCCCCTATCCCATCGTCGGCGGCTTCATGGCGGGTTTGGGCTGGTTGATTTTGAACGCCGGTTTCACAGTGATGACCGATTTGAGACTCAACCTGGAATCCCTGCCCCTGCTTTTGGAGGGCGCCGTCTTGGCGCGCTGGCTGCCGGCGGCCGTTTTTGCCCTGTGCGTCCTGGCGCTGCAGGCTCGCGCCAAGAGCCTGATGGTAATGCCAGGGACCATCATCCTGTCTTTCATCCTGTTTTATGCCTGGGTTTATTTTGGACTTGGCAATGTCGATGTCTTGGCGGGGACGGGCTGGTTCCTGCCAGATGTGTCAGGCGCGATCCCCTGGCACGCCCTCGATTTCGCAGCTATCGCGCGGATTGATCAGTCCATGATCGCAGCCAGCGCCGGCGGCATCGTGACCTTGATAGCCGTTTGTACGCTGAACCTGTTTTTTAGAGCGAGCGCGCAGGAACTTGTTGTTGACCGCGAACTGGATTTCAATCGCGAATGTACGGTCAATGGCAGCGCGAATCTGGCCGCGGCCTTGTCCGGCGGCGGCATCGTAGCTTATCACGCTCCCGCATCCACCGCGCTGGTGCACGAAATGCGCATCTATGGCCGACTGGTGGCTGTCATCCTCTCTTTCATGTTTTTGCTGACGCTCTTCTTCGGCAGCGCCTTGTTCTCGCTTATTCCGCGCTTCATCCCCGCGGGCCTCTTGATGTTCTTCGGCTTGCAATTCCTGAAAGAATGGCTCGTAGATAGCTGGTCCAGGCTGCCGCGCCAAGAGTATGCCGTCGTTGTGGTGATTGCCTTGGTCACCGCTTTTTTCGGCTTGTTGACGGGTATCGCCGTCGGCATCGTGGTGGCGGTGACTTTCTTTGTCTTTGAATACAGCCGCATGCAAGTTATCAAACAAGAGTTTTACGGCGCCTTCCACCGCAGCAATCTCGACCGCTCCTTCGCCCAAAATCAGATGCTGCAAACCGAGGGCGACAAAATTCTGATCTTGCGCTTGCAAGGCTTCATTTTCTTTGGCACCGCCTACGGCTTCTATGAACATGTCAAACTGCGCATCACGGAAAGAGCAGCCGACCCGGTGAAATATCTCATTCTCGATTTTAAGGCGGTCAGGGGCTTCGATTATTCAACAGTCCAGGACTTCAAAAAACTCAAACGGTTCACCGATCGACATGGCATTGACCTGTTGCTATCGCAGGTCCTGCCCCATCTGCAGTTGCTATTGGCGGATGGCGGAATCGCCGAGCGGAAGCCGGACCAGCCGCCGCTATTTGACGATTTGGATCATGCCCTGGAATGGTGCGAAAACGCCTTGCTGGCGGATGCGGATTTGCTGGACAGCGTCCGTGTCACGGTGGAAGAGCAACTCGCCCATCATGCGATGATCGAAAGCCGAGATGTCAGCGCCCTGCATAGCTATTTGCAGCGCATAGAAACGCAGGTTGGCGACACGGTCTTTGAACAGGACGACGCCTCCGACGACCTGTATTTTATAGAGACGGGCCGGGTGGATGTGCTGTTGCGCTTGCCAGACGAGAGCCTGTTGCGCTTGCGCAGTATGACCGCCGGCGCGGTCATCGGCGAAGTCGGGTTCTATTTGAACAAAGCGCGCGGCGCTTCTGTCGTTGTGACGGAAGCCGGTGTGCTGCAGCGGCTCAGCCACGGAGCGCTGCAGCGCATGGAAGAGTCCGATCCGCAGACCGCGTCAGCCATTCACATCCTCATCTCTTGCGTATTGGCGGATCGCCTGTCGTCCAGCAATCGCGTCATTCAGGAATTGCTGGACTGAGCACCGGGCGGCGACTTCGCGTCCAGCCACTTAAGCGCGTCTTTGGCAAAGTAACTGATGATCATGTCGGCGCCCGCGCGTTTGATGCAAGTCAGGCTTTCGAGAGCGGCGCTTTCCAGATCAATCCAGCCGCGCTGAGAAGCCGCCTGGATCATGGCGTATTCGCCGCTGACTTGATAAGCCGCCGTTGGCTGCGTGTACTGCTCGCGCAGGTGGCTGAGCACATCGAGGTTCGGCAGGGCCGGTTTGATCATGATGATATCGGCGCCTTCCTCGATATCCAGCGCAATCTCCTTGAAAGCCTCGCGCTGATTCGCCGGGTCCAGCTGATACTGGCTGCGGTCGCCAAATTGCGGCGAGCTATGGGCGGCGTCGCGGAAGGGACCATAAAAGGCGCTGGCGTATTTGATGTAACTCATGATGGCGACCTGCTGGGCGCCGCCGCTGTCCAATGCCGAGCGTATGGCTGCGACCATGCCGTCTATCATGCCGGATGGCGCGATGATATCGGCGCCGGCTTGGGCATGCGCCAGCGAAGCTCGCTGCAGCAGCTCCAAGGTAGGATCGTTGTGCAAGTAGCCGAGGGGCAAAGCTGGATCGTAATGCGGATTATCAGGTTTATTGATGATGCCGCAGTGCCCGTGATCCATGTATTGACAGAAACACATATCCGAAATGACCAAGAGACCGGGCTCGGCATCTTTGATCACGCCGATGGCTCTTGGGACGATACCGTCTTCCGCGAAGTTTTCCGTGCCTCGCCAGTCTTTGTGTTCCGGGATGCCGAAGAGCAGAATTGCCGGGATGCCCAGCGCGGCTATTTCCCGCGCTTCTGCCGCCAGATTGTCCAGGGACAACTGGTATGTGCCGGGCAGCGATTCCACGGGCTGCTTGAGGCCCTCGCCGTGGCGCGCAAAGAGCGGATAGATAAAATCATCGGGAGCCAAAGCCGTTTCGCGGACCAGGCGGCGCATATTATGCGACAGCCGCAGGCGCCGCGGACGCAACTTCAGATTGGCATGCCAGGTTGCCATAACGGGCTTTCTCCTGTCCAGCGCGCGTGTAACAGCTTCAGCTTTGATTTTACAGCGGATGAAGCCGTTTTGGTATTTCCCAGGCGCGAATATAATGGGCAAGCTTTTCAAAATATTTCAACATAGAGGACGCAGAAGTAGTTCAAAGAAAATAATGCAAATTTTACAGGAGCGGTGTAGGGGCGACCAATCTGGTCGCCCGACGTTGCTGCGTCGTTGATTTCGGGCGACATGGTATGTCGCCCCTACATCTAAACCTTTCGTCGAGTTTTGCATCTGCGCATTCTGTAGTTAATTTTAAGTTTAGATTCTCGCCCTTTCATCCGCCAACATTTTGATGCAATTGCCCTGTGAGGGTAACCCGGCTTGTAGTAGCGGGCGGGAGTTTGCGCTACACTAGCGTCAGAGTGAATCACCCTGACGCATTGGCAGCTTGGGCGATCAGACCGGATACAAGCTTCCTCAGCAAATGAGTGAACGACCTGAAATGAATATCTAAACGAAGAGAGCAAAAGGCAAGGGGATATGAAACTGGGCCTAGGTCTGTACCGTCACATGCTGAATCGCGACAATTATCGTTTTGCCAGGCAAGCCGGCGCGACGCATATCGTTGCCCACCTCACGGATTACTTCGGTCCAGGCAATTTGTCCACAGCCAGCGGCGATGAAGATTGGGGACGGGCTGCGAGCAGCGCCTATTGGACTTACGACGAGCTGCGCGCCCTGCGCCAGGAAATCAATGACGAGGGCTTGGAGCTGGCGGCGCTGGAAAACTTCGACCCGGGCCATTGGCACGATGTCCTGTTGGATGGACCCAGAAAGCAAGAACAACTGGAAAACATCAAGCGGACGATCCGCAATATGGGGCGCGCTGGCATCCCCTGCATGGGTTATTATTTCAGCATCGCCGGCGTTTGGGGCCGCACGGAAATCCAATCAGCCCGGGGCGGCGCCACCGCTGTTGGCTTCTTGGAAAGCCAAGCCCCGGAACAGACGCCGATACCCAATGGCGCCGTCTGGAATATGGTATATGACGAAGCGGCGCCGCCCGGTTACTTGCCAGAAGTGTCGAGCGAGCAGATCTGGGGGCGGCTGGAAGACTTCTTAAAGAGCATCGTGCCGGTTGCCGAAGAAGCTGGCGTGCGCCTGGCTTCGCACCCTGACGATCCGCCGCTGCCGGTATTGCGCGGGATGGCGCGCCTGGTCACGCAGCCGCAGCATTATCAGCGCCTGTTGGATTTGGTACCCAGCCATCACAATTCCCTGGAAATGTGCCTGGGTACGCTTTCTGAAATGCCAGAGGGCGAATTCGACATTTACGAAGCGGTGGATCGCTACAGCAAGGGGGGCAATATCTCCTACATTCATTTCCGCAACGTGCGCGGCAAAGCGCCCAATTACGAAGAGGTATTTGTGGACGAGGGCGATATCGACATGTTCCGCGTCCTGCAAATCTTGCACGGGAACGGTTTCGAAGGCCTGCTGGTTCCCGATCATACGCCGCAGATGACCTGCGGCGATCCCTGGCGGGCCGGCATGGCGCATGCCCTGGGCTGGATGAGCGGCTCGCTGAACGCCATCCAGCGTGCTTGAGAATAGCGATTAAGTGAGGACTGCTTGTATAGATACGGGATGCGTCGCCGGGCGCTTGCCCGATGACAGGGTCTTGCGGTAGGATTCGACCTGCGAAAGGAGGCAGTCTATTGCTGAAGTCGTCTTGTGGTGAAACGGCAAGTACCGTTAACTTGAAACGAGAGGAACTTACCTGATGAAGACAAGAAAAAGAATGATTTTGCTGGTATTGGTAGGGCTGTTCGCCTTGCTGATCGGGTCCATGGGCGCGCTGGCTCAGGACGACGACGCCATGATGGAAGCGGACGCGATGATCCGCGCATTCGACGCGGAAATGATGCCGGAAGGTTGGGAGCTGCCGGCTTCGATCGGTCATGTCACCAACTATCTGGTGCACGAGTGGTACCAGAACGAGACCAAGGCGGAAGCGGCAACTGCGGAGAAATACGGCATCGAGTTCTCGATCAACGACGCCAATCTCGATTTGCAGGCTTCGCTGGCCGCGGTGGATGATTACGTGGCGCAGGATGTCGGCGCGCTGGTCTTCACGCCAGTGGACGAGGCGGCATCGTCCCCCGCGATTCGCCGCGTCGCCCGCGACCGCACAGTCATCTGTGAAGGCACAGCCGTGGTCGGCTGCGCGACCTTGGTCGCGATCTCGGACTATACGGCCGGTTTCCAAGTTGGCGTTTGGGCTGGTGAATATGCCATGGAGAACTTCGATGGCGAAGCGCGGGCTCTCGATATTGGCTTGCCCGCCTTGACCTCGACGGTGGCGCGTTCAAACGGCTTCGCCGATGGCTTGCATTCGGTATTGCCCGACGGCGAGATCGTCCAGAGCGTGGATGGCGCGGGCTCGAAAGACGTTGCCGTGCAAGTATCCGCGGACGCCTTGACCGCCAACCCCGATGTCAACATCATCTTTGGCATCAACGACGATTCGGCGCTGGGCGGCTTGCAGTCCTATATCGCGGCCGGTTTGGATACGGACAACTTGCTGGTCGTTGGCTTCGGCTGCGAAGGCATCGCTTGCAAAGACGCGCTGCAAGAAGGCGGTCCCTACAAGGTATCCGCGGCTATGTTCCCCGAATATCAGGGTCTGCTGTTGATCAACGCGGCTGTCTCGGTCTTCAATGGCGTAGAGCCGCCACCGCAGATTTACGCGCCGTCCATGCCCATCACGCTGGATAACCTCTTCGATTACTACACGCAAGAAGAAGACGGTACCTATACCGCCATGCTCGATGTCATCAGCGAGATCGAGATCGAGATCGAAATCGCCGAGCCGATGATGGAAGAATAGTTTCCTTCGATAGTGGTCCGGGCAGCCTCGAGCGACTTTGTCGCCAGGTTGCCCGGGCTGTGAAAACATGCCCGGCGGCGTTGAGTTGATTCCGTTATTACACGAGGGGTCCGGATGCTTGACAGCAGCGTGGAACCATCAGGCGCAGGGATTGGCAAGTTCTTGAACAAGGCGGCGCATTGGCTGCTGCATACCCAAGAAGGCGTTCTATTCTTTATCGTGGCGGCCATCTGGCTGTTCTTGACGATTCAGTCGCCGGTGTTTTTCACCGGGCGCAATATCGGCGTTTTGCTGAGCCAGGTTTCCATGACGGCGATCACCGCGGTCGGCATGACCATCCTGCTCATCTCCGGCGAGATTGACGCGTCGGTCGGCTCGATGCAAGCCTTTGTCGGCGTGGTCGTCATGAGCGTTCTCAACAGCAGCGCGAACTTGGCTTTGGGTATCCTTGTTGGCTTGGCGATCGGCGTCGCGGTGGGCTTGATCAATTCGCTCATCTCCTTGCGGCTGGGCATCAATTCGCTGATTGCCACCCTGGCGATGCTGTCTATCGTGCGCGGCGCGGCTTTTGGCTTCACGGAAGCCTCCATACAGAACACGCATAAAATCCCTGCGTTCACCGAGATAGGCAACGGCTTTTTCCTCGGCGTGCCATGGCCCATCATATTCTTTTTCGCTGTGTTTCTTATCTTTTATTTTGTGCTGTCCCGGACAACTTTTGGCCGCTTTGTCCATGCTGTCGGCGCCAATCCGGAAGCCGCGACCTTGGCCGGCATTCCCGTGCGCCTGGTGAAGCTGGCCGGCTTCGTTTTGACAGGGGTTTTGGCTTCCTTCAGCGCCATCATTCTGCTGTCGCGCTTGAATTCGGGCCAGAACGGCATCGGCGCCGGCTTCGAGCTGGAAGCGATCGGCGCGGTGCTCCTGGGCGGGACCAGCTTGAGCGGCGGCGAAGGCTCTATGGTGGGCACCTTCCTGGCTGTGCTGCTATTGGGCACATTAAAGAATGGCATCGTGCTGCTGGATATCAATTCGAGTTGGCAAGTCGCGGTCACTGGCTTGATCATCATCATCGCGGTCTTGCTGGATGCCCGCCGGCGCCGGCGGCTGGGGCAGGATTAAGCCATGTTCAGCAGTCAGCAGCCGCTTCTGCAGCTCACGGGGATCGCAAAAGAGTTCCCGGGCACCAAAGCGCTGAAGGGCGTGGATTTCAGCCTCTATGCCGGTGAAGTTCATGCGCTGATTGGCGAAAACGGCGCGGGTAAATCGACGCTGATCAAGATCATCGCCGGGTTATACCAGCAAGACGCCGGCACGATCGCGGTCGAGGGGGTGACGGTCGATTTTCATTCTCCCGCGGATTCTCTGGCGCATCGCATCAAGGTGGTCTATCAAGAACTCGATCTGGTGCCCGACCTGAGCATTGCGGAAAATGTCTTTCTGGGCAATTTGCCGAAGAAAGCCCTGCGCGCCGTGGATTGGCAAGCGCTCTACTCCAAAACGAGCGAGCTCTTGCTCGATTTGGGTTTGCACATTGACCCGCAGGTCCCCATCAGCGCGCTCACCGTGGCGCAGCAGCAACTGGTCGAGATCGCCCGCGCCTTGTCGCGCCAGGCGCAAATCATCATCATGGACGAGCCGACATCGGCGCTGAGCCAAACCGAGATTGAAAGCTTGTTCGCGGTGATCCGCCGCTTGCAGGGGCGCGGCGTGGGTTTGATGTACGTATCGCACAAATTGGATGAAATCTATGCCATTGCCGATCGCGTCACGGTCTTTCGCGATGGGGAGCATATCGCGACGGAAGCGGTCGCGGATACCCAACATAGCGACCTGGTGACCTGGATGGTCGGGCGGGAGGTCAAGGACCTCTATCCGCGCAGCCCCGCGGTTCGCGGACCTGCCTTGCTGGAGGTCGACAGCGTAAGCGGCGGCAACATCGAGAACTTCAGCCTAAATGTTCATGCCGGCGAAATCGTCGCGGTATTCGGTTTGATGGGTTCCGGCGTGCACAATGTGGGGCGCCTGATATTCGGCAATATGCCCCGCAGCGGCAGCGTGCGACTAGGTGGCGAAGTCATTCACGCCAACGCGCCGATGGATGCCATTCGCAAGGGGCTGGGTTTTCTCACCGAGAATCGCAAGACCGACGGCCTGCTGCTGCCGCTCTCGGTCAAGGACAATATCACGCTGGTTTCGGTCAATAACTATGCCAAGCTGATGGTGATCAACGGGCAAGAGGAGCGGCGAGCCACCACGGGCATCATCGACAAACTCTCCATCAAGACGCCGGGCATCGCCCAGAAAATACGCTATCTGAGCGGCGGCAATCAACAGAAGTCGCTGATTGGGCGCTGGCTGCTGGAAGATCTGCAGGTGCTGATGTTTGCCGAGCCGACGCGCGGCATTGATGTCGGGTCGAAAGCCGAGATCTACCGTCTGATGGATGATATGGCGCACCAGGGCATGGGCATCTTGGTCTTGTCCACCGAGCTGCCGGAGGTGATGGGCATCGCCGATCGCATCATCGTCATGCGGCAAGGCAAGAGCGTCGGACGCTGGGTCGCGCGTGAAGAAGCCAATGAACAAGATCTGATGACCGCGGCCACGGTCCAAATGGAAAAAGTGATTTGAAAGACGGCGGTTAGATTCATGGCAGTTCTTAGCAAAGGAAAAGGCGGCAATTCTGGCTCCGCGAGCAGGCTCTCGCGCTGGCTGCTGACGCGCGAAGCGGGACTGGTGATTCTGTTGCTCGCGGTGGTGATCCTGTTCTGGATATTGGAGCCGAGCACGCGGCAGCAGCGCGTTTACTGGGATTTGTTGCGCGAAATCTCGCCGAATCTGATCGCCGCGATTGGCGTCACCATGTTGATGCTGGCCGGCGAATTCGACCTGTCAATCGGCTCTATGCTCGCTGTAACGGGCGTCACGACCATCGTCGTGTTTAACGGCACCGACAATATGTGGCTGGGCATCCTGGCCGGCTTGGCCACCGGACCCATCGTCGGCAGCATCCACGGCTATCTGGTCACCCGGCAAAAGATGAACTCGCTGGTCACGACGCTGGGCTCGCTCTTCGCGCTGCGCGGCATGGTCTATGTCTATACCAACAAGACGCCAATAATCGATGAAAACGGCTTTTACGACTTCCAAGACGCCTATTACAACAATCTGGGACCGGTGCCACTGCCCTTCGTTTTAGCCATCATATTGGTTGCGCTGGCGCTAATCGTGCTGACGCAGAGCGAGTTCGGCCGCAATATTTACGCCATCGGCGGCAACGAAACTGCGGCGCGTGTCTCTGGCATCAAGGTCAATCTCATCAAGTTCATCTTATTTGTGATTTGCGCCGGCAGCGCCGCCATCAGCGGTATGATCCTCACGATGCAAACAGGCACCGGCTACTTCGACTCCGGTTCATCCGGCTTTGAATTGATCGTGATCGCCGGCGTGGTGCTGGGCGGGATCGCCTTGAGCGGCGGCAAAGGCAGCCTGGTCGGGACAGTGCTGGGCGTGCTCATCCTGGGCATGACGGCAAAGGGCTTGCGCTTGATGGGCGTGAACACCAATATGCAGCTGATGGTGACGGGCAGCATCATGATCCTGGCGGTCTTTATGCACAGCTTCCACGACCGCATCTCGATATTTAGAAAGCCTTAATCAGAAAGCTTTCAGAGGAAAAAATATGAGCTGTAAAGCGACGGAAATCCTGCTCGGCAAAACCTTGACCGCCCTGGAAATTGAGAACGAGCTTTTATCCGCCACCGTGGTGATAGACAAGGGGGCTGACATATACCGTCTCGTCTACAAGCCGAAGCACGTCGATGTGCTTTGGAAATCGCCCTGGGGCATCAAGGAGCAGGCGCGCGGCTTCGACTCCGCCTTTGATTCCGCTACGGCTTGGCTGGAAGCCTACGCGGGCGGCTGGCAGGTGATTTTCCCCAACGGCGGCGACGCCACTGTCTATAAAGGGGCGGCGCTGGGCTTCCATGGCGAAGCGTCGATGAAAGCCTGGGATTATGAAATCCTGACTGAGGGCGACAGCGCGCTGGAAGTGAAGCTGGCTTGCAGCCTGTCGCGCAGTCCCTACCGCATCGAACGCTGGATGCGCGTCGAAGCGGGCAGCCCCGTCCTGCATATCCGCGAGCGCATCACCAACCTGGCCGGCGAAGCGATGGACTGCATGTGGAGCCATCACCCGGCTTATGGCGCGCCCTTCCTCAGCGAACACTGCGTCATTGATGTCGGCGCGCCCAACTTCGTCGCCGATGATCGCTACAGCGGTTTCGCCAATCCCTTGACCCTCAGCCAGAGTTATCAATGGTCCCGGGCGGGAGATCTGGATATGTCCCAAGTGCCCGGACCCGACGAAGAGCGCGATATCTTGGCTTATTTTCAAGATTTCGCCTCGGGCTGGTATGCCATAACCAACCGGGAAATGGGCTTTGGCGTCGGCTTGGCTTGGGACGAGAGCGTTTTCCCCTATGCCTGGTTCTGGCAAGAATTAAATGCCTCGCCGGGATTCCCCTTTTACAAGCGCTCCTATGTGATGGCGATAGAACCGGCCTCGTCGATTCCCGGGCAAGGCTTGACTGCCGTGATGGAAAAAACCGGCTCGCATTTGACCTTGCAGCCCGGCGAATCAAAAGAAGTCGAAATGAAAGCGGTTTTCTATGAATCGCACAAGGGTCCGCAAAAGATTGACGCCGATGGCGCGGTTCATCTGAAATAAATTGCGGAGGAGGAAAACATGACTGAACCTGTATTTAGCTTGGATCAGTTCAGTACACTGGTTGACGGATTGGATCATCCCGAAGGCGTGGCTTGGGGCGCGGACGGCAATTGGTACGCCGGCGGCGAAGCCGGGCAGATCTATCGCATCGCCACCGACGGCAGCTTCTCGCAAGTGGCTTCAACCGGCGGTTTTGTATTGGGCTTGGCTTTGGACGGCAAGCATAATATCTATGCCTGCGACCTGTCCGTGAATAAGGTGTTCAAAGTTAGCGCCGCCGGCGCCGTCAGCGTCTATTCCACAGGCAGCGCCGAGCGCGAATTTGTCGCGCCGAATTATCCAGTGTTCACCGACAGCGGCGATCTATATGTCTCTAGCTCAGGTGGTTTCGACGAGAAGAACGGCTGCGTCTTTTTGATACGTCCCGATGGCGAAACGGTCGTTGCCAGCGCAGCGCTTGACCACTTCCCCAATGGCATGGCTCTATCGGCTGACGGGCGCGAGCTGTACGTCATACTTTCTAACATGCCCGGTATCGTGAAAGCCGCGATACGTTCTGACGGAACGCTGGGCGAGCCGCAACTGGTGGTGGAGCTGCCGGGAACCGTGCCCGATGGTCTGGCTTTTGACGCCGAAGGCAACTTGTACATCGCTTGCTATGCGCCCAACAAAGTCTTGCGCTTCACTGCCTCGGGCGTCCTGGAGCTGGCCGCCGAGGATTGGCAGAGTGTTGTTTTGTCCGCGCCGACCAATATCGCCTTCGGCGGTCCGGATATGAAATACGCCATCTTTGGCAGTTTGGGGCGCTGGCATTTGTCGATGCTCGAGATGCCGGTGCCCGGCGCTCGCCTGCGCTATCCCAACCTGGGCTGATTCTGTAACCGAGTATGTAATGACGAGGTGGAAAACATGGGCAAACGATTTGCAGGCAAAGTAGCCGTTGTAACCGGCGCGGGTAAGGGAATCGGACGCGCTTGCGCGCTGGCTTTCGCCGCTGAAGGCGCGGCCGTGAGCATCGCCGATATTGACCGCGGCGCCGGCGAAGAAACGAGACAACTGATCGCCGAAAAGGGCGGACGCGCGCTCTTCGTCGAAGGCGATATCGCGGAAGAATCGTATGTCAAACGGGTGGTGGCGGAAACTGTCGCCGAGTTCGGCGGCATTGATGTGCTGCACAACAACGCCGGCGTCGTGCGTTATGGCACGGTGGTGGATCAGCCGGTCGAAGACTGGGATTATCAGATCAATATCAACTTGCGCGCGACCTTCCTCACTTGCAAGTATTGCATACCAGAGATGCGCAAACGCGGCGGAGGCGCTATCGTGAATACCTCGTCCGTGCAGGCGGTTGCTTCGCAACAGACGGTCGCGGCTTATTCGGCTTCCAAGGGCGCGGTCACCAGCTTTACCACCACTGTCGCGCTCGATCATGCCAGGGAAAACATCCGCTGCAATTGCATCGCGCCCGGCTCCATCCATACGCCGATGCTGGATATGGCGGCGGACCTCTTCGGTCCCGACAACCCCTCGCGGATGATCGAAGATTGGGGCGACTTGCATCCCATCGGGCGGGTGGGCCAGCCGGAGGAGGTAGCCAAGCTGGTGCTGTTCCTGGCGAGTGATGAGGCGTCCTTCATGACCGGGGGCTACTATCGCGTCGACGGCGGCTTGCTTTCGAGCTTGTTGTAAGCGGATTGATGCAAGCTAAATGTAGAGCGCCGAGGGTGCCGAGATTTGCCATTTATATGCAAAATAGAAGGCGATGCAGGGGCGATTCTGTTGTCTCTGTTGAAAACCTGCCCCCATTATAAGGGAGGCGAGTATGGAGTATCGCGTTTTAGGACGTTCTGGCGTCAAGGTCGCGCCACTGGCGCTGGGCACGGGCAATTTCGCCGATCCTACCCCGGAAGACGAAGCGATCCGCATCATGATTCGCGCCATCGAGGCCGGCGTCAATCTGATAGATACCGCCAATTCCTACTCAAATGGCGCATGTGAACGGATGATTGGACGCGCCTGGGCAAAAGGCGCTCGGCGGCATGATGTCATTCTGGCGAGCAAAGTCTTTTATAAAGTTGGTTCAGGACCGAACGACGAAGGCTTGTCGCGCCTCCATCTCATCCGCGCTTGCGAAGACTCCTTAAGAAGGTTGCAGACCGACTACATCGACCTCTATCAAGTGCATCGACCGTCGCCGTCTATTCCCCTTGACGAAACCTTGGGCGCGCTGACCGATCTGGTGCGGCAGGGCAAGGTGCGTTACATCGGCAGCTCGACGCATCCCGCCTGGAAAATCATGGAAGCCATCATGGTGAGCGAGCTGAAAGGCTACGCGCGCTTTGTTTGCGAACAGCCGCCGTACAATCTGCTGGATCGGCGGATTGAAAACGAGATCGTGCCCATGTGCCAAGCCTATGGGCTGGGGCTGATCACCTGGTCGCCGCTGGCCCAAGGCGTCCTGGCTGGGCGCTATGCCAGCGCCACTGACTTGCCGGCGGATTCGCGCGGCGCGCTGCGCGGCGGCATCTATTCCGAACGGATCACCCAGCCGGGCATCGCGGTGGGCGAGAAAATGATCAGCCTGGCTAAAGAACACGGGCTATCCCCGGCTCAACTGGCAACACTTTGGGTGAAAGATCAGCCAGGTATCACAGCGCCCCTCATTGGACCCCGCACCCTTGAACACCTGGAGCATTTGTTGCCGGTCCTGGATATGACGCTTAGCGATGAACTGGCGGCAGCCTGCGACAGATTGGTCCCGCCGGGCGGCGCGGTCGCAAGTTTCTTTAACAGCGCCACCTGGATGAAACAGCGGGTGATCTAAACGGTTGGCGACTGGCTAATCCCAGGCGAGAATCGCTTGATTTGCTTTCCGGGCGCGCGTTGCTGACGAATGAAGAAATGTGATATGAGCGCCGGGCTGAAAGAATTGGATATAATCGCGTCGTTCAATTGCCCTGGCTGTGACAAAGCAAAACTTGCGCAGCGGACTATAAACGATGTAAAACTCTTATGTCAGAAGGAACAGTGATAGAGGAGATTCCATAGAATGAATACAAACCGAATTGCTAGGCAAATGCAAAGGCTGGCGCTGATAGGGCTGGTCGCGCTCTTGCTGGGTTTGCTCAGCCTGAGTTCCGTTGTCGCTCAAGACGCGACCGATGTGCTCGTCTGGTCCATGGGCTATAGCGCCGACTATAACGACGCGCTTGTCGAGCGCTTCAACGAAGCCCACGACGACGTCAACATCGTCTATGAAAACGTTTTGACCGGCGACATTTCAGAGAACAACCAGAAGGTGCGCATCGCCCTGGAAAATGAAGCGGGACCCGACGTCCTGGGCGGCGTCGATACCGGCGCGAACTTGCAGGCGCTAGTCTCGACCGGGCAGGTCAGGGATTTGACCGAGTACTACCGTGAATCCGGCTTGATTGGACGCATTCCGGATAATCTGCTCGCGCAAGTCACCATCGAAGGGCGCATATACGCCATCCCGCAGAATATGGAATCGGTCGGCGTCTTCTATAACAAAGACGCCTTCGCCGAATTGGAGTTGGATGCCCCCAGCAGCTTCGAGGAATACATCGGCGTTTTGGAGGCGGTCAAAGAAGCGGGCTATTATGGCTATACCATGGGCTTGGCTGGTGGCTGGCCCTCCGCGCTGATGGCGTCCATGTTCATGTACAGCAGCGCCGGCTCGGAATACATTGACGTGCTAAGCGGCACACAGCCCTGGACCGAATGCGACAACTGCCTGGACGGGCTGAATGCTTTCTATGGCATGGTCGCCAACGGCTACGCCAACCCCGAGCCCTTGGGCATTGACTACAATCAGTCGCTTGACCTCTTCTACCAAGGCATTAACCTCATGGTTCTCAACGGTCCTTGGTTCATTGACGATGCGAACGCGGCGAATCCCGATTTCGAGATAGGCTTCTTTTATCTGCCAGCGGTGAACCCGAACACGGATATCAAGACGCTCGGCGGCATTGGCAGCTCGCTGATCGTCGCAGAGTACGCGGACGTAGACGCCGCATTCAAGCTGGTGGATTGGCTGACCTCGGAAGACGTAGCCGTGCAGGCGCTGCGTGATGTGGCTGTGCTGCCGGCCTTCTCGATCACGGTGCCAGAGGACATACCGCCGCTCTATTACCAGATCGCCAGCGAAACAGCCGCCAACGTCGACAAGATCGGTTTCTGGCCCGTTACCTATCTGCCGCCCAAGGTCTTTGGCGATATGAACCAGATTGTTCAGGGCATGATTGGCGGGATGCTCAGCCCCGAAGAGCTGCTCAGCGAGATGCAGACGACGCACAGCGACTACCTGGCGGAGAATTAAGCCGCTCTGGTTTGGCAGCAGGGGGTCAGCTAATAGCTGATCCCTACAAGGATCTCTGATGTCTGAAACTGTAGGGGCAGCTCCCGCGCCGCGCGTAGACACTGCGGATCAGTCGCCCAGAATCGCCACAAAATATAGGTTTTGTGGCGAGTTCTTGTCCGCTAAGGCGCCCCTCCTCAATCGCAAAGAGATAGGGCGCTTTTCTGAAACAAGCGCGAGGGTTTCGCAGCCCCCCTCATCTCATATTTTGAGAGAGATTTGGGCAGTGGCACGCTCGGGCGAGCATGCAATAAGAACAAGGGCGCATTAAAATGGCACAATCGCTCACGGGCCCGGGCGGGGCAAAAGTACGGGCGCAGGGTCCGCGCAATCGCCTTGACCTGATACCGTACCTGTTCATCCTGCCCGCTGTCGTCATCTATCTGGTCTTCAACCTGGGTCCGGTTTTGGCGTCCTTCTTTTTCAGCTTCTTCAAATGGGACCTGCTGGCTCCAACGACGGAATTCGCCGGCTTTGCGCATTATAACTTCATCCTCAATGACGATCGCTTCTGGAACGCGCTCAGCCACAACTTCATTTTCCTGGGTCTGGCGGTGGTTATTCCGGTCTCGCTGGGCTTGCTGCTGGCGGTTTTCATCTACGAAATCCGGGCGGGCCGCATCTTCTTCCGCGCGGCGCTGTTCCTGCCCGCCATATTCTCCGGCGTTGTGATCGCCTATGTTTGGAAGTGGATCTATCATCCCTTCGCCGGTGTGTTGAACCCGGCGCTGGAGGTGATTGGCTTGGGCGCCTTCACGCAATCCTGGCTGGGCGATCATAAAATCGCCCTCTATTCGACTTTCATCGCTTACACCTGGGCGAGCTTCGGCTACTCGATGGTCATCTTCCTGGCTGGCTTGCAGGACATCTCGACCGATATCTTCGACGCGGCGCGGGTTGACGGCGCCAACTTCTGGCAAAAGTTTTTCCGAATCACCATCCCCTGCCTGTATGACGTATTCACATTTGTCATCACGCTGCGCATATTCACGGCGATGGGCGTCTTTGGCGTCATATATATTCTTACGGGCGGCGGTCCTTTTTACTCGTCAGACGTCATTGATATTTACGTCTTCCGTATGATCGGCAATTTTGAGATGGGCTGGGCGACGGCGGCCGCGACGGTCAACACGGTCATTGTTGTCTTCCTCACAACCGGCTTCATCAAATGGCGGGAATGGCGCTCATGGAGTTCCTAAGCAGCGGTTTTCAGCGTCGGCTGCGCAGCGCGCCCTTCTATGCCGTACTGGGGGTAGTCACCGCCATCACCTTGGTGCCCATCATCTGGGTATTCGCCAGCGCGCTCAAGTCGAACAAGGAGATTCGCGAGAATGCCCTGGCGCTGCCGAGTGAGTGGCGCTTTCAGAATTACATTGATGCCTGGTTCGGCGCCAGCTTCGATCAATACTTCATTAACAGCCTTTTTATCACTGTGACAAGCGTGGCATTGGTGCTGTTTCTGAGTTCGCTGGCGGCCTACTCCTTTGCCAAGATGCGTTTCCCCGGCAATCAAGCCATCTTCTTCGTCTTTCTGGTCGGGATGGCATTCCCATTATCAGCCAAGTTAGGTCCGCTGCTCTCGCTCATGTACGAACTGAACTTGGCCAATAGCCGTCTTGGCTTGATACTGGTGTATGTGGCGGGCAGCCTGCCCTTCGCCATCTTGATGCTGCGCGCTTTTTTCCAGGGTTTCCCGCAGGAGCTGGAAGACTCGGCCGCGCTAGATGGCTGCAACCGATTTCAGTTTTACCTGCGCATTCTGCTGCCGCTGTCCAAGCCATCGCTGATGGCTCTCGGCATATTCGTCTTCATGGGCACCTGGAATGAGTTCTTCCAGGCGCTTCTGCTCATAAACGAAGACAGCAAGCGCACCCTGCCACTGGGATTGACCGCCTTCCAGGACGAATACTTCACCGACTTCGCGCTGTCTTTCGCCGGCATCAATATTACGGCTGTGCCGGTGATCATCGTGTACATCATCTTCCAGCGCAATCTCATCGAAGGCATCACTGTCGGCTCGGTCAAGTAGCGCATTTGCTTTTCAGCCGCATGTAGAAAAGGACACAAATCATTATGGAACAATCACGACCCAATATCGTTTTTATCATCACCGATCATCAGGCATATTATGGGCACGACCGCGCAGGCGAGTACGATTACAAGTGGCAGAACTTTGAGCGCTTCGCTGGCGAAGGCATTCGCTTCGAGCGCGCTTATTCCGTCTGCCCGCTCTGCTCACCCGCGCGCAGCAGCATGATGACGGGCTTTTATCCCAGCTCGCATGGCATCATAATGAACACCGAAGTACCGCTCTTCGACAACCAGGCTGACCTGGACACAGGTCAATTGCTATATAGTCACTATCTGTCGCAGGCGGGCTATCGCAACGGCTATGTCGGCAAATGGCACTGCGGCCGCCAGCGTTTGCCAATTGATTACGGCATCGAAGGTTGGAGCCTGCCCGACTACGGAAAAATTTACATGTCCGACGCCTACCGCGCTTACGCCGCAGAACGTGGCTTCGGCGATGCCCGCGCCACGATCGAGTACAACCTGAATTATCCGGAATGGCAAGGTCAGGAAATCATCTTGCACGATCCATCGCCCTGGAAATTTATGAACGGTTCCGGGATTCTCGCCGGTCCGCCAGAAGCCCACGAAGAGCAGTTCGTCGCCCACCTCGCCTGTGAAAAGCTGCGCGAGTTCGCCGCCGACGATCAGCCATTTAGTCTGGTAGTCAGCCTGTGGGGACCGCATCAGCCCTATTATCCATCGGCGGACTATGCCGACCTGGTCGACCCGTCCGAGATTCCGGAGTATCCGAGTTTCCGCGATGACTTAAGCGGAAGACCCCTCCGCCATCAGTTCCACAAGGAAATTTCTCATCGCAGCTCCCAAGCTTGGAGCGACTGGTCCACCTGGCAAGAGATTCTCGCGCGCTGTTATGCTCAGGGCCACCAGACCGACGCCGCCATCGGGAACGTACTAGATACGCTTGACGAGCTGTGCCTGGCGGAAAACACCATTGTGATCTGGCTGGCCGATCATGGCGATGCGGTTGCTAGTCATGGCGGCTTGTGGGACAAGTCCTCCACTTTTATCGAAGAGGTCGCGCGCGTGCCCATGGCGATTCGCTGGCCCGCAGGAATAGAACCCGGCCAGCGAACTGATCGATTGGTGTCCAACATGGACGCGACTGCCACCATGCTGGACGCGGCCGGCATTGACGCGCCCGACACCATGCACAGCCGCAGCCTACTGCCGCTTTGCCGGACAGCGGATGATGCCGACTGGTCCGACGAGCTAATCTGTGAGCATGTAGGGCATGGCCACCTGTTCCCGCAACGGATGATTCTGCAGGACCGCTACAAGTATGTCTTCTCGCTTCACGACATGAATGAGCTCTACGACCTGCAAGAGGACCCCTTTGAACTGAAGAACCTGGTTCACGATCGGCAGTACGCCGACATCATTGCCGATATGAAAGGGCGCCTGACCCAGCATATTGAGGGATCCGACATGCGCAACCAGAGGATGAAGCGATTGTTCCTGCTTGCCTTAGAGCACGACCGCTAGAGATGACGCCCCGTGGACAGGCGCCGCTTGCCGGAACAGCCTATATGCCGTCACAGGGTCCAGCGGACCGTTGGGCTTCGTGCCGGCAATTAGGCCAGTTAGCCTGAAATCAGCTCGCGGACAAGCTCGCTGCGCGCAAATTCAGCGATGTTCTGCTTGTAGCAGGCCATCGGCAGCGCCCAGATGACCATGTTCGAATAATAGTCTTCTCCCCAAACCGGCAAGCCGGTATCGGCGTCAATCAGGCAGTGCTGCTTCCAGGGCGAACGCGACGTCAGCGCGACCGCTTCGTAGATGCGTTTGGCGATCTCCAAGCCCGTTTCAGCTTGACCGTGGAAAATGAAGGTCATCGCGGCGCATAGGTTTTCGCCCACGAAAACCTGCGTCGAGTGATCGTTGTTGGGAAGAATGTCGGGGAACCGGTCGGGGTCGGGCTTCGAGATGTAGCGACTGCCATCCGGATTGACGCCGTTCACCAGACCGTATTCGGTCGCCCCCATATTCAGTCGCTTGACCGCGCCCAAGGCGGACTGGATGCGCTCCGCCGGCAAGACATCGGGCAAGCCCGCGATATTGACGCACCATTGCGCCATCAGCTGATTGCCCAGAGAAACATCACTCTGCCGACCCTCGCCGCTTGTATCATCCGGATCGTGCCACAGGCGGTAATATTCGCCGGTCCACAGTTTGTCCTGGTAAGCGGCTTTCCCGCGTTTCAGCCAATCGGCGCATTCAGCGGCGAAGTCGCTGTCGTTCATCTCGGCCGCCATGGCTTGTCCACAAGACAGCGTCGCCAGCCAGGTACCCGCCACATAAGCCGATGTGCCCCACCAGGGCCAGATGTCATAGAACTGGTTCGCGGGCCACAATTCGCCGGGCGGCGCGTGCGCCTGATCGTTGATCAAGCCGTCGCCATCGTCATCCAGCGAAAACTGATAACGTATGGCGCGTTTGGCGGAATCGTAGAAATGCGCCAGCAGGTCGCGGTCGCCGCTGCGAAGGTAGAGGCGATAGATCATCTGGGCGTATTGACCAGGGTTCAGCGGATGCTGGCAATGATAACGCGGGTCGCGCATGGAGGAATCCATGCCATAGGAAAAGGGAATCTCGCCATCAGATATCTGGAAATGCTTAAAGGCTTCCAGCGAAGTTCTTTCCAGCTCCGGGTAGAAAAACAGTATCGGCATGTGGCCGTGCATTCGACAGACCATGGTCTCGGTTATCGGGCAACCGGTGTGGCTTTCGCTATGCGTGAACCAGCCGATCTCGTCCCACCACTCGTCCTTACGAGTGCGAGCGATCCAGACGGTGTTTTTGGACAGGCTGTAGAGACCCTGCACCAGCGCATCGCGCAGCCAATTCGGCAAGTCCGTCCGGTAAATGGCTCGCTGCCAATTCAAGACGGCTTCAAGCAGGGTGTCAAAGCGCTTCAGCGCATCCGCCGCCACCGCGTCGGCATTCTGGTAGCGTATGCCGTATTGGTGCACGTGAGCTTCTCTGCCGCTGTCGCGCCAGAAAGGCGAATGCCAGGCGAATACAAAGCGCGCGCGGCAGGATCCATTTGCTTCAATCGTCCGCGCGATGCGTCCGACCAGCTTGCCGTCTTCGTGGGAGGCATCGATGTCCTCACCCGCCAGGGCGACATCGTGAGTTTGTCCGCTGGGTTTCGCCGGCGGCTCAATGATTAGCTCAAGATCCACGGCTGCGGAGCCGGTGTTGCGGATTTCAATTTCAAACAGGGCGGCCGGGATATTGCTATCAGCGCTGTTGCCCAGGATCAACGGGGCAAAGGCGCGTATCCCCAGCTCAAGCTGCTTCGCTTCGAAACGGCAGACCATATCGGCGACGGGATGGTGACCCCAGTAGGCGATGTCCGCATTTGAGAGCAGCAAGGTTTCCCGTTGCTCCAAGCGGACAGTCAGCCATTCACAGAAATCGGCGCGCGGCGGCACGATGTCGTTGAAAATGGAGCAGTGGCCGATCTTGCCTGTACCCTCCAGCGTGAAATAACCGGTGCCGAGCCCGCCGAGCGGGATGCCGCCGTCCAGGCGATGACCATCATAGACGCAGCCGGGAACCGCGCCAGAGAATCCGTCGGCTTCAATCTCTGTCCATTGGTTTCTAGGCACATCGGCATTAAAGGGAAAGGATCCATTCGACATATTTATTCTCCTTATCCAATTCAATCGGCGTCGCGGCGAGGGGCCCGCTGACCCGAAATGCGCTTAGATGCTCAATCCCCCCGACAGCCCATCCATGAACCGTCTGGACGTAAAGGCGAAGATGATTATCAGCGGTAGCGACGCGATCACGTAGCTGGCAAAAGTGACACCGTAATCGGTGCTCCATGCACCGGCAAAAGACAGCACGCCAATAGAGACCGGTAATCGTTCACTATCAAAGATGGCCACCAGCGGCCAGATGATGTCATTCCAACTGAAAAGCAAATTCAATATCGCCAGTGTGCTGAACGCCGGTATGGCCAGCGGCACGGCGATACGAATCAGGAGCGAGAATTCGTTGGCGCCATCCAGCCGCGCCGCCTCGAAGTATTCTTGCGGCAGCGTCTCGAAGAAGGTGCGCATCAGGAAGGTGCCGAATACGATTTCTACCGATACCCAAGGCAGCACAACGCCTTGCAGGGTATCAGCCCAATCCAGGGCGATGATGACGCTGAACATGGGAATCACCAGCAAGATGCCCGGGATCATGATCAATGCCAGAATCGCAACGAACAATATATTTCGGCCGGGGAATCGGTAGCGGGCGAAGGCATAACCGGCCAAACCGGAAATGACGAGCGTCAAAACCAGCGTGGGAATGGAGTATGTGAAGCTGTTGAAGATCGCCCGACCCATGGCGGGCCAGGCGCGCACGTAATTCTCCGGATGCAGGGGGGTGGTCGGCAGCCAGAATTGCTGGAAGAACTGCGCGTTGATCTTGAAGGAGTTGATGACGGTGAAGACAAAGGGAATGTATGTGATGATGGCCAAAATCAGCAAGATGAGCATCAGGGGCCAATCACGGCGCCAGGCTTTAGACTGCGACATCGTAAGCCCTCCGGTAGCGCATTCTCAGGATAAATATGCTGAGTACCAGCGTCATGAGCATCAGCACCGTGCCAATGGCCGAGGCATAGCCATGTTTGCCATAGGTGAAGCCCTGAATGTACAAATAATAAGCCGGCGACATGGTGGTATTGATGGGACCGCCCTGTGTCATCACCAGCATGGGCGCGAATTCCTGCATGCCCTGGTTCAGGCTTAGAATCAGAATCAGCGCCAGCGGACCGCGAATCGCCGGCAAGTCGATGGCGAAGACGCGGCGCAGACGGCTGCAACCGTCTATCAGCGCGGCGTCGTTCACCTCGCTCGACAAGTTCTGCAACGCGGCCAGGATAATCAGGAATCCAAAGCCGGCCACAGCCGGGAAGCCGATGAAGATCAGCGCCGGCAGGGCGGTATCAGGACGCCCCAACCAGGGGTAGGGTCGAGCCATGGCGCCGACGCCGGTCAGGAATTCATTGAGCATGCCTTGGCGGCCGGCGTAGACCTGCTGCCATACCAGCAGATTAACCGTGATCGGGATCACCATCGGGATGGTGAAGACCATGCGCCAGATATTGCGCCAGCGGTCGCTGGTCAGGTTGTAGACCAGCTCCGCGCCGACAAAAGCCATGACCAGCACCAGCGCCGTGCGCCCCGCCATATACTTCAAGATATTGCCCAATGATTTTATAAAGATCGGATCGTCGAAGAGCGCCCGGTAATTATCCAGACCGATAAACTCGCCGGCCTCGGGGATATTCCAATAGGTGAAGGAATGAAAGATGGCGGAAACAGCCGGTATGTAGCGGAATGAGAGCAGGAGCAGCAGGGCGGGTATCAGAAACAGGAAAGGCACATAAATCGGCACGAAACCGCTGCGCAGCTTCCAGCGGCTTGGTTCGGTCTTGGCGCTTGGCATCGGCTTTGATTTCTGGGTCAACTGTTACGTCCTTAAAGATGCGAACCGGGGCCAGTTAGCCCGACCCCGGCTCAAGGATTCTACGCTGTCAAGCGCAGCCTCCCCGTTCAATATCCACTAGGGACACCAGTCGTAGCCGACTTGTTCGCAAAGGGCGGCGGCGCCGCTCTCCCAGGCTTCCTGCAACAGCGCTTTGGTCTGTTCTTCGTCAGTTGCGCCAAGGAAGAAGCCTTGCATGATCTGCGTCCAGTTGTCGCCGTGCTCAACGGTCAGCCGCCCGCTCGGATCGAGGAACAGGCGGTCCTGCAAGGCAGCCACAGTCTGGAAATTGGCGAGCACGGGCCCAATTTCGGTGCCAGCCACCATCGGGATGAAGCCGCCGAACTCGTTCGCCAGGGGACCAAAGTTCTGTGGGGCAGACATCCACATCAGGTAATCGACGGCGAGTTCTAAGTTCTCGCTTTCCGCCGTCGCCACCGGTATGCCATATTGCCCGGCAGAGCTGGGTCCGCCAACCCGGTAGATGGTCCCGGGCGCCCCTTCAAAGTCTTCTTCCGTGAAAGGCGGCAGATAGGTCAAGCCCCATTCAAAGGAAGCCGAATCGGTGATTTCCTTGTTGTCCCAAGACCCGCCCCAATAAACGGCCAGCTGCTCGCCGAGGAACATGCGCATGACGTCGCCCAAGCTGGTGATGCCAATGTAGTCAATCGGCAGAATCTCGACGAACTCTTTAGATATGCGCAAGTATTCGTCCATACGCGGGTCCTGGGCGTTTATCACGCCGTCATGAACCGCCTTGGCGACCTCTTCGGCGTTCAACGCGCGCCAGTCCAAGTCCGGCTGCATCTCGGAGTATTTGTCCATATAGATTTCACTATGCCGGTCCGCCCAGACAACGCTGAGCCACAAGCTATCAGCCCAATACCAAGTGCTCCAGCCGGTGCCAGGCATGAAAGAACCGAACGCTTCCACGCCGAGCGTATCCTGGATGGTGTGCATATCGGCGATGAACTCGCCCCAATTGGCCCAATCCGGTTCCACGCCAGCTTCTTCGAACATGGCGACGTTGTAGAACATGGCGGTCTCCACCCAGTCCAGCGCCGTCTGATACCAATGCCCATCGGGCGCGCGCGTCGTATTCATCGCGTTTGGCGCGAATGAATCAGCCCAACGTTCGTGGCCCGGGATGCCCTCGGCGATGTAGGGGTTTGGCATCTCAAAGTAGTCGTCCAGCGCCGTCCACCAAGTATCCATCTTGAGACTGCGATTGAACCACTGATCCCAAACGATATCTGGCGCTTCATCAGCGGCCATGCGCGCGGACAGCCAGGTGATGTAATCGGTGCCACCGGGAATATCGGGCAGGAGCTCGATGGTCGCATTGGGATGCATGTCCATGTATTCCTGCGCGACTTGCTCGGCGATTGCGGAATGCGCCGGATGCTGCTCCGGCCGGTAGTAGACCTGGAGGTGAACAACGATTTCACCCGAGATATCGCTGTCCTGGGCCAATGCCATTCCGAACACCCCGAAGAGAAGCGCGAATACGAGTATCAGTGACAGTTTCTTGAACATCATATTGCCTTTCACAAATGTAAACAGTAGCTACGGCCAAAAGATAACGTGTTTGTCTTATGGGCGCACCTCCTCGTTATTTTTTTCTCCTGAACTCAAGCGAGAATACATCTCTCAGCCAATCGCTTCCAATTCGGAAATATCTAGCTCTGCGGCGCCACCCCCTCCAAAGACTTGCTGGCGAAGCGCTCACGGTTGGTCAACTGAATGGTCATGCCGCCGTCGGTGAAGATATTGGCGCCGGTCACATACGAGGATTGTTCGCTAGCCAGGAAGAGCGCGACATTGCCGACTTCGCGCGGCGCTTGCACGCGACCCAGCGGGATATTGTCCATCCAATGCTGCCGCGCCAGCTCGGCGTCTTCGGCGGCGTCTTGAATATCGTTCCAGATTTGCGTGTCGGTCAAGCCTGGGCTGACGGCGTTGATGCGGATGCCATAAGGCGCGAATTCGATCGCCATGGAACGGGTCATCATATCGACGCCGCCTTTTGATGCCGCGTAGGGGGCGGCGGCCGGCAAGGTGGCGACGGTGTGCACGCTGGCGATATTGATGATGTTCCCGCTGCGGCGCGCGACCATCGCCTCGAGCGCGTAACGGCTGCACAGAAATGTGCCTTTGAGATCGACATCGACGACGCGGTCCCAATCGGCTTCGTCCATTTCCAGCGTCGGCTTGACGAAATTGACGCCGGCGTTGTTGACCAGCGTGTCGATCTGGCCATAGGCGGACAGAGTTCCGTCCATGAGTCGCTTGCAGTCTTCGGCTTTTGAGACGTCTGTTTTGACGAATAGACCTTTGCCATAGCGCGCTTTTAAGTCGGCTGTGACCTGCGCGCCAAGATTTTCGTTGATGTCGGCGACGACAACCTCCGCGCCGGCTTCGGCGAAGCATTCCGCGATGCCCGCGCCGATGCCGCTGGCCGCGCCGGTGACGATTGCGACATGTCCCTTCCAATCCATCAGCTTACCTTTCTACGTGGTCTTTCAGGCAAATCGCTAAACCCGTTCGTCGCGCGCGCTGGCTTCGGCTAATCGAGATAGGAATAATATTTTTTTATCCGCTCGTGCGCATCCAGGATGTGATCTGCGATGGCATCCTTCGCGCGTTCGATGTCACCCTTATTTAGTACGTTGACGAGCGTTTGATGCGCTTCGACATGGTGGTTCAGTTCGGTGGGCGAGAGCACATTATTGGCTTCCACGAGGAAGCGGCTGATGCGCGAGCGCAGGCTGGAAACGACCTCGATCAAAATCGAATGTTGTGACAGCTGCCATAGTATCGAATGGAACCTCGAGTCAAGCTCAAAGCCTTTTTGCCGGTCTCCCGCCGAAGCCGCCTGCCTCATCTGTCCTACAATCCCCTCCAGCTCGGCTTCAACCTGGTTTGACCAGTTGGATAGCGCATATTGAACGACCAGTCTCTCCAGCGCCACCCTTATCGAATAGACTTCGTTCAGTTCTTTGGATGAAAAGGTGTGAACGAAGGCGCCCCGACGCGGCTCTTTGATGACTAAGCCCTCGTCAATCAGTTTCTGGATGGCGATCCTCACCGGCATGCGGCTGACCAGTAATTGCTTGGCGATCTCTTGCTCCACCAAGTGGGTTCCAGGTGGGAAGTCGCCGCCTTTGATGGCGCTGCGCAGCCGTCGCGCTACTTCGTCGCTCAAACTCTCGGATTGTTTAATCGGTTCCAGCTCGTGCATGATTACTGCATCCACAGCCCTGCAAGCCTGCAAAAATCAATGGAATCTCTGTCAACCCCAAGGCAAAATACAGCGCTCAGGATAGCGTTGTCCGCGTGACCGTAAGCCACATCAAGCGTGCAAATCATCATCCAGGCGCTCGTTAGCAATTTATCCAATGTCTTTAGAATTGCATTTAGGATTCAATATATCCGACATTGTATATGCTGTCAAGTCAAGGTGACGGGGAAGCAGATTTTGCGCTATGCGAATCGCGACGGTTCTCAGTCGTCCAATCGGTAGAAGGCCGCGGCATTGTCGTGAAAGAGTTTCTTCAACTCCGCGTCAGTACAACCGGCGACAGCCCATTGGAGTGTTTCGACCCAGCGCGGATAATCTGTCGCCTGATAAGCCACGGGCCAATCGCCGCCGTACATCACGCGATCAAAGCCGAAGCACGCTATGACGTGATCGATATAGGGCTTAAGCTGCTCCTTGGTCCATCGCCGATGATCCGCTTCTGTGACCAAGCCCGAGATCTTGCACCAGACGTTGGGAAACTCCGATAGGGTCTTGATTTCAGCGCGCCAGGGATCAAGCAGGTTGTTCTTTATATCGGGTTTGCCAATATGGTCGAGTATGAAAACAACATCGGGGCATTGCGCTACCATTTTGATGGTGTTAGCCATTTGATAGTGAGCGATGCAAATATCAAAGCTGAGCTTGAACTGCGGCAAAAGCCGAACACCGCTCAGGAAATCCGGGCGCAGGCAAAACTCGATATCCGGTTCAAACTGTATGATGCGGCGGATGCCCTTGATTCGCGGGTTAGCGGACAATGCCTCCAAAGCGGGTCCCGCGGCAGCGCCAAGTTCCAGCGGCGCCCAAGGCACAATGCCTTGAAGCCGTCCGTCCCGCTCGGCCAGGCTATCTACCCAATCCGCTTCAGCCTGGTATTGATCGAAATCCGCCTCCGCCTGCAAGAATACCATCTTCTCAACGGCGACCGGTCCGCAAGCTTGATCGTAGTCTTGCAGCAAATAGGGCTTGTTCAGGATGGGGATGTCATCCAGCCATGGATAGCGCAAAAGCTGCGGATCCCAAACGTGGAGGTGCGTGTCGATTATAGGGAAATCCAGCATGGTATCACTCCCTAATTGTATAGTCCCGCGATTATAACCATTTGCCCCCGCGCGCGCAGCCTGTGCCGCCGCTCACTGGCTGGCGTGACGCAGGCGCGGATCAATGACGTGGTAGAGGATGTCCACCAACAGATTCATCAGCACATAAGCCAGGGCGACGAAGATGATGCCGCCTTGCACGACAGAATAATCGCGCTCGAGTATGCCGTCCAGCAGCCAAGTGCCCATGCCCGGATAAGAGAAGACGCGTTCTGTGATGACAGCGCCGCCGAGAATGGCGCCAAATTGCAGTCCCTGCAAGGTGATGATCGGCAGCAGCGCGTTGCGCATGGCGTGTACCCAGACGACTTTGCGCTCGTACAAGCCTTTGGCGCGCGCGGTGCGGACGTAGTCCGAGCTCATGACTTCCAGCATGGCGGAGCGCGTCAGGCGAGCGACAAAGCCGGCTGATGTCAAGCCAATCGTCACCCCGGGCAAGACGAGATGGCGCAAGAAGCTGCCGAAAGCCCCCCAGTTGCCGGTCGCGATGAGATCGTAGAACATGAAATTGGTGATGACTTGGTAATCGACGCCAGCGCCGATGCGTCCGCCCGTCGGCGTCCAGCGCAAGTTGACGGAGAAGAGGATGATCAACATGATGCCGACCCAGAAGAGCGGCAGCGACAGACCTAGGATGGAAGCTGTCCTGACGCAGTAATCGACGGCGCGATTGCGGATCGTCACCGAAGCGACGCCCGACAAAACGCCAATGACCGTGCTGACAATAAGCGAGACGATGGCCAGCTCTATGGTCGGCGGCATGCGTTCAAAGATCATGCGCCGAATGGGTACGCCGCTGCTCATCGCCAAGCCGAGATCGCCCCGTATCAGTTTCGACAAGAAGTTCAGATATTGTTCGGCAATTGGACGGTTGAGGCCCCAAACGGCTTCCACCTGTGCCAACTGGCTCTTGTCCATCACCTGATTCTGTATCGTTTGAATGGGATTCCCCGGCACGATGCGCAAGGCGAGGAAGGTCAAGCTGCAAACCGCCCACAAGACAATCGGCAGCCAGACGAGCCTTTTGAGGGTGTAGCCGATCATGTCGCTGCCCGTCAGATGTCTTGACGGCGCAGTTTCGGATCGAGGTGATCGCGCAGGCCGTCGCCCATGTAATTCACGCTGAGCACCGTTATGGTGATGAGCAGCCCGGGAAAGAGCGGCACATGCGGCGCGTCGAAGATCAGCCGTTGCCCCTCGGCAACCATCATGCCCCAGTCGGGCGTACCCGGATCGACGCCCAATCCGATAAAATTCAGGGCGGAAGCGGTGCCAATTGCCACAGCCAGCATCGCCGACGCTTGTACGATGATCGGCGGCATCATATTAGGCAGGATATGTTTCCAGATGATATGCGGGTCCGAGGCGCCCAGGGAGCGCGCCGCTATCACATATTCCTCGTAAACCAGCGTGATTACGATTGAACGCGCCAGCCGCGCGAATACCGGCACCATGGAGAATCCGATGGCGACAGTTACATTGAGCAAGCCTATTCCCAAGGTCGCCACAATCAAAATCGCCAGCAGGATCGAAGGAAAGCTCAGCATCACGTCCATCAGTCGCATGAGGAGTGTATCGAGCCAGCCGCCGAGATAGCCGGCAGCCACGCCGATAATCAAGCCGGCCGCCAAGGCGCTTGCGACAGCGGCGAAACTCGCGCCCAGAATTGGCCGCCCGCCGTAAATTACGCGGGACAAGACATCGCGTCCCAATTGGTCTGTCCCGAAGGCGTTCTCTACTGAGGGAATTGCAAAGCGGTTCTTGATGTCGCGCGCCATAGGATCGTAGGGCGCGACAGCGGAAGCCAAGATTGTGATCAGCAGGATGAAGCTGAAGACGGCGCTGCCCACCAGGGCGATATCATAGCGGCGCCAGAAGACGCCAATCCGCGCTGATGTCGTTTTCTCAACCTGCATGAGCGACCAAACCCGCGCTTGCGGTGAGATCTCGGAGTGTTGTTAAGTTTAGTGTTATGGCGCTGCAAAAGGCAAATATGGCTCTGTCTTTGGAGGACAAAGCCATATTTTGTCGAGCGCTTTTTGGCGCTATTCCGCCAGCCAGACTTCGCGCAGGTTGATGCGTCCGCCGGCAGTGCCGAAGGTTTCCACATTCTGTACACGTTTGTTCACGAAGATAGGCGGCGTCAGATAACCGATGTAAATGTAAGGCAGGTGTTCCAGCATCAGAGACTGGAATTCCTGATAGATCGCCTCACGTTCCATCGTATCTACGGTTGAGATTCCCGCGCTGACCAAAGCATCAATCTCGTCCACGACTTCCAGCGCCTGATGTTGGGTTTGGCTGCCTTCGGCGCCGGCTCTTGCCATCAGAATCGCCTTGTCATGGGGGTCGGGCACGAAGGTAGAGCGCTGGTTAATGCTCAGCTGTGTCTGCCCGTCGCCGACTTTGCCCCAGAACGAACCAGCGTCTAGACGATCCAAGGTCACATCAAAGCCGACCGCTTCCAGGTCGGCCGCGATCAGTTCAGCGATCTGCGGCCAGAAGCGATTGTTCTCATAGGCGACTTCGATCGCCAGCGGCAGGTCCAGCCCCGATTCCTCCAGCAGGGCTTTGGCGCGCTCCGGATCATACCTGCTGATTTCGCGACCGGATTCGTCAAAGCCGAGGTCAAGCGGACCGAGCAGGCTGGCCGGCATTTCGGCGAAACCGTTCAAGCCAGCTTCAATCAAGGTTTCGCGGTCGAGCGCGTAATTGACCGCCTGGCGCAGCAGCAAATTGTCGAAGGGCGCCTGCGCAACATTGGCGCCGACGAAGAGATCCACCAGTGGCGCGCCGACTTCGACGCGAATGTTCTCCGAGTTTTGCAAGCGCGGTACGGATGTGAATGGCGCATAGAGGGTCATATCAATTTCGTCCGCCTCCAGCGCGGCGAGGATCGCGGCTTCATCCGGGAAGGCGCGGATGACGATTTGATCGACGTAGGGCCGCCCCGCCCAATAATCTTCATTCGCGACCAATACCGCCTCTTGCCCAGGCACAAAGCGTTCAATCTTGAAAGGACCCGCAGCCGACATATTCAATCCGACTTCCGTGCCGTATTCGTCCAGAGCCTTCGGGCTGATGATGATGCCATCGGGACGGGAGAAGACCAGAAGCTGCGTCGCGTTGGGCTGCTTCAGAGTCAACACCACCGTATGGTCATCAAGCGCTTCGAGCGATTCCCAATTGCCCGTGCCCTGATTGCCGTACATATACATGCCATCGATATAGCTCGGGTCATCCGGGTTAATGGGGCGCTTCATGCTGCGGACGATGGCGGCAGCGGTCACCGGTTCGCCATCATGGAAACTCATGCCCTCGCGGATGTGGAAGGTATAGACCAAACCGTCGTCTGATATCTCCCAGGATTCAGCCAGGCCGGGCAGCGCGCCGCCGTTTTCAAAGTCGGCGCGGACCAGACCTTCACCGATGGTGTCAATCACGTGAACGCCGCCAAAGCCGTGCCAAAATCCGATGTCAAATGAATCGCCCATGGATTCCGCGCCAAATACCAGCGTGCCGCCGTACTGCGGATCCTGTGCGGCGGCCGTCCCCAGTGAGAGCAAAAACATTAGCAGGAGCAGTATTGTGCCGAGGGTACGTATTCTAATCATGAGTCAAAACCTTTCTCTATTCATCGCCGCGATTATTCGGGAAATGTGATTATAGTCTGCACTGACTATTGTACATTGTGTACAGATAGTCAACAAACTGTCCACCAATAGCGTGATTATATCCTGTATGAGCCGCAAGTCAAAAAGCGGGCGAAACTGGGTGTTCTACTGGGCGGTCGCTTCAAAATGATGGCGGCTGAATTGAAAAATAAACGCAGAGATCTACAGAAGTAGTTCAAAGAAAATAATGCAAATTTTACAGGGGCGGTGTAGGGGCGACCAATCTGGTCGCCCGACGATGCTGCGTCGTTGATTTCGGGCGACATGGTATGTCGCCCCTACATTTAGACCCTTCGTCGAGTTTTGCATGACTAACTAGGATCTACTGAGAGCGCAAAGAAAACGCGACTTGACGGGCAAGATAATATGATTATGATAATTCCCTGAATTCAGAGTTTACGATTCCCGCTGACTTGTTATGTCCGATTCCACCGCTTATCACCCGCCCACGGCATGGGCATCCGCGCGTCCCACGCAAACGCAGGAGCGAGCGACCCGGCTTGCTGAGTTGAAGCGATGACCACATTCAATTTCGGTCGCCTTGTAGATTTCTTCCTCAACCTGTTTGAGATATTCAATCCCATTCTTGCACCGTACCGCCGCTTTCACGCCAAACTGCCGGCCAAGGCGCAACAAACTGTTACCGCCTTCATATTCATCCTGCCCTTTGGCATTCTTTACGCCATCTTCACCATCTTGCCCATCTTCCAGACCTTCTACATCTCCCTGCACAAATGGGAGATCATGGGCACGAATATTCGCTACATCGGGCTGAAGAACTTCGAGCGACTTCTGACGCGGGATACCCAGTTCCATCAGGCTTTTGAGCAAACGTTGCTTTTCGTCGCCTTGACGATTCCGATTATTTTTGTGGGACTTTGTTTCGCCCTCATGCTCAATCGTCCCATCAAAGGCATCGGCATCTTCCGCACCATATTTTACCTGCCGAACATCATCGCGGTGACGGTCATCGGTTTGATCTGGGGGCGCGTCTTCGCTTCATCATATCGTGGCTTGATCAATGCCTTTCTCGCGCAATCCGACCTCGGTCCCATTCCTTTCTTGGATCAAGGGGATTTGGCCACGCTGGCGGTGGCTTTTACAACACTGTGGTGGACCGTCGGTTTTAGCATGCTCATATTCTTGGCCGGCTTGCAAGATATCTCTCAGGCGCTCTATGACGCGGCTGAGGTAGATGGCGCCAACCGCCGACAGCAATTTCGGCATATTACGATTCCTGGCTTGCGGCGTCCCTTCGCCTTCTTGTGCATCTTGCAGGTGATCGCGTCCTTTCAGATTTTCGGTCAAGTCGATGTCATGACCGGCGGCGGACCGGCCGGCAATACCCGCACGATTGTCTACAATATCTGGGAGACGACTTTTCTCTATTTCCAAGTTGGTTACGGCACGGCCATGGCGGTGATTATGTTCGCGGTTCTGCTGGTCATTTCACTTATTCAACTGGCATTATTTCGCGATCAAGGTGTAGGGAACTAGCGGTGACGTCTGTAGGCGCGGAACTGAAACGAAAACGTCAGCTGATAGAACGCCGGCGGGGCAGTATATATGTTCTGGCGGTGGGCTTATTCGCGCTGGTATGGATGCTGCCAGTGGTTTGGACCCTGGTCACGTCATTCCGGCCCGAGGCGGCTTTGCAGCGCAATCTGGCCAGCTTGATTCCCTATCCCTTCACCACCGAGAATTGGGTTTTCATCCTCAAGAGCAGCCAACTTTGGAAATGGCTGGGCAACAGCGTCTTCGTGTCCACCACGCATACGCTGGCGCAATTGACGGTCTGTTCGCTGGCGGCTTATGCCTTCGCGCGGCTGGACTTTTATTTCAAGCGCCCGCTCTATGTGCTGGTATTGATAGGCTTGATGGTGCCATTTGAGGCGACCTTCCTGCCGGTCTATCTCTTATTTTCAAATCTGAAACTGCACAATACGCTGATCGCCCTAATCTTGCCGGGCATCGCCTCGTCTTTTGCCGTCTTTCTGATGACGCAGTTTTTCCGCGGCATTCCGCTGGAGCTGGAAGAAGCGGCGATGATGGATGGAGCCGGGCGCTTTCGCATCTTCCTCACCATCATTATTCCACTATCGACGCCGGTCATTACCGCTTTAGCGATCTTCACCTTCCTGGGCAATTGGAACAGCTATTTGTGGCCCATCATCTCCGCCACCAGCAGCGAAGTCTACACCATTGTCATTGGCTTGCGTAAACTGAATCAGGCTTGGGGCGATGTCCAGTTTTACGGGCGCGACATGGCGGCCGCTGTCTTCACGGCGCTGCCCATCATCATCTTCTTCTTTGTTTTCCAACGCCGCATCATTAGCGGCATCGCTATCAACAGCGGCATCAAGTAGAAAGGAACAGCCTATCGACCAGTGCTTATCTAACTTTAGCTTATTTTCCCCCTATCAATCCTGAAAGGATGCAAATCATGTACAGAATGAGAGCTTTACTCGTCGTCGCGCTGCTTCTTGCGCTGATCGCCATGCCGGTTGCCGCGCAGGACGCGACCGAAGTCACCTTTATGCGCTTCTTCGGCGAATGCGCCGACGACTTTGGCGATATCACCGACTTGTCCGAGGCTTATGGGGAATGCGGCATCATTACCGTGCTCGCCAATAGCTTCAATGCTGTGCAAGACGAGATTCAGGTGAATACCGTGGTTGTGGACTGGCCCGGCGTTACCGAGCTGAACGCCAACCTGGCCGCCGGCACCGCGCCGGACATTATGGTGCTGCACGGCCGCCGTATACCAAATTACGCCTCGCGCGGTCTGCTGACGCCCTTGGGCGATGTGCTGGCTGGCGCCGGCATCGACGCCGACGACTTGACCAACAGCGCCCGTGGCTTCGTCGAATACAATGGCGAGCTCTATGGCATTCCCTTGGATCTGCACGGTCATCTATGGCACATCAATGTTGACCATTGGGCGACAGCGGGCTTGGTTAACGAGGATGGCAGCCCCGACATCCCCTATGGCATGGACGAATTCATGGCGCACGCCGAGCAGTTCAAGGAAGCCACTGGTTTGCCCTTCCTTGGCATGTGGACCAATGGGCTGAGCCGCAACTGGATGGCTCTGGTCTATCAGCAAGAAGGTGGCACCGTGGAAGCCGACGACGGTATGCCCGATATCAACACGGAAGCGGGCTTGAACGCGCTGAACTTCCTAATTATGCTGCGCGACGAAGGGCACATCACCGACAATGTCGATTACCCCGCATCGGAAGAGATCTTCCTGAATGGCGAAAATGGCGGCCATATCAACGGCACCTGGGTGGTCAACTTCTACGACAACCAGGTCGAAGATCCGGAAGGCGTGCTGAAGAATTACTACGTGCACAACTTCCCGACCGTCTTCGACCAGCCGGCTGCCTGGGCTGGCAGCCACGCCTGGATCATCCCGCAAGGCGAGGACCCCGACCCCGCGACGCTTGAAGCGACATTGACCTTCCTCCGTTACCTCAATGACAACAACGTCGAATGGGCGCGTACGGGTCACTCCGCGGTCAACACGTCAGTCGTCGACAGCGATGTATACAATGAGTATCCGCACCGTCAGGAATACGCCGAATTTGTTCCCAGCGCTGTCATTCCGCCGCGCGAGAATTGGAGCACCGCGTTTGAATCAGTGATGGACGAGGAGCTGGCAGCCGCTATGATTGGCGAGAAGAGTCCCGAGCAAGCGCTGGCCGATGCCCAGACCCGTCTGGAAGACTTCGCGCTATTTGAATAGTAGACCGCAAATCCACTCTAATTCCACTTCGTAAGAATTGGTTAGAAGCCCCTCCCTCTTTAATGGGGGAGGGGTTTAGGGTGGGGGTTACAAGCGGGGCGGGCTTTCGGGCTCGCCCTGTTTGTACAGAGTTAGCTCATTCTGCAATTATCAGATTTCATAGCGACTTTATTCCGAACTCTTTTCTTTAACAGCCTTAACAGCAGGAGTGTAAGATGTCCGATATCCCGCGCAACGAATACCCGCGTCCGCAGTTCGTCCGAGAAGACTGGCTATGCTTAAACGGCGAATGGGGTTTTGAGATCGACCAAGGCGACAGCGGCATCCACCGCGGCTTGCTCGAGCGCGAGCTGAAGGACAGGATCATCGTGCCATTTTGCCCGGAATCGCAGCTTTCCGGCATCGGCAATCACGATTATTACAACGCGGTTTGGTATCGGCGGCGGGCGACTATCCCGGCCGCATGGGGGGAACGGCGCGTCCTGCTGCATTTCCAAGCCGTCGATTACGACAGCACAGTTTGGGTGAATGGCGTCGAGGTCGGTCGGCATCGCGGCGGCTTCACGCCCTTCAGCTGCGACTTGAGCGGCGTGGCGGAAGCGGGCGACGAGATCACCATTGTGCTGCGCGCCCGCGATGACGGACAGAAGCCGCAGCCGCGCGGCAAACAAGCCCGCGACTATGGACCGGAGGGCGCCATCTATGTGCGCAGCACTGGCATCTGGCAGACGGTCTGGCTGGAGCCGGTGGGGGAGATTGCGCTGCGGCGTCCGCGCGTCACGCCCGACCTGGCCAATCAGCGTTTTCGCCTCGAACAGCCACTCAATGGAAACAGGGGCAACGCGAAGGGCTTGCGCCTGCGCGCGACCTTGAGCGACGGGGACGGCGAGATCTTCACGGCGGAATGCTCGGCCGAAGTCGATTTGTCGCCACAGCTCGATCTGCCGATTCCCGCCGACCGGCTCAAGCTCTGGGCGGTCGGCGATGCGCATCTCTATGATCTCGATATCGCGCTGATTGACGCTGAGGGCGCCACGATCGACAGCGCGAAGAGCTACGCGGGCTTGCGCGGCATTTCGATTGACGGCAAGGCAATCAAGATCAACAACAAAACCGTCTTCCAGCGTCTGGTGCTCGACCAGGGCTATTACCCCGATGGCATCATGACCGCGCCCAGCGACGCCGCGCTGATCGAAGATATCGAGCTGAGCATGGCTGCTGGATTCAACGGCGCGCGCCTGCACCAGAAAGTCTTTGAAGAGCGCTTTCTATATCACGCCGACCGTCTGGGTTATATCGTCTGGGGCGAATTCGGCGATTGGGGCTGCGGCGGACTTGGTCCGCTGGGCGGCGAGCATCAGAAACCTGGTCCCGATTACATCACGCAATGGCTGGAATGCCTGGAACGCGATTATTCCCACCCCAGCATCGTCGGCTGGTGCCCGCTCAACGAGACCTGGCAAATGCTAACCGACCGCATCACCACGCTTGATGACGTCACGCGGGGCATGTATCTGGCGACCAAAGCCATGGACGGCACGCGCCCCGTGCTCGACGCCTCGGGCTATTCACACCGCGTGCCCGAAGCCGATGTCTACGACAGCCACGATTATACGCAAGATCCCGACAGCTTCCGCCAGCGGCACGCCGGCGCGGCAGATGGCCAGCCCTATCTCAACGGCGCGGATAGCTGGATGGTGCCGGCGCGCTTGGTCGGCAATGTCAATTGGTCGATACCTTACCGTGGCCAGCCCTACTTCGTCAGCGAATTTGGCGGCATTTGGTGGAACCCGGATGTCAAAGAGGATGAGGATTCCTGGGGTTATGGCGAGCGTCCGCGCGACCTGGAAGAATTCTACGACCGCTTCGAGAAGCTCTGCGCCATTTTGCTCGACGATGTCAGCATGTTCGGCTATTGCTATACTCAGTTGACCGACATCTATCAGGAGCAGAACGGCATCTACAAATTCGACCGGGGGCAGAAATTCGACCTGGATCGCATCCGCGCCGCACAGACAAAACGAGCCGCGATTGAGCTGGCGGACGAATAATCAGGGACAGCCCGGTTCAGCCGGGCGCTTGGACCTGAACATTTGCTGCAGCGCTACTGAATCAACTCGCGCGCCCGCGCCAGCTCGGCCGGGGTATTCAAATTGGTGAAGGCGATGCCGTCCGCGTCGTATGGCTTCCATTCGGCTTCGTCGAGGTAAGTGACGCGCATCTTGTCGTAGAAGCGAATGATCTTGAGCCGATTCGCCTCGAGCTGCGCGCGTATCGGCGCCAGGCAAGTTTTCCTGTATATCGCGTGCATGCCCTGGGGATAGCCGTCGACGCGCGGCACGACGATATCCGTCGCCTCGTCCATTTGCGCGATCATGAAGCGCAGCAGCTTGGTATTGATAAAAGGCATGTCGCAGGCAAGGACCAGCGCCGCGGGATTTACAGCGCGCGCCAGCGCGGTATAGATGCCGCCCAAGGATCCCCGGCCAGGCAAGATGTCGGGGTGCGTCTGCAAGCCCAGATGCCGGTAGGCACGGGGTTTGTTGGTGATCAGAATGGTCTCGGACTGCCCCAAATCGGCGCTGGCGGCGCTGACGCGCTCAATCAGGGACTTCCCGCCGAGCTTGAGGAAGGCTTTGTCCCGCCCCATGCGGCTGCTCTGCCCGCCGGCGATGATGGCGACAGTGAGCGCCTGAAGGCTTGAGCTCATCCCTTGCGCCGCTCTTCCTCCAATGCAATGAGTTGCTGCAACTGTCCGATTAACGGAGGAATGTCATAATTTACCGCATCCCAAATCACATCCATCTCGACTCGCCAGTAGTTATGCACCAATACATGCCGCATACCGATAATTTTTTCCAGGGAATATGGCTGTTCTGAGTCCGTAATTCGTCGGAAATCTTACTGGCGGACTCCCCGACAAGCTCAACGGCTTTTGCTAACGCAAGTTGGAAAATATGGTCATTGTCCAGGTCGTCGCGGCTGCGATTCTCGATGAAATGCTGTGAATGTTGTGCCGCGTCCCGCATATGCAATAGATGTAAGCGATCCCGATCACGACTCCTTGGCATAGACCAGCCTCGCGCTCGCTATAACCTCATCACGAATGTACTTGCTCAGCCCCTTGGGCGTACACAAGTCAACCTGTCGCCCGATGATCTCGCTAAGGTCCGTCAAATGTCCGCCCATGTCAAATAAGCTGATTCTCGAATCCGGCAGATACTCCACCAGCAAATCGACATCGCTTTCGGGCTTCAATTCATTGCGCGCGGCGGAACCAAACACAGACAGTCGCCGAATCGGCTGGCTGGCGCAGTATTCGCGGATTTTCTCTTCTGGAAGATCGACGCGTATATAATCGCTCATAACGTATCCTCCTCTTCTCGACTAAATCATATCATGAAACTGTCAAGTATCAACATGTGTTGGAATTGTGGCTGCAACGCACCTGCCCATAGTTCAACCTAAGTCGATTCTCAGCCTGCGCGCCGTCTAATCGTTCCACCAAGATTGAGGAGCAATACTATTGCACCTTCTTCTCATACAAGCGCCTGCCAATCTCGAAAGGGACTTGACTTGGACTTTGGCGCAGTCCTTTTGTGGTAAACAGGCAAACTCGCTTTCCTATAGTTGCGCTCAAGGCGTTTTCATGGCTCGCTATATCCAATAGGGTAATCGGAGCGTTAGGCACATAATCCACCAGCAATCCAATATCGGTATAAGGTCTGACCCACCCTTCAAAGCCTGGCGCGAATTCCGACAAACGTTCTATGTGATGCGACTCGCAGTAGGCGGATATCTCCTCAAGGTACAAGTCGAGGCTGAATGGCTTGAATACATACCCAAACTCTGCGTGCAAGATGCGCACCAATTGCGCAGCCAACCGCGAAGCTTTTTCCGTTTCGGCAACCCATGGGGTATTCATGTCGCTAGTCAAAAAATCACGAACGAGTTCTTGGCGCATATCTGTGAATTGCGTCCAGGGAACCTCTGGATAGAGCGCCTTGCGTTCATTCGAGACATGAAAAGCTGCTTCGCTGATTATCAGAGATAGGTAGCGCATCGCCAATCGAAGCACTTCATCTTCGTCATAAACTGCGCGAGACCATCTTGCTAGAATCTCTTGTATCTTTTGCGCCGCCTCCAACATCTCGCGCAAGCGAACAAGATCTTCAGCATTTTCTACCTGCATGCACCCGCCTCCCGAAATTTAGCCCGACTCAATGCACATAGCGCACCGGGTCCTTGATTGCCCCTTGCCCCTCCAGCGCGGTCGCCGCCCGATCCAGCCGCTCCAGCTTGACCGCCGCCATCTTGAAATCGGGTATCTTGGCGCGCGGATCAATCTTGTCCAGCGTCAGCAGGTTCGCCGCCGCTTCGACAAAGTGGAAGGGCAAGAAGACGGTGCCCGTCGGTGAGCGACCCGTCACCATAACTTGACACTCCACCGTGCCGCGCCGCGATGTGATGCGCAGCCAATCGCCGGAAACGACCCGCAACTGGCTGGCGTCGGCCGGGTGCATCTCAATGATCGGCACGGGAAATGCCTCTTCCAGCCGGGAACTGCGCGTCATCGTGCCGCCGTGCCAGTGGAAGAGCACCCGCCCGGTCGTCAGATGATAGGGATACTCGGCGTCGGGCAATTCGCTTTCCGTGCCATATTCCAGTTCCCAGAATTTGCCCTTGCCGCGCGGAAAATCGTCCTCGAACAAGTAGGGCGTGCCGGGATGATCCGCGGTCGGGCAGGGCCAATGCACGCCGCCTTCTCGCTCCAGGCGCGCGTAGGTAACACCGAAGAAATCGGGCGTAACCCGCCGCATCTCTTCCCAGATTTCTTCAGGATGCTGATAGTCGAAGCCGGCGCTGACCGCGACGCCGAGCCGCGCTTCCATGCGCTTGGCAAGGGCGCAGACAATCCGCCAGTCGGGCCGCGACTCGCCCACCGCCGGCAGCGCCTGCCGAACGCGCTGGATGCGCCGGTCGCTATTGGTGAAGGTGCCCTCTTTTTCCGCGAAGCTGGCTGAGGGCAGGACCACGTCCGCCATCTCGCCCGTTTCGTTCATGAAGATGTCGATGCAGAGCAGCAGATCCAGTTCCTCCAGCGCGTGCTGGGCATGGGACAAGTTCGGCTCGCTCATCATGGGGTTCTCGCCCATGACAACCATCGCCTTGATCTGTCCTGTTAGCGCGCCATCGACCATTTCCGTGACGGTCAAGCCCGGTTGGTCCTTGAGGCTGGTGCGCCATTCGCTTTCGAATTTGCGCTTGATGGCCGGGTCCGCCACCGATTGATAAGCCGTGTAGACATTGGGCAAGCCTCCGCTATCGGAGCAGCCTTGCACGTTGTTCTGTCCACGCAAGGGATTAAGCCCAGTGCCCGGTTTGCCGGCGTGACCGCACATCAGCGCCAGATTGGTCAGCGACAGCGCGTTGTCCGTGCCATGGGTGCTCTGGCTGATGCCCATGCCCCAATAGAAAGCGGCGCGCTCGGCAGTGGCGTACATGCGCGCCGCCCGCCGAATATCTTCGGCTGGCACGCCGCTGATGCGCGCCGCCCATTCCGGGCTGCAATGTTCCAGCGATTCAATATAGTCTTCAAAGCCCTCGGTGCGCGCCTCGATAAATTCGGGATTGAAGAGGTTTTCGCTGACGATGACATTCGCCATCGCCTGGAAGACCGCCACATCCGTGCCGGGTTTTTGCCGCAGCCACAGCGTCGCGAAATCTGTCAGCTCAATCTGGCGCGGGTCAATCACGATCAGCTTGGCGCCATTTTTGCGCACCGCTTTTTTCAGGAACAAGCTGATGACCGGATGCGTCTCGGTGGTGTTGCTGCCGGTGACGATGAAGGTATCGAGGTTTTCCATTTCGGCGATGCTGTTGCTCATGGCGCTGGAGCCGATGGCAAGCTGCAAGCCGGTCACGCTGCCGGCATGGCAGAGCCGCGCGCAGTGATCAACATTGTTGGTTTTCATCACCGCCCGCACCCATTTTTGGAAGACATAGTTGTCTTCGTTTGTGGCTTTGGCGCAGGCATAGGTCGCCACGCTGTCGCCGCCATGCTCGCGCACGATTGCCGACAAGCGCTCGCTGACAAAATCCAGCGCCTCGTCCCAGCTCGCCTCGCGGAAGTTCCCGCGCGCGCCGTCGCGGATCAGCGGTCGCTTCAAGCGTCGAGGATGGGTGGCGAAGTCTAGCCCGAAGCGCCCCTTGACACAGAGATTGCCGTAATTGGGCGCGCTGTCAAACGGCGCTTCGACGCGGTAAATCCGCTTGTCTTTGATATGCAGGTCCATCTGGCAGCCGACCCCGCAATAGGGGCAGGTGCTGCGCGTAATTGAATCCGGTCGCAATGTGTGCATAAGCCGCCTCCTTCATCCCATTATAGTCCCAGCAGCCGCTTTGACCAAACGCGCTTGAGCGCGGGGACTTTCGCACAGGGCAATCAAGTTTGAAATTACGCTATTCAACGCTACAATTCCTCTATATCTTCCTCCAACTGCAAAAGGAGCAGCTACATGGCTTATCAGGCGCTTGAAGCCCTGCCAAAAACCATGCCCGCCATCGTCTGCCACGGGCCGGAAGACTACCGGCACGACGAATGGCGCGTACCGCGGCCGGCCGCCGGCGAAGTCTTAATCAAGGTGCGGTCGGTCGGCATCTGCGCCAGCGATCTCAAATGCTATCAAGGCGCGCCGCTCTTCTGGGGCGACGACAGCCGGGAAGGCTATTGCCAGCCGCCGGTCATCCCCGGGCATGAATTCGTGGGCGAGGTGGTGGCGCTGGGCGAAGGCGCCGGGGAACAATACGGTTTGCAGCTTGGCGACAGCGCCGTTTCCGAACAGATCGTGCCTTGCTGGCAGTGCCGCTTCTGCAAGCGCGGACAATACTGGATGTGCCAGGACAAGCACGACGTCTACGGCTTCCGGCAAGCCACCATCGGCGCTATGGCAGAGTATATGCTTTTCCCGGTCGGCGCGCTCAATTACAAGGTGCCGGAATCGCTGCCCGCTCATCACGCCGCTTTCATCGAGCCGCTAGGCTGCTCGATCCACGCTGTGCAGCGCGGCGAAATCGAGCTGGACGACGTGGTTGTGATCGCCGGTTGCGGACCGCTCGGCTTGGGCATGTTCGCGGCCGCGCGGCTCAAGAATCCGCGCCTGCTGATCGCGGTCGACCTGAACGACGAGCGCCTGGAAATCGCAGAGCTTTGCGGCGCCGATATGAGCCTGAACCCGAGCAAGATTGATGTGGTGGACGAAGTACTGAAATTGACGGACGGCTATGGCTGTGATGTTTATATCGAAGCCACCGGTTATCCGGCCGCTGTGGCGCAGGGCTTGCAAATGATCCGCAAGCTGGGCACATTTGTCGAATTCAGCGTCATGCGCGAGCCGGTCACAGTCGATTGGACCATCATTGGCGATACCAAAGAACTTAATATCCATGGTTCGCACCTGAGCCCCTATACTTATCCCATCGCTATCGACATGCTGGTCAAGGACCTGCTGCCCATGGACCGCATCATGACCCACCAACTGCCGCTCAGCAGCTTCCAGGCCGGCATGGACATGGTCGCGAAAGGCAAGGAATCGGTCAAGGTCACGCTAAGTCCCTAGCGAGACCAACCAGCGCGAAGCTGTGGCGCCAACCTGCGGGGCAACAAAGGAGCGCCCGCGCTTATCGCCAGGAGCAAGTCTATGAGTCTGTCACTCACAGGAAAAGTCGCTATCATCACCGGCGCGAGTTCCGGCATTGGCGCAGCGACGGCTCGGCTGCTGGCGCGTCAGGGCTGCAAGCTGACGCTGGCCGCGCGATCCTACGAGAAACTGGCAGCGCTGGCAGCCGAGCTGCCGGTGCGCCAATGCCTGGCTCTTCGCGCGGACATGACCCAGCCAGCCGATATTTCGAATATGATTGAGCGGACCGTGGAGCGATTCGGCGCCGTCGATATCATGTTTGCCAACGCGGGTGTCTGGATGCGCGGGCAATTCGCTGCTGGCGACCTCGATGACTTCTCAGCTTTGCTCAAGATCAATATCGATGCGGTCTTGCGCTGCGCCCAGGCCGTCATCCCGGGCATGAAAGCGCGTGGCAGCGGCGATATCATCGTCACCAGTTCCATTTCGGGCCATCATGATCTGCACGGGGAGCCGGTCTACAGCGCCAGCAAAAACGCCGTGCAAACCATCGTGCATACCCTGCGCCGCCAGTTGGCGCCCGCGGGCATCCGCGTCATGTCGCTGGCGCCGGGACCCGTAGCCAATCCCATGCAAGGCTTGCATGATCCGGAAGATATCCGGCGCGTGACCGAGGACGATCGTGATTACTTAAGTTCCGATGATTGCGCCGAGGCTATCCTGTTCATGCTAAGTCGACCGCCGCATGTTACGATCCGAGACTTGGTCATGCTGCCGCAAATCGACCGCGTGTAGAGAAATGACGCGTCGTCAATGAATCGACTGAAGGCAGGGGCAATGTTATGAGCCAGACACTCACAGGAAAAGTCGCCATCATCACCGGCGCCAGCTCCGGCATTGGCGCAGCGACGGCTCGGCTGCTATCCCAACAGGGCTGCAAGCTGACGCTGGCCGCGCGATCCTATGAAAAACTGGAAGCGCTGGCACACGAGCTGCCGAGCGACTGCCTGGCGCTAGGCGCGGACATGACCCAGCCAGCCGATATTACGAACATGGTCGAGCGGACCCTGGAGCGATTCGGTTCCGTCGACATCATGCTGGCCAATGCCGGCGTCCTCATTACCGGGGATTTCGCGGCCGGCGACCCCGACGCCTACTCACGGCTCTTCGCCATCAACGTCGACGCGGTCCTGCGCTGCGCTCATGCCGTTATCCCACAGATGAAGCAGCAAGGCAGCGGCGATATCATCGTCACCAGTTCCGTCGCCGGTCACCATGATATTCACAGTCAACCGATCTATAGCGCGAGTAAAAACGCGGTTCAGACTTTTGTTCATACCCTGCGGCGACAATTGGCTTCGGATGGCGTCCGCGTGATGTCGCTGGCGCCGGGCGCCATTGCCAACCCCATGTTGAACTACCATGACGCCGAAGAGATCCGCCGCCTTTCCCAGGGCGACCAAGCCTATCTCACCTCGGAAGATTGCGCCGAAGCCTTGCTCTTCATGCTTTCGCGCCCGCCGCATGTCACCATACGCGACTTGGTTATTCTGCCCAGGCACGCTGGGGTATGAATCTGGGATGCAATCGATTGGCGAATGCTTCAAGACAAAGGATTTGATATGAGCGATACGCTTAGTGGCAAAGTAGTTATCATCACCGGCGCCAGTTCCGGCATTGGCGAGGCTTGCGCCCGCGCCCTCGCCGAAGCGGGCTGCAAGCTGACGCTGGCGGCGCGCTCCGGCGACAAGCTGGAGGCGCTGGCATGCGAGCTGCCGACCGAATGCCTGGTCGCGCGCGCCGATATGACCGCGCCGGCCGATATCAGCAATATGGTCGAGCGGACCTTGGCGCGCTTTGGGCGCGTTGATGTCATGTTCGCCAATGCCGGCATTTATATCCCGGGCGAATTCGCCGATGGCGAGCCCGACGCTTTTTCGGAGCTGTTGACCATTAACGTTGATGCTGTGTTGCGCTGCGCCCACGCTGTTATCCCGAGCATGAAGGCGGCGGGCGGCGGCGATATCGTCGTCACCAGCTCCATTTCCGGCTTTATTGATGTGCATTGGGAACCGATCTACAGCGCGAGCAAGCACGCGGTGCAAACCTTCGTGCATACGCTGCGCCGCCAAGTGGCGGGCGACGGCATCCGTGTGATGTCGCTGGCGCCCGGCGCGGTCGCCAACCCGCTTTGGGGCTTCCATGACGCCGACGAGATCAAGCGCGTTTCGGAAGGCGAACGGGGCTATCTGAGCTCTTCCGACTGCGCCGAGGCGCTGGTCTTCATGTTAACGAGACCCGCGCACGTCACCATCCGCGACCTGGTGATCTTGCCGCAGAACCAAGTGAATGTTTGAACCGGTTTATGGAAATGGCAAAGCCGCTTGCTGGCAAGGTCATCATCATCACCGGCGCGAGCTCGGGCATCGGCGCGGCTGCCGCCCGCTTGTTTTCCGCACAGGGCTGTCGGCTGACATTGGCCGCGCGCTCCGCCGACAAGCTGAACGCGCTCGCCGCGCAGCTTGAGGCTGAGGCGCTCGTGACGCGCGCCGACATGACGATTCCCGCCGATATCATCCACATGGTCGAGCGGACGTTCGAGCGCTTCGGGCGGATTGACGCGCTCTTCGCCAATGCCGGCGTCTTCATCATGGGCGACTACGCCGCCGGCGATCCGGACACCTTCACGAACTTGCTCAAGGTGAATGTCGATGGCGTCTTGCGTTGTATGCACGCGGTCATCCCGGCCATGAAAGCGCAGGGCGCGGGCGATATCCTGGTGACAAGCTCCATCGCCGGTCACGAGGAATTGCACCTGGGACCGGTCTATGGCGCTTCCAAACACGCGATCCAGACCGTCGTGCATACCACCCGGCGGCAGTTGGCGGGGCAGGGCATCCGCGTTATGTCCCTGGCGCCAGGGCGGGTTGCCAACGAATTATGGGGGCTCAGCGATCCCGCCGAGATTGAGCGCTTGACGCGCGTCGACCGTGAATACCTGCATGTGCAAGATGTGGCGGAAGCCGCGCTATTCATGCTCACGCGCCCGCGGCATGTGACAGTATGCGACATCGTGATGCTGCCGCAGAAGCAAGATGTTTGAGCGCGAGCAGGCGCGCAAGCTTTGCCGGACTCGGAACGATTCCACATAGGTCAACCGGATGCTATCGGAGGATGCCAACCAGCTTCAACCCACATCTGTCTGGGTGCTAGGATATCAGGCCTGTTCATTCGTAAACGTTCCGCAGTTGCGCGGCCAGTTGCAGTTAATCCGACGACGAATATGCCATCATGACTCCATTTGAAGTGCTCAGACCAAACATGTATTCTTGGATTGAACAGAGGAGATTCTTTTTCAGTCGCGGGATCGATTCCCGTTTGAAAGTTGAATTTGAACGAATTACAGCCGACGCAAGCCAAACATAGGTTATCAGGCGTCGTCTCGCCGCCGGCCGACACGGGCAAGATGTGATCGATTTCCATTGATACCACCACGATTTGCTGTGTTTGGCAGTATTCGCAGCGGTTGCGCGCGCGTTTTACAACTTGCTGTCGTAGTCAGAAGGGGATAAATGCCATGCGCTATGCCCCGAGTTCCAGATATTCCTCAATGTCATGGCCACGCTGCTTCATCAAGACCAGGGCTTTTGTCCGCAAAAGCATTTGACGGTCAACTACGGCTACAAGGTGTTCCAGTTCTTGTATTTCCTGCTCTGTAAGTCTGCCCTCTTTGCCCAGCGCCATCAGCATTCGCAGTCGAGAATCTTGCGACCACGACAGCCGGCGGTGAACGACTTCCCACAATTGTTCGTCGCTAAAGTCGATTAGCGAGTCGGGAGAGACCGCCACATCGGCAATGGCGCCAAATAGAAACGACAAGCCATCCTGCAATACGGATTCGACCGAACGATTTCCGCAACGCGCGATGTCGCTGGCTTGTTCAAAGACGTCTTCAGGTATCTCCAATTCGATCGTCGATCCATTCATTTACTCAACCTCAGGACCAATTTATTTCATTGTAACCCATTTCACAGCGGGAACATACAGCGCCGCGCGGCACAGAATCCAAATCAGCTTACACAGCTTTTGGCGTCAGTTGACGGCGCATGGTGGCAACTGCGGAATCCTTTTCCCTAAACACCGAAAAGACAATTACATCCCGGGGACCAGCAGCACCTTCGAGACATCGCCCGGCGCCTCGATCAAGCGCTCGAACCACTGGTCCCCATCCGCCAGCGGCGCTTCGACAATCCAGGGATCCAGGCGGAGCGCGCCCTCGCCCAGCAAGTCCAGCGCGGCGGCGAAATTCGCGGCGGTATAGGCGAAGGAGCCATAGGCGCGCAGCTCGCGCCGGATCATATTCGCCACCGGCATGACGCTGCTCTCCTCGTGCAAGCCGCTGAGGACCAGCGCGCCTCTTGGTCGCGTGGCCGCGACGCATTGCTCGCGCGTTAAGGCGCTGCCCACCGCATCCACCGAAACCGCCACGCCCTCGCCGCCCGTCGCGCCCATAACAGCCGCCACGGTGTCTGTCTCCGTCGGCTGGATGGCGATGCCGCCCAGGTCCTCGCCCATCGCCAGGCGCGCGCTGTCGATCTCGGCGATGAAGATGCGCCCAGCGCCGCGCAGTTTGAGCATCTGCAAGGAGAGCAAGCCGATCGGTCCCGCGCCGATAATCAGGCAATCCAAGCCCGTGACGTCGCCAGCCAGCTCGGCGATGCGCAGGGCGCAACCTACCGGCTCGGTCAGCGATCCGATGCGGCTGTGCATGCCCTCGGGCAAGGTCAAGGCGAGTTTGGCTGGCACGCTGATATACTCCGCAAAAGCGCCGGGGCGATGCGCGCCCAGCAGCCGACGATTGCCGCATAACTGGGTGAAGCCGGCGGCGCATGATCTGCATTCGCCGCAATACCAGAGCGGATTGACCGTCACCAGTTTGCCGACTGTCAGATCCGGGCGCAGGGTCGGTACCAGCGGACCGACCGCCGCAATCTCGCCGGCGAATTCGTGCCCCATGATCAGGGGCGGCACGCGCAGCGCATTGTGACCCAGGTAACCGCTCAATTCCGAGCCGCAGATGCCGACATAATCCACTTTGACCAGGATTTCATCGGCTCGCGCTTCCGGTCGTTTTTCCTCGCGCAGCGACATCGTACGCGCCGCTTCCCATATCAGTGCTTTCATCGCTGTCCGTCCTCTTTTTCCATCGCTGGCCGCGCAAGGGTGCATTTCAATATTTTGGCAGAATGAACAATCACTATATCGAATTTCGTCATAGACTACCCGCTCTGACAGGAAAATCACAAATAAAAAGACGATCGGTAGGGGCGACTCGCTGAGTCGCCCGAAACCAAGATCTCACATTTGGGCGAGCCACCGGACTCTGTTGAAATTCTACCCCATCCCCCGGCCCCTTCCCCGAAGCATCAGGGAAGGGGAGTCTTATGACCTGTATTGAGCCGTTAAGCCCCTCCCTCTTTATGGGGGAGGGGTTTGGGGTGGGGGTAAATCAAGTATTTCAACAGAGTCCACCGGCTCGCCCCTACCGAGTTCCGCTTTTTGATAGATAGGGCTTGAAGCGCCAACAATCTGAAATGCACCCGTCGCGCAATTGCTCTTTGACTTGATTCATACGCCTGAATTATACTCCAGGCAGTTTGCCAAACCACTATCGATGCATGGACTGGCGCGAGGATACCAGAATGAAGATCAAGCAAATCGAAGCGGTGCGGGTCAATCTGCCGCCGCGGGGGACCAGCGCCAAAGCCCGCCGCCCGTCTTGGAACGCCACCGATGAAGTTGCCAATCCCATGTCCGGGTATGGCCATGTCAAACGTCATCGCAACAAATGGACGCAAACTGGCTGGGAGCGCGTCTATGCCAAGGTCACGCTCGAGGATGGCACTTGGGGGCTGGGCGGGACCAGCCACGGTCGGCCCGTCGCGGCCATCATCGACGATCACCTGGCGCCGCAGTTAATTGGCCAGGACGGTTTCGCCATCGAGCGTCTGGCTGACATGATGTTCCGCCTGACCAAGCCCTACGGCACAGTCGGCTTGGCTTCTTACGCCATCAGCGCCGTCGATCTGGCGCTCTGGGACGCCAAGGGCAAGGCGCTCGGTTTGCCCGTTTACAGCTTGATTGGGGGGCTGCAAAAGGACAAGATCTATTGCTATTCCACCGGCAACGATGTCGACTGGTATCAAGAACTGGGCTTCAGCGCGCACAAGCTGGCGCATCCTTATGGACCGGCCGATGGACTGGACGGGTTGCGCAAGAACGAGGCTTTTGTGGCTGGCATGCGCGAGCTGGTCGGCGATGACTGCGAACTCATGCTCGACTGCTGGATGGCATTTGACGTCGATTACACCCTAAGGCTGGCGGAGACGCTGCGCCCCTACAAGCTCAAGTGGCTGGAGGAATGCCTGATACCCGAAGACCTGGACGCCCATGCCGAGCTGCGCGCGCGCCTGCCTTGGCAGACCTTGTCCACAGGCGAGCACTGGTACACCCATGTGCCTTTCCTGTACGCCATCAAGCACGATTTGGTGGATATCTTGCAGCCGGATATCGAATGGGTCGGCGGCTTGACCACCTGCATCAAAATCGCCCATGCCGCCGAAGCCGCCGGCAAGAAGGTTATCTTGCACGCCGGCGCGCGCACACCATACGGACAGCATTTTTCGCTGGCGATGCCGGCCGTGCCCTGGATCGAATACTACATCGGCGAGCCGCCGGGCGTGCCGCTAAAAGACGGCACTTTGTTCCCCGACATGCCCTATGCCGTGGATGGCTGGCTGGAGATCAGCGACGCGCCTGGCTTCGGCATACAGATTGACGAGGCTTGGATTGAGCCGTTTTAGGGCTGCGCTGGTGATGCTAAACCAAGCCCAGCCGCTCGAATTGCTCGGGCGGGGCGTCGTTGGCGCGCATGAGCTCGACCAGCTTCTCGGTCATGCGCCCCTCCACCGCCGCGTCTTCAATCGGGCTTAACTGGCCCGGATCGCTTTCCGTATCGTAGAGCATCGTCTCGAAGACCGGGATCGCCCAGGGGCTGCGCTGCGTGCCAATCCTCATGGTTGGGCAATCTTTGGTGAAGGAGAAGGGCTCTTGCAGCTCAATCTCTTGCAGTTCCTCGACCTTGAAGCGGTGACGCATGTGCGTCGGCATCAGCGTGTAATTATAAAGCGGCAGGTTGTCCTCGTTCGCCGCCCCGCGCATATAGACATGCCTCCCGTCATTCACGTTCACATGCCCGCCGTGGATGCCATACAAGACCGCCTCGCGAACGGCTGCGTCGGTCGCGACAGTTTCTCCAAGCGGCACACCTTGCATATCCGCGGGTCGATCGACATCAAAATAATCGAGCACCGTCGCGGGCAGGTCAATCGTCTGCACCAGGCTGCCGCGGCGCTCGCCCCGGACGCCGGCGCGCGGATCCCAGATGAAGAGCGGGATATTCGCCAGTTCGTTATACCAGGGCATACGCATCTTGCCCCACCAATCGTGTTCGCTGAGCAAGAAACCATGATCGGTGTTGACGATCAGCATGGTATCGTCCCAGAGTTCCAGTTCGTCCATCAAATCCAGCACCTTGCCCAGATAATGATCGCACATGCTCATCAAAGCGGCGTATTCGCAACGCATGTGATGGACGGCTTCCGGCGATTGGTCCACGCGCTCGTAGGGGGGCCAATCGAAAAGCGGACCGTCGTATTCGTGGGCATATAGCGCTTTCCATTGTTCTTGCGTGAAGAAGGGCTCGTGCGGATCGAAGGTCTCGATCTGCAAGTACCAGTTGTCCGCATCGGCGTTCTTGCGGATGAACTCGCTGCCCAGCGCGAAGGTCTGCGCCTGCGGCATGGCCGATTCTTCGCTGAGATAGCCGCGGTTGATCAGGTCTTGTCGCACGTTGACCGCTCTCAGGTCTGGTTTGATATCGAGCTGCGGCGCGCCGACATCGCCCTTCCACAGGTCGCCTTCTTGCCCGCGCACCAGCTCGTAGGTGGAAAAGCGGTTGTGATAAGTCGCGCCACCGTCTTCCCAATAGTGGTAATGATCGGTGACCAGATGCGAATGAATGCCCTCTTCGTCCAGGAGCTGCGGCATGGAATCGTCAAAAGGTTCCAGCGGACCCCAACTGCGGTGCAAGAAGTTATAGCGCCCGGTGTGCAATTCGCGCCGGGCCGGCATACAGGGCATGCTGCCGATAAAGGCATTGTCGAAGGTCGCGCTTCGCTCGCACAGGCGCTGGAAATTGGGAGTTTGCACCCAATCGCCGCCATAGGGCTGCAGCATGTGCCGGTTAAGCGAGTCGAACATCACCATGATTGCTTTCATTTTTTCTCCCCTTCCTGAAGACTGATAAGCAAATCGCGTGCCGCTTTAGCCCTTCAAACCGCTTGTCAAGCCGCCGCTTACCAAAAATCGTTGCAGCACAATATACAAAATGATAACAGGCGTCACTGCCATGACAGAGGCTGCCATTAGCTCCGCCCAAGCAGTGCCCTGCTCTTGGTCAAATATACTCAGCCCAAGCTGGATCGTCTTGACACTGTCCTCTTTGACCACGACCAGGGGCCAGAGAAAATCGTTCCAGGACCACAAGAAGGCGAAGAGCGCCATCGTGCCCATAACCGGTTTCGAATTCGGAATCAAAATGCGCCAGTAGACCCCAATCCGCGAGCAGCCGTCGACGATCGCCGCTTCTTCGATTTCTTTGGGAAAACTCAAGTAAAACTGCCGGAACAAAAAGACACCGAAGACCGATACAAAATTCGGGAACATGACGCCGCCCAGCGTATTGATCAAACCCGTACCGCCTTGCCCAAATATATCGTTGCCGCCCGCCAAGGGGAAATACCGGACGAGTAGGAAAACCGGAATAATCAAGACCTCGAAGGGCACCATCATCGTGGTCAACAGGGCGAAAAACAGCAACATCTTGCCTTTGAAATGCAAGCGAGCGAAGACATATCCCGCCATAGAGCCGAGCAATACCTGCGAGGCGACAGCCACAGACGTGACCAAAACCGTATTGGCAAAAAGGCGTGGCATCTTCGTTTGTTCGAAGGCATCCCGGTAATTCTGGAAATCCAGTTCAGTCGGGATCCAGCGGATGCTGTCGCCGAAGATTTCGCGATCTGGCTTGATTGAAGTGGAAACCATCCAGGCGAAGGGCATAACCATGACAAGCGCGCCGGCGATCAAAAAAGCGTAAGTGAGCAGCAAGGGCAGCCGCGCCTCCCACTTGCTGAAAGAACCAGCATACTCGCGCTTGACAGACAGGTCAGCCGCCATGATTAGGCGCCTTGCCTTTCCCGCAGTACACGGAAACTAATCAGCGTCAGGATGAGTACGATCACCAACATCACCACAGAAATAGCGGCGCCGCGCCCCAAGCGCAGATAACCGAAGACGTTTTGATAGACCTCCCATACCATCGTATTCGTGCGGTTGAAGGGACCGCCTTGCGTAAGCATGAATATCAAACCGAAGTTGCGGAAGATGCCGATGGTGAAAGTAACCACCACAAAGAGGATGACTGGTCGCATCAAGGGCACGGTGATCAAGAGAAAGCTTTGCACGGGGTTGGCGCCGTCTACTTTTGCCGCTTCAATCACATCGCCCGGGATATCTTGCAAACCCGCGAGAAAGATCACCATATTGCTGCCAATACTGCCCCAGATAGTCACAATCACCAGGCTAATCAGCGCCAGATTGGGATCGTTCAGCCAGTTCTGCGCCGGGATGCCAACCGTGCCCAGCAGGTAATTGAGCAAGCCATGCTGCGGGCTATAAATCCAGCGCCAGATCATGGCGGAGACAACGACGGAACTCACAACCGGCAGATAATACAATGTGCGCAAGAATACGCGCCCGCGTATAGATTGATCCAGCAGCTTGGCAATGGTCAAAGCTAGTGCCGTGCCGACCGGCACCGCTTCGATGGTGAACAAAAGCGTGTTGATAATCGACTGCCGCGTGACGGAATTCGAGAAGACATAATTATAATTCTTCATCCCGACGAAACGCGGCGGCTCGAATAATTCATAGCGCGTGAAGCTCAAGAACAAATTATAGAAGACGGGCCAGATTTTCAGCGCCGTCAAGAGCAGCACTGGCACAATCAAGAATAAAAAGGCGACAAAAGCCTGGCTGTTATAGAAGCGGTATAACCGTTGCCCCCATCCAGCCTTGTCTTGCTGCGCGACCTCGGCTCTATTAACTGCCAGGCTCATAGCGGTCCTCGAAAACGAGATGATGCGGAAGGTATTGCGCCAGCGACGCGCCGTTCAATAAAAGAAGCGAGGCGGACCTCGCTTCCTTGACCTGCGTTCCAAAGTGACAAGCGCCCGGACAGAATCTACGACGGCCGGGTAGCTAGTCGTCGGCAAGTATCTCATTGATGGCGCTGGTCGCGTCCATCAGCGCGTCCGCCGCAGCTTTATTGCCACTGAGAGCCTGCTCAAGTTCGGCGGCGATCGGGCGGAAGAGCGCGATCAGGTTATGGTGCTGCGGGAAGGTGCGCGCATAGACCGCCGATTCCAGGACAACCTTGTGCTTATCCGACATATAATCCGCTTCCAGCAAGGAGAGGCGCGGCGGCGTGTTGTTGTTCGAAGCGGAATAGATTTCCAGCATGTCCTGCCGCGTGAGAAAACGCAGCAGGCCCCATGACGTGACGGCATCTGGCGTCTGCGAAGACATGAAGAACTTGTTGACCCAGGAATGCGTCGCCTGCACATTGCCCGTCAGCGGAAGGCTAGGAAAGATCGTTTCGGCTTCGTCCGGAGCATAGAGATTGATTACTCGTTCCATATCCGCGCTGGACAGTTGCATCGCGGCATTGCGCCCCGCCAACACGTTCAAGTCGCCCTGCGGCTCCAAACCTGGGTACGAAGTGACTTCATGCTCGCGCACCAAAGCCACAAGGAACTCCAGCGCTTCCAGCGCCGGCGCTTGATCAAGCGCGCATGTGCTCAGGTCGTCGTTCAGGAATTTGCCATCCGCCATGTGCAGCCACATCAGGAAAGGCTGCCAATCGCGCTGCCAATTGCCGCTGGCGTCGGAATAGTGATAACCTTCGACGCTGAAGCCGTCGCCGTCGCGAACCGTGGTCGCTTGCGCCACCGCCAGGAATTCCTCCCATGTGCTTGGCGCCGCGTCAAAGCCCGCTTCCGCCAGCATCTCTTGGTTGTACCAGAGCGTACGCAAATCCTGACGGTAGGGGACGGCCAAAATATCGCCACGAATGGTGACATCCGCTTGCAAGCCGGCCGGGAAGTCGGCCCAATCCCATTCTTCATCGGCATTGATGAAGTCGTTGAGCGCTACCGCCCAATTACGCCGCGCCATCTGGGGCGCCCAAACCGCGCCGCCTTGGAAGACATCCGGCGTTACGCCAGAGGCGAAGGCTGTCGTCATCTCTTCGTTATAGCGCCCCCAATTTGTCCAATTGATGGTGACGCTCGAGCCAGGGTTCTCCTCAATAAAACGCGGGATGATCACTTCTTCAAAAGCTGTCTGGACCGGATCGCTCCAATCCACCATCGCCAAGGAATACTCGGTCCCGTCAGCTTGCGCGGCGACCGGGCTGACACCGATTAGGGCGAAGCTGCCGGCAGTACCGGACGCCGCCGCAAATTTTAGAAAATCACGCCTAGAAAGTTGCTTGGTCATCCCAACCGCCTCCTTCGTTATTTGAAAAAATGCCAGCAATGGCTGGCTCGCTGCAAGCAATTCAATGATAACGTATTTTGGGCTGCGCGCCAAATACGCTGTTCATTCATGCCGCGCTAAGCAAGCGCCGCTTTGAGCGCCTCAACCGCTTCTTCTTCCGCTGCGCGCGCCTCATTCACTTGAGTCCGGATCTCATCGCGCAGGTCGGCGATCTCGGCTTCCGTCATCGGGAAATCGCTCTCGCTAGCGGTCTTCGCGGCTTCGATCCGCTGGTTGCAGGCGACGATCTCCTCCAGTTGCGCCGCGCCCTGCTCGATAAACAGCGCGGTCTTGCGGTCGATATTGTCGCGCGCATCCTTTAAGAACGGCACATCCTCCGGCAAGAGCGCGCCGAGTAAGCCCCGCCAAGCCTCGCCCGCGTTGCGATAGCGCAGCGCCACATTTTCCAGCGCCGGCATGCCCAGCAGCGCCGCCGCTTCGTCAAGGAAATCGGCATAGACATCACGCTCGGCACAGATGGTCTTGCCAAAGGCTGGACCCAGGAAGGTATAAGAACTGATCAAGACGGACAGCAGCGGACGCCCGGTCGGGTATTCGCGCGCCCAACTGCCTTTGCTCTTTTTCTCGAGCATGGCTGCCCAGTGCGCCAGCGCGCACAGCCCGAAGTTCTTCGCCGAGCCCTTGGGCGGTTTCTCGGTCATCAAGCGGGCGCAGTCCGCCAGCCCCTGACGAACCGCGTCAGCGAGCTTGGCTTCGTCCGGATGGCGCAGCAGCAGCAGGCGCTGCTTTTCCTTTTTGATGCGCCCGCGCGCATTGTCCAGGTCTCCCGCGCTGACGGTCAGCGGCACGCGGCTGCGGTCCGAGATGTAGGCTTCGTTCTTGTCCGGTTCATAACCAAAGATGACCAGGGGCATCCCGCCCCACATGCCTTCGTCGTAGGGCATGGCGTTATAGGGCAGCAGCCACATATCCGGGCTTGCCAGCGGCGCGTAGCCCTCTTCCAGCGCGCCAATCAAGTTTTGCCGTCCCTTGTTGGCGCTGGTCGATTGGCGCGCCTCGCGGGGGATGCCCATGCGATCGAAGATCCGCTCCATAGGATCGAAGGTATTGCGCGTCAGCAAGTTGACTTGCGGATCGTAGCCCTTGTAATGAAAGGTGAAATAACCGAAGGTGATGCCGCCGCTAATGCCCAGCAACATCGCTTCGCTAAACGCTTCGCCGGTATGCGGGGCTTTCACGCCTTGGTAGTCCAAGGCGTTACGAATGGCAGCTGTATCCCAATAGCGGCCCTCGAATTGACTGTAGTTTTCCAGCGTTGGCATGGTGAACCCACCTTCTTATACTTAGTGCGATTATCCCCAGTTTATAGTCTTTGACCCGCCTCTTTCAAAATCAGCGACATACTTGCCGCCCATCGCTCATCTCTCGTTAATCTTTCTGCAATCTTTCTACTCCGTCGCTCAGGTCGCTTCCGCCTTGCCTTCCGCCTGCGCCTCGGCATTGTGTATCACCTCGTGACCCGATCCGCCCGCCAGAATGTCAAAATCCACGCCGAGATGAGCTTGCTGCACATGGTCCGTGAACAAGCGGGTGTATCCCCTGGGGCTATGCGCTTCGGAAGGCTGCCATTGGGCGCGGCGGCGCTCCAATTCAGCTTCCGAGATGTCGAGATGCAAGCGGCGTTGGGCGACATCCAACTCGATCATATCGCCATCACGGGCCAGCGCCAGCGCCCCGCCGACAGCCGATTCCGGCGCGACATGCAAAACGACCGTGCCATAGGCGGTGCCGCTCATGCGCCCGTCGGAAATGCGCAGCATATCGCTAACCCCCTTGTCCAAGAGCTTGCGCGGCAGGCTCATGTTGCCTACCTCGGGCATGCCCGGGAAGCCCTTGGGACCGACATTCTGCATCACCAGTACGCTATTTTCATCAACATCCAGGTCGGGATCATCAATGCGCGCATGGAAATCGTCCAATGACTTGAATACGACGGCGCGCCCGCGATGCCGCATCAGTTGCGGCGTGGCGGCCGAGGGCTTGATGACCGCGCCGTCCGGGCAGAGGTTGCCGCGCAAAACGGCGATGCCGGCCGCTTGCTGAAAAGGCGCGTCGAGCCCGGCGATAACCGTCTCGTCGAAGCAGACCGCCCCAGCCGTGTTGCGGGCATGGGACTCGCCCGTCACCGTGAGCGCATCCATAGCCAGCAATTTCGCCGCGTTTTGCATCACCACGGGCAAGCCGCCGGCATAATAGAATTCTTCCATCAGGAAGTCGCCGGACGGCTTCAGGTTGACCAGCAGCGGCATCTGGCTGCCCAGTTCATCAAAGTCCTCCAGGCTCAGGTCGACGCCGATGCGGCCGGCGATGGCCAGCAAATGCAGGATGACATTGGTCGAGCCGCCGATGGCGGCGTTGATCTTGATGGCGTTCTCGAAGGCGTCGCGCGTCAAAATCTTGGAAAGCCGCAGCCCTTCTTTCGCCATCGCCACGATGCGATTGCCGCTGAAATGGCAGAGCCGCCGGCGGCGCGCGTCGGGCGCGGGAATAGCCGCGCCACCGGGCAGCATCAAGCCCAGGGCCTCGACCACGCAAGCCATGCTTGATGCCGTGCCCATGGTCATGCAATGCCCGTCGCTGCGCGACATGCAGGTCTCGGATTCGATATAATCCGCCGCGCTCATCTTGCCGGTGCGCCAGTCGTCAGTGAAGCGCCATTTGTCCGTGCCCGCGCCGATGTCTCGCCCTTGAAATTTGCCATTCAACATCGGACCGCTGGTCACGACGATTGTCGGCACATCGACGCTGCAAGCGCCCATGATGGCGGCTGGTGTGGTCTTGTCGCAGCCGACCAGCAGCACCACAGCATCAAGCGGATTGGCGCGGATTGATTCTTCGACATCCATGCTGGCCAGATTGCGATAGAGCATGGTCGTCGGGCGCATCAGCGGCTCGCCCAGCGACATCACGGGGAATTCCAGCGGGAATCCGCCGGCTTCCAAGACGCCTCGTTTGACATGCTCCGAGAGGATGCGCAGGTTGGCGTTGCAGGGCGTCAGTTCCGACCAGGTATTGCAAATGCCAATAACAGGGCGGCCGTCGAACATTTGCTGCGGCGTACCCTGGTTCTTCATGCGACTGCGAGACTTGAAGCCCGCTTGCCCGTCTCGTAAGAACCAATCATGACTGCGCAAAGGCATGCGCCACCTCCTTTTCCGGTCGCGATCCGCCGCCGAGTATAACGCAAGTGGCGCTGATCTCGCAGTCCGCGCCGCCTGTCTTTGCCACTTGCGATATGCGCCTTTGCCGATATGCTTGCGCTGGAAAAATGGCGCGTTTTTGCCGACGCGAACCCGGTCCCATGCAGCGACTATTCAAGCGCGAGCCAATTTACTACGGCTGGTATATCGCCCTGGCGCTGGCCATCACCGAAACCGTCTCCTTTGGCGTGATATTCTACGCCTTCTCCGTGTTCATCACGCCGATGGAAGCGGAACTCGGCTGGTCGCGCGCGCAGATCACCGGCGCTTTTTCGCTGATGTGGCTGATCACCGGCATTTTCGCTTTCCCGGTCGGCTACTGGTTGGACAAACATGGGTCGCGCCTCTTGATGACAGCCGGATCGATTGGCGCGACGCTGATGGTCCTGCTCTGGTCGCGGGTGACGACGCTGCCCGAATTTGTGCTTGTCATGGCGCTGTTGGGTTTCTGCAGCGCGGCCATCCTATACGAGCCGGCTTTCACTGTCATTGCCGCCTGGTTCGTGAACAAACGGGGCAGAGCCATGGCCGTGCTCACCTTTATCGCGGGCTTTGCCAGCACGATCTTCGTCCCCTTGGCAGACGCCCTGCTGCTGGCGCAAGGCTGGCGGGGGGCGGTGTTCATCCTCGGCCTTTTGCTGGGGCTAATCACGATACCGCTGCATGCCTTGGTGCTGCGCCGTCGACCGCGGGACCTGGGCCTGGAGCCCGATGGCGCGGCGCAAACCGCGGAGCCAGACAAAAGCGGATCGATCAAGCTGGGCTTGGTATTCCGTTCGCGCTTCTTCTGGATCCTGACCTTGGCTTTCGCGCTTTCCACCTTGTGCATCGCGGCGGTGCGCGTGCATTTTGTGCCACTGCTAATCAGCCTGAACATTCACCCCAGCAGCGCCGCAGTCGCCAGCGGCGCAATCGGCGTTATGCAAGTGATCGGCCGGATGATCTTCGCCGCGGTCGAATGGCGTTTTTCCAGCAAAACCATGGCGATCGCCGTCTTTATCCTCTTGGCGCTTTCTCTGGTTACGCTGCTACTGGGCAGTTCGCCGCTGTTCATCATGCTCTTCATAGCGCTCTACGGCATGGCAATCGGCACAAATACGCTCATCCGACCCCTGATCGTCGCCGATACCTATGGCGCCGCATACTACGGGCGCATCAGCAGCACGATGGTGTTTTTCCTGACCCTGGCCGGCACCGCAGCGCCCTTCGCCGCCGGCGTGATCTATGACCTCTCCAACTCTTACAGTCCGATGCTGATTATCGTGACGGGCTTCAGCTTGCTATCTATCTTGCTGATCGCGCTGTTGCCCAAGAGCAGTTAGCGCGTCGCGTCGGAAAACCTGACTATAGCGCGCGGGTTTGCCAATCTCGGGAGAGACGGGCGGCGGTTTCTTCCCAGGCGCGCACGCCGCTGGTGGCGTCAGCCGCCTCGATATTGCAGGCGGCCACCGCGCAAGCCCAGCGCGCGCAGTCTTGGAAATCCAGTCCGCGGACGAGCGCGGCGATCAAACCGGCGTATGCGGCGTCGCCAGCGCCGGTCGTGCCGGCCACTTGCACCTGGAAAGCCCGATGCCAAGTCTGCATGCCAGCCCAATCCGCAGGCGCTTGCCCAAGTCTCGATAAAAATGCCAAGCGCCCCGCGTCCGGCGAAGTCCGCAAGTAGAGCCCGCGTTCGCCGAGCTTGAAACCGGCGATGCCTACACCCAGCTCCAGCAATTCCCCGGCCAGGTCAGCCAGGTACTCGGCTGTCATACGCGCGATGATCTCGCCCTGCCAGCGATCATGATCGGCGCGCCGCAGCATGAACATAATCTCTTCGATGCTGGGCACAAAGATGTCAACGAAGGGCAGGCATCGGCGCAGAATCGCGCGCCAATCCGCTTGACCGCTGGGGCTGTCGGGGGCGGGGAGGCTCATGTCGACGCTGGTGATGGGTCCCAAATCTTTGACAGCGCCCACCAAGTCAAGGAATCCAGCGCCGTCATTGTCGTAGAGGCGCGGCAGCAGCGTCGGATATCCCAGATGAAACAGCTTGCAGCCGGCTGCCAGGTCCAGATCAATGTCATTTACGCTAAAGTCGTGATAGACGCCGGTATGCGTCAGCAGGGTGCGGTCCTGTTTCTGTGGCTCAATGACAATCGTATAGGCGCTGGCGGCGGGCAGAACGCGGATGTGATCGCCGAGAGCGCTATCGTATTGTCGCACATAATCAATGATTGCGCTGCCTACCCAGTCCGCGCCGACGACCGCAAGCAGATCAACGGCAATGCCCAAGCGGTGCAAAGCCAAACCGGTGTTGGAAACAGCGCCGCCGGTGGAGTAAGAAATGCGACCGATTTCGATGACTTTGCCGGCGTCGATGACTTGCTCGGGCTTGAGCAAGGACATATCCGGCAAGATATCAAGCGCGATATGGCCCGCTACCATTACGTCAGACGGCACGTTTTCCAGTCCATTTGCTGTGAGTTTTCCGCAAGGAGCCAGCGCCGCTTTGTTGAGGTATTTCCAAGCAAGTTATGGAAATCTGAAAGTACATCGTATTGTCCATATTTTTGGCGAGCCTTGGCTCACTCCTGTTTTCTTTGCCTAGAGCCACATTTAGTCTAACTGTGTGCGCGTCATTGTGCAAAGTTGACAGAGCAATCGCACCAGAACCAATTATGTGCCGAATGTCACATAAATCTACCGCGATGTAAGGCTTGTCCGCTATTGATGTATTTGCGCAAAATGCGAGTTTTTGCCATTGGGCGACTTATTCGTGTTTTGCATGACTAACTTGGAATTACTTGTGTCCGCAGCGGTGAAAAACAATTTGAAGCGCTTGCCCCACAATACCTGAGCCGTCTCTAGGATAAGATTCCGCCCAAAGCTATAATTCAGGCATGAAGTCCCTGCTGCGCCTCTCCCGCTTCATGCGTCCCTACGGCTGGTTCTTGTTCTTTGGCTTCTGGACGACTGTGCTGCCGGTGGCCATGGAACTGAGCGTGCCGCGCCTGTTGCAGCTCATGATTGACGAGGGCATCCGCCCGCGAGTGATGGACAAGATCTTGCTGGGCGCGGCGCTGATGTTCTGCGCGGCATTGGTCGGCGCGGCCAGCACCCTGGGCCAGGGCTATTGCCGCGCTGTCGTTTCGCAGGGTTTGGCATACGATATCCGTCACGCGCTCTTCCGTCATATTCAGTCCCTGTCCTTCGCCAATCTGGACCAGATGCAAACCGGTCGATTGATGACGCGGGTTTCCAGCGATGTCGATGTAGTGCGCATGTTCTCCAGCGCGGGCTTGTCATTGATACTGCGCGTTCTGGTGATGATCTTCGGCAGCACGATCATGCTGCTGCTGACGGATTGGGAATTGTCGCTGATCATGTTCGCGGTGGCGGGCGTCTCGGCGATATTTATCCGCTATCTGATGGTGAAAGCCACCCGCCTTTTCACCGTGGTCCAGCAGCGGCTGGGCGCCTTGAACACGCTGGTGCAAGAAAACCTGGCCGGCATCCAAGTGATCAAGGCTTTTGTGGGCGGTCGCTTCGAGATGGACCGTTTCGCCGCCAGCAACGTCGACTATCGCGAAAAGAATATCGAAGTCGGCAATTTGCTGGCGGTGGCGATGCCGGTGCTGCAAGTGCTGACCAATGTCGGCACGGTGGCTGTGCTCTGGTTTGGCGGCTTATCCGTGCTGGGCGACCGCTTGACGCTGGGCGAATTGATCGCCTTCAACAACTATTTGATGATCGGCATGGGTCCTTTGCTCTTCCTGGGCAATCTGCTGATGATGGCCGCCCGCGCGGAAGCGTCCGCCGAGCGATTGCTAGAAGTCCTCGATACGCAGCCGGCGCTGCCGATCGCGCCCGCGCCGCATCAAGCCGAGCGTCTGCGTGGCCGCGTCGCCTTTGAAAATGTTTCTTTCCACTACAGTCGGCGCGGCGCCAGCCAGGACAATGGCGTGAGCGGGGACGATGTCTTGCATGGCATCAGCTTCGTCGTGGAGCCGGGAGAGCAGATCGCGCTGCTGGGCGCGACCGGCTCCGGCAAAAGCACCTTGGTCAACCTGATCCCGCGCTTCTACGACGTCAGCGGCGGCTGCGTGTCGGTTGACGGCGTCGACGTCAAGACATGGGACGCGGGCGCCTTGCGCTCGGGCATTGGCATGGTCTTGCAGGAGTCGATTCTCTTCAGCGGGACGGCGCGCGACAATATCGCTTATGGCGACGCCTCGGCCACGCTGGACGATGTCATTGCCGCGGCCAAAGCGGCGCAAGCCCACGAATTCATCACGGGCATGCCAGCTGGCTACGACAGCCCGATTGAAGCGGGCGGCGCCAACCTCTCCGGCGGGCAAAAGCAGCGCATCGCTATCGCCCGGGCGCTGCTGGTTCAACCGGGCATACTCATCTTCGACGACAGCACCAGCGCCGTCGATATGGAGACGGAAGCCAAGATACAAGCCGCGCTGGAAAAACTGGCGGCGCGGCGGACCCGCTTTATCATCGCGCAGCGCATCACCAGCGTGCTGAAGGCGGATCAGATCCTGGTCCTGGATCAGGGACGGATCGTGGCTCGCGGCACGCATCAGCAATTGATGGCATCCAGTGAGATCTATCGGGAAATTTACGAATCGCAGCTGGGCGAGGTTAACAGTTCGGGGAGTGTAATGCGCGATGACTAACCGAGGCGCGAGCACAGAGCGCCCGCGTTTCATCGGCGGGTCGGGCGGATCGAGGCCCACCGGCGAGAAAGCCAAAGACCGGCGCGGCGTCTTGCGCCGACTGTCTGACTATCTACAGCCCTATCACAGCCGCTTGCTGCTGGTGGCTGTATTGGTGGTGGCTGGCACATTGCTGGGCTTGATTGGTCCGGCGCTGCTGGGGCGCGCGATTGACCAATACGTGATCGCCGGCGATGTTGATGGTTTGCTGCGCATCGCCTTGATTATGCTGCTGGTGTATCTGGCGCAGGGCGTCGTCACGGTGATTCACGGACTGATGATGATCCGCGTGGGGCAATACTTCGTAGCCGATATTCGCGCGGCGCTCTTCCGGCATTTTCAGGCGCTGTCGCTGGACTACCACGATAAACATCGCGTGGGCGACCTGATGAGCCGCATTTCCAATGACAGCGAGACTATCAACCAAATTCTGTCTAATGGCTTGATCCAGTTCACAACCAATATCCTGTCCCTGGGCGGCATCATGGTGGCGATGCTCTTGCTCAACCTGCCGCTGGCGATCGGCACGCTGATCATCCTGCCCATCATGCTTTTCATCACAAGTCAAATCACCGAGCGCACGCGCAAAGCCTTCCGAGGCATGCAAAAGAATCTGGGTCTGCTCAACGCCGTGCTGGAAGAGAACATCACCGGCATCCGCGCCGTGCAGGCTTACGCGCAAGAAGACAGCGCCATCGCCCAGTTCCAAGCAGCGAGCCAAGCCTATCGCCAAGTCGGGATTCGCGCCGATTTCATCACCGCCGCTCTTGGTCCTATGTTCACGACCATGAGCATATTGACCGTGGCCGGGACCTCTCTGCTGGGGGGATGGCTGGCGCTGCGGGATGTCGTTTCTGTGGGCGTGATCGCGACCTTTGTCGTGTATGTGATGAACTTTTTCCGCCCCATGCGCGGCATCGCCATGGTCTACAATCAACTGCAATCCGCCCTAGCCGGCGCCGAGCGCATCTTCGCCGTCTTGGACGCCGAACCCACCGTGGTTGACCTGCCCAATGCCGAGCCGCTGGTCAACATCCGCGGCGGGGTGAGCTTCGACGGGGTCAGCTTCGCCTATGAAAGGGACATACCCGTTCTGGAAGACATCAACCTGGAAGTCGCGCCCGGGCAGACAATCGCGCTGGTGGGACCAACCGGCGCCGGCAAAACGACCATCATCAGCTTGCTGAGCCGCTTTTATGATGTAACCAGCGGCAGCATCCGCATCGACGGGCGGGATATCCGCCAGGTACAGCAGAATTCCATCCGCGAACAATTGGGCATCGTGCTGCAGGATACCTTCCTGTTCAGCGGCACGGTGATGGAAAATATCCGCTACGGCCGGCTGGACGCCAGCGACGCCGAGGTCATCGAAGCGGCCAAGCTGGCCAACGCCGACGCGTTCATCCATTTGCTGCCCCGGGGCTATCAAACCCAGGTGTCGGAAAAAGGGCATAACTTCAGCCAAGGGCAGCGACAACTGCTGGCGATCGCCCGCGCCATACTGGCCGATCCGCGCATTTTGATCCTCGACGAAGCGACCAGCAGCGTCGATACGCGCACGGAAATTCACATCCAGGAAGCGCTCTTGCGCCTCTTGGAAGGGCGCACAGCCTTCGTCATCGCCCATCGCCTGAGCACCATACGCAATGCCGATCAGGTGCTGGTGATCAATGATCAGCGCGTCATTGAGCGCGGCACGCACGAGGAGCTGCTGGCGCTGCGCGGCTTCTATTATCAGCTGTACATGAGCCAGTACCATTATTTGGCGGAGATGGCGGCTGGTGACTGAAAATCTTCCGTTATGACAAGCGACAGCGTCGATGTACTCATCGTCGGGGCCGGGATTTCCGGCATCGCCGCCGCTTACTACTTGGGGAGGCGCTGCCCGCAGCTGAGCTGGGCAATCGTCGAAGGGCGCGACGCCCTCGGCGGCACCTGGGACTTTTTCCGCTATCCCGGCGTTCGTTCCGATTCCGACATGTTCACGTTGGGCTATCGCTTCCGCCCCTGGCGCGGCGAAAAAGCCATCGCCGACGGCGCTGCCATCTTGCAGTACCTTCAGGATACCGCCCGCGAATTTGGCATCGATCGGCGCATCCGCTTCGGCTGCCGCGTGAGCCGAGTCGCCTGGTCATCGGAGGAAGCGCTGTGGACGGTCGATATCGAGCGCGACGGCGAAATGACAAATATCCGCTGCAACTTCCTCTTCATGTGCACGGGATACTATCGCTACGACCAAGGCTATACGCCGAGCTGGACCGGCATGGAGGACTTTGCGGGACCGGTCGTGCATCCGCAGGCTTGGGACGCGCGCGTAAATAGCGCCGACCGTGGCGAACTGGACTACAGCGGCAAGCGCGTCATCGTCATCGGCAGCGGCGCGACAGCCGTGACCATCGTCCCGGCGCTGGCGCGGAAGGCGAAGCATGTGACCATGCTGCAGCGTTCACCCAGCTATGTCGTCAGCATGCCCGCGCGCGACGAGCAGGTCAACCGCCTGCGCGGCCGCCTGCCGCACTCGTGGGCGAGCCGGCTGGCGCGCTGGAAAATGATCCTCTTCGGCATCTACACCTATCGCAAAGCGCGGGTCAAACCCCGCGAGACGCGCGAGCTGATGCTGCAAGGCATTCGCAGCGTCATGGGACCAGGGTTTGATGTGGAACGGCACTTCGCCCCAGCCTACCAGCCCTGGGATCAGCGGGTCTGCGTCGCGCCGGATGCCGACCTGTTCCAAGCCATCAAAGCCGGCCAAGCGTCCATCGTTACCGATCATATCGAGCGCTTCGAGGCAGGGGGCTTACGCTTGCGCTCGGGCGAGACCCTGGGGGCTGATATCATCGTCACCGCTACCGGCATGCGTATGCGCATCATGGAGGGCCTGCGCATTGTCGTCGACGGTCAAGAAGTTGAACTAGGCGATACCATGAGCTACAAGGGCTTGATGTATAGCAATATCCCCAACCTGGCTTCGGCTTTTGGCTATACCAACGCCTCGTGGACGCTCAAATGCGAGTTGATCTGCGAATACGTTTGCCGCCTGCTCAATCACATGGCGCGGCGCGGTTACCGGCAGTGCGTACCGCGCCTGGACGCGGGGTCGATGAGCTCCGAGCCGATGATCGATTTCAGATCCGGTTATGTGCGGCGCGCGCAGGACGCCTTGCCGAAGCAAGGCAGCCAGCGTCCTTGGCGAGTGTATCAGAATTACCTCAAGGACCTGCTGATGATGCGCTACGGCGCGCTGGACGACGGCGTGCTGGAGTTCAAGCGCCGCAATCCCCGCGGGTGTGGACATAATCGCCGCTGATCCAACCCTCGATATCCCAGATGCCGACTTTGAAATAACCCGCTCGCTTGTCACTGGCGCGCAGCCAGTCTCTGCTGGCGGTTACGCCCAGGACCAAGCCATCAGGCGGGCTTTGACGCACATTGAGGTTGGCCCAGGGCAGCACCTCGCATCCGCCCAAGCCGCGCCCTCCGGCCGGATTTGTGTTGGCCGGCGGCGTGTTTTGCGGCGGTGGCGGACCGTCGCCGCGCAGCAGGACGACAGTGCCGGCGCGGTCAATCAGGGCGCAGGTCCGCCCCGGGCGCTGATAGGCTGACAGGTCGGAGGCGCGCCGCGGCGCGTAGGCGGCGTCTAGGAAGACAATCCGCCCGTATTGCGCGAAGCAGACTTCGACGCCGGGCGACACATAGCCGAAGACATCGACGGCGTCCAGGACGCCCTGGGCGATGATATCGGGCTGGGCGATTTCGGCGTCGCCGACGCGGCGCCCTTGAGCGCCATCAAGCCAGTTATTGACTTGAATCGCCGCCGGCAGCTGCTTGAGCGTATGGACTGTGGGCTTGGGGCTGGGCGTGAAGGTGGGCGTGGCGGTAGCATCGTCATCGCCGCGGGATTTCGCCGACGGGAAGATATCACTCGCGTGAATGACTAAGACAACTCCATCGGAGGATCCGGCGTTGTTTCTAGAGCGGACATAAAATACAAAACCAAATGTTTTTCTGACCGTTTCAAAGTCCGTCCCCCTTAGAAGAGCGACTTGGTTCAAGTGACCTTGAAAGTCAAGCCCGGTGAAAGTGTAGCTGGGGACATCACCAACATCGCGCCAAAAGGGTGTCAAAGGTAATTGTTCAATGCCAACTTCGTAGCTGGTAGCGCCGGGGGATTTATCCCAGTGCATGGTGACGCTGTTATGCGTGATACTGCCGGCGCGGACGTTGGTCGGCATGGGCGGGGCGTTTTGGGCTTGCAGGGACAAGAAGCTGAGTGAAGCGAGAAAGCAGCAGAGCGAAATTAGAACATATATTCGGGGGGGGGGGTAATATTTTGTAATATGTCAATCATAATCGGCGCAGTTCGAAACATCATTGAGCTCCTCAAACCAGTCCCAGAATCGGGATTCGCGGATTGAGCTTGATTTTAGACCAAGTCAGCGCGTTTGTCAAATCAAACGGCCGCGGAATTTCTGGGCGACATGGTATGACGCCCTATTAGCAGGATTCAATTCACGTTGGGCGAGCCACGGGCTCGCCCCTACAAATCCATACATTTTTTGGATTCGCATTACTTTTTTGGATTTACTACTTCTGCGCCCTCTGTGTAAAAAAATATTTTGATGCGATTGCCCTGGATATTAGCGACGCCGCGCTCACAGCCGCAGCTCCCAACCCCCATCCTTCACCGCCGCGCGGAAGACAGCTTCATCCAGCCCCAGCCCGAAGCCCGGCGCGTCGGGAATGACGACCTGCCCCTCTTCCACGCGGTAAGCCGAGGCGTCGATGCCGGGCGTACTCGTCTCGTCCCATTCGACGAAGGTGAAGCCCTTGACGGACCGCGCCAGATGACCGGAAACATAATTGCCCAGATGCCGGCCGTAATGATGCGGCGCGCTGCGGACGCCCCAGTCGTCGAGCTGGGCGCCGGTTTCCAGCCAGTTGCTGAAGCCGTGGCTGAAGATATCGTACTGCATCACATCCACGCAGCCGGCGCGCGCCCAATCCATCAGCGCAGCCGCGGCATAGCCCTCGCCATCGGCGATCAGCAGGGACAAGCCCTCTCGGTCCATCCAGTTGTGCAACTCCTCGTACAGCTCTGGATCTTCGTGGAAAGCCTCTTCGAGCCAAAACAAGTTGCAATCGGCTGTTTCCGCCAGCACGCGCTTGGCGATGTTCAGGTTATAGCCATTGTTGGCGTCAATCATGATCCGCGCCGCGGGACCCACCGCAGCGCGTACGGCTTTGATGACCGCGATGTCGCGCCGCGTGCCCGCCTCGAGCGGCATGTGCCGGGCGCCGCGCCCGACCTTGATCTTGAAGGAGCGATGATTCTGCTCGTAACCTTGGCGCGCGTGCCCGGCGATGAGCGCGGACCCCGCTTCGTCCGAATCCATTCCCAAGTCGTTCATGTAGAGCGAGGTATCGTAACATGGGACGCGCAGCGGTTGCTTGATTTGCGCTTGCGCCGGCGGCGCCAGTGCATAAACCGGCGTCCCGCGCAGCTGCCCCGCCAAATCCCAGAGCGGAAAATCAAATGCCCGGGCGGATTCCACAATGCGACCGCCATCGGTCACCAGTTCGGAGATGTCTCGTCCCAAGAGCGGCTGCGCCTCTTCGCGGCTGGCGAAGCAGAGCCCGAAGCCGGCCGCGCCGTCCGTCGTGGTCAAGCGCATGACCCGAAGCTGAACTTCGATGCCATGAATGTTCAAGCGCGAATTGTTGCCGGCTTCGCGCGGACGCCGCCCGATTAAAGGCGCGGACTCGACGCGGTCGATTCTTGTTTTATCCATGAGCAGGTCCTTCCTCCAGGTTGCCGCTAGGCGTCGCCAAACATGAGGCCCGTGGGGATGACATCGGTGGCTTCGCCGCGCTGTATCGCCTCGGCTGTGGCAAGGATGCTAGCGAAGTCATGGCGCGGCTGGAAACCGAGCTTGCTGCCTATCTTGGTCAAGTCCAGCTCGAAGTAATTTTCAAATGGCAGGCGGGCTTCGACATAAGGCAGGTTGAAACGCTGCGCCAGCATCGGCACAATTTCCGCCCAATCAAATATGGCGGCGCCCGCCAGATTGAAGGCTTCGCCAACCGCTGCGTCAGATTCCAGCGCCAGCGCCAAGCCATCGGCGATGTCGCGCACGTCGCCGAAGTGCTGGCGGTAGGGTAGGCCATTGGGGTTCAAGCTCAGCAAAAGTTTCTCTTTGCCATCCCAGCCAGCCAGCAGGCTCTCTATCATTTCCCGCACATCGGGAGCGCTCCTGTCGCTTATGTCCCGCAGCTCGTAAGACTCGTCATTGCTGTAAGTGGCATAAGCCGCGCTATAGAGAAAATGCCGCGGCAGCCCGGCGTCGTTCAGGAATTCGCTCGGTTCGATCACGGTGGAGAAACGCATGGCGCAGGTGGGAATGCCGTATTGATAGTGATAGACCAGCGCCAATTCTTCACCGAGCCACTTGGTCATCAGATAAGCCATATTAGGATATTTGCCCGCCATGTCTTCGGTTATTGGCTGCTCGAAGTAGCGCCCGTTGACGCGCGCGTCCCAATAGACGCCTTCGGTGCTGGCATAGACGAAGCGATGCAGATTCGGGCAGCGCTCGCGGATGCTTTCGAGGAGATTGAGCGTGCCCATGGCGTTGATATCGAGGTACTGCCGATTATTGAAAGGACCCTGAAAGGCGGCCGCCAGATGATAGATGGCGTCAACGCCGGCCACAGCCTTGTTCACATCCTCGGCAACCCGCAGGTCGCCGAAGACCGTTTCCACACCGTCGTAGGCGTCCAGTTTCTTGGCGCGGCTGGCATCGGCGGGGTAGACAAAGCTGCGCACAGTATGCCCCGCGTCCAGCAAGCGCAGGACCAGATTGGCGCCGATGCGGCCTGTGCCGCCCGTTACCAGAATCTTCATCGTCAATCTCCCGTTTGTGATGATTGGCTCGAGCCGATTCTAACGGGAAGCGCAGCTGATTCCAAACTGTGGATCATTAGTCTAGGGCAATTGCAGCAAAACGACGTGCAACTAAACTGAAAATCGAACACAGAAGTAAAACCAAGTTAGGAAAGAAAATTCACCACAGAGGCATAGGCTACCGGACGCCGGCAGAACACGAGGCGGAATGGAACAAATGCCCCCTCAAATTCTGCGATTTTGATGCTGGGGTCTGAATATCTTCCCTTTGCATCCGAGAGCCAGTATTTGGGTTATATGCGCCCCGTGTGCGGCGCCGACCACGGTGAATCAGTCAGCGCGTTGTAGGAATTCCTTGGGATCAATGTCCCGGTCGAAATAATCCCGCGCGATTACCCGAGCCAGCCATTCGGCGATGACATCGTAACCTTTGTTTCCCGTCTCCGCGCTAGCCAGCGCCGGGTCGCCGATATGACCGAAGGGTGTGTGGTCTTTGTAGCGGCGCGTGGCATAGAAAATGCCGCCGCCCGTCTTGATATGCTCGGGTCCCTGAATTTTGCGCATGTCAGCGGGCGGGACGTGGTGTTTGACCGACCGATCCAAATGCACCAGATCCGGATGGGTGACCAGGATGCGAGCGGTCTCCCCTTCGCCGCCATGCCCCTCCTGCTTCTTCGATGTCTGAATCCGATGATAGACCTTGCTGAGCGGCGTCAACCAATTGAGGACCATCGCTTGCGCATCGGTGGTATTGTCGACGACGTCTTGCGCCGCCACCATCATCACGGGCAGATTGCCGTCATGGCCGTGCACAAGAGCGAATTTGCGGAACCCGGTCTCGTACAAGCTCAGGCATACTTCTGTCAGCAGCCTGATCATCGTGTGGGAACTGAGGCTGATGGTGCCGGCGAAACCCAGATGAAAGCTGGAAGCGCCAAAAGGAATGACGGGTCCGATAACGACCGGGCAGCCCAGCGCCGCGAGGCGGATGGCGGCTCTTCGGCAATTCTCCCGCGCTTCAAAGGAATCGGTGCCGAGGGGAAGGTGCGCGCCATGCGCCTCGGTGGCGCCAACTGGCAACAGCAGCACGTCCGTCTGTGATAACGCGGCTTCGACTTCCGGTCCGGTCATTTCGTCGAGCGTCGGCGGACCCTGCTGCGAATAGAGCGCATCGTCTTTTTTATCGCTGTCAGCGGACATCATGTTGCGCCGTCTCTTTACAGTTTGTATAATTCTTGGATATATTGTTTACCATGACGCGCGGGATTGCAAATCCGCTCGCAGCCGCGCCGGGTCCTGGTTCTTGCAAATGAGAAGTCGAAGTCCTGATGAATGCTCTAAATTCCATTGATACGGCGGACAGAGAAGCGACCTTCGCCCTGCTGCGGCAATTATCGGTGGGCATCGCCAAGCTCTGCGCGCCGCATTGCGAAGTCGTGATACATGATTTCAGCGATCTCGAACACTCGATTATTCACATTGAAGGCAATATCAGCGGACGAAAAGTCGGCGGCGGCGCCACCGATCTCTTGCTGACGCAGGCGCGCAACGGCAATACCGCGCGCGATTTCTACAACTATCAGACCTGCTTGCCCAACGGCAGAACGATGAAGTCCTGCACGATGTTCCTGCGCGATGAGCGGGCACAGGCTTATGGCGCCTTCTGCATTAACATGGACATTGGCATCTTCGCCGGTTTCCACCGCTTCTTGGGCGAGTTCCTGGCTTTGGATGCCGGCTCCGAGGTTAGCGAGACGCTTTCGGACGATATTCAGCGGACCATCCACACCATCTTGCGCGAAGCAGTGAGCGAAATCGACGCCGAGCTACCTATTATGTCCAAAGAGGACAAGATAGATCTCATCGCGCGGCTCGAGGAAAAGGGGGCTTTTCAAGTGAAACGAGCGGTGCCGCTGATCGCGGAGGAATTGGGCTTGAGTCGCTCGACCATTTACAATTACCTGACCGAGGCGCGGGAAAAGACTCAGGCCGACGCGCATAATGGAGCCTGAGCGATGGCGCGCCTGGATGTCATCCTGACAGAAGCAGCGCCGGTCCCGACGAGCGGCTATAACCAGGCTCTGCGCCACGGCAGCCTGCTGGCGACATCGGGTTACCTCGGCACAGCGCCTGACGGCTCCGGGCTGGTCAGCGGCGGCTTCGGGGCGGAGGCGCGACAAGCCCTGGACAATATCAAGGCGGTATTGGAAGCGGCCGGCTGCGCCATGACGGATGTCATCCGGGTCAATGTTTCGCTGACCGACATCAATCGCTTTGCAGAGATGGATGCCATCTACCGCGAATACTTCAGCGAGCCCTATCCCACCCGCAACACCATCGGCGTCAAGGAACTATGGGGCGGCGCTCAAGTCGGCTTTGATGTTTGGGCTGTCGCCGCCGCGAGTTGAAGCTGATGTCCGCGATCCTCGAACATATTCAAGATCATGAAGCCATCGAATTGACGCGCCAATTGATCCGCATCCCGTCTTTTTTGTGGCGGGAGAGCGCGATCGGGACTTGGCTTGCCGACTGGATGTCGCAGCGCGGCTACGACGTGGAACTTCAGACGGTCGCCCTGGATGACGGGAATGCGACCCATCAGGCGATAGGCGTCCTGCGCGGTGATGGCGGCGCTCCCTCTTTGATGCTTTGCGGCCATACCGATACCAGCGATTGGAATGGCGATGTCTTCCGGCGCGACAGCTGGACTTATGATCCCTTCGGCGCGGAGATTGTCGATGGGAAGATCTATGGCTTGGGCGCGCTGAATATGAAAGCGGGCTTGGCTTCGATGTTGATGGCGGCCGAGGCGTTTCGCCGCAGCGGGAAGCCGCTAAAGGGCGATCTGATCATCGCTTGCGTCGTGGCCGAGACCGGCGGAGGAATCGGCGCGCTGCATCTGATCGAAAGCGGCTGCCGTCCCGATTATTGCATCGTCACCGAAGCGGGCAACCTGGATATCGGCTTGATTTCGGTCGGTTATGTGCAAGGGCTGATTCGGGTGCTGGGTGAATTCAAACACCGTGTGCCCTATGTGAATCCGATAGAGAAAGCCACACAGGTCATCGACGCCTTCAGCCCCTCTTACGTACAGATACCGCGGGTGGAAGATGGCGGCTGGCTGCGCTATCAGCCGCATCGGCTGATTCCAGGTTATCCTGCTATGGCTATCCGGAACATCGAGCACTATCAAGATGTGACGACGCTCGCCTTTGACTTGCGAATTATCCCAGGCATGACGGAAGACAGCTTGCGCGAAGACATGCGCGCGCGTCTGGAGGCGATCAAGGCGGCGGATCCCGAATTCGCCTACGAGCTCTTGATCCCGCAGAGCGATCAGCAGCCGAATATGCCGGCGCGCGAAGCCACGGACCCGGACTCGCCGCTGGTCAGACAGTTGGTCGCGGCTCATACGCAGGTCGCCGGCGCCGAGCCGCGAGTCGGCGCGGGGCATCGCATCGGCGCGACGGCCGATACCTGCCACTTCAAAGGAGTCGGCGTCACTTGCGTCGAATACGGACCTGGTTTCATCCCTGTTTGGCCCATGGTTGACGAATGCGTTAGTATGGATCAGGTCATCACCGCGACGAAAACACTGGCGCTGACCGCCGATGCCTTGCTGACTTGAGGAGACGAGATGCATCATCAGGACATAGCGCTTGAAGTTGTGTTGGACATTTATACCCGTGTCTTGCGCATCCGCCGCTTCGAGGAGCAGGTGGGACGGCTATTCCGGCAGGGGCAATTGCCCGGTTTCGTACACCTCTATATCGGCGAAGAAGCTGTGGCGGCCGGTGTCTGCGCCGCCCTGACCGACGACGATACCATCATCAGCACGCACCGCGGGCATGGTCATGTCATTGCCAAAGGCGGCGATCTTAAACGCATGATGGCGGAGCTCTTCGGCAAGGCGACCGGCTATTGCAAAGGCAAGGGCGGTTCGATGCATATCGCTGATTTTGATATCGGCATGTTGGGCGCGATCGGCATTGTCGGCGGCGGCATGCCCATCTCGGTAGGCGCGGGCTTGAGCGCCTGGTATAGGGACAGCGACCGCGTATCCGTCTGCTTTTTTGGCGACGGCGCCGCCAACGAAGGCAGTTTTCACGAATCGCTCAACCTGGCCTCGACGCTGGCGCTGCCGGTGATTTTTGTCTGCGAGAACAATCAATATGGCGAGTTCACGCCGGCGCATAAGGCGATGAATATCACCGATATCGCCGATCGCGCGGTCGGCTATGGCATGCCGGGCTTGGTTGTCGATGGTACTGACGCCTTCGAAATGTACCGCGCCGCCAAGTCGGCCGTGGAGCGCGCTCGCAGCGGCGGCGGACCGACCTTGATCGAGGCGAAGACCCATCGCCGGGGCAGCCATGCGGAAGGCGAAGAAGCCTTCCTCGGCGGCCAAAGCTATCGCAGCGCTGAAGAAATGGCGGCTGCCCAAGCCAAGGATCCGCTGCTCCTGCTGCATAGCTATGTCAGCGAAAATGATATTTTGCCGGCGGCGCGGCTGGAAACGCTCGACGCCGAAATCACCCAATCGGTGAGCGACGCGGTTGAGGCCGCGCGCGGCAGCCCCGCGCCTGAAATAGCGTCTTTGTTTGAAGACCTGTGGCTATGAATGGGCGCGGAATAGCCCGGAGAGATTAAGTGCCTCGTAAAACCTATGTGACAGCGATTCAAGAAGCCCTGGCCGAAGAGATGCGTCGGGACGACCGGGTATTCCTCATCGGCGAGGATGTGCGAATTGGCGTCTTCCCCAGCACGCGCGGGCTGCATGCCGAGTTCGGCGACAAGCGCGTCATCGATACGCCGATTTCCGAGCTGGCGGTGGCTGGCGCCGGGATTGGCGCTGCCGTGACTGGACTGCGCCCGATCGTGGATTTGATGTTCGGAACCTTTCTGTATCTCGCCTTCGATCAGATCGCCAATCAAGCGGGCGCGATGCGTTACATGTATGGCGGGCAGACGAAGGTTCCGCTGGTCTTCATGGCGCAGAACGGCGCCGGCAGCAGCGCCGGGCATCATCATAGCCAGGCGGTGCATCAGTTTTTCATGAATATGCCGCAGATCAAAGTCATACTGCCGAGTACACCTTATGATGGCAAGGGCTTGCTCAAGTCGGCGATACGCGATGACAATCCGGTGATTTTCCTGCATTCGCTGTCCTTGGGCGGGAAGCGCGGCGAAGTGCCCTCGGACGAGTACCTCGTGCCCATCGGCGTTGCCGATGTCAAGCGCAGCGGAAGCGATGTCACCATCTGCGCGGTGGGACCAACGGTCTATGCCGCGCTGGACGCCGCCAAGCAGTTGGCGACTGAGGGCTTTGAGGCCGAAGTGATCGACTTGCGCAGCCTGTCGCCCTGGGACAAGCAAAGTGTCTTGGAAAGCGTCGCCAAGACAGGGCGCTTCGTGGCTGTTGACGAGAGTTTCCCTGCTTGCAGCGCCGCCAGTGAATGGGCGGCGACGGTGGCGGAAGAGGCTTTTCACCATCTCAAAGCGCCGGTTCAGCGCGTTAGCAACGCGGATGTGCCGATGCCCTTTAGTCCGGTCTTGGAGAAGGCGGTTATCCCTTCCGCGGCCGATGTCGTCGCCGCCGCGCGCAAAACCTTGACATGAATTCATCGACGACAGCCGCTCGGCGCGTAATCGGCGAATTGTCTTGCCGCGCGCAGAAAATAATAAATCCGCTCATTGCGCGGGCGACGCGGTTGATTAAAATAGAACTGACCAGGTAAGGAGCCTGATGTGCCATTGATTCCAATCTATATGCCGAAATTCGGAATGACGATGGAAGCGGGTTTGATCGTCGAGTGGCTGGTGGCGGAGGGCGATTCCGTGGCTGAGGGCGATGGCATCGTTGAAATCGAGACGGAAAAAGTCAGCACGGAAGTGGAAGCGCCAGCGGACGGAGTGGTGCTGGAATTAAGTTGCCAAGTGGATGACGAAGTGCCGGTTGGCGAAGTCATCGGCTACATTGAATCGGTTTGATTATGGAACGTCTGTCCGGGAAGACCGCGCTGATCACCGGCGCCGCGCGAGGCATCGGGCGCGCCATCGCCCTGCGCTTCGCCGCCGAGGGCGCGAATCTGCTACTCTGTGACCTGAACCTGGAAAGCCTGCGCCAAGTCGCCGCCGAGGCCGAGGCCTATGGGGTGCGGACCTTCGTTCGCAAGACCGATGTATCGCTGCGGGATCAGGTTCAGCAAACGGTCGATGATGGCATTGCCGAGCTTGGCATGGTCCACACAGTGGTCAATAATGCGGGGATCTTTTTCAACGCGCCCTTTGAGCAGACCACCGATGAGCAGTACGACCGTATTATGGCGATCAATGTAAAAGGCGTATTCTTGCTGTCGCAGATCGTCATACGGCATTGGCTGCGTCACGAGGTCAAAGGGACGATTGTCAATCTGGCTTCGATCGGGGCGGCGGTCGCCTTTGTCGATTCCGCCGCCTATTGCACCACCAAGGGCGCCGTCGCCACCATGACGCGCTGCATCGCGCTGGAATATGGACCGCGCGGCATCCGCGCCAATTCCATGGCGCCCGGCATCATTGATACGCCGATGCTGCCCAGCCAAGAAGATAACGAGCGCTGGGCGAACACGACGATACCGCTGCGCCGTTTGGGTCAGCCGCGCGATGTCGCCGATGTCGCGCTCTTTCTGGCCTCGGACGAATCGCGCTATATCACGGGGGAAATGATCTTTGTCGATGGCGGCTGGATGCTCAATTGACCGCGGCGCAGCCCCTGCGAGGTGCGCGGCGTGAAGCTGCGGGACAAGGTCGCGATTGTAACGGGCGGCGGCTCCGGCATTGGCGCGGCGAGCTGCTATGCCTTTGCCAGGGCAGGCGCCGCGGTAGCCGTGGTGAACCGGACGCCCTCCAAAGCCGACGCTGTAGCGCGGACGATCGCGTCGGAAGGCGGCAGAGCGCTCGCAATTGGCGCGGATGTCGCCCTCAGCGCCGATGCGCAGCGCCTGATCGATCGGACCGCTTCTGAATTAGGCGCGCCGGATATCCTATTCAACAACGCTGGCATCAGCCCAGCCGGTCGCGTCACCGATATCAGCGAAGCCGATTGGGACGAGTGCCTCAATATCAATCTCAAATCTGTCTTCCTCACTGCCAGATGCGCCCTGCCGCTGATGATTGAAGCGGGTGGCGGCCTCATCCTCAATACCGCCGGCAGCTTCGGCATCCGCGCCGCTGTGAATAAAGCAGCCTACTCGGCCGCCAAGGCGGGCCTTATCAATCTCAGTCGTTCCATCGCGCTCGATTACGCGCGCGACAATGTTCGCTGCAACGCGATTTGCCCGGGCTACGTCGATACGCCCTTGAATGACGGCTTCCCGCCCTCCGAACGCGACGCTTTTCTGGCGCAGTATCAGCCGCTGCCAGGGTTGATCGGCGCGGAGGACGTGGCGGAGCTGGCGCTTTATCTCGCTTCCGACGCCGCCAGGATGATCACGGGCCAGGTCTTCGTGCTTGACGGGGGCCAACAGGCCGGTCTTTACGCCTGATGCCAACCATCATTCACGCGCGCTATACCTTCCGCGGCGGCGTCCCTGCTGAGGATTGCGCCATCGCCGTCGCCGGGCAAAGCATTGTTGACGCCGGAACGCTCTCCAAGCTGGTCCAGCGTTATCCGGGCGCCGAGCGGGTCGGCGGCGCTGACTTCATCCTCCTGCCAGCCTTCACCAATGCGCATGACCACGGGCGCGCGCTGGGCACGCTGGCGCTGGGCGTGCCTGACAATTTCCTCGAATTGTGGCTCGGTCATTTGGCGCGCCTTCCCAGCATTCCGCCTTACCTGGCGGCGCTATATTCGGGGCTGCAATTGCTGGGTTCCGGCGTGACGACGGTCGCCCACAGTCATAATCCAGCTTCCTGGTCCGAACTTCCCGATGAGGTACCGGAGGCTCTGCGCGGATACGCCGAGGCGCGTATTCGCGTCGCCATGCACCCGCCGATCGTCGACCAGAATCAACTGGTATATGCCGAGCGCGAGCATTTTCTCGACATGCTGCCGCTCGAACTGCGCCGAAGGGCTGCTAAGTCGGACGCGATCGACTTTAGCGTAGATAGTTATTTCGCCCTGCTGGACGACTTATACCGCAATTTCCATGACAGCGAGCGGCATCGCGCGCATATTCAAGCCAGTCCGGCCGGCGGTCCCTGGTGCGGCGATGAGCTGATCATTCGCGCTTGCGAGTGGGCGAGAGCGCGTCGCTCGCGCGTGCAGATGCACATGCTGGAAACGCGCTATCAGCGGATATACGCCCAGAAGACCTGGGGCAGGAGCTTCATCCGGCATCTTGAGGACATCGGCGCGCTGGGCGGCTGGCTGACACTGGCGCACATGGTCTGGGTTGAGGATGGCGACATTGAACTGCTGGCGGAACGCGGCGTTGGCGTCGCGCACAATATCAGCAGCAACTTGCGCCTGCGCAGCGGCAGCGCGCCGATCGCGCGCATGCTGTCGGCCGGCGTACCGGTCGGCATCGGCTTGGACGGGCAGACGCTGGACGATGACCAGGACTTCCTGCGTGAAATGCGGCTGGCTTGGACAATCGGCAATCAGAGCGGGATGGCGGCGGCCGATCTCGACGCAGCGACGGTATTGCGCATGGGCACGGGCGTCGCCGCGGCTATTACATTTGGCGCGGACGCGCCGCTAGGAGAGCTGGAAGTCGGGGGGCTGGCCGACCTAGTCTTGCTGGAATGCGAGGGGATAAGGAGCCGCTGGGCGCCGGCGGATTACCCGCCGCTGGAGCTGCTGCCGGCATTGCTGCTGCGCCGGGGCAAACGCGAACATGTGCGGCATGTGATGGTCGGCGGCGAATGGGTCCTGCGCGATGGAGAGCATTTGCATGTCGACGCGCGGACGGTCGAGCGTGAGATCTGGGAGCGGTTAAAGTTTGACGCGCGGAACCTGCCGCCGAGACTGGATGCCTATCTGCGCAAGTTCTATCGGGCTTGGGACAACGAAGACTTGCCAAGGCTGCGACGCTGATGTCGTGCCGCCGGCTTTATTTGACAAACCATGCCGAGGGCATGACAGCTTTGACGCGACCCGCTGAAACCCTTTTAAACATAATGTTATGAAAAAGAGCGTCTCGCGAGACGCCCCTACATGTTGCTAGATTTATGTGACGGCCGACATATATCGGTCCTTGACGCGATTGCCTTGGATATTTGGGGTATTTTCGCTACTGCCGAGCGGCTGTGGTAAACTAAGTTTGTTCTTTACGCCAACGGGTCCTTGCCGCCGCTTATGAACTTTATTCATTACTTTGTCCGTCGGGTCGTTTTCATCATCCCGCTCCTGCTGGGGATCACGGTGGTCGCTTTCATCATCGCCAACGCCATCCCGGCCGATCCCATCAACGCCAACCTGCCGCCCAACGCGCTCAACGACGAAGATACCATCGCCGCCTTCCGCAAGAAATGGGGTCTGGATAAACCGCTGCACGAACAATATCTGACCTATCTCGGCAACCTCCTGCGCGGCGATATGGGCACCTCAATTAAATGGCGGACGCCGGTCGCCGAGGATATCGCCAAGCGCTTGCCGGCCACCATAGAATTGGCGACGCTCGGCATCATGTATGGCGTCGCCCTGGGCGTCGGGCTGGGCTTGGTCTCCGCTATCTGGAAGAACAGTTGGGCGGATTACATCGCGCGCGTCATCGCGCTAATCGGCGTGAGCTTCCCGGTCTTTCTAATCGCCTTGGTATTCCTCACGGTCTTTTACGCCCAGTTGGGCATCGCCGCGGGACCGGGCCGACTGGATATACTGATGCGCCCCCCCCCGACCGTCACCGGCATGTTCACCGTTGACGCGCTTTTGAATGGCGATTGGGAGACATTTGGCAATGCGCTCGGGCATCTTATCTTGCCGGCGCTGACACTGGCGCTGTATATCAGCGGCATCATCTCGCGCATTACCCGTTCTTCCTTGCTCGAAGTGCTGAATCAAGATTACATGCGCACCGCCCGCGCCAAGGGCCTGCGCGAACGTTATGTCATTGGCTTCCACGGGATGCGCAACTCACTGATTCCCGTGGTGACGGTGATCGGCTTGTCTTATGGCAATCTACTGGTCGGGTCGATCCTTATCGAGTCGATCTTCGCCTATCCGGGCATCGGCTTTTATATGTTCCGCGCCAGCACCTCGCAGGATTTCCCTGCCATTATGGGTGTCAGCTTGCTCTTCGCTTTCATTTATGTCGGAGTGAATTTTGTCGTCGATATCCTCTATTTCTTCCTCGATCCACGAATTCGAGTCGCCTAGCCGGGTCCAACAGGCGCTCTATCACCTGCGCCGCAACCCCTTGGTCTTGATCGGGCTGATTATCGCCAGTTTGTGGATTCTCATCGCCTTCATCTCGCCGGTGATCGCCCCTTTCCCGCCTTTGCAGCAGGACCTGGAAAACCGTTTGCAAGCGTCCAACGCCTTGTTCTTCATGGGCTCGGACGAGTTAGGCAGGGATATTTTTAGCCGTGTGCTCTGGGGCTCGCGCATTACAATTCCCGCCGGCTTGGCTGTTATCGTATTGGGCAGTTCTCTGGGCGTCATTATCGGCGCGGTGGCCGGTTACGCCGGCGGCTTGGTCGACGAATTGCTCATGCGTCTCACCGAGCTATTCATGGCATTTCCTTTCATCATCCTGGCTATGGCTGTTACAGCCGCGCTGGGTCCCGATATCCGCAATGCCGTTTTGGCGCTGAGCGTGGTCTGGTGGCCCCGTTATGCCAGGATCCTGCGCGGGCTGGTGCTGGAGGTCAAATCGCAAGAATACGTCGAAGCGGCTCATAGCGCCGGCGCCAGCGGACTTTATGTGCTTTTCCGCACCATCTTGCCCAACTGCATCGCGCCTGCGGTCATCCTCGCCACCCTTGATATTGGCACCGCCGTCATCAGCTTCGCCGCCTTGAGCTTCATCGGCTTGGGACCGGAACCCTCGTCACCGGAATGGGGGCGCATGGTCAGCATCGGCATTGATTTCTTCGACCAGTGGTGGATGTGGCTCTTCCCGGGCTTGGCCATCGCCAGCCTGGTCATGGCATTCAATTTCATCGGCGACGGTTTGCGCGATATCCTCGACCCGCGCCTGCGCGGGGAATAAGTGGCGCAAGGTTGATGCCCTTGGTAACGCTATGTAAGTAAAGAAAATCAACCACAGAGGCACAGAAGTAAACCCAACAAAGAAATGCAATTTCAAAATATGTATGGATTTGTAGGGGCGAGCCTTGGCTCGCCCAACCCTGCTCATCGGGCGGCACAGCGTGCCGCCCCTACATTTTGTTAGATTAATGTATCATTCGACATAAATTGCTTTTGAAGCGATTGCCCTGTTACACGCGCCCGATTAAAACACAACTCGCTTAGCAACCAGCGCTCACACGCAGCGGAAGCGTTTTTTGGGTATGGTCAGCCGCGGCGTCGGACATATAATCCAGCAATCACTTGTTCCCGCGAGGATTTTGAAAGGACATAGAAATGTCATTGGACGAAAAAGTTAAGGCGATGGGCATCGACATTGAAGACTTTAACCCCTCGCCCACCCTGGCGCCGGCGACGCGTATCGGGGATACCATATATTGCTCGGGCCACGTATCGACGGGATATGTGGGCAAGCTGGGCGCGGGGGTTGATGTCGAAACGGGCAAAAAAGCCGCCCGCGTCTGCGCCGAAGACCTGCTCAAAGCCGCCTATACGCTCACCGGCACGGTCAATAACTTGCGGCTGCGCAAATTGCTGGGCGCGGTCAATTCCGCGCCGGATTTCACCGATCAGCATTTGGTGATCAACGGCGCGTCGGAACTATTCTGGGAACTCTACGATGGCGAAAAACACGCCCGCAGCGCGCTGGGTTTTTCCTCTTTGCCCACCGGCGTGGCTGTCGAGATCGAAGCCATATTCGAGGTAGTCGACTAGACCAGTGGCATCCATGCTCATGAGCGCCATCCAAGCCATACGCGCCTTCAACCCGCAGGCGCGTATTTTCTTTGCCGTGCTTGTCGGCTTGTCCGTTGTAGTCGACGGCCTGTATTTCGTATTGCTCAATTTGTACCTGCTGCGCTTGGATTACGGCACCGAGTTCATTGGGCTGGTGAATGCGGTCGGTTTGCTTACCTTCGGCATAGCCAGCTTGCCGGCTGGCATCCTCGGGTCGCGCATGTCCCCGACCGGGCTGATGAAGTTTGGCGCGGTTGTGAGCCTTGCGGGCGGGTTGCTGCTGCCCATGGCGGAGTGGCTGCCGCTGGGCTGGCGCGAGGCCGGCTTGGTCCTGCCGACCGCCCTGATGTTTGGCGGATTCGCCTTCTTCTTTGTCAATAGCGCGCCGTTCTTGATGAACGTGGTGGACGAGGATTACAAACATCGCGCCTTCGCCCTCAAGGCGGCGCATTGGTCCTTGGCCGGTTTCGCCGGCAGCCTCATTGGCGGGATACTGCCCGGCGCAATCGCGAGCCTGAACAGTTGGACGCTGGATAATCCCGAGCCATATCGCATCACTTTTGCCTTGGCAACCGTCGTCTTGGCGTTATCGACCATGCTCGTTATGCGCATTCGGCCGCTGCCGGCAAAAGCCAAGCCCAGCCCGCGCGACAAAGCGGGGGAGCCGGGCGCCGCGCGCAATGGCTGGGCGGCATCGGTCCTGATGCTGATTGTCATCATGACGGTAATTCGTCTGTTCCAAGTCGCTGGCTCGGCCACAGCGATGGTTTACTTCAATGTTTATATGGATCAGCATTTGGCGGTATCGACTGCCATGATCGGCGCTATGGCGGCCATCGGGCGATTGACGGGTGTGCCGACCGCTCTGCTGACCCCTGCGCTGGTACGGCGCTGGGGCAATATCAGGGTCGTGATCGGAGCCTCAATCGTGGCGTCGCTCTGTCTTATTCCGATGGCGCTGGTGGAACATTGGCTGGCAGCCTCTTTTGGCTATATCGGCGCGATCAGTATGATGTCCGTCCGTTACACCGCTTTCATCGTCTATATCCTCGATCTGGTGCCCAGGGCGCAGCAGGCGCTGATGGCGGGCACTGGCGAGGCCGCGGCTGGTTTAAGCTTCGCCATGATGGCGCTGGGCGGGGGTTTGCTCCTGACCGCCTTCACCTTCCGCGATCTATTCTTGCTGGGCGCGTTCTTTTCCTTCTTCGGCACAGCGCTCTTCTGGGTCTATGTCTTGGCTGCAAAACCAAAGCGCAAGCTCAAGCCAGCGCTCTAAGTACAGCCAATAAAGTAATGCAATTTTCGCTAAAGCAACGATCTGTAGGGGCGACATACCATGTCGCCCGAGACCACAAGTTGCGGCGGCGGCGGGCGACCAGATTGGTCGCCCCTACAAGGCTAACTTTTTTTGCGCGACTTACTTTGACTTAATTTGTTCCGTCACAAACAGATGAATTGTATCTAGGGGCGTCAGCCGAATCAGCCTCGTCGGGCTGACGCCCGGTGTTTGAAGCCGTCAATGCCAGCCCGCGCAGAGCGCTAGGGACCCGCCGTTTGAGCCGCGGCTCTCAGCAGGTCAATCACGGCGCTGCGGTCCGTTTCATCTTCAAATGCCGACTGCGCCAGTTCCAGCGGCGTCTGGCCGGTCTCGCTCTCATGCGCTGACAGATCTGCGCCCTGCTCTAGCAGAAAACGCGGCGCTTCGGTCAAAAGCTGATAAACGCCGGTATCTTGCGTCGTCTCGCTGAGATCGGGCAGGGGATCGAAAAACTGCTTCGGTCCATGGCAGATGACAAAGTGCAGCGGCGTATAGCCGCGGGCGTCGGCCGCATTGATACGCGCGCCGGCTTGCAGCAGCAGCGCCATCACGTCGAGGTGGCTCCCTTGCGCCGCCAAGTGTAGCGGGCTCAAACCCGCGCCGAGGACGTGATCAGCCGGCGTGCTGGCCTTCGCCAGACTCTTGTCCCCCGCCAGAATCTCGCGCAGGGCGGCGCTATCGCCCATGACGCTCGCCCAGAAAACATCAACCGCCCAGCCCAGGCGCCGCAGCAGGCGGCGCGCGCCGGCGTAATTGCGGCGATAGGTTTGATCGCGCAGGGGCGAGCTTTGGCGCGTTTTGCCATGCCGTTGGTATGTCGCCAGCGGGTCGGCGCCATAAGCCAGATAGAACTCGATGCTTTTCACATCGCGGCAAAAGGACAACAAGGTGCTGGGTCCAGGACCGATTTCGTTGACCAGGGCTGGATTCTCATCCAGCCGTTGTTTGACGCCTTCCATATCGCCCAACCAGGCGCAAGCCCAAACGTCCATTTCGGCGCCGCGCTCCAGCAAGAACTCCACCATGCCCAGGTCGGCGTATTCCGGCATGAAATCGGCCAGATCAATGGCGTGCATCAGCGCGTTGAAGCGGTATTTGTCATCGCGGGCGTTGATATCGGCGCCGTGCGCCAGCAACAGATCGACAATGTCCTTGCGCCCGTGCATCACCGCCACGTGCAGCGCTTGGGCATCCGATCCCCATAACGACGTCCTGATGAAGCCTTCGGCATTCGCCAGGCGGCCGTCTTCGGCAAGCAGGTCCCGCACCTTGTCGATATCGCCGGATTTGGCGGCGTCAAAGAGGCGCATGACCTTTTGGGTGAACTGATTGTCCCGCGAGGGACGTTGCGCGGATAAGTTGTCCAATGCTGTCATCCTTTGCTTGATTTGTTTGCGCGCGTGATAGAGCCGGGATTTGACCGTGCCCAAGGGGATTTCCAGGAAGTCGGCGATCTCGGCTTGCGCGAAGTCGTTCATATAGTGCAAGAGTAAGACGCTGCGCTGGGCCTCGGGCAGCGCTTCAATCGTGGCCGCGATGTCGTCGGACAGGCGCCAGCCATCCGAAGGTGAATCGGCTGCGGCGATCTCCCCCACCTGTTCCAGCGAGACCAGCAGCGGCTGCCGCAGGCGCAGGCGGCGGTTGGCGCGGGAATGCACGATGCGCCGGAACCAGCCCGGGAAAGCCGCGGCGTCGCGCAGGCTCAGCAAGCCGTACCAGGCGGCGATGAAGGCTTCCTGGGCGGCGTCTTCCGCCTCTTGCCAGTCGCCCAGCTGGGCGTAGGCGTAAGCCACGGCCATATCTTGGAAGCGGCGCACCACTTCTTCATAGGCGTCGCAATCTCCCGCGCGGGAGGCGATGACGAGTCCGGTCAGTTTTTCCATAGGCGCTCCCGTTGGTTATGCCTTCAACCTAAAGAGCCGGTTTGGGGGGCGAAAGGTTCAATTCGAATGTACCAAGCATCCTATTGTTCTCACCACTCCTACGATTGGCTTGCGGTTTTGGCGAAACAAGCGACATGGTAGAATACATTTGCCGCAACTTGGGAGAGACAGAGCATGGTACCCAACTTCGCTGAAAAACTGCAAGCATATATCGAAAACTTGACAAGCGCGCGCAAGAATCAAGTATCGGAACGGCAAATCAGTCACCTGTTTCTGGGTTTCATCGGCGATGCTTTTGGCGTGAAACATGAAGATATTGAGCTTGAGCATCACGTAACGATGACAAAAGTGCAGAAACATGGCTACGTCGATGCCCTGCTCGGTGATCTGTTGATTGAATTCAAGCGAAATATCAAGACAGACCTTGGCGCTAACATCGACCAGCTTAGCGATTATATGCGCGACATGCCAGAACTTCATCGTTATGTCGGCATGCTTACGGACGGCATCGAGTTTCGCACGTATGTCCTGGATGAAGCGGAAGAAGCGAAAGAGGTAGACCAATTCAATATCGCAAGCGCCGACGCCGAGGTCGCCTACTTGTGGCTGGATTCTTATCTATTCAGCCGCCAAAACATTGAACCGACGGCGGATGACATCGTACAGCGATTTGGTATCAAGAGTCCCACTTTCCAACTCGTGCAGCAGACGCTGACACGACTGCTAAGCGAAATCGAAGACAAAACGGAACTCGATGTTTGGCGCGGACAATGGAAGTCGTTGCTGAGCAAGGTTTACGGTTCGGATATCGCCGATGACGATCTGTTCATAAGACATTCCTATCTGTCGCAATTTGCCAAACTGCTCGTATTCGCCGCCCTCGAAGGTCGCCCGGATAACAGCGATCTCCCCAGCATCGTCAATGGCGAAGCCTTTCATAAACACGGCGTCAGCAACATCGGCGAGAACGACTTCTTCTCCTGGCTGATGATGAGCGATATTCGGGCTGAATCTATCAACCTCCTCTACGCGCTGTCCGCCGAGTTGCAGGTTTACGACCTGAGCGCCATCCGCCAAGACTTGTTGAAACAGCTTTATCAAAACTTGGTTGATCCCGAAACTCGGCATGATTTGGGCGAATACTATACTCCCGATTGGCTGGCGCAATTGACGCTGCAGGAGATCGACTATCGCGCGCCGCAGAGTTTGCTTGACCCCGCCTGCGGTTCTGGCACATTCCTCTTTAACGCCATTCGCCGCCTGGCGGACCAGGGCTTGACCGGACGCGAATTGGTTGATTTCGCGCTGAATAACATTGTCGGGACAGACGTACACCCGCTGGCCGTTACAATCGCGCGGATCAATTATCTGCTGGCATTAAGCGAACATCTTGAGATGAGCAATGGCTCAAGCGATGTGTCGCCCTTGCCGGTCTTCATGGCGGACGCGCTGATTCGACCACTTGAAAATCACAGTCCGGATTCTGTTACTTTCGCAGTGGACTGGGACAGAGACGAGGTATTCCGCATTCCTTCGGAGTCGGCAATGGATGCTGACAAACTGACAAACACAATTGATTACATGAACGAGGCAGCGAAAATCGTCGGTGATCCGCAGCAAACGGTAAAACTATTTATAAGATATTTACAGCAGATCTATAGCGGTCTCACCAACCAGACTTTCCGCAATCTTTGGGCGAGCAACTTCCAACTCCTGGTCAAGCTAATCCGCGACAGACGCGACAGCATCTGGGCATATATCTTGAAGAATCTCTCTCGTCCTTTGGTCCTAGCGGAGAAGGGCTTTGACGCAGTCGTCGGCAATCCGCCCTGGCTGTCCTACCGCTATATCAATAGCCCCGCTTGGCAAGACGAGGTGAAAGATCTGTATATCCATTATCAGCTAATCGATTCCGGCGATGTAAAGTTGTTCACGCAAATGGATTTGAGTACGCTGTTCTTCGCCCATGCCAAAGACCGTTATCTGAAAAATGACGGCATATTGGCATTTGTCATGCCGCGCAGCGTGCTCACCGGCGCGAAACAGCACCGTCCCTTCCAAAGACAGGGCATGACGCGCATCCTTGATGTTGGGGATGTCAGCCCTTTGTTCAATGTGCCCGCCGCCGTCATCATCTCGGCAGGTGAAGACATCGCCAAAGCCAACATCCCTACCAAAACTTACCGGGCGACTTTCGACAAACACGAATTGCCCTTGCTAGAAGCTGAACCATTATTGACAGCTGGCGAAACCGTGACGAATTTCGTCGACCCGAAAATCGCCTGCGTCTATTATTATGAAGTCTTCGCCCAAGGCGCGTCGCTCGTCCCGCGCAATCTCTGCTTTGTGCACCCGCCGGGCCTGCCAAACGTCCCGATAGTCAAGACCGATCCCGAGTTGGATAAAGACGCTAAAGCGCCCTGGAAAGGCGTCAAACTGGAAGGGACGGTGCATGATCCGTTTATCTACGGCACGTTACTGAGCAAACATCTCTTGCCCTTCGGCTGGCAGAAGCTCAACATGGTCGCCTTGCCCTTCCGGCAGAACGAAGCGGGCAAGCTCGAATTTCTGGAAGACTTCCTGGCGTTCGCTGTGACAGCTCATCACAGGAGTTTCACTACGTGGTTTGAAAAGATGAGCAAGATCTGGGACGAACGCAAAAAAAGCACCACTTCAGAAACGCTGGCGGAGTGGTTCAACTATCGCAACAAACTGACTAGACAGAATGTTAGAGACCAATTTCGTGTAATTTACGGCGGCAGCGGGACGAACATTGCTTGCTGCGTAATGGAAACCGATTTTGAGGATTTAAGGATATACAGACGCAGGGTCAGCGGCTTTGTTGTCGACACAAAAACATATTATTTTGCGCCGGACACGCTGGAAGAAGCTCATTATCTCTGTGCGATTCTCAACTCCCCGCATGTAAATGAATCTATAAAGCAGCATCAGTCACAAGGCTTGTGGGGTCATCGTGACATCCACCGAACCCCATTCGAAGCCTGCGCCATTCCCATCTTTGAAGCGGATAATCCCGATCATCTGGAACTGGCTCGCTTGAGCCAAGAGGCTCACGCGAAAATCGAAGAAATGAAGGGCATGGAAGAGAACCGCTTGCTCAACGGCGGGCCCGGACGCGCAAGAGGTCGCGCTCGTGAAATCCTTGCCGATGAAATCCTTGCCATTGACAAGATCGCACGTCGACTATTGGAGGAATAAAGCGCCTACGCGCCCCACCTCACCCCCACCCCGGAATCCCGGCAAATCCCTCGCCGCTCCAGGACACATCGTCGTGATACCCCGTCAACTGATGGTACAAACGCTCGGCGCTGCTGTCGTCGCGCCAGTCGTAATCGGCCACCGCCGCGAAAGGTCTGCTCGCGGTGCGCGCACCGCGGCTGCCATCGCCCAGGGCGAAGGTATCAATGACGATGCGCCGCGCGCCGGTCGCCAGCAGGCGCTCGGCGAAATCCGGCGAATAGGGCAAAACCGGCGAGACCGCGATCTGGACGTTCAAGCCCCGCGCCACCGCCCGCTTGACCGCGTCCAATCGCCGCTCGATATGCGCTTTGGCCGGTCCATAGGGCAGGTCGTGCCGGTCGGTCTCGATGGACATGCCCAGCCAGGCGTAGGGAATCCCGGCGATGCGATCCAGGTCGTCGACGACGGCCGGTCCCCGCGTCTGGATCAGCAGCAGGTCGAGATCGGCATAGCGCGCGAAGACACCCAGGCAGCGCCGCGTCAGGCGCAGCTTACGCTCCAGCGGCTGGTAGGGATCGGTGACCGGGCTCATGAAGATGCGCATCTGGCGTCGGCGCCGCGCCCGGGCCAGTTGCGCCTTCAGCAATTCGGGCGCGTTCTCTTTGATGATCAGCGCCTCGCCCCAGCCTTCGCCCTCGCGCCGGGCGTAGAGCCAGTTGGGCAGCTTCGGGGCATAGCAGTAGGCGCCGCAATAGATCGAGCCGAAGCCGCAGCCGATGGCCCAGGACAAGCTGTGCGTGTAGGGGCGCTCGCCGGCGGTGAGGAAGCCGCGCTTCTGTGGCGTCAGGATGGTTTTGGACTGGATATAGCGGATGTTCATGGCAAGCCCGATCTGCTTTGTCTAATAGTAGCAATACTTGGCCGCAGCCGCTCGGCGGGCGCGGGCCTCCAGGCTGCCTTTGCGCATACTCCCAGATACTTTTTCCCCGCTTTGTTGTAATATAGATCATCCAAGAAGGACGGAGTGAATGTAGATGGGCGAGAGAGAAAAGGATCCGCGGATCATAGCTTCGCTGCAGCGCGCGCTGGATATTCTGTCGCTTTTCGGTTCGCAAAATCCGGAACTGGGCATCACTGATATCGCCAAGGCGCTGAACCTGCACAAGAGCACAGCGGCCGGTCTGGTATATACCCTGCAGCGTAACGGCTATATCGCGCAGAATCCCGAGAATCGCCGTTACCATTTGGGCTTGCAATTGGTCGAGCGCGCCGGCGTGCTGCTCGACCAAATCGAAATCCGCAAAATCGCCATGCCGGAACTCGAACACTTGCGCGATTGGTCCTCCGAAAGCGTCAACTTGGCGATCCTGGAAGAGAATCAGATCATTTACATCGAGCGGCTGCTAACCGACAAGAGCCTCGGTTTCCGCAATCACATCGGCAAACGCGCTTTTCCCCATTCCACCGCGCTGGGCAAGGCGATTCTCTCGCACCTGCCGCCGCATGACGCAAGGGATATCCTGGCATCTTACCCGCTAGAGTCCATGACAGCCAACACCATCACCGACATCGAAGCGCTGATGGGTCAATTCCAAGCCTTTCATGCCCAGGGTTATGCGATTGAACGCGAGGAAAACGAAATCGGCGGGCTGTGTATCTCGGCGCCGATTCACAACCACAGTTCTTACCCTGTGGCGGCCGTGAGCGTTTCATTTCCCTTGTCGCGTCTTGATGAGACGATGATCGCGGCTTATGGGAGCAAGATTCTGGAAGTTGCCCGGCGCATCTCGGTCAAGCTGGGTTTCCATATTGAACCGCGTGCGCTAGCTTATGGCTCCGAAGCGCAGGCTTTAGTTGGATCGTAGTTTTTGCCATAGGTTCCGCTGACATCCCCCGCGGCGTTATCCCAAACTTGATTGCCACAGATTAGCGCCTGTTCATCCACCAGCACTTTTAAGCCACCGGCCTCGTTCTCGTAGATAACATTGCCATAAACGAAATTACCCAGGCCATATTGGACGCCGTCGACAAGATGGCCCCCCAACCGAACACCCGCGCCGACATTGCCGTATATCTCGTTATAGCGAATGACATTCGCCGTTCCCCGCGATACGATGCCGCCGGAATTCGGGTCCTTTTGCCCCGTGCAGATGTTGTATTCGATGATGTTGCGCTCCGTGCCTTCTTTGGCTTCGACGCATTCGTTGCCCTGCGTATCCATGACATTGTGATGAACCCAGTTATGGGCGGTGACATCTGGCTCTATCGTCAGATTGATATCCCACTGCTTGCTTGAGGTGCCGAGGTAAACTGCCTCGCCGACCACGCCATGGGCGTCGAAGACGAAATCCCAGATGCCGCAATCGTGAAAGGTCGAGTAAGCGATTTCGTTGTGATGGGCGAAGTACTTGACGCGCAGGCATTCTTCCCCGGCATTGCGGAAGGTCATGCCGAGCACACGCAGGTTGTGGACGCCATCGCGCGCGTCGTAGCCGATAACGTAGAGCAGCTTCTCCCGAAAAGCGCCCATGCGGTTCGGCTCGGCATTGCGCCGCAACCCGTCTATGGCGAAGCCGATCAAGCTGATGTAATCGTGATGGACCTGGAATATGCGATTGCTGGTCAAGCCGTGTACGACAGCCTTTGAGGTTCCGACGATGGTGATTGGCTTGCCCGGCTCGCCGTCGCGCACGGTATAAACGTCTTGATAATAGTGCCCGGGCTGCAAGTGAATGGTATCGCCCGGCTGCGCCAATTGCAGCGCGTGCTGGATTGCGCGAAAGGGGCTTGAGGGGCTGGCGCCACTGTTGTCATTATCGCCGTCGGGACTGACATAAAATTGTAGGTTCTCCGCTTGCGCCCAAGCCGTCAGGCTGAGCAAGCAGGTCAAGCAGGTAATTGCGATTCGTAAAAACATAGCCAATCTCATGCGGCGAGCGCTCCGCGTTAGCCGGTGAAGAGCCGCTTCAGGGGCAAGCGGAAACCGGGCAAGATGTCGCCGCCGTTCAGTTCGCCGTCGCCGGCGAGAAGCTCGCTCTGCAGCGCGCCATCGTCCCCGCGGCGCCAGATTTCGGCAGTCCGCGCCAGCGGGTCTAGCAGCCAGACGACGGCCGCGCCATGACGCAAATAAACTTCGGCTTTGCGGCGGACTTGGGCGAGCGACTGTGAGGGCGAGATGACTTCAACTGCTAAGTCGGGCATGTGGGGCACGTAGGTTGCGCGCGGGGGCTGGGCTGTCCGCGCCTTGCCAGTGAATGCGATATCGGGCAGTAGCACCGTGCGCCTATCGTCAGGCGGATGGAAGCCGACTTCAACCGTCACTCTGCCTAGTTTATGTTCAACAACGAAATTTCCTAACAACCGCGCAAGCTCGCTAGCGACATCGCCATGCAATTCAGTCGGCGCCATCTTGATTAGCAACTCCCCGTCTATGAGATAGTATTTGTCGGTCGGGTTCAGGGGCTGTTCTTCGAGTTGCCAGACATCGTCAACGGTGTAGACACGCTCTTGGGTTGCCATCGATCCATCACCCTCACTCATTTCAAGCAGAGTCTATTATAGCACGCGCAAGGGCATGGTTTAGTCGATGAAGAGCCGCTTCAGGGGCAAGCGGAAACCGGGCAGGATGTCGCCGCCGTGCAATTCGCCGTCGTCGGCGAGAAGCTCGCTCTGCAGCGCGCCATCGTGCCCGCGGCGCCAGACTTCGGCAGTCCGCGCCAGCGGGTCTAGCAGCCAGGCGACTATCGAGCCATGACGCAAATAAACTTCGGCTTTGCGGCGGACTTGGGCGAGCGACTGTGAGGGCGAGATGACTTCAACTGCTAAGTCGGGCATGTGCGGTACATAAGTTGCGCGCGGGGGCTGGGCAGTCCGTGACTTGACAGTGAATGCGACATCGGGCAGTAGCACCGTGCGCCGGTCGCCCGGCGGATGGAAGCCGACTTCGGTTGTAACACGACCGAGACCATGCTCTTCGACAAACAAGAATAGATGAACTGACAATCGGGTGGCAACGTCGCCATGCAATTCAGTCGGCGCCATCTTGATTAGCAACTCCCCGTCTATGAGATAGTATTTGTCGGTTGGGTTCAGGGGCTGTTCTTCGAGTTGCCAGACATCGTCGACGGTGTAGACGCGCTCTTGGGTTGCCATCGATCCATCACCCTCACTCATTTCAAGCAGAGTCTATTATAGCACGCGCAAGGGCATGGTTTAGTCGGTGAAGAGCCGCTTCAGGGGCAAGCGGAAACCGGGCAAGATGTCACCGCCGTGCAATTCGCCGTCGCCGGCGAGAAGCTCGCTCTGCAGCGCGCCATCGTCCCCGCGGCGCCAGACTTCGGCAGTCCGCGCCAGCGGGTCTAGCAGCCAGACGACGGCCGCGCCATGACGCAAATAAACTTCGGCTTTGCGTCGGACTTGGGCGTGCGTCTGTGAGGGCGAGATGACCTCGACCGCTAAATCGGGCATGTAGGGCACATAAGTTGCGAGTGGGGGCTGGGCGGCGCGCGGCAGAGCCTCGAAGGAGACATCGGGCAGAAGCACCGTGCGCCGATCGTCCGGCGGATAATAACCGCATTCCACCAACACGCGGCCCAAGCCATGCTCGACAACGAAATTTCCCAACAACCGCGCAAACTCGCTCGCGGCCAAGGCATGATGCTGTGCTGGCGCCATCTTGATTAGCAGCTCCCCGTCTATGAGATAGTATTTTTCGCTTGGGTTCAGTGGCTCTTGTTCGAGTTGCCAGACATCGTCGACGGTGTAGACGCGCTCTTGGGTAACCATCAATCCATCACCCTCACTCATTTCAAGCAAAGTCTATTATAGCACGCGCTTCGCCGCGCCGGAGCCAAGACAGACAAGTGGCGGTGTGCGCCGGAGAAAAAACCTTCCCCCATTTGTGTGCGGGGGAAGGTTTTTACGTAGAGATCAAGCCAAGCCGGTCCTTACTCGTAGTCTTCAATGTTTTCCAGGATGTAAGCAACTTCGTCAGCGATGCGCTGCATGGCTTCTTCCGCTGTCGCCGCGCCGATCCAAACCTCGCCCAGCTCCTGCTTCCACAGCGAATCAAAGGCGGAGTACATAGGATGAATCGGATCGTACATCGAGAAGTAGTTGCCCTCGCCAGCCAGGAAGGCGTCTTTGTTGGAGCCCGGCAGCAGCTCGGGTTCCAGGAAACGCGGATCGCTCTTGAACTCCGACAATACTGGCGTCATCACTTGCAGGTCCAGCAGCATATTGACGCCAACAGAACCGGGACCAGCCAGGAATTTGACCAGTTCCCAGGCTTCTTCCGGGTGTTCGGTATCGGCGGAGATGGCGAAGCAACTGCCATCGGCGCGGTTGACCGACTCGCCGCTTTCGCCCAGTGGCAGCGGCGCCATGTCAAAGTCGAAGCCGGAGCCGAGATAGCGCTGCATGCGCCAGTGGCCCACAACTTGCATGCTAGACTTGCCGGCGGCGAAGAGATCGCTGATGTCCGCTCGCTGCTCGTCCGAGGGCATGACGTTGTGTTCCAGGATCAGATCCGCCACAAATTGAACCGAATCAATCACGCCTTGATCCAGACCGTAGAACTCGGTTGGGTGGCGGATATCATCGAAGAGGCCGCGATCGGTATTGGTCCAGACGACCATGGGCCAGTAGTTGCGGAAGGTGTCAACGCCGAATTGGTCGGTGACGCCATCGCCATCGGTGTCCAGGGTCAAGGCTTGGGCGGTGGCCAGGAAGTCGTCCCAGGTCCAGCCATCTTGCGGATAATCGACGCCGGCCGCGTCAAAGATTTCCTTGTTGTAGTAAACGACCAGCGCGGCATTGTCGATTGGCAAGCAATGCAGCTCGCCGTCAATCATGTAGTTGGCCAGAATCGTGGGGTCATAGACCGCGAGATCAATCCCATCGCGCTCGATGAATTCGTTGATCGTCAACAAGGCGCCTTTGCTGGCGTAGGCATTGGCGACGTGGGTGGCTGGATAGAAGACATCGGGCGGCGTGCCGCCGGCGACCGTCGTCTGCAGTTTGGTGTAGTAATCGCTGCCGCTGCCGATATTCTCAAATTCAACGTTGATGCCGGTCGCTTCGGTGAAGGCTTCCGTAACGGGCATGGCGACGTTTTCTACGCGATTCTGGTCCCAGCGCATGAACCATTTGATGGTCGTGGCTTCTTGGGCGGTCGCGCCCAGGCTGAGCGCTAGCAGGACAATGACCAGCGCCGCTGTCCAAAAGGCTTTTCGACTATAGATCATGTTCTTACTCCTCCGTGAAATAGATTTGGTTCCGTCCGATTGTCTTGCGTTGTTGAGCCCGCGCCACCTCCTTTCCTGTTCGAGAACGCTTAACCCTTTGAACCACCTGATCCGGTCAGCGCGACGCCGCTGATGAAATACCTTTGCGCGAGGAAGAAGACGACCAGCGGCGCCAGCATGGCGACTGCCGCGGCCGCCATGTATAGATGCCAGGCGGTGAAGTAATCGTTCCTAAAGGCGGCCAAACCAATTGAAACCGTGTAGTTGCGGTCCGAGCTCAAGTAAATCAGGGGACCCAGGAAATCATTCCAGGTCGACATAAACTCGAAGACAGCCACCGCGCCCAGGGCTGGGCGCGCCAGCGGCAGAATGATGCGCATGAAAATCTGAAATGAGCTGGCGCCGTCCATCTTGGCTGCTTCGTCCAGGTCCAGCGGAATCGTGAGAAAATACTGCCGCAGCAAGAAGATGGAAAAAGCCCCGCCGAAGAAATTCGGCACAATCAGCGGCAGGAAGGTATCTAGCCAGCCCAGAAATTTGAATAGAATGAAGCGCGGAATGATCAACATGTGGAAGGGGATCATCAGCGTACTGAGCACGATGAGGAACATGATGCCCCGCCCAGGGAAGCGAAAGCGCGCGAAGCCATAGGCGACCACTGCCGAACTGATAACCTGCCCGATCACGCTCATCACGGTGATGATGGTCGTATTCACATAGTAGCGATCAAAGGGGCGCGCGGTGAGGGCGTCGGGATAATTTTCCCATTGCACCGGATCCGGCGCCCAGGTCGGCGGATATTCCAAGGTCTGCTGCTCGGTCTTCAGCGAGGTCGAAATCGTCCAGGCAAAGGGGAAAAAGATCAAAACCGCCCCCAGCAGCAGAATCGCGTAGATCGCCAATAGCCTAAGATGAGACCAGAGCTTCTCTTGCCCGGCGTGACTGTAATATACGGCTTTAGTCGACATCGGTATCAGCTACCCCCCGTCAGTTCGCCTTCGTAGAAGACCCAGGCTTTGGACCAGCGGAATACCAGCAGCGTCAGCGCCATGATGATAAAGAAGACCACAACCGCCATGGCTGCGGCATAACCCATCTGCCATTGCTGGAAACCCTTTTGGAACAGGTAATAGGTGAAAAACAGCGATTGATTGCGCGGTCCGCCTTCGGTCATGATGTAAGCCTGCGTGAAGAGCTTGAAAGTGTCGATCATGCCGGTGATGAGGTTGAAGAAGATGACCGGTGTGAGCAGGGGCAGGGTGATGCGCCAGAACTGCCGCCAAAATCCCGCGCCGTCAATCGAGGAGGCTTCGTAAAGTTCGCCGGAGATGCTCTGCAACCCGGACAGATAGATTATCATATTCCTGCCCGCCGCGCCCCAGACAGCCATGACCATCAGCGAGGGCAAGACCAGCGCCGGATCATCCAGCCAGCGTGGACCCGGCACGCCGAGCAGACCTTGGATGGTGGAATTCAAAATGCCGTAGCGCGGGTTGTAGATCCACATCCATACCAGGGAGATCGCCACCGGCGGCAGCACGACCGGCATGTAATAGATGGTGCGCCAAATGCCGATGAACTTGATGCGGCGGTTATTCAACAGCAGCGCCGTGCCCAAGGCGACGAAAATGCCTAGCGGCACCCGTCCCATGCCATAGATAATGGTGACCTCCATCGACTTGAGAAACAGTCGATCCGAAAAGAGCCGCTCGTAGTTGCGCCAGCCGACGGCGCGCGGATCCCCGATCAAATCCCAGCGATGAAAGCTCAGCCAAATCAGCCCGATCATGGGACCGATGACGAAGATGAGGAAACCCAGCACCCATGGCGAGACGAAGGCGTAGCCGTTCAAAGCTTCGCGCGTCCGGGACGATAATACTTTCTTGGGTTTCTTTTTCATCGCAGTCATCTTTAACTACTCGCTCGGCGGCGGCTGGGCGCTGTCGCTGGCAAAGGCGCGCTGATGAATATCCGGTCGCGTGAAGGCGGTGAGCGCCTCCAGGAAATAATAGTCGCCATAGATCAATCCATGTTCCATCAAATTCGCCGGCACAGAGCGCGCCCCGTCGCGCAAGATTGCGGAAGGACCGCTTGCGCCCGTAATAAGATAGTTTTCACACAATGATATCAATATGCGCCCCGCCAGGCTCGTCCAGCGCGGAGCGTCGTCGCTAGCGACGGCAGCCAGCTCCAACAAGCCGCAGACGGTGACGGCCGCGGCCGAAGAGTCGCGATAGGTATCCGGTATATGCGGGCTGTTGTAATCCCAGAAGGGCGTCAGATCTGCTGGCAGATGACGCTCTGTATAGTCCGCTGTGGCTTGCGCGGCGCTCTGGAAGGCTGGGATGCCCGTATAACGATAACAGCTGGCGAATCCATAAAGCGCCCATGCCTGCCCGCGCGACCAGCAAGAATCGTGGCTATAGCCTTGATATTGTTCGCGCCGAACCAGCAAGCCGGTGTCAGGATTAAAATCGGCGACATGGGCGGTGGAGCCATCGCCCCGCACCAGCGCCAAGCGCGACGTGCGCGCGTGCTGCGTCGCGATGTCGGCCAGCAAGGCGTCGCCTGTACGTTCGCTCGCCCAATACAGCAGCGCCAGGTTCATCATCAGGTCGATATTGCTGCGTCCCGCCCATTTGCGGATGCCGTCATCGTCCCAGGCTTGCAGGTACTCGCCGCGCGGATTGTAGCGCTTAATCAAGGTGTAGGCGGCTTCAATCGCGTTGTCGTACCATGACGCGTCGCCGGTCAGGCGGCCCCCCAGGACATGCGATAGATAAAAGATGAAGCCCAAGTCGTGGGTGCCGGTATTCATCTTCAGGTGAGCCAACTTGTTCGTCCAGCGTTCCGCGCCCGCGAGCAACATGGCATCGCCACTATGCGCAGAAGCCAGCCAGAGCAAGCCGGTCCAAAAGCCGTCCACCCAATGCCCGGCCGCGCACTCTTTCTCGATCGGCTGCCAGGCGCCGCGTTGAAAAGACTCGGGGAATTCCGTCAGCGCCGCCAAGTTGCGCTGGGTTGTTTCGATGCTTTGCTTCAGCGCGGATTCAAATATAGCGCTCATCTAGCTGCCTGCCTCGCTCAGTTGACAAGGATCTCTGTTTTACCGGCGCTCGCCCGCGCCCAGACCAAGCCCGTCGCTTCATCGTAATGGAACTTGCCATTGCGTCCGTTCAGCGAACAGCTAGCGGGCTTGTCGCTCTTGAAGCGAATCCAGGTGGTGTCGGTTGCGGTGACGTTCACGCGCGCGCCCTGCGCCGAGCGCCGCAAGGCGATATCCACTGGGCGATCGGCGACGAAATGAAGCTCGCCATCCAGCCAGACGCTTGTGACGTCGCCGGCCAGCGCGAGCTCAAACTGCCGGTTTTTTTGGCGAGCGGCGAACCAGCGCCCGTCGATGTCGAGTCCTTCCGCGCTGATGCCGTCTCTGCCGCTGGCGAAACCGAGCCGCCATTGCATCCCGTCTTTGCTCATGCGGAGCGCGACACCCCGCTCGCCCGGCTGCGATTCAACGGTGAAACCAGCTAGATCCAGAAAAATCAAAAACGAACAATCTCTTTGCGGCTCGGGCGGGCTTAAGGCCAGGGCATATTGCGTATTGCTGATGATCCAGTCTGGTTTCGCCGATGTGGGGTTGGCTCTTATCTCCTGCTCATGCACCTGATGGTCCATCTCGTCCGGCTTTAGGACCTGCAATCGGCAAGTGGTCCCGCCGCTCTTGATGATGAAAGCGCCGCAGTCCATGGCTTCGGGCGGACTGTCCGTCTGCAGCAGCCAGTCGTAGCGATGTGGCGCGTCCGCTGAAATGGTATCGCGCAATACGACAGCCTCGCCCTCGAGGAAGAGCATTTCCCGGGTGAATTGCCGCAGCTGTAAATCGCGCGGATAGGAGCGGGCGGCTTCGCCACGCGCGTAGACCACATTGCCGCAAGCGACGCTGGCTTCCAGACGAGCGCCCCAAGAGGCGTCTAAACCGCGAAAAGCGTTTTTGCTGCCTTCCGCGTATTGACCCCGGCCGTCGATGAGCAAGGTGCTATGGTGGTGCGTCAGCTTGGTTTTCGCATAGCCGTCATCCACCGCGATATAGTCGTCGCCCTTGATGATGATGAAGCTGTTGGCATCGGGATGATCGTGCCCGGCGTTCAGTGTTTGCCAGCCGTGACGGCGCTTAAGCATGTGCCCGCTATGCCAGGCTTTCATGCCATTGGGCGCGCCGCATTTGAAAGCCATGGCGAGAGCCTCCCCGTCCCAGGAGCTGCGCATTGCCAGCAGTCCCAGATCCGGGAAGGCGCGGCTGAGCGGCAAATCCGCGATTGGAGCCGCCGCTACGGTCGGTTGATACCACAGGAATTCCAGCCCCGATTCCGCCCATAAGCCAGGCTTGACCAAGCCCTCCGCGCCTTCCCGTTCCCACTCGCCTGTTTTGTAAAAGTGATGATACAGCCACTGCGCCTCGCCAAGCTCGTACAGGCTGGCCAAGCGGGCGTAAACAGCCGCGGTATGGGCGCTGCGGCGGTCGTGGCAGTCGCCGAAATTGGCTGTATCAACCAGGTTCGGTCCGCTCAGGTAAAGCCGATAATAAAAAGTATGCTTTAGAAAATCCGAATCGTGCAGGTCTTCGCCCGTCTGCTGCTGCAGCAGGTCGGCATAGATAAGAAACCAGATGACGCCATAGCGCCAGTATACCGGTCCTTCATAGTTGGAGCCGTCCTCGGGCATGTAAGACAGCGCTCGCAGGAAGTTGTCGCGGGCTCGGTCCGCCCAGCATCCAGCCTGGCTGAACTCGCTGCAGAGGGCATAAGCAGCCACAGCCAACCCGCCGTAACAGATCCAATTGTGGTTCTGCCAATAGGCGGAGCTCCACCATTTGCCTTCGGAAGCCAAGGCGAAGTCATAAAGTTTTTGCCCCTGGCTGATCAGCTTGGCTCGCAGGGCGTCTCGCTCCTCAGGCGGCAGATCATCTTTCAGCCAGTCGTAGCCCAGTCCCAGCCCAAACAGCAGCCAGGCGGCGTCGAGGTCATGATCCGGCATCCGCTCCTTGCCCCAGTGAGAATAGGAGATCGCCCGCCCTATCCAGCGGCGAGCGCTATCCAGATACTGCTCATCGCTCGTCAGCAGATAGGCCAAGCCGAGATTAAGCACAGCGGTTCCGATATAGGTGATAGAGTCGCTGGGGTGCGTCGCCGGTGGCAAATCAGCGTGATGACTGCCCGCCTGCTTGAGCAAACGCTGCGCCTGCGACGCGTGGGTCGATTGCGCCAGGCGCTGCCAGTCCTCAAGCGAATGGCGCTTTAATAAGAGATATTCCCGCATGGTGTCAATCTTCCCGGCGCGCTTAAATGAACCAGGTGCCGCCGTTGATTTCCGCCACTTGACCCGTAACCCACTTGCCAAGATCCGATACGTAATACAATACGGCGCCGGCCACGTCTTCCGGCAAGCCCGCTAGTCCCAGCGGTATGCCGGCGATGATTCCCGCATAGTTCTCCAACCCGGTAAAGGTCTCGTGAAAAGGCGTTTCCGCGATGAAGCCGGGCGCCAGGGCGTTGACGGTAATCTTCCTTGGGGCAAGCTCTTTTGCCAGCCCGCGCGTTAGACCTATAATAGCGGCTTTTGACGCGGCGTATGGCACTGTGCCGTTGCCGCCGCCGTTGCGCGCGGCTAAGGACGACATATTCACGATGCGCCCGCCCTCCGGCATCACCTTCAATGCTTCCCGCGTGCAGTAAAAGGCGCTCGACAGGTTGACATCCATGACGCGGCGCCAATGTTCGTCCGACATGCTTTCGATCTGCGCGCGATCCACAAGATGCCCGGCGTTATTCACGAGTATGTCAATCTTGCCATTCATCCGCGCCGCGGCCTGCGCTATTACACTTGCCGCTTGCGCGCTGTCGGTCGCGTCCAAGTGAAACATCGCCGCATCGCAACCCAGCCCCTTTAATGCTTTTACGGTAGCTTTTGCTTCGACTTCGTGCGAGAAGTATGTGATAATCACTTGCGCGCCGCATCCGGCGAGCGCTTTGGCGATGCCGGCGCCAATCCCGATGTTGCCGCCGGTAACGAATGCCGTCTTGCCCTCAAGATTTATCTGCATGCCCGATTCTCTGTTTGATAATATCAAACTGTGTTTATCATTGTCGTACCATGATTGTAGTCAGCGTTGCACAGCTTGTCAAGGCTGTTGGGGGCGGGGCAATCGCACCAAATGATAATTTAGACGACTATTCAACTAAATGCGCGGCTTAGGAATAGGCAGGGGTCACTAGGGAAACATAATTTGTTACCAAAATACAGCGCTGAAATTTGACACTTTATGTTTTTCTCTGTGTTCTCTGCAGTTGATTTTCAGTTTAGATTTCCGCCATTTCATCCGTCAACATTTAGACGCGACTACCCCGGTCCCAAAGGCGGAATTCTGTGATTGTTCATTGCCTTGAGGTACAATCGCAGCGCGCTAAGCCATTAATCGGAATGACTCATGATAATTGATGTGCATTCTCACAGTCCGCAATACCGCGGCGCAGTATCCGCGGAGCGCCGCAAAATCAATCCAGCTTGGCGGCCCGACCGCGCGGTCAGCTCGGTTTACAACTGGGAAGAATATCTGGAAGAGCAGGCGCCAGCCGACATCACCATCGTCTTCGGCGTCGCCTGGTACCCCGGCGATAGCACCGGCGGCGTGAACGGCGTCGATGAATCATCCGACATGCCCGGCAACGTCAATGACAAAACCGCCGCCTTCGCCCAGGCTTATCCAGAGCGGCTAATCGGCTTCATGTCGCTGCACCCGCACGACCCGCATGCGCTGGACGAACTGGCACGCTGCAAAGACGATCTCGGTTTGCGCGGCATCAAACTGGGCGCGAATTATCAGATATTTCATCCGCTGGAATCGCGCGTCCTGGCCATCTATGAGCAAGCGCAGCAATACGGCTTGCCGATTCTCTTTCACCAAGGCACATCGCCCGTGCGCATGGCGCCGATACGCTATGCCCATCCCCTGCTGATGGACGAAGTCGCCATGCGCTATCCCGATCTCAAAATCATCATGGCGCACATGGGCCATCCCTGGACGGTGGATACTGCCGTTGTCATCCGCAAACATCCCCATGTCTATGCCGATATTTCGGGCTTGTTCTATCGGCGCTTCGGCTTCTATGAAGCCATGATCAAAGCGACAGAGTGGAACGTGCTGGACAAACTGCTTTTCGCCAGCGACTATCCAGTGACGACAGCCGCGGAGACCTTCGCGGCTTTGCACAAGGTGAATGACATCGTGGCGGGCACAAGCCTGCCAAGAGTGCCGGAAGACAAATTGGAAGCCATAATCTATCGCGATTCACTAGCGCTTTTGGGGTTGAGCTAAGATGACAAACGCATCGCTATTCGCAAGAGCCAGCGCCGTCACGCCGGGTGGCGTCAACTCGGGTACGCGCGGATTGAAAGAACCCATCGTCTGGGAAAGCGCCGACGGCGCCAATCTGGTCGACGCCGACGGCAAAAGCTATCTCGATTATCACGCTGCCTTTGGTCCCATCATACTCGGGCATAACCATCCGGCTGTAAATGCGGCAGTCTCCCAAGCCATGACGCGGGTCGATCTCACCGGCGTCGGCGCCACGGAATTGGAAATCCGCTTGGCGGAAAAAATTGTTGAGCATGTGCCCTCGGCGGAAATGGCGCTGATCTTCGGCTCCGGGACCGAGGCGACGTATCTGGCGCAGCGCCTGGCGCGGGCGGTCACCGGACGAACAAAGCTGATCAAATTCCAGGGCTGCTTCCATGGTTGGCACGACTATCTGCTGATGAATATCATCAGCGCGCCGGACAAGATCGGGGTGAAAGACCCCGCCTCGGCCGGCATGTTGCCAGAGGCGATCGAGAATACGCTTGTCTTGCCGTTCAACGACAGCCAAGCGCTGGAAAACGCCGTGAATGCGCAGGGACATGAGGTCGCCGCCATCATCCTGGAACCGATACCGCACAATATCGGCTGTGTCCTGCCGCAAATCGAATTCATCGAAACCCTGCGCCGCCTGTGCGACCATCACGGCATCATCCTGATCTTTGACGAAGTCATAACGGGCTTTCGGCATGGGCTTGGCGGCTATCAGGAAAAACTGGGCATCCTGCCGGACTTGACGACCCTGGCAAAAGCCATCGCCAACGGCTATCCCTGCGCCGCGCTAGCCGGGCGCAAAGACTTGATGATGCGCTTTTCCAGCGCCGGCGGCGATGTCTTCGTGGGCGGGACCTACAATGGTCACCCCGTCGCCACCTCAGCGGCGCTGGCCACGATCAACGAACTGGAAGACGATGCGGTCTATGACAGGCTCTTCCGCCTGGGCGACAAAGCCCGGCGGGGCTTAAAAGAGATCGCCGACCGCCTTGACATCGACATGACGGTGGCGGGTTATGGATCGGTCTTTGTGCCCTATTTCATGAGCGGGGCGATCAAGCGCTATCAGGATTTGCTGCGCAACAATAGCGAAGCCGATGTCATGTTTCGCTCGCAGATGGTCAAGCGCGGCATCTTCATGCTGCCGACAGCGATGAAGCGCAATCATATTTCCGCGGCGCATAGCGATGCCGACATTGACCATACGCTCGCCGCCGCGGAAGACGCGCTGAAAGATATGATCCGCAATCACGGTTTGCGTTAAGCGAGACAGGGACGATACAGCTAGTCGCCGACACAGGGTCTGCGCAGATTCAATCCAGCGCGATTCAGCTCTACCCCCCAGCCCGGCCTGTCCGGCAAGCGCATAAAGCCGGCCTGCGGCAAAGGCTCGTCGCTGAAGATATCGCCGAAGATCGGCACGATCTCATCAGCGCCCGGGCTCATCATTAAGAATTCGGCCATCGGACAGTTGGTGAAGGCGACTTGCAGATGATAAGCGTAGATGCCCGAGCCGTGTGGAATGACGGGAATGTCATAAGCCGAGGCCATGGCGACGATGCGCCGCGCTTCGGTCATGCCGCCGACCCAGGTTAAATCCGGCTGCAAAATATCGTAACATTTGCGCGCGATCAACTCGCGATAGCCGTAACGAGTGTATTCGTGTTCCCCGCCCGTGAACAAGCAGGACGATACGGTCGCTTTCAATTCGGCACAGCCGTCATAATCGTCCGGCGGCAGGCATTCCTCCAGCCAATAGACATCGTATGGCTCCAGCGCTTTTGCCAATTCAATCGCATAGGGAAGGGTCAGCGACATATAACAGTCAAACATGAGGCGAAAGTCGCGGCCGACGCTGGCCCGCGATTTTTCCATCAGCGCGACGTTTTTCTTCAAGCCCGCGCTGCCGTCGGCGGGACCGTACATCAAGGGTAGCTTGGCGCCGTGAAAGCCCATCTCCTGCGCCAGATCCGGGCGAATCGTGGTCGCGTACATCGGCAGCTCGTCTTTGCTTGGACCGCCCAAGAGGGTATAGACAGGCTCGTCGCGCAGCTTGCCCAGCAAGTCCCACAGCGCCAGATCGACCGCGCTGATGGCGTGAATGGCTAATCCCTTGCGCCCATAAGGCAGGGTCGCGCGCCACATTTGATCCCAAATGACTTCGACATTGGCGGGGGATTGACCGACCAGAAAACGCTTGAGGTGGCGCTCAATGATGAAGCAGGCTGGCTCGCCGCCTGTGCTGACGCCGACGCCGGTCATGCCGTTGTCCAGTTCCACTTCGACAATCAGTCCGCCGAGCGCGTCGATGCCCCAGCTGACGCGAGAGGTTTTGTAGGCTTCATATATGGACATGGGGTTGGCGATGGGCGTATCGATGATCCAGTGGTCCCGCGGCTGCGAGTGATAGTCCGCCCCGCCGCCAGCGTCGTTGACATAGGCTCGCACTTCGATGATCTTTGCGCCTTTCATCGCATGATGCCCCAAGCGCTAAAATTGATCGTGGCGCTCGTGCCGTCGCCCGAAGGGATCGCGCAGGGCGCGTCCCGGCATGGCGCCGGTCGCCTGGCCATCCGCCAGCGCCTGTACCCCGTTGACGATGACATCGCTGACTCCTTTGGCATTGCTGCGCGGGTTTTCGTAGGTCGCTGTCGCACGCAGGGTATCGGGATCGAATACCGTCAAATCCGCCTTGAAGCCCGGGCGGACGAGGCCCCGGTCGAGGCTGCCGATGCGGCGGGCGGGCGCGGAAGTCACCTTGCGAATCGCTTCTTCCCAGCTAAAAAGCCCCAGGTCGCGCGCATAATGCGACAAGAATCGCGCGTGCGCCCCCCAGCCCCGCGGGTGAGGCTGCCCGCCGACCAGGATGCCGTCGCTGCCGACAACATGAGCCGGGTGGCGCATGATGGCCTGCACATGCTCTTCGATGCCGAAGAAAGCGAGGCAAGAGACGCCCAGTCGCGTTTCCAGCAAGAGATCGGCGAAGAAATCAAAGGGCGGCTTGCCGGCGCGCGCGGCGGCCTCGGGCAAAGCCAAGCCTATGATGCTCGGATCATGATCGCCCAGGATGCCGCCGATGCGAAGCATTTCCCAACCGAGTGGCACGCCTTGCATGCCATCGGAGCCGGTCACTTCCAACTCGTGGCGCAGCTTCGCGCGGCTCTGCGGCGAAGACAGATGCGCCAATATGGCTTCCACGCCGCCTTCGTGCGCCCAACTGGGCAGCATGGCGTGCAAATAGGTTTGGCCCGCCAAATAGGGATAGGCGTCCAGGGTCACTTCCAGGCCAGCGCCGCGCGCCTGGTCGATCATGTCGATCAATTCGCCGACGCGACCTTGATTGATGGGGAAGCTCAGGTGGCAGTGCGTCAGATGAACCGGGACGCCGGCGCGCCGGCCGATTTCAATCGAATCCCAGTAACCCTGGAGCGCTGCAAGTCCATAGTTGCGGTGATGCGGACAGTAGAAGCCCTGATAGGGACGGATGACTTCGCAGAGTTCCACCAGTTCATCGTCGCTGGCGAACATGCAGGGCGCGTAGGTTAAGCCGGTCGACAAGCCGATCGCGCCTTCGCGCATGCACTGATCGAGGATGGCTTTCATGCGCGCCATCTCGGACTCGCTCGGCGCGCGGTTTTCCAGCCCGAGCACAGCCATGCGAATGGTGCCTTGCGAAGCGAATGTGGCGACATTAACGGCGCAGCCGCCATCGAAGCGGTCGAGATAGTCGCTTAGCGTGCGCCAATCGCGATCAATATCCGGCAGTCCATTCCAAGCCGACAGTTGATCGCGCAGGATCGCGGCTGTCTCTGGACTAGCGGGCGCCAAGCCCAAGCCATCATGTCCGATCACATCCGTTGTCACGCCTTGATAAATCTTGCATTCCTGCAGGGGATTGACCAGCGGCTGCAAGTCGGAATGCGTGTGCATGTCGATGAAACCGGGGCTGACAAATCGACCGTCGGCTTTGATCCTGACTTTAGACCTTTCGCCTGCCAGTTTCCCTACAGCCACGATTTGATCGCCGGCGACGGCGACATCGGCCCAGAACCAGGGCGATCCCGCGCCGTCGATAACCCGTCCGCCTTCAATCAGCAGGTCGTGCATTAATTCGCTCCCTTGATTTCCGCCTCTTGGTAGGCATCGAGTACGACTTTCATCAACTCGCGCGCCACAAGACCATCGGTCTGCGGCCGCGCGCCGCTATCTACGCAGTCGAAGAAATGCCGTACTTCTTCCGTCAGGTCCAGCCCTTCGTCGCTGTCGAGCAAAATCTTGTCTTCGCAACCGGGTTGAGAGACCGTAATCCGCGATTGCCAGGCGCAGCGAAAACCCTCGACAGCCAATTTGCCTAGCGGATTGACCGTCAAGGTGATGACCGCGCGCTCGCAATAGGCGCGCATGATGTACCAGTGCTGCGGCTTGGGCGAAAACCAGGTTTGTCGCGTTGTGCCGACCACGCCATTCTTGAACTTGATGACGGGAATGGCGGTATCTTCGCCTTCCATTGCTATGCCGGCTTTGCCGCCAACCATCGAAACCGCTTGCGCTTCGCCAGCGATCCAAAGCATGACATCCAGCAGGTGCGCCGACGCGGAGAAGAATATGCCGCCGCCCAAGGTCGCTTTCTTCACGAACCAGCCGCCGGTGATATATTCGCGATTGTCTTCGTCCATGAAGGCGTCCAGCATGAAAAGCCGACCATAGTCGCCGCTATCAATAAGCTGTTTGAAAGCCTGTGTGCTTTTTCGATAACGATGGGGCAGCGCGATCATCAAGGTTTTGCCCAGATTGTCGGCTTCGGCGATCATATCATCCGCTTCTGCCAGCGTGAGGGCGAAGGGTTTTTCCAGCAGCACGTGACAGCCGGCGCGCAGGGCAGCCATCGTGATGGGATGATGCAGGTGATGCGGCGTCAGAATGATCGCGGCGTCGATGCGGTCCAAGCCTTCGCGATAATCAGCCAGCACGTCGATGCTGCCCGCGCCAGGCAGGGATGCCGCGATTTGCGCCGCCCGCTCCCGGTCCGGGTCGGCGGTCCAGATGACCTGGGCGCGATGCGAAAGCCGGTTGAGCGCCCCCACATGAAAGGGCGCGATCCAGCCGCAGCCAATGACGCCGACGCGATGTTTTTTCATAAGTCCAGCCTTTACTGCGACTTCCCGCGCGCGGCGACAGTCCACTGATCAATCACGCGGTCGCCCTGGGTGATGTACATGCTGTCGAAGAGGTTGATGACCGGGCAGATGTGATTGGGAATGACCTCGACCCGATCGCCGATGCGCGCGGGGTCGTCGGGTGGTACAGCCGTGGCGCCATGCTCCTCGCTTAAAATTCGCACTTCCCAATCCGGATGCCCCAGGACGATGCCATGCCCAGCCACCGGCGGCGAGACCCCAGCCCGGTCGCTCGTCAGGGCTTTGGTACCGGCATCGAGAATGATGCGGTCGGCCGCGGGCCGCGTCGCCACGGTTGTCAAGACACGCGCGGCGCAGCGCTCGGGCTGGACGACCTGATGCAGGACCTCGCTGCGGTCATAAAAGGCATAGATGCCCGGTCGCGTCTCGGTGACGCCAGCGACCGTCGCCGTGATTTTGGCGGTCGCCGTCAAGCCGACCGAGATTATTGGCACTTCCAAGCCGGACTTGCGCAGCAACTCGGCTGTTTCCGCCATCATCTCGCCGGCGCCGAGCCCGGTCGCGCGCACTTGATTGGGCGCGCCAGCCAGTTGCGCGTGCCCTTCGTGCGTCAACAAACCGGCAAAGCGCAAACCCGGCAGCCGGTCGATGAGCTGCGCCAAATCGCGCGCTGGCTCGCCCGGCGCGACGCCGCAGCGGCTCAAGCCGGTATCAACCTCGACCATCACCGCTAATTCGATTCCATCAGCGCGCATGGACCTGGAAAGCGCTTCGGCAATGTCGCTGTGATCAAGGACTGTGCTGATATGGGCGCGCTGGCATAATTCAAGCAAGCGCCGATGCTTGGTCGAACCGACCAGCGGATAGGCGACCAGGATGTCAGCGCAGCCGGCCTCGATGAAGACCTCCGCCTCGCTCAGCTTGGCGACCGTCAAACCGACAGCGCCCGCTTCCAATTGTAGCTTGGCAATTTGCGGCGTCTTATGTGTCTTGACATGTGGGCGCAGGTTTATGCCATTCGCTGCCGCGAAAGCCGCCATATCGTCGATGTTGTAACGCAGTTTGTCGATATCGACGATCAGCGCGGGCGTATCAAGATCGTTCTTGCGCAGCGTCATCAGAATGCCAATACCCGCTGTGGATTGGTCACGAACATAGTTTCAACCTGGCTGTCGGTGACGCCATGCGCCTTCTGCAGCTTCGGCACGAATTGCGAGTAAACATAAGTGTAGTCGTCCCAGACATCATCGCCGGAAGCCGCTTCGTAACCGTGGGCGAAAACAGCGGCGTCGTGGCTGAGCATGATTTGGTCAACATAGCCTTTCTTGATGGCGTTGCCCACCACCGCCAGCCAGTGCTCGTCTTCAAAGAAGGCGCCGACCATGCCGATGCGATCCATGCTGACGTTGGCGCCCCGTTTCAAGACCTGCTCGGAGCCGCTGATCGGGTCGGGCTGGCAACCGATATGACTGATGATGACTTCCTCGGGCATGACGCCTTCCGATTCAAAGATGTCAAGCTGTTCGGGACCCAAGCCATCGGTGGTATGCGTGATGATGGGACAGCCGGTCGCCCGGTGCGCGCGGGAGGCGGCGCGCAAGACCTCTTCTTCCTTGGCGGAGATTTGACCTTCGCCGGTGGCGCATTTGATCAAACCGGCTTTCAAGAGCGTCTCGCCCATGCCCTCGGTTATCTCGCGGACAAAGAGCGCCGCCATCTGGTCGATATCCATCAATTGCGCGTAGAGGTGCATGGGCGCCCAGGATTCGTGAAAGAAGCCGGTCGAGCAGATAATCTTGACCTTGCTGCGGCGGGCGACATCATGAAAGAGGTCGAGATAGCGCCCGGCGCCGATGGGCGTGCATTCGGTCATGGCGCTGATGCCAGAGGCATAAAGCTCATCCATCTTGGCGACCATGCGGTCCGCCATGTCGTCGCGGTCGAAATCGAGATACTTGGGACGCCCCAACAGGTCGCCCCAATCGACGCAAAGGTGCTCGTGGATCAGCGTGCGACCCAGCGCTTCCGGCGCGACATCGCCCGTGATCGTGCGTACTTTTTTGCTCATGGATCTCTCCTCCGAATCAATCGTTTATTCTCACCGGTTTGCCTGTGCGCGCCGATTCATAAGCGGCTTGCACGCAGGCCAGGCTGCGCCTGCCGTCCTCGCCGGTCACGCAAGGTTCGCGATCTTCCAGGATGGCGCCGACGAATTCGCTGATTTCTTTCTGGAACATATCATCCCGTTCGCGACGTTGCGTCCAGGTATGCTGGGCATTGGCGAACTCCAGCGCGTTCCAGGTATCAATTCGGATCGCGCCGCCGCTGCCATATAGATCCAGATCGCATTTGAAGGGCAGGTCAAAATCGACCACCCAATTATGTATGGTCGAGCCCATAGCGCCATTTTCGAATCGAATCGCCACGACAGTACTGTCTTCCACCGTCTTGCGCTTATCGTAGGTCTCGGCATAAGCGAAGACCTCGACGATTTCCGAACCCACCAGCCAGCGCAGTCGATCAAAGCTGTGGGCGCCGTTGACATGCAAGACGCCGCCGCCAGACTGCTGCTTCTGCCAGAACCAGCCCGGGATGCGTCCGCCCGTGGTCATGATGTCAAGAGCCAAGGTCACTTGCCCGAGCTCGCCGGCGTCGATTAACCGTTTGGCTGTTTGCAACTCGGAATGAAAGCGATGGGTGAAGCCCAGCATCAGCTTGACGCCAGCCTGCTTCTGCGCCGCCAGGATGCGATCGGCTTCTTCCAGCGTATTCGCCATCGGTTTTTCCAGCAAGATATGTTTGCCGGCTTGCGCCGAGGCGACCGCAACCTCTGCGTGCAGGTGATGCGGCAAAGCGATGTAAACCGCGTCGATCGTCTTGTCTTCCAGGACCGCCCGGTAATCCGTCTCCCAAGCGATGCCAAGTGGTTGCGCCAGCGCGCGGGCAGTGTCTTCGCGCACATCACAGATGAGCGCGACCTCGAGACCGGGCACATCCGGCTCGGCTTCCATGAATGATTGGGCGATGATGCCAGCGCCCAGGACGCCAAGTTTGACCGGCATCGCGCTTATCCTTTGACCGCGCCTTCGCTCAAGCCGCGCACCAGATAACGCTGGAAGACAAAAGCCACGATGACCGGCGGCAGCACCCCGATGGTAGTCGCCGCGGCCAGGGCATTCCAATTGACCTGATGCAAATTGCGGAAGGACATCAGCAGTGGCGGATAGGTTAGCGAATTGGTCAGCGTCAGCGCGAAGAAGAATTCGCTCCAAGCTTCCATAAAGGACATGACGCCGACAGCGATCAGCCCCGGCACAGCCAGCGGCGCGACCACCATGCGGAAGGCTTGCCAGCGCGTCGCGCCGTCAATCAGCGCCATCTCTTCGATATCACGAGCCAGCGTATCGAAATATTCGCGCAGGATCCAAATCGTCAAGGGCAGAATGAAAATCGTATAAGTGAAAATGAGCGCCCAAAGCGTGTTAATCAGCCCCAGTTTTCTCAAGATAATGAAGAGCGGCACGATCAAGCTCAAAGCCGGCAGCACCCGCGTCATCAGCACGCCAAGATAAGTGATGCGCGACAAACGAAAATCAAAGCGCGAAAAGGCGTAGGCGGCCATCCCGCCAATAAGTAAATTGAGCAATACGACAGTCACCGAGACGAAGGTGCTGTTGAGCAAGGCGGGCATCATGCGGGAGAACTCGGTTGTCGTGCCATAGTCCCCGCGCTGTCCCGTCTCGCCAATGATGACCTCGCGGTAATTTTCTATTGTCGGCTGCTGGGGAATCCAATTCGGGGGCTTGACGCCGAGTTCGGGCGGATCCATGAAGCTGGTGATGAGCATATAATAGACTGGGAAGCCGACCCAGAAGAGCAGGCAAAAGAAGGCGGCGTATGTCGCAACCTTGCGCGCGACAAATTGCCAGATGCTACGTGACGAAACGTTCATCGTGCCCGCCTAGCTGTAGGTCGCTTGCGAGCGGTAAGTCAAGCGAACGAAGAGCAAGCCGACGCCCATGGTGATCAAGCCCAGCACGTTCGAGACCGCCGCGCCCATGCCCAGATCGAAGTTGATGAATGTATAGCGATAGAGCAGCACAGAGAGCAGCATGGTGGCGTCCCCGGGTCCCCCTTGCGTCATCACCCAGACGGCGTCGAATTGCAAGAAGCCCAAGACGATATTGTAGAGCAGCACGATGGTGAGCGTCGGGCGAATCCAGGCAAAGGTGATAAAACGGAAGCGCGCGCGCATGCCCGCGCCATCCACCTTGGCGGCATCGTAGAGATCTTCGGGGATGGTCTGCAGCGCCGCCAGCAGCAAGATGGCGCTGAACGAGGTCTGCCGCCAAGCCGACGCCATCGCCGTGAAGACCAGCGCCCAGTTTTCGTCCGCCATAAAAGGAATGTACTTGTCGATCAAACCCAAGCTGTAGAGCAATCCGTTCAGCGCGCCGAACTGCGAATGCACAACCCAGTTCCAGAGCAAGCCAATGACAATCCAGGGCAGCGCCCAAGGCAAGATCAGCAAGGTGCGGCCAAAGCCGCGTCCCACAAAGTCTTCCACCAGCAGCACAGCGAAGAATAGACCCATCAGGGTCGGGACGACGACGACGATGGCCGCGAACTTCAAATTGATTTCAATCGCTTTCCAGAACAGGCGACTGCTGAAGAGTTCCACGTAATTGTCGAAGCCGATGAATGTCGTGCGATCGCGGATTAGATCAACGTTGGAAAAGCTGTAGTAGATGGTGGTGACCAAGGGGCTGAGAATGACGACAACGATGGTGATGATGGCGGGCGCCAGCAAGACATAGGGAATCCATTTACGATCCCAATGCTTGCGCTCTTGATCGCTTATTTTTCTCGCCTGAACTGCCGCCATGGCTAGTGACCTGCTACCAACCTGCTGCAAAATGCGCGCCGCTACGCCGAATACCTGCGCCTGCAACTTGGGAACTGCTTACCCAAGCTGCAGGCATTAGCAATCGTGTTCATGCGCTTTGCGCGGAAAAGATGACAAGCTAGGAATACTGCTCCCGCAGGTCCAGCACTTTGTCCGCCAGGCTGGTGACGGCGTCCGCCGGCGCCAGGTTGCCCTGGAGCATGCGCTGGATTTCGTCGCCGACATGGGTCTGGAATTCGCTGTACCAAGGTTGGTTGCGCGCCTGGACCACGTCAGAGTTGTTTTCGAACATATCCTTGATTTGATCGAAGTCGTAGTAGTCGCCGTAGTTGGCTTGGACTTCCGGATCGTCGTAGAAATCGGGATATGGCGCGCCCAGAGCGGCGGCGGCAGCCCAGGACTTGTGTACGGAACGTTCGCCGTTGGCGTCCTTCCAAGTATAGAACTTAACCAGATCCCAAGACTTGTCGACATTCGGACCATCGGACATCTGGACGACCTCGCCCATCTGGAAGGTCATGCCGTCGGAACCGGGCATGCGGTCGGCGATGCGCAGGTGTTCAACTTCCGGTCCCCCGCCGCTGTTCATCAGCTTGAGGAAGTAGTGATGCAAGACATAGAAGGCCGACGTGCCATTCTGCATGGCGGTCATCTGCTCGCCGGGCTGGTCGGTCAACTGGGTCGGCGACGTCATGCCGTCCTGGAACATAGCCTGCCACCATTCAAAGACGTCCACTGTCTTGGAATCGTCGGCGAAGGCCGGTTCGCCAGCAGGCGAGAAGGGGGTGACGCCTTCCGACAACAGATAGACTTGCAAGTATTCCTCGCAGAATTCCTTGATCCAATAAGCCAGATAAGGCGCCTCGACGCCGTCTGCTTTTAGCTTCGCGCACTGGTCATAGAGGTCCTGCTTGGTCTGTGGCGGCGCGTCAAAGCCGGATGCGCTGAGCAGGCGTTCGTTGTAATGCAGGGCGTGAACCGCGCTGAAGTAGGGCATGCTGATCAACTGGCCCTCTGGCGTGGTGTAGGAGGGCACGGAACTGGCGAACATCTCTCCCATGACCGCGTCGGCGTCCGGCAGGTCGTCCATGCGCCGCGCCCAACCGGCGTTGAAAAAGCGCGTGGAGTTGTATTTGAAGTTGTAGTAGACGTCCATGTGCACGCCGCCGAGGATCTTGGTCTGGAGCCCGGTGGAGTAGCCGACATTGGGGATGATGTTGAGCTCAACCGGGGTGCCGGTTTGCTCTGTGTAGTTGTCGAGGTGCTGGCGGATGGTATCCGGCTGGAAGTCCCAGCCATAGAACTGCAGCGCATCGCCCTGCGCCAGTACGCTGCTGGCTGATACGCCGCCGAGAGCCAGGGACGCAAGTCCTGCCCCGGTCGTCTGCAAGAACTGCCTTCTGGAAAGTCGTCTCTTGTTCATGGTTGCTGTATCACTCCTTTTTTTGGGTAAACCAACATTATTAAGCAATGCCAAATCTGTGCGCTGGCACGCTGCTGCTTGCGCGAACAAGTATCACTGATGGACCGCTGATACAAACCAGCGAAACCAGATCATATCAACAGTCGGACGACTGCGATTTCGCCTAAGCATGAATATAGCGCGTCTCAAGCGAAAAGCCAAATTTTGGACGGCATTCGTTATAATACGTTTTGAGAACAGGCGCGGGCTCGCAAGGGCGCGGTCAATACATCGCCGGGCGTTCCCCGCCACTAACCCGCTGCGGCTGACCCGACTCGGCTGACTTGATGCAGGCTTCCGCCACGGCGAGGGACATATAACCGTCCCAAGCCGAAGGACCCGTCGCTTGTCCCGCTGCAACCGAGCCTGTCCAAGCCCCCAGTTCCTCCACATAAGCGTCATAAAAGCGCTGGGGCCAGTCGGGACTGATGGCTTGCGACCGCGCGCCAGCCTGTCGCAGCAGCGGGCTGTGAACCCCGCCGGTGCGCGCCGCGCCTTTTTCGCCGGTGATTTCGACTTCTACCTCATAGCCATAACCCGAATCACCGCTCCATTCGAGCGTGCCGATGGCGCCGCTATCAAAGGTCACGTGAATGATCGCGTAGCGGGCGGAACGCCTATGCCCAGGATTTGACGGTACCCAGCGCGTGAACACTTCGGCGATTTCCTCGCCCATCATGAAGCGCGCCGAGTGAATATCGTGGATAAGCGAATTGACGATTGCGTTTTCAATTGTAGCCTCCGATGTAGCGTCCGACCCGCGATAGGGATTCATGTGAATGCCGCGGAAGCGCAGCGCGGGACCGATGACGCCGCTGCCTGACAGCGCCAGCAGCTCTTTATGCGCGCGGTCATATTCGCGCATGAAACCAAGCTGCAGCAGCCGGCGCCTTGCCGCCAGCTCGGCGCGCAGGATACGCTCGGCATCAGCCCGCGTGGTCGCCAGCGGTTTCTCGCAAAGCAGCGGCTTGCCTGCGGCGATGCAAGCCAAGGCCTGCTCGGCGTGGAAGGCGTCCGGACTGGCGATCAAGACAGCGTCGACATCCGGATCCTGTATGAGCGCCTCGGCGGTGGGCAAGGCGCGCGCGCCACAATCAGCCGCCACCGCCGCGGCGCGCTCGCCGTCAAGGTCCATGACGGCCGCAACTTGGGCGTCCTGCGTCCGGCCCGACAAGATGCCGGCGTGCAGACTGCCAATCATGCCTGCTCCAATGACGCCGACCTTAATCGTCTCATTATTCATTTGGGTTCTCCATCGCTACGTCCGCTTATTTCTGTGTGACGCGCCGTTGTTCGCTCGCCAAGTGTAGCGACTTTGGTCGAAAGCGCAAAAGACGCCGTCGAATCGCCCGATGAGTAGAATGCAATTTTCCTGGGCGGCACAGCGGACTCTGTTGAAATACTCAATTTACCCCCACCCCAACGCCCCTCCCCCATAAAGGGAGAGGGACTTAACGGCTCACTACAGGCTATAAGAATCCAATTGCCTCATTTTTGGGCAAGGGGGCGGGTGATGGAGGCTGTTTCTCAACAGAGTCCGCTGTGCCGCCCAGGAAAATTGCGAAAGTATGAGAAAATAGTCGATGTCAACGCAATTTGATTTTGCCGCCACTGCCCTGCGCTGGCGACGGCGAGAATTGCAAATCGACGTAAATCCGTTACAATTCACTTAATGTAAGAGACCGCTAATTTATCTAAGATTCGAGGAGGATGTACCGTGATGTCACGTAAATTGATGCTTGCAACGACCTTGCTTGGCATTTTCATAATGCTGCTGGCGCCGGCCGGCGCCCAGGATGAACCAACAACCATCACCTGGTTGACGCTTGATTGGCCCACAGAGGCGATCATTGAGGAGTTCGAGGCGCTTAATCCCGACATTACTGTCGAAGCGGAACAGGTTGGCTTTAACGACCTCTTCGCCCAGATTCAGGTTCGTTTGGGCGCTGGGTCGGAACTGCCTGATGTCATTTCGGTCGACGTGCCGCTGGTTTCGGGTTATGCCTTCCGCAACTGGCTGCTGCCGCTCGATCCCATTTTCACCGGCGACGAGGTGGAAGACTGGCTGTCCGCAGCCGTCAATGCCGGTTCTTACGAGGGAACGCTCTATGCGGCGCCGGTCAGCACGTCGACGCAACTGCTGTTCTACAACAAGGGCTGTTTCGATCGCGCCGGCTTGATGCCGCCAGGCGCGGATGACCGGCTGACATGGGAAGAGATCGCGGAAATCGCCCAACAAATGACCTTTGACGATGACGGCGACGGCACACCCGATGTTTGGGGATTCATCTGGGAGCAAATGGTGCGCATCTACCAACTGCAGGCTCTGCCAGAATCGCTGGGCGGATCCGCCATTGGCGAGGATGGCATGACGGTGGACGGCGTGATCAACTCGCCCGAGTGGATTGAAGCCTATACCTACTACTACAACATGTTCAACGTCTGGAACGCGGCGCCGCAAGGCGAGGAATTCTGGCCCGCCGATATCTTCGAAACGGGCAATATCTGCATGTTCGTCGGCGGTCCCTGGAACATCCCGCGCTTCGCGAACAATGCTGACCTGGATATCGAATGGGGCGTTTCCCGGCATCCATACTTCGCAGATGGCGAGCCAGCCACGCCCACCGGCAGTTGGCACATCGGCGTGAACGCCAACACCGAAAACGTTGACGCGGCGACGCGCTTCGTCCACTTCATTTCAACCGGCGAAGGCGCGGAAATCTGGTGGCGGCGCGGCAGTGGCGACTTCCCAGCCCAGCAATCGGTACTCGCGCTCTTCGCGACCGAAGCGGAGTTCGATGCCTTGCCGATGTCCTACATGCGTACAGCCGCAGACGAAGCGACAGTCAATCCAAGGCCCCGCGCTGTGACCGTCGGCTTCCTGGAATACGAGCAGATCTTGCAGAATACCTTCCAGGATATTCGCAACGGCGCCGATGTCGAGGAATCGCTGAACCTGGCTGTTCAGCGCATTGACAGCGAAATGGCGAAATATCAATAGGGTCTTGACCCGCTTGAGCAAGAGCTGCGCCCAGCGCGGCTCTTGTTTTGCATACAGCCCGCCCCAGGCAATCGATTCATCCACCCGATGTTCACCAGGCTCCGGAACGAATGATGCGAGCGCGACAGCAAATCATTCCCTATCTCTTCCTCTTGCCCGCGCTGCTTTTGCTCGTCGTATTCAATTTGATGCCGACGATCGCCACGCTTTTCGAAAGCATGTTTGTCATCTCATTGCGCAGCGGCGAGCGCGTTTTTGCGGGATTCGCCAATTACAACCGCATCTTTAACGACCCCATTTTCTGGAAGTCCTTACAAGTTACCGTTGTTTTCAGCTTGTTGGTCAACCCGATTCAGATCGTCCTGGCGCTGGGATTGGCTGTGTTGATTAACCAGCGCGTAACCGGCATCGGCGTCTTCAGAAGCATCTATTTGCTGCCTATCGCCCTTTCCCTTAACGTCACCGCCATCGTCTGGGGACTGATGCTGGACCAGAACTCGGGCATGGTCAACGGCATCCTGCTGCAATTGGGCATCGCGCGACAACCTTTCCTGCATTCGGTGGATCAAGCGCTATGGTCGATCATATTGATCGCTTCCTGGATCGGCGTCCCGCTCTGGAGCCTGTTCATCCTGGCGGGATTGCAGAACATCCCGCCGCCCGTTCTGGAAGCGGCGAAGATCGACGGCGCAAGCGCCTGGCAGTCTTTCACCAAGATCACCTTGCCGCTGTTGCGCCGGGTGCTGGCTTTTGTGCTGGTTGCCGACACGGTCGCCAATTTCTTGATGTTCGCGCCTATCTTGCTGCTGACCTCCGGCGGTCCACAGCTTTCGACCAATTTGATCATGTACGAGACCTATCGGCGCGGCTTCCTCTACGGCGATTTGGGCGCGTCCGCCGCCATGCTTTCGGTTATGCTGGTTATCGTATTTATTATCGTGGGTATCGAACTCTACGCGCTTCGCGGCAACGATTGAACAACGCTTGAACAACAACTATTGAAGCGAGATCTGGTTCAAAACATGTCCCATCGCACAAAGTCCACAGCGTCCTCGGCGGCAATGAAGAGCAAGCCCTGGCGCTTTCATAGGCAGCCGATTGTCGTCTATGCGCTGTTGATCTTGGGCGTGGTCATCGTCGTTGTGCCTCTGATGTGGGCGGCGTCCGCTTCTTTCACGCCGAATCATAAAGTCTTCGAATACGCCTATCCCTTCTCCTGGCGCGCGCTCTTGCCGGTCGATTTCACGCTGGAAGCCTATGACGCGCTGTTCGAGCGCGGCTTCGGACGGGCGGTCGGCAATACCTTCTTCCTCGCGATAGCGACTGTCATTATCGGCGGCGGGGTTAACGCGCTGGCTGGCTTCGCATTTGGCCGCTTTGAATTCCGCGGCAAGAACGCGCTCTTCCTGGCAATTGTCCTGCTCACTTTTATGGTGCCGGTCGATCTGACAGCCATACCGCGTTACATCTTGGTCAATAGCTTTGGCTGGATCAATACCTGGCAGGGCTTGCTGATACCCGGTCTGGCGAACAGCCTGGTGATCTTCCTTTTTCGTCAATTCTTCGCCGAAATACCACAGGAGTTGATTGACGCCGCGCGGGTGGATGGGGCGACCTGGCTGCGCGTGCTGGTCAGCATCATCTTGCCCATCTCCAAGCCGGTGCTGGTGGCCGCCGCCTTGCTGATGTTCATCAGCCAGTGGAATGCCTTCTTCTGGCCCCTGCTGGTCGCGCCCACCAAAGACATGCGCGTGGTACAGGTCGAGATTTCGCTGGCGATCGGGCAATATGGCACGATCTGGAACGAATTGCTGGCCGGCTCCATGATAGCGGCCATCGTGCCTATCCTGCTGGTCATCCCCTTCCAGCGCTATTATGTGCAAGCCATTACGGGCACTGGGCTGGAATGAAGCTCCATCTTCATCGCCCTAGGAAAATATGTATGGGAGGAAACTCATATTTGACTTTTCATAGGATTAGTGTAATACTTGAATGTACAAACTTAGTTGCGTATATTTTGTCCGATTTAACTGAATAATCATCATAGAAATATGACAATGTCAATCATAAGGGTGTTGCATAAACAGCAAATTCGACCCGGACGCGCATATTACGGTAACCAACAAGATACTCTGTTTCAAGCTAAGAGAGAAGAACCAAGAGCCGTCCAAATATAAAAACCGAAAAAGAATGGGCGGAGGTATTAAAGTCGACGGTTAAGGTGGCAATTCCCAGTAAAGCTAATAAGAGGTAGACATGATCGAGACAACACCGCTTGTAATTAGCTTTGAAGGCGCGCTTGCGATAGCTGCGAGTGTGATGGCTACCGGGTTTTTCATTTGGAAGGCATCTTCTGATGCTCACAAGGATATACGCGATCAGTTATGCACACTTAGAGTGCGCATGACAGAAATTGGTAAAGACGTGGAATGGCTTGTGCGGCTGCAAGGCGGGACGCCTTACAAAGAAAATGATGATAAAGACTGAATCAAACAGAATAAGTATCGCCGGAGCGATGTAAAGGCGGAGATTCCAGCATTCCCGACAGCGCAAGACAAATCAACTGCGTCATCCCCCGCCATAAACCAGCTCAACCGGGCAAGCTAGCGCCGCCCCGCCGCCTTCAATAATCGTCTCCGTCCCGCTGAATCTGCCATCGTCCGACGCGCGCAACGCATAGCTGATCTCGTATGGGATGTCGCGCCCGTCAACTGGCATTGGCGCGATAAAAATGGCGCTGCCGACGTATTCGTCCGTCTCATTCCGCAACAGCTCAAACTCGGCGAAGACAATCACAGTTTCATCCAATTGCGTAATCAGCAAGGTTTCCGATTCGCGCCCGGCGCAGCCGCCGGTGTATGCCAGCGTCCAAGCGCCCAGCCTGCTAGCCCCCTCCGAGTCTTCACCCAGCGCGCTGGGTGAAGACTCGGAAGGGACTGTGGCCGGGCTCGCCATTGTGCCGCAGCTGGCAACCAGAATCGCCGCGAGCGTGAGACAAAAGAATCGAATTGCCATTACGACAATGCCAAAGCTGCCGGATTTCTGCGGCTTTACAGCATGACCTCGCAGCCCGTTTGCTGGCTTTGATAGATGCCGTTGAGAATCTTCATCACCTGCAGCGACTGTTCGGCCGGCACGGGCGAAGGCGCGCCGTCAACAATCGCTTGCGCGAACTCCACACATTCCTGCGCGTGCGGCTCGGAGACATTCTGCGTCAACTTGAGTTTACGATTGTAGAGTTGCATGCTGTCGTAATTCGTGTCGTAAACCTCGCACTTGGGCCAATGCGAGCCGCCATTGCTGCCATATAGCCACATCTGCATATCTTCGCCTTCAATGTCGTGGTGCAGCAGCCAAGATATCTCGAAGACCAGCGTCGCGCCGGTATCGAAGCGGACAAAAGCCATCGCCATTTCTTCGACATCCATCCCCTCGGGAATGCGCCCGTGACGGGGCCAGCGGCCAAATGCCATGGGATTGCTGGCGAGCTCTCGGCGCGCGACGCCCGTGACAGACACCGGTTCGGGATTGCCCATCATCCAAAGCGTCAAGTCGAGAATATGCACGCCGATATCGATGCAAGCGCCGCCGCCGCTATGTTGGCTGGAAAGGAAAGCCAGGCTGGTGGGGATACCGGCGCGGCGCAGCATCCAACTGCGCGCATGGTAGATATCGCCGAGCGCGCCGCCGTCGATTTCCGCCTTCAGCGCTTTGGAGGCGCCGGCAAAACGAAAATGCTGCGCGGTCATCAACAGTTTGCCAGAGCGATCGCGGGCTTCAATCATACGCTGCACATCGCCCGGGGTGGGCGCCAGCGGCTTTTCGCAGATGACATGCTTGCCGGCTTCCAGCGCGGCGATAGACAGGTCGGCGTGATACATATTGGGCGTGCAGACATCAATGATATCAATATCCGGGTCCTTTATCACGGCGGCGGAATCTGTCTCCAGCCGGCTGACATTCCAAGCGCCGCCCCAGCGCTCCAGCGCTTCCGGCACAAGATCCGCGCCGGCCACCACTTCAGCATGCGGCGAGGCTTCCCAACCCGGCATGTGCGTGCGGGCGATCCCGCCGACGCCAATGACACCCACTTTCAATGTGCTCATGTTCTATCGCTCCTTTAAGCTTTATGAGGCTGAACCCAAGTGTTTGATTCCGCAGCTTGATAAAACGCTTCCATCACGGTTGTGCGGTCAGCCGCTTCCCGCGCCGAAATCAGCGGGACCTCCGCTCCATTTAGCGCATTGAGGAACAAGTCGAAGGCATGCGGCAACGCCTCGGGCAGGTCCGTCCATTCGCGCAGCTCCGCCCCCGTCAGGTTATCAGATTTTACAAGCAATTTGTCATCATCGACATAGGCGACGCCTTCTGTGCCACTGACATAGATGGGCATGGCGCGCGCCAGATCGACCCAGCCCGCCGCCAGCGTCCCAATCGCGCCATTGGCGAAGCGCAGCATGCCTTCGCCATATTCGTCGCAGGGGTACTTGCCCAGCAGCGAATCCATCTGCGCCGTGACAGAGAGCACATCGCCCAGCAGCCACATCAAGACATCCAGAGAATGCGCGCCGAGATCGCCAAAACCGCCCATTCCCGATCTCTCCATGTCCGTCATCCACAGCCAGCCATCGTCGTACCAGCCCTTGCCAGCGTCAAATATGCCGGCAAGCGCGCCTTGATGCACATTGCTATGGCGAATGCGGGTAATCGTCCCCAGAGCGCCATCGTCAATCCAGCGCTTGATGACGCGCAAAGCCGGGAAGCCGCGCATGAAATGCCCGATCTGGAAGATCAGCCCGGCTTCGTCAATCGCCTTAGACATGGCATAAGCGTCGGAGGCTGTGATGCCCAGCGGTTTTTCCACGAACATATCTTTGCCGGCCGCAGCCGCCGCTTCTACCAGTTCGCGGTGCAGCGCCGTCTCCGAACAGACGACGACGGCATCGATTTCGTCGTCGCCGACGATCGCGTCAAGCTCCATGACTGTGGCGCCACTCAAATGATCCGCGGCGATGCGCGCCCGCGCCGGCTGATTATCCCAAACCGCTTTGACGCGGAATTCGTCGCGCCTTTCGTTTAATCTCTTAACAAAACCAGGCGTATGGATGTGCGCCACCCCGAGGAAACCAAGCGTTTTCATATCTTGCTCCTGTTTTCGTTCGATCAAAACTTCACGTCAAAATTCAGCCATCCCGCAACGCCGCTGCAAAGCGCGCTGTGATCGTACGGGGCCTGCTGATGGCCGACCCAACCACCACCGCCCAAGCGCCCATCTCCAGCGCCTGCCGCGCTTGCCGCGGGCTGCTTATGCGACCCTCGGCGATGACCGGTATCGGCAGCGCGGCGATCATCCCTGCCAGCAGCTCAAAGTTGGGCTCGGCAGTCATCGTAGAACTGGAAGGCGCGTCGGTATAACCGGACAGCGTCGGACCAGCCATGGCGACGCCGCATTCAGCCGCCGCTCGCGCTTCCTGCAGGGTCGAAACATCGGCGAAAACGGGCTTGCCAATCTCGTCATGGATGCGCGCCAGCAAATCGGCAAGGCGCGCGCCATCGGGACGCGGACGATCTGTGCAATCAAGCGCGATGACATCGGCGCCCGCCGCGGCGACAGCCGCCGCGTCCTCGAAGCTCGGCGTGATGTAGACGCCGCTGTCGCCGCGCTTGTACAAGCCAATCACCGGCAAGTCGACCGCCGCTTTGATGGCGCGGATATCGGCCGGGCTGTTGGCGCGGATGGCGGCCGCGCCGCCGATCTTCGCCGCAGCCGCCATTTTCGCCATGATTGACGAGCCATGCAGCGGCTCATGCTCAAGCGCCTGGCAAGATACGATCAGCTTGCCTTTGACGGCGGCGAGGAAGGCAGCGGCCTTCATGCGGTCACCCGGTCCCAAGCCAGCAAACCCGCGCCTAGCAGCACTGCCTCTGCGCCCAGCTTGGCTCGCAGTATCGGCGTCGAGCGCAGAAGCGGCGGCACGCTGTCGCGGAAAGCCGTTTCCAGCTCCGCCCACCAAAGCTCGCCGATTTGCGTCACGCCGCCACCCAGCACCAGCGCCGCCGGATTGATAGCCGCGACGAACCCGCCTAGTATGATGCCAAGTTGCCGCGCTTTGTCTTTTATGGTCTGGGCTGCGACAAGCTCGCCCGCATAAGCGCGGCGCGTGATTTCGGTCAGCGGGATGCGCTCCGCCGCTCCAGTGGCAGCCCGATAGGCGCCTTCAATGCCGGGACCGGAAACAAATTGGTCGAGAATGATGGGCCTGTCCCCTGCCCAGCCAACCACCAGATAGCCGATTTCCCCGGCGCTGTAGTTGGAACCGCGCCAGATCTCGCCATCAAGGATGATGCCGCCGCCAACCGTGACGCAGAGCAAGGACCTGTAGTCTTTTCCCGCGCCCAGCTTCGCCTCGCCATAAGCCAAGGCGCGGGCGTCGTTCTCGGCCAAGATGGGAAGACCGTCGCCAATATCAAGCGCGGACAAAGCCGTGCCGGCCCAGCCGGGCAGGTTGTCATTGGCGTGGATCACGCGACCGCGCACGCTGTCAACCATACCGGCGCTGCCGATACCGATGGCGATGACATCGCCCTGGAATCCGGCGATCAACTCGTGGCACAGGCGCTTCACTTCAGCCAGGATCGCCGCTGGCGCAGCGGGCGTAGCGACTGAGCGCGTCCGCAGGATCTCGCCCTCTGGCGTGACCAAACCAGCGCTGATTTTGCTGCCGCCGATATCGACCCCGACGACGCACGCGGAAACCCAGTCGCTCACCAATGACCTTGCCAGCTATGTTTGTTTCAGCAATTCTTCGTCGCCGCGGCGTTCGCGATAGCCTTTAACGATCAATCCGGGGCGGCCATTGCTCTGGCCCGCCAGCTGATCGTTATGCGGATCGCGATAACCCATGCGCACCATGCGACGCGGCTCGGTGGTTTGGTTGATGTAGGAGCCGTGGATGCAGTAGATATGGAAGACGACGACGTCGCCGCGCTTGGCTGGCACGGGCATGGTGTCTTCCAGTTTGTAGTCGTCGGTATTGAGGTGAGGCGAGCAGGCTGTGCCATCCGGGTTTTTCAAAATATGCGGGAGCTTGCCCCGTTTATGTGAACCAGCCAGGAAGCGGATCTCGCCGTTTTCGTGGAAGGTGTCGTCCAGATGCGCCAGCGTATCGATAAAACGGCCATCAGTATGTTCGTAGAAGGGCGAATCCTGGTGCATAGGGAAGGGATGACCGGTCTGCGGCGGCTTGATGTGCATGGTTGTGTGGTGCAATTCGACGCTGGAATCCAGCAATTGGGAAAGCGCCGTCGCCAGCTTGGGATTGGTCACTGCGCGCATCCAGGCGTCGGAATACAGGTGCAGGTCGTGCATCGCGGTTAGTTTGACCTGCTTTTCCACCTCTTCGTCCAAATAGACATCCCGCCAGGGACCAGACCAACCCGCGCTGGTCAATGCCCAGTCTTCGATCAAACGGTCGAGGCTATCCGACATGTCGCTGATTTCCGCTTCGTTATAGACCTGTGGAATCCGCAGGAATCCATTCTCGTGAAAGAAATCAATCTGTGCTTGATTTAACATCGCAGCTCCCTCAGCCACTTCATAATCCGCCTGTATGTTGTCGCCGCCACTGCTAGAGGCGCGTTCACGGTCTGGCGGCGACGCCAATAAAGTTTAACCACATTGTCGGTGTCGTCAAGCATTTGCCCATTTTCATCGGTGTTTCCTACAAAAACAGCGCGATCGCCGACTGTTCGCAAAATTCACCCCTCTAGGAAACACCGAATAGGGGTGTCGAAAGCAGATGATATGCGCTTGAACGATCGGCATGCACGCTGTCTAGCCTTCCGCGCTTTCGACCGTCAGAATATACTCGGCATCGCCTACCAAACCGTAGCGATCGACCTGCGCGGCGCCGACGACAATGCTGTATGTCCCGGATCGCAGGGTGAGCAGCGCGTTGTAGCTGCGTCTGGGGCGCACGCCGGGATCGCCCAGCGCCGCCAGGAAGGCGCCATCCGGATCGTAGATCGTGCCATAAGGCGAATTGAGGTTGCTGCCGCTCAAGCCGCCGCCGCCCGTGCGTATCTTAATGGATACGGTCTGGCCCGCTCCCGCTTCATAGCGCCAAATGTGCTTCTCTTCTTCCGCTTGGATTTCGTCCGCGCTCACTTCGTCGAGCGTCAAAACGCCCTTGTCCGTCGCGCTTTCGGGCGACAAAACGAAGTCTGGCACAGGAGCGGGCGTCGATGCGGGCAGCAGTTCCGCTTCCGCTTCTGTTTCCACTAATGCTTGCGGCGCCGGCTCGTCGCCCTCTACGGTCAGAATATACTCGGCATCGCCCACCAGCCCGTAACGGTCGACCTCGGTCGCGCCGACGACGATGATATAGGTTCCGGCCGCCGCTGTGAGATCCGCGCTGTAGCTGCGCCGGGGGCGCACGGTCGGATCGCCCAGCGGAGCCGCAAAGTCGCCATCCGGTCCATAGACCGTGCCATAAGGCGAGTTGAGGTTGCTGCCGCTCAAGCCACCGCCGCCGGTACGGATTTTGATTGATAAGACTTGCCCGGCGGAGGCCTCGAAGCTGTAGCTGTGAATGTCATCGGCGCCGGCGATTTCATCTTCCATGGTCACATTCAGCGCCAGAGCGCCTTTGTCCGTCGCGCCCTCAGCCAATACCCGGAATGCCACCGCGTCTTCAGCGACGGCGGCCGGCGCGGCTGTTTGAGCGGCCGGATCGGTAGGCGCTGCCGTTGCGGTGGCGGGAACTGCCGTGACCTCCACGACAACTTCTTCAACAATCGTCTCCGGTTCTTGGTTCGAGCCAATCAGAAACCCAATCGCAAAGGCGGCAATGACGAGCGCGGCCGCCGCTACTAGCAAAGGCAGGCGCGCGCGGCTGGGCGCGGCGACCGCGTCGCTGATGGGTCGATTGACCAAGACCGGCGGCTCAATCGGCGCGATGTCGTTCTCTTCGTACAAGTAGCAAGCGGCTTCGTGCTTGGGCTTGTCCATCTTGAACAGTGGCGGCTGCACTTCCAGGCATTTGTCCATGCGATGGGGACAGCGCGGATAATATCGGCAGCCCTTCGAGGCGGCTGTGCGCATTTCTTCTTCGCTCGGCAGCGAGATATTGACATCCCACTTGTCGGTCGGGTCGGGTACCGGCACGGAATCGATCAAGAGCTGCACATAAGGGTGCTGCGGCGCGTCAATGACATCCATGGCGCTGCCGCGTTCGGCCGTCGTGCCTTGATAGAGCATGTAGATCTGATCGCCGATTTGATAGGCGGTGCTCAAGTCGTGCGTGATATAGAGGAAAGAGATATTGTGGTCATCGCGCAGGCGCAGCATGGCATCCAGAATGGAGGCGCGCAGCGAGGCGTCCACCATAGAAACGGGTTCGTCCGCCACGATCAGACGCGGCTTGATCATATAGGCGCGCGCCATCATGATGCGCTGCCGCTGTCCGCCGCTCAACTGGTGCGGGTACTTGCGCAAGACGTCCTCGCCATACAAGCCGACAACATTCAGCCCGGCTTCCACCATATCGCGATATTCGCTTTGGTTATCCGACAAGCTGAAATGCTTGTTGACGAGATCAAAAACGTGGTCGATGCGATAAAAAGGGTTGTAAACGCCAAAAGGATCTTGGAAGACGGCTTGCACGTTGCGGCGGTATTCTTTCAGCTGCTCGTTGGTCATGTCGGTGATGTCTTCACCATCGAAGATGATTTTGCCCGCGCTGAGCTTGATGAAGCCGAGGACCAGGTTCGCCAGCGTCGTCTTGCCGCTGCCGCTTTCGCCCGCGATGGTCGTGATGGTCGCCGGAGATTCGGCAATGGTCATATTGAAATTATCGAGCGCGACAACCGATTTCTTGCTGCTGGCTATAAAACCACCCGATGAATAGATCTTGGTCGCGTCACGAATTTGCAATAGTGGCGAAGGCATTGGACCTCCTCTCTTCAAATTGCTCGTCAAACAGATGACAAGCGACTTCGTGCTGTGCCGCTACGTGGATCTGCGCTGGCTCTTCCAGGGCGCAATGTTCCCAGGCGAAGGGGCAGCGCAGCCGGAAGATGCAACCCGAGGGCGGGTTGCGCGGATCGTGCGTGATGCCTTCGGTGATCTTCAATGGTTTGCGTTCTTTGATCGACGGGATGGAATCGATGAGCAGTTGCGTGTAGGGATGCAGCGGATTGGCATAGACATTTTCCACTGGCGCGATTTCGACCATTTTGCCGGCGTACATCACCGCGATGCGATCGACGATTTGCGCCAGCAAACCCATGTCGTGGCCGATGACGATCAAGGAAACGCCGATTTCGTCTTTCACCTGCACCAAGGTTTGCGCCACGATGCGCTGCACCACCACGTCCAGCGCGCTGGTGGCTTCGTCGGCGATGACAACCGTGGGATGCAGCGCCACACCCATGGCGATGCAAACGCGCTGCTTCATGCCGCCGCTGAGTTCGTGGGGGTACATATTGTAGATGCGATTGGGCAAGCCCACTTGCGCGAACAAATTATAGATGCGCTCGCGCAGAGCCTCTTTGTCGTTCTGCTTGCCCTCGTGCGATTCGATGACGTCGATGATCTGGTCCTTGACGCGCATGGTCGGGTTGAGCGAGTTCATGGCGCCTTGGGGTATCAGCGACAGGCCCGTCCAGCGGAACTTGCGCAGTTCTTCTTCGCTCAGGTCCAGCACCTCGGCGCCTTCGACCTGGATGCTGCCATGCACGATATAGCCGGGCGGCTGCACCAACTGCAGGATGCCGTAGGCTGTGGTTGATTTGCCGCAGCCGGATTCGCCGACCAAGCCCAATGTCTCGCCTTCGTACAATTGAAAGCTGATATCGCTGACGGCGATGACATCGCCCTGCGGCGTCGCGTAGTGGATGCGCAGGTTGTTTACATCGAGGACAACGCGGTCGCTGTTCCCCCGCCCCCCGTCCTCGTCCCCCAAAGGGAGGGAAGGGGAGACATCTCGTTTTGAAATCCCTCCCACACTTTGGGGGGGGAGGGATTTAGGGTGGGGGTTCGATTGCTGAGACATTTCGCGTGGCTCCCTCGGGCTAGTTCGCTTTGCGCAGGCGCGGATTGGCGATTTCGTCCAAACCCAGGTTGATGAGCAAGAGCGCGATGAAGACAATCGCCAGAATCACGGTCGGGATGCCCCACCACCACCACATGTTGCGCAGCAAAGCAGCCGCTTCGATTGAGAAGAAGATAGAGACGCCCAGCGACGGGATGCGCTGGGGACCGAAACCGAGCAATTCCAAGCCCACCGCCGACAGAATCGCGCCGGTCATATTGCCGATATAGCTCGCGGCCAGGTAGGGCAACAGATTGGGCATGATTTCGCGGTACATGATATCGCGCACCGGCACGCCCGAAAGCCGCGCCATCTGCACGTAGCCGCTTTCGCGCATGCTCAGCACCTGGGCGCGGATATAGCGCGTCGGCGTCGCCCAGGCAAACATGGATATCAAGAGCGCCATCGTCACCAAATCGATATATGGCAAGACCGATTGAATGACGATGAGCACCAGCAGCGAGGGAATGGTGATGGTCACATCAGTCGCCAGCCGGATGACATCATCGACCCAGCCGCCGACGAAACCAGCCAAAAAGCCCAGAACAATGCCAACGCACATGCCGACCGTCGCCGCGATCACCCCGACGCCAATCGTGCGCGGCGTACCCACAATCAGCAGCGCCAGCATGTCGCGCCCGCTGTTTTCGGTGCCGAGGGGATGTTCGGGTATGCCTTCCTGGTCGCGCCAGTTGGTGAAACCAAGCGGAGGCATGTTCAGCGGTGAGCTGCCAGCCAGCGCCAATTCGGTATCCCAGAATTGATTGCCCAAAAAGATCAAGAAGAAGATGAAACCAATGATAAAGGCGCCAGAGAGGAACTTCCAATTCAGCCAGGGGTTGTCGAAGCGATTGAACAAGCCCGCTTTCTTCGTGCCGCCGGCGACGGAGACATCCTTCGTCTTTTCTGCCATGTCTACCTACCCTCCAAGCTAATGCGCGGGTCAATCAACGGGTAGGTCAGGTCGATGATCAGCACCGCCAGGGCGCTGGTCACAATCAAGATGAAGGATGTGCCTTGAATCAAGCCGAAATCCTGCGTGTTGATGCCGGAATAGATCAAGTTGCCCATCCCGTTGTAGGTGAACATGATCTCCACCAGCACCGAGCCGCTCACAAGCGTGCCAATTGAAACCGCCAGCGCCGTCATCTGCGGCAAAATGGCATTGCGGATCATATAGCGATACAAGACGTAGAATGATTTTAAGCCCTTGGCTTGCGCCAGGATCATGTAGTCTTCGCCTTCGATAGTGACCATCATGCCACGCATGCCCAGAGCCCAGAAGCCGAAGGTGGCCAATACGATGGACATGGCGGGCAGAAAGCCGTGATAGAGCACGCTGCCGATGAATTCGGGGCTCAGCTCGGGCGTCATCCCGCGGGCATAGGCGCCAACTAGCGGGAAAATGGGTATCTTGAAGCCGAATATATAGACGAGCAGCAAACTCAGCAGCGCCGGCGGCACCGACGTGAATGACATTGATATGGGTATCAGAAAGCGCACCAACTTGGGCGTTGGCTTCCAAGCCAGCAAGGCGCCGCAAAGATTGCCCACGGTAAAGAAAATGGCGGTGGCGATGCCGACCAAGCCGATCGTCCAGGGCAGGGCGCGAGCGACCAATTCCGACACTTTGGCCGGGAAATTGCCCAGGGAATAGCCGAGGTCCAAGCGCAGCGTATTGCCCAGGAAACGAAAATACTGCAAATAAAGCGGGTCATCCAGCCCAAAGCGCTCCCGCCAGGCTTCGATGATGAGATCGGCGTTTTCAACAAAGCCCTCTTGACGAGACATGCGCGCGATCATCGCCGAAATGGGGTCGCCGGGGGCCAGGCGCGGGATGATGAAGATGAGGGTCGCCGCTACCCAGATCGTCAGGAAAAAAACCATCAGTCGGCGCAGCAAATAGTTGAGTGAAATACTTCCCATATCAGCGCCCTCTCTAATGTTTGACCTTCAAAATAAAAACTAAGTCAAAGTCATTTCAGAATTCTTATTGAAAAAAATTTCCCGCGCGGCCGCGCGCTATTGGATGAAGTCAAAGGAGATGAGGTTGGAGCCGCTCTATGGCGGCTCCAAACCTCACGGAAAATCAAATCGTCCCTTACATGCCAGCTTTGGTCAGTTCGGAGATGATCTGATGCGTCGACTGCCACCAGGTAGCCGGGTGGTTGAAGTTATTATCGGACGTGGGCCAGCCTTCCCAGTAGGTGCTGTTGAAGGGAATCAACTTGGTGGCCTGGTTCAGCGGCAGGATCGGCAGATCTTCATAGAAGTACTGGTAGGCTTCCAATACCAAGGGGATAACCTGCGGATCACCCAAGGGGAGCGTGCCAATCTGCTCGACGAGTTCGCTGTAGGCTTCGTTGTTCATGCCGGACCAGCGGGCGTGGTTGCTGCCGGAGGAACGTTCGCCAATCGGCACATAGTGACGGGCGGTGTAACGATCCAGCGATGCCCAAGGCTCGTTGACCGAACCGCAGGCGTCCCAGTCGGTGGTGGCTTCGTAGTTGCCGAAGCGCTTGTTGTCGTCCCAGGTCGGTCCGGCGATAACGGCGGCGCTGGCGTTGATGCCGAAGGCGCGCAGCTGCTCAACCAGTACCGAGGTGATACGACGCTTCTCGATGAAGCCCTCGTGAACCTGGATCGCCAGATTCAAGACGTGGCCGTCGGCGTCCTGCCACAGGCCGTCGCCGCCGCGGACGTAGCCGTTCTTGGTCAGCAATTCTTCAGCCGCCTCGAGGTTCGCGGTAGAGCTGAAGCCCATGCCGGCGTCTTCAATGGCGTCGATGAAGGGGAACATGGCGCCGTATTCAACAAACATCGTGCGCGAGGGGATGGTAACGCCTTCGTAAGCAACGGCGATGATGTTGTCGCGGTCGACGATGTGGTTGATCGCCCAGCGCATTTCCGGGTTGTCCCAAGGGGCTACGTCGGTCTGGAAGGTCAGCTGGCGCGGGCAGGGATCCAGCCATACAAAGGGCATGCCATCGACCCAGGCGAAGATATTGTCGTTCTGCGCCTGCATAGCCTCGAAGGCGCCCAGGGTCACGTCCATGATGCTGTCGACTTCGTTATTGACAGCCAGGGTGGTGCGAATCTGGTCGTTGCCGGTGATGATCCAGATCAGACGCAACGGCTCGGGCATCGACAGCGCGCCAGTCGCAGCGCCCCACCAATCGTCGTTGCGGTCATAGATCCAGGTGGTCTCGTCGGCGTGGGTCAGCGTATAAGGACCAGAGCCAACCGGCGGGAAGTTCTTGAAGGTGAAAGGATCTTCATCCGCCCAGATATGCTCGGGCATGATCAGTATTTCACCACCGATCTTTACGGTCAGCAGGTCAAGCTGGAAGCGCGGGTTGGGCGCCTTCAGGTTGAACTGAACGGTCTGGGCGTCCATAGCTTCCACACTCTCGACCCAGGTCTGGGCTTTACCGGCGCGCCAGAGCCCGGCGTTATCCGGGTTGCCCAGCATCTCGAATGTGAAGACGACATCGTCAGCGTCCATCGCTTCGCCGTCGGACCAGGCCGCGCCTTCGCGCAGGTTCAAGGTCCAGACATCGAGCGAATCGTTGCTGGAAGCGCTCTCGCCCAACCAAGGCACGATTTCGCCGGTTTCATAGTTCAGGATGAAGAGCGGCTCAAAAACAGCTTGGCCCAAACCACCGTTACCGAGATTATTCGGCACGTAGGGATTGTAGTTATCGAAGGCGGGCTGCGGACCGACGCGACCGTCACGGTCGAAGATTGCGGTGTCTTCACGCGCGACATCTTGCGCCATAGCCGTGAAGCTAAAGGACGCGACGAGGACGGCGAGAAGAACGAGTAGAAAAGTTCTTGCTTTCATGTGTTGTACTCCTACAACTAATCACTAAAAGATATGCGTTTGCCAACTCCGGAATCGGTTTGTCATTCAGGCCAATCGCCTATGAATGACGGGCGCGTTGACGGCGCCCAGGGCTGCCAAAGCGAATTGCGTCTTGTTTCTTCCGATAGGAACCCCCTCTCCATTTCATCTTTATTGCCGCATGACCATCAATGGCGCTGCGGTTGAACTGCGGATGCGCAACTGCGTTGGCGCCTGGTGAGCGCGCGGCGGCATATCCGCGCCCTGCAGGCGCTCTATCAACATGCGCGACGCGACCTTGCCCAATTCATAGGCATTTTGTGAGGCGGTTGTTAGCGGGACGCCAATATGAGAAGCCATGCCGATATCGTCAAAACCGACCACCGAGACATCGTCGGGCACTTGATAACCGATCTTCCGCAAGGCGCTGATAGCGATGATGGCCAGGATGTCGTTGACACAGACAATCGCGGTCGGCGCTTCGCCCCCACAGGGTCCAGCCCCGCCATTGCGGGGACCTTCGTTCATCAAGCGCATGACTTGCTCGGTGATCAGTTGACTTTGTGGACCGACCAGATGATAAATATCTGTTTCGTGGAATTCGTGGCGCTGCGGCGGGTTGATTTTCCAGGGTGCGCGGACGTACATGCCGCTGTCCTCAATGGCGCTTACATAACCGCGATGCCTTTCATTGACCGGGTGCAGGTCGTCGATATTTGGGATTAACGGCACAATTTGCTGGTGCCCCAGTTCAATCAGATGCTGGACCAAATCGTAGGCTCCGCCGAAATTATCGCTCGCTACATAATCCGCCCGGATGCCTGCTATCGGACGATCTAAAAACACGATGGGAATCTTGCGGCGTTCGTATTCATAGAGAATCGCTTTGGTGGCTTCGCTGGGTTTGGCATTCGCCCAGATCATTAAGCCCGCGACCTTGTCATCCAACAATTGCCGCAAAATACGCGCTTCGTCATCACGGTCTTGTGAATTGCTGAATATCACCTGGTAGCCGGCCGAACGCAATTCGGTCTGGGCGCTGTTTAGGATGCTGGTGTGGATCTCGTTATGGAAGCTACAGGTGAGGTAACCAATGGAGCGATTGGCGAGATGGTCCTGGGACCTATAAACGACAAAGGTGCCGCGGCCCGCTGTGCGTTTAATCAAGCCTTCGACTTCGATGCGCTGCAGGGCGATGCGCACGGTCGTTCGGCTGATATCCAAATGCTCGGACAACTGCGTCTCCGTGGGGATTCGCTCGCCGTAGCGCCAGCGCTCGGACACGATCAAGCGGCGCAATTGATTGTGCAACTGCACATGCAAGGAGATGAAACTGCTGTGGTCAAGCCGAATTTCGCTGAGTTTGTCACGCATAGAAAGCGATAATCTAAGTGTTTAGTTCTTTTGAATTGTACATAAATGTATGTACAATAAACGACTTTATCATGGACTGCGCCAACATGCAATAGAGTAAAAGCCGCGAGTTTCGCTGTCAAGCAGCTGCCATAGGCTTGAAGCGGCGCGCTACAAAGTCCCTGCTCTATGTTATGATGCTCTCGCCGCTGGATGTCCTGGAACGCGCTGTCGCGTTCAGAGCCAAAGATGCGGCGCAGCCCCGGAAGATCTTGATTAGACGATAAAGACGAAAGAAAGGAATAGGAGAGAACTCGTGGAAGCCACTCGCAACCAAGCAGGCTGCCTGAAGACCGCCATCATCATGGTCGGAACCGCGGCCCTGTTTATCGCTACCATCATCTTGCTCGCCGATATCAAATGCAGTTACGATATCGACAATTGGTGGGCGCCGCTCTATCCCAACGGCGAGACTGTTTCAGTCGAGTACGACCTGTTCCGCCCGCGCGCTTTGGGCGTGACCACATGGATCCAGGAGTCCAGCGACGATGTCGAGACGGTGAAGCAATTCTATCGCGACAAACGCCTGGAAACGCTGCAAGCCGACAAGACGCGCGGTATACAATGGAGCGATTCCTCAGTTCAACCGCTGGAAAACGGTCCCGGCAGCCGCATCGTTATTTCGAGCGCCTGCGGCACCTGATTTCAAGCGCGCGCGAATTAAGGACAAGTGATGAAGATAGCGGCTTTTCCCAAATGCTACCTGGAAGAAATCTCGGACGAAGGCGGTATGACCGTCTTCGACTGGATCGAAATGGCGAAGCCATTAGGCGCCGATGGGCTCGAAATGTACGAGGGCTTCTTCACCAGCCTCGAAGACAGCTATATCCGGCCGCTCGGCGAGGCCATCGCCGAAGCCGGCTTCGCCATGCCCATGCTCTGCTGCTCGCCTAACTTCACCCATCCCGACGCCGATGAACGCGCGCGCGCCGTGGACAAAGAAGCGCGCATGATCCGCATTACCAAGCTGCTGGGCGGCGACGGCGCGGTCTGCCGCGTGCTCAGCGGGCAGCGCTACCCCGATGTCAGCCGCGAACAAGGCTTGCAGTGGGTGGTCGAATGTATTGAAGCAGTGCTGCCGGTGGCGCGGGAGCACAATATCACGCTGGGCTTGGAGAACCACTATAAGGACGGATTCTGGGAATATCCGGAGTTCGCGCAGAAGCTGGATGTCTTTCTGGATCTGCTGAGCGCCATCCCCGAGCGCGAGCATTTTGGCGTCCAATACGATCCCTCCAACGCCATCGTCGCCGGCGATGACCCGATCGAACTGCTGCGCGCCGTCGCCGACCGCGTGGTCAGCATGCACGCCAGCGACCGCTACCTCGCCCCGGGTTACACGCTGGAAGACCTGCGCGGGAGCGACGGCAGCATTGGCTATTTTGAAGGCTTGCAGCATGGCGTCATCGGGCAGGGGCTCAACGACTACGACGCGATCTTTCAGATTCTCAGCGATGTCGGCTACACTGGCTGGGTCAGCATTGAGGATGGCATGAACGGCATGGACGAAATGCGCGCCTCAATCGACTTTCTCAAAGCGATGCGGGAGAAGTATTTCTAATAGCTCGGCTTCCCATTGCTTGCATCATGCAGGGCAATTTCGGAGTATGCTATACTCGGCATAAATGAGCGCTAATTTCGAGAATACGATGATTATTCAGCAGCAGTTATACACCGTCGATGATGTTTGGGAACTCTCGCATCGTCCGGAAAACGACAACATACACTTCTATCTCATCGACGGGGAGCTATTTTGGACTATGCCACCAGGAGGAGAACACGGGAATCTGGCTGTTGAAATCGCATATCTTTTAAGAGCATTCCTCGAGAGATATAATCTGGGCAAAATCACGGTGGAAACCGGCTATCATCCGCCTGATGGACGCCACACGGTGCTGGGTCCTGACGTCGCATTTATCAGCAAGGCTAGAGCGCCGCAGCCCTTCCCCAAAAAATTCGTCCCGCTCATGCCCGATTTAGCAGTCGAGATTGTTTCGCCCACCGATTCGCTGAAAGAAGCGCGCCGCAAAGCCGCGGTTTACTTGCGGCATGGCACGACGCTGGTTTGGATCGTCTTGCCGGATGAAGAGTGCGTCGAAGTCTGCCGCGCCAGCGGGGGCGTCGAGATGGATATTGAGTTTGTGGGCAGAGAAGGCAGCTTGGCCGGCGAGGGAATTTTGCCCGGCTTCGAGCTGGAGCTCAAACTGCTATTCCCCCGCGCCTAAGCGCAGAACCCGCAAGCTACTATATGATCGAAGCGCGGCACACTGAACAAGCGCCCCCTATCCAAATGACATAAAAGGACAGCAACCATGGACGCCCTAGTCAAATACGGACGCGAGGACAAACAGGTCGAGATCCGCGCTATAGCGCAGCCGCCGGATCCCGGTCCCGGCGAGGTCGTGGTGGAGGTGCGGGCGGCGGGCGTCTGTGGCAGCGACCTGCACATGTGGCGCGATCACCAGAGCTGGACCATCAAGCTGCCGCTGGTGCTGGGGCACGAATTCTGCGGCACAATAGCAGCCGCCGGCGCCGATGTGACCGGCTTCCAGGCCGGCGACCGCGTCGCTGTCGAGACAGCGGCGGAGATCTGCGGCAATTGCGTCTTCTGCCATGCGGGGGATTACAATCAATGTCCGCATCGCTTGGGTTACGGCGCGCTTTATGACGGCGCCTTCACCCGCTTTGTCACCGCCCGGCAAGGGATTCTGCATCACATCCCAGCCAATGTGCCCTTTGAATACGCCGCGCTAACCGAGCCGATTTGCGTCGCCTACAACGCGCTGGTGGAAAAAACGCCAGTGCTGCGCCCGGGCGACACGGTTGTCATTCAGGGTCCAGGGCCGATCGGCATGATGGCGCTCTTCATTGCCAAACTGCGCGGCGCCAGCGAGATCGTCATGCTCGGCACTGACGCCGACAAGCAGCGATTAAAAACTGCTGCAGAGATCGGCGCGACCAAGACGCTCAACATCAACCAAGACGACCCGATTGAATTGATTGCTTCGCTGGGCGACGGCTATGGCGCCGACTTGATTGTCGACTGCACCGGCGTCAGCAGCGCCTTGGGATCGGCGCTGGAAATGGTACGCCCTAACGGCATCATCAGCAAAATCGGCTGGGGTCCGCAGCCGCTCAATTTCAACCTGGACCCGCTGGTGCAAAAAGCCGTGACCCTGCAAGGCAGCTTCAGCCACTTGTATTCGACCTGGGAGCGCGCGCTGGGCTTGCTGTCCTCCGGGCAGATTGACCTGGAATTGATCATCGGCGGCGTTTATCCCCTGGGCGATTGGGTGGACGCCTTTGAAGAGATGGAAGCCGGCAACAACGTCAAGTCGGTTCTGCTGCCTACATAGATTAAACGAAACAAGGACTAGCTATGGATGCCAAAATCCAAATCTCAATCGACGTCATCGATCTCGAGGAGGCGCTTGACCTCGCGCGCGCATCGGTGAAGGCCGGCGTAGACTGGCTGGAAGTCGGCACGCCGCTTTTGCTGGCGGAAGGCTTGCACGCGGTGCGCGCCTTCCGGCGGGAATTTCCCGATACGCCCATCGTGGTCGATCTCAAGACCATGGACGGCGCCGGGCTGGAAGCCGAGATGATGTTCAAAGCCGGCGGCGACATGGTAGTCGTCATGGGTCAAGCGCACGACGCCAGCATCATCGAGCAGGTCAAGATGGCGCAGCGTTGCGGCAAACAAGTGATGTGCGATGTCATGCTCTGCCCGGACAAAGCGGGCCGCGCGCGCCAAGCGCAAGACATGGGCGTGGACTTCATCATCGTGCACACCGGCTTCGACGAGCGTAATATGCTGCCCGGGCTCAGCCCGCTGGATGACCTGCCCGCTATCCTGGACGCGGTTGATATCCCCGTGCAAGCGGTCGGCGGCTTGAGCGTGCCGCAGGCGATACAAACGCTGCAAATGGGCGCCGAAATCGTCGTCTTTGGCGCGCCCCTGGTGATCAGCGGACGTGAATTCAAAGCGGCCGATCCCAACTTTGACCGGCAGCTGCGCGAAATCGTCAAAACCGTGCGCGAAGCTTAGTTCGTAGCTTGCCCAGTCGCAAAGTGTTCTAAGCCATAGACGCTTGTGAATTTTTTCCTATTATGTCGCTGAACAGGCGACCTATTGTTATGAAGCGGAAATGACCGTATACTAGCCCGCTGGTAAGGAATCAGTTGGATAACTCCTGTATGTTCGTGAACGATTCGAGATTCGGCGAGATCGTTGATTTTGACAAGCTGCGCGAGTCGATCCGCCACTTGTACGATGCGCTTTTGCCCGATTTCGATATGCACAAGTCGCTGCAGGTCGGCGCCCAGCTTTACGGCGACGAACCCGACCTGATGATCGCCGCCGGCGCCAGCATGCTGGCTTGGATGACGGTCATCGCGGCTGGCGAAGACGCGATCGCCGAAGACCTGAAAGACAGCCTCTTCACCCTGGGCTGGACCGAAGAAGAAATCGGCTCCGACCTGTTGAGCGCGCGCACCACCGCCACGCCGCTCAACGCTGATCCCGACTGTGTGGATTACCATATCAGGGGTCGAAAGTGGCTGATCAACAATTCCTGCCATGCCGACTATCACACCATCGTCGCCAAGATTGATCCGGATTCCAGCGGACCGCGCTCGCTTTCAATCTTCCTGGTGCCGCAGAGCAGCTGCAAAAACTGGCAACGCCTGGAGACGCACGTCTTGCGCAGAATGGTGCTGACCAGCTTCGACATCGATGGTCCCGGGCGGCTCTTGGGCAAGGCCGGGCACGGCTTGCAAATCTTGCAGCGGATGGCGATGCCCAGCAAGTATCAGTGCGCTTATGTCGGCGTCAATTTCATCAACCAAGCCATACCGGCCGGCATTGAGCACCTGTCCAAAAAACGCATTTTCAACGAAAACCCCATCAACTTCAGCAATGTGCTGCGCCAGATGTACAACCTGGTGCTGCAAGGCGCGACGCTCAATTTCATCTATTATCGCGCCCTGGCCTTCAGCGCGGGCAGCTTCTTGCAATTCCACGGCGTGATGCTCAAGTCCTGGTTATTGCTGCGCGCCAATGAACTGCTGGGGCAGAACCTCTTAGTCGTGGGCTCCAAGGGCTTTCTGGCCGAGTCCGTCATCGGGCGCAACACCATCGAATCATTTGTGCTGCCCGTTTTTGACGGACATTACACCATCAACACCTTGATGACCGCCAAACACATGAAGCGCTACCTGGGGGCGACCCGCCGCGCCAACGTAGAAGAACGCCTGGCTATCTTGCGGGCCGGCAGCGCCATGTCGCGCGCGGGCGACCAGATTCGCGCGCGTTCGCGCAAGCTGCGCAATCCCGATTTTTTTGATTACGCCGGCTACATCGAGGACCTGGACCTGCCCATTGATCTTGACGCGCGCGCTGTGGTCGCGGCCATGCAATCGCTCTTCGAGGAACTTAGCGCGCGCGCTTTGACCAGGGACCCGGAACACCGTTACAAAATGGGGACCCTGATTCATTGGATGGAAGCCTTGCTGGCCGCCTGCGAGATGTGGCGGGCAACAGAAGAAGACGAGTATCTCAACGCCGTGATCATGCAATACAACGCCTTTGTCAATCAATTCAATCAGGTCATCAGCGAGAGCGCCTTGAACAGTCCTTTCCTGCCATTGATGCGGCAGCGCCCCATGCGCAAGTTTGAAAAGCCGCGCGAGTTTTTGCTGCGCCTGTATGAATGCGCCCAGCAATTTGCCGCTCCGCGCGAGGCGATGGCGGCGAAGTAGGGAATGATTTCACCACAGAGGCCGCGTAGACACAGAGGGCGTAGAGACAGCGAGTTGGATAATGTCGGCAAATCGAAATCTGCACAAAGCGAAGTCCAACAAGAAGGACGAGTTCTACACACAGCTTGTTGATATTGAAAATGAACTGCGGCATTACAGCGAGCACTTTCGCGGGAAAGTGGTCTATTGCAACTGCGATGATCCGCGAGTGAGTAACTTCTTTCATTACTTCGCCTACAACTTCCGCGTACTCGGCTTGAAGAAACTGATTACGACTTGCTACAAGAATCAGCAAATGGATATGTTCAGCCAGCACGATGCGGAAAAGGCGATATGGTTGGAATACGATGGGACACAAAACAAGACCGGTGTTCCCTCAGTCGACGACATCGGCATCCACTATCTGGAGGGCGATGGCGATTTTAGAAGCGCGGAATGCATCGAGCTGCTCAAGGGGGCGGACATGGTGGTGACGAACCCGCCCTTTTCGCTGTTCCGCGAGTATGTGGCGCAGTTGATTGAGTACGATAAGCAGTTTCTCATCATCGGGCATCAGAACGCGATTACCTATAAAGAGATCTTCCCGCTGATTAAAGACAACAAACTGTGGCTTGGCATTACGCCGCGCGGAAAGGACATGCTGTTTGACGTGCCGGCGGACTACGCGGAAGAATTGGTCGCCACCAAAAAAGAGGGCAGCGCTTATAGGATCGTAGATGGCGTGGTTTATGGCCGGCTGGGCAGCGCAAGCTGGTACACCAATCTGGACTACCGGCAAAGGCACGAAGAACTGATTTTGTACAGGCGCTACGCGCCAGAGGAATACCCGAAGTACGACAACTACGACGCGATTGAAGTGTCAAAGACAAAGGAAATTCCTTTCGATTATGATGGCGCGATGGGCGTTCCGATTACGTTCTTGAACAAACACAATCCGGAGCAGTTTGAGATAATCGGCGCTACAGAAAGCGAAGGAAAAGGGTTTTCGACAGGCCTTTGGAAGCAAGAGGTTGGAACCGCTCAAGCATTAGTTAAAGGAAAGCGCGTTTACAAACGAATTTTTATTCGGCGTAGGAGAGGTGCGTGATGGATATATTGGAACACCCACTATTTATCTTTGCACTTGGAGCTTTCTCTTCCCCTATTCTAAAGTTATTGAGGTTTTCTTATGGACAGCTAACACTGATTATACAAAAAATGATGCAGAGAAGGAATCTGCATACAAGCACGAAGCATGATGCAAATGGAGCAATTGAAGACGCATTAGAAGCATGGCGCTATGTTGAATCTAAATACGAAGAAGAAATGATTAAGCAAGCTAAAGCATATGGAGGACGATACCCGACTACACAGAATAAAATTAAACAATGGGAAAATGTTGTCGCCAAGTGCATCCATGCCGCTAGTCTATTAGAGCAGATTAACGAAACTGAAAGAGCTAAACAGTGGAGGAACAACGCCTTAATATCCTCCAGAAAAATCAAGGAATTAGAGAAACACCCTGATTCTACCACTACTTGGGTCGTGGGCATTTGCGAAGCTACGCGAAGGGAATTAGAAGGCGCAACCAATGAAAATTACACTTGAATTCATCACCATCCGCGACCTCGTCGAAGGCTACCGTGACGACGGCGATGGCGGGGCGCTCGGTAAGCAACTTGACAAATTGGCGGAGTTAATCAATCATCTTAATGGCTGACAGATAAGGAGCAATCAATGACGACTAGCGACCAGACGCTGACTGAACGCATGGCTAGAGTCGAATCTTCCATCGAAACAGAAGGTCCGCATTTGGCGACTAAAGCTGACTTGCAGAAGCTGAAAAGCGATCTGACATTTAGAATGATTGTCATTAGCGCCGCATTGCTGGGCCTCATCAAGATAATCCCGCCGTTTCAAGTCTAATCACTTTGGAAGAGAGATCGCTCCACGCAGGAGCTTGCCGTCGATTTCCTGAAATAGCTAAAGTATTCCCACCTATAGATCCGCCGAAATAGGCTGTCGAATGATAATCGAGCTGCTAGACCTCACAGTGCGCGACCTCGGCGCCGGCTGCCAGGACGATGGCGACGACGGCCTGCGCGGCTATGGCGGGCTCGCCATTCATAGCTCCCCTTCCCTCATTTTGGGGGAAGGGGGCCGGGGGATGGGGGCTAAAATGAAAATCCAACTGCTTGACCTCACCATCCGCGACCTGGTCGCCGGCTACCATGACGACGGCGACGGCGGCGTGGTCGGCTACGGCGGGGCGCTTGATATTCGCCCGCCTTTCCAGCGCGAGTTCATCTACGATCACAAAGAGCGCGGCGCTGTCATCAACTCCATTTTGAAGGGCTTCCCGCTCAATGTCATGTACTGGTCAGACCGCGAGGACGGCACTTACGAGATTATTGACGGTCAGCAGCGCACCATCTCCATCGCCCAATATGTGGCGGAAAAGCCGGGCTTCTCGTTCGAGGGGCTGGGCTTTGACAATCAGCAAGCGGACGTCAAGGAGCGGATACTCAATTACAAGTTGATGGTTTATGTGTGCAGTGGCGCGGACAGCGAGAAGCTGGAGTGGTTTGAGATCATCAATATCGCGGGGAAACAGCTGTCGAGCCAAGAATTGCTCAATGCGATTTACTCCGGCGCCTGGGTGACAGACGCCAAGCGCTATTTCAGCAAACGCGGCTGCCCAGCTTATCAAATAGGCAGGGATTATCTAAGCAATTCCGTGAAGGTGGAGCGGCAAGAATACTTAGAAACAGCGATCAAGTGGATTAGCGAGAATAATATCAAAGAGTATATGCGGAAACGCCAGCGCGATGATAGCGCCGAGCCGCTCTGGGAATACTTTCAATCTGTTATTGACTGGATAAAAGCTGCTTTCACCGAATACAGGTCGTCTATGAAGGGCGTGAACTGGGGCAGCCTGTACAACAAATACAAAGACTGTGAAATTGACCCCGTTGAGATAGAAGCCGAAGTCGAGAAACTGCTTGACGATGAAGATGTCCAGCGGGAATCGGGCATATACCCGTATGTTCTCACCCGCGAAGCAAAGCATCTAAGCCTACGGCGATTTGACGCCCGCATGAAGCGAAGAGTCTACCGGAAACAAGACGGTATTTGCCCTATCTGCAAGGAGGACTTTGCGCTGTCCGCAATGGAAGCCGACCACATTACACCTTGGTCAGAAGGCGGTCAAACAATTGAAGAAAACTGTCAAATGCTCTGCAGGAAATGCAACCGAGAGAAATCAGGCAAATGACCCGCGACGCCGGCCTCCGACACAGGACGCTCCGACTCAATGAACACCATTAAAGACCCGCAATTCGGCGACATTCTGGATTATGAGCGCCTGCGCAGAGGCATGATGTCGGTGCTGGATAATGTCTATCCCAGCTTCAACTTGATGGGCTCCATGCTGGAAGCCACCCGTCTCTTCCGCAACAACCCCAGTTATATGACCGCCTGCGCCGCCAGCGGGCTGGCTTATATGATGCTGGTAGCGGCTGAAGAAGACGAGCTGGCAGCCAAACTCAAGGGACAGATCTTCACGCTGAGCTGGACTGAAGAGCATACGGGCACCGACTTGCTCAGCGTGCGCACCGAGGCGACGCCGGCCAGCGACGACCCGAACGAGAAGCGCTTTCACATCAGAGGACAGAAGTGGCTGATCAATAATTCTTATCATGCCGACTATCATTCAGTCATCGCCAAGGTGGATCCCGCCGCGGACGGTCCGCGCTCGCTGTCCATCTTCGCCGTGCCCCACAGCAGCACTCGCAATTGGGAGCGGCTGGAAACGCATGTGCTGCGCAGCATGGTGCTGACCAAATTCGAGATTGACGGACCGGGCATCTTGATCGGCCAGGTCGGGCGTGGCTTGGAAATCTTGCAGCGTATGGCGCTGCCCTCAAAATACCACTGCGCCTATATGGGCGTATCCATGGTTGCGGATTCCTTGCCCGCCGCCATTGAGCATCTTTCAACCAAGAATATCTTCGGGGACAATCCCATCCAATTCAGCAATGTCTTCCGTCAGCTCTACAATCTCGTTCTGCAAGCGGCGCATATCAATTTCACGTTTTTTCGCGCGCTGGCATTCAGCGACAGCCCCTTCCTGCAGTTTCACGGCATCATGCTGAAGTCCTGGCTGCTGCTCAAATGCAACGAGATCCTCTCGCAGAATCTGCTGGTCACGGGCTCCAAGGGCTTCCTCAAGGAATCCAACATCGGCGGCAACGCGATCGACTCCTTTGTCTACCCGGTCTTCGACGGGCATTACACGCTGAATACCCTGCTGACCTATAAACATGCGCGGCGATACCTGGAAGCGACGCAGACGGGCGACATCGACCAGCGCATGGCTGCGCTGCGCGACAATGCCTATATCCCATTGGAAGGCAAGCAAATCCTTAACAACAGCCGCGAGACGCGGCGTCCTCCGTTTTTCGATTATGCCGATTATGTGAAACGCTGCGAACTGCCCATCGCGCTGGAGGCGGCGACGCCGATCAAGACCAGCCGACAGATTATCCAAGCCATCCAGGCGCGCGGCGCGACCCACGAGCCCGAATACCGCTACAAGATCGGCATGCTGGTCCACAACCTGGAGGCATTGCTTTCGGCAGTTGAATTGTGGAAAGTGACGGGCAACGAGCATTATCTCAACGCCATCATCATGCAATACAACGATATCGCCAAGTTAATCAACCGCATCATCAGCGAAGGCTATTTCGATGTCCCGTTTATCGAGCCGCTGCGTCAACTGCCGCTGCCCGCGGTCGAAGATCCGCGGGGTTTCCTGCTCGGCCTGCTGGATGTGAAGAGCCAGATTCGCGGCGGCAGCTCCCGCTCTCGATAGCCATCGCAGGCTGTCGCACCCCTACTTCCCGCAGCCTACTTAGGGGCGCATGGCTGCGCGTTTTGCACCGCCAAAACAACCGGCATATCTATTTGCGGCAGCGAGTACATCTCGCTAAACTCTCTGTGTATGCCTCATTAAAGGATGGAGAATAATGTGAGAATCAAGTCCTTTGGTTTAGCCTTCCTTGCTTTTCTGATCTGCGCGGTGGTCTCGGCGCAGTCCTATTCCATCCGCGTGACAAGCAACACCAGCTTGCGAGCGTCCTATAGCCTGGAGAGCAGGCGCGTAGAAACCGTGCCGGCCGGCACGACGCTGCAGGTGGTCGGCAGTTTCAATCGCTGGCTGAAGATAAACCGCAGCGGCGGGGATGCCTGGATGGCAAGTTGGGTGAGCCACAGCCGCGTCGAGGACCAGACCGTATCTGTAGACACGGGATCCGCAGACATCGACAACTGCTGCTTCGTCGACCGCCAATGCCAGACCGGTCTGGAATGGCAGGCCGGCTATTGGGCTTTCCAAAATCATGAATGCTCCGCGCCGACGCAAGCGCTGTCATCCGTCTCCACGCCGGCGACCAGCACTGCCGCCGATCAAGCGAATAATTGCTGCTACATTGGCTGGCAGTGCAACAGCGACCATGAGTGGCAGACCGGCCACCATGCCTTTCAGGAGAACCGATGCAAGCACCGCGGAATGGCATTCGAGGGGCCGGACAGCTTTGTCGCACAGGCTCACCACGCGTTGGATCTACTGCAAGCGCAAGCGCCAAACTGGTATGACTATGTCACCAGCGGGCTCAGCAAGATTCACGTAACCACCGACTCAGCTTACTCCGGCGTATATTCTAGCACTGGGGTCTGGGAAATGTCCCCGCATCACGCTGATAGGACTCTGGCGAGTTGGATCAGCGGTTTGGCGCACGAGGCCTGCCATGTCCACCACCATCGATCCGGGCAAGGGGGGGACGACCTAACCGAGGAGCGCGCCTGTGTGACGGCAGGGCGCGACGCCGTTCAAGCTGCGAATCCCCCAGACGCGCAGTTTCTTATCGCCTGGCACAACAACCTGCTCACTACTATGGACAGACCAGAGTGCCAATGGTGGCACGATCCGGCAAATTACCAGTTCCCAGAAGATTGTTGAGTGCGGAGCGAGAATTTGACGCGCAATCGCGATTCTCACTCTGTTGTTGGCGCGGAGCGGGATCGCGTCGGGTCAGCGTCATTTCCTCCCCGTGAATTATTGCACCAACTTGCGAGCGTCCTATGGCCTGTAGAGCAAGCGCCTAGAAACCGCAGCCGCGCTAAGATTGTGCCGTCCCGTTTTTCCGCAACTCTTCAAGGGAAACCCATGAGCGAACTCATCAATCTCTTATCCGACCTGGTCGCCATCGACTCGGTCAATCCCGACCTGGTACCCGGTGCCGCCGGCGAAGCCGCCATCGCGGGCTTCGCCGCCGACTGGGGGCGACAAAACGGTTTGGAAGTCCATATTCAAGAAGCCGCGCCCGGGCGACCGAATACCGTGCTGATCGCCCGGGGCCGCGGCGGCGGCAAGTCCCTGATGCTCAACACGCATACCGATACAGTCGGCGTCTCTGGCATGGACGCGCCCTTCCAGCCACGTATCCAAGACGGGCGCATGTACGGGCGCGGCGCTTACGACATGAAGAGCGGATTGGCTGCCTGTATGCTGGCTTTGAAAGCGGCGCGTGATATGACGCTCGCCGGTGATGTCATCCTCAGCGCGGTAGCCGATGAAGAATACGGCAGCGTCGGCACGGAAGCCCTGCTCGCGGAGTGGGAACGCTGGCGGGCGGACGCTGTGCTGATTGCCGAGCCGACGGAATTGGCCATCAGCATCGCGCATCGCGGCTTCGTCTGGCTGGAATTCGAGGTGATTGGCGTCGCGGCGCACGGCTCCCGCCCCCAGCTCGGCATAGACGCCATAGTCAAAACGGGCAAGGCGCTAGTGGCGCTCGACGCCCTGGACCGGGAATTGCGCGCCAGCCAGAGGCACGACCTGCTGGGCAGCGGTTCCCTGCACGCCTCTACGATAGAGGGTGGCGAAGAAATCTCGATGGTGCCGGCGCGCTGCAAACTGCTGGTTGAACGACGCACCATCCCGGGCGAAAGCGCCAAAAGCGTCGAAGCGGAAGCGCAGGCGCTGCTTGACGACATCGCCGCGGTGGACCCCGACTTCAAAGCGAGCGTGAAAGCGACATTTTCTCGCAGTCCCTATGGCATCGCCGCCGATCATGCCTTGGTACAGAGGCTCAAGCGGCACGCGGGTGCTTGCTTGGGTGGCGATGCGCCCGTCATCGGCAGCAGTTGGTGGATGGACGCCGCGCTCTTCGGCGCCCACGGGGTTCCCACCGTCGTATTGGGTCCGGCCGGCGCCGGCGCCCACGCCCGCGTCGAATGGGTTGATTTGGAATCGGTCGCGCGCTGCCAAGAGATTTATACGGCGCTGATCGCGGATTTCTGTCGCTGAGGACCGCTCAAACATTGAAGCGGAAGAGAATGACATCGCCGTCGCGCACAAGGTAATCCCGTCCCTCCACTTGCGCCAAGCCGGCTGACTTGATGAGGTTGCGGTCTTGATATTCCGCAAAGACCGAAAACGGGATGACCTCCGCCCGGATGAAACCGCGCTCGAAATCGCTGTGAATCACGCCAGCCGCTTGCGGCGCCGTCCAGCCGTCGTGAATAGTCCAGGCGCGCGTTTCTTTCTCGTTGAAGGTGAAATAGCTGATTAAGCCGAGGGTGCGGTAGCATTCGCGGATTAAGCGCTCCAGGCTGCTTTCGCTAATATCATACAGGCTCAAGTACTCCGCCCGCTCTTCGTCGCTCAAGCCGCCGATTTCACCCTCCAGGCTCGCGCAGACCGCGATCGCTTGCGCGCCTTCCACAGCGGCGATGCGGCGCGTCGCCGCCAGATAGGCATTGTCGCTTTGCAGTCCGTCTTCGTCGACATTGGCCAGGTAGATCACTGGTTTTGCCGTCAGAAAACGCATTTCCCGCTCGAGCGTCGCAAAGCTGGCATGATCCCGCTCTTTGAAGGAGCGCAGGGGTTGGCCAGCCCCGACATGGCTTTCGACCACCCGCGCTATCTCCAGCAGAGGCAGAAGCGCCCGATCCCCCTTCACTTCGCGCTCCAGTTTTTCCAGCCGCCGCTGCAGTTGCTGCAGATCCGCCAAAGCCAACTCGGTATTGATGACGGCGATGTCATCGGCTGGGTCGGGCTTGGCATTGACATGCACCACATTCTCATCATCGAAGCAGCGCACAACATGCACGATGGCGTCTACCTCGCGGATATGCCCGAGGAAGCGATTGCCCAAGCCTTCGCCTTGGCTGGCGCCTTTCACCAAGCCCGCCACATCAACAAAGTCGACCCGGGCGGGAATCGCCTGCGGGACGCCGACCCAGCCTTGCAATTGGGTCAAACGGGCGTCTGGCAGAGGCACGACAGCCTGGTTTGCCTCGATGGTGCAGAAGGGATAATTCTCCGCGGCGGCGTTCTGCGCCCGCGTCAAGGCGTTGAAGAGGGTGCTTTTGCCGACATTGGGCAGGCCGACGATGCCGATGCTCAGGCTCATGCCTTCGTCCTTCGCTGAGGCGGATGCCGCTTAATGAAATTAACAATTCACCTCAAAGACATCAAGAAAGTAATGAAAAAATTAGGATGCTGTAGGGGCGACCAATCTGGTCGCCCGCATTGTTACATATTGATTTCGGGCGACATGGTATGTCGCCCCTACATTTAGTCCTTTTGTCGAGTTTTGCATGACTAACTTGGATCTACTTCTGTGGTGAATTTTCTTTTCTCACTTGGTTTTGCTGAGAGCCGCCCGCGTTGTTATGTATAGATTTCGAGCGACATGGTACTGCGCGTAGACACCCACTAGGAGGTCTGTCGCCCCTACAATTCTACTTATTTTATTGGATTTATTTCTGTGTCCTTTGCGCCTTTGCGGTAATTTTTTCGCTGCGAAAGCCCCGCCCCACAAGATAATCGCGGCAAAGCTGTTATAATCATGCCGAAATTCATCAATTTGTGTAGAGCGAAAGACAATTATGCCAGAGACTTCGCGCTTCGCGCGTATTCCACAAGAGATTATAGACCAGCTGCGCGACATCGGCACAGCCACCATCGCCGGCGCCCTTGCGCGCGAGGGCATCCGCAACCCGCACATGGTCGGTTTGCTGCCCTTCAACCCCGGCAAGGCGCTGGCCGGTCAAGCCGTCACCCTGCAATTCATGCCCAAGCGCGAAGACGTTCACTGGGGCGATGAGTATTCCCACGCGCCCGAGCGCGAGCTGCACCGCAAAGCCATCGTAGCGGCGGCGCCCGGCGATGTCGTCGTGGTCGACGCCCGCGGCAGCATGTCCAGCGGCGTCTTCGGCGAGATGATGCTCAGCTCCTTCAAAGCGCAGGGCGGCCAGGGCATCGTCATCGACGGCTGCATACGCGACTTTCCCGAAGTGCAAAAGCTCGATTTAGGCTTGTGGCTGCGCGGCGTCACGCCCAATTTTCACACCCAGACCGATATCTTCCCCCATGCGGTCAATGTGCCGATCGCCTGCGCCGGCGTTTATGTCGAGCCCGGCGATGTCATCGTCGCGGACGACGATGGCGCTGTGGTCGCGCCGGCGGCGCTGGCGGCGGATATCGCCAAGAAAGCCGTTGCGAAAGCCGAGTGGGAGGTCTTCTCGCGCATGAAACTGGAAGAAGGCGGCGCGTTGGAGAAATACTACCCGCTTAACGAAGACGCCAGAGCGGAATACGAGGCTTGGCGGGAGCGGTCATCCTAAGCCTATGTCGCAAGCTGCTTTGGCGATCAGCCTCTTCTTCCACATCCTGGCGACCGTCATCTGGATCGGCGGCATTCTGATAATTACATTCCTGGTCATCCCGCAAGTTGACAAGGTCTTGGCGGGTCAGCCGGCCCTGCATCAAATCTTGCTGCGCATCCGGGGGCGCTTTGCCCAGGTCGGCAATTTGGCGCTGGCTGTTTTGATCGTCACCGGCTTGCTGCAGATGACAGCCGACCCCAACTATGACGGCTTGCTGCGCTTCGACAATCCATGGAGCCGCGTTTTACTGCTGAAGCATCTCTTGATTGGGTCCATGGCGCTGCTCGGCTTGGGCTTGCAATGGAGCGTGGCGCCGGCGCTGGAGCGCGTTAGCTTGCTGGTTCAACATGCTGGCCAGAATGAACAGAATGAACTGGACGAAGAAGATGAAAGAGAGAGCGAGTGGCGGCGCTTGCGCCGGCAAGAACGGCGGCTGACATTGTTGACCGCGGTCTTGGCTCTCGGCGTGCTGGCGGCGAGCGCTTGGCTTATCTCGATCTAAATGTTTTACCCGTTCTTTTCTGTTATAAATGAGGGTGAGGACTCATGGCATTCAATTTACACAAGGTCTCGCATGATTGAAGAAAAGACTGCATCTTCGCCGAGCAATACGACGCGGGACTTGCGAGATTTCAGCTTGCAAGACCGCTACACAGTTGAAAGCGGATCCATTATCCTGAACGGGACGCAGGCTTTGGCGCGCCTGCCCATGGACCAGCACCGGGCGGATAAGCGCCGCGGCTTGCGCACCGGCAGCCTCATCACCGGCTATCGCGGCTCGCCCCTGGGCATCATCGACATGGTGCTGGAGCAAATCCCGGGCTTGCTGGAGGAACATCATATTCGCTTCATCCCGGCGGTCAATGAGGAGCTGGCGGCGACCGCTATCCTGGGCAGCCAGACCGCCAACCTCTTGCCCAATCCCAAGTACGACGGCGTCCTGGGCATGTGGTATGGCAAGGGTCCGGGCGTCGACCGCAGCGGCGACGCCTTCAAACATGGCAACTTGACCGGGGTCGGTCCCTATGGGGGCGTGCTGGCGCTGGCGGGCGACGACCCCTCCTGCAAGTCCTCGACCATCCCGTCGCATTCCGAAGTCGCGCTTTACGACGCCCTGATGCCGACGCTCGTCCCCGGCAATGTGCAAGAAATCCTGGATATGGGCCGGGTCGGTTTCGAGTTGTCGCGCTTCTGCGGGCTCTGGGTCGGCTTCAAAATCGTCACCGATGTCGCCGATGAATATAGCAGCGCGGAGGTAGCCAGCGAGCGCGTCCAGATCGTCGAGCCGCCATTCTTGGTTGACGGCAAGCCTTGGCGCCACACGCAAAACACGGCTTTAATCGCGCCCTACAGCCTGCAATTGGAACAACAGATCCACGACACGCGGCTGGACGCCGCCTTGGCCTTCGCCAAAGCCAACAAACTCAACAAGATCGTCGTCGCGACGCCGGATGCCTGGCTGGGCATCGTCGCCGCCGGCAAGACCTATTATGACCTGCGGCAAGCGCTGCTGGACATCGGGCTGGACGACGCGGCGCTGGAGCGAAACGGCATCCGTCTGTTGAAACTGGGCATGATCTTCCCGCTCGAAGCGGATATTTTGCAGCAATTCGCCGCTGGCTTGGAGGAGATCCTGGTCATCGAAGAGAAGCGCTCTTTCATCGAGATGTTCTGCAAGGAGCGGCTCTATGCTATGCCAGACGCCCCGCGCATCGTCGGCAAAAAGGACGAGCGGGGACAGCGCCTGGTCAAGGCGGACAACGAATTGGAAGCCGACGAAATCGTGCGGGTGCTGGCGCGCCGGTTGATCGGGCGCGTCGACGCGCCCCTGCTGGAACGACGCCTTGATCAGATCAACCGCACCCCCGATATGGGTACGATTCCGCTGCTGGCGAGGCAGCCCTATTTCTGTTCGGGCTGCCCGCACAATCGCTCGACCATCGTGCCGGAAGGCTCGATGGCGGCCGCGGGCATCGGCTGTCATACCTTGGCGCTTTCGATGGATCGCAATACGGCCGGCGTCACGCAGATGGGCGGCGAAGGCGCCAATTGGGTCGGCGCGTCATTATTCTCCCATACCGATCATATCTTTCAAAACATCGGCGACGGCACCTTCGCCCATAGCGGCTCGCTGTCGATACGGCAAGCCTGCGCCGTCGGCACGCATATCACCTTCAAAATTCTTTATAACTCAGCGGTGGCTATGACCGGCGGGCAGCAAGCCGATGGCTTGATGCCGGTGCCCGAGCTCAGTCATTTCCTCTATGCCGAAGGCGTGAAGAAAACCATCGTCGTTTCCTCGGACCCGGGCAAATTCGCGCCCGATACCTACTGGGCGCCGGGCGCGGAGGTCTGGGAGCGCGACCGCTTGGAAGAGGCGCAGCTGATTCTGCGCGATACGCCCGGCGTTACCGTGCTGGTTTATGACCAAGAATGCGCGGCCAACCTGCGCCGCAAGCGCAGGCGCGGCTACGCGGCCGATCCCAGCCTGCGCGTCTTCATCAACGAGGCGATTTGTGAAGGCTGCGGCGACTGCGGCTCGGTTTCCAATTGCCTAAGCGTACAGCCCGTCGAGAGCGAATTCGGCCGCAAGACGCAGATTCATCAGTCCTCTTGCAATAAGGACTACACCTGCCTAGAAGGCAATTGTCCCGCCTTCGTGAGCCTGATACCCGCGGACAAAGCGCGGGCGCAGCCAAAGCCGACCTTCAAGGTCGAGCGAGTAATCGCCGAACCGGTGCGCCAGCTCAATGGCGCCGCCAACATCTTCCTGGCCGGCATCGGCGGGACGGGGGTCGTCACCGCCAATCAGGTGCTTGGCACAGCCGCGGCGCTGGACGGGCTTCACGTGAGGTCGCTCGACCAGACGGGCTTGAGCCAAAAAGGCGGTCCCGTCGTCTCCAACCTCAAAATCACCGCCGAGCCGATTGACATCGCCTGCAAGATCGGCAATGGCGCGGCCGACGCTTTCCTGGTCTTTGACGTGCTAACGGCGACGGAAAGCAAAAACCTGGCGCGGGCCCACCCACAGCGCAGCGTCGCCATCGTCAGCACCAGCCAGGTGCCGACCGGCGCCATGGTGCGGGATACGACTGTCGAATTCCCGGGAGCCGACCAGGTATTGGAAGTCATCAATCGGCAGACGCGGGCGGGCGACAACGTCTTCTTTGACGCCATCGGCATGGCGGAGACTTTATTCGACAACCACATGATGGCGAATATGATCGTCATCGGCGCCGCCTATCAGGCCGGCTTGCTGCCCATGTCCGCCGAAGCGATTGAAGGCGCGATTGCGCTGAACGGCGTCAAGGTTACGGAGAACCAGCAGGCTTTCCGCGCCGGCAGATTGGCGGTGGCTGATGCGGGCTGGCTGGCTCAACTGGATCTGGGGCGGAAAAGCGCCAATGAAGAAAGCGCCGAACTCAGCCCGACAGCAAAAGCGCTGGTGGATTCGGTGGGCGCGAGCGGCGAGCTCAAGCGCCTGCTGGCAATTCGCGTCCCGGAATTGATCGCCTATCAAAACGAAACCTATGCCCGCCGCTATGTCGAGGATGTCAAGCGCGTCTATGACCGCGAACGAGCGCTTTGCCCGGGCAGACAGGCGCTGAGCGAAGCCGTAGCGCGCTATCTTTTCAAGTTGATGGCTTACAAGGATGAATACGAGGTGGCCCGGCTGAGCCTCAAAGACGACGCGCGCGCAGCCCTGCGCGAGCAATTTGGCGACTACAGCCGCCTGCGCTATCACCTGCACCCGCCCATCTTTAAGCTCCTCGGTCTCAAGCGCAAGCTGCAATTCGGTCCCTGGTTCGAACTGGTATATCGCGCTCTTTACGCGCTGAAAGGCCTGCGCGGCAGTCCCTTTGATGTTTTTGCTTATGATCGTGTGCGGCGCGTCGAACGGGAACTGATCGCGCAGTATCGCGGTCTCATAATGAAGGCGCTTGAGGACTTGAGTGAGGATAACTATGCGCGGGCGGTCAAGCTGGCGGGTCTGCCGGACATGATCCGCGGCTTCGACGAGGTCAAGCTGGGGAATGTGGAACGCTTTTGGACTGAGGTAGAGTCGCTGGGCTATTCACCGCGCGACTAGCGCGAGCGCTAGTCTTCGCCGACAAAACCTGCCCGCCTCCTGGGCACTTGCAGATGCTCCATGATATCGACCAGCATTCTGCTGTTTTCCGCAACTGCCTGGCGGAGCAGCAGTATTTCTTCTCGAATCTCCTCAATAGCCTTGCGATTCTCCTCGATTGCCCTGCGATTCTCCTCAATTGCCCTGCGGTTCGCTTCAATCAATATGGCGTTGGCAGCCACTTGGTCGGTCAGGTGCTGCATAGCATCGCCAAAGCCATTCATGCGGTCCATCAATTTGTCTTGCGTGCCGCGAACATTCTGGTATTCGCCTTCAATACGCTCGAGCCGAATGTCATCTGTGAACATCTTGTACCTTTCAGCATACTGTAATCGCTTATGCCAGCGAGTTTAGCACAAGTTTGTAAAATAAACAATATCGCGCGGCCAGCTTGGCCAGGAGAAACGTTTCCAAATGATCATAGCGCGTAGGGACCGATTTCTGACTTTCCTTGCCACCGGTACAGGGCAAAAAGGAAGCATTGTAGGGGCGTTTGACGGTCAGTGTCTACGAGACCTACGCGACCCGTTGAAACGCCCTCACATTAAAGGTCATATTCACGGGCGGCACGCTGGCCGCCCGTGCAATTTGCTAGATTTATGTGACTTTCGACATATATTGATTTTGAAGCGATTGCCCTGGATCAGGGATTGGCTCGCGCCTGTATTTTCTTCTTGCCGATGTCGTCAAGCTCGCGATAAAACTTGCGCAGGGCGGACAGCACCGCCTGGCGTATGATGAGGTACAGCAGGACCATAGGCAAGAGCAAGCCAAGCATGATTTGTATGATTATCGCCAGTTCAGCCATTCCTAAATTGGGCATGACTCACCTCCAAATAACACACAGAAGCCGCAAGACGACGATGACAGCACTAACTTCAGCGTAGTCCATTGCCATGAAGGCCGCAATAGAACATATAACCGAACTCCCCCCAATCTGTACCGCCATCCGCTTTCGCGCTACCATATAGTCATTCGCAATGACCAAACAAGGACAAATCAAAATGAGCGAGAAAATCGGATTTATCGGCTTGGGCATCATGGGCCGCGGCATGGTCGACAACTTGATGAAAGCCGGCTTTGAGGTCACGGTCTGGAACCGCACCGCGAGCCGCATGGCGCCCTTCGTCGCGCGCGGCGCGTCCGCCGCCGGCTCGCCTAAAGCCGTCGCCGAAAATAGCGCCATCATCATCATCTGCGTCAGCGACAGTCCCGATGTGGAAGCGGTCGTCCTGGGCGAGGACGGGGTCATCCACGGCGCTGCGGCCGGCGACCTGGTCATCGATATGAGCACCATCAACCCGGTCAACACGGTGGCAATCGCCGAGCAGCTCAACGCCAAAGGGGTCGCCATGCTGGACGCGCCCATCAGCGGCGGCAGCGAAGGCGCTGCCAATGGCACGCTCAGCATCATGATCGGCGGCGGCGAAGCGGATGTCGCCCGTGCCAACCCCTGCTTTGAAGCCATGGGCAGCACCATCACCCATGTCGGCGAACAAGGCGCCGGGCAGACGGTCAAGCTCTCGAACCAGATCCTCTGCGTGGTCAATATGCTGGCGGCCAGCGAGGCGCTGCTCTTTGCCCAAGCCGGCGGCGTCAACTTGGAGAAGATGCTGGCTGCGGTGACGGGCGGCGCGGCCGGCAGTTGGATGCTGGCCAACCGCGGTCCCCAAGTCATCAGCGATTATTGGGAGCCGGGCTTCTCGATTGATTTGCAGCAGAAAGACCTGCGGCTGGTGCTGGGCGCGGCCGACAAGATGGGCGTGCCGGTCATCGCCACCGCCCTTTGTTTCAACCTGTATCGGACCTTGCAGGCGCAGGGGCTGGGCGGCGATGGCAACCACAGCATCATCAAAGCGCTGGAGGCGATGGCGGGCATTCAGGCGCGGTTGTCGTAACACGAGCGAGTAGACGGGGAAGAGTATCCTCGTCAATCAGTCTAGTGCAATTACACCTTCAATGTTGCCCGCATAGCAAGCATTGATTCCGATACGGATTGTGTAATAGTATATCATTTTGGTACATGCTCACGGAGATGTTATGCAAATCACTACAGTAAGAGTCCGCAATTTCCGCTCACTGGTTGATGTTAAATTTGACTTCAAAGACTACACACTACTGGTAGGTGCAAACAATTCGGGCAAGAGCAATGCCATAGATGCGCTTCGATCATTCTACGACAAGCCGAAATTCGACGCGAAGACTGATACGTCGAAATCTGGTTCGACTGACGAAGACTGTTGGATAGAAATTGAGTATGTGCTTACGAATGAGGAGTACGACTCCCTGAAGGACGATTATAGAATTGGCGACAACCGTCTAAAGGTGCGGAAACTGCTTTCTGGCAAGAAGAAAGGGATATTTGCTTATACAGTAAACGGTGAACTTGCAAATGAGCATTTTTACGGAGCCAAGAACGTTCAGCAAGGAAAGTTGGGCACCGTTATTCATATTCCGGCCGTCAGCACTGTTGACGAACACATGAAAACAAGCGGACCATCTACACTCCGCGAAATCATGAATGAGATTGTTAGCAAGCTTGCCGCATCCAGCCCCGTTTTTGAGAAGATGGTTCAAGATTTCAAAGAAAACATTGCAGCGTTTCAAGAGGAGGAAACCGTCGAAAACCTCTCTCTGAAGGGGCTGCAAGACCAAGTGAACGCCAGACTAGCCGATTGGGATACAGAATTTCAGATCAACTTTGATCCATATTCAGGAGCAGAAATTGTCAAAAACCTGGTTCGATTCGGGTTTCGCGATTCTCAAGTAGACGATTCGCTCCCGGCAAAAAGCTATGGTCAGGGATTTCAACGCCACTTGATATATACGTTGCTTACTTTAGCTTCTGAATACAATCTTCCGAGTCAGCCTTCTGGCAAGAAAGAGTTCAAGCCAAATCTGACACTGATTCTGTTTGAAGAGCCCGAAGCATTCTTGCATCCTCCTCAACAAGATACGTTAAGCTGGAGCCTTCAAAGACTAAGCGAGTACGAAGGAACCCAGATGCTCGCATCCACGCATTCTCCTCATTTTGTCTCCAACAACACTGAGAATCTCTCGTCTATAGTTCGTCTTCAAAGACTGGCTGGCAAGACTCGTGCGTGGCAGCTTTCCGCGACAGCTATCAATGATATCTTTGAGTCAAATCAAGAGATTAACGACTTGCCAGACATAAAAGCTAGCGAAGAAAGCAAAACGCTGGAAATGGAAGCTATCAAGTACTTTCTTTGGCTTAATCCCTTAAGATGCGGGCTCTTCTTCGCTGAACACGTCTTACTAGTTGAAGGGCCAACCGAGGTAGTATTTATCAATTACCTATTGTCAAACCAGAAAATACCGGTTCCAAAGGGCGGACTGTTTGTCTTGGACTGCTTTGGAAAGTACAACATACATCGCTTCATGAACTTATTGGGCGAGTTGGGAATCAAGCATTCCGTTATGTATGACGAGGATGACATCTCGAAACCCTTGCCTCAGGAGCTCGGCAAGCTCATAGCCAACAGCAGTAATGCCCACACCCACGAAATTAAGTCCCTCAAACCTGACCTTGAACGCTCCCTTGGAGTTGCCCCGGCAAAGGATAAGCACCAGAAACCACAACACCTAATTTATAAATACCATCAAGGCACCATTACCAACAGCAAGTTGTGTAATTTCACCACCATTGTTGATCAACTTTTGCAGTAGGATTAATCGGGCCACGACCTGATATTTCAATTGTAAATTGCGCGCCTGCGGGGCATAATTCGAGGCTGTTGATAAATACAGTCTGCGAGAGGACGCCATGAACCCCATCCGCGTAACAGTCTGGAGCGAATACCGCCACGAAAGGCGCAGCGAAGAGATCGCCAAAGTGTATCCCGATGGCATGCACAACGCGCTGAAAGCAGGGTTGGAACCTTATGGCTTCAAGTTGCGAACCGCGACGCTCGATGAGCCGGAACATGGCTTGACCCAAGATGTGCTGGACAATACCGATGTGCTGACCTGGTGGGGCCATACGGCGCATGAAGAGGTCTCCGACGACATCGTCGACCGCGTACAAGAACGCGTGCTGCATGGCATGGGCTTGATCGTGCTGCATTCCGGGCACCTGTCGAAGATTTTCCGCCGTCTGATGGGCACCGGCTGCATGCTCAAGTGGCGCGAAGCCGACGAAAAAGAGCGGATATGGGTGGTCGATCCTTCGCACCCGATCTGCGACGGCTTGCCCGAATACATCGAAATCCCTGAAGCGGAAATGTACGGCGAACACTTCGACATCCCGGCCCCCGACAATCTGGTCTTTATCAGTTGGTTCGAAGGCGGCGAGGTCTTCCGCAGCGGCTGTTGTTATCAGCGCGGGCAGGGCAAGATCTTCTACTTCCGCCCCGGTCACGAGAGCTATCCCATGTTCTATCGCGACGATATTCGCAAGGTCATCGCCAACGCCATCAATTGGGCGAAGCCCGTTTCCAACCCGCCCATGGTCCGCGGCAACATACCGGCGTTTATGCAGTAAGCTATCACACAAGCAGACCCAAGTTAGTCATGCAATACACCAAGAAGTCGCATCGTAGGGGCGACTCTGTGGACTCTGTTGAAATACTTGATTTACCCCCACCCCAAACCCCTCCCCCATAAAGAGGGAGGGGCTTAACGGCTTAATACAGGTCATAAGACTCCCCTTCCCTGATGCTTCGGGAAGGGGTCGGGGGATGGGGTAGAATTTCAACAGCGTCCTGTGGGTCGCGTAGACACAGACCGACAGTCGCTCAAAACCTGGAAATACTCAGAAGTCTTTGCGTGGAATTTTTGCAATCTTTCCACGCCTGAGTAGGAGATACTGTGGAGATACTGAAAGTTGGAATCATAGGCACAGGCAATATCGCGCCGGCCTACATGCGCGGCTGCGAGCCTTTTGAGGTCATCAATATCGTGGCTTGCGCCGACATTCTGGTCGACCGCGCGGGGGCATTCGCCGCCGAACACGGGCTGGCTGCTTACAGCGTAGACGATTTGCTATCGCGCGATGACATTGACATCGTCGTCAATTTGACCATCCCGGCCGCGCATGCCGATGTCTCGCTGCAAATCCTCGAGGCGGGCAAACACGCCTACAGCGAAAAGCCGCTGGCGCTCAACCGCGCTGACGGCGCGGCGATCGTCAAAGCCGCGGCCGAGAAGAACCTGCGCATAGGCTGCGCGCCCGATACCTTTCTCGGCGGCGGCGGGCAGACAGCGCGCAAAGCGATCGACGACGGCCGCATCGGCGCGCCAGTCGCCGCGACCGCTACCTGGATGTCGCACGGGCACGAGTCCTGGCATCCCAACGCGGGTTTCTATTATCTCAAGGGCGGCGGACCGCTCTTCGATATGGGACCGTATTACCTGACGGCGCTGGTCAATTTGATGGGTCCAGTGGCGCGCGTGGCCGGGCTGGCGCGGATGACCTTCCCCGAGCGCGTCGCCACCAGCGAAGCGCTAATGGGACAGATATTGCCGGTCGAGGTCAACACCCATGTCGCCGGCACGCTCGAATTTGAGAGCGGCGCCATCGCCTCTGTGATCATGAGTTTTGACGTCTGGGGAAATAGTCTGCCCCCGATCGAGATCCACGGCGAGAAGGGTTCGCTGAGCGTTCCCGACCCCAACCGATTCGATGGCGAGCTGCGCATCATGCCCGGCGGAAAGCGTGAATGGCGCGATGCGCCACTGACGCATACGGCCAATATCGGGCGCGGCGCTGGCGTGGCGGATATGGCTTACGCCATACTCTCGGATCGTCCGCACCGCGCCAGTGGCGATCTCGCTTTGCATGTGCTGGACATCATGTGCGCGCTGGAAGAATCGTCAGAGCAGGGCCGGCACATCGAGATAAGCAGCGCGCTTGATCAGCCGCTGCCGCTGCCCGCAGGTTTGCCCGACGGCGTTCTGGACATGTAACGCTGTTTCCCAGCCCGGACACGATATTCATTTATGCCTTGCAAAAGGACATCCTATGCAGACATTAAACGTTGGAATCATCGGAACTGGTAATATCGCGCCAGCTTATATCCGTGGCTGCGAGCCTTTTGAGGTCATCAAGATAAGCGCTTGCGCCGATATGCTAGTCGACCGCGCGGAGGCATTCGCCGCCGAACATGGGCTGGCTGCTTACAGCGTAGACGATTTGCTGTCGCGCGATGACATCGACATCGTCGTCAATTTGACCATCCCGGCCGCGCATGCCGAGGTCTCGCTGCAAATCCTCGAGGCGGGCAAACAGGCCTACAGCGAAAAGCCGCTGGCGCTCAACCGCGCTGACGGTGCGGCGATCATCAAAGCGGCGGCCGAGAAGAACCTGCGCGTTGGCTGCGCGCCGGATACTTTCCTGGGCGGCGGCTTGCAAAGCGCCCGAAAAGTGATTGACGACGGCAGGATCGGCCCTCCGATTGCCGCGACCGCCTTCTTCATGGCGCACGGACCCGAGGCTTGGCATCCGAACGCGGGCATCTTCTATCTCAAGGGCGGCGGTCCGCTCTTTGATATGGGTCCCTATTATCTGACCGCCTTGGTACACCTGATGGGACCCGTGGCGCGCGTCACTGGCGCGACGCGCATCACCTTCCCGGAGCGCATCGCCACCAGCGAAGCGCTGATGGGACAAACGCTCCCGGTCGAGGTCAACACGCATGTCGCTGGCACGCTCGAATTTGAGAGCGGCGCCATCGCCACGCTGATCACCAGCTTCGACATCTGGGGGCATCACCTGCCCCAAATCGAGATCCATGGCGAAAAGGGCTCGCTGAGCGTTCCCGACCCCAACCGATTCGACGGCGAGCTGCGGATCATGCCCGGCGGAAAGCGCGAATGGGGCGATGCGCCGCTGACGCATACCACCAATATCGGGCGCGGCGCTGGCGTGGCCGATATGGCTTATGCGATCCAGTCGGGACGTCCGCACCGAGCCAGCGGCGACCTGGCATTCCACGTCTTGGATGTCATGCTGTCGCTGGAAGAAGCGGCGGCGCGGGGCGAGCGACTTGAGATCGAGAGTTCGCTGAAGCAGCCGTTGGCGTTGCCGGCGGGTTTGGCTGATGGGGAGCTGGGTACTTAAGGCTTTCACCACAAAGGCAAAGAGGGCACAGAGAAACTGGTTTGAAGCGCGCCGACGGTGGCGAGGTTGATGGCGCGCTGGGCGCTCAGCGGGGAACGGCCGGAGATGTTGCGGACGTTCAGGTATGGACGGTTTCATTGATACGTTTTGCAGTTGGATCAAATAGCTTGTGGAGTAATACCGAAATGTTAACTGATGCAGAACATAAGACTAAAATCGCCGCGATGCGCAAAGCAAAATTGGAAGCCCTTGAGACGGGGACCTGCCTCCACCCGGAAGCGCCCAATAACTGCTCAGGTAATCCTATCAGCGCGCATACGGTTCAAGAAAAGCTGTTGAGACAAATAGCTGAAAACCAACATGTGTTTGCAATTGAAGCAGATGAATTCAATGTTCGTCATATCATGGCCCTCAAGGGAGTAAAAGAAGCATCAACTTTTCCAGGATTCTGCAATAGTCACGATACCGAACTGTTTCTGTCTATAGAAGGTAATAACTCACTCAAAATCAATGGGCATCACGCTTTACTACTGGCGTATCGCGCACTAAGCATGGAGATCTACTCAAAGCGAGCGTATAGATCAGCCGATCTGCTAAAGTACGTGCCTTCACATCTAATAACTTCGGAAGAAAGACGTTTACACACAAGTCTACCCAGCGAGATATCTAAACTCTTGTCATTGGCAGAACCTTTGTTTGACCGAATGGCCAGTGCTTACCTGCATGAAGACTATAAGGACATGAACTACTATGCAGTAAAGTTTGCAGAAGTGCCCGACATACTTTGTAGTGGGGCTATTATCGCAAATCTTGACTTCCGTGGGTATCGGTTACGAAGAACTCCGGAACATCTAGACATAATCACGCTCTCAATCTTACCGTACGACAGTAATAATGGCGTAGCAGTTTTTGCTTGGCACGGCCAAAGTACAGCAAGCGCAAACCTGGTTCGATCGCTCAACTCGCTGCACAAGCTGAAGATCTCCGATGCAATCGTGAAACTCGTGTTTCGTCTATCAACCAACTACTATTTGCGCCCGACATGGTGGCACGCCTTGGAGAATGATAAGAAGGACACGCTTCGCAATCGACCGGAAGGGATGTGGGAAAGTTTTGACCTGACGCCAGATCCCATAAAATATGTCGACTGGAAGATTATCGGAAAATACAGCAACTTCCGACTGTAATGCATCAAAACTTCGGCTGCTCCGCTGCAGCCACCGGATCCTTCCCACGCAAGAAATCAAAATCACAGCCCAGCGGCGCTTGAGTGACATGGCGCAGGTACATCTGCCCGTAGCCACGCCCGAAGGCCGGCTGCGGCGCAACCCACTTCGCTCGGCGGCGCGCAAGCTCGTCATCGCTGACGCGCAAACACAAGCTGCCCTCCGGCACGTCCAGCTCGATGACATCCCCATCTTCGACCAGCGCCAGCGGGCCGCCGAGCGCGCTTTCCGGCGCGACGTGCAAGACGATGGCGCCGTAGGAGGTGCCGCTCATGCGGGCGTCGGAGATGCGCAGCATATCGCGGATGCCCTGTTTCAACAGCTTCTGCGGGATGGGCAGATTGCCGACTTCGGGCATGCCCGGCCCGCCGATGGGGCCGGCGTTCTGCAAGACCAGGACATGATCTTTTGTCACATCAAGCGCGGGATCGTGCACCCGCGCTTTGAGATCCGCCAGGTCTTTGAAAACGAGCGCAGGACCGCTGTGCCTCAGCAATTCCGGACTGGCGGCGGCATGTTTGATGACCGCGCCATCGGGCGCCAGATTGCCGCGCAGGATGCTCAAGCCGCCTTCCGCTTGCAAGGGAGCGTCCAGCGAGCGGATGATATCGGGATTGCTGATTTCCGCCGACGCCACATTTTCCGCCAGTGTTTTGCCAGTCACGGTCAGCGCGTCACCGTTGAGCAGCGGCAGCAAAGCCTTAAGCGTGGCGGGAATCCCGCCGGCGTAGAAGAGGTCTTCCATCTGATATTGACCGGTCGGGCGCATATTAGCGATCAGCGGCGTCCTGCGGCTCAGTTCATCAAAGCGCGCCAACGGCAAATCGACGCCGGCGCGCCCGGCGATGGCGGGCAGATGCACAACGGCGTTGGTGCTGCCGCCCAGCGCGTGCAGCAGGGTGATGGCGTTGTCAAAGGCGTCCGCGGTCAGAATCCGCGAGGGGCGGATGTCTTTTTTCACCAGTTCGACGATCTGTCTGCCAGCGGCCTGCGCCAGGCGGGTCCGGCGCGAATCGGCGGCGGGGATGGCGCCATTGCCCGGCAGCGCCATGCCCAGCGCTTCCATCAGCGAATTCATGGTCGAAGCAGTACCCATGACCATGCAGTGACCGGCGCTGCGCACCAGATTTTCTTCGATCGCCTTATAGGTCTCCGCCGTGATCGCCCCCGCCTGATACTCGGCGGTGTAACGGCGGCAGTCGGTGCAAGCGCCCAGGATCTCGCCCTGGTAATGCCCGTTTAGCATGGGTCCGCCGCTGAGCATGATGGTCGGGATATCGGCGCTGGCGGCGCCCATGAGCGCGGCCGGCGTGGTCTTGTCGCAATTGGTCAGCAGCACCACGCCATCCAGCGGGTTGCCGCGGATCATCTCTTCGGTGTCCATTGCCGCCAGGTTGCGATAGAGCATTGAGGTCGGGCTGAGGTAGATTTCGCCCAGGGAGATGGTGGGGAATTCCAGCGGCAGCCCGCCGGCCTGCAGCACGCCGCGTTTGACCGCTTCGGCCAGGGCGCGCAGGCAGTTGTTGCAGTTGTTGAGCTCGCTCCAGGTATTGCCGATGCCGATCAGTGGGCGCGCCATATCGGCGCTGTCGTAGCCCATGGCGGCCGTGAAGGCGCGGTGGGTGAGGCCGGCGACGCCGTCTTCGTTGAAGAAGGTCTGGCTGCGGCTGGGGGTTGGGTTCATGTTTTTCCTAACCACAAAGGGGGTTAGGGGGAGGTATCAAAGTCTTCGTCGATGCTTTCGAATATTTTCTCCAACTCAGAAATTCGTGTCTCGGCTTTCAGGTAATCCTGATAGCTGTTGAGCGCATTTTCAATGAGGTCGTCATAGGTCATGTACCTTGCATTGTAAGCTCTCAAATGCTCAACCACCGTTTGCGAAGGAAGACTCAGTGAGGGGCGTTTACCCGTGATACAGATGATCTCAATCGGCATGCGTTTGTGCTCAGGGAATTTGTTCTCTACACACTTTTCTACTGTGTTCTTGTATTTACTGATCTGTTTTGAAAGAGTATGAACATCAATTGAGCTACCGTAGCGCTTTAATTCAATGATTACATGCTTACCTGAAACAGTCTGATAACGAATATCAATACGCGCTCTCTTTTCATCTTCGGACAGTATGCCTTCCATTTTCTCAAATTCCTTTGTGACAGTCTCTTCCATCCTGCTGTTAGTAGCTGCACGTTCCCAGGATGGGTCCAGCAACCATAGTGCCTTAAAGATGTGTTCCTGTATTATTTTCTCTTTCTTGTTCTTGTCAACTAGCTCCTTGAACTTCTTGATTATTTCAATACGTACTTTCGCAATGTTATAATAGTGTAAACTTGCCAACTCCGTTATATTGCCAAATACTTTTGATATTAGTTCAAACTCTTTTTCTGTTTCTAAATTGCTCAGAATACTAAGCTGTTGGGTGATTGATAGTCTCTCAAATGCGAGCATGGATGCCTTGTACAATTCTAATTTGTCCGCTTCGTTCACTCCTTCAAGCGCTTCAACTTTTCCCAACAGTTTCTTGGCTTGGTCTCTTTGATCTCCTTGCAAACGGTCGTACCAGCGCTTGACATTCGGTCGATCTCTTAGAGCTTTTCTTTCACCTTCTTCGCGTCGCCACTTCAGCCAGTTGGTAGCTATTTCCCTGATTACGCCTTTCTTCAGAAAGTCTCTCAGTGCTTCGTATCTCGGATCGTCTTCATTTACACTCTGACGAGAACTAGTAATCATGTCGTCTTTCTCGTTATCATCAATGAAGTCGGCATCAATTTCACCAATAACATATTTCGTCCAAATGCCGCCTTCCTGCATGCTGCCCAGTATGTCTTGATGTACAAGCTTCCCCTTGGCGAAAACGACAATGGTATTTGTCTCTTCATTAACCTGCTTCGTCTCTCTTACAGTTCCAATCCAACCCGATACACGGTACCCATAATCAACATTTAGTTCAGGGCTAGTGCAAACTGCCTCACCCGTTATGTTTTTGCATAGTGTTACAAAGCGTTCACTTTCCTGGCCGAAGTACCAGAGATACTCAATGTTTGCGAAGTAATCTCGGTCTTTCGCATCAATCGTATTGCCGTCAATCGCAATATTGAAGTTGTCATCGCCTATGATGCTAAAACGCCGGGCGAGCCGTTTTCGCAAATGTTCATCAGCTCGGTCAATACGTTTCTTAAGGCCACTCAACTTAATCTGTGTACCTTGCGATATTGTAACGACGTCACTTGCCAGTGGTTCTGGATTGTATTCGTCGTTGTCTCCGCTCTCTATATTGGATCTAATATCCGCGCTGTTCATGCGCAAGGCGTTCTTCTCGCCATCCTTCACCGTATGAATCTCAATGATATCGGCTATGGAGAATAGCGACAGCTTGCCGATGCCCTTTCTACCCATCGGAGGTCGATTGTATTTTGGCGTTCTGCCAAAATCTGGCTCACGCTCACGTTTTTTGTAGCCTACTTTCAGGTACTTGTCGTTGATGTCCACCAAAGTCATGCCGTGGCCATCATCGCATATTGTTATCTCGCGCCTGTCGGAATATATGTTTATGCGCACATTCTCGGCATCCGCATCCCAAGCATTGGCTACAGCTTCCGATAGAACTGCGGGAACATTGCTGTATAGACCGACGCCAAGATGTTCAAGGACACTTAATCCTATTGTCATCTTGTATTTCTGTTCGTTACTTTGAGTATCCATACTCTTCCAAATGCCTCTCAATACTTTCAGCAATGCGCTCTGCCAAGAGAACTGGCACGGCGTTACCTATCAGCTTGCCGATTTGCTTAAATGAGCAAACTGACTTCTCAAAGTCAAGAAACTCGTAGTCATCAGGAAATGTCTGTAGCAGCGCCATCTCACGAAGCGACAATGCTCTATCTTGACTGGGGTGCCCAAACCGGCCAGTGCCAAAACTGCATGCCTGCGTCGTTATGGTCGGCGAGGGCCTGTCGCCTCTCATGCGACCGTAAACTGAGGAATAGGTGCTGCCAGAGACTTTTCTGTGGCACGGCGCAAGCAATTCTTCGTCCCAATCGCGCCAAGTCCCGCCTGGTATAGACTGCCGGATGCGTTCCAAGTTGAGTTGCGAAAGGCCTTGCGACCTGTGCAGCGGGTCATGTTCACAGACTTCGCCAGCTTCTATCGGCGACTGACTACCGATAACCTCATCAACTGTTGCGTATTCGCTCGGTTCGCGGGTCTTTTCCAATAACTCTATCGGCCCAAGCAGTGAACCCAAAACTACCAGTCTTCTGCGAATCTGTGGCACGCCGTAATTGGGCGCGTGAACAATTTGCCACCATATATCGTCCTGGTAATGGGGCTTGAGCATTTCGATAAACTCGTCGAAGACCTTGCCATTCTTGTAAGTCACTAACGAGGGGACGTTTTCCATCGAAAATACGTCTGGCTTGATTTCGAGTATTAACTCGGCGAACTTAATCACCAAGTTCCATTTGTCCTCATATTCATGTTTGTGCGTGTAATTTGAGAAAGGCTGACAAGGCGCGCAACCGACTAAGATTTTCGGTTGATTCGGAAGAAAGAGCGCATTAATCTCATCTGGCTCAATGTCACAGACTGATTTGCAGATGAACTTAGTATCGTTGTTGTACTCGTAGGGATATTTGCAGGCAATGTCGTTGTCAATACCAGCAACAACATTAAACCCTTGCCGCACGAATCCATGCGTCAGTCCGCCCGCACCACAGAATACGTCAACTACGGAAGCCACAATAATCCCCGAACAACGATCAAAAAAGATTTACTGCCTCATTATACATTGAACCAGCAAAGAATAATCAAGATTTGACATCTCAACCCATACAGCGCACACACCAGCGCGCCCACCTGTCGCCAGGAGACAACAACAGAACACTTGGAGTCGATTATTCAGATTGAGGGTCAGCCGCCAGCCTCACCCCCCAGCGCATCAAACGCAGCCTGCCGACTCCGCGCCGCCGCCAGCTGCCGAGCTTGCAGCTCGCGCGTGAGATTCGCCATGTCCGCTGCGAGAGGCATCAGATCAATGCGATTGGCCGTATTAATCTGCTCCACCCACTCGGGGCGCAGGGCGTCGATGCCGCGCAGCGCGCCGGCGATCGCCCCGCCCATGCCCGCGATGGAGTCGTTATCGCGGCCGTAATTGGTCCCGCCCATGATCGTGCCTTCAAAATCGCCGCCGGTGACCACCAAGAAGCCTAGCGCGACCGGCACTTCTTCGATGCTGTGCGAGCGGCTGGGCGTCCAGTCGTCCGTGCCGTTGCCGCGATTGGACTTGGCGTCATCGGGCGAGGTGTCGTATTCGCGCATGACATCGCGCAGGGGCGCGATGGCTTCGCGCCAGTCACTCAGCTCTCTGGCGCGCTCCGCGATGGCGGCGATGCAATCGGCAGTGCCGTCCTTGGCAACCGACAGCGCCGCGTCAATGATGGAGTTGACGGAAGCGCCCGGCTTGAAAGCTTCGGCCACGCAAGCCGCCTGGACAGCGGCCGCTTCCAAGCCAAAGCTGACCTGATGCGCGCTGAGCGCATCGACCGCTTCCGCGTAAGCTCGCGCGGGATCGCAAGCGTTGACGATGCCGATGGGCGCGGCGTACATGGCGGCGCCGCAGTTGACCATATTGCCGGCGCCGGCGTTGCGCGGGTCGGCGTTTGCCAGCCAGCGATTGTAGAGCCACTTCTCCGGGTAAAAGAGTCGTTCGACCAAGGGCATCTCGCGCTCGTACTCCGGGATCCAGCGCTTCTCCAGCGCCATCTTCGGCACTATGCGGCGGAAGAATTCATGCGCGTCCAGGTGGTCGCCGCGCTCGATATAGCACTCGCAAAGCAACTGCACCATGTGGGTGTCATCGGTGTAGCGCCCATTGCCGCGGCCGCGGACATTCGCTTCGTCCCAGGCTTCAACCAAGTCGGTGATGTAACCGTAGCGCGCCTGAATTTCCTCAGGCATGCGCCATTCGGCCGGCGCGCCCATGGCGTCGCCAATCGCGCCGCCGTATAAACAGCCTTGGATTTTACGCAACAAAAGATCAGTTTGTTCGGTCATTTAGTAGCTCCCGATTCGCTTATTTTGCTCATTGTACACATAAAGAGCGTGACATGTCGGGATAATTCCTCACGAAATGGAAACGAGAAAACCTTTGTTTCATCTATGGATAAAGATTTCCGCAAAAAACTTCGAACGCAAGCTGTCGCTTATTTCTCCAGGACTATGAACATTTCACACAACCTGATATGCTTGCTGAAATTGTAATAGCGTACAGGAGACCAATGATGCTTGACAGAGGATTTCAAAGAAGCGACCTTTTTCGCTGTTTAATTATTATTATGACCATAGTTCTCAGCGTCTCGCTGGCGCAAGCCCAACGTCCACCCCGCCCGGCGAAGCCCACCGCTACGCAAGTCACGCACGACAGCATTACCATCGCCTGGGACGATGCGCCCAACGCGCTCTTTTATCTGGTTTTTCTGAAAGGGGAGGGCTGGTCGGACGCTCTGAATCGCAGCTCGCATATCTTCACGGGATTGCGCTCCAAAAAGAAATACACGATCCGAATCCGCTACATCGAAAAAGATAGTTTCGCGCTGAGCAAATATTCGGGGAAACTCACCGTCAAGACAAAGAAAAATATTCCGCCCGCTCCCATCCTGTCGATTGACATTCGGGCTACTTTGATTGATTCCCGCCTCAAGCCAGGTAACAAAGCCTTTGTCTTTGACTTCAGCCCGACGCCGGGCGCCGCGGAATATCAATTTTATCAGACGGGCGGCCACCCAATGCTTTTCCTGAAATCCCCGGCGGATTTGGACGCTTTGGAGCTAGTCAGAGCGCCAGGCGAAACAGTCGCGATCTTCTTGGACGCCTTCGACGCGGATGGGAATAAGATCGCGGCGGGCAGCGTTACCGTGACGTTCCCTACTAACTAGGCAGCGGCTAAGCAACTTACATGAAGCGGACCGAGTAAACCACCGCCAGATTGTGCGCGATGCAGCGCCAGTTGTCGCCGCGGTCATCGGAAACATAGAAATTGCCCGCCGTCGTGCCAAAAGCCAGGCTGTCGCCGCTATTGTCCAGCGCGTGGCGAAAGATGAGATCGTAGGCATTTTCCTGTGGCAAGCCCGCGCGCAGGTCCTGCCAAGTCCGCCCGCCGTCTTCCGTGCGACAGATGCGAATGGCGCGATCCACCGGCACGCGGTACTCGGCGCTGACGGCCGGCGCCACCCAAGCCACACCTTCGTCCGCCGCGTCCAGCGCCAGCGCGAAACCAAAGCCGGCGGGACCGTCATTTTCCGAGATATCCTGCCATTGCAGTCCACCATTTTCGCTGCGGTAAATGCCGCAATGGTTCTGCTGCCAGAGCACATCGGGGTTCGATGGACTGGCAAGGATGATATGCGGGTCGTGGCCGTAGTCGTGATGCGGGTCGGGCAGGTAGTCGGCGAAGAGGCCGCGATTGCGCGCCTGCCAGGTCTCGCCAGCGTCATGGCTGACATAAACGCCGCCGACACTGATGCCCGCGATCAAATGGCGGCTGTCGCGGGGATCGACCACGATGGAACAGCAGCCGGGATGATCGCGCCCAGCGCCGAACCAGTGCTTGTTTGTTGGGTGATACCAGAGCGTCTCCATCAACTGAAAAGAATCGCCGCCGTCATCGCTGACGAAGAGCCCGCCCGGCTCGGTGCCGACGTAAAGGCGCTTCGGCTCGTCCGCGCCACCGGGCTCGATCAGCCAAATATAGCTGGTGGCCGCGGGCGCGCTGAAATCGGGCGGCACGGTATCGCCTTCGGGGTATTTGGGCGCTGCGACTTCTTGCCAGGTGGCGCCGCCATCACGCGAACGATGCAGCTTGCCGCCCCAATGCCCGTGATCAAGCGAAACCCAGAGCGTGTCATCCCGCGGGTCGCGCATGGCATAGACCACCGGGATCGCTTCAAAATGGGCTGATTCGACTGTCCATTCGGGATTGTTCCCGCCAGCCCGGCTCATGATGAGCAGCCCCTTGCGCGTGCCGACCAAGAGTTTCTTGCCCACGGTTTATCCTCCGGAAAGCGCTTGCATGATGTAAATGCGGGTATCGGCGGATATTTTGTCGGAGAGCCTTCGCTTGTCGCGGAGCAACTCGTCGCCGATGAAGATATTGACGTGCTTGCGCAGCGCGCCTTGTTCGTCGATGATGTAATCGCCCAGCCCGCGCCAGCGCTGGTCGACGGCGGCAACAGCTTCGGCGACGGTGGCGGCTTCGACCTCGAGCTCGCTCAGGTCGGGGAAGAAGCGTTTGAGGTTGGGTGTAAATTTGACCTGTGCCATGGGCTTGTCCTCGGGTTATCGTGTGGCTGAGGTTAGAAAATTTGGCTGGGGATGTCAAGTGGGCAGGGCATTTGATTTGCTACAGAGGCGCCGAGAGCTTCTAAACACAAGGACGCGAAGGGCGCGAAGAAAATGGCGGGGCAACGCGCGGAGTCGCCCTGATGCGCGCGCTGCGCGAGGGACAATTGCCAATAGCAGCTATCGTCCGTTACACTGAAAGCGCAATTGTAAGGAGGCAATCCACCTTGGCGCAGCCCAACTTCAAGAACCGCACGCTCTATCATGGCGACAACCTCGACTTCCTGCGCGGCATGAACAGCGAGACGGCGCATCTCATCGCCACCGACCCGCCCTTCAACAAAAACCGCGACTTCCACGCCACGCCCAACAGCCTGGCGGCCGGCGCGCGCTTCAAAGATCGCTGGCGCTGGCATGACGATGTGCATGAAGAATGGACGGACAGTATCAAGGACGACTGGCCCGCGGTATGGCGGGTCATAGAGGTGGCTCGCGCGGCTTATGGCGATGATATGGCGGCCTTTCTGTGCTGGCTGGGCGTGCGCTTGATGGAGATGCATCGCATCCTCAGGCAAGACGGCAGCTTATACCTGCATACGGACGACACCGCGTCCGCTTATTTGAAAGTTTTGCTAGACGCCATTTTTGGTCAGGAAAACCTACGCGGGCAAATCGTATGGCGACGCTACGGCTCGCACAATGATTCAAAAAAGTTTGGGCGCGTCTACGATATGCTTTTGTTTTACGCCAAGGATGGCAAAGGAGTTTGGAACGGCGCCTGGGCGCCGCTGGATGAGGAGTACGTAAAAAGAAGTTATCGTCACAAAGATGAAAGAGGTCGATACAGAACAGCTCCTCTGCATACCGGAGGCTTATCTGGAGGCGGATACAGATACGAGTTTCGAGGGTTTACCCGCGTTTGGCGTTATCCTGAAGAGCGGATGAGAGAGCTTGAGGCGGAAGGACGTATTCGACAAGCGCGTGATGGCGCAGGTATTCCCGAGCGAAAAGTCTACTTGAGTGAATCAAAAGGTAGACAAGCCTCTAATCTGTGGTCGGATATCAAAGCCTTGACTGGCAGACATCGAGAACGCACCGGCTATCCGACGCAAAAACCCCTGGCGCTTTATGAGCGCATCATCCGCGCCAGCAGCAATGAAGGCGACATCGTCCTCGACCCCTTCTGCGGCTGCGCGACCACGCCCATCGCCGCCGAGCGCCTCAAACGTCAGTGGGTTGGCATGGATATCTGGGACGGCGCGCTGGATGTCGTGAAAGAGCGCTTTACTCGAGACACAATCCTGCGCTCCGACGAGAAGCATCATGTTTCCCTGCCGCAAATCCACTACGAGACCAAGCCGCCGCGCCGCAGCGACGATAACGAATTGGCCGCGCCCAGCTTCAAGCTGAAAACACCGCGAGCGATGCAAGCATGGGAGAAGCTGAGTCATCGTCAGATGGTGAAGATATTAGAAAACGCGCAGCGCAGCAACGGCAATGTCATCTGCGCTGGCTGCGGCCGCGAACTGGAACGTGAATTTATGGAATTGGATCATATCACGCCGCGGGCGGACGGCGGCGAGAATCACATCCGCAACCGCATCCTGCTTTGCCGCCCCTGCAATGGGCGAAAAGGGCAATATCTGACTTTGCGCGGCTTACTGCGGGAGAACAAGAAGGTCAACTGGATGAAGGACGAAGGCATGGCGCAACTGGCGCGGGAGCATGCGCGCGAGCGAGCCGACTGGGTGCGGGATAATTTCGAGAGTGATGAGTGTCAGGTGCTGATTGGGCTGTGATTTAGCGCAGCGGCGCGGTGAGGTCTGTCCAATATTGGAATCCTTTAATGATATGCTAGACTCTACTCTAGGATAATTGAGCACAACTTGAATTCGCAACTTCTCAGGAAAGTCTTAAATGAGCTTGCCTTCCAGCACAAAGAATGAAAAGCTGCAGAACGCATATTTCCGCGCGGTCTTGGCCGAAGCAGGTGCCAACTTTGCCACGCCGGATTGGGATTGCGGAATCGACGTATACATCACTTCGCCGAAAATCAACAAACGAGGTAAGTTTGCTCCTACAGGAAATATTGTTCTTTGCCAGTTAAAGGCGTCCAAAAATTGCAAAATTGATGGCGACGAAGTAGTGTACCCACTGGACGCAGAAGCTTATAACAAGCTCGTTGAGTTGGAGGATGCGCGCGGAATACTGATTCTCTTACATCTACCTGAAGATGAAAATGAATGGCTTGTGGTTGATGAACATGCCATGTGTATGCGATACTGCTGTTATTGGAAGGAGATTTCTGGCGAAACGACAGAAAAATCGAGTACAATCACAGTTAGAATACCAAGAGGACAAGTGTTCGATCCGGAAGCGGTTAACTATTTGCTAGGTTCGGTATCGCGGGACGCTAGTAACGCCCGGAGACCGCAATCATGACATCTACCAAATACAATATCTCCCTCGAAAAAATTAAGGCTTATCTAAAAGGCGACGGTTGGCGTATTGTAAACGATAGTAGCCGTTGGTGCGTATTTGTGGGACATGAAGATGTCAATGGCGATTTATTTGAGATTGTCTTGCCACAGAAAGACGGGTCCCCCGAATATCCTATTTATGTAATGCATACGATCGAAATACTGTCATCCTTAGCAGACAAGTCCCGAGAATTGATTATTCAGGAAATCCAAAGCGTAAACCGTGATGTAATGTTAGTAAGAGAGGTTAACAGTAATGGAGGGACTTCAATATCTATAGAATCAGCCGCTAAACAGATTCCTAACCTAAAGCAATTGGTTGCTTATGCCGCGTGTTCTGAAAAGAATCAGAAGACGCATTATCGAGATTCGACGCAAGGCAAAGATATGGCAAAGCATTTTCGATTTGGCCATACGTCTAACGGAAGTTTCGGATATCGGGTTGAATCCTCCGTCGGTGAGAAGACGCAGTTTCAAGAAAATACTCGCCAGCTACGTCAACTACAGATTTTTGAAGAACAAGAGATAGAAGTAATTCCACCGCTTGAAAGACGGGTCATGGAAAGGATTGTGAGAGGACTGGCAGCAACTGCCGAAACTGTGCAGATAGGTGATTTAGATCCGCTACTCAAGGGGTATGCTGCAGGATTTAATGCCAACATGTGTTATGCGCTTCTCAAAGTATCGGAAGGGCATAATGAACCTATTGAGTTTAATGTTACGTGGTCGAAAAAAATTCCAGTATCGAAAGATGTTACACAACATTGCAACATTCGAATTGATCGCTCACATCTAGGCTTTTTAAAAACTGCAAGCCAACAACTGAAAAAGATAGAACCAATACAAACGAGTATTGAGGGGCTGGTGACTGCTTTGAGTTCTGAAGATGATCCTCGTGGTGATGATGTGGAAGAAAGAGCCGTAATTATTAGGGTGGCAACTGGTAAACATAAATCACGCAAAATGAGAATAGCTTTGGGCAAGAGAGATTACGAACAAGCACATAGAGCGCATATTGATTGGAAAACAATCTCTGTTACTGGCGTCATGCAATATATCGGATCACATTGGTATTTAAGCGACCCTCAGGATTTTCAGATAATCCGATGAGTTAGTTGGCCCATTGGCCATACTAATCTCCCCGTCCTCTGCGCCCCTGTGGATAATCCCACTCCCACGCGCTAAAATAGCCCACTAAATCCCACCCACCTGAGCAAAGGACATCCCCATGACCTCATCCAAATACGCCGGACTCGCCGAATTCCGCTGCATCGGACCCTTCCGCGGCGGACGGGTGGTCGCCGTGGCCGGCGACCCGCGCGACAGCAACGTTTTCTACTTCGGCGGCGTCTGCGGCGGCGTCTGGAAGACCACTGACGCCGGGCAATACTGGCGGAACATCAGCGACGGCTATTTCACAGCGTCCTCCGTCGGCGCGCTGGAAGTGGCGCCGGCCGATCCCAATGTCATCTACGCCGGCACAGGCGAAACCACCATCCGCATTGATGTCTCCATCGGCGATGGCCTCTATAAATCGACCGACGCCGGACGCAGTTGGAAGCACCTGGGCATGAAAGAGACGCGCCAAATCGCCAAGATTCGCAGCCACCCACAGAATGCCGACTGGGTTTACATGGCGGCTTTTGGCCATGCCTTTGGCAAAAACGCCGAGCGCGGCGTTTACCGCTCCAAAGACGGCGGCGAAAGCTGGGAACAGGTCCTGCATGTCAGCGACAAAGCCGGCGCCATCGACTTGAGCATCGACAAGAACAACCCGCGTATCATCTACGCCGCCTTCTGGGAAGCCTACCGCAATTTCTGGCAGATCTCGTCCGGCGGCGAGGACAGCGGTCTCTGGCGCTCGCTGGATGGCGGCGACACTTGGGAGAACATCAGCCGCAACAAGGGGCTGCCCGAAGGCTTGCTGGGCAAGATCGGCGTGGCGGCCTCGCCGGCGCAAAGCGGGCGCCTCTGGGCGATCATCGAGAACCAGCCCGACGGCGGCGTCTACCGCAGCGACGACTACGGCGACACCTGGGTCGTCGGCAGCAAGGACAACCGGCTGATCTCCCGCGCCTGGTATTACATGCACCTGACGGCCGATCCCCTGGACGCCAATACCATCTACGTCAACAACCTCAACTTCTGGAAATCGACCGATGGCGGGCATAATTTCAGCGAGATCACCACGCCGCACGGCGATGACCACGACCTGTGGATTCACCCCGACAACAATCAGATCATGATTCACGGCAATGACGGCGGCGCTTGCGTCTCGCTCAATGGCGGCTTGACCTTTTCCAGCATCTATAACCAGCCGACGGCGCAGTTCTATCACCTTGATGTCGACAGCAACAATCCCTACTATGTGTATGGCACGCAGCAGGACAATTCCAGCTTGCGCGTGCCCAGTCGCAGCCGCTATGCGTCGATTATGTGGGACGATTGCGATATCACCGGCTCCGGCGAGAGCGGCTATATCGCCGTCCATCCCGATGATCCGAACATCGTATATGTGGGCGCGATCGGCAGCTCGCCCGGCGGCGGCAACAGCTTGCAGCGCTACGACCACCAAACGCAGCAGATCCGCCTGATCGCCACCTGGCCCCGCTCGTCCACCGGCTTGGGCGCGGGGGCGGACAAGTATCGCTTCGCCTGGACCTACCCCATCGTCTTTTCGCCGCACGACAGCGACATCATCTATATCGGCGGCAATCAGATTCTCAAGACGACCGACGAGGGCCAAAGCTGGCAAGAGATCAGTCCCGACCTGACCAAAGCCGATCCCGAGACCTTAGGTCCCTCGGGCGGTCCCATCAATCGCGATGCCGTTGGCGCCGAGCACTACGCCACGGTCTTCACGCTGGCGGAATCGCCCCACGAAGCCGGCGTCATCTGGGCTGGCTCGGACGATGGCCTGCTGCATATCACGCGCGACGGCGGCCGGGAATGGCGCGATATCACCCCACCGGACCTGGGCGAATGGTGCATGTTCAATATGATCGAACCCTCGCCGCACGACGCCGCCACGGCTTACGTAACAGCCACGCGCTACAAGAACGATGACTACGCGCCCTACGTCTTTAAGACGACAGACTACGGCAATAGCTGGTCGCTGATAAGCGCCGGCATCGCCGAGGATCATTTCTGCCGCGTCATCCGCGAAGATCCCGACCGCGCGGGTTTACTCTACCTGGGCACGGAGTTCGGCTTGTACATTTCGTTTAATGGCGGCGACAGCTGGGAGCGCTTCCAGCTCAACTTGCCTGTCTGCCCGATTTATGATCTGAAAATCAAGGGAAGCGATCTGGTCATCGCGACGCACGGCCGCTCCTTCTGGATACTGGACGATTTGACCCTGCTGCATCAGCTCGCGGGGGAGATGGCGGGCGATTCAGCGAGTCGCCCCGACATGTCCGAGGGGGGCGTGAAGCTGCTCAAACCACGTACTGTCGAACGGCATCTGCCCAAGGTCTTCGAGGGTCTCTTCGAAAGCGGCGACGGCAAACAGTATATGAGCACGCTGGGCGCGGTCGCGCCTTATCTGGTCGAGGAGACGCCCGAACACGGCCGCAAGGAAACCTGGCTCGATAGCGGCGTCAACCCGCCCAATGGCGCGGTGATTACCTACTATCTGCGCGAAAAACCGGAATCGACCATCAGCTTGCGCATCGCAGACGCCGCGGGCAAGGAGGTCAAGACCTTCAAGAGCCTGCACGCGGACAAAGAAGAAAAAAACGCCGACAAGGACAATGGGCGCGCCGGCGCCTCTGACGATACGCCCAAGGGTCGCGAAGACACTGACCCGCCGGAATTGCGCATTCCCGCGCAGGCCGGCTGGAATCGCTTTGTCTGGGACCTGCGCTATCCCGATGCTTGCAAGGTCATCCCGCACAATGACAATCAGCAGGGTTTCATCAAAGGACCGCATGCCGCGCCCGGCGCCTATCAGATTACGCTCTGCGCCGGCGAGGAAGAACAGCGCGCGTCCTTTGATGTCATCAAAGAAGCCGGCGTTACAGCCTCCGACGCCGACCTCAAAGAACAATTCGATCTGCTCATGACAATCCGCGACAAAGTATCCGAGACGCATAAGGTCATCAACCAAATGCGCGATGTGCGGGCGCAGCTCAAGGGCTGGCGCGGGCGCATCGCCGGGCTGGAATCGGCGGCCGGCATCATCGACGGAGCCAAGGCGCTGGAAAAGCAGGTGCTCGAAATCGAAAAGGAATTGATGATCCCCGATACGCGGCAGGGCTGGCCCGACAGCATGAACCATGGCGATCGCCTGGCCGCGCAACTGAGCAACCTGACCTTCAACGTGGCGCTGGGCGACTACAAGCCGACCGATTATGAATACGGCGCTTACGAAGAAATCGCGGGCGACATTGACGGCGTGGTCGGCAAATTCAATGACATCGTCGACGGGGACCTGGCGGAATTCAACACCATGCTGAGCAACGCCGGCTTTGGGGTAGTCGCGCTTAAGGTGCAGTAGCGAGATCCGCTACACATTTATTGTTTCCAAAAAGCCAGTTGGCGACCGGAGCCAATTGGCTTTCCGTGCAAATGACGAATATCACATACGGCTCCAAATTCGAGGAAATGTTCCTCAAAGCGCTGATATCGGAAGCCCCAATACACCATCGCGCAGGCCATTGGAGCGCCTTTTCCCCCTGCTTTTCCATCCACTAGAAACTTCAGCCTAGTATCATATAGAAAGGCAATCGCAGTTGCAGCGCCAAAAACATACAGTTTCCAATGCTTGGTATTTGGAGCTACAGGGACCAGCGCGAGAACCTCCGAGCTGTGTCGACGATTGGCACAAGCTGCTTTACTTAACCAATCTAGGATAGTTGTACCTCTATCTCGATCTCTTCCATAAGGCGGATTAATGAAGACGGTCGGATAGTCCCATGACGCTTTTAATCCGTCGATCTCCGGCAGCGAAAACTCAACTTCAGCACTAACAATTGAATAGCAATTCGAGCACGGGTCTAAGGCGATAGAACCACCAAAAAACTCCCGTATCGCCTCGACGTATTTTGGAGGAGTACACCAGTGCTGACTGAGAGATTCAGCGTTATTTCTTCCGGCAGTCACTGCAACAGATCCTTCAATGCTCCTTTGAACTAAGTGTGCGCAAATCCTTCTTCAAATTAGCTATAGAATCATTTCTCGGAGCGATGACATTGAACCATGAGTCAACTAAAGACTTGTGACTGTCAAAAAAGTCTCGAAGCGCTTCATCAGCTGCAATGTCCATATTTACCTTGGTAAACCTATTCTTTCCAGACTTGCCTGAATAGCTCGCCTGAAAAGCTTTGCGTGCCGCTTCCAGTCTTGGAGTTGGATTAATCAAGATTTTCTCGATAAACTGATGCAATCCTCGATCAGTTAGGAACAGTAGCCAATCATAAGACTGAGCCAGTACATGGAGTTCTTTATTGTAGTTGTCCGACGTAAACCAATTTCCATGATTGCTCACGATCCCCACGGTGAGCATGAAACCAGGAAACTCGGATAACGATTCTGCGTTTATTACTTCACGCAACATACTGTGATAGGGCGCCATCCGAAAGTTGCCGTCGGCTTCCTCAATGATACCTTGAATCTGACCATTTCGACTTCTTACCTTCTGGAGGGATGAAACAGATTGCGCAACATAGGCGCCTTGTTTTGCTTTCTCTATAGTCTGAGGACCTTTCCTCATTCCTTCTTCTACACCAACTCGCTTGCACTCGAATATTGCAAATGGCTGACGGTGGAGTTCAGCGATAGTGAGATTACACGAAGTCCGGCTGAGATGATCAACATGGGCAACGATTGGACCTGCTTGCGTCTCGAAAAGTACAGCGGAATTGCGCTTAATGTTGTTGGTAGTAACAATCTGATTTGACTTCAAAGGAAGGTCTTTGAGCAAATTCAATTGCTTTCGAATCTTTGCTGGTGTAATCGGGCGCGAAGATGGTTCCATTACAATACTATGCGACGATCTAATGGGATGGAGGGAAAACTCTACGTTATGCACAATTTCCGAATTGGCAAACTCCGGTAGTCTGCGCTCAATGACTATATGATCACGAAAATCCCACGAATTCAGCAAATAATACGTTACTATTTCAATGAGAGTGCCTAACGCTCGTCCTGCTGCCTTCTTACGATCTTGTCGATTATGGAACACTTGATTAGCTAGATCGTTTTGAAGCGCGTCAATTGATTTGTAGCCCACGCGAAACCTCCAAGTAGAGGCAATGAAGTCTAAGCAGTAACGATGTTATAGGGGTTCAACAATGTATAATACTGCTTCAAAATTCATACTGCAAACAGGAACAATCTAGGTCATTCGTAATACACGATAATCGAGTTGACTCCAAATGAAACGCTCGAAACCCTTCCTATATCTGATGCTGGCGGACTTCTTGGCGCGCTCCGCTTATCAGATGGGCAAGACGCCGCTGCTGCCCATTTTCGCCGACGCGCTTGGCGCCTCCGGCGCATTCCTCGGCGCGATCGTATCTGTATCCACAATCACGGGGCTAGTGCTGAAGCCTTTCTTCGGCATCTTGTCCGACCGCGGCGGCCGGCGCGTCTGGCTGCTGATTGGGACCTGTTTCTTCGCCTTCATGCCCTTTGTTTACGGCTTTATTACAACTACTGAGGGACTGTTTGTCATCCGCCTGGCACATGGCTTGGCGACAGCGATTTACGGACCGGTGACCTTGGCCTATATCGCCGAACTTTCCGCCGCCGGGCGGGGCCGCGCCGACACTGATCCCTCCGTCGCCGAAGATATCGGCTGGTTTCAAATGGCGCGCAGCGGCGGCTATATCGTTGGTCCGGTCCTGGCGGGCGGGCTGTTGACAGTCATGGAGCCGGCGGCTGTCTTCACGCTGATCGGCTTGATCAGCTGCGCCGTTTTTGTACCGGTGCTGCAACTGCCGGATACCCGTCCAGAGAAAAAGCGCAAACGCAAACCCTTGCTGCAGCATATCCGCAACGCCATTCGCGACGGCGGGCGCAGGCCAGCCATCTGGCTGACTGGCTCGCTGGAAGCCATCACCTTTATCGCGCTGTACACGCTCAAAGCCTTTTTGCCGATATACGCGCTGGAAGCCGGCGTGAGCGTGGCGCTGGTTGGTACTTTCTTCAGCTTGCAAGAAGCGGTTCATGTCATCGCCAAACCCTACTGCGGCCGCTTGGGCGATCGCTATGGATACTTGCCCGCTATCAGTTTAGGCATGCTGGTATTGGCGGCTTCATTGCCGCTGGTTTATGCGCTGGAAGCCGGCGCAGCCTTCCTGGTGCCCGCGCTGATGATGGGTTTGGCGCAAGCGCTGATCTTCCCGGCCGCGATTGCCCTGGTCTCCAACCGCATCAGCCCCGAGCACCTGGGCGCGGGCATGGGTTTGATCGGCATGATGCAGAACTTCGGCAAGGTGGCGGGTCCGATCTTGGGCGGGCTGGCGATTCAGGCGCTGGGTTATGAATCGACTCTGCTCTGCTTGAGCGCGATGCTGGCTCTGGGAACCGTGGTGATTTGGCTGGTCTATCCGCCGCGCCGGATGGCCTCTACAGCCCAATGAGTTCGCTAATCCTGGTGAAGGTTATTTGGGCGTCTCTTGTGGTATCATATACTGGAATCAAAGGTAAAGCATATTCTCATAGGAGCGGTTTACTCGCATGAAGCAGCGACGAGAAAACGCCGACATATTCAGCAGCAGCGATAGACTGCAAAGCGCGGACTTGAGTGGCTTGCAAGGCGCCGGTTTGTACCGCGCGAATCTCGCAAAGGCGAATCTACATGGCGCGAACTTGCGCGGTAGCGACTTGCAAGGCGCCAATCTTAAAAGAGCAAGATTATACGAAGCCGATCTAAAAGGCGCAAACCTTTGCGGCTCTAATTTAGGCAGGTCGGATTTGCGCCGAACCTGTTTGGAACAGGCAAATTTGCGACGCGCCAATTTGAATCAGGCGAATTTGTTAGGCGCAAGGCTGGCCGGTGCGGTTCTGGACAGCGTGGATTTAGCCGGGGCGATACTGCCCGATGGGGCGAGATACGAAGAAGGTCTCTGTATAGAGCGCTACACAGACAAAACTCATCCCGATTTCGACGCCACCTTAGCCCTGATTAATGAACTCGGCAAAGAGACCGACAATGCGTCCCTGCCAGAGACCGAAGCTGAAGCATATCGAGAGTTGCCTTGGAAGCAATTTGTGGAACAGACCTATGGCAGTCTGGCCGACAACCCTATAGAGCTACATGAATTCGGGGACCCGCTTGAATGAGATATTTGCTCGACACCAACACTTGCATTCGTTACATCAACGGGCGAGCGCCTCAAATACAGAGAAACATGCACAGCAAGTCCTATGACGATATCGCCGTTAGCGCCATCACTAAAGGCGAGATGTACTACGGTTCCGCCAAAAGCCAGACCCCGGAAAGATCGCGCGCAAAACAGGATGGATTTTTACGTCATTTTGATAGCCTAGCCTTTGACGAAGATGCCGCCGAAGAATACGGCAGCATACGCGCTTACCTCGAGCGACGCGGTACACCCATTGGCCGCCACGACATGTTGATTGCCGCGATCGCGAGGGCAAACGGACTGATCGTCGTGACGCATAACACAAGAGAATTTGAGCGCATTCCCGGTCTGAATGTAGAAGATTGGGAAGTCGGATGATTGTTTTCGATGTGCGTTTTCAAGGAAGCCCAGATGCTCCTTAGACCCAACAGCCATTGACCACCGCGCCGCGGATGTTGGCCACCTGCCGTATATTCGTCCCATCGGCATCCATCATCATCAACTGATTAAAGCCCGGGTAGGACGAGGGCGCGACATAGCTGATACGTCCGCTATCCGGCGACCAACGCGGGTTCGCTATGCCGCCCTGATGATGGCTGAGCCGCGTTAGATCCCGGCCATCCGGGCGCAGCTTATAAAGCTGCCCGCCAATTGCCGCTGCGAGCCATCCACCGTCCGGCGACCAATCGATATCCTCAATCGCCAGTGGCGTATCATAGATAATCCGCTCTTCATCCCCAGTGGGCGCGGCAATCGCGAGCGAATAAGACGGGCGCGCGTCAGCCGCCTGCGCGACAACGATGTAAGCGATGCTGTCGCCAGCGGGTGACCAAAGCGGCGAAAGGTAAGACCGCTCCGCGCTCGGCGGCTTGATACTGCTGTACTCGCGGCTGGCCAGATCGCCGCTGACCAAGCCGTCGCGCGGCGGCGAGAATGCCTGATCTTGACGCGATACGATGATAGAAATGCCATCCGGCGCAAGCGCGATCCGCTTGAGCGAAGTGAGCAGGTCCCCAGCGGCCGGTCGATCCAGATGCAGCTTAGAGCCATCGAGCATAGCATGGTAGAAACCGTTGAGATCCGGGCGCTGGCTGGCGATCACGAGCGACTGCGATTCCGCATGGCAATCTATATCCGAGATGCGCAGATAGCCCTCGCCATGCGGGATGGAGCCGACAAGTCGTTTCATGCCGCCGCCACTCGCTCCGATGCGATAGACCGAATTGGATCCGCGCCCGGCGTCAATCGCATCTGCATCCGAGATGAAGAGCAGGGCGCCGTCGGCGGCTCGTGGCGCGGCAGCGCCGAATTGATCGATGCACAAGATCGACGTCACGACGATCAAATATAGCGTGATGATGTCTTTGCGTAACTTGGCGCTGCCGCGCATCGTGGATCCCTGCTCGCGCTATAGCGCCTCAACTAGAATGGCTTTCAGTTCCTCATGCCTGAGCGGGAGGGGATTCCCCTTCATACTGCTCGAAACAGCCGATTTCTCGACGATGAGGTCGAAGTCCTTTTCCTTGATGCCATAAGCGCTTAGCCCGGGAATGGCGAAGATCGCGCTGGTTTCCTCAATCCAATCCATGGCGTCCTTGGGTCGCGTAGACACTGACCCGTCCGCGGCGGCGGACCTGTCGCGCAAGATGCACTGCGCGGCATATTCATAACGCCGCAGTGTCGGATTATCCGGCTGGCGCTGTTCCAGCGCTCGGATATTGGCTTTGATAACCGGTGGCAGTAAAGCAGCGCAGATGGCGCCATGCGGCGCATTGTACATCCCGCCCAGCACACCCGCGAAGCCATGCACCGCGCCCAGCTTGGCATTGGCCAGCGCCAAGCCGCCCAGCAAGCTAGTCAGCGCCATATCGGTTCGCGCGGCGGCGTCATCCGGTTGGGCATATACCCGGCGCAGGGAACGTCCAGCGCGGCGCAGCCCCTCGACGCAGAGACCGTCGGTCAGTGGATTGGCGAGGCAGGAGACAAAGGGTTCTAGCACCTGGGCGAGGGCGTCCATGCCTGTGCTGGCGGTCACCGCAGGCGGCATCGAGTGCGTCAACTGCGGATCCACCAGGGCGATATCCGCCAGCATGCGGTTGTCGCGCAAGCTCACTTTGACGCGATGCTCAACCGAAGCGAGCACCGCGTTCTTCGTCACCTCGGCGCCGGTACCGGCCGTGGTCGGCAGCGCGACAAATGGCAAAGGCGCCGCCCGCAACTTCTGTCCCTTGCCGATCACCTCGAGATAGTCGAGCGCATTGCCCTCGTTCGGGACGAGGGCGGCTGTGGCTTTGCCGCTATCAATGACGCTGCCGCCGCCAATGCTGATGACCATGTCGCAGCCGGCGGACAGCGCCCTTTCCTTGGCGCGATTGACCAGTTCCACGCTGGGCTCGCCCAGCACTGGAAAGAGCGTATGACGAAGTCCTGATTGCTTGAGCGAGTGAATCAAATCGCCAAGGCGCTGCGGTTGGTCGTCCGTGAAGAGCAGCGCATGGCTGCCGAGCTCCCGCGCCAGCGACGCCAGTTGAGCGGCGCTGCCGTCGCCAAAGATGACGCGCGTTGCGGTGGCGAATTCAAAACCCATGTTTACGCCTCTTAAATGAATTAGGAAAGCGGATAAGGCATGGGAATATCTTTCACCCGCCACTCCGCCCTCCCGCGCAGGTCGGCAAAACTTATGCGCACGCGAAAATCCTCTCCCAAAGACGGGGCATTGCGTCCAACTCGCCAGATTGTATCGTATGCGCTGGGATTGTATCTATCCTGCAAAAGTCCGTTTGGCAAACAGACAGCCCTGATTGCCTTTAGGCGGTGTGAATTGTTGACAGTGTCATAGATGTACTTCGCGAAAACCGTAACCATATAAAGAGAACGGCCTTCTCGTTTAATATATGAAGGCAACTTGCCCGCCTCATCAATTACTTGCTGTTGGCGAAGCATCCGCACGCGCATCGACGTTTGCGACATTTGAATTGTGGTTGTTCCTCTACCGCTGGGTTTCTCCGCTTTTGCGTCTAGCATAAGCGCTACTGGAATTGCCTGCGGCAAAAATACATACACGGCTTTCTTGATATCTACCTTGCCATATAAACGCAAATGAATTTGCGGCAGCCCCATAGACTCAATGGCTTCTCTTGTCACATCTTCCGCTATATCTTGGGGTTGGTCTATCTCTTCGCTGAATATATGAGCAGCTTGCGCGGCGTAGTCTGTTAACGCTTGCGTAACCATCGAAAACGCCGTTTGTTCGAGATTCTCCATCTCGTCAAGCCTCATACGCGCGCTTTCTAGCCAACTCCGCATAACGCTCGTCAATTTCGATGCCAAGCCATCGTCTGCCTAACTTTTTCGCAACTGCCGTTGTTGTCCCCGAACCCACAAAAGGATCCAATACGACGCCATTGACGGGGGAAAACAAGCGTATGACACGATTTGCCAGAGATTCGGGGAACTCCGCTTCGTGCCTATCGTTGCGTGAGACAGAACGAATGTTCCATATTCCGCGAGAGCCCCATTCCGACCATTCCTCATTTGTCAAGCGTCCGCGATCATATTCCGTAATCCCTGGCCGCCAGAATACGTAAATGTGCTCAAATTCATCGACTGCCCGGTACGAGTTGGAGTGCCATTGACAGTTCGCCCAGCATGGGTCTTTGTGCCAGATACGCTGATCGTAGAGATATAGTCCAGCTTCCAATGCCCACCCTTCCAATAAGCAGCCGGTCAGCTTCACCCTCGTAGAAGGCTTCTGTTTACCACCACGAACATTATTGTTTTCCAAGCGGCGCTGGATAGTCTGTTCGCTGCAACCCAGCATTTCCGCCAGGTCGGTCCGCCGCGCGTCCGGGAACTTCTTCTTTAGTTGAAGGATTTGCTCTCGGGTAACAGGCACTTTCTTTCGGCTTACGTTGTTCGCTTGGTATCGCGGCATAGATTCATCCGAAAAGCATAGGATGTCCCCAATGTTTACAGCCATAAACCCGCCCGGCTTGATGACACGGGCATGTTGGAAAATGACCTCTTGCAGCAAAGATTGCCAATCGTCAAAACTCCAGCCTCGCTCATAGGATTTGCCCACAAAATAAGGTGGAGACCAGAAACTAAGATCTACACTTGCGGATGGCAATGAAGGTAATATCAGCCGCGCATCGCCGGTCAAGATGCGATTAAATTGAAATTTCGACTCGTTTATCGCAAACATATCCTTAGCTGTCGCGTTTATCATGGATCTCCCTACAAACATCACTCAATGATGTTATTATGCCTAGAATGAAGGAGAAATACGAATGCTGCAAAGCCAAATGATCTTGACCGATGAAGTGCAAGCCGGGCGCGAGTTGGTGGCGCATATCGGGCGCGTGCTCTTCGACCGCCGTCTGACCGACGCCGGCGGCGGCAATATCAGCTTGCGCGTGGACGATGTCTATTGCATGTCGCCGACGCTGGCCGGGCAGATGCGCCAGTGGCAGTTGGAGGCCGAGGACGTGCTGGTCGTCGACAAGCGGGGAGAAATCCTGGCGGGCGCTGGCGGCTTAACGCGCGAGAGCGCCGTTCACTTCGGTCTGCACAAAAACTTCAGTGGCTACGGCAGCGCCGTCATCCACGCGCACCCGCGCAACTTGATGGTCTTCGCCTGCGCCAACAGAGCCATGCCGCCCATCATGGAAGCCACGCGCAAATTTGGCCTCACGCCAGTCATCGAGTACGCCCCGGCGCACAGCCCCAAATTAGGCGAGAGAATCGTCGCCACCATGCGCGGACGCGAGGCGCGCATCGCCAAGCACGCGGCGGGGACCATCGCCCCCTGGCACGGCTTGTTCTTGATGGGCAAAAACCTGGAAGCCGCGCTGGATGCTGTCGAGCGCCTGGATACCAACGCATATGTTATGATGATGTCGCGACACTTGGGCGCCAGCCCCATGCTGCGCGAAGAAAGCGCGGATATGGAAGCGGCTATTGCCGACTTCAGCGACGACTAAATCGCATGATCGTCTCCCTGACGCCCAATACCACGATTGATCTGACAGTTTTTGTTCCGAAGCTGATCACCGACAGGACCCTGCGCGCCAGCCGCACGGTTTACAGCCTGGGCGGCAAACCGACCGACGCTTCCTGGATCCTGGGCAGAATGGGCGTCGGCAGCCTAGCGCTGGGACTGGCGGCGGGCTCGGTCGGCGAGAAAGTCAAGGCTATGCTGGAAGCCTATGGCGTGACGACGGATTTCGTCAGCGCCGAGGGCGAAACGCGCATCAACACGGTCATCATCGACGAAAGCGCGGGCGAGCATACAACCATCACCTCCGCCTCCATGTTCGTCAATCCGCGCCAGCTTGACGCATTGCTCAGCCGATACAAGCAAGCGCTCAAGTCGGCGTCAGTGCTTATCACCGGCGGATCCTTGCCGCCCGGCATGAATCCCGAGTTCTACGCCGAAGCGATCAATATGGCGCGCGAGCAGGGCGTTCCCGTGCTCTTTGACGCCTCGCAGCCCAACCTGGAGGCGGGCCTGCGCGCCAAGCCCGATTTCATCAAGCCCAATAATCATGAACTGTCCGCCCTGATGGGCAATGAGCTGGATTCCACGGAAGCGCTCTATGCCGCGGGCAGCGATATTCTGGCGCGCTACGGCAGCGAAGTTGTCATCTCGCGTGGTAAAGACGGCGCCTTAGCGGTCCTGCGGCAGGGCAGTTATCGCATCCTGCCGATAGCGGTCGCTGTCAGCAGTCCAGCCGGCGCGGGGGACGCGCTGCTGGCGGGCTTGGCGCATGCCATTCATCATAGGACGCCAATAGAAGCTGGCTTGCGGCTGGGGGTCGCCGCGGCGACAGCCGTCTGCCTGCAACCGGGCACCGCCGCCTACGAGGTCGCGGATATGCAGCGCTTCTTGCCCCAGGTGGAGTTGATCCCCTACCCTTGAGTATGACGGGCGACATACCATGTCGCCCGCCAATAATTCGACGGGTTGCGGCATGGTATGATGGGCGACAAGTCCCTTAACGACTTTCTCTGTACTACTTACATCGAGTTCGTATCAAATCACCTCGAGGTAATCCCGATCCGGCAACTCGGGAAAAGGCGCATGTGGCTCAGCCTGATACCAGAAAGCGGTTGAAGCGATGTCATCTTGCAGGGGCAAGTAACGATACTCCTCAAAAGGCGCGTCGTGCAGCGTCCCGGAGCGCCAGCCCAAGGCTTGCATCGTCACGCGCAGGTCTTCTTCGAAGCGGATGGGATCCTGAATATGCCAGCGATACATGCCAAAGCGTTGCTGGCTCTGACGGAATCCGTCCGGTTTGATCACCTGCGGCAAACCCAGATAAGGCGTTGTGAAAGTTGTGTAAAATTCATCCTGGTTGCCAAAACACCAGGCGCCGCCAAAATAATCTTCCGTGCCAGTGCCGCAGATCGTCGGGAAGTCCGTATCGCCGTCCATATAGAATTTGATTTCGCCTTCGCCCCACCAACCGCGGTTATTGCTGCCCCAAGCCATGTATGTACCTACGTAGTGCCCCATGCCCTTGATGCCATCGACGATGGTATAGACCTCTTTGTAAGGCAGCGGATTATTGCGGCGCCACTGCGCGTGCAAATAGCCGACATCCTCCGGTACATCGGTGAGCGTATAGTCGAATTGATAGAACAGAGGTTGTACCGGTTTATCCAGCAGATTCTCTATCGTGACACGGGCGCTTTTGCGGAAGGGCATTTCCCAATAGCTGTTGAAGGCGCTATGAGAATTGGCGGATATAGGCAAGGAGTTCACATGGCAGTATTCCGTCCAGCCATTGCAGAAGAAGTCCCCCATCGGCACTTCAATTGATGGCGACTCTTCGTCATCCCAATAGAAGCGCAAGATCAAGGAGCGCCAATATTGGGAAAAGGTTGTGATCCAGATATGCTGTATCGCGCCTGGACCTTCGATCTCCGCTAGCGTAGCGACGCTGTTGGCTTCGAGATGGATACAAGGCGAGACCTTCCAGCCCTGTCCTAGGTCCTGCGCCGCAGACCATGACACGCCATCGGTGGACATGCCGCCCATGCCTTTCTCGCCTTTGAAGTTCTCCGCGCTGATGGAACGCGTCTTCGCCTTGGACAAGCGCGAGATATTGCCCATATTCAAATGCAAACCGTTGAAGTAATCCACTTTATCACCTCGTCAATCATCTTCAATTTACAAAGCCCCTAGCTCTGGCAAAGAGGGGGATCTGTTTTTTCTGTGAGCGCGGCATACTTTTTTCGCTGCCGCAGGTTTGTTTCTACGCGTTCGCCGAGCGACTGAAATTCGCTAGTCATTCGTTTATCGCAGTTGTTGCCGCTGGACTCATCGGCTGAGGCGCTTTCGCCTGGGGCTCAAAGCCGACAGGTTTGTAACACAGCGCCTGACGCTCCGGCGAGATCTCCACCATCGGGGGCGCGCTGCGTTCACAAATCGCTTCGACATATTTGCAGCGTTTGGCGAATTTGCAGGCTTGCGACTGAAACTCTTGAATCTCCACATCCGGCAGGGCGACGTTTCGCTGCCATTTGTGGTCAACCGTCGGCACCGAATCGAGCAGCAGCTCGGTATAGGGATGGACAGAATCGGTCAAAATCTGTTCCGACGGACCGTACTCCACCACGCTGCCGCGATACATGATGCCAATATAATCGCTGACGTAGTAGGCAGTCGAGAGATCGTGCGTGATATAAACAAAGCTAACCTTGTACCGTTCCTTTAGTTCCAGGAACAAGTTGACGATATTCATGCGCAGCGAGGCGTCAATCATGCTCACCGGTTCATCGGCTACGATGAGTCTGGGACGGGGGATGAGACTGCGGGCGACAGAGATGCGCTGCAGCTCGCCGCCAGAGAATTGATTGGCATACTTGCCTTCTATACGTGACAGATCGAGACCGACCGAATCCAGCGCTTCAGCGACGGTCTCCCGCGCCTCTTTCCGGTTCCGCGCGATGTTCAAGCGCAACGCCGTATCAAACAAATACTTGTCTACTTTTTTGCGCGCGCTGAAAGATTCGAAAGGATTCTGAAAGATCGGCTGCACCGCGCGGTAGTAGTCTCTCCCTTTCAGCCCTGCGCCGCCGCTTTCAAACAAGGGATGTCCTTCAATTAGCACATCGCCGGAAGTCGGATGTTCCAACTCGAGAATGATGCGCGCCAGGGTGGTCTTGCCGCTGCCAGATTCGCCAACGATGCTCAGTATCGATGGCTCTGCCGCCGGCAAGCTTAGGCTGACATCGTCAACAGCCGCCAGACGCGTCCCGAAGATTAAGCCGCCGATGCGGAAGACTTTGCTGACATTTCGCAATTCGAGCAGGTTCTCGCTCACGACGCTTGCCCTTGATAAAGGTGACAGGACACATAATGGTCCGGCTCGATCTGCGTCAGGGCCGGCTCTTGATGCGCGCAATGCTCCATCACTTTTGGGCAGCGCGCGGCGAAGCGGCAGCCGGCCGGCGGCTCTATCAAGTTTGGCGGTCGGCCAGAGATGCCCATACGCTGTGTTTGATCGCCAACCCGCGGCAGTGCTTGAATCAGCATCTGTGTATAAGGATGCAGCGGGTTGTTGAAGATGGCTTCGGTGGGACCGTATTCCACCAGCTTGCCAGCATACATGATGGCCAGCCGGTTGGTAATTTGATAGTGCACGCCCATATCATGCGAGACGACGACCAAAGTGTTTTCCATTTGCCGCTGCAATGCCGTCAGCATCAGCAAGATGCCCTTTTGCACGACCACATCCAATGCTGTGGTCGGTTCATCCGCCAAGACAATCTGCGGATGCAGAAAGGTGCCCAGCGCGACCAGGACACGCTGTTTCATTCCGCCGCTTAACTGATGCGGGTAGGACTTTAGCACCTCGACAGGCAGTTCCAATTCCTTCAGGTAAGCCGCCACGCGCTCGCGGATCTCACGTTTGCCCTTTAAACTGTGGCTTTTTGGCACGGCGTCGAAAAACTGATTTTCGATGCGGATGACGGGATTGAGCACACTCATCGAGCCTTGGGGAATATAGGAGATGAAATCCCACCAATGCTCACGGATTTCGCCAGGTCCGATGGTGTTGACCTTGCCGTTGTCATCAGGGAAATCAGCTTCATAGCTGCCCGAGACGATTTGCAGCGGCGGTTGAATGTAGTCGTAGAGCACCTTCAGCAGTGTCGACTTGCCGCAGCCTGATTCGCCGGCGATGCCGAGCACCTCATTTGGTCGAATTTCGAATGAGACGCCATCTACGGCCTGCACGACGCCACGCGGCGTATCGTAATAGCACTTGAGATTCCGCAGCCTAAGCATCGCCGTGCCCCCGCCGCTCCGCCGACAAGCTTGATATGCCGGTCGAAATCAGGAATAAGCCAATAAACAGCACGATAATTGCGACAACGGGTGAGCCGATCCACCACCAGCGCTGGCCCAGCAGCGCCTGATGCTGCAGAGCCCAATAGATCATCGTGCCGAGCGTGGCCTCTTCCAGGCTGGACAAACCAATCACCGCCAAACCGGATTCCGTTGCGATGGCGACGAGCACCGTATTGACGAAGTTCGCCATCGCCCAGCTAAAAATATGGGGGACGATCTCTTCCGCCAATATGGTAAAAGTGCCAGAGCCCGAAAAGCGCGCCGTGTTGACGAACTGCCGCTCGCGCATGCTCAGTGCGATTGAGCGCATCTGGCGCGCGGGCCAAGGCCAATTGAAGAAAATCAATATGATGCTGATCAGCAGCAGCGAAGCGCGTCCCTGCAGCAACGACGACATCAGGATGAGGATGGGCAAGACCGGCACCACAATGAAGACATCGGCCAGCAACGTGATGACGCGGTCCGGGATTCCACCGAGAAAGCCGGCTGCCAGCCCGGCGAAAACACCAATGAGCGTAGCGAAGAAGGCCACGAACAAGCCAATGAAAAGTGAGTTCTGTGTCGCGTACGACAAGAGCCAGAAGGTATCTTGCCCTAGGTTGGTCGTGCCCAGCAGATGCTCTGCGCTGGGCGGCAAGTTGCGCGGATGCCGGATCCAGTCGCGCGGGTCTTCGGTGGAAAAGAAGGGCAATATGCCCCCCAGACATATGAATACGGCGAGTATCACCAGGCCGATCTTTAATCGTGAATTCAGCCCGCGCATGGCTACTTCTGCCTGATCCGCGGATCAAATAGGGGGTAGAGTAGGTCGATAATGAGGGTTGACGTGGCGACCGCGATAATAGAAATCGTAATCGTGCCCATGAGCAGGTTGTAGTCGGCTTGCAGCACCGCGTTATAGGTCATCGTGCCCAAACCAGGATAACTAAAGAGAATCTCTGTGATTAGCGCGCCGTTGAAGATGGCGCCAATCTGCAGCGCCAGTACGGTGACCTGCGGCAGGATCGCGTTGCGCAAAACATAGGCGGTCATGATCCGGCCCTCGCCCGCGCCCTTCAGCTTAGCGAAGTAGACATAATCTTCTTCCGAGATGCTCAAAGAAAGCGCCTTCATGCTCAAGACCCACCAGCCGAATCCGACGATGACAATGGACAAGGCTGGCAGCACCGAGTTGTAGATCGCGCTGGAAATGAATTGGGCGGAAAATGGCTCGCCGCGCACGGAGAAAAACAGTGGAAAAATCGGGTTGATATGGATGAAAAGGATGATCAAGATGAGCGCGGTGATGTAATAGGGTATGGGATAAACGAAGATGGCGATGACTTCCAGCGTGCGCGAGGAGATCCAGCGGCTCTTGTAACCCGCCAGCAGACCAATGGCATTGCCCAGAATCCAGGAGATGATGGTCGAGCACAGTAGCAGGGAGAGCGTCCAGGGCAGGGCGCGCCCGATCAATTCGTTCACCGGCGTGGGAAACATCGACAGCGATGGACCAAAATCGCGAGTAAGAAAAGTTCGGTGTAAGAACCCGAAATACTGCTCCGGCAAGGTGCCTTCCAAGCCAAAAGCCTGCGTTAGCGTGGCGCGCATCGCCTCGACCTGGTCCGCCGCCATATAGGCGCCGCTGCTCATGATGCGGCCCAGCATCGACTCTACCGGATCGGAAGGCATAAAGCGCGGCACAAAGAAGACGACCGATATGCCGATCCATATCACCAAGACATAAGCGATTACCCGCGTGACGACGAACTTCGCGAACTGCATACAAGAGTCTCTAGCAATATGAATTAGGTCCGCCCATTAGAGCAGACCTAATTCAAATTCGCTATCGTTATATTCTAGCTGTCAGACTTGGGCTGGATGAAGGGCATGTGATACTTGAACAGCGACCACCACCACCAGGGTCCTTCGTAGAAGTTGTCGGCGGTGGGCAAGCCATCCCAATATGTTGTGACGACCGGCACGAATTTTGATGTGCCGAACATAGGCAGCCAGGGCCGTTCCACGACAAACTGCTTCTCGAATTCCGTCAACAATGGAATCGTGTCCGGGTGATCGCTGGGCAGCGGCGCGATCTGATCGAGAATGCCGCTCAGCGCGTCGCTGTCGTAACGCATGGCGTTGCCGGGCGCCGGCTGACCAATGGGCACGATATGGCGCTTATGCCAGAAGGCGTCCAGCAGGTCCCAGCTATCGGGCAAGGCGCCGCAGCCGGGCCAATAGGAGCCGGCGTCGAAGGTGCCGTTGTTGTAATTGCTCCAGAACGAGCCGCCGTCCATCTGCTGCACGGAGGCGTCGATGCCAAAGGCGCGCCAGTTATCAGCCACAGCGAAAGCCAGGCGCTGCGACTGCACCTCGAAGTTGGAAGGCGAGTTGATGGTGATCTGCCAGGGCGAGCCATCGGGCTTGTGCCAAGCGCCATTTTCCAGCGTGAAACCCTCGGCTTGAAGCATCTCTGTGGCTTTAGCCGGGTCGTGCTTCCACCAGCCGACGCCAAAGAGATCCACCAGGGCGTCTTCGTCAGCGGATAAGCCTTCGACCCCTTGGTCAGCCAGGATAGCAGCCATGTCGACAGCGTAGTTGGGATCAAAGGGCTGATAGCCATCTTCAAAGGCGAACTCTGTCATCCAATCACGCATGGGTTTATGGAAGGCGTCTTGAATGGCTTGCACCGGCGGCGTGGCCAGCGGCGATACACGCAGAATGCCGGCGAATGTAGCCAGCCCCACGCTCTTGATATCGGTGGCCAGCGCCATCGCCCAGCGGACATTCTGATTATCCCAGGGTTCCTGCGTGTTAGAGAAGACGATGCCGCGCTCGCAGGGGTCATCGAAGTTGGCGTAGGGGAAATTGGCATGCCAGGCGCGGGCGTTCGGGTTGCCGTCGCGTAAGATATCCCAAGCCTCTGGCGAAATATCGGTGAAGATATCAAGCTGGTTCTGGATGCCGGCGATGATGCGGCGTTCTTCCGTGCCATAGAAGCGGAAGAGCACATACTCCGGACCGGGCTCGCCGTAGATCTGACCAACATCGGTATGCTGCCAGTCGTCGCGCTTGGTATAGAGGAACCAGTTGCCATTGGGGTCGACATCCGTCATGGTGTAGGGTCCGCTGCCGACCGGCGGATAATTCTGGAAGGTGGCCGGGTCTTCGTTTTCCCATATATGCTTGGGCACCATGCGGAAGTTGTCGCCCCAGATGTGCACGCCGAGGGTATAAGCCAGGCGCGGCTCCGAGCGCTTCAGGTTGAGAATGATGGTGAGATCGTCAACCACTTCGTAGTTGTCGATTACCTGCGCCAAGAAGCCGCTATAGGGGAACTCCGGCGTGTTCAAAATCATGTCGATGTTGAAAGCCATATCAGCCGTCGTGATCGGTTCGCCGTCGCTCCAGCGCAAGTTGTCGCGCAGCGTGACGCGGAAGCTGGTGTAATCGTCATTGAGCGCCTCGGGCATCTCGGCCGCCAAAGCGGGGAATTGTTCGCCAGTGGCGGTGTTGATCTCCCACAATGTCGAGTAAATCAACTGGTGCAAGCCCGCGCTCATGTGGGTGCCGGCTTGATAGGGGTTGGTCTGTGTGGGGTTATTGATCCGCCCGCCAAGCTGGTCGACAATCAGCGTCGACGCGCGGGGCGTGCCGACTTCGGTCATGTCTTGCGCCGAGACGAATGCGGTGGCGAAAAAAACGACAACCGCCAAGACAATGGTTGAGAGAAACATCGTGCGCTGTTTCTTGAACATTAGAAATCTCCTTACTAAACATACAAGGAATATACTAATCATCGAAAGAAGTCCGGTTGCCTTGCAAGCATGCCAATATGCAACTATTGCTTCTTTCAGTGATAGCAACTATTGTAACGTGAAAAAACGTTTTCGCAAGAACGTTTTTCCAATTATGCTCTTCAAGCGCCTTTGCAAGTGCGTCAGAGTTTGCCGAGAGTTTGTCGATTGAATTATGCGCCAAGCGAAGGACTAGGAAAATGTCTCGCAATCCAGCAGTAGGCATTCGCGATATCGCGGAAGCGGCCGGCGTATCAATCAGCACCGTATCCAAGATATTGAACAAAAAAACAGAAGGCGTACGCATCAGCGACGAAACCCGTCAACGCGTGATCGAGATTGCCCAGCGCCTGGGTTATCAGCCCAATCCCATTGCCACCGCTTTGCGCTCGAATCGCACCGGCATCATTAGCGCGGTCAATCTTAATCCGGGTGGCTGGTTCATGGGTCGACTGGGCGTGGAAGTGCAGCTTGCAGCCCAGAAACGAGGCGTCGAGCTCTTTGTCAGCACCGTCAATAACAGAGCGGAGAGCGTTGAAGCCCATTTGACCATCCTGCAGGGACAGCTATTCGATGGCTTTTTGTTGCTCGGCGATATGCCCAGCTACCGGGATGCGGCGCGCAAATGGAAAAACTTGTACAAACCCTATGTATCGGTCGCTGGCGGGGCTGGCATACAGGCGCCCATGGTCCACACCGATGAAGCGTGCGGAATGAAACTGATTCTCGATTACCTGATCGGCTTGGGGCACCAGAAAATCGCCTTCATGGGAAGCCCGGCTTGGCCCCTGGTGCCGGAAAGGTTTCAGCTGTTCCGGGAGTATCTGACAAAAAGAGGTCTTTGCATTCCCGACAATTATGTTTCGGTCGTGGATCGCTTCTCCTATCAGCCGGAGAAATTCGACGCCTTGGAGGGATTGCATCGCGCGGCAATACAGCATGCCAAATCCCTGTTGCAGCAGGCTAATCCACCAACAGCCATCTTTTGCGCGGCGGATGCCTTTGCCTTGGGCGCCCTAAAAGGCGCACTGCAGTTGGGTTTGGCTGTTCCGCAGGATGTATCCATAACGAGTTTTGACGGGACCGATGGCACATTTGCCTGCCAGCCAGAGCTGACCACCTTGCGGCGTCCCATCAAAAAGGTCGCTGCCGAAGCAATAGATTTGTTGCTCGCCCTCATCGACTCGCCCGATGATCTTGCGCTACAAAAGCGAATCTTGGTCGAGCCGGAGCTTATCGTGCGTGATTCCTGCACGCCTATTTAGGCGGCGCTGATAACGGTATTTGCCGCCAGCAATTCATCAACGCCATACGTATAGATGTAAAACCAAGAAAATAATGCGAAAACATCAGGACGCTGTAGGGGCGACCAATCTGGTCGCCCGACGTTGCTGCGTTTTGATTTCGGGCGACATGGTATGTCGCCCCTACCAATCCATACATAAAATACAAATCAAATAAAAAGGGGATTGCCAAAGGGGCAATCCCCTCGCTTTTCCTGTTGCGCGAAAGCCAAGCGTTTACTCCGGTTTGAGCTGATACACGCGCACGTAATCCACGATCATCTCTTGCGGGAACGCGGTCGTCTCGTCGGGAGAGCCGGGCCAATAACCGCCCACCGCCACGTTCATCAGCAAGAAGAAGTCGTGGTCATAGACCCACTGCTTGCCATCCAGCGCATTGACGCTGACAAGATTGCTCAGCTCGCCATCGACATACCAGCGGATGACATGCTCGTCCCAGTCGATGGCGTAGATATGGAAACCCTCATCGAAGTTCACATTGGCGCGATAGGCATGCCCGAGGTTGCCCGCGCCGCTGTAGCCCGGACCATGCAGCGCGCCATAGACGACGTTTTTCTCGCCGACATTTTCCAGTATGTCAATCTCGCCACTGAGGGGCCAGCCCAGTTCGGGGAAGTTCGCGCCCAGCATCCAGAAGGCGGGCCAGATGCCCTGGCCGTTGGGGATGTCAATCCGCGCCTCGACCCGCCCATAAGTGAACTCGACCTTGTCCTGCGTGATGCAGCGGGCGGATGTGTATTGGCATTCGCCGTAGTGGCAGCTCGAACCGGCCAGCGTTTCTTCGCGGGCGCTGATGACCAGATTGCCCTCGCCATCATGCGCGGCGTTTTCGATGCGGTCGGTATAATACTCCATCTCGTTATTGCCCCAGCCGTGTCCGCCAATCTCGCAGGTCCAATTCTCCGCGTTAATGGGGGAGCCGGCTTCGGCGTCAAATTCGTCCGACCAGAGCAAGTCCCATTCGCGCGATTCCCAGCCGATGCTCTCGTCGACCTCGACAGACGTCGCCATGGTTTGGGCGCTGCTCTGCACCTGGGTCGGGTCTTCGACAACGACTATCTCGACCTGATCGAGATAAGCCGTTTGCGCCCCGACGCCGCCCGGGAAGCCAAATGCGAAGCCCCAAACCGCGTCCAGGTTAAATCCGTCATCGGGCGCGCCGCCGGGCTGCCAGTCGCCCCGCCGTTGGAAGTAGGCGAAAGGAATCGTGAATTGCCGCCAGCCCGTGTAGTCGTCCACCAGATGATAGAAGAAGCGCTCGGCCGTATCGCTATTGAGATTGGGATTGCGATTGTCGAAGACCTCTACTTGTATCGTGCCGCCGGTACTGTTGCCATAGAGCCAGAACTGAAAGGCATTATGCCCGGCCCAATCTTGGCTCAGCCAGTTTTCGCCGTCGGTGAAAGCATGGGTAAAACCGCCCCAAGCGCCGATATCGTAATCGATCGCCAAGACGGTCGAACTGACATCGACGCGTTCCATCGTCGCCAGACTAAGCGAGACATTGCCGGGCTGGTCGCCCCAGGGCGCGTGACCGATGGCGTTGTTGTATCCATCGCGCCCTGCGAAGACCTCGGCTGCTTCAAAGTCGTCAATCACCCGCGCGTCCAGATCTTGCGCCTGCGTCGACCAGAGCGCCGAAACCAAGACAAGGAACAAGGAAAGGAACAAGCGGCGTCGCTTTTTCATCATTTATCCTCCGTCAACTGTTGGTCCTATATTCTCAATATGTCAAACCGTAGCCACATTCCCACAAGGGCGCTTCCGCGCTCGCTCGCAGCGCCGCCAGCGGAATCTGGTCCATGGAGCGGGGCCAGCTAAATGGCAGTTTGCCCGTGAAGGGATGGTCGCCGAAGAGCGCATCGGCCAAGCCATGCCCTTCTGTCCCGGGCAGCCAGGCGACGACCAGAGCGTCTATCAGGGGCAGCGCCTCTGTGATAATCCGCGGACGGCCCGTGATGAGCAAGACGATCAGCTGATCGCAGCGTTCTCGCACGCGCTGCAGCAAAGCGATCTCGTCCGATGCCAGGGCGAGATCCGCGCGGTCGCCAAAACCCTCCGCATAAGGTTCTTCGTGCAGGGCGACGATCCCGACCGCGACGCGGCCATCGTCCGCAAATCGCCCGTCCGGCGCATAGTCGATTGCTGTCGAATCGGGTAGGGTGGCGCGCATGCCCGCAAGAATCGTGGTCCCGCTTGTGGTGGCGCCGGCCTCGCCTTGCCAGCTGATCGACCAGCCGCCGCATTGCAAGCCGATATCATCGGCGGCGCGCCCGGCCACAAGCAGGCGCGGCAGGTGCTTGGGCAGCGGCAGCGCCTCTTCATCGTTCTTCAGCAGAACCAGCGATTTGCGCACAGCCTCGCGCGCTACTTGACGATGCGCCGCGCAGCCCAGGCTTTCCAGCAGCGGTTCGCCGCCGATTGGCTGGTCAAACAAGCCCAGCGCCAGCTTGACGCGCAGGATGCGGCGCACCGCGTCGTCAATGCGCTCCTGCGCTATGTCGCCCGCCCGCGCCGCCGCTGTCAAAGTGGCGATGAAACGGCGAAAATCGTAGGGGACCATGACCATGTCGATGCCGGCCTTCACCGCTTGCACGACGCACTGATGATAATCGGGGTCGAGTTGGTTAATCGCCATCCAGTCCGTGACAATTAAGCCCGCGAAGCCCAGCTCGCCTTTGAGCACGTCGCTCAGCAAATAGCGCTGCGCGTGCAGTTTCTCTCCGTTCCAACTGCTATAAGAAGCCATCACAGTCTGCGCGCCAGCGGCGATAGCAGCCCGGTAAGGCGGCAAGTGGGTCTCGCGCAGCTTCGCTTCGTCGATGCGCGCGTCGCCCTGGTCGATCCGCCACTGCCCCAGCGATAGATCGACGGCTTGCGGCAGCTGGCTGTCCTGTGGCGGCGCGGTGCTGCCTTGCTGGGGCGCCTGTTCCGCTGGGAGGCTTGCCCGCCAGCTGGCGGCGCCATCGGCCACGAAATGCTTGGCGCAAGCCAGCACGCCGCTGTCCTCATCGGAGCAGGGAAGGCTCAAGCCGCGCGTCAGCGCCGCGCCCAGTTCCGCGACCAGTTGGCTGTCTTCGCTGTAGCCCTCGTAGGTTCGCCCCCAGCGCAGGTCCTGCGGGACCGATACCGACGGCGCAAAGGTCCAGCGCACCGAGGTGGCGAGCAGCTCCCGCGCTGTTACCCTGCCGATGCGTTCAACCAGGTCGGCATCGCGGCTTGCGCCCAACCCGATGTTATGCGGAAAAATCACCGCGCCCTTGACATTGTTATGCCCGTGCAGGGCATCCACGCCATAGATGAGCGGTATCGCCAGCCGCGTTTCCAAAGCCGCGTTCTGGAATGCGCAGACCATGGCGCGCCAGTTTTCCGGTGTATTGGGACTGGGATTGCCCCCGCCGCCGCTCAAAACCGATCCGATAAAGCATTCAGCGATTTGCGCCGGCTCGATGCTGTTGTTTTCCACCATCGTCATCTGACCCGCCTTCTCCTCCAGGGTCATGCGCGACAAAAGATGGTCGATCTTGCGGGCGACTTCCGAGTCAGACGGGTCCCGTTGTCGCTTGCTCTCCGCTATTGCTGTCATGTGGCTCCTTCATTTTGCGCAGTTCGCCGGTTGCTCGTTGCGGCCTTTTCAATTTTCTGAACCCGTAGGGCGACCCTTGAATCGCCCCTACAGCAGTCTCATTTTTCGAGTTCGAATTTCCTGTGCGCGCAGGCTTTTCACCGGTTACGCGCCGAACGGCTATTTGTCAACGCCCGTGATGACGATGCCCTGGATAAAAACGCGCTGCGCCAAGAAGAAAATCGCCAATGGCGGAATCATCGAGATGATCGCTGCCGCCAGGATCAACTGCGTTTCCGAACTGTAAAGGCCGTTGAACTCCGTCAAGCCAACCGTGATCGGATTGGCGTCGCGATTGCCCGCCAGGTAGATCAGCGGACCGAAGAAATCGTTCCAGGCGAAGAAGAAATGGAAGAGCGAGACGGCCGTAAGCGCGGGCACTGCCTGCGGCAAGATGACCGATACAAAGGTGCGGATGCGCCCAGCGCCGTCAATCTGCGCGGCTTCTTCCATTTCTTTGGGAATCGTCAGGAAATACTGCCGCAGCAGGAAGATATTGTAGGCGTTGCCAAACATCGCCGGCACTATCAGCGGCAGCCAGGTGCCGCCCCAACCCAGCACATTCACAAAGAAAGCGTAGGTCGGCACCAGGGTCACGGCCGGCGGCAACACGATCGTGCCAATCATGACCATGAAGAGCAGATTCTTGAAGGGAAAATTGAAGCGCGCAAAGCCATAAGCAGCGCAAGCCGACGCCGCCACCGTGCCAATCATGGTAACGAATGCGTAGGCAAGCGTGTTGAAGAGCAGGCGCGCGAAATCGATGGTACTCCAGGCTTGCGGGTAATTTTCCCACTGTACCGATGTTACCCACACTGGCTCGAGCTGCCGCCAGTTGCCTTCCCAGGCGATCATGCCCGCGGCTGGATCAGCTGGGTCGACGAACTCGCTAGCCCGGCGCCCTTTCTTGACCAGCGCCCAATGGCGGATGCCATTTTCGGTCGGTACTTGCAGCACATCGTAGCTGTCGCCTTCGTATTCATAGGTGATAGCCTCCGAGGGCATGAGCGGCGCGTTTGGATCGGCGGTCTGCGCCTTGCTCTTCAGCGAGGTAATGACGCCATAAGCCATCGGCATCAGATACATAGCCAGGATGACCAGCGCGAAAAGCGTCACCGCCGCTCGCAGCAGCAGGTCGCGCCGCCTTTTAGCAATTTCGTATTCCGTGAACACTTGATTTTTCATTTTCTCAGCCATCATTTGCTCTCCCCGGCATAATAGACCCAGAAGCGGCCAGACCAGAAAAGGAAGATGGTGATGGCGAGACCGATGATAAACATGAACCAAGCCAGCGTTGCGCCGTAGCCCATATTCTGGAAGGGGAAAGCTTGTTTATAGAAATAGATCATGTAAAAGTTGGTCGAGCCTTCCGGATAGCCATTGCCGCCGTTGAGCACATAGGGCACGATGAAATACTGCAAGAGCCCGACCACACTTAAGATCAGGTTGTAGAAGATGACCGGCGTGACCATCGGCACCGTGATTGACCACAGTTGCCGCAGCCAACCTGCGCCGTCTATTGACGCCGATTCATACAATTCCGTCGGCACACCTTGCAAGCTCGCCAAGTTAATCAGAATGGCGTTGCCGATGCCCCACAAGCCAATGAAGGTATAGGCGATGTAAATCAGATTGGGGTCATCCAGCCAGCGCAAACCATCCATGCCAACCGCATCTATGCCCGTCAGCGCAATCATCCGGTTCAGCCAACCGGTCTGCGGATTCAAAACGCGCGACCAAATCAGAATTGCGGCGATCAGCGGCACCATCGTCGGCGCGTAATAGAGCGTGCGCAAAACGTTGCTGCCAATCAAGTGCTTTGAATTGAGCAAGACCGCCAGCAGGAATGCCGATACCATGCCGATCGGCAGGGAAATCAACGCGAACTTGAAGGTGACAAAAAGCGCCTCCCAGGTGTTGGGGTCTTCCGCCAGCATACGCCGCCAATTTTCCAAACCAACAAAGACCGCGTCTTCCGGCGCCGAAAGCACAAAATCGTAGAGCGAAAACAGAAATGAAACGATCATCGGCGCAAAATAGAACAAAGCGAAGCCAATTAACCAAGGGCTGATGAAGAGCAAACCCCACTTCGCTTCGGATCGCTGCGCGCCTGTCAGCCTAAATGCCGCGCGAAGGCTCCATCTCGCTTGACCGCGCGCAGCGCCAAATTCTGAAAACATATCCATGACAATTACCCATGTAATATATGTATAGAGTGAGCCCCGGCGGCGAACGCGTCGCGCGCCACCGGGACAAAATACGCCGTCAGGACGCCCTTACATATCAGCGTCAAAGATGGCTTGCAGGTCGGCTTGCAGCGCGTCAAGCGCGGCGTCGACGTCTTCGTCGCCGTTGTTATCGACCAATTGGCCGTATTCGACATAACGCGCGCTGGCTTCCAGGAAGCTAGGCATGCCCTCTTCGTGATTAGGGTTGTCCGGGTATTGCAAGCCAGCCAGGACAACATCCCAATTCAAGTTCGCCTAATCGACATTGGGATAGGCTTCGCTATGCCCGGCGACAGAGCGCTCGATGAAGCTGTCTTGCAGGCTCAAGCGCGCCGGCATGCCGCCATAGAGGCTGGTCAAGTCCGCCGCGCGCTCGCCCAGCAGATAGGTCAAGACCGCGAAAGCTTCTTCGGGATTATCGCTGCTTTTCAGCACGCCAAAGGTATCGGCGTGCAGCTTGGCGGTGGTGACGCCGTTATGCGACGGTACGGGCGCGAAGTCCCAGTCGGCGTCCAGATTGCCGGTGCCCCAGCCCAGGTACCACAGGTGAATGGTGATCATGCCCATATTGCCGGTATCGAACCAGTTGGCGCTGCCGCCGCCCATGATTTCGCTGCCGCCATAGACGCCGTTGGGGTAGAAGTAATCTTCCCACATCGCGTTGTGATGCCAGTGTTCGGCTTCGCGCCAGGCATCGGGAATCACGGCATTGCCGTCCATATCGACGTAGTTGGCGGCGCCAAAAAGCGTGTCGCGCCCGCGTACATCGGTGAACTGCGATCCATAGCCGAACTGTACGATGTTGTCGGTATCATATTCGCCCATGGTGGCGTCGTTGCCATTCACGTCGACCGACATGATCATGGCGAGATCGCGCAGCGTGTCGGTATTCCATTCGCGCTCATTGCCTTCCCAATCGGTATAGGTTTCGCCATAGGCGCTGGGTGGATAGGGAATGCCGCCTTCGTCGAAGAGGTCAACGTTGTACATCAGGAAGGATGGGAATACCGCGAAGGGAATGCCCAACTGGCCTTCGCCCTCGACGCGATAGAAATCGATCAGCGCCGGGTCGAAGTCGCTGAGGTCGTAGCCCGTGCTGTCGATCATGGGCGTCAGATCCAGCCAGGCGCCCGGGAAGGAAGCGCGGCCCCGGATGCCCATGGGACCAATGATGTCTGGCGCGTTGCCAGCCGCGATCTGCGTGCTTAATACATCATAGGCTTGGGCGTTGTCAACGATCTCCAGCACGAGTTCGATCTCGTCCTGCGAGGCGTTGAAATCCGCCGCGATTTCTTCTTGCGCGGCGACTAGCGGCGCATCGGTGCCGGCGCCCAAACCAACGTACCAGCGGATCCTGACGCGGTCCTGCGCTTGCGCCGCGCCAACCGCCAGCGCCAGCAACAGGCTCAATAGGGTGAACAAGGTGACTTTCGTGTTACGCATGTGCTTCTCCTTAAAACGCAACTAAATGAATGGAAACATCTAAAGTGAAACCGATTTCAAAAATCGGTAACAAAAAATTCTCCAAATACTTTCCCCTTTCAACTTGCGATCTTCAATTCAACCGCTTAATTGCGCCGCGCCGCAACTCGCGCGGACAATCAGCCGAACTGGATTGATAAGGTGTTGCGCCGGATGGTCTTGCCCGTTTATGATGATCTGCGCCAGTTTTTCGACTGCCATTTTGCCCGTTGCTGCGATCGGCTGGCGCACGGTCGTCAGCGGCGGGTCCGCTTGTATCGCGGGCGGCAGATCGTCATGGCTGACGACAGCGATATCTTCCGGCACGCGCAGACCCGCTTCGCGTAAAGCGCGCAAAGCGCCCAGCGCCATCGTGTCCGAGCCCACAAATACCGCTTCGGGCCCGCGCTGGATTAGCTCGTTCATGGCGGCGTAGCCGCTCTCCAGCGTATAATCGCCGTAGGCGAGCAGTCCCTCTTCAATGGCGATACCGCGCTCCCGCAGCGCCGTCCGATAACCCATTATGCGGTCGTCGCCCGCGGTATTCTGGTCGGAGGCGATCGTCGCGATGCGGCGATACCCCAAGCTTGCCAGGTGCGAAGTAGCTAGATAGCCGCCCTTCACGTTGTCGGCATCGACATAATTGACACCGGCCGCTGCGCTGGGACGTCCGATAAAAACAAAGGGTATTTCCGCCTCTTGCAGCTGCGAGATAAAGGCGTCGCCCTTGTGATCGGCTGTGATGACGAGCCCGTCGAGCAATCCAGCAGCGAGGATGCCTTTCAGCGTATCCCGCCCCTGTTTTTCGGTGTAAGAGACGAAGAGCGACAGAATCAAATTGTTGTCGGCAGCGCCGCCGGAGATGGCCTCGGTCAAGGCCGGGAAGTAGGGATCGTTAAAGATCATCTGGGCGCTGGCGGAGATCACCAAGCCGATGATGCTGGAGCGATCCGAGGCCAGCAAGCGCGCGATATTGTTGGGCTGATAGCCGGTTTCGCTGATGACCCTTTGTACTTTTTCACGGACATGGGGTCGTACATGTGGGTATTCATTCAGCACGCGCGAGACAGTTGCCTTGGAGACATCCGCCAATTCCGCGATACGCTGAATGGTGAGCTTGTTACTCATGCGCTGTACTCTTCTTGAAACCGCTTTCAAGAAGTATAGGCGAACTTTTTTGGCTTGTCAAGTTTTTCGTCGAAGAGGGGGCAATTGATGGGAACGCGGGTGATGCGCTGGATTAGATCTCGTCTCGCTGCGCGACGAGCGGAGGCCTTTCGGGCTTCTTGAAGGCAATGCCTTGCAAGCGTTTAATGCGTCCGGTTAGCACATCGTAAGTTAGTGTAGACACTAATGCAAATGTATAAACAAAGAGGAAGAAAAGCCCGATTAGCATTAAAGTTTCCATTAGCTCATTTCCTCTCCGTTTGTTTCTCAGCAACAAAAAGAAGCGCTTGCAGAGACACGCAATTTAGACTCGCCATAAATCCTAAAGCGATCCCTGCATTTGCTACAAAGGTTTGATTCAATCCAAAGTCCTGCACATGTTCATTGACGTAAACTGCCGCAAACATCATACCAATAACTATGATGGAAAGAAACAGCAGTTCAGTCAAAATATTGTAAACATGGAACTGCGTAAAATCAGCTTGCGAATTGTCCAAATCGTTTTTCGTTGACGCGAGAATAGTGACCGACAGAATATACAATTCGGTTCCGCTCAAGAGACTTCGATACTCTAATCCTTGACCTTGCCCCAACTTGAGCAGAGCAGCAAACAACATCGGTATTAGAGGAACTACAATGGAAAATAATACCCACCTTCTAACTTTAGTTCTTATCTTCATTGCAAATTCAAAGAATACTCAATGATTACACATACATATCATAACAAACTTGAGTCTGATTGAGAAGTACGTGACAAAGAGCCGTGGCCAGTCGCACACAGCTCTTGTCACAATATCTTCAATTGACAAATCTCACACAAACAGCGGCTCCAGCCCGCCTTCATCGACCAGCGCGCGCATTTCGTGGTCGGGTGGACGCTCTTGGAAACGATGCGCCGCGTCCAGCACCAGCGGCAGCAGCCCGATATCGCCCACGGTATTGAGGAAGACATCTTCGTTGCCCAAGACCCAATGCACGGCTTTGTCGATGCTGTCTTGGTCGGTCAGCGGCTCGTACCAGGTGGCGTGGCTGCGCCCCTCGCCCGGGTAGGGACGCCGCGTGATGGACTTGATCGTCTGCACGGCGCGCTTATCCGCCCGGCAAATCCGCAGGACTTCTTCAAAAGCGGCGCGATAGCTCTCGTTTTGCATCATCGGATAATTGAAGGGCAGCAGCACCGAGTCAAAGTCGAAGTGCTTAATGCTCTTCAAGTGCATGCCCGCTATGGCGACATCGTGGCCCGTCACGCCGATGTACTTCACCAGACCCTGCTCGCGCGCTTCCTGCAAATACTTCAGCGCGCCAGCCGGTCCCATCGCCAATTCCCATTCTTCTTCGCCAACCAGGTAGTGCAGTTGGATCAGATCGACCTCGTCAACGCGCAGCCGCTTTAAGGAGCGCTCGAACTGGGCTTTCGCTTTGTCGTAAGTGCGCTCGCCCGTTTTGGTGGCCAGGAAAAAGTCGTCGCGGTATTGCTCCATCCAGGGACCCAGTCGCAATTCCGAGTCGCCGTAGCTGGCGGCTGTGTCGATGTGGTTGACGCCATTGTCGATGAGCAGCTGCATTGTGCGGTCGGCTTCGTCCTGCGTGACATCGCTGAAAGCGGCCGCGCCAAAAAGCAAGCGTGTGCTGCGATGCCCGCTGCGTCCGAATTCTTTCTTTGGGATGGCCATGGTTCTTCCTTGTCTACTAAGTCAGGGCCTGCATTATAACGCAATCGGCGCGGACGGGGATTGCTGAACACTGTATTGCTCTGCTGTATAGCTGTATAGCTTCTGCTGCGGTTGACATGCGGCAGAGACGATATTGGCTTTGCGCGGTCCTTTTTTAGCCCAATAGCGCCTGGAAGCGTCCAATAGAGGCGCGGAATCCATCTTCAAATGTCCCGCCCAGCGGACGATAAACCGATTCCAGCGATATGGCGCCGTCATATCCATCGTCACGGAGCGCCGCGGCGATCTGCGGCAAATAGGCTGCCATATCTCCGCTGCCCAACTGTTTGCAGGCGACGGTCGCTTTTGCGATTTCGACCGCAACATCTTTGATATGGACGTGGCCAAGGTAGCCGCCGCGCAGCGAAGCATAGCCATCGGGAAAGGGAACTTCCGCGCAATAGAGGCTGTTTGCCGGGTCCCACAGAGCCTTCAAGCGCCGCGAACCCAACTCGTCCATCAGCTTGCGCGCCAGGTAGGCCGATGTGATCATGGCGTTGTTGCCCGTCTCCACAACCAAGGTGATATCACGATCTTCGGCGATCTGAACGGCTGGCTCCACCAATGCGCGCAGTTTCTCCCAGGCGCCTTTCGCCACATTCCATTCCTCGGCGCCATGGCTGCCGAACAAGATCATCTCTTTGCGGAATGCCATGATCCGCACGCGCGGGCAGTCCAGCGCCTGCGCCATATCAATGCAGCGCTCCAGCGCGGCGAGCTGCGCTTGATAGTCCGCTGAAGCCCTGCTTACGCCGCCGACCAGCATACCGCCGAAGATATGCCGCGAAATGCAAGAGACCGATACCTCATGCGCTTTGACCAACTGCTGAACGCGGTTCAGCTCTTGATCGTCAAGATCGCCGACTTCTTTGTCCCAGAGGAATTGCAGCTCGGCCTGCTGCAAGCCAAACTCGTTCATGACGCTCAGCGCATGCTCAAGCTCGCGACTGATGCCGTCCGTGATCACGCCTAGTTTCGCCATCCTGACCTCAGATTCATCCAAAACGCATTCAGTTTCTACTCGTCGGGCGATTCAGCGAATCGCCGCTGCCGCTTGTCTGAATGTTCTAATTCAACCGCATTCGATACCAGCGCCCAACCCCACGGCAAGCGTCAGACAGGTTTACCAATGAACTTCTGTGCCAGAGATCTGCTCCAACAGTTTAACGATGGACCAGTTGTCGCCATCGGGGTAGAGCGAGATGCCGGCTTGAAACAACTCGTAAGCAGTGCTGGCTGTGAAGAGCGACACGCCGTTTTCCCGCGCCATCGCCATGCTGATGCCCAGATCCTTGTACATGGTGCCAATGTGGCTGCCCGTGTCTTCGAAGCGCCGGTCCATGATCAGCTTGGCGCAATTCTTGAAGAATGGCGTGTTGCCGACGTGGGTGCTGCTGAAGACCTCGTAGAGCGTTTCGCCCTTGATGCCGGCTTTCGCGCCCAGCGCCAGCGACTCGAAGATGCCAACAAAAGTGACGCCAATCAAGGCTTGCAGGGACGCTTTCACCGTCTGCCCCATGCCGACGGACGTACCGACATGAAAGATTTGCTCGCCGACCGCATTCAGCACATCTTGATTCGCCGCGAAGACCTCGTCGGTCGCCGCAGTCATCATCGTCAGCGTACCCGCTTCGGCGCCGAACTTGCCGCCGCTGACCGGGCTGTCGATCAAGTTGAGCTTGCCCCCTGCCAATGCGTCGGCAACGGCGCGCATCTCCGCCGGCTCGATAGTGGCGGTGACAATGACGGTGGCGCCCTCAGCCAGCGAGTCTTTCAAGGCTTTAACGATATCCAGCACCTGCGCGCCGCTCATGACCATGACAAAGACGACGTCCGCCCCGGCCAGGTCGGCCAAGCTTCGCGCCGGACTGCCGCCCATCTCCGCCAGCAGATCCTTACGGTCGGCGCGTAGATCGTAGCCCATCACCGGAAAGCCGGCTTGCAGCAGATTCTTCGCCATGCCAATGCCCATATTGCCCAAGCCGACTACTGCTGTAGTTTTCATTATTGTAGTCCTTGTATTATCAGGGGCGACTTGGCCAGCCGCCCCGATCTAATTCTATACAATTTCTAGGTTCTGGACGGCGGCCGGGCGATCTGCCGCTTATGACCCAGCCAGGAACTTCACGCCCTGCAGCACACCCTGCTTCTGATCGGTTTCCGTATCATCGTAGAAGTGGTCTTCCAGCTCGATGCTGACGCAGCCGTCGTAATTGTTGTCCTGCAAGATGTTCAGGATGATCTTCCAGTCGGAAATGCCATGGCCCGGTATCGTATAGCGCCAGTTCATGCCGCCGTATTTGTAGGGCGCGCCAAAGGTCGCTTCCTGGAGGTTGCCATACTGATAGAGATTCTCGTCGATGATCATGCAGTCCTTGCCATGCACATGGAATACGTGACTTACAAATTCCTTGAGGAAGCGAATCGGGTCGATGCCCATGCGCACAAGGTGCGAAGGGTCGTAGTTGACGCCCATATTGGGCGAGCCGACCTGCTCGATGAAGGCGCGATAGGTCTCCGGCGTGCAAACCAGCGAGCCGGGACCGGGCCAGCCTTCAATCACCAAGTAGGCGTCATTTTCTTCGAAGGTCGGCTTCAGCGCGCTGTAGCTTTCGACCATATAGCCGAAGTTCTCGGCGCGGGGACGCGACGGATCTTCCGGTATCATGCAAATGAAAAAGGTCTTGGCGCCGGCGGCCGCGCAATCTTTGATGTATGCGGCATTGCGCGCGACAGCCTCTGCCCGCGCGCCGGCATCGGGGGACATCATCTCGCCCCCGACGGGCAGATCGGCGCTGCCGACGCGCAGACCGGCCTCAAGCACCGCTTGTGTAGCAATATCGGCATCGCGCCCGAGGTCGATAACCTCCAGATCATTTTCGACCGCCCAGGCGATCATGCCGTCCAGGTCTTGCTCCCAGCCAAAGTTGCGGCGACGCCAGCCGAGCGGGTAATTGCCAGTAGCTGTCTTCATATTTTATCTCCTGTAGCGACGAATTTGAGGTATTTTACTCGGGTTCTTCATGTTGAAAAGCGTGAGAAAGGCGCTTGGCGCAGAATGCGGCAGATCGCGCCGGGCGCTTGGCATTTCAACGCGATGTTTCAAGAGGAAGACGAGCTCAAAGAGGCTCATTGCCATTGGGATTCGGCGGCCCAAGAAAGCCAAGAAAAGCCAAGCAAAAACAGTTGTCATATCCGCCAGCATTTCTTACTGCGTATGTAGACCTAGTCCGCGCCCAGCGTCGCCACGGGCTGTCCGTTTTTGCTCGCCGACTCGACGATGGCGTCCCAGAGCTTTGCCATGCGCAAACCGACCTCTGGCGGGCAGGGATTTTCGATCTGGCCCGCGCGCGCCTGGGTGAACTGTTCCCATGCGCCGCGCATCTTGGGCAGCTCCAGGGACCGCAATTCCGTTTCGCCGGCGCGGCGGATCAAAAGCCGCTCGCCATAGATGCCGGTGCGGATGACCCCAGCGCTTAGCACGACAAAAATCTCGGAATCCAGCCCGGGCATCGAATCGCCACAGCCGTTAATCGTGACCAAAGCGCCCGATTCCAGACGCGCCATCACCACCCCGTCGATATCGACCGGGGTACCGCGGTTGTCCGTCCAGGCTGCGACGCTGGCAAAGTCCTCGCCGACCAAGGTGCAAAGCGTATTAAGCATGTGCGCGCCGGTATCGAACATGAATCCGCCGCCGGCGACTTCCGGTATTTGACGCCAGGCGCCCACTGTTCCGGCTTTCCAGCCCTGCCAGACCATGCCGGTCACATTCAGCAGTTCGCCCAATTCGCCCGACTGGATCAAGCGCGCGGCTTCGCGGATCTGTGGCGACAAGCCCCCCTGGAAAGCCACGACAAGCAGCTTCCCGGTACGGTCGCGCGTTTCCATCAGGCTAAGCGCCTCGCCCGCGTTCATCACCATGGGTTTTTCCAATAGCACGTCCAAGCCCGCTTCCATACACATCTTGGCTTGGTCGTGATGCAAGTTGTGCGGCGTGACGATGAAGACGGCATCGAGCGCCGCGGCGTAGCGATCGAGCATGGCGGCCAAGTCAGGTTCGTTGGGCGGCGCCGGCGCGCCCAGTTCCACCAGCAATTCCACTGTTTCTTCGTAATTGTTTGACGATGGCTCGCAAATGACGCGCAAGTCGGCGCCGGTTTCGATCATCAAGGGCAAGTGGCGGCGCGCCATCCCGCCAGCCCCGATTAACGCGGTTCTCGTTGTCATGGTTACACTCGTAAAAGGTAAGAAATACGCAATGCGGGGGATTGTATCAAGCCCGTTTCGATACGGCTATTCTTTGCTCAGTTGGCAGAGTATCGAATTCGGTTGAATTAAATTACAAGATCCTGACGACCGGTAGGGGCGATTCACTTGACTTATCACCGTATTATCGCATATATTGTTTCTACATTGGATATACAGGAGGAGATGATGTTGGCTAAAGTTTCCAAGTGGGGCAACAGCCTTGCGCTGCGAATTCCGAAGGCTTTGGCTGATGAAGCTGGCTTGGAACGCGGCAAGCAAGTCACTATCCGCTACGAAGACGGCGAGCTGCGGATCAGCAAACGGCGGAGAAAACGCTACGATCTTGATGAGATGCTGGCGAGTGTGCCAGACGATTACGATGAAGGAGAATGGGATACCGGACCTCCGGTTGGCAACGAGGTCTGGTGATAATGGCCTACATTCCCGAACGCGGCGACGTCGTTTGGATACACCTTGATCTTGATCCACAGGCCGGTCGCGAACAAGCTGGGCATCGGCCCGCGTTGATTCTGTCGCCAAAGTCTTTCAACAGAAAGCTCAATGTCGCATTCTGCTGTCCTATAACCAGCCGCGACAGACGATTTGAGTTTGATATTCCACTACCTGAAGACCTGGATGTTAAGGGAGTCATTCTTTCGCATCATCTAAAATCTCTCGATTGGCGGGTGCGAAACGCTAGGTATATGACTCGGGTACCCAATTATGTAGTTGACAATGTGCTGCTTATGTTGGACTCGATTCTGGATATTCCACAATTGGATTAGTGCGAAGGGCTGTCATTAGCTACCGCTGAACATCAAACTTGCCAACATGGTTTTGCATAGGCGCGCGCTTTGATGTATTCTCCCTCGAAAATCAATAGCATTTACAATTAACGTTACGAGGACAAAGATTGCTCGTTCTGAAGAATCCTAGATGGAGCTTGACATGTTCGATTGGACTTACGAAGAATTGCCGCAGCCGACAACAGACTTGGACACCCTGAAATCCAATATAGACGAATTCGGCTACTGCTTGGTGGCTGGGTCCATGCCGCCCGAGCAACTGGCCGCCGCCAAAGAGCGGCTGCTGGAGCAAGCCGCGGCCGAATTGCAAGGCGGTCAGGCTTTTGAGGACGGTGGCGCCAAGCAGCAATGGGGCGCCTTCACCGACGAAGAGGGCAATGTCCGGCGCGGCGCTTTCTCCGCGAAAGCCGGCGGCGTCAACCAGCGCGTCTGGATGTTGATCAACAAGGGCGCGGTCTGGCGAGACATGCTGTCACAGCCGACCGTGCGCGCGGTCGTCGGGCATGTGCTCGGCAAGGACTATCTGCTATCCAGCTATGGCGCCAACATCGCCAAGCCCGGCGGCATCGCCATGGACCTGCACACTGATCAATGGTGGATGCCGGAGCCGATTCATCGGCGACCGAATCCGCTGCCAGCCGGCTCTTTGACGCGTGAATTGTCGAACCGCGTCGACGAGCGCCCGGCCATGATCGCGCCGCCGGTGGTGGTCAACGTCATGTGGATGCTCAATGACTTCACGGAAGAAATCGGCGCTACGCGCATCGTGCCGCGCAGCCACCTTTATGGCCGCCGCCCGGACAAAGTAAACGATAAAGGCGTCGTCAGCATCCCGGCCGAGGGCATCGCCGGCAGCGCCATGCTCTTCGACGGCCGCATCTGGCACGGCACCGGCGCCAACGTCAGCGACCGGCAGCGACTGGGCGTTTTGACCACCTTCGTCGCCCCGCAATTTCGTACCCAGGTCAACTTCACCACCGCGACCGCGCCCGAGGTGGTGGCGGCAGCGGACGACGACCTGCTGGCGCTGCTGGGCTTCAAAATCTGGAATGCCTACGGACGCATCGAGAGCCCGGTGGCGGGTTATATTCAGCAGGGACAGCGGTCGCTGGGGGAGCTGCGGCCGGGGTAAGGGCTGCAAGAGCCTTTACCTCTTTTTCAAATCGGAGTTAACGCTTTCTGATTGCCAGATTATAACCGTCAGATTAATATTGCGCCATTCCGCCACCAATAAACCGATTGCTTGCGAGATATGAGCGGCATGAGGGCGCTTGCAGGCCATCCGCGAACAGGCTACAATCAGCGACAGACAGTCGAGAGGAGATATCGTGGCTCGACTAGAGCACCCCACAGTACCGGAAGATCTAGTAATGCGCATCGACCAAGTTAAAGACCCTGCCGCCAGCCAGAACCTAACCAAGTCAAAGAAAATAGGACTAATCATATCAAAACTTACGCGGTTTGCTGTAATCGGACTGCTGGCATTGCTCAGTGCCATCGTAGCGGCGGAGACGCCTGATGAATGCACCCGCCGGCTAAGTTCCGATATACGCATCGAGACATACGAACAGGCGACAGCTTGGTACGATCAAGTTTGGCTTGAATGCGCCCCAGAGCCAGAAAACACGGACGAAAGAATGCTGCCAGTACAGACCGAAGATTTCGGATTTTCAAACACTAGGATGTATGAAGCAGGTTGCGAAATTTTCCATGTCTCCGCCGATCTCATGCCTTCGCTCGACATTAGTTTCAGCATCCCTAGAGGCGATGATGGCTTCTATTGGCGATACGAAGTAGCTGGCATCTGGCATCCCTTTCAACCGGGAGAGGTAGGAGATGAAAACCCACCACCTCGTGGCATTCATCAAATTGTTCTGCGTACTAACCAGGGCGAAGACAAATTCGGGATCATAGAGACTTGGGCAACCAAGTGGAATCAACTGTCGATTTCCTGCTAGCTTTTGGCGCCATTGCGGCCGGGGTAAGGAAATCTCTATTCAGGATTATATGTTTTTGAGTATGTGGAGCTTAAAGATTAAGCTCCACATAAAGAAGGTGGTCACGCCATACCGGTAAAACTTACAGACAAATGTTTGCAGTTAATTTATATGCAAATATTGATATTTATTGTAAGATCAACCATTACTTTAATTGTTAAGATATATAAGTAAAATCTTGAAACTCGCATAGTCGTTACCTCCTTTCGTAAAGATTCCGAAAAGAGCGCGACCACCTTCAACGTCTAAAAGTATACAGGAGACAATTATTAGGAGTCAATTCGCTTCGTGGGATTTGCGTCATGGTTGAGGCAACGGTCAAATATAACGACAGGTACGAAATGTGCAACGGCTCTGGTAGTTAGAGAACATATTCCCTTTAGATGGATGAGTCATGGCGCAAACAATCGACAAGCTCGAGCAAATCCACATCGGCAAGAAAGGCGCCGCGCCCATCGCCGCGCCCGGCTGGACCGCCAAGCCCGCGGAGCGTGTCAAGCTGGTCGACTGCGATGTCCACCACAATTTCCGCGAGCCGGAAGAGCTTTTGCCCTACCTGCCCAAGTTCTATCAAGAGCACTTGCTCGACCAGGGATTGCACCTGCCGGGCAGCGGCTACGCCAACACGCCCTTCCGCCGCACCCGCCCCGATATCAAAGCGCCCGAACTCAAAGAGCGCGACTTCAACTTCTCGTTGGAGTTCACGCGGAAAGAACTGCTGGACCGCTGGAATATCGACTTCGCCTTGCTGACGGGTCCGCCCGTTTTCTATGGCTACGCGGGCTTGCCCGATCCGGATTGGGCGGCCGCGCTCTGCACGGCTTTCAACGACTGGACCATCGAACGCTGGCTGGACAAAGATCCGCGCGTGGTCAACGCCATCCTGGTCGCCCCAAACGACCCGGCGCTGGCGGTCAAGGAGATCCATCGCCTGGCGCATCGCAAGGACACGGTCGCTGTTATGATGCCCATGCAGACTCCACAGCTCTTTGGCAAGCGCGCCTACCATCCCATTTGGGAAGCCTGCGCCGAGCATGATTTGCCTGTGGTTTCCCATATCGGCGGCGGCAGCCCGGGCGCCACGCCCACGCCAACCGGATTCCCAACCTATTACATGGAGAATCGCATGGCGCGTCCCAGCGTGGCCAGCGCCCAAGCCGCCTCGCTGATATGCGAAGGCGTCTTCGAAAAGTTCCCTAATCTCAAGTTCGCGCTCATCGAGGTCCAGCAGATGTGGGCGGCGCCGCTGATGTGGCACATGGATGTCGATTGGAAAGCCATCGGCGATCAGACACCTTGGCTGAAACGCCTGCCCAGCGAATACTTCCGCGATCATATCCGCATCGGCAGCCAGCCCATGCACGAGCCGCCCAAGACCGAGCAGGTCTACCAGATGCTGGAAATGCTGCACGCGGACGAGACCCTGATCTTCTGTTCGGATTTCCCTCATTTCGACTGGAACGACCCGGTGACTGTCCTGCCCAAGCTGGACGAGCGTAGTCACCGCCGCATCTTCGCCGAAAATGCGCTCGACATGCTGCGCATCAGCGCCGACATGATAGACGAGGTAATGGCGTGAGCGGCATCGTCGTCGGCAAAGTCGCGGAGATACCGGAAGGCGGACGAAAGATCATCGTGCCATTTCGCGGTCGCGCCGGCATCGGCGTCTTCAATGTCAAAGGCAAATTCTACGCCCTGCGCAATATCTGCCCACACAAACGCGGACCGCTCTGCACTGGCGAAGTCGCGGGCATCAGCAGCGCATACGCCCCGCCGTCGGCAACAGAGGGCGTCGTCGGCTACGAACGCGAAGGCGAAATCATCCGCTGTCCCTGGCACGCCTGGCAATTCGACATCGCCACCGGGCAGTGCCTGGTCGATCCCAAGGTCCGCGTCAAAACCTACCCCACCATCGTCGCCGGCGAGGATCTCATCGTCGATGTTGACGCGCGCGACTTCATAGCGGAAGGATAGCCGCAATGCCCGATTCAGTACGCCTGGCCGTCATCAGCTTCGCGCATGCTCACGTCCGCATGTACTGCCGCGCCATCGCCGATTATGATGACGCCCGGGTAGTCGCCGCCTGGGACGATGACCAGGAGCGCGGGCAGACGCATGCCGCCGAGTTTGGGCTGGAATGGCAGCCCGATCTCGATCAAATGCTAGCGCGAGACGATATCGACGCCGTCTTTGTTACCAGCCCGACCAACAAACACGCCGAACATGTCAGCGCCGCCGCCGAGGCCGGCAAAGGCGTCCTCCTGCAAAAGCCGATGGCGCTCACGCTGGCAGACTGCGCTGCCATCATTGATATCATCAAGCGCACAGGCATCAAGTTCAGCATGTGCTACCAGATGCGCGCCGATCCCATCAACCAAAAAATGAAAGCGCTGATCGACGAAGGCGCGGTGGGCAATATCGCCGTGATACGCCGCCGCCACGCCATCCCGGCCCTGCTCAACAAGCAATGGGCGGTCCCCGGCAACTGGCATATTGACCCGATCCAGAATATGGGCATGTTCATGGACGACGCCTCGCATGCCGCCGACTGGTTCTACTGGATGCTGGGGCGCCCCGTCAGCGTGATGGCGGAGATCGACAATATCGTCACCGATGCCGCGCCCGATGACAACGGCGTGGCGATTTATCGTTTTGCTAAAGGCGAAATCGGCATCCTCTTCAACAGCTCGACGCAGCTCGCCGCCGAAGCCACGACCGAGATTTACGGCGATGCCGGCACGATCCACCAAAACTACGGCGACGCGCCCTCGACGATTCCGCCGCCGGAAGCGACGCCGCTCAAGCTCTTCCGCGCCGGCGCGCAGGATTGGGAGCGCTTCGACTTCCCCTACGTGCCACATGGCTCGCGCATTCATGACGTCGCGCGGCCCCTGGTGGACTTCATCAAGGGCATCGGTCCGCCGCTGGCCACAGCCGCCGACGGCAAAGTCTGCATCAAGATGGTTCTGGGCGCTTATCAGTCGGCGCGGGAGGGGCGGCGGGTGCGTCTTTAAGGCTTGTCCGCTATTAATGAAATTGCGCCAAATTCGAGTTTCTTGCCTGTAGGGGCGACCTATCAGGTCGCCCAATATGATGTGTATAGATTTCGGGCGACATGGTATGTCGCCCCTACATTGCGACCTAGCGCGACGTGATTCGACGCTAAACAACATGCCAGAATAATAAGAAGAGCAACCATTTCTGTTTTTCTCTGCGCAGCCGGTCAGTGTCTAAGCGACCCTCTGCGCACTCTGTAGTTGATTTTCAGTTTGCAATTGCGCCATTTCAGTCGTCATCATTTTGAAGCGATTCCCTGTTTGAACACAGGGCATCTTTGCAGCTTGCCGTTCTATTCGTTATACTTGACGTAGCTAGAAAACTTTCGTATTGCTTGACTTGAAGGAGCAAGAAAATGAATCGCTTCAAACACGCGCTACTGCTTTTCACTCTGCTTGCGCTCATTTTGTCGGTCTTCGGCACCGCCATGGCTGACGAAAAAGTATTGGTGATCGGCTGGTCAGAGAACACCGACGCCTACGATCCGGCCAACGGGTTCACCCATTCAACCCACATCATCAATCACGTTACCTACAGCCAGTTGGTCACATTCCCAGACGAAGACGCCAGCCAAATCTTGCCGCAACTGGCTGAAAGCTGGGAAATATCCGAGGACGGCACGGTCTATACATTCTCGCTGCGGCAGGACGCCACCTTTGCCAACGGCGACGATATCACCGCCGACGATGTCGTCTTCTCGATGCAGCGGCTGCAAAACTACAACGGCAATCCGTCATTCCTGGCTGATGGCATCGATTCCGTAGCAGCGATAGACGACGACACCGTGGTCTTTACCCTGCCCGCCCCGCGTCCTTCGTTCTTGTCCGAGATCACCAGCGGCGTCTTCAGCGTCACCAACGCCGATGTCGTGATGGCGAACGGCGGCACCGATGCGATGGACGCGGCCGAGACAGATACGGCCGGCGCCTATCTGGACAGCACGTCGGCCGGTTCCGGTCCCTATATTCTGGATCACTGGGAGCCGCAGAACCGCACCGAATTGGTCCGCAACGAGAATTACTGGGGCGACCAGCCCTACTTCGACCGCGTGATCTTCATCCACATGCCGGAAGGCGCCACGCAAAAGGCCGCGCTGGAAGCTGGCGATATTCATCTGGCTTTTGACCTCAGCCCCGATCAAATCGTCGGCTTGGAAGGCAATGAAGAGATCGAGATCTATCGCGGACCCAGCACCCTGACCCACTTCGTGATCATGAACACCGAAGAAGAAAAGAGCGGTCCCTTCGCCAACCCGACCGTTCAACTTGCCGTGCGCTATGCCCTGGATTATGAAGGTTACAAGACGCTCTGGGGTGGCGTAACGCCTGGCACCAACATGTGGGTTGGCTTCTTTTCCGCCTTTGGCGAAGACCGCGCCTTCTCCCGCGATCTGGACAAAGCGCGCGAATTGCTGGCGGAAGCCGGTTACGCCGACGGGCTAGAAATGGAGCTTGAGTACCCCGATATGGTCTATGGCGGCGTCAGCTTCAACACCAATGCCCAAAAGATCCAGGCTGACCTGGCGGAAGTCGGCATCGACGTTACGCTGGTGCCAGGGGAAATCCAAGTCGCGCTGGAACGTTACCGCAGCGGCGAGCACGGCGTCGGCTACTGGCTCTGGAGTCCCGATATCCTTGACCCGCTGGACTTCCTCAGCTTCATGCCGCCCGGCAAGGTCGCGACCGAACGCAATAACTGGCAGTTGGGGAGTTTGCCGCAAGATATCCAGGACATGATCGCCGCGGCCAAGGTCGCCAGCAACCCGGACGATCGCATGGAGCTCTTCACCGCGCTGCAGGAATACACCCAAGAGAACGGTCCCTTCGCGCCTTTTAACGTACCCGAAGTCGCGACTGCCTATCGTTCCGACCTCCAGGGTTATATCTGGCATCCGCACTGGCTGCTGGATGTTGCTATCTTGAGCATGATGGAGTAGCGTCACATCTCCATTGCTCTAGCAAGCTGTTCGGGCGACCCGCTGGGTCGCCCGTTTTTGTCTCAGCCGATGTGATGGTTTACGCAATACCAAGAAAATAATTAGAAGCGGTAGGGGCGACACACAGTGTCGCCCGAAATCTATACACATCAAATTGGGCGACATGATAGGTCGTCCCTACAAGATCCATAATAATATCGGATTTGCATTTCATTCTTGGTTTTACTTCTGCGTCCCCTGTGTTTGATTTTCAGTTTAGGAGTCCGCCATTTCAGCCGCCAACATTTCGAAGCGATTGCAAGAGTCCCGCCAGATTGCCCCCCATGACTTTGTCCATATCAGACGAAGCGATAAAGCGACAATGGTGCCGGACGATCTCGATGGCATGACGATGACTGTAGTACCAGCGGCAAACGGGATAATCCGAGCCCCATAGCAGGCGCTCCGCCCCATAGCGCTCGTAAATGCCGCGCAGCATCGGCTGTACATCCGCCAGGGGATAATCCCACTTGGGCTGCGTCGTGCCATTGTAGAAGCCGGACACTTTGATATAGACATTGTCGCAGGTCGCGCTGGCCAGCACCTCCGCCTGCGTCTCCGGCGCATTGACCTTGGGATGCCCCAGATGATGAATCAAGATCGTCAGATGGGGCAATAGCGCGGCGAGTTTGCGGATATGCGCTTGATGCTGTGGCAGGCAATGAATGCTGGCGATCAAGTCGCGGCTGGCCGCGACCTCGAAGAATGCTGTCCCAGCTGCCGAATGCAGCCAGGCGCCTTCTGCGGCGTCATCCCGCAGATAATGCGTGAAGCCGACCGGCTGCCAGCGTTCGACCGCGCGCTCCAGGCGTTCCGCGGCGCCAGCGCTGTGATAGCTGTCCTTCCAGCGGCTGTCGACATCGACCAGGTATGCGAAGCGGTCGCCGTAGGCGCGCGCCTTCTCGTGAACATACTGATTGTTGTCGGGGTTGCCCTGGATCTCGGCGCAGACGATTAGCGCCTTGTCCACGCCATTGTTATCCATCTCATAAGCCAACTGCTCGATGCTGCCGCGGGTATCGCGGTCGGGCGCGGAGCGGTCGTAGGGCCAGGTCTGCCAAGCGTGGCAATGGGAATCAAAGATCATGATGGCTCATCCGTATAAAGTTCCTCCAGCGTAACGGCGGCGCCCGTCCGCGCGGCCGAGCGGTAGGCGGCCTCCAGCAATTCCACCGCGCGCCAGCCGATAGCGCCGGAACAGTGGTTTGCGGCTGCCCCCGTGATGACATCGGCGAAATTGTGAATAGGACCGTAGAAGTAGCGCTTTTCCGCCGCGTCGGCGTCCGTCCCAGCGTCGATGGATTCTCTGCTGCCGTCTGCGCGCCTCAGCTGTAGGGTTCCGGCCGTATCGTCGATATCCAGCCAGCCCCGCTCGCAGAAGATGGTCAAGCGCGTGCTTTGCCCCCCGCCGCTGACATGCCCCGTACCGCCGAATGTGCCCAGGGTGCCGTTCTCAAATTCGACCGTGCAAGCCACAAGCAGATCGACGGACAGGCCATGATCTGCCATGCGCGCCTGCACCCGGCGTATGCGCGCTTCGGTTGTGTAAAAGAGCATGCCGGCCAAATGCGTCAATTGCAATTGACCGTGCCCGCCGCCTGATCGAACGGGATCGCCGTAGACATCGCCGGGACGGTGCAAGTCGCCAATCGTAACCTTGTCGATGCCGGCCAGCAAATTTGAAACGGGCCGCGAAAATTGCGCGTCCAGATATTGGACCGCGCCCAGTTCGCCGCTTTGCAAAAGCTCACGGGCGCGCACGGTGCAAGGTCGGTAGGTATGGTTGTATCCCATGACGATTTGCTTGCCTTGCGCTTTGGCCAGCCGCGTCAGATGCCGCGCTTCGGCGGCGTACAGGGTCATGGGTTTCTCGATGAAGATATGCAGCCCCGCTTCCAGGCATTGGCGCGCGGCGGCGTAATGCGCGGCGTGATTGGTCGCCACCACAGCCCCGTCCAGTCTTTCTTCCCGCAACATGATTGCCAGGTCGCTATAGGTGGACTTCACCTTGAAAAAATCCGCCGCGCCCCGGGCTTTGGCTTCGTTGATGTCGCAGATGGCTTCGACCCGGATATCATCGCGGGCGACCAGTGCCGGCAGGTGATTGGCGGTGGCCCACCAGCCGCTGCCGACGATTGCGACGCTGGCTCTATCGTCCATTACCTTCTCCTGTTAGGTTTGCCCGGGACGGTGGCGTTTGCAGTTGTTTTCGGGCGACCTGATAGGTCGCCCCTACATAGTTTGTCTTTATGTTGTAACTTGGGACGCCAAATGGAGTCATATTTTGCTGTGGGACGAGTATTCGCGTCCATTTTGTTCACCACAAGTTGAGTACCGGACAAACCTTGTAGCGGCGGCGCTAGCCGTAGGTTCGCAAGGTGACGTCCACTTCCGCCGGTCCTGAGTAGGGACGGATCCAATCGGCTTTGATATCCATGCCAAAGCCGGGCGCGTCGTTGGGTGTCAGTTGGCCGTCGGCTGGCATCGCCATGCCCGGGATGGGCTGCAGTTCCGCCAGCGGTATGCCCGGGTCGGTGCCCAGCCAATACTCGGCGAAGGGCGATTCCGGCATAGCCAGCGAGAAGTGCTGCCCGAAGGGCGAGTTACAGCCGCCGTGTAATATGGTTGGGATGCCGGCCGCTTCCGCGATGGTGTAAATCTTGAGCGCCTCGCTTAATCCGCCGCACCAACTGATATCGGGCTGCGCGACATCGATGGCGCGGTGTTCGATCAACTGACGGAAGGCGTGACGCCCGTGATGATCTTCGCCGGTGGCGATGGGCATCCAGGGCAGGGCCCGTTTCAGCGCGATGTGACCTTCCAGATCGGGTGGGATGAGCGGCTCTTCCATCCAGCGCAAATGATAGGGGCGCAGCCGCTCCGCCATTTGCACGGCGAAGCTCAAGCTGTAAGCCATCACCGGGTTGATCATCAGTTCGGCATCGGCGCCGATTTCTTCGCGGGTCGCGGCGACTTTTTCTTCCATCTGGTTGAGCGCGGCGATGCCCATCTCGTAATGCGCTTGATTGGTGAGCTTGAAGCGCTCGAAGCCGAGCTCCTGCGCCCAGTCGATGTCGTCGCCGGTGGCATAGAGCGGGATGGCGTCGCGGCTGGGTCCGCCGATGAGCCGATAAACCGGCTGACCCAGCAATTTGCCTTTCAAATCCCAAAGCGCCAGATCGACGGCGCTGCGCGCGACATCGGCATGGCCCGCGCTGCCGACGCGCTGGGTGGCGCGCCACATCAGGTCGTTCAAATGCTCAATAGCGAAGGGGTCGCGCTCCTGTAACAGCGGCGCGTAGATATCGTCGATGATGGCGGCGGTGGGCCGCCCAAAATAGCTGCGCCCCAAGCCCCAGGTCCCGTCTTCCGCCGTCACCTGCGCCCAGACCGCGCCGCCTTGATTGCCGGGATAGGAGCCGGGCTGGCCATAAAACTCATCGCGATATTTGCTGATGGGCATGGCGACGGCGGTCGTCTTGCTCCAGGATGGACGGCGCGCTTTGCTCTTGGGCGCGGGTCTTGGCAAATCGACATTGACCGCGCGCAGTTCTTTTATCTTCATTCCGCTACCTCAGAAGTCTGTGTTGATAAACAGATGGCTCACCGCCGCCAGCGCCTGGTCCAATTCGCGCCGATCAGCCGCGTCCAGCGGCCGCAGACCCGGCTGGCGCAGAGCGCTGCTCGTCAAGATGCCGCGCCGCACGAGAATCTCTTTGACGAGCGGCAAGCGCAAATTCAGGTTCAACAGGATGAGCGGCGCTATCTGGTTGAAGATTTCCCGCGCCCGAGCCTTGTCGCCGGCTTGATAGGCGCGCCAGATGCGCACATGGATATCGACGATCTCCACGGCCGGCATGAAGCCAGTGGCGCCGCGATCGAGCTCCGACAGCATCCAGCGGCAGAATCCGCCGCCGAATATGCCCCAGCAACCGGGAATCCGCGCTGCCACAAGTTCGCTGATGTGGTGGGCGCTGGGGTCCATTTCTTCTTTGATGTAATTGATGTTCTCCACCTCGGCCAGCAGGCGCTTGAGAAAGGCGATATCCATACCCGGTCCCAGGGGCGCGTGCTGGATGATAACGGGGAGCTGCGCCGCCGCGGCGATGCGCTTGAAATAATCGAAGATTTGCGCCGGCGCCGCGACGGCGACATAAGGCGGCATGGCGATGACGGCGTCGGCGCCGACATGCGCGGCATGCGCTGCTTGCTCAACCGCAATCGCCGCCGAGGCTCCGGCCACGCCGGCGATGACCGGAAGCCGACCAGCCGCATGATTGACGATAAAGCCTAACAGTTCTCGCCTTTCCTGGTCGGAAAGGAACATGAATTCGCTGCCCAAGACCGGGAAGACCAGCCCGTCGGCGCCGGCTCGCAGGCAGAATTCGATCTGCCGTTCCATGCTCGCCCAGTCAAAGGCGTCGTTCTCGTCGAGCGCCGTCTGTACAACCGTCAAGATGCCAGCCAATCGCTCGGTCATTTTCCTTGGCTCCTCGCTTTCGCGGCGGATGATTCGCAGAAGAACGTGTTCAACTCGGCTCTCATTGATCAAATGTCGCGTTTGATACTTTAGCGGAGAATTGCTCATCATACAAAACACAGCGCGCGCGATGGCCGCGGTCTATGTCAATCTCCTTGGGCGAAACCAGATCGCAGATTCCCGGCTGAAAACTGTCGCAGCGCGGATGGAAGAGGCAGCCGGAGGGACGATGCAGAGGATTGGGGATGGAGCCCGCGATTGATTGCAGCCGCTGTCCGCGCCCGGCCCCGGTCTGCGGTATCGAATTGAGCAAGGCTCTGGTATAGGGATGTTTTGGATCCTCGAACAAGGTGATGACGTCGGTCGATTCCACCACTTCGCCCAAGTACATGACTTCGACGCGATCGGCAAACTGCGATACCACGCTCAGGTCGTGGGTGATGAAGAGAATCGCCATATTGAATTCGCGCTGCAGGTCATAGAGCAGGCGCAGGATCTGCGCTTGCGTTGTCACATCTAGCGCGGTCGTTGGCTCATCGGCGATCAGCAATTGCGGTCGGCAGGAGAGCGCCATGGCGATCATGGCGCGCTGCAGCATGCCGCCGCTCAACTGATGCGGATAGCGGTGGATGATGCGCGACGGGCGCGGCATGCCAACCCGATTGAGAATATCGAGGGTTTGCGCTGTCGCGCTGGCTTGGTTGATGCCTTGGTGCAAGATAATGGCTTCGTTGATTTGATTGCCGATGGTATGCACCGGGCTGAAAGTGGCCATCGGTTCCTGGAAGATCATGGCGATGTCCGCGCCGCGGATAGCGCGGATCTCGGGACCCTTCTCCTCTAGCGCGGTTAATTCGATCGCCCGCCCGTCGCGATAATAGTTGACCTGTCCCTCGACGATGCGGCCAGGCGCGGGCACGATGCGCAGAATGGCGCGCGCCATCACCGATTTGCCGCAGCCGCTTTCGCCAACGATGGCGACCGTCTCGCCTCGCTTGATCTCGAAGGAGACGTCGCGAACCGCCTCGATGAGTCCCTCATCGGTAGCGAAATGCACTTGGAGGTTCTTGACTTCGAGCAAGGGTTCCATATTCATACCGCTCAGGCGGTCGCCGCCGGCTCCGACAGTCCCGAAAGATTCAGTTCGCCGGCGAAATGACAGCGGGCATGATGGCGCGGCGAGGTTGCCGTCATGGCCGGCGCCTCGTGGCGGCAGCGATCCTCGGCGAAGCGGCAGCGCGGATGAAAGACGCAGCCCGCAGGCGTATTGGCGGGGTCGGCGACATCCCCTTCCAGCGGCACGGGAAGTTGTCGCAAGCGCGGATTCAATTGCGGGATTGCCGAGCGCAGGGCGGCTGTGTAAGGATGCTGCGGGTCCTTGAATAGGGTGGCGGTATCGGCGGTTTCGACAATCTTGCCGACGTACATGACGGCGACGCGCTCGCAGATATAATCGACCACGCTGAGATCGTGAGCGATGAAGAGATAGCTGTAACGGAACTCCGCTTGCAGGTCGCGCAGCAGGTTGAGTATCTGCGCCTGCACCGATACATCAAGCGCGGATACCGGTTCGTCGCAGATGATCAAGCGCGGGTTGAGGGCCAGCGCGCGGGCAATGCCGATGCGCTGCCGCTGACCGCCGCTGAAGGCGTGAGGATAGCGCGACATGTGCTCCGACCGCAGCCCGACAGATTCCAGCAGATAAGCCACGCGCTCTTCGAGCGCTTTGCCGCGGCAGATCTGATAGTTGCGCATCGGTTCACCGATAATCTGGCGCAGGGTCATGCGCGGGTTCAAAGACGAAAATGGGTCTTGAAAGATCATCTGGATATCGCGGCGATAGGGCAGCATGTCCGGTTCGGGAATGCGCGCCAGGTCCACCGCGCCGCCCGCGTCGTCGTATAGCAGGATTTTGCCCGCGGTCGGTTTGTAGGCGCGGACGATGCAGCGCGAAACGGTCGATTTGCCGCAGCCGCTTTCGCCGACCAGCCCCAGAACTTCGCCTTGGTGGATGGTCAGGCTGACATCGTCAACGGCTTTGATATGCCCGACCGTCCGCCCCATGACGCCGCGCTTGATGGGAAAGTGCATCTTGAGGTTTTTGATTTCCAGCAGCGGTTTTTGCTCGGGCATGGTCATGTCGTTCCGCTTAGGCGTAGGGATCGGCGGCATCGCGCAGGCCGTCGCCGACGAAGTTAAAAGCCAGCACCGTGATAATGATGGGCGCCACCGGCAGCAGCAGCCAGGGCGTCAAGGCGATGGCGTTGAGATTCTGTGTACCGTCGAGCAAGGTGCCCCAACTGATGGTCGGCGGGCGCAGCCCCAATCCCAGAAAGCTGAGCGCCGTCTCGCTGAGAATCATGATCGGCAGCGCCAGGGTCAGCGCGGCGATGAGATGGCTGATGAAGGAAGGCACCATGTGCCGATAGATGATGCGGAAGCGCGATGTGCCGATGGTGCGCGCCGCCAGGATAAAATCTTCGTTGCGCAGCGACATGAACTTGCCGCGCACGACGCGCGCCACCTCGGTCCAGCCGATGAAGGACAAGATGATTGTGATGCCAAAATACATCTGTAGTTGGGTCAAGTTGCGGGGCAGCGCGGCGCTGAGCGTGAGCCAGAGCGGGATGGTGGGGATGGAACGCAATACTTCGATCAAGCGCTGAATCGCGATATCCAGCCAGCCGCCGTAGTAGCCCGAGACGCCGCCGAGCAATATGCCCAGTATCAAACTCAGGAAGACGCCGACCAAGCCCACTGTCAGCGAGATTTGCCCACCGTAAATGATGCGCGAGAGCATGTCGCGCCCCAGCAGGTCCGTCCCCAAGAGGAAGAGCGGCAGCTGCGGATCCTCCGTGCCGATAAGATGAATATCACTTTCGATAAAACCGAATATCAAGTAGGGATCCCCGCGAACGAAGAAGCGCAGTTGGTGTCGGTCATCGGCGCTGACGCGATAGAACTTGCGCAAGGTCTTGGGATCGCGTTCGCCGACGTATCCGTAAACGATGGGCGGAAAATGGAATCCCGTCTTGTCCAGGAAGACCAGCGGCTGGGGCGGCGCTTGGGCGAATTGCGCGTCCACGCGCGCGGGATCGCGCGGGGCGAAGAAACCGGCAAAGAGCGCGACAAAGTAAAAAAGCAGCAGCACAGCCAGGCTGATCATGGCGGCGCGGTGCTTGCGGAAGCGCCACCAGATCAACTGCCACTGCGAAGCGGTCAGTTGGCGCTCCTCCGCTTTCTTCGGCGCGTCGTCGCTCATCGGTCGAGATCCTAAAACAGCCATCTAACCCTCAATCGAGGCGGATGCGCGGATCCACCAGCACCAGCAGAATATCGGAGACCAGGGTGCTTACGAGTGTGAAGAGGCTCAGCATCAGCAAGAAACTCCCCGCCAGGAACATATCTTGCTGCAGCAGGGCGTCCAGCATGAGCGGTCCCGTCGTCGGCAAGTTGAGCACGACTGAAACGATGGTCGCGCCAGAGATCATCCCGGGCAATATGGTGGCCAGTGAGCTAATGAAGGGGTTCAGCGCCACGCGCACCGGGTACTTCCAGATCAGGCGGCGCTCGCGCAGACCTTTCGCCCGCGCCGCTTCGACGTAGGGCTTGTTCAATTCATCCAGCAGGTTGGCGCGCATCGTGCGGATCAAACCGGCCGTCCCCGCTGTGCCCAGCACGACGATCGGCACCCACAAGTGAGACAGGAAATCGAGAAATTTCTCGATGCTCCAGGGGGCGTCGCGGAACTCGCTGGAAAACAAGCCCCCCATCGACACGCCGAATACCGAAAAGCCGATCCACATCAGCACCAGCGCCAGCAGAAAATTCGGAATCGCGAGCCCGATAAAGCCCAGAAAGCTGAAAAAATAATCGAAGGGCGAATACTGATTGGTGGCGGAATAGATAGCGATAGGGAAAGCCAGCGCCCAAGTGAAAAGCAGCGAGCCGAGAGAAATGGCCAGGGTCCAGCCCAGCCGGCTCCAGATCAGTTCGGAGACGGGCCGATTCCAGTTGAAAGACCGTCCGAAATCGCCCTCGGTGACAATGTTTGTTATCCAGCGCGTGTATTGCGCCAGAAAGGGTTGATCCAGCGCATAACGCTTGCGCAGGAGCGCCTCGGTTTCCGCATCGACTGACGAGCCGCTTTCCTGCATGCGGAGGATCAGCGTATCAAGATAATCGCCCGGCGGCAACTGGATCAAGAAAAAAACCAGGATCGAGATGAAGAGCAGGGTCGGTATGAAGAGCAGGATGCGGCGAAGAATAAAGCCCAGCATAGGGTAAATTACACGAGCCAGCTAAGGATGCGCGAAAGTGACAAGTCCGCGTAGCCAGGCAAGCCTGCGCGGACTTGTCGAGAAGGTCTATTCAGCGAAGTACCATTGTTCGGGATGATGCGGTCCCCAAACCCAGAATTCAACGCTGACGATGTCCTCCGGTCCCGGGACATTGCGCAGATCCTTGTGGAAGACGATGGGACGCGGCATCAAGCCTACCGTACCGATGACCCACAGGTTTTCGGCATTGGCGCGCATGATCTCCCGGCCCAGCTCCAGATAGCGCTCTGTGCCGCGCGGCACTTGCATCCATTCATCCACCGCTTCGTAAAGACGGCGAACGACCTCGGGCGGCTCATCGCCCTGTTCCCCACCGGATTCGTACCATTGATACCAGCGCAGGCCGCCGATGGGCGTGGTGGGCCAGTGGAAGGGCGGACGATAGCGAATCGGCGCGTTGTTGCGGCTGAAGACCTCGGAAGAGCCGCCGATCGCCCAGGAGCCCATATCAATGTCATTTGCCCGCAGACGTTCGCGGAAGAGCGTGCCATCGATGGGATCCAGCAAGAGATCCACGCCGACCTCGGCCCAATAGGCTTTGATCAGCTCAACCAGTTCCGTCCGCCAGGGACCGCTGCCGAAGGGCGCGCTGAAAGTGATCTGGAGCGGCGCGCCATCCGAGCGCAGGCGCCAGCCATCGTCGCCGCGCGCCAAACCCATCTCGTCCAACAGGGCGTTGGCGCCAGCGACATCGTATTCAATCGCGTTCTCGTCGATGCCCTCTTCGTAGAATGTGGCGGATGGATCGAAGATCGGCTGCCGTGGTTTGCCCTGGCCCAGGAAGACCAATTCTTGTACTTCGGCGCGGTTGATGGCGATGGAAAGCGCCCGGCGGAAGCGGATATCGTTGAATATCTCGCGCAGGATCGGATCATTGTGCGTGAAGTTGAGGACCATGCCAAATTCCGACGCCCGCAGATCGGGGTGCAAGTTCACCACATAGCCATTGGCTTCGGCGTTTTCCGCCAATAGCGGGAATTCGGAAATGTTGCGCCCGAAGCCCGCATGCGTGATGTCGCCGGATACGATTCTGGCGACCATCACCTCGGTGCTGGGCGCGGTGAGCCGCAGGAAATAATCGGCGTAGGGCAACTGATTGCCTTCGGGATCGACCACGTGATAGTAGGGATTCCTGACGAAGGTATAGTTGTTTTCCGAATCCGTACTCTCGTAGATCCAGGCGCTCAGGGCCGGCAAATCGGGGTCTTGCACCGAGAAGTAAGGATCGGCCGCGGTGCCGCCCAGCAGCTTGGCTTCAAACAGTTCGTGCCAGAAGTCGTAGCCCGCTGCCTGCGCCAGTTCATCCGCGTTTTCGTTGTAATCAATATGGAACTGGCTCAAATAGTGCTTGGGCAAGAAGGGGCGGAAATCGGTAATGGTATCCAAAACGCGCACGAAGGGTTCGGGATAGTGGAAGACGAAATTGTAGTCATCAAGGACTTCCAGATCGGCATGTTGCCCGCTAGCCAGGATGCCGTTGTCGGTATTTGCCAGGAAGACATCGTCGTTCTTGACCACGGCGTCGTACCAGAATTGCACATCCTCGGTCGTCAGCGGAGCGCCATCGGACCAGCGATGCCCTTCGCGCAATTTCACAGTGAAGGTCAGGGCATCGTCGCTCAGCGCGTAGGACTCCACGATATCGGGCACGATATTGAAGTTGAAGTCGAATTGCGCGACATTGGCGTTCAAGACCGAGCAGGTTTCCGGATCGCAAGCGACTTCGTCGCTCCAGATGCCGATGATGGTACCGCCATACGAGCCGATGTTGTCGCGCGCCTCTTGCACATAGGGCTGGGCGGGCAAGCGCTCGTCGACCGGGGGCAATTCGCCGGCGGCGACCTGCTCCGCCAGCATGGGCGCTTCGCTGTACATGCCTTGGCTCGAAACGATACCGACAGCCAATAGCAGAGACAGCAGGGCAAGCAAAAGCATAAATCGCCTGAACATGATTATCTCCTTAGTATAGTTTTACAGAAAAACAGACTGCATTCAGTGTAGCGCAAGAGAATAGATTATCGCAAAAATTCGGGGAGGGCGCGCCGGGGCAATCGCAGCAAATAAAACCACCACATAAAGTAATTCCAAGTTTGTCATGAAAAACTCGACGATAGGTCGAAATGTAGGGGCGACAGCCGGGCTGTGTCTACGCGCCCTACCATGTCGCCCGAAATCAAAACGCAGCAACGTCGGGCGACCAGATTGGTCGCCTCTACAGCGTCCTGATGTTTTCGCATTATTTTGAAGCGATTGCCCTGGGAGGGTCTCAGGTTACCGGGTAGGCGATGGTCGTGATTAAACTCTCGATTTTGCCGCCGCTGGCGTACATGCGTGAATACTGCACGGTAATCGGCACATCGCTGCGGATGCGGATGCCATAAGGCACATCAAAGGGAATCTGGTAGCCGGCGATTTGCTCGGCTTTGTCGAGGCGGATATGCGGGCAGCGCTTGGCGGGTACCGTCACCTGGAGGCCCTCGACGGCGTCGCGATCTTCGAAATAGAAATCGAAGATCAGGTTGGCGTCGTCGAGGGTGGTATTGAGCACACAGACGGATTCGTGATTCTTGTTGATGGGGTCGTCGTCGGCCGGCGCGGCCAGGTAGGCGTCGGGGATGAGCCAAGTCAATGCGCCATGTGTCGGCATCGGTTCTCCTCCTTACAATGTCGGGATAGTAGAGGATATTCTAGTGGGTCTTGCTGTCTTCGACAAACAATTGCCGCCGGTAAATCTCGTCGGGCCGCTGGTAGAGATGCTGAACTTCCTCGTCCGGCAGGTGGGTGGCTTTGCCAAGCTGAAGCGCTCCGGCGAAGATCCTCGCCGCCTTGACCGCCATGGCCGTGATATTCAAGATTTCGCTCGGACTATCGCCGAGGGCGATCATGCCATGATTTTCCAACAAGATGAGCTTGGGGGCCGCGCCATGCGCCGCCATAAAACCGCGCACCCGCTCCCGCATGATTAGCGCCAGCGGCAAGCCCGGATCGGCGTAAGGCACGATGGCGGAGACGGGACCGCAGAGCACGACTTCGTCGGGGAAGCGGCGCTGACGCGCGAAAGCGGCCGCGTGCTCCGTGCACATAACCTGGTTGATGGCGGTCGGGTGGGTATGCCCGATGTATTTGACAGCGCATTCATGCAGCAGCATGGCATGGAAGCTGGCTTCAATGGACGGGCTGGCGCCGCGACTATCGCCGATGACCGCCGCCCCCGTCTGGGCTTTCTGTTGGCTGAGCGTCGCCGGCGGGTCATCCAGCAGCGCCAGCATGGACGCGAGACGCAGCGCGACGAAGCCGTCGGCGGCGATATTGCGCATCTGCTGCCCGCTGGCTTTGACCGCGAAGGACTCCGCATCGAGCCGCATGGAAGTGTTGCCTTCGCCGATGATGACATAGTCCTTGGCGGGTTCGCCCAGGGCGCGGGTCATGTTGACGAGGTTGTCAAGAGGATTGGTCATGATATTTTTTCGAAATCGCGAAATGGAAAATGCAGGGGTCAGCCACTGGCTGACCCGAAATTGACGATCGCGTCGTCGGGCGACCTAATAGGTCGCCCCTACATATTCCCCCTAACAGGCGGCTAGAAATCGAAGTCGTTGATGTTGTCCGCCGTGAAGGTGAAGGGAGGACCAAGCAAGACTTCGCTGCCATTGACAACCGTGAGATCGCCCAGGCGACCGGCCGAGACCGAGGCGTCGCCGGGCTGGAACTCGCCATCGACAACCGCGCGCATGACGTAGACCGCGGCATAACCCAGATCGACCGGGTTCCACAAAATCACATCGCGGACGCAGCCGTCGTTGACATAAGGCTTCATGCCATTCGGCGTCGCCAAACCAACAACCGCGACATCTTCACAGACGCCTGCCTGCTGGACGGCGTCGGCGCTGTTGGGCGTGGCCACCGAGGTCATGGCAAAGATGCCATCCAGGTCCTCGCCGTATTTGTTGAGCAGGGTCTGGGCTTGCTGGAAGCTCAAAACGGCGTCTTCCTGCGCCTCGAGGGTCTCCAGCCAGGTCAGCTCGGGATAGCACTCGGAAGCGTAAGCCCACATTTCGGCGATCCAACGCGCCTGGTTGGGCGTGGTGAAGGTCGAGGTGACGATGCCGAAGGAAGCGTCGCCGCCCATCTGGTCGGCCAGGCTGTCGACCAGCGCCTTGGCGATGCCATTGAACTCGGCTTGGTTGACGAACCATCCGCGGGCGTCTGGCTCGCTATTGGCGTCATAACCGACGACATGGATGCCCGCTTCCAGCGCCTTGCGCAATACCGGCGCGATAGCGACTGGATCGTTGGCGGCGAAGAGGATGCCGTCAACGCCGGCGGTAATGTAGCTGTCGATGACCTGGATCTGGTCGTCGATATTGGCTTCGGTCGGCGCGTCGGTGGTGACGGAGACGTTGCCCAGCTCTTCGGCGGCTTGCTGCTGACCCAACGTGGTGGCGGCGAAGTAACCGATGCCGACCAATTTGGGCACGTCAACCAGCGTGATGTCCATGCCAGCCATGTCCATCATATCATCGCCCATCATGGCCATGCCGCCGTCGTATTCCATCATCTCCATGTCTTCTTCCATGTCGCTGTCCTCGTCGTCCATCATCTCGTCGCCCATGCCACAGGCCAGCGGATTGACATCGAGGTCGTCGGCGCCGTCCCAGCGGTCTTGCGCGTTGAGCGGCATGCCGGCCAGCGCCAGCAAAAGCGCTAGAATGAGGATGGTTGCAAAACTTCTTTTCATGAGTTTGTCTCCAGATTGCTAAACGGATAAACGATTAGAATGCTACGCTTTTTGATACGCGCTCGCGCCTCCTTTCTTTTGGCTCTCTCATGGATTCCCCCCGCAACCATTTGGCGCTGGAGGCTCCCGCTCGCTTCACGCGCCGGCGACTTCGCTACTCATGTCCACGCCGACCCTGAATAAAGTTATTCACCAGTATAGCAAATATGAGCACGCTTCCAATTACCACTATGGTCGCGTCGCTCGTCACGCCCGACAGCGTCAAGCCGTTCTTCAGCAGTTGAATCAAAACCACGCCGACGATCGTCCCCGGGATGGACCCGGTGCCACCGAAGATGCTGGTCCCGCCCAGCACTACCGCCGCGATGACGTCCAGCTCGATGCCTGTGCCCATATCCGAGCGCGTCGTGCTGACCCGGGAGACGAAAATATAACCCGCCACCCCGGACATGAAACCGGAAAAAGTATAAATGAAGAGCAAATAGCGGTTGACCGTCAAACCGCTGAAACGCGCGCCGGTTTCATTGTTGCCGATGGCATAGAGGGCGCGCCCCAGCCGCGTTCGCGCCAGGACGATGCCGAAAATGAGGACGGCGATGATCAGCAGCCAAAGCTGCGTCGGAATGCCGAGGAACTCGCCTTGACCCAGTTGGAAGAACCACTCCGGATAGCCGCGGGCGGAGCGCGCCTCGCTGATGCCTTCCGCCAAGCCGCGATAAAGCGCCAAGGTCGCCAAGGTCATGATCAGTGGCGGCACGCCGACGCGCACGATGAAAAGCCCGTTGACGAATCCGGCCAGCGTGCCGCTGAGTATGCCGGTGATGATGGCCAGCTCCAGCGGGAAGCCCAGCTCCTGCCAGGTCCAGCCCAGCACAATGGCGGTGAGGCCGAGGATAGAACCAACCGAGAGATCAATGCCGCCGGTGATGATGATATAGGTCATGGGAATGGCGATCAAACCGACCTCGGTCATGAAGCGGCCCTGCTGCAAGAGGTTGTCGACGGTGAGGAACTTGTCGGTACGCGTCGCCAAGAAGAGCACAGAAGCCAACATGATGAGGAAGAGCACGCCTTCCTGGCTGATGAGCAAGTGGCGCAGCTTTTCGCCAACTGTTGGATTGCGCGGCGCGGCGGGCTTTGATTTCACTGGATCTGCGCTCCTATAACCGCTGCCGGCGCCGTCGGATCAAATCCGCCAGCACCGTCACCAGGATTAATAATCCTTGCACGGCTTTCAGCCAGAAGGGCGATACATTGATGAAGATCATGGCGGAACGGATGAAATTCAGCAAGAGCGTCGCCAGGGTCGATCCAATCGCCGTGCCCGTCCCGCCCAGGATGCTCACGCCGCCGACCACGGAAGCCGTAATCACCGAAAGCTCCAGCGCCGGTGGCGGCGTCGCCTGAATGATGTTGAACTGCGTCGAGTACATCACGCTGGCGACGCCGATGAATACGCCGTTCAAAATGAAGACAGTCATCAAGAGCCGCTTTTGTGACAAGCCGGAGAGACGCGCCGCTTCCGCATTGCCGCCCAGCGCGTAAAAGGCGCGCCCGGTGGCGCTGTAGCGCATCCACAATACAACCACGATTGTCAGCGCCACCATGATGATAATCGGCATGGGAATGCCCAGAGGACGCATCTGCGAGAGGAAATAGTCGGGCGGCATGTCCCGCACGCGCTCCCCCCCCGCCCAAATGATCAAAATACCCTTGATGATGCTCAGCATGCCCAAGGTCACCACGATCGACGGTATGCGCAGATAGGCGACCAGGAAGCCAATCAAGGCGCCGAAGCCCGCGCCCACGATCAGCGGCGCCAGCCAAGCCAGCGGCGCCGGCGCGCCCGCTACCACCAACCGCCCGCTAATCACCGCCAGCAAGCCCACCAGCGAGCCAACCGAGATATCGATGTTGCCGGTGATGATGACCATGGTCATGCCCAGCGCGGCCACGGCGATATAAGCGTTGCCCTGTAAGATGTCGGAGATATTGCGTTCCTGCAAAAAGCGTGGATTGGCGATGCCCACCGCGAAGATCAAGAGCAGCAGTCCGAAAAGGATGATGCTTTCCTGATTGCCGTAGAGTTTGGTGATGCGATAGCGTTCTTCGCCAGCGCCGCGCGGGATGAGGACTTGCAAGACGCACAAGATCCCGGCGAAGAGCATCAGCCAAAAAGCGCCAGCCATGCTGTCGATATAGGTCGCGCCTTCGGCGGCGTAATCGTGGAAGAAATTGATGTAATAGACCAGCGCCAGCAAGCCGGCCAGGCTCATCAAGAGCGATATGGCGCGGCTCGCGCCCGGTACAATCACGTTCCACGCGCCCAGCAGCAGGACGCCCAGGCCAGCCAGCGGAATAAGCTCGACGCCAGTTTTGAAAATGTCCAGCTCGTTGGCTTTTTTGCTTTCGGTGAAGACCGCGACTGTCGACGGTCCTCTTTCCGGCTGCATGACAAAGGGCAGCAAGAAATAAGCGCCGATGATCACTAGCGCCAGGGCGATGCCGATAAAGTGCCTGGGCGCGCGCTTGACGGTGGATGTCTTCATCTTGCTCATGCGCTGGTTCCCGCCGCTTGACGCGCTTCTTCGCTCATCATGGCGTGGGCGATCAGCTCTTGCGTGGCTTCGGCGCGACTGAACTCGCCCACCAAATGCCCCTCGCGCATCACCAGGATGCGGTCGCTCATGCCCAGGATTTCCGGCAATTCGCTGGAAATCATCAGAATCGCCAAGCCTTCTTCCGCTGCCAGTCGGCTCATCAGACGGTGAATCTCCGCTTTCGCGCCGACGTCTATCCCGCGCGTCGGCTCGTCCATGATCAGCAGTTTGGGGTTGCTGGCCAGCCATTTGCTGACGACCACCTTTTGTTGATTGCCGCCGGATAGTTTATTGACAATCTGCTCGGGACCGGTGGCGCGGATGCTCAGCTGCTGAATGGAATGATTGGCCAGCAGACGCTCTTTGGCGCGGTTGACAAAGGTGTTGCGCGATACCGATTCCAGCACCGCCATCGAGGTGTTTTCGCGCAGAGTCATTTCGCGCACCAAACCTTGATGACCGCGGTCTTCCGGCACATAGCCGATGCCATGCCGCACCGCCTGAGAGGGTCGATGAATCTCGACCGCTTCGCCATTCAGCAGGATGTCGCCGGATTCCGCCGGCAAGACGCCAAAGATCACTTGCGCGGTTTCACTGCGCCCAGAGCCGACCAAACCCGCCAAGCCGACGATTTCGCCCGCCCGCACCGAGAAGGAAATGTCGCGCGTCAGCGGGGGACGATTGAGATTGCGCACTTCCAGCACCAGGTCGCCGATCTCGGCGGCCTGCTTGGGGAAGAGATTCTCGATAGTGCGGCCGACCATCATGCTGATCAGTTCGGATTCGCTGGTATCCCGCACCTCGTTGACGCCAATGTATTGCCCGTCGCGCAGCACCGTCACGCGGTCGGCCAAGGCAAAGACCTCGTTCAGGCGGTGGCTGATGTAAATGATGCTGACGCCGCGTTCGCGCAGCAGCCGAACAATGCTGAAGAGCTGCTCGACATCGCTTTCGGTCAGGGCGGCGGTTGGCTCGTCCATGATGAGGATGCGGGCGTCGAGCGACAAGGCTTTGGCGATCTCGACCCGCTGCCGGTTGCCGACGTTGAGCGCGCCGACCTTGGCTTGTACGTCGAGGTTGGTGATGTTGAGCTCCGCCAGCAGCGCCTCGGCTTCCCGCTCCATGCGCTCCCAGTCGATGGTTTGGAAGAAGCCGCGATTCCTGGTAGGCGCATGACCCATGAATATGTTTTCAGCCACCGATAGCTCCGGATACAAGCCCAACTCCTGATAGATGGTGGCGATGCCGGCGCGCTGCGCCTCGCGTGGATTGGCGAACAGAACGCGCTGCCCATCCAGGCGGATTTCGCCGGCTTCCGGCTGGTATACGCCGGAGACGATCTTGATCATGGTGGATTTGCCGGCGCCGTTTTCGCCGATCAAGGCGTGGACTTCGCCACGGCGCACGTCAAATTGCACATCTTTGAGCGCATGCACGCCGGGAAAATGCTTGTTGATGTCATGAAGTTCCAGCAGCGGCGCTTCGGTCATGGCACTTTCCTGAACATTCGTCGGATTGAGGACCAAGGCGGCCGGTTATGGCAGCAAGTCTAGGAAACGCTGGTAGTTCGCGTCCCAGGCTGCCGTGTCGGTTGGCTCGTAAAGGACAAGTTCCGCCGACTCGCTTAACATGCTGCGCGCCTCGGCGACATCCCGCAGCTCTCCGATGGCGATCAACTGAACGATGGCGTTGCCGGTCGCCGTCGCTTCGGCCGGACCGGCGATGACCGGACGCCGGATGGCCTTGGCTGTCATCTGATTAAGCAGGGCATTTTTGGATCCGCCGCCGATGATATGCAGTTGGTCGACAGGTTGCCCCGCAACGGCGATCAATTGCTCCAGCACGTAGCGATACTTGTAGGCGAGGCTGACATAGACGGCTGCGATCAGCTCGGCATCGCTTTCCGGCGGCGCTTGGCTGTTTTGCCGGCAATAGTCTCTGACGCGCGCGGGCATATCGCCGGGCGCCAAGAACATCGGGTCATCCGGATCAATCAGGGTCTTGAATGGATCGGCGCTCCGCGCCATGGCCGCCAGCTGATCGAAACTGTAATCTTTGCCCGCGGCTTTCCAGGTAGCCCGGCACTGATCCACCAGCCACAAGCCCATGATATTCTTCAGCAGGCGGTAGGTATTGCCATAGCCGCCTTCGTTGGTGACATTGGCGGCATAAGCGGCATCGCTGAGGATGGGCGCTTTTAATTCCAAGCCCAGCAGGCTCCAGGTGCCGCTGCTGAGGTAAGCCGCATTCGCGCTGGCGGCTGGCACGGCGACTACAGCGCTGCCGGTATCGTGGCAGGCCGGCGCGATGACATCAATGCCCTGGTAACTGCCGAGTTTGTTACCCGGCTGCACAATCGGCGCCAAAATATCGGGGATGCCGACGGCCGCGGCGATAGCGCGATCCCAATCGCCGGTCTGGGCGTTGCATAGCTGCATGGTGGTGGCTTCGGTGTATTCGCAGGTTTTGGAGCCCGTCAACCAATAATTGAAAAGATCGGCAATGGTCAACAGGGTGGCGGCTTGCCCCAGCAGCGGGCTGCCGTCGCGTATGCTGGCGGCGAGCTGGAATAAGCCGTTGAATTGCAGGAACTGTATGCCGGTGCGGTCGAATATCTCGCGGCGCGGCATGCGCTCGAAGGTCCATTGCATCGCGCCATTGCTGCGCGGGTCGCGATAGTGGACCGGGTTTGCCAGCAATTCCCCGGCGCTATCCAACAGGGCGTAGTCGACGCCCCAGCAATCCACGCCAATGGCAGCGGCTTTATCGACCTGCTTGAGACCCGCCGTGATTTCGCGCCAAAGACGCAGCACATCCCAATGCAGCCTTTGCGGGGTTTGCACCGGGATATTGGGGAAACGATGAACTTCGTGGAGCGCGATGGCGCGTCCGTCAAAGGAGACGTCCATCACCCGTCCCGAAGTTGCGCCCAAGTCTATCGCCGCGACATGTTGTTTAATCATGAATTGATTGTATCGGCATAGGGGCAATAGAGATCGCCCACGTTCCGCCGGTCATTTGCCAGGTTGCGCATGCGCCCGATTCTATCCCGCGTCATTTTCACTGTCAATTGCGCTAGGCGCCTGTCGGGGCAATCGCAGCAGATTATTTCCGTAACCACCGCGGGTCGCGTAGACACAGACCTCCGGCACCGAGAGCACCGAGATTAACTTCTTGACCGCCAAATCGGGAGGCAATGGTGGGGCGGCGGATTACGAAACTTGTGGGGAAAATCGTCGATGTCAGCGCGATTCAATCGACGAACTCGACAATGACATCGCGGTCGCGCAACTCGGCGACGCACTGGGGCGGCGCCTGGCGGGAGGTGAAGATCGCGCTTAGTTCCCCCGCTTGGGCAACGGTGAACGACGTGACTTTGCCCCATTTTTTATCGTCGATGAGCATGTACTTGCTAATGCACAGGTCCAATATCGCCCGCTTCATTTGCGATTCTTCCTGGCTGGATTCGGTGAAACCACTGTCTTTGCTGTAACCGTGAGCGCTAATGAAGCCGGCTGATAGCAGCAGCTTGGGCAATCCCTCTGGCTTCCCGACCAGGGAGACCGAATCGCGGCGCAATTGCCCGCCAGGCATCAAGACCTTGATATGTCGGTGGTTGAGCAATTCCTTGGCGATGATCAAACTGTTGGTCACGATTGTCAGCTCGTCCAGTTGCTTCAGATGGGACAGCATGGCAAAGACGGTTGTGGAAGCGTCAAGCGCGATGATGTCCCCGGGGCTGACATAACGCGCCGCATAGCGCGCGATCTGCGCCTTGACGCGGGAGTTGGCGCGCAAGCGCGCATCATAAGAAAGCTCCGGGGAAATGTCGCGCCCCTGCGGCAATACCGCGCCGCCATGGGTGCGCTGGACGAGCTTGGCGGCTTCCAGCGCGCGCAGGTCGAGGCGAATGGTAACTTCGCTGACATTGAAGTCGTCGCTGAGTCGCTTGACCGCAACGCGGCCGCTGCGCTGCAATTGGGAGAGGATGCCGCGGCGGCGCTCTTCCATGAACATTTGATCAGACATGTCTGTGAACCGGTGAGAATATCCGGAATTAAAGAAAAGGATATGCGGCGGCGACTATATGAATAATTATAACAAAAAATTATGTCATGGGGTGATTTCCAATCGCCGCCGCGACTGGATACCTGAAGCATTAGTCAGGCTATTGTGGGCGGATGTTGGCGCATCCAGGAGCGGCTATTGATTACAGACCGCGGGACTGTTCAATGCGCCGGATCAAACTGAGGTCGAATGCTTCCAGCGTATCAATGTGGGCGTCGGCGATTGCGAGGACTTCCGGGGGGAGCGGGAAGTCGGGGCTTGGCGCGGCCACCGCGGCCATGCCCGCCGCCTGGAGCGAGCGCAAGCCATTTGCCGAGTCTTCGATGCCCACAGTCGCTTCGGGCAAGACGCCAAGCTGCGCCATCGCTTCCAGATAAATGTCGGGCGCGGGTTTGCCACGGGGGATGTCGTCGCCGTAGATGATGACTTCAAAGACCTGGTCCAAACCGGTAATGCGCAGGACTGCTTTGATGATTTCGGTGGGCGAGCCGGAAGCCAAGCCGACGCGGAAATGCTGTTTCATGCGGTGAACCGATTCGATGGCGCCGGGGCGGGTTGGCATACGCTGCTCGTAGTGGGCGATGACGCGCGCTTTCATCTCGGCGATGATGTCCTCAATGGATTCATCCAGCCGCAGTTTCTCTTGCATCACCGTCGCCCATCCGACAGTACTGCGCCCCATCGCCAGCCGCTGATAGTCGTCGGTCCAGGTCTGGGCCCGGTCGCGGGCGAAGTCGACGCGCGACTTGTCCCAATAGACTTCGCTGTCGACCAGAACCCCATCCATATCATAGATGACGGCTTCAATCGGCATCCCCACCTCCCGGGCTATACACTAGACTTTCGCCAGCGCAGCCGCCGGCTACAGGGACTGGTCGGCTGGCGGGTCGACCACGCCGATGGTCAAGAGAATGTTGGCGTAAATGCGTTGTTCGCCCGTGGCGATGACCAGGCAGCAATTGTCTTTGCTGGCTTCGTCATAAAAAGCGAATCGCTCCAGCGCCTGCAATTCAATCTGGTCGCCCAAGAGTTGCCGGAATTCTTGGTATATGCTCGGCTCGGCGCCATCATGGCGCGCCATCACCTGCGCCGCTTCGACCGGCGTCACGCTCAATAGCGCCGCCAGCACATCCGTGACCGTGACCATGCCCGGCGCCAGGTTGAGATAAACGCGCTCGGCAAGTGGGTTCGCGCCGGTCGAAACCGGGTAGTTGCCGTCGGGAATCAAGATCGTGGCGCCGTGCCCGGCTTCGCCTAGGGCGCCAAGAATTTGTGGGTGAATCAGCTTGCCGTTTATCATTCTGGTCTCCATTTTTCGTAACCAGCGAGGATCGCGTATGTCGCGTAGACACTGACCGGTAGCAGCGTTATTTTCGCTTATCCGCAGTAAAGGGGCAATGGTGAGGGCGCGTCCGCCATGCTGGCGCGCTAAATTTTTCTGATGCGATCCCCGACCCTGATCATGCCATCTTGAATCACACGGGCGTAAACGCCGCGCAAGCGCTGGCTTTTTCCCGCCTCCGACATGACCCACTTGCGCGCGGAGGCGCCGAAGCGCCGGGCGAATTTGCCGCAGCCGGTATGTGGCGTGAGGGCGATTTCCAGAATCACGCCGCCGATCTGCAGTTGCGCGCCGGCGGGCAAGTTGTCCATCGAGATATCGAGATCGACGAAGAGTTGATCGCCCGATTCCGCCCAGCGCGTTTTTTCGGCGGTCAAAAGTTGGATCACGCGGCTGTTCATGAGTGTGACCTGGGTTTCCAGTATCGGGTCGCTGTCGGGGGCTTTGCGCTTAGCGCGGCTCAACCAATCATCGCCTTCCAAGCCAAGCGCGGCCGAGAACCTGGCGGTTTGCAGTTCTTCGCGTTGATCGGCTTCCGGCCGGCGCGCGATCAATTCCACGCGCCCCTCGTCGCTGGGCGATTTGTCCAATTGATCCCAGGCTTCGTTTAGCGTTTCATAACTTTTCACAGCTTCCATTGCTCGCTCCAAGCGCTTGACGATAATTCCTGAGCAAACTATACACCAAAAGGCGGGAAAGTTCTGCGCTCTGTCGCTCGCGCCGGCGCGAACGCGGCATAGCATTGGGACAAGACAATTGTTACCATGACCTTGGGCGGCTGCCGCCTGCCGAGAAGATCTAAAGAATAGGAGTTGAGCTGGCTATGGCAATCGAACACAGGCGCTTGGGCAAACACGGCGTATACGTCAGCAATCTATGTTTGGGCACGATGAACTTCGGCTGGCATACGCCCAGGCAAGAGGCTTTCGCAATTATGGATCGCGCGCTTGAACTGGGCATCAACTTCTTCGATACAGCCGATGTCTATGGGCGCAAGATCGAATGCGGCTTGACCGAAGAGATCATCGGTCAATGGTTCGCCCAGGGCGGGGGACGCCGGGACGCGGTCATTCTGGCGACGAAAGCGCACAATCCCATGAGCCGCAAGGCGAATCTGCCCGAAGCCAATAGCGACCGCGGCGGACTGTCCGCCTACAAGATTCGCAAGCATTGCGAAGGCAGCTTGTCCCGTTTGCAAACCGACCATATCGACATTTATCAGATGCACCATATCGACCGCGGCTGCCCCTGGGATGAAACCTGGGGCGCTTTTCACGCGCTCGTTCAGCAAGGCAAAGTCGTTTATGTCGGCTCGAGCAACTTCGCGGGCTGGGATATCGCCACCGCCTGTCAAGAAGCCTCCCGCCGTCACATGACCGGTCTGGTTAGCGAACAGAGCATCTATCACCTGGATAACCGCGCCATCGAGCTGGAAGTCATCCCAGCCTGCCGCCATTACGGCCTTGGCTTGATCCCCTGGAGCCCCTTGTCTGGCGGCTTGCTAGGCGGCGCGCTGGAAAAGGTTGAAACGGGCCGGCGCGGCAATCCCGAATTGATCGCTCGCGTCGAATCGAAACGAGCGCAGCTCGAAGCCTATGAAAGCCTGTGCCGCGAAATTGGATCCCCGCCGGGCGAAGTGGCGCTGGCATGGCTGCTGCATAACCCTGTTGTCAGCGCGCCGATCATCGGTCCGCGCACGCTGGAGCAACTGGAAAGCGCCGTCCGCGCCAGCGAAATCCGCCTGGACGAGAGCGTCTTGACCAAGCTGGACGAGATCTTCCCTGGTCCCGGTGGCGAAGCGCCACAAGCCTACGCCTGGTAAACCGGTTGCCCTGGATTATAATCCAAATAAGGCGTTTTTCACTTAAGCGCGCTATAATTGTTTGAATAATAGAATTATCTGGAGTCCGCATGAAAATCCCAGCCTATGCCAATCCATGGCAGTTCCTTGTCTTGTCAATTGTTTTGCTCTTCCTGCCGCTACCGAGCGCGCAATTGTGGTGGACAAGCGCTGCAGCCTGGCGCAAGCCATCGGATCCGCCAATAACAATTCATCCAAAGCCCGCTGCGTAACGGGCTATAGAGAAGACACCATTATCCTGGAAGATGATTTGGATTTGTTGGACGAGTTGCCCGCCATCACTTCCAAGATTGTCTTGGAAGGCAATAATCACACCATTTACGTAAAACCGCGCTATCCCGCTTTTACAATCAAATACGGCGATCTCACCATCAAGAACCTGCGCGTGAAATTTAGAAACAAGAACAGAGCCGGTCCTACAATCGAGGTTGTTAATGGCTCAATCACCATCGTTGACAGCCAGATAACAAGGTGTACGGGCAAATTCTTGGTGGAAGACAGCTTTGGCGCGGTTCTAGGCGACAGCGACGTCTGTGGCTACTCGGCGGAAACTGTTGAAAGCTGGTTCAGCGGTCCCGCGCTAATCGCGACAGCGATACCTGCGCCAGTGCAGCCCGATACCTGCGCTGCTTTAACCAGCACGACAGCCACGATTTCCGCGCGTTATGGGCTCGGCAGCGGTGTGCAATGCCAGCAGGTGGACGCAACCGGCATCGGCAACGCGGCGATTGTCCAGTCCGGTTTCATTGACGCGGTTGACGTCTGGGGATATGTCGAACAAGGCGTGGAAATCTGTTTCGCGCAACAAGGCGCGATCGTCTTCCTGGATGCGGCAACAGCGCCTCGGATGCCGGCGCCGGTAGAACAATTCGCCCGCGATGGCAAGACTTGCGCAGCGTTTGATAGATCCGGTACGGTTGTATTGGTGCCTGGGCAAGCGCCTGCCAAAGAAACCGAGGCGCCCGATGACCCGCCGGCGCCGCAATGCAGCATCACCACGACGGTCAATCTCAAACTCCGCGCCGCTCCCGCTATACGCAAGAACATAATCGGATATGTGTCGCGCGGAACAAGCTTTGTCCCCATAGATCGGACATTGTATTGGTACAATGTCAATCATCAAGGAACGCTGGGCTGGATCAGCGCGAATGCCAATTATGTTCAAGCAAACGCGGCTTGTTGACAGACGGTTTCTTCGCTGTTTGTCAACGAGCGCTGTTCACTGCGGCAGCTATCCTTGATACGCTGCCCAGAGCAGCTCGGCGATGTGCATGACGGGCAGGTCCTTGCCAGCCAATTCCAAATGCTTACGCAACTGCGTGATACAGCCGATATTGCCGGACAGGACTAGGTCGGGTTTGGCGGACAGTATGTTTTCCACCTTGAGTCGGCCCAGTTCTTCGGCGATGGCCGGCTGGTCCAGGTTATAGGTCCCGGCCGAGCCGCAGCACAGGCTCGCATCGGGGATATCGACCAGGCGCAAATTGGGTACTTGATTGAGCAGGTCGCGCGGCTCGCTTTGCAGCCCCTGCGCATGCAAGAGGTGGCAGGCGTCTTGGTAGGCGACAGCGCGCTCGGTGGCGAATCCGCGCGGCTCGCGCAGTCCCAGCTGCGCCAGATAGGCGCTGAAATCCATCACTTTGCTGGAAAATTCGCTGGCTTTTTGCAGATCTGTCTGACCTTTGAAGAGCAGTTCATAATCTTTTATGCCCGATCCGCAGCCGGCGGCTGTGGTGATGATGGCGTCAACATCATCGGGTATTAGTGGGAAGTTGCGCCGGGCGATCTGCCGCGCTTCCGATTCCGCGCCGATATGCAGCAAGATAGAACCGCAGCAGCTTTGCCCCGCGGGGATATGCACATCTACGCCATTCGCCGCGAGCGTCTGCGCCGCCGCCAGGTTAATCTGTGGCGCCAGCGCCTGCTGCGCGCAGCCCGAAAGGAGAGCGACCTTGCCGCGGCGCTGGCCTTGGGCCGGCAGCAAGGGCGGCAGGGGCGGCAGCATGTCCGGCAGCTTGTCCGGCAGCATGTTCAGCATGGCGGCGAAGGCTTCGGGCAAGAATGGCTGCAGCGCCATGCCTATTTTGCCGCCTTTCATCGCCAGGCGAAAGCGCCGCGGATAGGGCAGGGTTTCGATTATCAGCCGCCGCGCGACGCTATCCGACAGGGGGCGCGCTCGCGCTTGCTCTTGCAGGGTACGGTAGCTCACCAGCAGATCGCCATAAGCCACGCCTGATGGGCAGGCGGGTACGCAAGCCATGCAACCCAGGCAGCGGTCGATAAACGGCTGCGCCTCGTCAGCCTCGATTTGGTCTTCGAGCACGCCCTTCATCAGATAGATGCGGCCCCGGGGCGAATCCATCTCCTCGCCCAAGAGCTTGTAGGTTGGGCAGGCTGGCAGGCAGAAACCGCAGTGGACGCATTTTTCGATGGCTTCCGCCATTTCCGGCGCGCGCAGGTCGTCGCTCTTTATCTGGTGTCGCATGAGCCCTCTTTCATGATTTTAGCTTGGCGAGGTTCATAGGAATATAGATCTTTCCCAAGACCCCGGCTAGACCAGCTTGTTCTGTGGATCCAGCACATGCTTGACACGCGCCGCAAGCAGATTTTCCAAAGGCTTGCCGATCAAGGGGCAATCGACCGAACCGCGCAGGACTAAGCCTGGCAGTTGCTGCGCTTCCAGGATTTGCTTGAGCGCGCCGATGTCCTCTGTCGCCAGCCAGGCGACATTCCCGCCTGCGCTATAACGCCGCGGCATTGCGCGAACGCGATCGTCAAAGCGCGCTATTTGCCGCGGCGGGATGACCACTTTGACCAGGTATTCGCCTGTCAGATCCGCCAGCGGATCGCGCAGCGCCGCGTCGTCCGTCACATCGGCGGCGTCGAGGAGCGCTGTTTCCGCGCGCAGCATGGCGACGAATTGTTTCGCTCGCTGTGGCAAGGTATCTTGAAAGCCGGCCAAGCCCGCCAGCATGGACCAACCCTGACTGGACGGGGCGAAGTCTAACAGGTCCAGCTCAAAGGGACTGCGATTGCAGCGATGGACCGCGCTCAGGGCATCTTCCAGCAAGCGGTAGCGCAAGCGCAGACCATGATAAACTGGCGCGTCGGGAAAGACCTTGAAGGTCAGCTCGGTCATGATGGCGTATTTGCCCAGACTGCCGACCAGGAACTTGCTCAAGTCGAAGCCGGCTGCGTTCTTGACCACCACCCCGCCAACGCGGAAAGCCCGTCCCATGCCATCGACCACCCCCGCGCCCAGAACAAAGTCGCGTATGCCGCCGTAGCGGTGCCGCCGCGAGCCGGACAGGTTGCAGGCAACGGTCCCGCCGATGCTGGCATGATTGGCAAGGAGTGGATCAAATGGCAGATATTGGCCTTCTTGGCGCAATGCCGCCTGAATCTCGCTGAGGCCCGTGCCGGCGCGAACGCTGAGCGTATACTCCTGCGGTTGATATTCGGTGATGCCGCGCAGACCGGACAACTCAGCCAGCATGACGTCGGCGTCGACTTGATGGAGCGCCGGCTTGCTGCGCCGGCCGACGACGTGAATCCGCCGATGACTGTTGACAAATGCCTGTAATTCCGCGACAGAATTCAACATGTTCCTGGTCATTCGCGGGAAATCACTCCTTGCCGCTCCAAGGGGTGCATCCCGCGCATTTGCAGAGCGGGCGCCTCGCCAGCGGGGAACATTTTGCCGCGGTTGGCGATCTCTTCGGGATCAATCGCGCGGCGCAAGTCCCGCATGATTTCCATTTCAACGGGGCTGAACATCGTCGGCAGGTATTCGCGTTTTTCCATGCCGATGCCGTGCTCGCCGGTAATGGAGCCGCCCAGATCGACGCACATGGCCAAAATCTCGCCTGCCAGCGCTTCGGCTTTTTCCAGCGCGCCTTCTTCGCGGCCATTGTACAAGATCAAGGGATGCAAATTGCCATCGCCGGCATGGAAGACGTTGGCGACGTCCAGCTGATACTTGGTCTTGAGCTCGTCGATTTTGACCAGCGCTTCGCCCAGGCGGCTGCGCGGCACAACGCCATCCTGAACAATATAATCGGGGCTGAGGCGGCCCACAGCCGAAAACGCGCCCTTGCGCCCTTTCCAGATGCGCGCGCGTTCATCGTCGCTGTTCGCCTCGTGAATTTCGAATGCGCCAGATTCTTCAATCACAGCCCGCAACTCGGCGAATTCGGCTTCGACTTGCAGCGCTTCGCCTTCCAGCTCGACTATCAGAAGCGCTTCCGCGTCCAGCGGATAGCCCGCCCCGACCGACGCTTCCGCCGCCTTGATGGCCAGCCGGTCCATAATTTCCATGGCGCCCGGCAACAAACCGGAAGCCACCACCATCGACACGGCATCGCCGGCGCGGCCCAAATTGTCGTAGGCGGCCATCACGGTGCGGTATCGTTCCGGCGCCGGCATCAAGCGCAGGGTGATTTCCAGCGCGATGCCGAACAAGCCCTCGGAACCGACGAAGAGCCCCACGAGGTCCGGCCCGATGCCGACGCCTTCAACGCTTTCGCTGCCGAATTGGGTGACGGCGCCATCCGCCAGCACCACCTTCATGCCCAAGACGTGATTGCTGGTCATGCCGTACTTCAGGCAGTGCGCGCCGCCACTGTTGAAGGCGATATTGCCGCCAATGGTGCAGATGGACTGGCTCGATGGATCCGGCGCGTAATACAAACCAAATTGCCGCGCCGCTTCGGTGACATGCAAGTTGATCACGCCCGGCTCCACCACCGCAATGCGCTGCTCGGGGTCAATTCTTTTGATGCGATTGAGGCGGTTCAAGCCGATCATCAAGCCATCGGCAATCGGCAGCGAGCCGCCGGATAAGCTGGTGCCGCTGCCCCGCGCCACGAATGGCACTTTCATCCGATGGCAGAGGCGCACGGTGTCGATGATTTCGTCTTCATCGACCGGCAGCGCCACCGCCCCGGGCTTGGTTTGGAAGGCTGTTAGCGCGTCGGACTCATAAGGCAAGAGCTCGACATCGCGCGTTAGCAGTCGGTCGGCGGGGTAGATCTTTTTCAGCGAATCTATGAATGGGTGGTTCATGTTTCACCCTCTAGTTTCTCCCCGTCAATACGATCATGGTTCAAATGTAGTCGCTATATGATATGTTTCCCAGGACATGCGCCTAAATGGTCTGGTAGATTCACTCTTTGCCCTAGCGTTTCGCTGGCGCGTTAATCGGCTAGCTATCTGGCGACCATAGTCCTGACTCTTTGAGCATGCGCAGAATCGTATTTGTTGGCCATGCGTCTAGCTCGCGGCGGCGGTCGATAAACAGCAAAATACGTGTTTCCGCACCTTCAAAATATAACACACGAAATCCAGCTCTTTTGCTTACTCCCGTTGAGCTATCTCCAACACGCGCGCCGTATACCGGCGCCGATTTCACATCGCGAGCGCGCTTATGCGGAACCGCGCCGGCAGACAGCTTTTGCTTGAAAATCGCCAGGTCGGAAGGAAGTTTCGGATACTTCTTTGGCTTTGACAGCGCCTTAACTTGATTGTCAAATTCTGGTGTGGATACTACTGGTTTGTACTCCATCGGAATCACAATCCTGCAGCTCCGCTATTAATTCATCGGCAGGCCGCGTTCGACCCTGCGCCAAGTCGCGAAAGCTGCGCACAAGGCTTTCCTCTTCCGCCAGGTCCTCCGAATATTCAAAGATGCTGTTCTCGCGCTGATCTGGATAAAGGTAATAGATCGCTCGCACCAGCTCATCAAAGGACCCCATCCTGGAAACCCATTCGACAGCGCGTTTCACCCCAGATGCCAAGTCCTCCGGCAGACTGTAGCGCCAAGATGTGTCGTCGCGAGCCAAGCGATACATGGGCCTGCCGTCGTCGCCGAGAAAAGTCTCGATCATCGGTCCCTCGCTCAACCTCTCTACATCTGCATAGATTTCTCGCGCAAATGGACCATACATATACGGTTGAAATCGATAGAAATTCTCTGGCAGCCTGCTCTCGAACTCCTCGCTAATCAAGAATGCCGCTTTCTGTAGTTGCACCCTGCCCATACCATCCTCACCAGCCGCTGCGATGATGGCGATCAATACACTTTCTCTGTTCGCCACCTTACCAGACATGCCACACCTCCGTAATATCTATGCCTCGCAAAATACAATTGAAGGCGGATGCGGCTTGTGTCCGCATCTTAACCCGCCGTCTCCAGCCGCGCCTCGACCTGCTTGGACAGCTTCTTCAGCGCTTGCTTGGCGATCTGTTTGGCAGCCACGTCCAGCAGACGTTGACCCACCGCCGCGATCTTCCCGCCGATGCGGGCGTCGCCGGCATAGTGCATCATCGTGCCGCTGTCCGCTGTCTCCAGGCGGATTTCGCCTGCGCCGGTGACATGACCGGCCGGTCCCTTGCCTTCGACGATCAAGCGGTAACTTTCCGGCGGCTGGACATCCGTCAGTTCAAAACTGGATTCGAACTTGCCATTGACTGGACCGACCCGCACCGCCAGCTTGCTTTCATACTTGTTTTCGCCTATTTCTTGCAGACCCTTCGAGCCGGGGATGATGCTGCCGAGGACGTCGATATCCATCAGCACTTCCCAGACCAATTCGCGCTCAAATTCAAATTCGTAACTACCTTCAATGTGCATGCTCAGCCTCCTGTATCGCGCTCGCATCAATCATAATTGACTTCGCGCGAAATTACGAATTAAGGACAGGGCAATCGCTAGGGCTCCGTTTGATTCCGCTGGACAGTTTTGGTAGAATGAATCTATACGTAAGGAAGGATGAAAGGCGCGAATTGCCATGCTCTTGGAACGCCAATTCATCAGCGCGAGCGATTTTCTCAATATCGTCGACAGCCCAGAATATGTCGACCGCATCGTCGAACTCGTGGAAGGAGAGATCGTCGAGATGTCAAAACCAACAGGACTGCATGGCCAGATAACCATGCTTTTAGGTGCAAAGGTTTTCAATTATGTAGTGGAAAGCAGGCTCGGCGTCGTCACTGCTGCGGACACTGGGTTTGTAGTGGAGCGCAATCCCGACGGCAGAGACAGCGTGCGTGGATTGGATATAGCATTCCTTAGCAGCACAAGAGTCCCTGCTGTGCTGCCTGACAACTTGCTGGAAGTAGCGCCGGATCTCGCTGTAGAAGTGATCTCGCCCAGCAACGAAGCGGCGGATATTCACCGCAAAATACGCCAACTGCTGGCCGCGGGCACAGCGCTCGTTTGGATCGTCTACCCGGAAACGCGAACCGTCGAGGTTCACAGGAAAACTGGCGCTACCACGTTTGCCGATGATGATATGCTCAGCGGTGGCGATGTCCTGCCTGGCTTTGAAGTCGCCGTCCGCGAGATCTTCCCCGCCTCCTAACCAATCTATTTTCAGCCCACCCGCAGAATCACCTTGTTGACGCCATCCGCATAAGCCGCGTTGCTCGCGTAGGCGCGCGCCGTCTCGTCCAGCGAATAGCGATGCGATACCAGTTCCTCCAAATTGACTTTCCCCGAGGTCGCCAGCGCGATGGCGCGCGGATAAGTGTGCTTCATGCGCCGCGACATGATGATGGTCAAGCCCTTGCGCCGCGCCACGGAATGTTTCAGCCGCAGTTGGTCGTCCGGCGGAATGCCGACCAACACCAGTCGCCCGCCATAACGCGCCATATCCGCGGCCTGTTGTACGCTGTGATCCGCCCAAGCCGCTTCGATCGCTATATCGACGCCGCGCTCCCCCGTCAGGTCCATGACCATCTTGACGGGATCGCGTCGGTCGACATTGAATGCCGCCGTCGCGCCCCAGTCGCAGGCTTTTTGCAGGCGCCAGTCCAGCTTGTCAAAGGCGATGACGCGCGCCGCGCCAGCCAGCGCCGCCAGCCGCGCGATGAGCAAGCCGACGGGCCCGACGCCAATTACCGCCACCGTATGTCCGATGCGTATTTTGCTGAGGTCGAGGGCGTGGATGGCGACGCCCAGGGTTTCCAGCAGGGGTCCCGCGTCGTCGCTCAGCGAATCGGGCATGGGGAAGCAATTTCGGGCGCTGACCAGCATCCGCTCGCGCAGCGCGCCGTCTTCCGGGAAGAGGCCATAGAAATAGTGATTCGGGCAGAGATTGGGGTGGCCCCGCTCGCACAGTTCGCAGCGCCAACAGGGCACAGCCGGTTCCACGGCTACGCGCTGCCCTAAACGCAGCGCTTTATGCTCGCCGTCCAGGGCGTCGGGACCGAGTGCGGCGATCTCTCCCATAAATTCGTGACCGAGGATGAAGGGCTGCGTGATATTGGTATAGCCGATGCGCCCAGTCTCGTACATGTGCAGGTCGCTGCCGCAGAGGCCGACGGCGCCGATTTTCAGCAGGACTTCACCAGGTCCTGGCGCCGGGGGCGGCTGCTCCGATTGGATGCGGATATCTTTGGGACCGTAGAGTCTTGCTGCCTGCATCGCAGTTTCCTTCATGTTGTCAGCGCCTGTTTGGCTTTGAATCTATCACAATATGCGGAAACAAAAAGAGGGCGATTGCCCTGACCTAATTGGCTTGATCTTTGGCGCTCATGTCGGCTATGCGCTAGAGTGTCTAGCAGCAAAGGCTGAACTCCGGCAATTGTCGAACGTCGCCTTCAGCGCATATCGCGGTAAAATGAGTCTTCGCAATAACTTCGGTCGCGCGCTTTCTCGTATGCAGTTCGCGGCGCGAGCATATTCAGTTTGGAAGTTGGAGGAGAATCTCAACCATGTCAACTGTTACGGACGAGCAGGCGCTGAACTTCCACCTGATGCACCCGGGCGAAGACAGCTCGCCGGGCGATCCCAACGCCGCCTTCTACCTCGACGGGACCTATCATCTGCACTACATCTTGCGCCACGGGTGGCAGGGCGCGGATTCTTATTCTTTCGTTCACGTTACCAGCCCGGACATGCTGCATTGGACCTGGCGGAAGACCAAATTGCAGCCCTCCTTCACCGGGCATGGCATGTTCAGCGGCACCGGTTTCTTGACCAAAGCGGGCCTACCCGCCGCCATCTACCACGGGCAAGCCTCGGGAAGAAATCACATCGCCATCGCCAAGGACCGGGGACTCGCAGCCTGGGAAAAGCCTTATGCCATCGAACCAAGGACCGCTGAGGGTCGGACGCCCGATATGCGCCATTGGGACCCGGATTGCTTTTTGATTGGGGATACCTATTATGCGATATCCGGGGGCCACAATCCGCCGTTGCTGCGCTCGGACGACCTAAAACGCTGGACCTATGTGGGCGATTTCCTGCGCCAGGAGCTGCCGGGTACAGCCATCGGCGAAGATATTTCTTGCCCCAATTTCTTTCGGTTGGGCGACAAATGGATGCTGCTCTGCATCAGCCATCCCTATGGCTGCCGCTATTATCTTGGGGACTGGGACGCGCGGCGCGAACAATTCGCGCCGGAACGTCACGGTCGCATGAACTGGCGCCGCCCGCAGCAATCGCTCTACGCCGCGCTGGATCGCGATTATTTCGCGCCGGAATCGCTGCTCACGCCCGACGGCCGCCGCGTCATGTGGGCATGGCTGCGCTCGCTGCACGCGGACATCGCCGAGCGCAGCATTCAGTCGCTGCCGCGCGAATTGAGCTTGGCTGCGGACGGCAGCTTGCGTATGAGGCCCCTGCGCGAGCTGGAGACGCTGCGCCATGGTCACGTCCGGCTCGAGCAGGTCGAAGTCCCCGCGACCAACAGCGATGAGGAACTGCTGGCGAGCGCGCCCATCGCCGAACTGGATGGCGATGCTTACGAAATTGAAATCCTTGTTGAGCGTTCACAAGCCGAACGTAAACGCTTTGGCTTGCAGCTTTTCGCTGATGAGGGGCGCGCGGGGCTGCCCGTGCTGTTCTTGCCGGAATACGGCCGCTTGCGCGTCGGCGATACCGAAGCGCCATTCGCAGTCGCTGAGCTACCCGCTGATGAAGACATTCGCTTACGAATCTTCGTCGACAAATATCTGGTGGAGGTCTTCGTCAATGATCGACAAGCGCTGGTCGCTTGCGACATGGACTACCGCGCTGCCGGGAATCTGCGCGGCTATTCCTTTTACCAGCCGACGGTCTTTCGCTCAGTGGATATCTGGCGCATCAGAGCGACCAACCAAGGCTTCCTGGAGGCGAGAGAAAACCGGATTTGGGAGGTCGACGAAAGTTAATACGGCAGCCGCTAGTTAGAATCGCTTGCCCATCATCGGAGCGGCCAAGAAAAGAGGGCGATCAGCAGTGACCGCCCCCTTTATGAACTGGTATGCGCGCTATGAAAACCGCGTCAGCCGCTCCATTGCGTTTCCAACTGCCGCTTCTGCTCGGAGATCATCTCGTCGGTGCAGTGAATGTCAGCCAGAAATTCCAAATCGGCTTCACGCCTTTCATCCAGCGTCATTTCTGGCAACTCAATGCCAATTTCCGGCAATTCCGGCGATACGCCTTCGCTGCTTTCGCCATCTTTTATCGTCCAGTCCGCCATCGCTAGCAGTTCTTCGGAGATCTCAACACCGGCCTCCGCAGCTGAATCCAGATTTAGCGCCACGGTGAAGCCGGGCGTCAAGTTGATACCCGTTCGCGACAGATCGACTTCGCCGTTGATGTGCGCCACCAGCATACGGGCCGCGATGACCCCCTCGCGATACAAGCTGTAGAAACCCGCGCCGACCGTAGCGCCGCGATAGACGTGTTGCGAGACGGGCGAGAAGACGGCGATGCCATTTTCAGTCGCGATGTCCACAATAGCCGACATGCCGATAGACACGGTATACCCACCCGGGACTACGATGGCTTCAGCGCCTTTGCTGATCAAGCCTTCAGTTGCCAGCGGAAGATCGGATAGGGTGGTCACTCCAGTTGTTTCGACCGCAATGCCGAGTTCGCCAGCCAATTCTTCAATGCGTTCGGCGCCGAATACACTGTTGGCTTGCGAAGCATTGACGATGGTGCCGATGACTTTCAAATCAGGATTAAAGGTCGGCAACACATTCACGTATTGTTCGTAGGGTATATCCGTCTGCGTGCCGGCGATGTGATCGTCTTTGACGCAGGGCGTATCGGCGACGCCGGCGAAATAGGGCGTGCCTACGATGGCAAAGATGATCTGCGGCGGGTTGTCCATTTCGCGCGTGATATTCGCGGCCAGTTGTGTTACCGGTGTGGAAAGCGTCAGCAAGACATCCGCTCCGTTGTCGAGCGCATCCTCAATCATGAGGTTCACGGTCGAGAGGTCAAAGCCGGCGTCTCGGTAGATGACGTTGATATGCTCGCCTTCGAGGTCCTCAGATTCGTCGAGAACGGCGCGCTCTTCCTCGTTTATCATGCCATAGGCTTGCAGCATATCGAGAATGCCTTTTTCCGATAGCGAGATCAGCGACGACCCGCCGTAGCGGAGAAAGGCGATGGTGGGGTTTTCCGCGTCTTGCGCCAGCCCCGGCGCAGCCATGAGCATAGCCAACACTATTGCCGCGATTAACGCCAGCTTCTTGTACATGGGCAAATCTTTCCTGATTGATTTTGAGGCTATATTGCCATATTCAATCGTTATTGAGCATTTTCAGAGAAAGTCAATGATTCTGCGTGTTCACGATTTGGCGTCGAAACAAGGATACGAAACAAAAGGACGGTTGCCAGGAACCGTCCTTCAGCTTTACTTCTTACTGGAATACTTGTCTTGTCTAGCTGTCGGCTGCGTCCAGCGCAACCTGCTGCTCGGCGATCATCTCCTGCGTGCATTCAAGCCCGGCAAGAAATTCAAGATCAGCTGCGCGCCGCTCTGCCAGGGGCATGTCCGGCAGGCTGGGAGGCGTTCTGTCTTGCGTGCTCGCGCCATTTTCGATGACATAATTCGCCATCGCCAGCAATTCCTCTGAAAAACTGAAACCCGCCTCAGCCGCCGAATCCAGGTTCAAGGCGATCCCGAGACTGGGCAAGGCGTTAATGGCGAGAGAAGAAACATCAAATGTCCCTTCTAAATGGGCAGCCAGCATCCTACCGACAACGACGCCTTCTCGATAAAAGTGATGGAAGCCAGCGCCAACATGCGCGCCGCTGTTGGCATGCCCGACAATCGGGGAAAACACCGCTACGCCGTATTCTGTCGCCACATCCATGATGGCGGGCAAGCCGGCGACATCAAGGGAGCCGCCGGCGAGCAAGAGCGCTTCAATGCCCTTGTCCATTAGTGATTCTGTGGCAACAGGTATGTCGGCTATGCCCGCCACTGAAGCGACTTCAACTGTCAAGCCCAGCGCCTCGCTATGTTTTTTGATTTCTGCTACGCCGTAAACGCTATTTGGCTCCGCCGGATTCTCCAGAGTGCCGACGAATTTGATATCCGGATCCTGCGTATGGACAAGTAGCAGGATCTGGTCAAAAGGCACTTGCGCCTGTGTGCCGGCGATGTTGTCCGGTTTAAGGCAGGGCGCATCGGCGATGCCCGCGGTGTAGGGCGCGGATACAATGCTGAAGAGCACAAGCGGCGGATCATCCAGGTCGAAGGTCAAATTCGCCGCAATCTGCGCCACTGGCGTCATAAGCGGCAGCAAAATGTCCGCGCCGCGGTCCAGCGCGTTTTCGACCATGATGTTGGCAGTTGGCAGGTCTAAGCCGGCGTTGCCCCAAATGATATTGAGATGCTCGCCTTCCAGATCCTCTTCGGCATTCAAAAGGGTCCGCTCTTCGGCGTTGATGAGCCGGTAGGCTTCCAGCATGTCCAGGACGCCTCTTTTCGCTAGATCAATCAATGGCGTCCGGCCAAAGCGCAGGATGGCGACGGTGGGCTTGTCATCGTCTTGCGCCAAGGCGCCGGGCGTCACAAGTAGAGACAGCGTGATTAGGAGTAACAGTGTTCTGCGGAACATCTCAACTCCTTTATTCGATTACATGCGATTTGCGCTGCTTATTCAGACGCCGCGTCCAGCGCGGCTTGCTGCTCGGCGATCATCTCCGGACTGCATTCCAGCGCAGCCAGGAAGTCCAGGTCAGCCGCGCGCCGCTCATCCAAAGGCATCTCGGGCAGGGTGATTTCGACTTCGGGATATTGCGCGGTGACGCCCTGCGCCGTTTCGCCATCTTCGACGATGTAGGCCGCTCCGTCCAGCAGCGCTTGCGAAACTTCAACATCCTGCAAGTCAGCCGCGTCAAGATTCACCGCAAAGGCGAAGTCATCGCTCTCGTAGATGCTGGTCGTCGCGATGTCAATATCGCCATTCAGATGCGCGACCAGCATATTCGCCGCGATCAAGCCTTGTTTGTACAGGCCGAAGAAACCGCCGCCGATGGTCCCGCCGCGGTAGGCGTTCTGCGGCGCGGAGAAGACCACCGGCAAGCCATAGTCATGGGACAAGGACAAGAGCAGATTGAAGCCCTGAAATGTGAAAATCGGGATGATGATGGCTTCCGCGCCCTTATTGGCCAGATTCTCGACGGCTTGATACAAATCCGGCGTCACAACGATCGATTCGGCTTCAATGGTCAAGCCCAGCGACTCCCCGATTGCCTGCATCCGCGCGACGCCCACTTCACTGGCGCGCTGTTGTGGCGAGTATATGGCGCCGGCGACTTTCATGTCCGGGTCCTGCATCAAGAGCAAAGGCACGATGTCTTCGTAATTGGTGACAGGTCGTGTGCCGATTACGAAATCCGGCTTCACGCAGGGCGCATCGGCGACGCCGGTGATATAGGGTCCGGAGGCCACGGTGAAGATCAACTTGGGCGGGTCAAGAAAGTCGCGGATGGCGTAGTAGGCGATTTGCGTCATCTGTGTGGTGAAGGTCACCAGGATGTCGGCGCCGCGATCGAGCGCTTTGTCAATGATGACATTCGCTTCGATTCGATCAAATAGGGCATCGCCATAAATGATATTGATGTTCTCGCCCTCAATGGATTGTTCTTCATCTAACAGCGCGCGTTCCGCTGGGTTGATAAAGCCGTATGCCTCCAACATATCCAGCATCGCTTTTTCCGCTAAGGCGACATTGCTCGAATCGCCCCATTTCAAAAAGGCGACCGTCGGCTTGTCATCGTCCTGCGCGATTGCCGACGGCGCAACCAGAAGCGATACCAATGTCAGCATCAGCACAGCTACTCTTGTCATCTTGAACCTCCAGCGTTGTGGAATCTTCACAAGTCTTTCAATTGCTCGGCGCCGAACGCGAGCCGCGCTTGCCTTGCATATCCAGTGTTCTTTTTCAACTCGCCAAAGCCTAGCCGAGCAATTGCCGGTCGGAGAGTTCGATCCCGCTCGACAAAGAATGAAAGCGATCGATCAAGTCCGCTGGCTGCAGATTCTGCCGCTCTTCCCCTGCGATTTCGAATTCGATTCGTCCGCGGTTCATCATAATGACGCGATCGCCAATATCACATGCTTGCTGCATGCTATGGGTAATCATCACGACGCACAAATCATTCGCTTCCGCCAGCTCCTGTGTTAGCGCAATGACCTGTTCGGCGGCGTTGGGGTCCAGCGCCGCCGTATGTTCATCTAGCAGCAGCAGCTTGGGTTGGGTCAAGGTCGCCATAACCAAGGTGATGGCCTGTCGCTGCCCGCCGCTTAGGAGCGCGACATCGGCGTCGAGGCGGTGCTCCAGGCCGAGATGTTGATGCTGCAATCGCTCAAAAAACCAGGCTTCTTCCGCCTTTTTGACGTCGCGCCGAAAGCCGGCATTGCGCCCGTGAATAGCCGCCAGCGACAGGTTTTCGCGAATGGTCAAACCCGGGCAAGTGCCCAGGCGCGGGTCCTGAAAAACACGTCCGATATCGTGTGATCGCCGGTATTCGGGCGCGTAGGTGATGTCTTCGCCGTCCAGCTCGATGCGCCCGCTATCGGCATGAACAGCGCCCGAGACCACATTGAAAAAGGTGCTCTTGCCCGCGCCGTTGGAGCCGATAACGGTAACGAATTCGCCGTCTTCAACGTAAAGGGACAGGTTCTGCAGCGCCCTCACTTCATTTGGCGTGCCGGCGTTGAAAGTAACGGACACATTGTCGAGTCGTAACATTAGCCTGCCTTTCAGTTGCGGCGCTGTCTATAAGACCGCCATTGGTCATAGAGTCTCGGCGTGCCCAGCGCCGCCAATACCACCAAGGCGCTGACCAGTTGAATATCTGTCGTTGGCAAGTCCAGGGCGCTGAAGATCCAGGCGCGGGAAATATCGAAGACCAACATGCCGGCCGCCGCCGCGATCAACATCTGGCCGATTGTGCGCGGACGCAAAAGGACTTCCCCGATGATCACCGCCGCCAAGCCGCGTATGATCAAGCCGAATCCCAGGCTGACATCGGCGAAGCCGAATTGCTGCACCACCATGGATCCCGCCAGCGCCGCCAGCCCGTTGGCGACCATAAGTCCGATGATGATCATCAGATGATGGTTCAAGCCGGTCGCCCGCACCATCTGGTCGTTTTTCCCGGTCGCCCGCACCGCCAAGCCGATTTCTGTGCGCAAGAACCAGTATAAGATTACCAATACGACAATCACCAAAAGGCCGAATATCATGATCTCCAAGAGATTGGTCGATTGCCGGCGCATTTGGTCGCCGAATTGATCGACCAGCCAATTGCGGAAGTCTTTTGAATGGCGGCTAATCAAGGTTTCTTTGCCGAGAAGCGGCACATTGCTCTTGCCGCCCATGATATGCAAGGTCACCGTATAAGCTCCGGTGATGACGATGATACTCGCCAGCAAACCTTCGATCTTGAAAACGATATCGATCAAGGCTGTTGCCAAGCCGGTCAAGGAACCGGCGACAAATGCCGCCAATACCGCGATTTCCGCGCGAACCCCGCTGAATATCAGCACGGCGCAGACAGCGCCGCCAATGGGAAAAGCGCCGTCTACGGTCAAGTCGACAAAGCCCAGCACTCGGAAGGTCAAGAAGACCGTGACGCCGGCCAAGGCATAACCAATACCCTGGCCAATGGCGCCGATATTGACGTTGCCAAAGCGCATAAAAGCGGCGATGACAAGCGACAATACAATGATGCGCAGGATAAAACCGCGCAACATGCCGCTGTCGCGCGCTTGCTGTGGTTCCGCTGCAGTTGAATTGACAGCCATCTATAACGCTCCATAATTTTTGCGCATAGCAGGTCGCTTCATGACGTAATGCCAAGCGTAACAAGGTATGCGTATCAAGGCAACGTATTGGTGATGGATTGATGGATTGTGAATAGGAAGTAACGCGCGGCGGGAATCTGAAAGCGGCAAGCGATATGGTAAGATTGAGGCTGGTAGCAAGCGCGAAGTGTCAGGCGAAACGCTGTGGTCGAGAAACAGCCAATTCGACACCTAACAATCGAAGGATTCTTGTCCATCCGCAATCTGGAGCGTCTGGAACTCCGTAATCTAAACGTCCTCATCGGAGCTAATGGCGCGGGTAAAAGCAATTTTGTGTCTTTCTTCTATTTGTTGCGGGAAATGGTCGAAGGGCGGCTGCAGAGGTGGGTCAATGACCGAGGAGGGGGCGACCGTATATTAAGCTATGGTATCAAGGAGACTTCACAATTGAAGTCACGTATTGACTTTGGCGAGAATGGATATGGATTCATCCTAAGACCGAATGCTGAAGGCCAACTGTATTTCGAAAATGAGAGCCTGTTGTATAGCCGTGGATATGATGAAACTGGTATTCCATTAGGCACCGGTCATTTCGAGTCCAAATTGAGGTCGGAGATTGTTTCTGGCGAGTGGCGAAGAGCAGACTATTGCTATGCTTCAATCTCAAATTGGAAAGTATTTCATTTTCACGACACAGGAGATAAGGCGCAAGTTAAGCGTCTTGCGGAACTCCATGACAATGAGTACTTGCGGCGTGATGCCGCAAATCTGGCGCCCTATCTGTTCATGCTGCGTCAGGAACATCCCAGCGTTTACAATATGATCCGCAAGATTGTAGGACTTGCTTTGCCATTTTTTGACGACTTTGTCTTGCGTCCAAGACAAAGACCGTCAAGTCCTCATGAACAAGACATTCTACTTTATTGGCGCAAGAAGGGTGTAGAATATGACTTCTTGCCCAGTCAACTGTCTGACGGATCTATCCGTTTCATTTGCTTAGTCACAGCTTTATTGCAGCCAGATCCGCCCGCGACGATCATCATTGACGAGCCTGAGATAGGTTTACACCCTTATGCAATCACATTGCTTGGATCCTTAATTCACTCGGCAGCTGCACGAATGCAAGTCATTGTCGCAACACAGTCAGTACCGTTATTGAATGAGTTTTCGATTAATGATTTGTTGGTAGTCGAGCGCGAAGAAGGGGCAACAGTTTTCCGGCGGCATAACGAGGAGGACTTCGCAGGGTGGTTGAAAGATTACACAATAGGCGAGTTGTGGGAGAAAAATGTCTTAGGCGGGAGGCCCCGCTAGATGCGTCGTATACATGTAATATGCGAAGGGCTAACAGAAGAGACATTTGTAAACGAACTGCTTGCGCCACAGTTCAAGTATCACAATCTATATCTAATTCCGTCGCAGATTGGGCAACCTGGGAAAAAGGGTGGAGATGTAAGTTATCGGAAGCTGAGCAGGGATATTCGAGAACGACTACTTGGTGACGGACGGTCACACTGCACGACGTTTTTTGATTATTACGGTCTTCCCAGTGATTTTCCTGGGAAGTCAGAAGCGGCAGGTTATGCCGATCCCCGGGCAAAAGCTGAAAAACTTTGCTCAACTTTGAAGTTAGCGCTTCAAAATGACATAGGCGAGAATGCTCTTCGCCGATTCGTTCCTTATGTGCAAATGTATGAATTCGAGGGGCTTCTGTTCAGCGACCCCTCGCACTTCGCAACTGGCATTGAAATGCCATCACTTATAGATGGCTTCACAGAGATTCGCAATCAGTTTCCAACTCCAGAACATATCAACGATGATTCGCATACTGCGCCTAGCAAAAGATTAGTCGCGCTCTTCCCGAAACAAGCGCCTTATGAGAAACCTACATTGGGAACTCTCGCTGCCCTAGAAATCGGCCTACCCAAAATCCGCCAAGAATGCCCGCTCTTCGACGACTGGCTCACGCAGCTCGAAAACCTGCAACCACTCTCCGCCTAAACCCCCCAAAATACCGCCAACCCCAGCAGCATCGCCAGCAGCGTCACAATCGTCATGCCAAAGCCGACCTTGGAGAAATCGCTGAACTTGTAACCGCCAGGTCCCATCATCAAGATATTGACCGGGTGCGCGATCGGCGTGATGAATGCCAGTGAACATGCCATGGCCACCGCCAGCGCCATGGCGCGCGGGTCCACCCCCATTTGCAGCGCGGCTTTGATGGCGATTGGACCGACCAGCAGCGGCGTGACTTGCCCGCCGATGACTTGGACGATCAACATCGTTAGCAGGGCGATGACCGCAAACAACAGCAGCGAGCTGGCGTTCATCAGGCTCGATTCCAAGAACGCGCCGACACGGTCCGCCAAGCCGGTCTCGGTGATAGCGAGACTGAGCGGCAGCATGCCGGCTACTAAAAAGATCGTCCGCCAGTCCACTGCCGCGTAGAATTGCTCTACCCTCAGGCAGCGCGCCAGAACCATGGCTACCGCCCCCGCCAGCATGGCGATAGGCAAGGGCAGGATATTCAAGAAGGAGAGCGCCAAGACCAAGGCGGTGATGGCTACGGCGTAAGGGGCTTTGTGGCTTTTTATAGCTTGTGCCGAGTATTCGCCGGCTGGCAGGATGAAATTGCTGTTGTTCGACAGGTTTTGAATGTCCGAGGCTTGGCCCGCGACCAGAATCGCATCGCCGACTTGAAGCGGCATCTTGCGGACATCAGTGTGAAAGCTCTGCCCGTCGCGCCAGAGCGCCATCGCCAACAAGCCCGCGTCGCGGTTGAGCTTCATTTGGGAGAGCGTCTGGCCAATGGCAAGAGAGCGGGGCGCAATCATAATCTCAATGGGTTCAATCGGCAACTCGCTCGCTACCGCGCGCGCGCCACCCGCGATTAATTCGATGCCCCAAGCCAACAATTGCTGGAGTCGCTCTTCGCGCCCGACAATCAACAGTTCGTCGGCGGGGTAAATCACTTGAGTTGATTTAGGAATGGCGACCGTCTCTCGCCCGCGCCAGACTGCCGCCACCGTCAAACCCAGCTCGGCATTGATATCGCTTTCTTGTACGGTTTGATGAGCGAGGCGGGAACCAGGCAGGACGCGCACCAGCCACATCCGGTCCGCCAATTCATAGGTATCGTGCAGGTCGACTTGATGGAAGGATTGCGTCATCGAAGCGCGATCGGGCAGCAAGCGTCGGCCGAACAATAGCATATATAGCAAACCCGCCACCACAATGATGCCGCCCACTGGCATGAAATCCAACATCCCCAAACCAGCGATGCCTTGCGCAATCAGCAACTCGCTCATCAAGATATTGGCAGTTGTGAAATAAGTCGCCATTCCGCCGACAGTGACGCCAAATGCGAGTGGGATCATCAGCTTGGAGGCGGCGACATTGCCTTCGCGCGATACTTGCAGGACTGCCGGCAGCAGCACCGCTCCCGCAGCCACATTGTTCATAAGCAAGGAAACAGCCGCCCCCACCGACATGACCAGCGCAATCAGCTTCGCTTCGGAGCCGCGCCCATAGGTTTGCAGTTGCCGCGCCACCCACTGCACGACGCCCGTCTGCTCCAAACCATGGGTGATCACGAGCAAGCCGATAATGGTGATGACCACCGAGCTGCTGAAGCCGGAAAGGGCGTCGCTGGTTGGCACAAGCTGGGTCAGCGCGACCATCAGCAGGACGAGCAAGGCGATAATATCGATGCGCAGCCGCGTAAAAGCGATCAGGCCGAGCAAGACGACAATAATGCCGATGACAGTGAGTTCGGGGATTGTGAGCATTTCGCTCCCGCAAGGGCAAGTTCAGATCCTAGTATAACCCTGCGGCGGCGCTTTTACATGGCTGGCGGCTCGCCCACCCAGAGCAATCGCACCAGAACCATTTTTTGTCAAAATTCACATAATTCTAAGTAATTGTAGGGGCGACACTGTGTGTCGCCCTTGAAAACGGCGAGAATATCGTGGGCGATTCACAGAATCGCCCCTACATTGTCTCCTATATTGCCAGAAATGAATTTAATTTTCAGTGATGACGGTCAGAGTCTACGTGTCCCTCTGTGTCCTCGGTGGAAAACAAAATGTGGTGCGATTGCTCTGCTCGCCCACCATAGCGTCATTCCACATAGGGGCGCCCCTCGAGTCCCCAAAACTAAATCCGTGGTTGAGACGGGCGAGCCAAGGACTCTGTTGAGAAACAGCTTCCATCATCCGGCCCCTTGCCCAAAAATGAGGCAATGGGAGTCTTATGACCTTTAGTGAGCCGTTAAGCCCCTCCCTCTTTATGGGGGAGGGGCCTTGGGGTGGGGGATTGACGCGCAAATCGCCGCTGTCAATCAGGCCGACAGCGGCGACTCTAGCTTGCGGCGAAAACTAGCTGGAGGTCCTCGCCCGGCTCGATTTGTCGCCGAGCGGTTCGCCCGTGGCCGTGTTGTAAGCCTCTACATAGACCTCGTAATCCGTATCCGCGTCCAGCCCGCGGAAGGTGAAGGAGCGCTCATGGCTCTGCGCGGTTTCCGCCTGCCTGGCTCCGTCCCCAGTGAGCTGCACATAATAGGCGACATCGCCGCCACCCATCTTGTTCCAGTTCACCGTCAGGCTGTTCTGGCTGATGCCGCTGAAGGAAATCTTGAGATCGCGATCGGCATTGGCTTCCCGTTCGGCGCGTTCAGCGCGTTCGGCTGCTTCTCGAGCTTCCCGTTCAGCCGCTTCTCGAGCTGCCTGCTCAGCTGCGGCCTGTTGTGCCGCCTGCTCGGCTGCTTCCCGAGCCGCTTGTTCGGCTGCTTCCCGAGCCGCTTGTTCGGCTGCTTCCCGAGCCGCTTGTTCGGCTGCGGCGCGTTCGGCTGCTTCTCGAGCTGCCTGCTCAGCTGCGGCCTGTTGTGCCGCCTGCTCGGCTGCTTCCCGAGCCGCTTGTTCGGCTGCTTCCCGAGCCGCTTGTTCGGCTGCGGCGCGTTCGGCTGCTTCTCGAGCTGCCTGCTCAGCTGCGGCCTGTTGTGCCGCCTGCTCGGCTGCTTCTCGAGCCGCCTGTTCAATCGCGGCTTGAGTTGCCCGCGCATCGGCGGCTCGCTGGTCAGCTTCGGCTTGTTCAATCGCGGCTTGAGTTGCCCGCGCATCGGCGGCTCGCTGGTCAGCTTCCGCTTGTTGAATCGCGGCTTGCGTTGCTTGCGCGTCGGCTGCTTGTTGCGCGGCTTGTTCGGCCGCGTCACGAGCCGCTTGTTCGGCTGCTTCCCGAGCCGCTTGTTCGGCTGCTTCCCGAGCCGCTTGTTCGGCTGCGGCGCGTTCGGCTGCTTCTCGAGCTGCCTGCTCAGCTGCGGCCTGTTGTGCCGCCTGCTCGGCTGCTTCTCGAGCCGCCTGTTCAATCGCGGCTTGAGTTGCCCGCGCATCGGCGGCTCGCTGGTCAGCTTCGGCTTGTTCAATCGCGGCTTGAGTTGCCCGCGCATCGGCGGCTCGCTGGTCAGCTTCCGCTTGTTGAATCGCGGCTTGCGTTGCTTGCGCGTCGGCTGCTTGTTGCGCGGCTTGTTCGGCCGCGTCACGAGCCGCTTGTTCGGCGGCCTGTTGCTCAGCCACCTGCTGATCGGTTTGCCGCGCGGCCGCGGTGCGCGCCTGCAGCGAGACGTCGCCCAAGCCCTCGCCCGTCGACGGGACGTAGGCTTCTACATAGATATCATAGACCGTATCGGCGCTCAGCCCGCGGAAGGTGTGCGAGCGCTCATGGCTCGGCGCAGTGTGCGCCTGACTGGCGCCGGCCCCAGAGAGCGAAAGATAATAAGCGACATCGCTGCCACCCATCTTGTTCCAGTTCACCGTCAGGCTGTCCTGGCTGATGCCGCTGAAGGAAATCTTGAGCTCGCCACCGGCTTCGGCTGCCGCGCGGGCAGCGCGCTCGGCTGCTTCCCGAGCTTCCCGTTCAGCCGCTTCTCGAGCCGCTCGCTCAATTGCCGCTTGCGTTGCTCGCTGGTCAGCCGCCGCCTGCTGCGCGACTTGCGTTGCCTGTTGATCAGCCGCGGCTTGTTCAGCCGACTGCTGCTGAGGCGGCGGATCCAGCGTGCGCAGGCTCCGCGCCGTTTCGACGAAGCGGCCGTCCGGGAAATAGGCGAAGACGACGACCTCGTAAGCCCTGCCCGCCGTCAAGCCGCTGAGCGCGCGCGAAGTCGTCTCGGCCGACAGGCTAAAGCTGCCGCCCTCGCTGCCGCCGTCATCGGAATAGACCAGCGCGTATTCATCCGCGCTGACATCGTTCCAACTGACTGTGACGCTGGTGGAAGCGAGATCGCTGAAGTTCAAGCTCAAGCTGGGCAGAGCCTGGACTGGCTCTTGAACCACGACTGGCGTCGGCGGGTCCTGCTGCTGCTGCCGCGACGACGGCTGCGTGTGGGTGCGCAACTTGAAATCGCTGATCGCCAAAGTGTCCATGCCATCGGCGCTCCCGGCGGGCTGCCTCCTCAGCGCCTTGATGATAAAGCGGTATTCGGTGTTCGGCGATAGAAAGCAGTATTTGTAGACTGTGCCGGGCGCGGCGGGGGCAGAGGTATCGTGCTCATGCGGGGCGGCAAGGGGTCTAAGTTCGCTGCAGGGGAAACTACTGCTGGAAACGCTAGGACGACTGATGCGGTAGTGCTCGGTGCCGGCCACCGCGCTGAAGCTAAGCAGGATCGAATTATGATCATGATGCACAACCGTGTAAGGGACTGTTGGCTTACCATCCCCGGGGACAAAGGCGCCGGGCATGGTGAAAGTGGCGGTGGCGGGTCCGTGGACTCTATAGCCGGCAGGTTCAGCTACTATCTGCTCGGGCCTGTCTCCCCGGTAGACTTTGAAGGTAACGGTGTATGTCTGGCCGGGAGCAAACCGGTCGGCAGGTATCCATTCGCTGCCGACCGCGGGGATGTAGATTCTTCGGAGTCCCCGCCGCGGCGCCGGATCAAACTGGATGTCGTAATAGATGTTCGCCCGTGTTAGTTTGGGTACGTTGCCGAAGTTAAGGTTGACGCCGGCGTCGCTGGCGCTGGCGTCAAGGCGCAAGGGGGCGGGGGCGAGGGTGCTGGCCGTTGTCCGCGCGTAGCCGTAATTTCCTCTGCTCCAGTGGGTTTGGCGGCTGGTCGGGTTATAAGTTACCGCGTTGTGAGAGCAATAATGCCGGGGGCACCTTTGCCAGAGCGCGTTAACCACATAGCCTGTGCGTGGAGGAAGATCGGTAAGCCGCCAGCTTGCGTTTCCCGTGCTGGCATACCGCAGCTTTTTGTAATGTGATTTGTTACCACCATAGACTATGAAGCTGACATCAGTCGTTCCAGACGGGACATTGAGAGCCGTCACCCGGAAGCCGTCCGCCCGGATGTCGTCAATGCGGATGTCGAAGCGACCCTGGGCTTGGATAGAGCCTATCGGCGACAGGCAGAAGAAAACGGCGAGCAGCAGAGCGAGCGCCCGCCAAACGGTACTAGGAACTAGAACAGATGTTCGGTGGGGGGGTATTTCATTTGCGCGACCTCCATAGATAGCGGGAAGCCTAGCTAGGAGGACTTCCACGCGCTTGAATTGATGCGGACGATTTGGCGAGTGCTGTCTGGGTATCACCAGAGCGCCTCCAACTATTTTGAGCTTGGCGACATTGCCTGCTCCGCTATTTCTCGATAACCGGGGTGGGGATGAAACGGTAGCGATCCTTATGCAGGTGGCACAGAGAAACATCTTTGCAGACAGTATACGCTAAATCGCGCGCCCTGTCAAATCTGGTGTGATTGCTCTGAATCGTCCCAGATTATTTTAAGCACCGAGGGTCGCGTAGACACAGACCTCCGACACCGAGATTTAACTCCTTTTCTGCCAGAAAAGGAGGCAATGTAGGGGCGACATACCAGACGCTGTTGAAATACTTGATTTACCCCCACCCCAAACCCCTCCCCCATAAAGGGGGAGGGGCTTAACGGCTCAATACAGGTCATAAGACTCCCCTTCCCCGAAGCATCAGGGAAGGGGACGGGGGATGGGGTAGAATTTCAACGGAGCCCCTATATTATTCGTAGTCTTCCGGATCTTTGTACTCTCGGTCGTATTCTTCATCTTTGATGGCTCGCTCGATAGCGTCTTCAACAAGGCCAGCGATGGCATCGGGCGGCAACAGGAGCTTCATCACTTCTTGCGCCATCATGTTGCCCATGACATTTCCAGCGACAGCGATTGACATACCCAGAAAGTCTGGTGATTCTTCACCGTCGATGCGCTCGCCTTGTACGCAACGCAGTTTGTCGATTAGGCTGTCTATCTGATTGCTCCGATCTTCCAGCACTTCTTCGAGAACATAGTAGGCAATTCCTTCAGCCATGAAGTATTCCATGCGCTCTACGCCATTCTTGTCCCATTGCAGTTTTCTCAATCCTGATTGGGTCATTTTACCCTCCCGCAGAAATGCGTTTTCAAACTGGTCAGAAGTGATTCCTCTGGCCTACCATGCGGCCGCGAGTTAGCAAGTGGCAATTCGCGCAAGCTAGTCATTGATATTGACATTAGGCGCGCTATCGCCCATGATTTGCTGTGAAAGGTTCGGTGGTCGCAACTTGCATAATGATGATTGAGAATAGTCGCGTTATTCAAAGTGATGTAATTGACTTTTTGGCTTCCGAAGCGTTTGCCGAAGTTGAACTTGACTTGACCTTTCTCGACCCGCCTTTCAATCAAGCCAAGGACTATGCCTCGCATGACGACGATATGCCCGAAGGCGAGTATTGGCGATGGATGGCGCAAGTTTGCGAGGCGGTCTATTCGCAAACATCCGAGGGTGGCGCTGTTTATTTCATGCAGCGGGAAAAGAACAGCGAGCAGGTGTTGCGCTGTCTAAGGGAAACGGGCTGGACGCTGCAAAACCTCATCATTTGGAAGAAACTAACATCGGCTGTGCCAATGAGTCGGCGCTATGGCAAGCAATATCAGATTATCGCCTACGCCACTAAGGGCAGCAAAGCGCGGGTCTTTAACCGCCTGCGCATCGACCCGCCCTTGCCAGCCAACTATCGGCATAAGCGTGAGAATGGCATGTATGTTACAGATATATGGGATGACATACGCGAATTGACGGCTGGCTATTTTGCTGGCGATGAAGCCTTGCGAGACGCGGATGGTTTGCGCTTTCACAAGCAGCAAGCGCCGCTAGCGCTCCTGCTGCGAATCATTTTGAGTTCAACGCGAGTGGGTGATACGGTCTTCGATCCCTTCGCGGGAACGGGAACAACCTTAGTCGTGGCGCAGCAGTTGGGGCGGCTCGGGCTTGGCGTAGAAATCGACCCTGACAATGCCGCCTGCATCCGCGAGCGCCTGCGCGAGATCCGTCCTGCCGATGACATCGGTCGCTTTCGCGAGGATTACAGATATACGGAAAATCTGAACGAGATTTGGGATGGAAGTACCGAACTTGGAAAACAGAGTGTACTCAATCTACCACTTTTTCGCCCATCTATACCGTAATCGCTGCTTGCTAAAGTCAGTCGAGAAGTTGGGCGATTTCCCATTTGATTGTGAGTTGCTGTCTTGTGAAAACAAGAACACTTTTCCGGATATGGCCATCCGAATTAATCCGAGCGGCAATCTGTCGGGCGGCGAGTTGATTGAATTGAAGGATAGCAAAACATCTTATGGAATCGCTTCCTTTAATTCTACAATCCCTACAGGTCGCAAAGAGATAGCCAGCATAACCAGCGGCAAGACAAATGTCGTACGTCAGAGAATGCAAGATACTGGAGAAGACATTTACTCTTTGCCTGAGCGTGAAGTGTACTATTTGGTTCGAGGGAAAAGAGCGGACAATACAAAAGTATGCTTGGTTCACGGAAACTTTTTTGAAACAGTACCTGTTGACGAACTCATCAAATCGTCTTTTGGTCAAGTGCTGACGGAGGGTCTGGAAGAGAACAAAGCGCAGGTTAGCGCAGACTTGAGCGACATCATGGATAATGTAAGGCTAAGTCAGTCGCATTTCAGCAAATCGCGTCATGTAAAAGACGCTTCCGTAAAACTGCGATTTCGGGTTATGACCGAAGCGGAAAACGAAGGCAACATCTTGAATCCGAAACTGTATCCAGGGGTCAAGGACAACACGTTGAGCCTGGTTGCGCCGGCTGATTCACCAGCTGCCACTGAAAGAATTGAACGATATTTACGATTAGCTATATCACAATCCGAGTTGTCGCAAGGCAAGAAATTCACCATCACCCATCCATACAACGGCGACTTCTTTGTGTTAAGTTACGCTCTTTAATCCCACAGAAAGGCACACCATGAAAAAAGTATTCGTCGTCTACGCCACAGACAACGTCGGCACCGTCGTCCTGGAACCCATCCAAACCGGCGACCACGTGACATGCAATGGCGAACGCCGCGATATCGAGATTGTCGCCCAAAACGACATCGCCTACGGTCATAAGATCGCGCTGATGGACATCGCTGCCGGTGACACCGTTCTCAAATACGGCTTGAGCATCGGCTCGGCCAGCCGCAGCATCAAAGCGGGCGATCACGTGCATACGCACAATGTCGAGAGCAATCGCGGACGCGGCGACCTCGCCGACCGCGGCGCGGTAAGCGCCGAGTAGCGTCATATTGAATTGGATGTTTAGGAGAAAATGGTCATGGACCAGTTTTATGGTTATGCGCGCCCGAATGGCGATGTGGGAATTCGCAATCATCTCTTGATCTTGTCGGGAACGGTCTACGCCAACGGCGTTGTGGAACGCGTGGCGGATACGATCCATGGCGCTGTGCCTATCACGCATGCCAATGGCCGTTGCCAAGTCGCGCCGGACCTGCGCGTCACGCGGCGCTACTTGGCTGGCACAGCCATGAATCCCAACGTCGGCGGGGTTGTCATCGTCGATCACTTCCGGGAAGAGGGCATGACAGCCGAAGACTTGGCTGATGACATCGCGCCGACGGGCAAGCTGATCGCCACAGTCAATATCCGCGGCGATGGCGGGTTTATCAGCGCGGTAGAAAAAGCCACCCGCTATGCTCAGGACTTCGCGCGGCGGATCAGCCTGTATCGGCGGGAAGCGGCGCCGATGAGCAAAATCCTCTTTGGGACCGAATGCGGCACTTCCGATACCACATCCGGTTTGGGCAGCAACCCCGCTAATGGGTTGGCTGGCGAGCTCTTAATCGCGCAAGGCGGCCGCATGCTGATGGCGGAATGCACCGAATGGATGGGCTGCGAAAACTGGCTGACGGAGAAGGCGGCCAACCCGGCCGTTGCCGAAGCGATTGTCGCCGGCGTCCAGCACATGGAAAGCCGCGCCTTGGCCAGCGGCGAGGACATCCGCGGTTCACAGCCCACTGGCGACAACATGGCGGGCGGGCTGACGACCATCGAAGAAAAGTCCATGGGCGCCGTTAAGAAAATCGGCGATAGCCCCATTATTGAGTACCTGGAAATCGGCGAGGCGCCGACCCGGACCGATCCCGGCAATTATGTCATGTACGGACCGGGCATGGGCGCGGAAAGCATCAGCAGCATGGCGGCCGCCGGCTGCCAGGTGCTGACCTTCTGCACGGGCGGCGGGCATACCTCCAACCATCCCATCATGCCGACCATCAAGGTGACCGCCAACCGCCAATCCTTTGAGCTGATGCGCGATACGGTTGATGTCGACGTCAGCGGTGTTTTTCAGGACGAGATCACTTTGGCTGAAGCCGGACAGATTGTCTACGACGAGGTGGGGCGGGTCTGCAACGGCTATCTGACCAAGTCCGAGGCGCTGCGCGACAATAACAGCTTCGCCATACATCGGGTGGGACCCAGCATTTAGGCCGGTCAATGCGTATCGCCATCCCCTATGGGCAGTCCCATCTGGCGGCTGAATTGCCGGATGCCTATACGATCGAGCGCATTTTGCCCCGGCAGCAGGCGGCTGCGCCGGATCCGGCGGCATTGGTCAGGGACGCGGTTTACAATCCGCTGGGCGCGGTTGCGCCGCCGCGGGCTGGCCAGACTGTCGCTATCGCCATCAACGACGCGACCCGTCCCGTGCCGCAGGAAGTTTTGCTGACGCCGCTTCTGGGTGGGTTAAGGCGGGCTGGGATCGCCGCTGATGATCTAACTTTTATCATCGCCACGGGCGCCCATCCCGGCCTGGCGCCGGACGAGTACAGCGCCATCTTGCCGCCGGGAATTGCCGCCGCGTACCGCGTCATCTGTCACGACGCCTCTGACGAAGCGAACTTGAGCTATCTCGGCGAGACGGCGCGCGGGACCTCGGTTTACATCAATAGCGCTTATATGGCGGCTGATTACCGGATTGTCATCGGTAACATCGAGCCGCATCAGTTTCAGGGTTTCTCCGGCGGGGTCAAAAGCGCGGCTATCGGCTTGGCGGGCTTGCGGACGATCAATCAGAACCACGCCATGATGAGCCATCCCCTGGCAAAGCTGGGCATATACGACGAGAATCCAGCGCGGCAGGACGTGGAGGAGATCGGCCGCATGATCGGCATTGATTTCGCCGTCAACGCCATCCTGAATCCTGACAAAGCGCTCGTGGCGGTTCTGGCTGGCGATCCCTTCGCGGTAATGCGAGCAGGCATCCCCCAAGTGCAGGCGCTTTATGAGGCGCCAGTCGCCGCGCCCTTCGATTTGATGATCGCATCGCCCGGCGGTCATCCCAAGGATATCAATGTCTATCAGTCGCAGAAGGGCTTGGCGCATGCCGCCTCGGTGACCAAGACTGGCGGGTCGCTCATTCTTTGCGCGGCTTGCCCACAGGGCAGCGGCAGCGCGGACTATGAAAGCTGGATGGCGCAGCCGGGGATGCGCAGTCACGGCGACGTCTTGGAGATTTTCAAGCGCGAGGGCTTTCGCCTGGGTGCGCACAAAGCCTTTCAGGTATCGCGCGACGCGGCGCGGCTTCGCACGGCGCTTGTCTCGGAGTTGGATGACGAGTTTCTGCGGAGGCTGCTGCTGCATCCACAGCCGGATTTGCAGACGGCGATCGATCGGGCGCTGGAATTGTTGCCGAGCGACGCGCGCATCGGCCTCATGCCTTACGCGAATGCGACGATGCCGGTGCTGACCTGACTCATAGACACCGGGTCGCTGTGTAAAGCATGGTTAATCCTCTCTGGCGCTAACACTTTTGTTCTAAGATAATAGGAATCGAGATCACAGTTTCTGTGGCTAGGCATGGCAATTTCCGAATTGAAAGACGCAGCTTTCTTGGGAAATGATCAAACTATCTCAAAATGAGGCAACCGCGCTTCTGACGATGGAGAAGCGCCGACTAAACGACAAAGTCACTTCCTTTCCGTTGCATGGACAGAAGATAGCATTGCCTCTTCAATCGTTTGACGGACATGAGATTTTTTTATTGGACATATCTCGCGGCCGTGACAATGAGATACGAGTCAAAATGCAGACGCGAGCGCGGAAAGAGATACCACTTGCGAGACTGGACATCGGGGGTAGACCGCATCGCAACGATGACGGTACAGTGATATTACCGCCCCATCTCCATCTGTATAAGGAGGGTTTTCACGACAGGTGGGCGATGTCGCCGCCTTCTGACAGGTTCACGAATCTTGAGGATATACCGACGACCCTGCGTGAATTCATGAGTTTCTGCAATATCGTTATGCCGCCCATAATACGGTTACAGGGAGGGTTAATTTGATGATTGAGCAAATCATAAAACTTACAGAGGAATATCACAATTGGGTAAGCGAAAGCACTACACTGCGCGAGATTGAAAACTGTGTAGAAATTACCACCCCGTTCCTGGATCGACACAATGACATGATGCAAATCTTCGCAACAGTGTCTGGCGATGAAATCACTCTATCTGATTATGGCTACACGATCGAAGACCTCGAGTTTTGCGGCATTAATGTCAACACTTCAAATCGGAGCAAATTGATTGAGCAGAACCTGAATGGATTCGGCGTAAACCGGAAAGGCAATGACCTCGTGACGCGTGCAACTGCTCAAGACTTTGCGCTAAGCATGCACAATCTGCTGCAAGCGATGATAGCCATCGACGACCTCTATTATCTTGCAACACCGTCTAGTGTTAGTCGGTTTGACGCGGATTTGGTCACATGGCTTAACGATTCAGGAATAAGTTTTGACACAAAGAAGTTCAAGGGGAGGACGGGCTACAATGTGGATTACAAGTATGTCATTCCTCCGTCCAGCAAGATGCCCGAGCGGATGCTCTTAACCATTGACAATCCTGACCGCAACGCAGTGGAGCAAGTTGCCTTTCGCTGGCTAGATATTCGTGATGATAGGCCAAGCGACGCGCGCCTTTATCCCATCTTGAATGATGCACACCGCATTAGCGTGATGAAAGAGATGGATGCGCTCCGCAGTCACGAAATCAGCCCCGTTCCCTGGTCCGAGCGCGAATCCGTGCGCGAGGAACTCGCCGCCTAATTGATGAGCCAGAAAACCGACGACCCCGGCCGCAGCGCCACGCGCGTCGTCATCGTCTGTTTCTTCTCACTCTGCATCATCTTTGGCATACGTTTGTCGTTTTCGGTTTTCTTCGCCGAGTTCGTCGCTGCGGAAGGCTGGAGCAACGAAGCGGCGGCAACTGTTTTCAGCCTCAACATGTTTGTCTTCGCGCTGACGGCGCCTTTCGCAGGACTGGCGCTGGATCGCTATGGTCCGCGGCTGGTTTTCGGCGCGGGCGTTCTACTGATGGCTGTCGGGCTATGGCTGAGCAGTCGCGCCGATTCGCTGGACGATCTCTTGCTAGGCTATGGGCTGATTGGCGGGTTTGGACTGGGAATCACGGGCTTGGGTCCTGTGGCCTCGGTCATCGCCGGTTGGACGGCGCCGGCGCGCCGCGGACGGGCTATTGGCATCGCCTTTGCCGGCACGGGCTTAGGTTCGCTGGTATTTGTCCCTATGGCGAATTGGCTCATCGACCAGTTCGCCTGGCGCAACGCCTACCTGGTCCTGTCGCTAATCTGCGCCTTCATTTTGTTTCCGCTTATGGTGATCGGCTTGACGCGCCCGCCGTCGCGGCATGGGCTCCGCGCGTCACCTGCGCCGGCATGGGGACCTCTGCTGCGGAATCCGGCCTTTTGGGCGTTATTGCTTGTTGGCCTCACCGCCTTGGGACCCGTGCGCAGCTTAACGGTTCACCAGGTCGCTTACATGGAGTCTTACGGCGTGACGCGGACGGCGGCGGCGAATGTGGTGGGTTTGGCGGGTTTCCTCACGACGTTTTTCTTCATCGGTTTGGGCTGGGTATCCGATCGCTGGAGCCGGATGGCGGCGTTCACGATAGGCGCGGCCGGGCTGGTTGCCGCGGTAATGATGTTGCTGCTCTTGCGCGCCGGCGGCTTGCACTCGCTACTCATTTTCTATGCGATATTTTATGCCCTGGGGGAAGGAACGCGCAGCAGCCAGACGACGGCATTGGCCAGCGATGTCTTTCACAAGCAGGGTTTGGGCTTGATCAACGGGCTGGTAGGGGGCATGTTCGGCTTGGGCGCCGCGCTAGGACCATGGTTGCTGGGGCGCCTGCGCGACCAGAGCGGCGCCTATGACAGCGGCTTGCTGCTGGTCGTCGTGATGGTCACAGCGTCAATGCTGGCTTTCGGGTACATTGCGCGGCGGTCTGGGAAGTGCGCGCGCGTCTGAACAGGGCGGAACAGCGCTGCGAGATTTTGGTGTAATGGCAGTTCTTGGGCGACCCGGCTGATCCGCCTACTGCGCCTGTTTGGGTCGACTGATTAAAGATACCCATACGCCGGCAGCGTCAAGAACTCAGCGAAATCATCGGCGCGGATCATCTCATCGAAGAGTTGCATCGCCAATTGAAAGCGGCCGCCATTGAAGCGCGCCTCGCCGAGCTCGCCACGAATGGCGTCCATTTCTTCTTCCAGCAATTGGCTGTACAAGTCCAAGGACAGCGGACGGCCGTCCGCCAGCGTCGCCTTGTGGCGCAGCCACTGCCAGACCTGCGCGCGGCTGATTTCCGCTGTGGCGGCGTCTTCCATCAACGAGTAGAGCGGCACGCAGCCGTTACCGCCGAGCCAGGCTTCAAGATATTGAATGCCGACTTTGAGGTTGAGGCGCGCGCCGTCTTCGCTGATGGCGCCGGCGCTGGGCGCCAGCAAATCTTCGGCGGAGACCTTGACATCTTCGCGCTGGCGCTCGATTTGGTTGGCGCCCGGCATGTGTTCGTCGAATACCTCAGTCGCGATTTGTACTAGACCAGGGTGCGCGACCCAGGTGCCATCGTGGCCTTCTTTCACCTCGCGCAGTTTATCGGCGCGCACTTTGTCCAGGGCGGCTTGATTGCGTTCCGGGTCATTGCGGATGGGGATCTGCGCCGCCATGCCGCCCATAGCGTGGGCGCCGCGGCGGTGGCAGACCTTGATGACATGCAGCGTATAGTTGCGCATGAAGGGCACGGTCATGGTCACCTGCGCGCGGTCGGGCAACAAGTAATCGGCATGATTGCGCAGCTTCTTGATATAACTGAAGATATAATCCCAGCGACCGCAGTTCAGCCCGGCCGAGTGCTCGCGCAGTTCGTAGAGGATTTCTTCCGCTTCGAAGACCGCCAGTATCGTCTCGATCAGCACGGTCGCTTTGATCGTGCCCTGCGGGACGCCAAGGGCGTCTTGAGCGTGGATGAAGACATCGTTCCAAAGGCGCGCTTCCAGGTGGCTTTCCAGCTTGGGCAGGTAGAAATAGGGACCTGTGCCACGCTCCAGCGCGGGCTGCGCATTGTGAAAGAAATACAGGCCGAAGTCGAACAGGCCGCCGGGGATCGCTACCCCGTCCACTAGGAACTGGCTTTCGTCGAGATGCCAGCCGCGCGGCCGAACAAGCAGCGTGGCGGTTCTGTCATTGAGCTGGTAGAAGCGCCCGTCGGGGTTGGTGAAGGTGATGCTGTGGTTGACGGCGTCGCGCAGGTTCACTTGGCCCCCCAGCATATTGTCCCAGGTCGGTGAATTGGCGTCTTCAAAGTCGGCCATGAATACCCGGGCGCCGCAGTTCAGCGCGTTGATCACCATCTTGCGGTCGGTAGGACCGGTGATTTCCACGCGGCGATCTTGCAGGTCCGGCGGCGCCGGCGCGACGCGCCAGCTTCGGTCGGCGCGAATGGCGGCCGTCCCCGGCAGGAAGTCGGGCAAATGCCCGGCGTCGATAGCGGCTTGGCGTTTTACGCGGGCTGCCAGCAATTCGTCGCGGCGGACGGTGAATGCCCGCGCCAGCCCGGCGAGGAAGCCGATGACTTCGGGGCTGAGGATGGATTGGCACTCGGGTGGGATTTCGCCGCGGATCTCGACGCCGGCGGGGTGGTTTGGCTGGGTCATAAATACTGATTCCTTGCTATGCACATCACGTATCTGGACACAATATATGTCAAAATCTCCAATTGATATAGAGTTACGTCGAGATTGAAATGCGCACTCTGACGATGTTAGCCGAGTAAGTGAGCAAATTTTCGCAATTCTTTAACCGTATTTACGAGACCGTCTTGCGTTCGCATGGTTAGGTACTCTTCGACGCTGTAAGGCGGGCTCGTCAATCTTGCCATTACCACGCGTACCGCGTCAATGAAATCGTCGGGATTTGAATGGAGCAGCATCAAGAGGAAATCATCTGGTCGAAGTCGTATGACTCCGTAAGATTCCAGAGCCACTAAAGGAAAATGCTTGCGATCCTCGGTCACGATATACCCGCAGGCAGCATGAATTGCCGCGGCGAGCACATGACGATCATCTGGGTCCGGCAGATCTAGATCGTCAATGAGATATTCATAACCTGTGATATTCGCTTTTGGGAAAAAATGGTTCATTTCAGTCCATATACGTTCAATTCTTTGGGGGTTTATATCCGGTCTAATTTTACGAAATGTGTCTATCAGTTCGTCACGTATATCCGGTGACCATTTCGGCTCAAATAACTCTGAAATAGCGACTTGAAGCAAAATATCCCGTATTCCAGCGGAATACAGGATATTCGTATCAATTAGCGCGATTGGTCTGGTCGCGCTAGTCATATAGACCTAATTCTTGAGATTCAGCCACCAGGCGATCAAGAAACGCTTCACGCTCTTGGTCTATGCGGTTTTTGTATTCAATCACGTCCTTCAGCCTAATCCGCCGATGGCGGCCTACCATGCGATAGGGCATCGCGCCCTCTTCTAGCAGTTTGATGACATAAGGACGCGAGACGTTGAGAATATCAGCCGCTTCCATCGTTGTTACCTCTGCAAGCCGCGGGAATAGCGTTAAGCCGTGTCCCTGGGACATGAACTTGAGTACGTCACTTAGAATAGCAATCGCTGCCGCAGGAATTTCAATCGGCTCTTCTTGTCGTGAGTCCGTAATGAAATGTTGAATAGATTCGTCACCATTTGAAGCGAGCGTGAGTTGCTGTAATGCGTCGCGGGCAGTCTCAAGTTCCTGTTCGTTCGGTGGAACGTAATTGTAGATCATTTTTAGACCTCCTTTGACAAGTCACACCATCCTAACACGCAAACGCAATAAACGCAATAAGTGAAATAATCGCAACGAGTGAAACCGAATATCACGAAACGCGCAAAACGCTATCCCGCAGAACGTCCGCAAAGACGTCCATGAAAAGATCTACATCTTCTCGCCCGAAGGCCAGCGGCGGCTTGAGCTTGAGCGCGTTATGACGCGGACCCTCGGTGCTGAGCAGGATGCCGCGGTCTTTCATGCGCTCGACGATATAGGCCGCTTCCCAATCCGCTGGCTCCAGCGTCTGCTGGTCGCGAATCAATTCGACGCCGAGGAAAAGCCCGGACCCGCGCACTTCTCCGATGATCGGGTTCTGGCTTTGCAGGTGGCGCAGGCCTTCCATCCAGTAGTGGCCCATGTTGTAGGCTTTGCGCTGCAGGCGCTCATCGGCGATGATCTTCAAAACCTCCAAGCCGATGGCGCAGGCGACCGGGTTGCCGCCGAAGGTGTTGAAATATTCCATGCCGTTATTGAAGGCGGCGGCGATGGCGGGCGTGGTGACAACAGCGCCCAACGGATAGCCATTGGCGATTGGCTTGCCCATGGTGACGATATCGGGCAGGACGCCGCTCAATTCGAAGGACCAGAAGTGGCTGCCGACGCGGCCGAAGCCGGTTTGCACCTCGTCGGCGACGCAAATGCCACCGGCAGCTCGCGCGGCGCGATAGGCTCGTTTAAGATAGTCAGCCGGCAGCGGCATTTGGCCGCCACAGCCCATGACGCCTTCGCTGAAGAAAGCCGCCAGTCGACCGCCGCGCGCTTGGATCGCCGCGACTTTCTCGCTCACGGAGCGCGAATAGAATTCACCGGCGCTGGCGCCGTAGCCTCGCGCCGCGCCTCGATAGCCATCGGGCATGGTCGCGACCTCGACATGGTCGGGTTTGCCGCGTCCGCCGGGTCCGTTGAACTTGTAGGGGCTGATGTCAATCAGCGCTGTGCTATGGCCATGATAAGCGTGGTCAATGACGATGAAGTCGCTGCCGCCAGTATAGGCGGCGGCCAGACGCAGCGCCAGTTCATTCGCTTCGCTGCCGCTATTGACAAAGAAACAGACCGAAAGCGGATCGGGCAAGGTCGCGGCGAGCGCCTCGGCGTAGCTCAAGATGGTCTCGTGCAGGTAGCGGGTATTGGTGTTTAGTATCGCGGTCTGGTCTTGCGCGGCCGCCACGACGCGCGGGTGCTTATGCCCGACATGCGGCACGTTGTTGACGCAATCCAGGTAACGCTGCCCCTGATGATCGTAAAGATGTTGCATGAAGGCGCCTTCGATGCGCAACGGTTCTTGGTAGGAAAGGCTTAGCGCGGGATTCAGCGCGGCGCGGCGGCGTTTTACCAGATCGCTTGCTGACGGTTTCTCGGGCGCGGCTATGTGAAACGGCAGTTGCAGAATCAAGTTGGGATCTGGCGACAGTGATGTATAGAATCGGCGTAGCATGGGGGAGCAGACCCCGGGGAAATTGTCCGCCTCCAGCAAGTCGACGATGATCTGAAAGTGCAGGTGCGGGCTCCAGTTGCCGTTGCGCGGATAGTCGCCGATATGCGCCAGCAGCTCTCCCGCTTGCAGCTCTTGCCCCAGCTCGCAGCGTTCCAGCGCCTCTGGCGACAGATGACCATAGAGCGTGTAAAAGCGCAGCTCGGCTGTCGGTTGATGTTGGAGTATCAAAGTCGGACCAAAGTCTTGCTGCGCTGGATGGTCGCGCAGACTACAGATTGTGCCGGCTAAAGGAGCGAAAATGGGTGTATCCGCCGGCGCGAAGAGATCGACGCCCAGGTGGACCGCGCGCCGCTGATGGTGATCGACGGCAAACATGTCACCCAGGTAAATCGGCCGCGCTTCGTTGTAGAGACCGATGCCGATTCTGTGGTCCAGTTGTCTTCGCAATGGTTCGGCGTAAGCCGCGGGCTCAGCGAGATCTGGAACGCGGGCAAGCAGGCGGCTGTTCAGGCCGAGATCAAGCCGCGCGCTATTACCCGAATCGAGAGGGAAACCGAGAAGCGGCTGGCATGACTGCCCCTTCAGCCAGTCTTGAATGCCTTCGCTCTCGGGGCAGGCGGAAAAGCCGCAGGCGTCGCGAAAAAGGTAGTGCGCATAGCGGGGATGCAGGTCGCGCAGCTTTGCCAGCAGTTCCCAGGCGCCGCTTTCGCTGACGCTCAGGTGGCGGTTCGCCGGCTCGTTCTTTTGTTGATGCCAGGATATGCAGACGCTAAGGCAGAGGCGGGCGGCGATCAGCGGAAAGAGCACGCGGAGTTCGGCTTGGTGGAGCGGGAAAGCGCGGTGATAGGCGGCGATGACGGGCAGCGCTTTTTCCAAGGGGCGCTGCGCGCGCATCATGATATAAGCCAGCGCCACAGCCAGGTCGGTCACCGTTGGACTGTAGACCATATCGCCCAAATCGATCAGGCCGGCAACATGCGCTGAGTAGCCCTGGGCGCGGACCAAGATATTAGTGTCGTTGGCGTCGTTATAGACGAAGCTGCAGCGCAGGTCGGGCAAGATCGGCAGCGCCTCGTCCTGGTATCGCCGCAGGAAAGTGTCGAGGATGGCTTTTTTACTTTGCGGAAGATCCCATCCGTAACGCGCGACCTGCGGCAGATTGCGGATATGCCAGCGATAGCTCTGCCGTCGCTCGGCGTGCTCGAAGGACTGCATGGCGGCGGAGAATCTGCCAAGCTGGGTCCCGATATCGTCCAGCAGCGCGGCCGAATGCGGGCGGAACTCGCTGAGTGGTGCCCCGTCGATATAGTTCAGAAGTCGCGCGCGAAAAGTTTGGCGGGACCTTGTGGAGATTTCGACAATGTCCTTGCCAGCGCGGGACGGGATAATGGCGGGAAACAGATCCAGGTCTGCCAGGTGTTTTAAGGTCGCGTTTTGCAAGTCGAGCGTTTGGCTCGATACACTGGCATGGGCGATCTTGAGCGTATATTGCTGGCGATTTTCAGACAGCACGCGGAAGTTGCGGTCAAGCTCTGCTGGCAGCTCGGCTATGGAATGGACCCGGATGCCGTAACGCGCGGCGATGATTTCTCGCGCGTCCTCCGGCGAAAATGGCGGTCGGATGTTCTCTTCCATGGGTAGCATCTGGTAGGCCGTTTCAGATATCGGAACAGCATATATTATATGTTTACGAGGTTTGCCGAGATAGTCCATGCTATAATCGGGAACTCATGACGAGAATACATAGTTCATTGATGCGGCGATACGCGCTGCTCATGATAATTCTGCTCGGAATTTCGCTGCGTGTCGGATATGCGCTGGCAATCTATGAGCCTTCGCTTCTGAACTACAATGTCGATGATTTTGTCTCCTACCGAAATGCTGCAGACGATATCCTGCGTGGTGATTTGGCATTTACCAATAGCTTATACATGAAGCGGCCACCCTTGTACGCGCTACTTGTGGCTGCGCTGCAAATACAGCCAATGCTGGTTATCCTGGCGAATATCGCACTTGGTACAGTGATCATTCCGCTGGCTTACAAGTTGGCGCGGCAATTTTTTCTGTCACGGGAGTATGCGTTATTGGCAGCGCTTATCATAGCGATCGACGCTGCTAGCATTCGTCAATCTGCAAACTTGCGGGCGGACGCACTGGCCAGTCTTCTACTAGCGATTGCATTTGTGTGTCTATTGAAACTTCAACATGCTGACACAGCAACAATTGCAGTGTGGGGATTACTGTCCGGTACTTTAATCATATTGTCCGCTTTCACCCGCCCAGCCGCCTATTTGCTTTGGATCCCGATGTCTCTTTGGGTTGTTCTCGCACGTGACGGCGGGGGGCGATTCCTGGCGATTCTCTCGCTCTCCGCAATTCCCGTTTTTGGCATTGGCATAGGCTGGAATGCGATATTGCTTGCTACGTCGGGTTTTGGATTGCTGAAAATGGCGAAAGAGAGGCAGGTAGTCGACGTACTCTTCCTTTTGCTACCGTGCCTGTATTTTTTGACTGGTACTCTGCTAGTGGCGACCGCCAGTTTTGATACCCGCGCCCGAGTTATGGTCACGCCGCTGTTGGCAATTATGGCCGCTCACGGCCTGAGACACTTACTCAACCGGCGAAGAGCGGCGTCGGCAGGCCCCTGACACCCGGCTTGAACGCGAAGAAGCTGCCCGACTGCGGATACTGCGCCAGTTCGGAAGCGCTCATGCCGGTCCTGGCCGATGTGATATACAGGGTATCGAGCTCGGCGCCGGCAAAGGTGCAACTGGTGATATTAAGCGCCGGCAGCGGCAGGAATTGCAGGATCTCGCCCGCCGGCGAATAACGCGTGACACGCGCGCCGCCGAACTGCGCCACCCAGAGGCAGCCCTCGCTATCCACTGTCATGCCGTCGGGGACGCCTTCGTCGTCTCGGGTGAATTGCGTGAAGATGCGCTTGTTGCTCAGCTCGCCGCCAGGTGCGATATCCAGGGCGTAGATGGTCCGTTTAATGCTGTCGGTGTGATAGATGATGCTATTGTCGAGGTTGAAGGCGGGACCGTTGCAGATGACATAGTCGTCGTCGACTTGGCTGACGCGCAAGTCCGGATCGAGGCGATAGAGCGCGCCTGAGGCCTCGGTCTGCCCGATGTCCATGGTGCCCGCCCAATAGCGGCCGAGAATATCGACCTTGCCGTCGTTGAAGCGATTATTCGGCAGATCTGTTTCGGGCAGTTGGATGGGCGCGGCGGATAAATTATCCAGGTCAATGACGGCAAAACCATCTTTGACCGTGCCGACAAAACCGCCGCTTTGTCGCGGGTTGAGGCTAGTTACTTCGTAGTCGAAGTTCCAGGTTTTTTTCGCGCCGTCGGCGAGCGCGTAGCGATGCACATTGTTGCTGAAGATATCGACCCAATATACCGCGTTTTCCGCCGCGACCCATACGGGACCTTCGCCCAATTGCGCTGGGATATCCCAAACCGTTTTTACTATCGACATATCAAGTCCTTTTGCTTCGCTACACAAGTGTATTTAGTTTAGCAGTTCGTCACGCTGCCGTCAGCCCGCCGCGGATGCCGATCAGAGCAATCGCATCAAATTATTTTTCAACACAGAGAGCGCAGAGGGCCGCCTAGACGCTGACCGCCCAGACAGGAAGCAGTCGAAGAAAAAGGCGAATTGGATATACCTAGCCACGACGCAGTTTGCCAGTCGGCTCATTTTAGGCTAGACTGATGCAGCGGTCTTCCATGACCGGTTATTGTGGGATGCCCGCAGCGGAGTATACAGCCCTAGCAAGCTCGCTCCGCTGCGGGCGCGCAAAATGCGCGAAGACTTTTGCCCGTCTTCGCTGACAGTGTACTATTTTGCCCCGTATCGTGGAATGCCGCGTCGATTCACCTAGCGCGGGAATCCCCATCATGAACACGCTCTATTACGGCGACTGCCTGACCATCATGCGCGAGAAGATGCACCCCGAAAGCGTCGACCTGGTCTATCTCGATCCGCCCTTTAATTCCAAGCGCGATTACAATGCCATCTATAAAGACCGCACGGGACGCCCGCTGCCCGACCAGGTCGACGCCTTCACCGACACCTGGACCCTGGACGCCGACCGGCTGCGAACCATTAGAGACCTGCCCAGGCTGCTGCGCGAGCACGGCGTCGATGGCCACAGCGCCGATTTTCTGGCTGGCTTTCTCAGCGGGCTGGTTCATGTGCAGACAGACATGGCGGCTTATCTGGCTTACATGGCGGAGCGCCTGCTCTGGATCAAGCGGGTGATGAAACCGACAGCGAGCATCTATCTGCATTGTGACCCATCGGCAAGTCATTATTTGAAGATCGTGATGGATGCTGTGTTTGGCGTCGAAAATTTCCGAAATCACGTCACTTGGAAAAGAACACACTCTCATAACAGTGCCAAAAGGTGGGGTCCTATTTCGGACAACCTTTTATTCTATTCCAATACTCGGAAATACAAGTGGAACAGAACATATCAGGAATACGCAGAGGGGTATATCTCAAAAAACTATCGTCATAAGGACGAGAAAGGCCGATATGGATTAGTGGATTTGACAGGGTCTGGAACACGGCGAGGAGAATCGGGTAAACCTTGGCGAGGTATCAATCCAACAGATTCAGGCCGGCATTGGGCTGTTCCAAGAGACCTGCTTCTTATGTTGTATCCAGATGTAAATATAGAAAAAACTTCCGTGCAAGACAGGCTAGAATTGCTTGAGGAGGCCGGGTATGTATATTGGTCAAAAAACGGAAAGCCGCAACGCAAAAGATATGTGAGCGAAGCAAAGGGAGTTCCAATACAAGATATTATCACGGACATTCATCCTATTGGACCGGTGGCAAATGAACGCCTCGGATACCCCACACAAAAACCCCTGGACTTGCTAAAGCGCATCATCCGCGCCAGCAGCAATCCCGGCGATGTCGTCTTCGATCCCTTCTGCGGCTGCGCCACGACCATCGAGGCGGCTGAGGCTCTGGGACGGAAGTGGATTGGCATCGATATCACCATCCACGCCATCCGCCGCGTGGCGCGCGCACGGCTGCAAGACCGTCTGCATCTGGCGGAGGGCAGTGATTACATCATCGACGGCGTGCCGCAAAACTGGGAAGGCGCGCATCAGCTTTGGAAGCAAGACCCCTACCAATTCCAAAAATGGTGCGTGGAGCTGGTCGAGGGCTTTGTCAATGTCAAGCAGAGCGCCGACGACGGCATCGACGGCCGCGTCTATTTTGATATGCCCGGCGAAAAAGTCTTACAGAGCATGGCGCTCGAGGTCAAGGGCGGTGAAAACTTGAGCATCAACCACGTGCGCGCGCTCAACAGCGTGCTGCAATTCGAGAATATTCAGATGGCGGGCTTGATCGCGCTGAAAGCGCCAGGTAGCCAGCAAGCCAAGAACTTCCAGCAGACCATGGCTTTGGCTGGGCACCTGCGCATCGGCGAGCGCGAGTATCCCAAAATACAGATGCTGACGGTGGACGAGATCCTGGCCGGCGCGAATTTCGATATGCCCAGCCCGATGGGTAGGACGGAAACGCGCTACGAGTCCGATTTATTCTCGCGCGCGCAGCCTTAAATCGAACGGGCGGCGCCGCCATCGACGCGCAAGGTGGCGCCGGTGATGTAACTGGCGGCCGGCGACAGCAGAAATGCGCCCGCCGCGCCGAAATCGTCAATCGTGCCGTACCGTCCCAGCGGGATGCCCGCTCTGGCGCGGCTTTGCACCTCTGCGATGCTCAAGCCCGTCTTCTGCGAGGTGACGGCGTCGAGCTGGGCGACGCGGTCGGTATCAATGCGCCCGGGGACGAGGTTGTTGAGGCGGATGCCGTCGCCAGCCAGTTCGTCAGCCAGCGTCTTGACCATGCCGGCCACGCCCGCGCGCATGATAGTCGACAAGCCCAGGCGCGTAATCGGCTCTCGCACCGACCCGGATGTGACGGTCAGAATCGATGCGCCGCTCGTCATGTGCGGGAGGGTCAAGCGGATCATGCGAAAGCTGCTCAAGAGCGTCAGCTCGAAAGCCGCTTGAAAGTCCTCGTCAGAGACTTCATTCAATGTTTTGGCCGGCGGACCGCCGGCGTTCACCAGCAGGCAGTCGATCGCGCCCCAAGCCGCGACTGTTTTGTCCACCCAGGCTTGCATGTCGCCCGCTACCCGCACGTCGCAGGCGCTGGCCAGGGTCTCGACGCCGTGCTCGTCGGCGAGGGCGCGCGCGGCGGTCGCGACTTCGGTTTCTGTGCGGCTGCAGAGCGATACCTTAGCGCCATTGGCGGCCAGCGCCTTGGCCACGCCGTAACCCAGTCCCTTGCTTGACGCGGCTACCAGGGCGACTTTGTTTTCTAATCCCAGATCCATTGCTCTCTCGTCCTTTTCTATGGCATATACATAAGAGATTATATCGTTTCGCGGCGAAAACTTCAGCGCTCAGGCTGGGGGATTCCGCCACAGAGTCGCAGAAGTAATTCCAACAAAGAAATGCAATTTCAATATTTGTATGGATTGGTAGGGGCGACAGACCTCCTAATGGGTGTCTACGCGCAGTACCATGTCGCCCGAAATCAACGACGCAGCAACGTCGGGCGACCAATCCGGTCGCCCCTACAGCGTCCTGATATTTTCGCATTATTTTCTTGGGTTCTACTTCGTGTCTTGGCGGTCAGTGTCTACGCGACCTGTGGTGAAAATGCGCTTACAAGGCTAGCTTCACGGTCGGATCGTCAATGCCGACGCGTTGCAGCAACCAGGTGATTTCCGCTTCTGTGCCGGCGTCGATCGGGTTGAAGGGGGACCTTGGCGTGGCATTGGCGATAGCGCCCCTGCGCTGCAGGAAGACCTTGCGGATGGTCAGGTTGATCAACGGCTGGTTCTCGTAGCGGATCAGCGGCAAGTATTTGTCGAAGATCGCTTCGGCTTCGCCCCGCTGTCCCGCCTTGAAGGCATCGTAGACCGCGACCAGGATTTCGGTGAAGGCGAAGCCGGTCATGGTGCCAGAAGCGCCGCGATTCAGTTCCTCGAGCAAGAACATGCCGCCCAGCCCGCCGAAGATCTCGAACTTGTCCGTGACTTGACGGATGGCGTCGATCTTCTGCATGAGTGGCGGGTCCTCCAGTTTGAGATAGCGCGCGCTGGGGATGGAGTCGGCGATTTGGCTCATCACTTCGGGCGACATGTAGACGTCGTTGACCGGAGGGAAGTCTTGCACCACGATGGCGCCGTCGACGCGCTCGGCGATGCGGCTGTAAAGCGCCAGGATGGCCGCGTCGGATTTGTCCGTCATGGGCGGCGGCGCGATCATCACGCCATCGGCGCCGGCGGCAAAGGCGGACCGGCTCAGCTCGATACAGGTTTCGAGCTGGCTGTGGCTGGCGCCGACCACGATCGGTATCGCGCCGGCCACCGTTTCCACGACGGTGTCCATGACAGCCTTGCGCTCGTCGACGCTCAGCTTGGCCGCCTCGCCCATCACGCCCAGGATGGTCAAGCCATGCGCGCCCAGCGCCATTTGAAAGCGCGTGAGCTTCTTCAGGCTGTCATAATCGACCGAATAATCGGCTTGGAAAGGGGTGGCTAGGATATTGAAGATGCCGGTAATTTTACCTGCCATCAAGTAGCTCCTTCGATTCGCTTTGCGCGCTGCGAGACCGCGATCTCAGCGCAATCTCGCTGACGGACGCGGCTAAAAGTCTGTACTGACGCGCGCTGGATCGGGACGGACGAATTGCCCGTCGCCGGGCGCGCCGACAATTTGGCCATTTTTGAAGACGGTCTTGCCGTTGACGATGGTGCGCTTGACCACCCCCTGAAAGGTCATGCCGGCGTAGAGTTTGTCGCAATCGCGCGCTTTGCTGAAGAGCATATCGCTGCTGATGGTCGTTTTATCATGCGGGTCGTAAATCACGAGATCGGCTGCAGCGCCGATGCCAATATGCCCGCGCTCGGGATAGACGCCGAAGCGCTTGGCGCCATTGGTGGCGACCAGGTCAACCGCCTTGTTGACGCTGATGCGCCCGGAAAGCGCTTCGTGCATCAGGCCGAGCAGCAATTCCTCGACGCCGGGCGCCCCCGGCGGCGTCGCCCAGATATCGCTGCGGGCGCGTTCTTTTTCTTCCACAGTGAAGGGCGAGTGATCGGTGGTGACTGCCATGATCGCGCCATCAATCAGCGCCTCCCAAAGCGCCGCTTGGTCGGCTGCTTCCCGCAGGGGCGGGTTGATCTTGGCATAAGGACCGACGCGCGCCAAATCTTCTTCGGTGAAGAACAGGTAGTGCGGGCAGGTTTCGGCGCTGGCGCTGGAACCCGTGGCTTTGAAGCGGCGGAAGACAGCCAGGGGCTCGGAGCCGCTGAGATGGGCGATGTGCAAGTTGGCGCCGATGCTTTCGTTGAGGGTGAGCAGGGTGGCGATGGCCAGGGCCTCGACATGCGGCGGGCGCGATTCGCCGTGGGCTGGCACGTCATTGCGCCCCGCCGCGACCAGCAGCCGGGTGTGCCATTCCAGCAGTTGATTGTTTTCGGCATGAACGGCGCAGACCAAGCCTGTCTCGGCCACCAGCATGAGCGCTTGATAGAGTTCAGGCACATCCGGCAGACAAAGCCCTTCAAATTCGTCATCGCGCCCTTTCGGCGCGGAGGTCATAAAAATCTTGAAGGCGATGGCGCCTTGGTCGACCATGGACGCGATTTCGGCGCGATCCAGCAAGCCCGGCGCGCCATACAGCCCGAAATTGACATAAGCGTCGCGCTGCGCCAATGCCTTGCGCTTGGCGAAGATTTCGCCAGTGGCGCAGCAGGGTTTGGAGATCGGCATCTCGAAGACCGTTGTCACCCCGCCGGCCGCGGCCGCGCGCGTTTCGGTGGCGAAGTCGCCGCGCTGCGGATAAGCCGGCGCGCGACAATGGAAGTGGATATCGATGGCGCCCGGCAGCAGCAATTTGCCGGCCGCGTCGATGATCTCGTCCGCCTCGATAGCGGCGGAATCCGACACCAGCGCGACGATCACACCGCCGCGGATGCCCAGGTCGAGGCGGGCAATGCCGCTTTCGAGAACGACTTCGGCGTTTTTTATCAAGGTATCTAGGTTCACAGTCTTTTCCTTACACGACATGATTGTAGCGCGCTGATGACACAATGGTAACGCAATGGAGGGTCGCTCAGTTGGCGCGATAGAGCGTCCGCCGCAGAAAATCCAGCAGGATCTTCGTGGTCGCTTGATATTCCGCCAGCTCAACATGCTCATCGTAGGCATGCGCCGCTTCGTAGCTGCCGGGACCAAAGATGATCATATCTCCGCGCGCCAAGTCCATGAGATGCTTGGCGTCGCTGCCGGGCAGATAACCGATGGGACCTGGGTCCGCCTTGAGTTCGCGGCGCGCGCAGGCCAAGAAAGTCTGCCCCAGTGCTGTATCCAGCCCCGAGTCGAACCAGCGGGAATATACGAAGCTGTCGATGTCCGCTGTTGCCGGCGCGATATCGACAGCTGCGACGACGGCTTTTAATTCGGCGATGACCGCGCTTGGCTCTTCGCGCGGGATCATGCGGCGATCGAGCTGGATATGGCAGGCGTCTGGCACGGCGTTGGCGGTGCTGCCCCCTGCTATCACGCCGATGTTGCAGGTGGGGAAGCCGACCACCGGATGCGCGCGTTTCGCCAGCTCCTTATGATAATGCTCCAGCGCCGCGATCAGTTTCGACATAGCGACGATGGCGTTGACGCCGCGATCGGGATTGGTGGCGTGCACGGCTTTGCCATGTGTATGCAGGGAAGCGCGCATGACGCCTTTGTGCGCGGTCGCGACTTTGTTGCCGGTCTGTTCGCCGACCACGATGAAGTCGCAGCTGGGCAGATGTCCCGTATCAGCCAGCCACTTGGTGCCCAGTTGTCCCCCGACTTCTTCTTCGGCGGCGGCAACCAGGACCAGCGTTCCAGCTAGCGGGCTTAGCGCGTCTTGCGCAGAAGCCTCTGCCATCGCCAGCATCATGGAGGCCAGGGGCGCTTTATCGTCGATGCTGCCCTTGCCATAGAGCGCGCCATCTTTGACCACGCCGGCGTAGGGATCGACATGCCATTTGTCGGCTTCGTTCTTGGCGATGGGCACGGTGTCGATATGCGCATGCAGCATGATCACGGGCGGACCTGCGCCCAGCGTGGCGATGGCGTTGCGCGCCTCGGGTTTTGCCTCTGGCGCCGGCGTCTGTACGTCGCAGCCGATGGCGCGCATTTCAGCCGCGACAAAATCGGCGATAGCGCGCGTATCGCCCGGCGGGTTAGGGGAGGGGATGCGCACCAGTCGCTGCAGCAGTTCGATGCTATCCATCATTTGTCTCTATTTTGATCAACTGCGGCGAGAAGGCTTGGTGTTTTGTGTGAGCGCGCCGCGCCGAGTGGCTGGCGATGCGCGCGTCAGTTCTCGCAGGCACGGGCTAAATGCCTTTGACGGACTTGTATTCTTCCAGTTCTTCCGGCGTATAGACCTGCATCAATTCCAATTCGACGCCGCCGGCTTCTTGCTCCAGGAAGGCGACCCAGCCTTCGGGATGCACGTGGCTGCCTTTGACCTTGCAGGCGGCGCATTCTTTCAACGTAGCGCCTTTGGCTTGGGCGTCGTCCAATGCCGCGTCGATATCCGGCACAGCGTAACAGATATGATGCAAGCCTTCGTAGCCGCGCTCCTTGATCCAGGCGTCGTAGCGACCGCCTTCGTCCATGGATTGGCATAGCTGATATTCGACATCGCCCACGTTGAAGATGGCGACGACATTGCGCGACTTATCGTATTCGTGAACTTCAGCCTCGTGACCGACGCCGATGAAATCTCGATAATGCCCCAAAGCGCCTCTGGCATCGGCGACCGCGAAAGCCATGTGTTTGATATAGCGTCCTGCCATGCTTTTCTTCCCTTCCAAAAAACTTGTCAGATTCAATTATCTTCGAAGCGCTCCCAATGCGTCAGGTCGCGCCAGGAGATCCGCTTCCAGGCGCGCATGCCCCCGCGCGCGCCCTCCGCCTTGTGTCCGATACAGATGAACATCTCCGGCGAATAGCTGCCCGGCAAGTTCAGGATCACCTTGATCGCTTCTTTGCTGAACGATGTGACCGGTCCCGACGCCAAGCCAATGGCATGCGCCGCTAACATCATGGTCTGCGCGGCCGTGCCGACATCAACGAGCGAGGTTCGGTCGCTAAGCGGCAACTTGTGCTGCTCGATAATCGCCCAGTTGATACAAATCAAGATGAGGACCGGGGCTTTTTGGAACATGCCCGGCGCCACCAGGCGAATCAAGCGCCGCGTCTCCGCGTCTTGCACGACGACATAGCGAATCGGGCGCAGGTTGCCGCCGGTGGGCGCCCAGCGCGCTGCTTCCAGTATTGTTTCAACTTGCTCGCGCTCGACAGCTTCGTCAGTCATCTCGCGCACGACCCGGCGGGTTCTGATGTTCTTGAGGACCTGCTCGCTCATGCAGGCGCGCTCTCGGCGCCGTCATGGCGGCTATGGCGCAGCAGACATGCCGCCACTTCCTGGCAGAGGCGGTCAAGGCTCTTTGTATAGGTCTCGACATCGGACATCGCCATGTGCATCTCGGGAATGGCTTGCATGTTGTCTTGCAGGAAGTCCCTGGACTTGTCGGAAGCGCGTTCCAGCATCATGGCGCTAAGCCGTTCTGTCGCTGTCAGCAAGCGCAAGGGACCGTAATGCGCCGGCTCGTCCATTTGTATCCGCGCGGAGCTTATCAGCAGCGCCAGCAGCTCCACGGCTTCGCTCTCGGTCAAGACCCAGTTTTCACTCACAAGTTGGACTCCAGGCTCTCGTGCTTCTACATGTTGCAAGACCGGGCACCTCTAATAGCGCCAAGTTTCCTACTATTGAAGAGAACGGCCTACACGCTTATGCGACAGCGCCATGCCAGCAATAGAATCGTTAAATACTCTACGAATTGTCTACAATCTACAAACGACCGAATTATAAGAAGCGCTCGCTTCGCTGTCAAGTCCGCTGGATTCTCGCGGCAGTGCAATCGCACCTGATATTTTCCGTAACCACCGAGGGTCGCGTAGACACTGACCGCCGGCGCCGAGACCACCGAGATAAACCTCTTGACTGCCAAATCGGGAGACGGCTGAGGCGCGCTGCTGAATCAGCCGCTTCAAAGTGTTATACTGTTCTCATCAGCAAGCGGAAAGAGGGTGAGAGATGTTAGCAGAGCGCGTCCGACAGATGAGCGTCGAAGAGTACTTGGCATACGAAGAAAGTAGCGAGGAATGGCATGAATACATTGATGGCGAGTTGTATCCCATGACCGGTGGAACTGTCAATCACTTCAGAATTATCAAGAAGATTATGTTTGCGCTGGAAACTTCGCTGGCTGAGGCCGATTGCGAGGTGCTAGCGATGCGTGTCAAGGTTTCAGATGCGCAGTTCCTGATTCCGGATTTATCAGTAGTCTGCGGCGACTTGCAGACAGAGGACAATGATCGTCTTCTGCTCAATCCCGCCTTGGTGATTGAGGTGACATCGCCATCATCCATAGACTTTGACCGCGGCTCGAAGCGCGAGTTATACGACGCCGTCGCCTCGGTACAGGCTTATCTCGTCGTCGATCAACACCGAGCGCAGGTCGAGCTTTACAGCCGCAGCGAGTCCGGCTGGCATTTACAGACCTATTCCGACCTGGAAGCTAGCGTGCCGCTGGAGGCATTGAACTGCAGCCTGCACATGCGCGAAATCTATCGCGATATCCAGTTTGAAACCTAGGCGCAGTGCCGCGGCCGAATTGAGTGAGCAGTTGGGAGGCATAAGATGCTAGCCGAGCGCGTCCGACAGATGAGCGTCGAAGAATTTCTGGACTTTGCGGAGAGCAGTGAGGACCGGTATGAATACATTGATGGCGAGCCGCGTCAGATGACTGGTGGAAAACTGAATCACTTTACAATCATAGCAAATATAACTGGAAGGCTCCTGACACTGCTGACTGATACACATTGTCGAGTTGTCGGAAGCGGCATGCTTGTGAAAGCTGGAGAAGATCACCTGGTGGCGCCGGATGTCAGCGTTGTCTGCGGCGAGCCGCAGACCGAAGCCGATACGCGCCTTCTGCTCAATCCAATTCTCGTCGTGGAAGTCACTTCACCGTCTTCCATCGACTATGACCGCGTCTCGAAGCGGGATTATTATTGGGGCGTCGCTTCGGTACAGGCATATCTTCTCATTGACCAGCACCGCGCGCTCGTTGAGTTGTATACGCGCGGCGAGACCGGCTGGCGCATACAGCGCTTCACCGAGCTGGACGACGAAATACCGCTGGGGGCGCTGGATTGCAGCCTGCACTTGCGCGATATTTACCATCGTATCGAATTTGAAGAAGGCGCTTCGCCTGCCTCGGCTGAAGGCGCCTAAGCAAAAGCGGGCGATCCGGCGACCGCCCGCAAAGGCAAGCATGTTCTCCGCGCAAGCGCGAGCAAGGGCGCGGCTTACTCAGCTTCCAGCAACGTCACCTCGCCGAGGGTCTGCAACTGTTCCTGAATGACGCTGGCGTCGCCAACCACGACGATGATGAAGTCTTCGGGATGGATGTAGGTGTTGGCGATATCCAGCACATCCTCTATGCTGACATCTTTGATATAACCCAGCCACTTGTTGAGGCGGTCTAGCTCGACAGCGCGGATCTTGTAGGAGGCAACTGATTCGACGAAGTCTTGATATGTCTCCAGCCCAAAGACAAAGCGCCCGACGATGCCATCACGCGCGTCATTGATCTCCTCGTCGGTCAGCGCTTCGTTTTGCATCACTTCGATTTCTTTGAAAACTTCCTTGAGCGCCGGCGCGATCACGTCATTGCGCACGGCCGCGGTTACGACGAATCGGCCCCTATCGGCCGGGTAACTAAAGCCGGAACCGATGCTATAGGTGTAGCCCTTTTCTTCGCGGATGTTTTGCACCAGGCGTGACGAAAAAGTACCGCCCAAGACATAGTTCATCACGCGCGCCGGGAAGTAATCGAGGCTGGCGCCTTGGATGCCGAGATTGCCCATGATGAAATTGGCTTGTGTGCTGCCGGGCCTGTCTACCAGAAATAGCCGCTGCCCGCTGTGCTCTGGCAGTGGCGGAAAATCGACCGCCTGCGCCGTTCCTTGCCAATCGGTGAAGTGCTGCCGCGCGTATGCCAGCCCCTCTTCTGTGGTGATGGCGCCCGCGATGATCAATACGGCGTTGTCGGGCTGGCGGCGCGACTCATAGAAGGCGACAATGTCATCGCGAGTGATGGCTTTCAAGGAATCGAAAGTGGTGGCATTGCCATAGGGATGCCCCTCGTATAGCAACCGCCCAAAGGTGCGCCCGGCCACAAATCCCGGTTCGGCCAGGTTGGCTTCCAGGGCGCTGATGCGCTCGGTGCGTTCACGCTCGACTTCGTTTTCGGGGAAGTTGGCGTTGAGGGTCATATCGGCGAGCAGCTCGAAGGCGAGATCGGCGTCTTCGATCAAAGCGAAGACCCCGAGCGACATGCTGTCACTGCCGGCGCCGCTGCCGACGGCGCCGCCCACTTGCTCGATTGCGCCGGCGATGTCTTGGGCGCTGCGCGTGATTGTACCCCGCGTGATCAAGTCGCCAGTGATGCCGGCCAGCCCGGGCAAGTCCTGCGGCGCGGCGGTGGAGCCGCCGGCGAAGTAGACATCCAGGGAGATGATGGGCATGTTTGGCTGCTCTATCACCACCACTTCCAAGCCATTGTCCAAGACGTTTTCGGTGATTGTGGGGAAACTAAATTCGTTCGAGTCCAAAGGGGGCGGGGCTTCACTTTGCTCGATGACATAACGATATTCCGGCTCTTGTTCGACGACGTCTTCGGCGGCGTAGGGCAGGACCTTCGGCGCCGGTTCGGCATCGGTCTCCACCACATTGAAGACGTGGCGGTCGGACTCTTCCAGATACTCGATAGCGACCCGCTGGATGTCCTCGCTGGCGACCGCTTTGTAGCGATCGATGCCCGTGAAGACGGCCTGCGGATCGCCGAAATAGTAATTGGCGTTTTGCACGCTCTGCGCCAAGCCCAGCGCGGTCTCCAAGCCGAGAATGCTGCTGCTGCGTATGCCCGCGATCACCTTGTCAAGTTCTTCTTGCGGGACGCCTTCATCGATGATCTTTTGCAATTCTTCGTAGGACGCCGCTTCCAACTCCGCCAGGTCAACGCCGACATTGGCGATCAGGATGAAAGCGAAGATTCCCGGACCACGGTTATCGATGATCCAGGCGTCAGCTTGCAGCGCCAGCCCGGTATCAACCAGTCTTTTCGCCAGGCGGCTGGAATCGCCAACGCTCAGGACGCGCGAAAGCAGATCCAATGCGGGGTAGTCGTCGGAGACAAGCGGGGGGATCTCGTAGGCGACTAGCAGCGCCGGCAAGTTGATCAGCGGGTCTTCGATGGTGATGTATTCGGCTTCTTCTTGATCCACCGGCAGGTAGTCGGGCAGCGCGGGCGGGTCGTCGCCGCGCGGGATGGGAGCGAAGAGCTCATCAATCAGCGCGCGGGTGGCGGCGAAGTCAATATCGCCGGCCACGACCAGGGTGGCATTGTTCGGCACATAGTAGCTGCGATGGAAGGCGATCACATCTTCGAGATTCGCCCTGTTGACATCTTCGATGCTGCCGGCGGTGTGTCGCTGATAGGGTTCATAGGAGTAAGGCACGGTCAGAAGCGCCCGCACCGCGGGACCGTAGGGACTGTTGTCATAACGAAGCTGCAGCTCTTCGATGACAATAGCCCGTTGATTGTCCAAACTTTCTTGTGTCACAGCCAGCCCGCCCATGCGATCAGCTTCAATCCAGAGCGCCAGCGGCAGTTGATGCGAAGGCACCGTGGCGTAATAGCCGGTGATGTCGCTGGTGACAAAGGCGTTTATTGATCCGCCAACACGTTCCAGCAACTGATCCATCTCGCCGCTCGGCACATGCGGGGAACCTTCAAACATCAGGTGTTCGAAGAGGTGGGCGAAGCCGCTTTTGCCGGCCGGATCATTGGCGCTGCCGACCCGAAACCAAATATCCACAGCGACGGTCGGCGCCGTCGTATCGCGTGCCAGGATGACTTCCAAGCCGTTATCCAGCACATAGCGCTGTAAATCCAGTTCTTGGTCGGCCGCCAGGCTGGCTCCGCCTATTGTCAGCAGGCATAACATGAGAAAAACAAGACGTTTCATAAGATGCTTAGTCTCCTTTCCTAATGGTTTAGACAAAGCAATCATCGACTGACTATCTTATATGGTACTACGAGATTGTAAATCGGCGGCGTAGTCCAGCGCGCGATTGCCCTGCGCTCAAACCGGGATGGCGAGCGATTCGAGATCGCGCGGGTAATAGGTCAGCATCTCGGCGCCGCTATCTGTGACCAGGACGGTATCGGAATGCCGGAAACCGCCCAACTCCGGAATGTATAAGCCCGGCTCTACGGTGAAGACCATGCCGGCTTTGATTTCGGTATCGTCGCCGATATCCAGGAAGGGACCTTCGTGGTAGCGCAAGCCGATAGCGTGCCCGCTGTGATGTTTCCAATAGGGGATTATATCGCAAAGTGCCAAAATGCGGGCTACTCCCGCTTGGTTGTAACATTGCCAGGCGTATCAGACTGGATGCCGAATAGCGCTTTGGCAATGTTTTCTGGTCTGTCATCAATGTGCAGCACTAGCTTCGGTGGGCGACCTGCGGGGCGCTTAGGCTTGTCCAACTTCGGTGGTGTTTCTTCGCTTTTCATCAATCTATCCTTATATGAGTGTCTTACCCGATATTTTCCCACCACGCCGATTCCCATACCTACGCGGTAGTTGCAATGGACGATCATCCAATAGCGCCTCAACGCTGTATCCTTGTATCACAGGATAATCTTCATAATCATCCGACCAGGTTTCTTGGCTACGCTGATTGTTTACTGTACGCATCTGGTTCTCAAAGCAAACCATAATACCCGCAACAGCATCTAACCGCCGCACAGTCTCGCTAAGAGCCTTAACTGAATCGGGTGTTACATTGCCGCCTTTGACCTGCACAATTGCATATTCGCGTTTGACCTTGGCATTGCGAACTACATCAATCTCCATGACGCCATCTACACCGCCATCTGCGCCCCTGTCGCCAGGGTTATGGTACATCCCATGCGCACCAATAGCGCCGCAAACCCACTTCTCAAACTCAAACTTGTCCCGATCAGCTAGGTCTTTTGCGGACCAGAGCGTTTCTGGTACGCCGATGATACGCACATCATCTTTGTTAAGGTGGCGGAAGTTGCCGACAATGCGCTCACGGACTAGCTCTGTAGAGAAGGGCGATATGTCAATTCCGACCCACTTGCGCCCTAAAGACTCGGCTGCGTGTGCGGTTGTGCCACAGCCACAGAATGGATCGAGTATAACATCACCGAGATTGCTACTAGCCTTGATAATACGTTCCAGTAGTGCGAGTGGCTTCTGCGTCGGGTAGCCGAGGCGCTCCCTGGATACATTTCTAACAGGTGGAATATCCCATACATCTGTTACAGCAACTCCCTCATCAGCATAATAAGTATTCCCTGCTTTGATATAATAGTGTCGCCCTTGAGAATCCTTCATATTAAACCTAGAAAGATCTCTGGATTCCTCACGTGGCAATGAAAAGAAGTATGTACTTCCTCGTGAATAAAACAGTAAAACATCATGTTTACGGGCAAACCACCTTTTCCCAATGCCGCCAGTACGATAAGACCAAATAACCTCGTTCTTGAAATTCTTCCTCCCATAAATCCCATCCATAAGTAGCTTCAAATAATGACTTGCTGTCGGGTCGCAGTGGAGATAGATGCTACCTGTCTTTTTCAATACACGTTTCATCGCGTATAGCCGCTTCGCCATATTCAGAAGGTAGGCGGCTAAACTTGCCCCCCCCGAATGTTTGTTCTATTAACTGGGCATATTCAATCACTATCGCCAAATGCCGTGTACTAGGATTCCGTCCTAACTCTGCCAATTGCGCATTGTCTCCATGTTTCCAAGTCCATGTATCTGTAAATGCGCCTACGGGCTTTAGGCTTTTATCCTTACTGCGAAATGGCAGATTGTAATTGCTCTTTGAATTGAATGGGGGATCGAGATAAATTAAATCAATGGATTCATCTGGCAATCGCCCGGGGTCATTCAACACATTTAAGCAATCATCTGCATACAGAGTTCGGTTTTCTATCATGCAATCAAATCCTCATACCGTAGGCGCTTGCCATCCATGCCGCGGACAACAGCGCTCATCTGGTGTCGTGTATCCAAGCTCCGATTATTATGTCGTCCTGCGAACTCGTTTACGTACCGATTCAAGTGCTTCGGACTCAATTGGTGGTATGTCCCCATTATGCCGCGCTTGAACATTGACCAGAAGCTCTCCAGCCCGTTCGTGTGTATCTGCCCGTTCACATATTCGCCGACATTATGCTTGACCGCTTTATGCTTGCGCGGCATTCCTTCGTAGGCGCGCGCTTCATCTGTGTATACGATTGTATCGGGCAAGGTGTTCTCTACCACAATTTCGTGCAATGTTTCTTGTTTCGTATCTTCGACGACCCGGGCTTTGACATCGCCCGTATCACGATCCAATACGCCTACTACAGCAGTTTTGCCGACTGTACCTCGACCAGCATTTAGCTTCTTGTGCGCGTGTTTGTTGCCCTCTTTACCGCCAATGTACGTTTCATCTACCTCAACTTCACTAAAGAATGGCGCATTAGTGGCGGCATAAGCCTCACGAATACGGTGCAACATAAACCATGCCGCCTTTTGCGTAATGCCCAGATCGCGGTGCAACTTCATACTCGATATGCCTTTAAGATTCGTGGCAACCATATACATTGCGATTGCCCATTTCTGATAACCTATCTTTGAACTGTGCATGACCGACTTTGACTTCACCGAGAACCGCTTCTTGCAACCATTACACCGAAAGGGCATTGTCTTGTGCTTTGCATTGTCTTTGATGTTATCGCTTTCACAATATGGGCAGCGAATGCCATTCACCCACCTTTGCTCAACAAACCATTCCTCAGCGGTTTTGTCATCAGGGAAGATTTGGAATAGCTGTAACAAAGTGATACCCTTGCGGAAGTGCTTGCCTGGCGCGCTCTGTGCCATTTGCCAACTCCTTACTTTAGCCTATGGCACTATTATATCATAATTCAGGAGAGCCTGTCAAGGACTATTTTGGCACTTTGCGATATAATCCCCTTCCAATAGGACATGAGGTCGTGCTTGTCGAAATAGGCGCGTACTGCGCGATCGACCGCGCTGCAGGCTACCCCGGCGCCAGCGCTTCCATGGCGATTGTCTGCAAATTGACCATGTGTTCAAACATACGCTTCTGCTCGTCCGAGGGCGCGCCGAGGATCATGGTGCGCTCCAGCTCGCTGACGTAACCCCAGATGGCCGCGCTGGCGCCGGTCACCAGCACATCGCCCTCCTGGAAGGTGATGTTGCTGGTCAAGGCGTGCGGGATGGCGGCGTTGCGGCCGATCTGCCCGCGATACCCGGCCATGGCGCCTTCGTAATAGGCGCTGGCGCCGCGCCAGATGGGACCGATGCTGTCCAGCATCATAAGCGTGGCTTCGCCGCTGGCGCGCTGCGACGCTTCGACCTCGCCGATGCCGACCTCGGTGTACTTCTGCAGCAGTTTATGCGCCAGGTTGCCCCATTTGCAGCTTTCCTTCAGCAGCGCAACCTCCGCCTCCGACTTGATCATCATCTGATCTTCGATAGGCGCGCGGCAGTTGACTATTTCGCTACCGGTGAGCTGCGAGAGCGTGTCGCCGCGATAGCCGAAGATCCAGGGATAGCCGTCGCTGTCCGCGCCGATCGCGCCATTGATGCCCATGTCTTTGACGAGATCGAGCAGTACCTGCATCGGGTGCTTGAGATCGGGATATTCCAAGTAGTGCGCGACGCGGTCGATGATCGACATCGAAGCCGCGTGTTCCAGTTCCAGGCGCGGCACGAGCAGCGCCCGCTGACCGGACCGATTCATGACGTAAGCCATGGGGCGCTCGGTGGGGATGAAGGCGAAGCCGGTGTAATACTTGATATAGTCGGCGTCGAAAAGCGCGAGACCGCTGAGGTCCAGCTCGGCGATGATTTCACCCAGGCGCTCGTTGCGCCCCGCGTATTCGGCGTCGCTGATTTTGAGTTGGGTCATGGCAAGTGGCATGGGGCGCCTCCGCAGGAGCTAATTGAGAATGCGGAGGATTATAACGCAGCTTGGGCTATTGGCACTGCGGGTGAATCAAGCAAAAAGCGCGGCCAGCTCGAGGCTAAAGCCGGGCAGGACGTCTTCGCCGGAGAGACTGCTGTCTATGCTGATGATTTCGCTTTGGATTTCGTCATTTTCGCCCAGGCGGCAGACTTCCACGCTTTGCGCGTCGGGCATGACGATCCAGACCAGTTGCGCGCCATGCTTGAGGTATATGGATGCTTTGCGGTGAAGTTCAGCCATGGTGTTGCTGGGAGATTTGATTTCCACCGCTAGGTCTGGCATTAAGGGCGCCATTTCCTGGGACTTGGGCTGCTTTATGCGCTCTTTAACTACGAAGGCGAGATCGGGACCCAACAGATTATGCCGATCCGACGGTTGATAGTAGCCAGTATCGCTGGTGACGATTCCCAAATCATTCGCTTCAACAAAACTGTCAAGATAACGCCCTAGCCGAGTAACCAACCGTCCGTGCCAAATTCCCGTTGGCGCCATTTCGATCAAGTCCCCTTCAATGAGTTCATAGCGTGTGTCATCATCCGAATCGCAGGTTATTCGCCACAGGTCGTCAATGTCGTAGAGAACTTCGCGGACTGCCATGTTTTCCTCGCTCAATCCCAAATTATGAGAATAGCTTCCCCAGGGGCAATGCAAAGCCGGGCAGGACGTCTTCGCCGGAGAGACTGCTGTCTATGCTGATGATTTCGCTTTGGATTTCGTCATTTTCGCCCAGGCGGCAGACTTCCACGCTTTGCGCGTCGGGCATGACGATCCAAACCAGTTGCGCGCCATGCTTGAGGTATAGGGTTGCTTTGCGGTGAAGTTCAGCCATGGTGTTGCTGGGCGATTTGATTTCGACTGCCAAGTCCGGCATCAGTGCTACCCATTTCCGCGAGGCTGGTTTGGCGTCGGGGTCAAGCCTTCGAAAAGCGACATCGGGAGAAAGCAATGTGTATCGGTCTTCCTCTGAGTAAAAGCCCGAATCGGCGGTAACACGCCCAAGATTGTGTTCGATAACATAATCTACGAGATACTTGCCTAGTAAAATGATAAGATATCCATGCTCTTCGCCAGGTGGGGGCATTTCAATAAGTTCTCCCTCGATGAGTTCATAGCGTTTGTCATCGTCGGCATCACAGGCGATCCGCCACAGGTCGTCAATGTCGTAGAGGCGCTGCTGAACAGCCATCTTTCCCTCGCTCACTTCCACATTAGGCGAAGAGCTTCGCCAATGGCAATGCAAAACCGGGTAGGACGTCTTCGCCGGAGAGACTGCCGTCCATGCCGATGATTTCGCCATTTGCGCCCAAGCGGCAGACTTCGACAATATCGTAGCGACCTGGCCAAATCTTCATAAGCGCTGAACAATACTTGCCGTGTGCAACATTTTACCGCAGAGTGAATCGATATTCTGCGAATTGCGCGATAGGAGACGCAAATCAGGACGAGTCATCGGCTCGCCCTTCAGACTTTGTTCTTGACCGACGCAATTACAGCACCGGCGCGCCAGCCGTCCGCTTAATGAACTGACCCGAGCCATTGCTGCCCAGCCAGGCGTCGCCATCGACCAGCTTGTTTCCGCGCTGATAGACCTGGACCGGTAAGCCCGTGACCGTCATGCCTTCGTAACAGTTGTAATCGACGCGCATGTGGTGCGTGGACGCGCTGATGGTATGTTCTTTCTGCGGGTCCCAAACCAGAATATCGGCATCCGAGCCGACGGCGATGGTGCCCTTGCGCGGGTACATGCCGAAGATCTTGGCGGGGTTGGTGCAGTGCAGCTCCACAAAGCGCGAGGGCGACAGCTTCCCGCTATTGACGCCGGCCTGCCACATCACCATCATGCGGTCTTCCAAGCCCGGCATGCCATTGGGGATCTTGGCGAAATTGCCTTTGCCCAGCTCTTTGCCGGGCCGGCGATAGGACGGATCTTGTTTTTCGTAACCGACCCAATCCCGGCCGCCGGTCCGCTCGTTCCACTCTTGCCAGGGACCATGCCCGCCGTCATACCAGAAATCGCAATGGTCGGTGCTGACGATTTGCAGCGTGCCATCGCGCACGGCGCTCCACAGAATGCCCTGATCATGCGCGCTGCGGATGGGCGGCGAGCAGACATACTTGGAACCCTCGAAACCGGGCAGCGCCATGTGATCGTCGACGGTGAGGAAGAAGTACTGCACGCAGGTCTCGCCCATGACCGGATAGCCCAGCGCGCGCCCTCGCCGCAGCGCTTCGATGGCTGGCTCGCAGGTCATGTGCACCACGTATAGCGGGCAACCGGTCATGCCAGACATAACCACGGCGCGGTTGGTCGCCTCGCCTTCGATCTCCGGCGGGCGCGACGAGGCGTGATAAACCGGGTCGGTTTTGCCTTGCGCCAGCAAAGCCGGCGTCAGCGCTGCTTCGACATCGCCATTTTCGGCGTGGACCATGACGATCATGCCGTTGTCGGCGGCCACGCGCATGGTCTTGAAAAGCGTGGCGTCATCGACTTGGAAGACGTTCTTGTAAGCCATGAAGAGCTTCAAGCTGGTGATGCCTTCGTCGAGCATGGTCGGTATTTCCGCCATGACGGCGTCGTTGAGGTCGGTGACAGCCATGTGGAAGGCGTAATCAATCTGGGCGATATCGCGCGACTTCGCCCACCAGGTTTCCAGCCCGTCATGCAAGCTGCCGCCGATGGGCTGGACGACGAAATCGATATGGGTGGTGGTGCCGCCAAAGGCCGCCGCCTTATGCCCGGCATCGAAATCGTCATTGCTGATGGTGCCGCCGAAGGGCAGGTCGAGGTGGGTATGAACGTCGATGCCGCCGGGCAGCAGATACTTGCCGGCGCAATCCACCACTTCGTGATTGTCGCCGTCGAGGTCGCGCCCGATCAGCGTGACGATCTCGCCTTCGACCAGGACATCGGCGCGGATCTGGTCGCTGGCGGTGATGACTGTGCCGTTTTTGAATAGAGTTCCCATGTTTTTCTCCTATCGAATGTCCCGATCGGGCTACCTCAGTAAAATGTGATACTGCGCCTTCCCGTGATCGACGTATTATAGCGGGATATCAGCAAAAATCTCCGCCAAAGGCAAATCACAGCCTAGTGCCGGCAGCGGCACGATGGCGTCTAAGCCGGCGTATTCTTGTGATTGCCAACTGTCGTCTTGGCGCGAGTCCACCTCGACTTGCGCTTTGAATTGCTCGATGACGAGGTAGACCTGAAGCGAGGGGAGGCTTTGGTACAAGTCCCGCTTGAAGCCACGGTCTTTATTGGCTGTTGTGGGCGAGATCACTTCTGCGACCAGCGTGGGATTGAAGAGGTTGATGGCTCGCTCATCAAGCTCAGGTTCGCCGCAGACGACGCTCAAATCTGGATAGAGATAGCGCGCGGGGCTGACACGGATACGCATGGCGCTGCTGTAAAAGTGAAAGTCGCCCCCTCTCAGCCGCAGTCCAAGCGCGAAACCAACGTTCAACATTATTTCTGCGTGATAAGCTGTCCCGCCCGTCATCGGAATTACCTCGCCGTCAATGTATTCGCATTTGTATTCGCTGGCTTCGTCGAAAGCGAAGTATTCCTCGACTGTCATCTGGCGGAGCGCTTCCGAAATCATGGTCTTTCCTCGAATACTGATTTTATGTGATAGTACATCATTCGATATCTACAGCTGCTATTCGGCGGCGGAAGAAGCCTCCGCGGCATCAAAATAGATGTCGGCGTAAATCTCCGCCAAGGGCAGGTCGCAGCCCAGCGGCGGCAACGGTACGACAGCATCCAAATCGCTGTACTCGCGCAACAGCCAGCCGCCCTCATGCCGCAAGTACGCTTCAACAAGCGCTTCATGCTGATCAATCACCAGATAGATCTGGAGCGAAGGGAGCGCTTGGTAATAAGTCCGCTTGGCGGCGCGGTCGTAGTCTTCCGATGTGGGCGAAGTCACTTCGGCAACTAGCGTGGGATTGAGCAAGGTCAGCGTGTTGTGGTCCGTTGCCGGAGCGCCACACACGACGCTTAAGTCCGGATAGACGTAGCGCGTTGGGCTGACGCCGACGCGCATTTCGCTGCTGAAAACCATACAGTTGCGGCCTTTCAAGCGCTGCCGCAGTTCGCCGCTGGCATTTGCCATGATTGCGGCATGATGCAGTGTGCCTCCAGTCATCGGATAAATCTCTCCGTCGATGTATTCATGTTTGAACTCGCTCTCTAGCTCGAAAGCCAGGTATTCCTCAACGGTCATTTGGCGAACGCTATCGATTACCATAGTCTCTACCTATATTCATTCCAGATGATGTTTGCCGAATGTGATGAGTTCATTATATCCGAGAATGTAGCGCGGAATCGACCGAGCCACATGATAACAGGGCGCGTAGACACAGCCCTTCGGCACTGACCGCCAGCCGATCCTGCAATGCAAATTTTGTTCTATTATGCAAAGGTCGGGATGATCTTCTCCCCGTATTCCGCCACGATGCGCTCTTCTTCACCGCACATCAGGTAGATGTTGAACTGGGTCACGCCGGCCGCTTCCAGTTCCTTCAGCTTGGCGATGTGCTGCTCGACGCCGCCCAGGACGCCAAAGGCGTCGACGATGTCTTCCGTGATAAAGTCGAGATGATCCGCGTCCTTGTCGGCGTGTTCCTTGTAGTCGTAACCCTTGCGGCCCTCAATGTAGGCGGTCAAGCTGGCGGGTATATCCGGGCTGTCCATGCCATAACGCTCGACGATATCAGCCACATGATTGCCCACCATAGCCGGGAACCAGCGCGTCTGCTCGCGGGCTGCTTCCATATCGCCAACCCAGGCCGGCGCCGCCGCCATAATCTGATAATCTGACATATCTTTTCCCGCCGCTTCGCCACCGGCGATGGCTTGCTCGGAGAACCACTTGACCAAGCCCGGGTCCGCAAGCTGAATCACCAAGCCGTCGCCGCTGCGCCCGGCGCCGGCCAGCGCTTTGGGTCCGTAAGCGGCGATCCATATAGGCAGTTCATAACCGTTCGCCCAGGGGAATTGCGCCGATGTGTCGTCGTAGGCGACTTCGTCGCCGCGTACCAAGCCGCGCAGGACATCGGCAAAGCGCTCCATGTTGGCGACGGTCATGGGCTTTTTGCCCAGCATGCGCCGCGAGCTGTCGCCACGGCCGATGCCGATCTCGATGCGGTTGCCGCTTTGCAGGGCGAGCGTGGCGTACATGCTAGCCGCCACAGACCACTCCCGCACGCCCGGATTGGTCACCAGCGGTCCGTAGATCATGCTCTCGGTATGCGCCATGCACAGCGCCATAGTCAGGTAGCATTCGCGCCACAGCACATGCGAATCGAAGAACCAAGCGTATGTGAAGCCGGCGACCTCCGCCTGCTTGCACAGCGCTACCGTGCGCTTGGGCGAAATATCGCCTTTGAATGTGATGCCAAAATCCATTTTTTCTCTCCTTAGTTTTAATTGCCCTCATCCTTGACCTCTTACCCCAGAAGAGGAAACCACAGATCGCTTGCAATAGCGCGGCTCGTACGATGCGTCAGTTGACCATAGGATTTCCTTTTTACTTGCAGGTTACAAGTACCTGAGACTGTTCTTCATGCTCTCAGGGGATTCTTTGCGGTAGAGCCCCAGTATGGCTTTGACAATATATCCAATTGATGCGCTGCTATCAGGGAAGAAGGCGATGCCGTCGTGTTCTACATTCCAATTGGCTGGATTGGCAAAGTCCGAGTCTTTGGTACAGAGCACGCGACCGTGAGTCGCGGCGTAGCGCAGCTGCACACCATCAGAAACCTTAAGCAGGCTGACGTCCCGCGCCGTCAAGGCATCTATTCCGCGCCGCCGCAATTGTTCCGCGATTTCCGGGTCCATATTTTCGTCTAGGTAGAAGCGGAGTTTAGACTGGGACAAGCCCGGCTTCCTGTCTCTCTTTCAGATAGCGCTCATATTCGATTTCAGCGTCAATCTCCGTTGGGCGTTCATGATAATAAGCCAATGCGCCAAAGACTTGGCTAAGCGATAGGTCATATTTCTCAGCGATGCGTTCCGGAACGATTTCTCTGTAGCGCCAAGTCACGATCACATCGGCGACACGAACTGATGTGCCGTCGATGCAGGGGCTGCCATGGTGGCGGTCGGTGTCACGGCTGATTAGATGCAGGCTTTCAATGACCGGCTTGTCCAACTCGACTGGAAGCGGCAATGACGCCAAGGCGGCATCCGGTCCTTGACTGTCCAATAGATCGTTAAAACGGTGATCGGCGGCAATTTCTTCGTCGATTTCGGACTTATTCTTGTAATAGTAGGCGAGCGCCGCGTAGACCTGGGGTAGCGTGGCGGCATATCGCTGGGCGATTGTTTCGGGGCTTGGGCAATACTCTTCATCGAGATAGTCCGCCACGATGAATTTGACTTTGAGCCCTCTGCCAATCAATGTCGCTCGGCCGCCGCGGCAGCCGGGCCTGCGCCATATCAAATTGATGCTTTCCACTACCCTCGCCATTTCATCCTCTGCTTTCTTCGGCAGTCAGTGATGACGCTATCGAAACTCGACAAGGTTTCTCATCTCTGTCGAAGTCCTTTGATTGGCTATATTCTGCAGACTTCTCACGATGTAGCCGATATTGCGTTGACCCTTCTCGAAAAAAAACAATTCCAGCATGTTGCGCGTCCGCTCTTGCCATTCTCACGTAATCGGCATCACGAGTACAAATCACACGGTTTTCTTCAGTGGATAACTCCAGCAAATTTGGGTCATCCTCACTGAATATCTTTAATTCATGTACCGATGACACATCAATGCCACCCGCTTTCAATTGCCGGGCTTCGCTGGGTGGCATTTATCCATCCATGAAATACCTAACTTGCTCGGCTTCCAAGTGTCTCCACTTTCACACGTCGAATGTAGTCGTCGTCTTTCTGTATGTCCTTGTCGATTTCTTCCTTGTGCTTGTGATAGTAAGCCAACGCGGCCTGCACTTCGCTGATTGGGATTTCGTATATCGCGGCGATCTTTTCCGGATCTCTCTCGCCTTGCTGCTGCTCCATTACAAGGTCCATCACCCGCAAGCCCGTACCCACGATACAGGGACGTCCGCCGCGCACCTTGGGGTCGCGGTGGATCAAATTGTTGCTTTCTATCTTTTGCATGTTTACCTCCATCTGCTGGCGGCTCAGCAAGCCGCCCCAACGGCGCGGCCTAACCGGCATGCTCCCTGCCACATCGCTCCAGCGCCCGTTGCGCGGCGCGCACGTTGATCTTGGGCGCCACGTCGCGATAAAAGCGCGCGGCGACGTTTTCCACAGCGGTCCGTCCCGCCGGCGACGCATCAGCCAGGTCTAGCCGGTAATCCGCGGCGTCCAGCCCCTCGATCGGTTCCAGCGTGATCTCTACCACATTTTCCCGGCGGACGCGTTCCAGCTTCATCCGGCGCTTGTCAGCCGCTTTCGCCTTGTCGGCCTCGCCTAGACAACTGTACCAGTCGCGGAGCTGCGCTTCCAGCTCAATGGCGTGGCTGAGGATCGCGCCGAAGGTATTCAACGAAGTCATGCCCATGCTTATACCCATCGCTCAATGACGATCTTGCGCTCGGTGTAGAACTCGATCGAATCCATGCCCTGACCGTGCAGGTCGCCGAAGAAGGAGTCCTTTTGTCCGCCGAAGGGGAAGGATGCCGAAGGCGCCGCCACGCCGATATTGACGCCGATGTTGCCGGCCTTCACGTTGTACTTGAACTCGCGCGCGTTTTTGCCATTGCTGGTGAAGATGCTGGCGGCATTACCATAGCGGCTTTGGTTGATGATGTCGACGGCGTCGTCAAAGCTATCGGCTTTCATCAGCGCCAGGACCGGACCAAAGACCTCTTCATTCGCCATCGTTGTATTGGGCTGCACGTCCGCGATCAGGGTGGGACCGACCCAAGAACCAGTCTCATAGCCGGCGACATTGTAGCCGCGCCCGTCCACAACCAGGTCCGCGCCCTCTGTCGCGCTTTGCGCGATCATGGATTCGATGCGTTGCTTGGCGCTGTCGCTGATGACCGTTCCCATCTGCGTGCTTTCATCCAAGCCATAGCCGACTTTGAGATTGGCCACCTGTTTTGCCAGCTCGTCTTTCAGGTCGTCGTAGGCGTCGCCGACGCCGACTGCCACGGCCGCGGCCAGGCAACGTTGGCCCGCGCAGCCATAAGCCGCGCCCAGTATGTTTCTGACGCTGGCTTCGATATCGGCATCGGGCATCACGGCGATATAATTCTTGGCGCCGCCCTGCGCTTGCACGCGCTTGCCGTTGCGGGTGCAAGTTTCATAGATGATCTTCGCCACCGCGCTCGATCCAACAAAAGACACGCCCGTGACATCGGGATGTTCCATCAGCGCCGTCGCCGACGGCACAGCGCCATTGACCAGATTGACCACGCCCTCGGGCAGGTCCAATTCGTCGAGCATCTCGAACAGGAACTCGGTGCTCAAGGGCGTCTGCGGCGATGGTTTTAAGATAAAGGTATTGCCGCAGGTGATGGCTGTCGGCAGGAACCAGAGCGGCACCATCAAGGGAAAGTTGAAGGGGGTGATGGCGGCGAAGACGCCAGCCGGCTGGCGAACCGTGGTCTCGTCTATGCCAGAGCTGATATCTTCCAAGCCGTCGCTGCGCATGAGAACCGGTACGCTCATGGCGAAGTCGATGCTTTCGATGCCGCGGCGCACTTCTCCGCGCGCTTCGTCCATCGTCTTGCCGTGTTCCTTGACGACAATGCGCGAGATCTCTTCGAAATTGTCCTCGACCATGACTTTGAAATGGTGCATGTATTGCGCGCGCACCAAGACCGGCGTGCCGCGCCACTCGTCGAAGGCGGCTTTGGCGGCTTGCACCGCCAGATCAACATCGGCCGCGCTTGAATCCGGACAGTCGGCGAGATGCTCGCAAGTCGCCGGGTCATGCACCGGCATTGATGTCGCTGCGCTTGATGCCACCCAATCGCCGTCAATATAATTCTTGATCATCCTGCTCATGAACTGCTCCTCACACTAAGCTGGGCTTCTGAAAGTTGTCTTTTGACTGAAACCATTATCGAGACCGATACGAATTTGGATAGGTCATGCAGCTATTGTACAATGTATTTTTGGCAAAATCCGTATGCGCTTGGCAGCTTGCGCGGGCTTGCCGCCGTCTGTCGGCAGCATCAAATCGTTTGGACCTGCCTATTATCTTGCAACCAAGCCATAAGCCTTAGCATCTTTGTACAAAGTGTATCAAATGGAGATGAATTGTTGGACACTTTGTTGGGATAAATTATACTATAGGCGATTTGCCGAGCGTAGCGCAAGCATCGCATCCATCAGCGGGAGTATTGAGCGTAATCAATAGCGGAGAAGGGGAGAACATGGATGAGCAATTCGACAGAGATTCTTGAGCGCTACAAACAAGTCATGTTCCCGGCCGCCGCGCCTTATCACGGCGACAGCCCGCTGGTGGTTGACCACGCCAAAGACCAATATATCTGGGATGTGGAGGGCAATCGTTATCTGGACTTCTTCGGCGGTATTTTGACGGTCTCGGTGGGGCATTGCAATGAGGAGATCACCGAGCGCGCCATCGCGCAGCTGCAAAAGGTTCAGCATACTTCGACGATTTATGTCAACGAGAGCATGGTCGCCCTGGCGGAAAAAGTCGCCGCGCTCACGCCGGGTCGCCTGGGCAAATGCTTCTTCACCAACAGCGGCACAGAAGCCAACGAAACCGCCGTGCTGGCCGCGCGCATGTTCACCGGCAACCCGACCGTCATCACCCTGCGTCACGCTTATTCCGGGCGTTCCCTGCTGGCGATGAGCCTAACCGCGCATGGCAACTGGCGTTTGGGCGGCGTGGTCGACCCCTATGTCAAGCATGTGCGCAATCCCTATACCTTCCGCGCGCCGCTCGGCTTGAGTCCGGAGCAGGTCGTCGAGCTCTGCGTCCAAGACCTGGAAGAGACCATCGCCACCACCACCCAAGGCAAGATCGCGGCTTTTATGGCGGAACCGATACAAGGCGTCGGCGGTTTCATCGTCCCGCCAGCCGACTATTTCCAGCGCGTCTTGCCCATCGTTCGGGAGGCTGGGGGCCTATTCATCTCGGACGAGGTGCAGACCGGCTGGGGGCGGACCGGCGGCAAGTGGTTCGGCATTGAACAATGGGGCGTCGAGCCGGATATCATGACCTTCGCCAAAGGCATGGGCAATGGCAGTCCCATCGGCTGCACCATCGCCAGGCCGGAAATCGCTGACGCGATGCAAGGCTCGACCTTCTCGACATTCGGCGGCAACCCGGTCACGATGGCTGCCACGCTAGCGACCATCGAATACATGGAAGCGCATGATGTGCCGCGCAACTGCGCGGTTCAGGGCGCGCGCATGGCGGAAAAACTGGGCGAGTTCGCAGCCGAGTTCCCCATCATTGGCGAGGCGCGCGGCATGGGGCTGATGCAAGCGCTCGAAATCGTGCAGCCCGGCGGCATCGAGCCGGACGCGGCGCGCACCAGCGCCTTTGTCGATACCTGCAAGGATATGGGCTTGCTGCTGGGCAAGGGCGGCTTGTACGGCAATGTCGTGCGCATCGCGCCGCACTTGAATGTGGCGACGGAGGATATGGACAGCGCCATAGATATTATTGGGCGAGCCTTGGTCGCGGTGTCCTAGCTAAGCCGCCGCCGCGAGAAAGTAAAACCAAGTTAGTGAAGAAGATTCACCACAGAGGCGCAGAAGTAGAACCAAGTTAGTCATGCAAAACTCGACGAAGGGTCTAAATGTAGGGGCGACATACCATGTCGCCCGAAATCAAAACGCAGCAACGTCGGGCGACCAGATTGGTCGCCCCTACACCGCCCCTGTAAAATTTGCATTATTTTCTTTGAACTACTGAGGACACAGAGAAAATAGCAGTGCGACTAGATGTAATTCGCTTCATTAGAGCAATCGGTCCAGAACCATTTTGTGTCGAATGTCACATATAACTAAGGAATTGTAGGGTCGACTCTGTGAGTCGCCCAAAATCGCCGAAAAGGTTTAGGTTTTATGTCGATAAATTGCCCGTTGAAAGCTGTCGAAGCCTCTGAGGGAAAGCAGGGTAGTGGGAGCATTTCGGCGATGAATTCGCATGACTAACTTGAATTCGCTGAGAATCAAACTGCCGCTCTCCGTCGCTTTGACCTTGGCCGCGATTGGCTTGGTCCTCGGCTTGCTGGCGCAATACAATGGCTTGGCATTCGATGAGGCTTTGCAGCTAGAATCGACCTTGGGTCGCTTGGCGACCTGGATGGCGCAGCAAAGCGAAAAGGAGCCCGAAGAAATCCGCTCGCCCCTGGCGCAGTACGCGGACAATTGGGCGACCGAGCTGGGCGAGCAAGCATTGGATCCGACAGTCTTGTTTAATGCCATAAGCCAAATGCGCAGCGGCTACCTCGGTCTGATCGCCTTGCTGCTTCTATTCGCCTTGGCTGCGCATTTCGCTCGACCGCTGGCGGCGCGGAAGCTGTACCTGGCGGCGCTGCTGCTACTGGACGCCCTCTTATTCTTGATTCCAGCCATCGAAGGCAGCCATGTCCTATCGCTGCTGCTGTTGGCGCTTCTCGCTGTTTTGGCGGCTTTGGCGCTGTCGCCGGGCAAGATGAGCCGCGCGACCGGCTTCTTCTTGGCGCTGTCCTTGCTGATGCTGGGCTGGGAGGCGAGCAAATCCTTCGCCGATGCCGTCAACTACAAGATCCTGCTGCCCCAAGCGAACTGGACTTACCAAGTCAGCCCGTCGCTGGATGAGGCGCTGATGTCCTTGGAGGCGGGCGAGCTTGACGTGGTCATAGCCGACCGCAAAGATCTGGACGATCTCATGCCGCCGCATCCGCCGCGGCAAGGTACGGGAAATACAGAGCATACAGACGAGAACCTCCAGTACAGAAACCTGCGCTATATGAAGACATTGGATCGCGGGCAGGGCTTGGCTTTCTTGCCCATCGCGCCGGCTTTCCCGGGCCGTTTGAGCCTGGCGGCGCGCGCGCAAGACGCGCAGCGATTCAGCGCTGTTCGCGCTATCATGGACCGGCGCATCGCGGCGGTTGCGGGCGATTTCGCCGATGTCAAGTTCCTAAATCTGCCGCGCAACCTGGTGCTGCTGGATTTGAAAATTTTGAACGACCTCAATCTGCCGCATTTTCAGATGATCGCGGAGGCTTTCTTGCAGCCGGCGCGGCGCAATGGTGAGTTTCTGCTGCTGCGCATATTGAGCGACGCGGGCTTCTACACCTTTAGCGAAGCGATATTCGGCTTTCTCTTTGGCGCGCTCTTGGGCTTCGCGCTTGGTTCTGTCTTTGCCCATTCGAGACTGCTGGAACGGGGATTGCTACCCTATGTCGTTGCCTCGCAGACGGTGCCGATTCTGGCCATCGCGCCCATGGTGGTGATCTGGCTGGGCGCGAGCCAATTGTCCGTCGCGGTGATCGCGGCTTACTTGACCTTCTTCCCGGTCACCATCAACACGCTGCGCGGCTTGGGTTCGCCAGCGCCGGCGCAGGTCGAATTGATGCGCTCCTACGCGGCGAGCCGCTGGACCATCATGTGGAAGCTGCGCTTCCCCGCCGCCTTGCCCTACATTTTCACCGCCTTGAAAGTCTCAGCCACGGCCAGCGTTGTCGGCGCCATCATCGGCGAATTGCCCTCGGGCATTGGCGCAGGTCTGGGACGGGCTATTCTCGATTTCAGTTCCGATTACAGCATGATCTCGACGCCAAAACTGTGGGCGTCCATTGTCATGGCGGCGGCTGTGGGCATATTGTTTTTTGTCACGGTCAGCTTGGCCGAGCGATTCGCGCTGCGGAGCCACGTTCGCGCGCTGGACTTGGGATAGAGCAGGATAATGTCAGCTGAACGGGAAGTTGTCATCGCGGCGCAGGGCATCCACAAGGTCTTCAACCCGGGCGCGCATGAAGAGGTGATTGCCCTGCAAGACATCAATCTGGAGGCGCGGGCGGGCGAATTCATCTCCTTGGTCGGTCCCTCCGGCTGCGGGAAATCGACGCTGATGCGCTTGATAGGCGACCTGCTGCAGCCGAGCGCCGGCGAATTGCTGGTCAATGGCAAGCCGCCCCGCGCCGCACGGCTGGATCGCGATTACGGCATGGTCTTTCAAGCCGCCACGCTCTACGACTGGCGCAGCGTGTCGAAGAACGTGCAATTGCCGCTAGAAGTCATGGGTTATGCCAAGGCGGAGCGGCAAAAGCGCGCGGCCGAGATGCTGGAAATGGTCGAGCTGGGCGCTTTTGCCAATCATTACCCCTGGCAGCTTTCCGGCGGCATGCAGCAGCGCGTTTCCATCGCGCGGGCGCTGGCTTTTGATCCCGCAATCTTGCTGATGGACGAGCCCTTCGGCGCGCTGGACGAGTTCACCCGCGAGCGTATGAACCTGGAATTGCTGCGCATCTGGAAGCAGACGGGCAAGACCATCGTTTTTGTCACGCACAGCATCTCCGAAGCGGTCTTTCTCTCTGGGCGCATCGTTGTCATGTCAGCGCGCCCGGGGCGCATCACCAAGATTGTCGACAATAACTTGCCTTACCCGCGCGATTTCAAGACGCGTAGCGAACCGGCTTATCATGCTTTGGTATCCGAGGTGCGCGAGCTGCTGCGCGATGCCGTCGGCTCCGACGGTGCGGAAGGACCGTGATGGCGGATAAGCATAAACAGAGCCGGGGGCTAGGCGCGCGCGCCCGGCTGAGCCGGCAGTTGCGCTATTACGCGCCGACCATCGCTGTCGCGATTGCCGTCATCGTCTTGTGGGAAATCACGGTGAGGCTCTTTGATATTCAGCAGTTCCTCTTGCCAAAGCCCTCCGCCATTTTCAGCGAGTTCATGCTGCAGATTCATTTGTGGCTGGCGCCGGATGAGGGCTCGCTGCTCTTCGAAGCCAGCGGCGCCACCTTGTGGGAGGCTTTGGGCGGGTTTGTCATCGGCTGCGGCGGCGGCATCCTGGTGGCGCTTGCCACCGCGCGCTGGACCATCATCAGCGAAGCCACCATGCCCTTCGCCATCGCCGCCAATTCCGTGCCCATCATCGCCTTCGCGCCTATCATGAACAACTGGTTCGGCTTGACTAATCCGGCTTCCAAGATGGCGATTGTCGCGATCATCGTTTTCTTCCCGACCATGATCAACACCGTGCGCGGGCTGACGCTGGTCGAGGCGGGGCAACTGGAGTTGATGCAATCTTACGCGGCACAGCCCGCGCGCATCATGTTCAGCTTGCGCATTCCCAATGCGCTGCCCTACATCTTCAGCGCCCTGCGCGTCGCCAGCGCCCTGAGCTTGATCGGCGCGGTGGTGGCCGAGTTCTTCGGCGGACCTCGGGCGACGCTGGGCGTTTACATCACGCAGGAAGCCTCCGCCTTCGATTTCGCCAAAGCCTGGACGGCGATTTTGATGGCTTCGCTGATTGGTATTTCCTTTTATCTGGTTGTTCTGTTTGCCGAGCGGCGGCTGATGCCCTGGCATGTGTCCCTGCGCGGGGGCGACACACAGTAGTTCCAAGTTAGTCATGCTAAACTCGACGAAAGATTTAGATGTAGGGGCGAGATACCATGTCGCCCGAAATCAAAACACAGCAACGTCGGGCGACCAGATTGGTCGCCCCTACAATCGACTTATGGGACTGAAAACAGTTCTATTTTCGTAATTTTTGCATTGGGGATCCATCTTTATTGGGCAAGAGGCAGAAGGATTGGGGCAAAAAATTGGTGAGTAGTCATAATAGCGGACAAGCCTTGTAGGGGCGAGATACCATGTCGCCCGAAATCTAAACGTAGCAACGTCGGGCGACCAGATTGGTCGCCCCTACAAATCCATACATATATTGGATTTGCATTACTTTGTTGGAATTACTTCTGTGCCTCTGCGTCCTCTATTGAAAAATATTTTGAAGCGATTGCCCTGGCGGCGAAGCCTGCCAAAGTCGCCGCAATTCGCTATACTGGTCACAAGCGTCTTTAGCCATTTATCCCAACACAGGGAGGGAAAACACCATGCGTAAATTGCTTGCTTTATTTGTCCTACTTGTTCTATTGCTCGGGGTTTCCGTCACCGGCGCCGACGGCCACCTCGCTCCCGTCAAGCTGCAATTGCAGTGGGTGGCGCAATCGCAGTTCGCCGGCTATTTCGCGGCTGTCGATCTGGGCTTCTATGAAGAAGAGGGCCTCGATGTGACGATTCTGGAGGGCGCGGTGGAGATTGTGCCGCAGCAGGTGGTCGCTTCTGGCGGCGCGGAATTCGGCTTGGCTTGGGTGCCGAAGGTGCTGGAATCCAACGAGCAGGGCGTCAACCTGGTCAATATCGCCCAGGTCTTCCAGCGCAGCGGCACGCTTGAAGTTTCTTTCGTCGACACCGGCATCGAATCGGTCGAGGACTTCCGCGGCATGCGCATCGGCACCTGGGGCTTCGGCAACGAGCACGAGCTCTTCGCCGCCATGCGCGCCGTTGATATCGACCCGGAAAACGCCGATGACGTCACCGTCATCCAGCAGCCCTTTGATATGTCGCTGCTGCTGAATGGCGAGCTGGACGCGGCCGAAGCCATGACCTACAACGAATACGCCCAGGTCCTGGAAGCGGTTAATCCCGATACCGGCGAGCTGTATCAGCCGGAAGACCTGAACGTCATCAACTTCAACGATGTCGGCACCGCCATGCTGCAGGATCATGTCTTTGTCAACGCCGACTGGCTGGCGGAAGAGGGCAATGAAGACATCGCCGTGTCTTTCCTCAAGGCGAGCTTCCGCGGCTGGATCCACTGCCGCGACAATCCCGATGAATGTGTCGAAATCGTGCTGGATAACGGTTCCACGCTGGGTGAAAGCCATCAGACCTGGCAGCTGAACGAAATCAGCAAGCTGATCTGGCCCTCGCCGGCCGGCATCGGCATCATGGACGAGGCGCTCTGGGCGCAGACGGTCGCGGTCGCGATTGAGGGTCAAGTGCTCAGCGAAGAGCCGGGCATGGACGCCTACCGCAGCGATCTGGCGCAGGCGGCGCTGGACGCGCTGATGATGAACGACGTCGATGTCACTGGCGATATGTGGCAGCCGGTCGAGGTGGAGTTGCGCCCCGGCGGGGAGTAAACTCCCCCTTGCGCGGATGCTGTATGGGCGGCTCTTGGGTCGCCCTATGTGCAGGATTCATTTTATGTCGGGCGGCCCTTAAGCCGCCAAATAAGCCTCAAGCTCTTCTGGCGCCTGGCGCGTCGGCTTGGGCTTACTCATTGCGGAATGCCTTTTCCAGCGTGGCGATGTCCAGCTTGTCCATGGGCATGAAGGCGGCCATAACGCGCGCAACGGCGGCGGCATCATCGCTTTCCAGCATCTCCATTAAGCGGCGCGGCGTAATCTGCCAAGAGACGCCGAAGCGGTCGGTCAGCCAGCCGCAGCGGCTGGGCGCGCCACCGCCGGCAATCAAGCCCTCCCAGAGCCGGTCGACTTCCGCTTGGTCGTCGCAGAGCGCCATGAGCGACATCGCCGCGCTAGGCGGGCTGAAGGTGTTGCCATTGATGATGGTGAAGGCTTGCCCAGCCAGCTCGAAATCGGCCGTCATGATATCGTCCGCGGCGCCCATGCCGGATTCGCCATAGCGCCGGATGCGTATGACGCGCGAATCGGGCAGAAGCGAAGTATAAAGTTCCAGCGCTTCTTCGATTCGTCCGTCAAACCACAGGTTGGTCACAATTTTTTGCATGTCTAATCTCCTCGGGGCAATTCGATGGCATAAGACCGCATCGACTTTACTTTCTTGCCAGACGCGGACGCGAATTTACAGACGTCGCAGAAGGCATAAGACTTGCCGGCCTCCGTTGTGATGAGGCCGTTGACCGCGCCCTCGCACCCATCGGTGATGATTGAATGGATGACCAGCTCAGTTGCGGCGGCATTTTTCATCGCTTCCAGCGCCTCGCGCGCGGCTGCCTTGCCGCGCAGCTCAGCTTGGCCGATGATCTGCCAGCGCATATCGTCGCTGAATTTGTCGAGGATGTCTTCGACATCGGCGCGGACGAAAGCGATGTTGAGGTCTCGCAGCAGCAGCTTCTTGGGCGCCTTATCGCAATCAGCCTGGACAGTGATCTTGAGCATGCTTGTGTCAGTTGGCAGGAGCTCAGTCTTGCAAATTCGCCGGACCGAAACCATAAGGCAGCAGTTCCGCCAGCGTCGCGCGCTGACGCGCCACCCCTTCGAGATCGGCCATGATGACAAGCAGCCCGGGCGAGAACTCGTAAAGCAACTGCCGGCAGACGCCGCAAGGCGATCCGCCGGCGCGCGTGACAACCGCGACCGCGGAGAACTCGCGCTTGCCCGCGCTGATCGCCTTGACCAGCGCTGTCCGTTCGGCGCAAATGGTCGGCGTATAACTGGCGCTTTCCACGTTGCAGCCGCTGAAGACGGCGCCGTCGGGCGTCAAGAGCGCCGCGCCGACGCGGTAATTGCTGTAGGGGATATAGGCATGCTCGCTGGCGGCGAGCGCGGCTTGGATCAGTTCAGCTTCGGCTGGATGAGACACTCAATGGCTCCGTTTTCTCCGGTGGCGGGCTCGCCAGGTCAGGCGCTTCGGACAGGATCTTGCGGACAGCGACCTTGCGGATGCGGTGGCCGTCAATGGATTTGATTGTCATGCTCAAAACGTCAGTGGTGATGGTTTCCTCGGCTTTGGGCACACGACCCAAATACAAATAGATATATCCGCCCAAGGTATCGGTGGCATTGCTATCGATCGAACAATCGAGCAGGTCATTGAGGTCATCAAGGTCCATGCTGCCGTCAATCAGCCAGGAGCCGTCGCCCAGCGCGAGGAATTCTTCTTCTTCATCGACATCGTATTCGTCACGGATATCACCGATGATTTCTTCGATCAAGTTCTCAATCGTGATTAAGCCCGAGGTACCGCCATATTCATCCACCACCACCGCCAGGTGGATATTCTCCGACTGCATCTCCTTTAACAGGGCGTCGGCGCGTTTGCTTTCCGGCACGAACCAAGCGGGGCGGATCAATTCCCTAATGGAACTGCTGTCCAGGTCTTCACGGGTTTCCAGCAAGGTCAATATATCCTTGGCGATGAGCAAGCCAATCACTTTGTCAATGCTGCCTTCATAAACGGGCAGGCGCGAAAAACCGGAATCGACAAAGGCGGAAAGCGCCGTCATCATCGTGTCATTGAGCTCGAGCGCGACGATATCAATGCGCGGCGTCATCAGTTCGCGCGCGTTGCTATCGCCCAATTGCAGCACAGAATAGATCATGTCCCGCTCTTCTTCTTCAATCGTGCCGCCGCTGTGCCCGGCGCTGACGAGACTTAGAATCTCCTCTTCCGTAACCAGATTCACCAGAGTCTCGCCACCGAACAAGCGCGATATCAAACGGCTAAGAAAGAGCACTAAAGCCGTCAAGGGCGACATGATCATCACCAGAGCGCGCATGGGCGCGACGGCGAGACGGTACAAGTTTTCGGCATAAGTTGAGCCAAGCGCATCCGGCACCAGATCGCCCAGGACCAGTGTCACTGTCGCCCCCAGGAAGACGGTGACAAGCGCGACCGCAAACCGAGCGGCGAGATCGCCATTGATGATCGAGTCCTTAACCAGCAAGACCAGAACCGTAGCGATGGCGAAGCGCGTCAGGATATGCGTCAGACTGACAGTCATGCCGAGGCGCAAGACTTCTTCCGTCAGCCGCAGAACCTGGCTCGCGCTATTGTCGCCGTCTTCTGCCCGTTCACGCAGTCCGGCGCGCGAAACGCTCTGCAGCGCGGCGCTCCACAAACTGACCAGGGCGTGCATGCAAATCAGGGCAAAAAGCGCTGCCACAAGCCAGGTCATTTCTGAGCTCCCGCGCGGGTATTTGCAGCCGAAGCGCAACCAGCCGGACATGTTGAGCCATGATCGGCTGAAACAAGATTTCCTATGTGCGTGGGACTCCCAGAAGGAGGCTCAGGTGTATCGTCCACAGGGTTGTCAAAACTCGATTAACAGAGAGTGCGGCTACTATACCACAGCCATTTCGGCAAATGCAAGTAAGCCGCGATGAGCGATCAGAGCAATCGCATAAAGATTTTTTCACCACAAAGACACAAGTAGTAAATCCAACAAAGAAATGCAAATCCAACATAATAATGGATATTGTAGGGGCGACATACCATGTCGCCCGAAATCAATACGTAACAATGCGGGCGACCAGATTGGTCGCCCCTACAAGGCTTGTCCGCTACTGACGTATTTGGCGTAATTTCATTAATAGCGGACAAGCCTTACACAGCCCCTGTTAATTTACATTATTTTCTTTAGAACTACTTCTGTGCTGATAGTCAGTGTCTACGCGACTCTCTGTGCCCCTATAGTTAAATTTTAGTTTGAATTAATCGCATTTTAGGTAGCGATTTTGATGCGATTGCCCTGCATTGCCTTGGGCTTCGGATGATTTTCGCGCCGAATGAGCTACACTATAGACGAAATCTATAAATCAAAACGCGGGGAGGATGAACTGTGACAGAAGCGATGCGCGTGGCATTGGGCCAGCATCCGGTGGCGACGCACGAGTATCTGACCTTTGCCAAACAACTGGGCGTCGGCGGCGTGCAATTCAATTTGATCGGCAAAGAGATTGATCTCATCGGGGAAGCGACTGACCTGCCCCCGGACCATGGCTACCTCAATGCCAGCTATTTGCGCGGGCTCAAGCAGAAGGTCAACGATTATGGCTTGGCGCTGGAAGCGATCGAGAATGTGCCGCGCCACTTCTATATCGACGCCATGCTGGGTGGAGCGCGCCGCGACCGGCAGATCGAGAACTATCAGCGAACAGTGCGCAATATGGGCGAGGCGGGCATCCCCATCCTGGGCTTGAACTGGATGCCGAACCTGGTCTGGCGCACGCCGATGGCGCTCGGGCGCGGTGGCGCAATCGTAACCGCATTTGATATGGAACGGGCGCTGGCGGGCGAGGTCATTGTCGGCATCACCGAGCTTGCCGAGGCGGAGGAGCGCGAATACAGCGAAAGCGAGCTCTTCGACAACTATGTCTATTTCATGCGGCGGGTGCTGCCAGTCGCGGAGGAAGCGGGCGTCAAAATCGCGCTGCATCCCGACGATCCGCCGGTGGAAGCGTTGGGCGGCATCGCCAGGGTCTTCTATAAGCCGGAGAATTTCAAGCGCGCCTTGGACGCGGCGCCCAGCCCCAACCACGGCCTCGACTTTTGCATGGGCTGCTTTTCCGAAATGGCGTATGCCGACAAGAACAACAACGAGGGCGTTCTGGACGCCATCCGCTATTTTGGCGAGCGCGGCAAGATCTTCTATGTGCACTTCCGCGATGTACAGGGCTGCGTGCCGAGCTTCCAAGAGTGCTTCCCGGGCGAGGGCAATGTCGATGTGGTGGCTGCGATCAAGACGCTTAAAGAGGTCGGCTTCACTGGCTTCATCATCGACGATCATGTGCCAGAGATGATTGACGACAGCGATTGGCGGCACCGCGGTCACGCTTATTCAACCGGCTATATCATGGCGCTGGTCGAGGCCGTAAACAAGCTGACGTAATTTAACGTGGCAGCGTCAAGTGGCTGTGGCAAGGGGACGACGCCGCTCTAGCAAAAGAATCGCTTCGTAGAGCAAGAAGGAGATTAGCCCGACAATGACTAGGAATTGCGGGATAATCTCCAAGCCGAAGACTTCCGCCAAGACCCCAGCCAACCAAGGCAAAACAGCCATGCCCAGGCTGGCGCCGGTAAACTGGAAGCCGATGGCGTTCGCGACATGACCCTTGCCGACGCGCCCCGGCGTATCCGAAGCCATCAAGGGCGCGAAGGGCGCGATACAAAAGCCGATCAAGGCTAATCCGAGCAGCGCGCTGAGGCCGCCCCCGCCCGCCCCGAGCAAGGCAGCGCCACCGATAAGCCCCAACATATTCAAGCGCAGGAACATGCCGTTGCCAATCCGCGTGATGATGAAACCTGCCACGAAGCGGCTGACCGTCAGGCTCGCCCAATACATGCTGACCCAACTGCCGGCGACCTTGGGATCCATCTGCCGCGCGTCAATCAAGAAATTGTTGGAAAACTGTCCGGCGACCAGCTCGATGCCCGTGACCATCATGAAAGTCAGGACCATCAGCCAGACGATGGGCATGCCGACGGTCTGGCGCAAGCTGGCATGGGCGCGCTCGGCGCGCTTGTTCTTGGCTTCGCCCAGGGACCATTCTTTGCGCGTCAAGAAGAAACCGAGCAGAACAAGACCGCGCATGGCTGCGAACATGACATAAGCCCAGCGCCAGGACAGGCTGAGATCGATCACAATGGTTGTTACGACCAAAGGACCGATCGTTGAACCCAGCCCAAAGCTGCCATGCAGCCAATTCATCTGCCGGGCGGAGAAGTTCACCGCAGCGAAAGCGTTGATGCCGGCGGCCATAGCGCCCGAGCCCAGGCCGCTGATAAAAGCCGCCAAAAGCACAACGATCCATAATGGCGCCGCGGCAAAAATCAGCAGGCTGGCGCCGGTTACGCCGATGCCCGTGATCAAGACCCAGGCGATGCCGAAGCGATTAATCAGAGGTCCGCTGGAGGCGCTGGTCAGAAGTCGGCCGACGGTTGCGGCTGATACCAAAGCGCCCAGGGCGCTCAAGCTGAGCTCAAATTCAGCCTGCACATAGATCCACACCACGCCCAGCGCGCCGGCGTGCAGACCGCCCAGCGCGAACATAGTACAAGACAGAAGGAACAACTTTGTTGTGTCGCCGGGCTGTCGCAGGCTCATATATTCGTTTCTTCGCCGCCGCGGGCGAGGCGCGCCAAGCGTCATTCGAAGGCGCATTCGAGGCAGTTTAACCGAGATTTCCAGTCCACGCGATACGTGATTCGCGTGACTTTCGCGCTGAACTCAAGCCAGGATGCGGCGCCGCAACAAGTTCCACAGCCAGCCCAGTTCATCCAGACGCAATGCCCGCGCCATCAACAAGAATAGGCCCCCGTAAAGCAGCGCGCCGACAGCCACCAGCAGCGCCTCGCGCGCGATGCTCCCCGCGCCCAAAGCCGCGCTTAAATATGGCAAAGTCCCCAGAGCCGCCACCGCCATGATTGCCGAGGCGACAGCTGTCTTGACGACGGTTATCGCCATCCGCTGCGAACCCAAGCCATCAAGCCGCCGCCAAAGCAGAAAGCCAGAGATCGAAGCGTGGACAAAATGCTTGAGGCTATCGGCGATCATCAAACTGAACAAACCAAAAGCGTCGAAGAGCAGCAAGGCGGCGCCCATATAACAGACCAAGCTCAGGACGCCGACCAGCGCCGGCGTCAGCGTATCTTTGCGGGCGTAAAAGGCGTAAACCAAGAGCAAATCAACAGCGGCGAAAGGCAATCCGATCAGGTATAAACGCAGCGCTTGCGCCGTGACCTGGGTATCCGCCGCGCCGAAAGCGCCATGCTCGAATAGCAGCGCGATGATAGGCGCCGCCAGCACGAACAAACCCGTCGCCGCGGGCAAGATTAATGTCGTGGTCAAGCGCAAGCCCAGCCCCAAGGTATCCTGAAAAGCGCGCTGACCGCCCGCGGTCATCTCGGACGATTGGCGCGCCAGGGTCGGCAAGATGGCGATGCTTATGGCTGTCGCGACCAAGCCTTGCGGAAATTGAATGAGGGTCGTCGCCCAAACCATGTAGGCGATGCCGCCCGCGCCCGTTTGGTTGGCGAGGTTGTAGCTGAAGGGTCGGATGACTAGCGTGTCCATGATCAGCGAAAACATCACCGGCGCATAGAGCAAGGCGATGCTGCGCAGCGCGGGATGACGCCAGTGGACGCTCAAGCGCAGCTTGCCTAATTGCAGCCCGGGCAATTGCAGCGCCATCTGGGCGATAGCGCCGATCAACCAGCCGAGCGCGACGACCATGATGCCGCCGGGCGACCGCGCCAAGACCAGGGGATTCAAGCTGGCGCTCCCGCCGAGGTTCGCTTGCAGCGTCAGCGGCGGCACAAGCGCCAATGTCACGAAGACCGTGCAGGCGTTGAAGACGACGCCGGCAAAGGCGGGCAAGGTGAAGGAACGCAGCGCGAAAAGCGTCCCGCTGAAAACGGCGAACAGGCTCATGCAGATCAAAGCCGGCGCGGTCAAGCGCAGCATATCGGTGGCCAGTCTTAGGGTATGCGCGTCGGCGCCGCTGGCGACAGCCATGACGATCTGCGGGGCGAAAATCTCGATCAGCAGCACCAGCAGCGCCAGCGCGGCTGTTACCAGACTCATAAGAATGGATACCACGCGCCACAGCTCGTCTTTGCCGCGCGTGACGATGATTTCGCTCAGCACCGGGACGATGGCGCCGTTGATATGTCCGCCGATGAGCAGGTCGTAGATTGCGCGTGGCACGATGATGGCGACTTGAAAGGCGTCCACCGCGCCGCTGGCGCCGAAGAGAAAGGTGAGCACGGTTTCGCGCATGAGACCGAGGACGCGGCTGAAGATATTGCCTAGCGCGAGAATGCCGCTGGCGCCGGCGACATTGGCGTTGGTGCGTTCCTGCTCCGCAGCTTCTTGATCGCTGGATGCGGGCAAGCTGGATGCGGGCAAGCTGTCTTCGCTCGGCGGTGGCGGCTGCTGGGCTGTCATGCCTTGGACTTTCGTATTTGAGGCTGCGCTCGTGCTAACGCGCTTCAATATACACCGGCGGCGCTGTTATGCTCAATCGGCAAAAGACAGGCGCCTTGCCCTGCCCAAGACAAAACCTTAGCGGAATCCGCAAAGCATACTACAATCAAATAGACCGCTGAGGGACTGCCCGAGATGGACGAACAAATTCAAGGCGCGATCGAACGCATCACCTATTTCAACGAAGAGAACGGCTACAGCGTGCTTCGGATCACGCCGGACAAGCGCTATGCGCGGGCGCAAGCGCGCGATGGCACCGTCACCGTCGTCGGCATTATGCCAGCCCTGCAAGAAGGCGAATCGGCGCAGTTCAGCGGCGCCTGGGTCAACGATGACCGCTATGGTTTCCAGTTCCGCGCCGAGCAAACCATACCCATCGCCCCGCATACCGCGAAGGGCCTCATCAGTTACCTGAGCAGCGGCATCGTCAAAGGCATCGGACCGCGTACTGCCGAGAAGATTGTCAAGCACTTCGGCGAGAAGACAGTCGAAATCCTCGACAATGAACCGCAGCGTCTACATGAAGTACCGGCGCTCAAGACGAAGCTGGCGGATAATCTCATTGACGCCTGGACGGCGAACCGCATCACGCGCAACTTGCTGATCTATCTGCAAGGCTTGGGCATCAGCGCCCGGATCGCCCGGCGCATCGTCAACGAATATGGCGCGCAAACGCGGTCGATCGTCGAGCGCAATCCCTATCAACTGGCGGAAGATGTCTTCACCATTGGATTTCGCAAGGCTGACCAAATCGCCAGGAACCTGGGTATAGAAGTTGACGCGAAGTACCGCCTGCGGGCGGGCTTGCATCACACGCTCAACGAGTTGTCGCGCCAGGGGCATACCTACGCCCCGAGCGACGAGCTGATCGAGAGCGCCTGCGAATTGCTTGGCGTTGAAGACAAACAGGCGCTGAAAATCGCCTTGCATGGGCAAGTGACGGCCGGCAAGCTCATGGAGGATCGCCTGCCTGTGGGTCCGCTGGCAGAGCCGACCCACGCGATTTATTTGCCGCGCTTTTATCACGCGGAAACGGCGGTCGCCAGCCGCATACATGCCCTGGTTCACAGCCAGAGCATCATCATGAAGGACCATCAAAGCACGAATTGGTCTCGCTTCTTGCGACAATTAAGCGCGAGCAACCAAGTCGCATTGTCGCCGCAGCAGCAAGGCGCGGCGCGCGCCGCGCTGACCAGCAAAATCAGCGTCTTGACCGGCGGACCGGGGACTGGCAAAACGACCACCTTGCAAATGCTCATCCACGCGCTCAATGACGGCGACTATGCTTACAAGCTGGCATCGCCGACCGGGCGCGCCGCCAAGCGCCTGTCGGAAGCGACCGGCGCGCCGGCCAGCACAATACATCGCCTGCTGGGTTTCTCTGCCGAGATCGGCGGCTTCGAGCACGACGAAGAGAACCCGCTGCCAGTTGATATGATCGTCATCGACGAAGCCTCCATGCTGGACTTGCAGCTCTTCCACAGCTTGCTGCGCGCCCTGCCGGCGAGCGCGCACCTGCTCCTCGTCGGCGATGTCGATCAGCTGCCGTCGGTTGGCGCGGGGAACGTGCTGCGCGATGTCATCGAAAGCGGCGTCGCATCGGTCACGCGCCTCGATCAAATCTTCCGCCAGGACGATGACAGCCATATCGTCAGCAATGCGCACCGTATCAACGAGGGCTTGGAGCCATACACCGGCAACGAGAGCAAGGACTTCTTCTTTTTCAACATCGCAGAGCCGGACGCGGCGGCGGACATGCTGGTTGATATCGTTCGGGCGCGGATTCCCGCGCGCTGGGGATTAGACCCCGTGCGCGACATCCAGGTCATATCGCCGATGTACCGCGGCCAGATCGGCGTCGACAATCTCAACATTCGTCTGCAGCAGGAACTGAATGACGACCTGCGCATGGCTCACGTTAAGCTGGGCGGGCGCGTCTTCCGCGTCGGCGACAAAGTCATGCAGACGCGCAATAACTACGAAAAAGACGTTTTCAACGGCGATATCGGCTTTATTGACAGCATCGACGATGATGAAAACTCGCTGGAAGTCGTCATGGATGGCAGCTATGTAGCTTACGACTACAGCGAAACCGACGACTTGATGCACGCCTATTGCGTAAGCACGCACCGTTCGCAAGGTTCGGAATATCCGGCGGTGGTCATGCCGGTCGCGACGCAGCATTTCATCATGCTGCAGCGCAATCTGCTCTACACGGCGATCACCCGCGCCAAGCGATTGCTTGTCCTGGTCGGCACACGGCGGGCGCTAGCGATCGCGGTCAAGAACAACAAAGTCGCCGAGCGGCATAGCGGTTTGCTGTTGCGCTTGCGGGGCTAGCGTGTCAATACAGCGCATGATTCGCGCAAGGGTTTTCCAGCCGCGCTTGATGAGCCCTGCGATCTTCGCTAGTATGATTCGATAAAGAAGGGGCGCGAGCATGACTCAGATTGGTATGTTTCCTGATTTTAACGTTGCCGAAGAAACGGAATCCACTTCGAAGATAAAGATACTGGCTGCTGCTGATGTTCTTGATACCCTGAGAAATAGCGATGATGTTACAACTGTTATTCTCGATCCTTGGTACAACAAGGGCATGGGTGGAACAAGGCCAGATTATCATGAATGGCTGGCAAGCGTCATTACTGCCGCTTGCGAAATATCCGAGCATGTGTTTGTTTGGGGGTTTCCGGAAATACTTGCGCATCAAATTTCATGTTTACCGAATGGTTTTTCCCTCGTTTCTTGGCTGACTTGGTATTACAAAAATTGTCCCTCGGTGATTCGCGGCTGGCGTTCGGCTCAAAACACTTGCCTACATTTGGCGAGAGATGACGCTGCAGTATATCCGGAACATTTCCTGAATAAAGAGCAATTGGCGAGATATAATTCTGGCAAGATGCGCTTCATACCGGGACCCCCATCTGTATTGGAAGCGCCGCTAAATATCGGATTTATAAGACGAAATGAACAAACCGGGCACCCTGCCCAAAAGCCACTGGCTGTCATAAAACCTCTAATTCTAATGTCCACTAAAGAGCAGGATACTGTGCTTGACCCTATGTGCGGCTCTGGAACCACTGGAGAAGCGTGCTTGCAACTCAATCGTAGCGCGGTGCTGTGTGACCATACAGAAGAGTATTTGTCAATTACAAAACAGCGTATTGCCAATTGCATCGGAAATTGTAATGGAGGATAGAAACGCAAGAATCAAAGGTCCCTATACGCAGCGATCAATCCGTGCCCGAATGGAAGCTTTCTTCCTCGACAATCTAGGGAAGGTGGCGACGCGTGAACAATTGATTGAAGTCGCTACTGATCCAGTGACGGGCCGCCAGCCAGAAAATTGGCATCAGAGGTTGTCAGAACTTAGAACTGACAAAGGTTACACCATACTTTCATGGCGCAACCGCGGCGACCTTAAAGTCAGCGAATACATGATGCCGAACGGCGAAATACAGCATCAAAACGTACTCGCCCCAATACCGCTACCTGGAAACAAGTGCTTGATCAATACGATCATAAGTGCGCCTGGCAGGAAAGTGGCATGATGTGCGGATTGCGCAATGGGGACATTGACCCTGTTGGCGGAGGAACGGTCAAGTTGACACCTGACCATAAAAAGCCCCACACGATACATGCTGAGGTTGACCCAATGGACCCAAGAAAGTGGCAGCCTTTATGCGGGAGGCATCAGATCATGAAGAAGAATTATTGGGACGACGAGACGGCATGGCTCAATGTAGTCGCAATTGTGCAATCCGCGTCAGAGGCTCAAAAACGAGAAGTATTTGACTTTCTAAAACTTTATTTTGGCGACGCGGACTGAAACTCGGTTCGAGTGAGTTCCAATCTAACACCCTCCGCCTGCTCCGGAGCGAAGGCCGCGGACGGACCCCGCGTCTTAAAACTCACGCGATAGGGCGCCGGCGACCGCGAAGCCAGATGCGTGCGCAGCGGACTCGAGGCGTCGCTCGGCGACAGATATTCCAGGATATGCGACCCAACCGTGAAGCGAAAGCCAGTCGCGCGCAAGGCTTCGTCCACGAAGGACTGTCCCGTTTGCCCCAATACAGCGCCCATGATGGCGGCATATCGTCCCGCGTCTGTCGCCACCAAGCTAAGACAATGGATGCCGGTCACGCCATTGGCTTGCGTTCTTTCGCTCGGCAGGCGCTGCGCGCGCGGACTTATATCTTCAATGATGAATGGCACGAGACCTTGAAACGCGCCGCCGACTTTGTTGTTGATCCACTTAACTTCGTAGCCATCGGGACGCCGGCGGCCGCCTTCGGTCAGACCGCTCGCCGCGACACCCTGGGCACGAATGGTCTCCAGGTCGGCGCGAATATCATCGGTGGCCATGCAAAAATCGATCAAGCCGCCGCCGCGCTCCTGCAGCAGCTCCCACCAGGGATGGTCCGGGCTGTCTTTATAGAAGCCCAGCAACTCAATATAGGAGCCGTCTTCAAAGCCGATCAAAGCATTATGCGACCCATAGGGATGCGCCCCGCCTTCCACAACGCTGAAGCCGAGCCGGCGATACGCTTCCATGGCGGAATCGAGGCTGTGAACGGCGATGACAATATGGTCGATGCCTGTAATCATACGTACCCCCCTGGCACCTTCGTTAGTAATATCGGCTCATCCCCATTGATGATGACGGTATGCTCGTATTGCGCCGTGACGCTGCCGTCTACCGTGCGCAGGGTCCAGCCGTCGTCCTCGGTTTTGATGCGACCGCGACCGGTATTGAAGAAGGGCTCCAGCGTGACCACCATGCCGTCTCTTAGCACATCTCGGTTGCGCCTGTGGTGGAAGTTGGGAATAGAAGGTTTCTCGTGAATATGGCGGCCCACGCCGTGCCCGCCCAATTGACGCAGGGTGCGATAGCCGTTTTTTTTGGCGTATCGCTCCACCGCCCTGCCGATGGCATTGGCGCGCTGGCCCGGGCGCGCCATTTCAATGGACATATATAAGGCGCTGCGAGTCACCCGACAGAGCTTTTCCAGCGCTGGACCAGCCGGCGGGATGATGATAGTCGCGCCAGTATCGCCCCAGTAGTCTTCCAGCACGGCGGACACGTCTACGTTCAGCAAGTCGCCTTCATGGATCAAGCGATCCTTGCGCGGGACGCCATGCGCCGCTTCGTCATTGAGGCTGATGCAGGTGAACCCGGGGAAGCTATAGGCGATGATAGGCGCCGAAGCCGCCCCAACGCTCTTGAGGAAATCGCGCCCGATATCGTCAAGGTCGCGGGTGCTCATGCCGGCTTCCGCGCGATCCAGCATGAGTTTGAGCGTCATGCCACAGATTTCGCCGATGCGCCGCATGCCGCGCAGGTCTTTTTCGGATTTTATCCGCATTTAACAACCCAGCTTGAAATCGTCAGACACTGCCCGATTGACACCCGCTTCAACAAAATGGCTCGATTGCGAGGATAGATTAGCTTGGAGCGAAATTCAACGCGAGACTTGCTCGCCCAGTCGCCGTTCCGTACCCGCCAGCAAGCGCTGAACATTGCCGCGGTGCCGCAGCAGCAGCATAAAGCTGAGCGCAACCGCATAGACCAGCAGGATGGGTTTCTGGAATTCTGTACCAACCAGGAGGATGAGCCAGACATTGGCGACAGCGAAACCAATCAAGACGCCCAGCGAGACATAACGCGTGCGGGAGATAATCGCGATGCCGATGGCGGCGGCAACCAAGCTCTGAAAGGGTTGGATCATCATCATAGCGCCGAAGGCGGTCGCCGCGCCCTTGCCGCCCCGCACGATCAAGCGCAGCTTGCCCTCTTTTATGGACGCGGTCAGTATAGTCGCGAACAAGGACCAATTGTGGCCCACAACAACGCTGGTCGCGGCGATGGATGTCGCCACGCCGATCTGCTGCGGCAGGATGACATCCCGCGCCAGCCAGACGGCGAAGACACCCTTGGAAACATCAACCAGCCCGGTGAAGATCGCCCAGCCCTTGCCCACGGCTCGGGCGACATTGGTGCCGCCCATGTTGCCGCTGCCAACCTCGAAGATATTGACGTTGCGGGCTTTGCCAACAAAATAGGCAGTGGGGAAAGAGCCGATCAAATAGCTGGCGACGATGCAGGCGATGACCTGCAAGGCATTGTCGGCGTTAAACATGTCGTTCATTAACTGTTAGGTCTGTTCACTCTAAGGTCGCGCGCGCCTGTATAATGACGATCTTAGCGAATTTGCGCGAATCTGACAATGCTCGCCCCTACCCAGCCAGGGCGATTGCAGTTGCCGGTGGCGAGACAAGCCCCATTTCGCTAGGATACCATGAATGCGACAAGAGTGGAGAGACCATGAGTTCACTGCCTGTCATAGCCATCGTCATGGGCGATCCAGCCGGCATCGGTCCCGAAATAATCGTCAAGCTGCTGTCCGATGAGAACTGGCATAAGCGCGGCCGGCTCTTCATCATCGGCGATATCCAAGTCATGCGCGACAGCGCCGCCGCGCTGAATGCGCCACTTCAATTGCGCGCGATTGATAAGCTCGCGCAGGCCGAATTCGCGCCCGGGCGCATCGACCTGCTGTCGCCGCCCGGGTTCGACTTGGGTCCCGTCCCGCCGCCGGAAGTGAACGCCAAAAGCGGGGAAGCGGCCGGGCGCTACCTGCAATACGCCTATGAGCTAGCGGCGCAAGCGCTCGTACAAGGCGTGGTCATGGCGCCAATGAACAAGGAATCCTTTCGGCTGGCGGGTTATAACTATTTCGACGAGCTCGAGTTCCTGGGCGCGATCACCGACAGTCCCGAACCCTTCATCCTGGGCGCGGCTGGAGCAATCTGGGCGGTAGCGGTCACAGAGCATATCGCATTCAGGGACATCGTATGTCATATCAAGCGGGAGCGGATCCGGACTTATATCGAGCGCCTGCGGCATGTCTTGGAAAAGCTGGGCAAGTCCGAGCCAAGGCTCGCGGTAGCGGCTTTGAATCCCCATGCCGGTGAAGGCGGCTTATTCGGTCGGGAAGAAATTGACGAGATCGCGCCGGCTGTTCACGACGCCATCCGCGCCGACATCAATGTCACGGGACCCGTGCCAGCCGATATCGTCTTCAAGCGCGCGCTTGCGGGCGATTTCGACGGTGTCGTCTGTATGTATCACGATCAGATGAACATCGCGCGCAAGCTCCAAGCGCGCGGCGATATCGCCACGCTATGGATGGGACTGCCGGTCATCGGCGCGACGACAGCGCATGGCACCGCCTTCGACATCGCGGGTCAGGGCAGCGCCGATCCAGGCAGTTTGCGGGCCGCGCTGAATTACGCGATCAAGCTGGCGGTATGAGGCGCCAATTGAAAAAACACTCCTCCGTTATATTCCCAGCTCAGCCCACTGCCGATCAAGCCACGCGCTTCGCTCAACTCGCGCAGATGGCGGGCGACAACGTTTTCACAGATTTTTTCGGGGACCGGGCAAACGCTATGCTGGAATCCATGTACTTGCAGGCGGACAATCATCATAGCCATAGCCATACCACGTTCTTGCAAGTGGACTCCGCAATTGCCGGCATGCTCCAAGCCTATTCGGCCGCCGCGGCGCGCGACCATGCTGACCGCACCTATTGGCTCTATTTGAAATATGCCCGGCTGCAAATCTTTCGTTTTCTGGCTGTCGCCATTCATTTGAGAGACATTCTGGGCTTTCTGGGCGAGAATCTGGCGGAAGGGGATTTTTACATTGTTTTCCTCGCCATCTATCCGCAGCACCGGGGACGCGGACACAGCAAGACCCTGCTCAATCAAGCCAGCGAGCTTGCCCGGCAAGCGGGCTGCGCGCGCCTGGCGCTGGATGTCGACGAACGCAATACGATTGCGCGCGCGGCATACCGGCGAGCGGGATTTGAGCAAATAGCAGAATCAAAGAAAGTCCACTTTGAAAACGAAGGCTGGGGCCTGCTGCGCCTGGCAAAGCCAGTAGAGCGCGGCTAGCTATTGCCCGCCGGCTCCAGCGACGTGAAATAGTCGCGCACCACATCGCGCAAGCCCAGCGGCACATAATCGCTTTCCAAGGCGCGATTCGCCGAATTTTGATACTCGCTAAAGACGGTATCATAGCTCACGCGCGATTCGCCCAGCGGGTTATCGTCAAAGTCGCCTTCGTTGAGCGTCTGATCGCCCGGGTCGGCGCGCAGGCGGATTTCGTCCGCGCCACCGCCGCTGATGCCGCTGGGGCTGTAGAGCGCTTCGTATTGTATTTCGCCCGTGCCCCTGGTGCGATTGCTGGTATCCGCGCCTTGGTCTTCCCCGCCGGCGCCGGACAGGCTGCGGTTGCTCGGGTCGCCTTCGCCGGCGCCAGAGCCGGATGAGCGGCTGTCGCGGCTCACGCTGGTGTTTTCTCCTGTACCGGGGCGGTTGCGATCGGGCTGTTGTTCACCTTGATTGGCGCCCTGCTGAGCAGAATCCGATTGCTGGCTGCTTTCTTGGCCCGCCTGCCGCTCGCCCGATTCAGATACCTCGGATTTTCCCTGTCTGGGGTCCGTCATCTCTTGCTGTTGATCCGACTGTTGACGGGCAATTTCGTCGGCGGCTTCCTGCGCTCGCTCGCCTTGTTCTTGCAGCATGTTTTGCGCGTTCTGGTTTCTCTCCTGCTGCTGCTGTTCTTGCGCCAGCTCTTGCTGCGCTTCTTCGATGGCTTCCTGCAAGCCTTCGCTTGCGCCCTCTTCCAGCGCTTCCGCCATCTCTTGCAAGCGCTGCGACATTTCGGGGTTCGCCTCCGCCAATTCACCCGCGGCCTCCCGCAAGGCTTCCGCCAGCGCCTGCGTCTCTTCCGCGCTCATTTGCCCCGCCTCTTGCGCCATTTCCTCAAGCGCGTTAGATAAATTGTCCAGCCCGGAGCTTGGCTGCCCCTGTTCGTTTTCAGCAGATTCATTGTCGAACGGCGGGATGAAATCGCTCAAGGCATCAGCCGCCGCTTCCAGCGCCGATTGGTCCAGGTCAATCGTGTCTTCAAGCTGGTTTTCGATCGCTTCGATCTCCGCGCCCAGTTGGCTCATCGCGGCGAAGGCTTCTTCCTCGCTGATATCTTCTTCTTCCAAGCGTTCGAGAGCGAGCTCAAGCGCCTCAAGCAACTCGCGCCGGTCGATATCGTCCAGATCAATATCTTTGGCAACCGTCTCGAGCATCTCGCGCACTTCTTCAATCGGTTCCTCCAGAGAGACTGCAGGCGCCGCGACGACCGGATACTGTCCCGTCAACAGCGGCAGCGCAATCACCAAGAGCGCCGCCAGAATCAATAGGCACATCAAGACCAACTCGCGTAGTCGAAAGTCCAGCGCAATCGCATCCCGCGCGTTGATCCGCCGCGCATGGACCAGGGCATCCGCGATCTGTCTTGATTCAATCTCCGGGTGCGTTCTTAAGCGGCCCGACATCAACTCCAGGGCTGTGGATATGCGCTCTTGCAAAGCAAATTCGATGTCGAAATAGCGCGCGCGTTCCTGTGGACTGCGGGGGAAGAGCGCCGTTTTGATCAGATTCAGCAGAAAACCAGCGGCAAAAAGCGCGGCGGATATCACCGCGAGTTGCTCGGCGCGCAAGCGAAAATGCAGATAACCAGCCGCGCCAATCACGAGACTGACAATAGCCGCAACGATCAAAGAGCGAGGCATAGACTTTGAAAGGAGCCGCAACTCGTAGCGATTTTCCCAGCGCGCCAAGATCAGATCGAGTTCAGCGGCTATCTTTTTCTGCGGTGGCGGGTGGTCCATGATAAATCCGTTGCTGATGTGCAATTCTCGATTTCAGTGTATCAGGCTCAGGAAGGGAATTCCAGTTTCCGCGTGGGCGGGCTTGCGCAAAGTAAAACTGACAGTTATGTTGGCTACTGTTCCAAACGGAGGCAGCGCATGCCCAATTGCTATGTTGTGACCGGCGGCGGCGGCTTCATCGGCTCGCATATTGCCGAGCGCTTGTTGCGCGATGGCCAACAAGTCCGCGTAATCGACAACTTGCTGACCGGCGAGCAGGCTCATCTCGACTATCTGAAGTCCCTGGGCGGCGACCTATCGATCACCATCGGCAGCGTCACTGACCTAGACACGCTGAACAAGCTCTTCCCTGGCGCGGACTATGTGATCCATCTAGCAGCATTGCCATCGGTTCCGCGCAGCGTCGCCGATCCGCTGGAAACGAACATGCACTGTGTCGACGGCACGCTCAAAGTCCTGATCGCCGCCCGCGACGCCGCTGTCAAACGCCTGGTCTATGCCGCTTCTTCGTCCGCATACGGCGACCAGGCCGGCGCTTCCAAGAGCGAAGGGATGTCTCCGGCGCCAATTTCGCCCTACGGGGTCGCCAAACTCGCGGGCGAATTCTATGCGCAAGCCTTTTATCACAGTTACGGCTTGGAAACAGTTTCTCTGAGATTCTTCAATGTCTTTGGTCCCCGGCAGAACCCCGATGCCACTTACGCGGCGGTCATCCCCAAGTTCATCAAGCTGATGCTGAATGGCGAGTGTCCCCAGGTATATGGGGACGGGACCCAGAGCCGGGACTTCACCTACATCGACAATGTCGCGCACGGGCTGCTGCTGGCATGCGCGGCGGACGATGCGGCGGGCGAAGTCTTCAACCTGGCAAGCGGCGGGCGAGTTGTTCTAAACGAGCTCGTCGACAAATTGAACCTGCAATTGGGCACGGACTTGTCGCCTATCTATGTTCCGGAACGTCCCGGGGACATTTTGCACTCGCGCGCCGATATCAGTAAAGTGGGCGACTTGTTGGCTTATGAGCCGATTGTCAGCTTCGACGAAGGACTGCGCCGAACGGTTAATTGGTTCCGGGAGCAACACAGGCAAACGGTGAAGAAATCTAGCGCTGGGTAGGCTGTTAGCTCGAGCGACAAAGCGGATGACTTCAGCGCCATGTCAAGTTCACAGTTTCACGATGATTTCCGCATACTTTTATGCTACGGCGTTTCGACATGCGCGCATTCGGCGAAGTTTCCGTTCGCAAAGAATGTTTCCAAGCACGCGCTCATCAGCGCGCCGATCTTCTGATGCCCGGCGTTGTTCCAATGTTCGTCAGGTTTTGGGAAATAGTCGGCTAAACCAAGTATATCAATTGGATTGATATACGGTATTTCAAGTTCCCGCATCAGCTGCGAGGCAGTGAGATAGCGTGTGCTCACAGTTTCAACGTCCTCTATACTTGGGATCAACAGTACTAGCAGAGCAGTGCCGCTCTCGACGGAGGCGTCACGCAAATTGCTCAGAAAATCGCGAGTGATTAATACTTTTCGGTTAAAGCGCGCGTCCTCGGTGATGACAGCGCCTAAGGCATCCGCCAAGCGGAGGCCAAGTGATCCCAAGCGCGTTAAACCGATAAGGCGCTTGATTTCGCTTGCTGGCGGATCAACATCAAGCCCGCGATAGTAAAGATCGGACTGATGATCCAGTTTAATTACGTTGCCCCAGACATCTACTCGGTACTGCCTTATCATGAGCAATCCGTCCGTTTCTAAATTCCTAACCTCTAAAAAACTGTCGATAGGCGTGACATTGTCGTCATAATCATTCATGACAAAGCCCAAGATAGTGACCTGCGGTTGAAGCGATGAGGCGTGAGCCTGGAAAGAAGCTAAGGCTTGATTAGTCCCTGTGCCGCCGATTGCAGTGTTCCAGATCTTGCCATCGGGAAAGTTCGCTTCAATAGTTTCGACGTAGGATTTCCCAATCTCGGCGGTATAACCAGCCGTAAACGAATCCCCCAACATCAATATGCGCATACTGTCGTCATCGTCTTCAACAGCAACAAAGTCCCCGGCATCTTGGTAACCCTGGCGATTAACAAGACAACGTCGACCGGAAAACACTCCGTCATCACAAGCGGAAATCAATTCATCATAAATGTAACGACAGCCCAATTCGTCACAGTTCCACCAGGGAACTTTCTCGAGCGATTTCGCTGGAATTTGCGCCGGGTAATAGGTCCCAATACCCAAGGCGACTAGAACAAATTCGAGAACAATGAATGTAAGCAGCGTGACGATAAATGCTGTCAAGGCATTCTGTTTGACCGTTCGGAAGAAACGACGCCGTACATCAATACGACGCAATGCTAGGGAGACCAAGGACAGCGTCAGACCGGCAACGACGATCAGGAGTTGGGGCAGATTGAAGCCCGGGCTGGTGTAAGGAAAGAGAAAGTCAACCGCAATGCCAAAAACTGCGATCGCTAGCCCCAAGACTATAAGCAAAGCAAACGCAGCGTTAATGATGGCAGATGACCGTGATGTATTGACTTGCATAGAACGGGCCTTTTCTATTGATTCAAACTGTCGTTAGTATAAAACATTGTGTTGATCTTCAATAGTAAGATTGCTGCTTTGCGCCAGGAAATCTTTGCTGCTTTTGTCCCGTGTCCGCGTAAACTGCCGCAGGAGCCGAATGAAGTCGTTTTTCCCTAATATTCAGTATTGAAACGACTGATTTGATGGCGGCGATGTATTTGGTAAAAAGATGATGTCTCCGCTATAATTCCGGCATGAAACGCCAACGGCCGGAGAAACAAGATGTATACCGATATCGACAGCGACGTATTCAGGGAAGAGTTCGGCAATCGGGATAGTAGCGAGTACCAGTTAATCGACGTGCGCGAGCAAGAAGAATACGCCGCCGCGCATATCCCCGGCGCCCTCAATATCCCTTTGAGCGAGCTGCCCGCGCGCTTCGATGAAATCAGCGAGGAGAGCCCGGCGCTTCTTGTCTGCAACACAGGCATTCGCTCGTCGCAGGCGGCGCTCTTCTTGGCGGGCATGGGTTATGAGGACCTGTACAACTTGGAAGACGGCACCAAAGGTTGGATGAAAAAGGGCTACTCGGTCGCAAGCGAAGCAATCGATTGACCGCCCTGGACATGAATCAGACTTTGACTGAAGCACAATAAGGAGACAATGACGATGGTTTTACGCTCGATGGTAGGCGCAAGCGTCAAACGCAAGGAAGATCCCGGTTTGATCACCGGGTCGGGCAAATATGTCGGCGACCTCAAATTGCCGGGCATGTGTCACGTGGCTTTTGTGCGCAGCCCCTATGCCCATGCCAAGATCCTCGGCATCGACAGCTCGGCGGCGACGGCGCGCGACGGGGTGCTGGCGGTTGTGACGGGCGAAGACCTGCGCGATCAATACGAACCGGTGCCGATGGCGGGCGGCGAAGAAGCGCTGGCCAATTACAGCCATCTCGCCTTGTCGGTCGATTATGTCCGACATATTGGCGAAGCGGTTGCGGCGGTCATCGCAGTCTCGGATCAAGTCGCGGAAGATGCCATTGACGACGTCGAGGTCGACTGGGAGGAATTGCCCGCCGCAGCGGACCTGCTTAGCGCCTACAGTGGCGAAGCCGAACCCATTTTCAAAAGCCGCAGCGACAATATCCCCAGCGCCGGCGGAAATAAAACAGATGATGTTGACGAAGTCTTCGCCAATGCGCCGCATGTAATCAGCCAGCGCATATCGAGCCAGCGCGTGGCCGGCGTGCCAATGGAAGTGCGGGCGGTGGCCGCCGCGCCCGATGTTGTCACAGGCGGGATTACGCTGTGGACGAGTACTCAGATTCCGCACGGCGTACGCTCCGCCCTGGCCACAACCTTGCGCCTGCCCGAGAACGCCATCCGGGTCATCGCCCCCAATGTTGGCGGCGGCTTTGGCGTTAAGAACGCGCTGTATCCCGAAGAAATCGCCATAGCGAAGTTGGCGCAGCTGCACAATATGCCGCTCAAATGGACTGGCACGCGCGCCGAGCATTTCCTGAGCACGACCCAAGGCCGGTCGCAGGTAGCCGACGCCTCGGTCGCCTTTGATGAGGAGGGGCGCATACTCGGCTTGCGCTTGCACGTGATTGCCGAGCTAGGCGTCTACCCGCCCTTCTACGATATCGCCTTTTTGACAGGCATGATGGCAACCGGCAATTACGATATTCAAGCGGTGGACTTCAAAGCGAGCAATGTCTTCACCAACACCGTCGCCGTCGCCGCCTATCGTGGCGCTGGGCGTCCAGAAGCCATCTATTATATGGAGCGCATGATCGAATTGGTCGCCGCGGAGCTGGGTATGGATCCCGCGGAGGTTCGGCGGAAGAACTACATCAAGCCAGAGCAATTCCCCTACCAGACGCAGACAGGCTCGACTTATGATACCGGCAATTACGAAGCCAATCTGGATACAGCCCTGGAAACCGCCAACTACGCCGCCCTGCGCCAGGAACAAGCGCGAAGGCGCGCGGATGCCGACAAGCTCCTGGGCATCGGCATGGCGACTTATGTCGAGATGTGCGGTTTCGGTCCCTACGAAAGCGGGCAGGTGCGCGTCGAGCCGAGCGGCACGGTTACGGTATTCACGGGCACATCGCCGCACGGGCAGGGGCTGCAAACAAGTTTCGCGCAGATCGTCGCCGACGAAATCGGCGCGAATTACGATGACATTATCGTGCGACACGGCGATACCGGCTCGCAGCCGATGGGCGTCGGCACCTTCGGCAGCCGCAGCCTGGCTATCGGCGGTTCTTCAATTGTGCGCGCTTCTGAAAAAGTGCGCGAAAAAGCGATTAAGATTGCCGCGCACGTTTTGGAAGCGGCGCCAGGCGATATCGAATTCGCCGATGGCGAGTATCGCGTGAAAGGTGTACCGAGCCGCAGCCTGAGCCTGAGCGAAATCGCCACACGCGCCTATTCGGATCGCTTGCCTGGTGATATTGATCCGGGTTTGGAAGCGACCGATTTCTTCAAACCGCCCAATTTCATCTATCCCTTCGGCACGCATGTGGCGGTTGTGGAGATCGAGCGCGACACCGGCATCGTGCGCCTCCGCGAGTTCTATTCGGTTGATGATTGCGGACCGCGCATTAGCCCGCTGCTAGTGGAGGGTCAGATTCACGGCGGCTTGGCGCAAGGCATCGGGCAGGCATTGCTGGAAGAGGTCATCTACGACGAATCCGGGCAGCTCTTAACAGGCACCATGATGGACTACGCCATGCCCCGCGCCGACGACTTTCCGCATTTCACCATCAACAAGACAGTGACGGAAACCACGCTGAATCCGCTGGGCGTGAAAGGCATTGGCGAAGCGGCAACGATAGGTTCGACGCCGGCCGTAGTCAACGCGGTGATGGACGCGCTCGCGCCGTATGGCATCCGCCACATAGATATGCCACTGACCTCGCGCAAAATCTGGGAAGCGATTCATGCGGACTAAGCGCAGTCTTCATGTTGGGCTCTTCGACGGCTTTCCTAGGTAGGGCAAACGGCACAGGTGTCTTCAAGCTATTCTATCAATCGGGATCTGGCGGAACTCGTCCAGATGAGCGGCAAGCTGCGCGATTACCTGCTCGGCGATGCGCTTTATGGTCCGGTAGGTGGCGGCTTCTTGCGCGGCAGCGGCAGCCCACAATTGATCATAGGCGCCCTTCTGTTGCGGCGGCGGCGGCTTTCCCTGCTCCGGGATTCCCTTGAGGCCGCGGCGCAAGCGCAGTTGGACGCTGCCCTAGACCATCACGATACTATCCAGCGCGAATGGACCCTGCATTACGAAAAGAAGCTGCGGCAAGAAGCAAGCTCGCGCTTGAAGCTGCTGGCCGCCTTTATTCGCGACTGCGGCGAGAGGCCGCGCGACTGCGCCGGTGCCTATCCGGTGGAAGCCATGCGCCGTACCATCACGCAGGAGATCATGTTAGCCATGGATGAATTCGCTTATGACAAGGGAGAATCCTTGTCCGAGGCAGGGCGTATTGACGCCGGACTGCGCCGCCATTTTAACGCTGGTGAGTTTATCTGGGACCCACGACTAGCATCTGTCTATCTCCGCGCGATGTTCTGGTGGCTCTACGGTAAACCCGCGGACAGCTAGCGTAAACAAGCTGTCCAAAATCGAATCGATTGCATTTCCCACACAATTAATTGTAGTTGTTCTTATATTATGCGATCTAGTGTTATACTCTTTGAACTTATCCATTTGGAACAGGTTGGAAAGATAAACATGAGACTTTTATCTTTAGCTAAGTTGCCGGCGCTGTCTTTTGCGGTTTTTCTTATATGCGGCCTTACGTCAGCACAAGCTTATGCCATCCGCGTTGATTTCAACACCAACTTAAGAAACGCTCCCAGCCTGGACGCGAATGTGGTGACGTCGGCACCGGCTGGCGCAACCTTGCAAGTCACCGGCGCGTACAACCGCTGGCTGAAGATCAGCCACAATGGCGGCGAAGTCTGGATGGCGGACTGGGTCAGCTATAGCCGCGTTGAGAGCAGCCCCCAGCCGTCCACGGAAACACAGAGCGCCATGAGCGCCGCGCCAGTTGACAATTGCTGTTTCGTCGACCGTGAATGCCACAGCGACCAGGACTGGACGGACGGCTATTGGGCATTCCAGAATATGCAGTGCGCTGCGCCCTCGCAGACGCAGCCGGGAACATCAGTACAAATCCCAGCCCCAGCGCGATCCGCAAGCGTCAGTCCCGCGCAAATTGACAACTGCTGTTTCGCCGGTTGGCAATGCCATACCGACGAAGATTGGCGCAACGGTTATCAAGCCTATCAAGAGCATCAATGTAATGCCTCGCAAACTGTGACTGTCGATACGTCGCAGGTTGACAACTGCTGCCGGGTTAATCAGCAATGCGCTACCGAGGAAGACTGGCAGCGCGGTTGGGCTGCTTATCAGCATTATCAGTGCGACACGAGCATTCCAATAACCATTGTAGGCGGCGGCGGTTTTCGCGCGCAGATGACAGATTCACTGCTGCTGCTCAAGCGAACGAGCCCGAAGTGGTATGGATACACGATTAGCGGGCTCAAGCGCATCGTACAGACTGACAGCTACGAACAGACCTATGTTGATACGAGTGCCAAGACATTCTATTTGCATTATTCCGATCACCCGCCAGAGGCTTTCAGCTACCATTCTCACCTCGTTTTCACAGCCGGTATATTTGTTCACGAGGCTTGCCATGTACATCGATATGAAGCTGGATTGGTGTCTGGCGGTTTGGAAGGCGAAAAGGCTTGCACGGAAGTGCAACTGGCGGCGCATTTGGCAATCGATCCTCATGATCCGCGGATAGCGGAGCACCGAGAAACGCTCGCAAATATCCACGACCCTTCGACCTGGTGGTGGAACTGAGCCATTTCAGCCCAATCATGAAAATCTGTTCCCACTCTACATGTATTGTATTGGTATAAGCCAAGAAACAGCCAATATGAGGGCAACATGGCGGTCGGATTCGCGCGATGCAAGCGATCTGTCGACGCGCAATGTTGCTTGATACCGCGCTCGTTGAGTTCCTTTGCCAATGTTGTATAATCGGATTGAAGCTAGGCTCGCGAGGGTAGCAAAATGAAGACCTTTACTATTGATGAAGCGAAGGAAAACCTTGACAAGGTGCTGGAACACGCCAAGCAAGGTGGAACGGTGATTCTCGTCGGGGAAGACAACCAAGCCTACCAACTCGTTGCGACGATTGTACCCAAGAAAGGGCCACGTAAAGCTGGACGTTTGAAAGGCAAGATTAAACTTACTGACGAGTTCTTTGAGGCTTTGCCTGAATTCGAACCTTACACCTAATGAGCTATCTGCTGGACACCGCTTCTTACATATGGTTCGTCACAGACGACGCAAAATTAAGCAAAGATGCCAAGCAACTTCTTGAAGATCCTAGCGGCAACATCTTTCTGAGCCTCGGCAGCATTTGGGAAATGGCTATCAAATCAAGATTGGGGCGAGGGCTCGACCTACCGCTTTCATTTCATCAGTTGATAGACAATGAACTTGAAGCAGACCGGTTCCAGATTCTTAGTATCACGATTTCCCACCTCAAGCGTGTCGCCGACCTGCCCCTCTTTCATCGAGACCCATTCGACCGCTTGCTCATCGCGCAATCGCAGGTTGAAGGCTTGCCGATCATCACCAACGACGCCGCTTTTGACCAATACCAAGTCCAGCGCATCTGGTAGCTGAATTCATTCCACATGAGCCTCTTCGTCGTCTTCATAGTAGCTGCGGTGCTATTGGGCGCCGGCGCGATGCTCTCCCCCGCCTGGCGCAGCGCGCAGCCGCGCGTCGCGCTGGCGGCGACGCTCTGCCTGGCGCTGATCGTAGGTGGCGCCGTGTTTTATGCCGAAGCCTTCGCCTGGGACACGCTAGCCGTCGATTACTTGCTATTCGCCCTGCTTTCTGGCGTGGTGTTGGGCGGCACATTGTCGACGGCGCAAGCGCGCGCCGAAGCGCGGGGCGAAGAGCTGGCGGACCGTGATCAAGGCTGGCCCGGTCCACAAGACCTGGCTTTCTTCGCGCTGGTGGCTATGGTCATTATCATCCCCTTGCTTCATCTGCCCGCGGCTTTGGGCGCGAGTGGTCAAATCGTCGGCTTCCACAGCTTGACAACGCTGCATGGCGAATCTTTTCGCTCGCTTGCGCCTTTTTATACGCATAGCCCGGTGATTGTCTCGCCCGGTTTTCACGCGCTTTCGGCCTATCTCAGCCAACAATTAAACCAGCCAATCCCGCTTATTCAGCTGAGCCTGGCGGCTGTCTGCCACTATCTTTTGGTCTGGCTGGCTTATGACTTTGGCGCGGAGCTGCGCGACAAACGGCTGGGGCGCGCGCTTGCCATCTCGACCTTGCTCTGCGGGGGGCTTCACCTGAGCTACCTGGACGGGCATTACCCCGAGATTCTGGCGCTGCTCTTCTTGCAAGCCTTTCTGGTTTACGCCCTGCGCTTTCTGCGCCGATTCAACCTGGCTGATCTGATTGCCGGCGGCTTGATGCTTGGCGCTGTATGCTATACCAGCCTCACCGTCAGCGTTATCGCGACGCTCGGCTTTGCCCTGCTTTGCCTACTGAGCTGGACGCGCTTCAGCGCGGATTCTACTGGCAAGTCGCGCTGGAGCTACGCCATCGGCTTCCCGCTCGTGGCGCTGCTCGGCATATCGCCCTGGCTGCGCAATAGCTTGACACTCATCTTCCCCGTTTCGCCCTCGCCCTACCCGGCCGACTTCAGCCTGTTGGCGGATATCGTCATTGGCAACGGCGTCGTGATCATTCCGCTGGCGGTCTGGGGCGTGACAATCGCCTGGCGCGGCGCTGGGAGTCTGCGGCTGGTATCGCTGCTGATGCTGCTCTGGCTGGCGCTGATTCTGGAGTTCGCTCTGGTCGGATACATTGGGGCGCTACTGCCGCCGATTGGCGCGCTCGTTCACGCGCCGAACATGGCGCGGCACGGTACGATCCTGCCTTTCAGTTGGTTCGGCGGTTTGGCATTGCTGCAGCTCTGGGAAATAAAACTGTCCCTGGACTTGAAGCGGCGCTTGCGACAGATGGCATATCCGCTGATGGCGGCAAGCGGGCTGTTGATCATCGCGCTGGGCATCGCCTTCCAGCCAATCGCAACCGCCCTGCGCCCCTTATTGAACTTGCCGCAGCAGACCTTGACGTCCGACGATTATGGAGCCATGCGCTGGCTGCGCGACAATGCGCCGGAAGGCGCGCTTTTGCTGTCAACTGATGGCGAGGGCTGGCTGCCGGTCGTCGCCGAGCGGCGCGCGGTCAATTTTCGCGCCGTCGCCTATTTTGAATGGGATGAAATTGATGGGCTTCTCAATGAACGTGAAGCGGACTTTGTGTTGCAGCCTTCCGCCAGCGACATCCTGCCCGACCTGTCCTTGGAGTCGGTCTTTGAGCAGGGACAGGCGCGGGTTTACCGCGTGACGAATTGACTCCGGCGAGTCTCGTGAACATATACACAGGCGAATGCGGCAACTTCAAATTTAAGAACGCCCACACCTAACAGGCTTTCCCCGAGATTAACCAAGTGTATGCCACCGGCAAAAAGCGCTAGCGAACCGATGAACCCGATCCATTGGCCCCGTCGTATTTTTTCTGAATTTAACTTGATCACAGACTTTGCAATTGACACTGAATCGTCATGCTCTTTCATCTCCAGCTCAATGTCGTGTGATACTCTCCTTTCTGCAGTCGTCAAAATGCGGTCGTTTGCTTCCATTCTCTTGATCATTTGCTGTTCATAGAGATTGAAACTTCGTTCCGCGCTTCCCTTCACAAGATCGTTCCACCCGGCGGCCTCTCGAAATGGCTGCAACGGACCTGAATAATGCTCTTCTCTCCTGACTTCAAGGAAATATTGACCTAATTTGTGAAGCACCTCATCGCGGTTTTCTTTGGGAATAGCTTCAAGAAGTTCAGGAGGTAAAGACAACCTACGAGTAGATTCAGGAATTTCGCCAGGCGTTTCCGAGGAGGGCTTGTCGTCGCTGCTCACAAATTGCCTCCCCCACCACCAGCCTTTTCGTATTGAATCACCGCCCAGTAAAGGGATTCGCCCACTTTCCGCCACGCAGAGCGCACAGTGTCACGGTCGCGCTTTTGAAAATCACTTTGCAAATTAGCGAGCAGTTGTTCATTTCTTTCGCAGTCCAACGCGCCAAACAAGTCAAACGCGCTTGCCATGCCATGCAAGAAAGGACGTTCCGGGAGGAGATACTTTTGCATGATTTCCTTTTCATAGTCCTTCATCGACGTTTACCTTTTCCAGACATTGCACATTTGACAATATTCTACTAATTGCTCTACGCAAATGTCAATTGAATCGAGTCAATCCCGCGCTTGCCACCTGCGAGCTTAGCCGAAGCTATCACGTTATACTGCAGCCATGAGTCATACCTGAGGAGAACCCCATGCCCAAGAAAAAAGTCGTCGTCACCGGCGCCTGCGGGACCATCGCCGGCGTTCTGCTGCCGGCATTGCGCGAGCGCTACGACCTGACCTTGCTTGATACCCGCCAGACCGACAAAAACGGCGAGGCTGTTCCTGGCGCGCAAGTCGCCGATCTGATGAACAAGGACCGCGACAGCTACCGCCATCATTTCGCCGGCGCCGACGCCGTCGTGCACTGCGCTTTTTATCGCGTGAGCGACCAGGGCGACGACGCATATTTCTCGTCCGAACTGGCCAACCTGCAAATGACCTACAATGTTTACCAAGTCGCCTGGGAAGAGCGCGTGCGGCGTTTGGTGGCGGCCAGCACCAACCACGCCGCGGATTTCTACGAGGGCTATGCCCTGGATGGCGAGACCCCGATGGTGACGCCGGATATGAACGCCTCCGACAATTGGTACGGCTGGGCGAAGATCGCCTTCGAGCAGATCGGTCAAGTCTATGCCAGCGGCTTGACGCATGGCGGACGTCCGCTGGAGAACGTGCAGATTCGCATCGGCGGACCGCGCGAGACGGATATCACGCAGGCGCAACTGGGCGACCTGCGCCGTATGCGCCGCGCGCTGGCGGTTTACGTCAGTCAGCGTGATATGTCGCAACTGTTTATCAAGAGCATTGAAACCGAAGACATTCGCAATGAGTTCAGCGTGCCCTTCCAGATCTTCTATGGCATCAGCGCCAATTCACATGCGATTTGGAGCATCGCCAATGCCCGGCGCGTCATCGGCTACGCGCCGCAAGACAACTCTGAAGAGCGATTTTCCGATCAAATTCAAGCGCACATGAAAAGCGCGGGCTTATCAAGCTGAGGAATCGTGGCGCATTGCGACTTGGTCCAGGAGCAAGCGCGGCACAGTCTCGCTGACATAGGGCTTCAGTGTATCTACCGTCGCCTCGACAGAATCCAGCGCCCGATCGATTTCGGCTGCTTGCGTCGGCGTACAGATATTGAACATGTTCCGCGGGCTGCAATGTATGCCGCGGTTGAGCAATTCCAGATGAAAGAGCAATGGCAGCTTGCCGAGGTCCTGGCTCGCGCGCCGAACATCGCCCAAGGTGATCAAGTCTTCGTCCGTCCACTGGATCTGCTGCAGCGACCCATAGCCATGGCAGCGCGCGCGGATACCCGCGGACTTGAAGATGCTGTTGATGCCAGCTTGCAGCCGGTCGCCCAAGCGGTTGATGCGCTCAATCGCCGCTTGATCAAGCCTCTGCATGGCCGCCATGCCCGCGACCATGGTGATATTATTGCCGTTGAAGGTGCCGCTATGCTGTAAGACCTCGCCGGCTCGGTCCGGATTGAACTGCTCCATGAGCGCTCGTTTCCCGCCAAAGGCTCCGATAGGGAATCCGCCGCCGATGACCTTTGCCATAGCCGTCATATCCGGTTGGACGCCGTAGATTTCTTGCATGCCGCCGCTGCTCAGGCGTAAGGTGACCACCTCGTCAAAAAGCAGCAGAACATCGAATTGATCCGCCAATTCGCGCAACCCGGGCAGGTATTCGGGCAAGGGCGGGATCATCCCGCCAGAATTGGCCATCGGCTCGACAATGATAGCGGCGATGCGCCGGTGATGTTCCGCCAGCAAGGTTGCCATCGCATTCAGATCGTTAAAAGGCGCGACCATCACTGTGTCCAGCACCACGCTGGGCACGCCAGGTCCTTCGACCCGCGCTTGCAGCTTCTTGTCGCGACCCGTCTGCGCGCTGACGTTCACTTTCGCCATGTCCTGCGCGCCGTGATAGCCGCCGTCGATCTTCACGATCACATCGCGCCCGGTGAAGGCGCGGACGGCGCGCATCATCATCATGGTCGCTTCTGTGCCGGAATTGGTGAAGCGCAGCATCTCCACGCTGGCGACGCGCTCAATCAGCATTTGGGCGAATTCGACTTGCGGCTTCGCGGCAGAGCCGAAGACAGTCCCATGCGTTAATTGATCGGCCGCCTCTTCTACGATAGCGGGCGGCGCGTGACCGTGGACCAACGAGGTGTAGTTGTTGAGGAAGTCCAGATAGCGGTTGCCGTCGCAATCGGTCAGCCAAGCGCCCTCGCCCGTCGCCATATAAGTCGGGTAGGGGGCGTAATGCGTAGATATACGGGTATCGCCGCCCGGCAAGACCCGCTGCGCCAGCCCGTGCTGGGCTTGTGAATGCGGGGTTCGCCGCCGGTAACGAGTCAAAATAGCGTTCTCGACATCTGCCGCGCCGCGGATCTTGATCATGTTCATATCCTGTTGCTGAACTTTTTCCGCTACGATGGTAATCGCTGGCGCGGACAAATGCAAAGGAAGATGAATAAGGGAGTGTATCGAATTCGGTTGAATTGAATTACAAGATTCAGACAACGGTAGGGCGATTCGCTGAATCGCCCGACGAGTAAATACTGAATGCGCATTGGGCGACTCACCGAGTCGCCCCTAGCAAATCGTTCATATTTTGGTTTCAAGAGATCTTAGGCCAAGAACTGAAATGAATTTCAACCGAAAAGGATACACTACCATCAGAACTTGCCACTTGGTCAGTCGCTCTTCTCTGCTCTATAATCCGCGCGATACTTTAGCGTGAAAATTGGAGCCTCCGCATGCGACGTTTAACCTGGTTACTGCTCTTGGGCTTTGTGTTCACCTCCCTTAGCGCGGCGCAGACAGCCGACTTATGGCTCGAATGGGACCCATCCCAGAACACCATCGCCGGCTCGGTTGCGCTCCGAGGCACGGCAAACATCCCGGATCAGCAGTTTTTCTATGTGGAAGCGGCGCAATATGACCCGGCGCTGCCAGAGACCAAGCTCTGGACGCCGATCGTATTGCCGCCGGCGTCAACGATCGTCGACGGCGATATTGGCATTTGGCATACGGCTGTCTTCCCGGACGGCCTGTATCAAGTGCGGCTGCACGCCATCAACAGCGCGCAGGAGAGTTTCTATTACACTCTGGCGCCGATCGCCATCAACAACGACGGCGGAACAAGCAATAGCGAGCCCGTCCAGGTCATCCAAAACAGCGCCATGGTGGAAAGCTCGGGTGACATGGCCGCCGCCGAGAGCGCGGCAGCGGGCATGATTGGGTCCCCGCAAGTGGAAAATCGCCTGCCAATCCCGGTGGGCGGTCACGTCCTGCGCTTCGGCGATGCGGCGAAGGCTGCGATGAAATCAGCCGGCATGACCTGGGTCAAATGGCAGATCCCCTATTTTGAGGGCACAGACCTGACGGTGGCGCGCGACCGCATCAATTGGTCGCACGAAGCGGGATTCCGGGTCTTGCTGAGCGTCACCGGCGAAAAACACGCCCTGGCGGAGGGCGGCGACGCCTACCTCGATGATTATGCCCAATTCCTGGGCGAGGTAGCCGGCTTGGGCGCCGACGCCATTGAAGTCTGGAACGAGATGAATATCGACCGCGAATGGCCCACGGGACAGATAGACCCGTTCCGCTACAAGGTCATGCTGGAAAAAGCCTATACCCAGATCAAAGCCGTCAATCCCGACACCATCGTCATCACGGGCGCGCTGGCGCCGACCGGCGCGGAAGGCGCTTTTGGGCTGGCGGCGGTCTGGAACGATGACCGCTATTATTTGGGCATGGCAAACGCCGGCGTCGCCGAATTCGCCGACTGCATCGGCGCGCATTACAACGAAGGCATCTTGCCGCCTTCCGCGCAAGGCGGCGACCCGCGCGACAGCTATCCCACGCGCTACTTGCCGTTGATGCTGCAGCGCGTGGCTTTCCCCTTCCGCAACTTCGACATACCGATGTGCATGACGGAGATGGGCTATCTATCGCCGGAAGGCTATGGTCCCCTACCCGACGCCTTTAACTGGGGGCAATATACATCGGTGCAAGAGCAGGCGCAGTGGCTGGCGCAGGCGATACAGATTACCGCCAACTTCCAGAGGATGCCGGTCGAATTTATCATCGTCTGGAATATCGATTTCGACAGCTACGACGACGATCCGCAAGCCGGCTTTGCGATAATCCGTCCCGATGGCAGTTGCCCGGCCTGCCAGACGATAGCGGCGCTGCAGCGCTAAGGAGCGGACACCTTTTATCAGGCGCGATATCGCCGCAATACCACTACATTTTGTGGCGATTTTGGGCCACTCACAGAGCCGCCCCTACATTTTTCGACATAAAGATTGCCTGTAGGGCTCAGCCACGGGCTGAGCCCTTGCTATCATACAGGGTTAATTCAAACCTGTCCGCTCCTCAGCTCTTTAAGTGTCTACGCTACCTGTGCTGAAATTTATCTACTGCGATTGCCCTGCGGCTGCCAGAGTGCTTGTTCTTAATTCCGAGTGAATTCGCTACACTATAAGATAAAGTTTCCAAGAGACAAGTCAAACACAGACGATGCGACGCATGCTGCGATCCTTGCTCCTGGGTCTGGTCCTTGGCGGGGCGCTCGGCTTATACCTGGGCTGGTTCCAGTTCCCGCGGGAAACCTACCGGGGCGACCTAAGCGAATTGGCGCAATCCTTCCGCGACGATTACGTGGTCATGGTCGCGGCTGGTTATGCCGCTGATGGCGATTTGCAAGGCGCGCTGGAGCGCCTTAGCCGCCTGCGGGTCGATGACATCCCGCGCTACGCGCAGCGCCTCACGGATAGAGTAATCGCTTCTTCAGCCCGCGATATCCGTGACATTCGTCTGTTGGTGGCTTTGGCGCGGGGCATGGGGCGGCTGACGCCGGCTATGGAACCCTTCCTGGACCTGCGCGAAGGGGGGCGCTAGTGGGACGCAATCTGCCGCCGCCAGCCTGGCTGCGTCCGCAGCCGCCACAGCCGCCGCAGCCAAAAAGAGAGCCTGAAGAGCCGCGTCCGCAATCCTTCTTTTCTTACGCGCTCTTCGCCTTTGCCTTGATTGCCGGTCTGGTATTGGGCTTGAGTCTCAGTTGGGCGCTGGGTCCGCTGCCAGAGCGCCATACCGAGCCCTTCCAGTTGAACGAAGCCGACCGCAAGCATTACATGATCGCCATCGCCCTGGAATATGGATATACGGGTGACTTGCACCTGGCTTTGGAAAAACTGGCCGCCTTACGACCAATGGGCGATCCTCTGCAAGCGCTGGCGGATGCCGCCTGCCAGCTCGCCAGCAGCGATTACATAGACAGTGAAAGCGGCGCCCAAGCCTTGCGCATAGCGGCGCGCATGGTTAGCGCGCAGGGACGCGGCAGCTGCGCCGAAGACTTGCTGCCAGCCGCCGCGCTCCCTGGCAAAGCGGCGCCGGCATCCGAACGGACCGCGCCCCCGCCTTCGCCAACGCCGCCGCCTAGCAAGACACCGGCCAAGCGCGTCAGCCAAGCGACCGCGACCTTGCGCGCCGTCGCCACCGCAGTCCCGCAGCGGTCCTTCTCCCCTTTGCCAGCCAGCACCTTCTGCGATCCCGCCGCTCAAGCAGTAATTGAAGTCAGGATCGTCGACTACCTGGGCAGAGGCATCCCGGGTCAAAGCATCCGCGCGCGCTGGGGCGATGAGGAAAATGTCTTTCTCAGCGGGCTCAAGCCGGCGCGCGGAAGCGGCTATGCCGATTTCCAAATGGACGAAGGCATCACTTATGCTATCGACATGCCGGGCGCATCGCAGGCGCTGCGCGCCGATTTGATCACCGGGCGCTGCTATACCGAAAGCGGCCGCGAAGCCTTGAAATCTTTCCGCGTCACCTTTCGCGCGGACAGCTAGGCATAGACGCAGGCTGACAGCGAAGCTCGCAACCACGCGGGCGGAATCCCGTAATGGGATTAGACGCAACATAAGCATATATGGAGTGAATGATATGGATGAAAAGGCAACACAGGTAGCGACCGGCATTTTCTTTGTCGGGCTGGGCCTCTTATTCCTGACGGGCTGGTGGTGGCCCGGCATCATGTTTGTCATGGCGGCATCCATCCTGGCGCGAACTATGGCGGCGGGCGAGCGCCTGCAAGACGCCCGGGGCGCCTGGTGGCTGATCGGCATCGGGGTCATTTTTGGCATGCCGGGTTTGATCGGCGATATCGCCGGAACGTTCTGGCGGTTCTTCCCCATGATCTTGGTCGGCATGGGCTTGTTCATGATCTTTGGCGGCAAGTACCGCCCCTGCGTCAGCAAGGGAAAGCGCAAGAACGACGACGACATCCAGCGCGTCTAGCGCCTGCGGCTGGCGCGCCAACATTGACAAAGACCATGCTCTCGCTATACTTGTCGCTAGCCGGCGGGATGGTGGAATGGCAGACACGGGTGCCTTAAAAGCACCTGCCCGTAAGGGCGTGAGGGTTCGAGCCCCTCTCCCGCTACTGCTCTAAGTCTCCCATTGCAATTGATAAAGCTCGGCATATTGGTCCCCTCTGGCGATCAATTCCTCGTGCGCGCCCTCTTCGCTGATGCAACCGTCTTTCAGCACGACGATGCGGTCGGCATTGCGAATGGTGGACAGGCGATGGGCGATGACCAGCGTCGTTCGGTCACGCGTCAGGCGTTCCAGCGAATCGCGGACGGCGCGTTCGCTTTCGTTGTCCAAGGCGCTGGTCGCTTCGTCCAGGATAATCAGCGGCGGATCCTTGAGGAAAACGCGCGCGATGCTCAAGCGCTGTCGCTGCCCGGCCGACAGTTTGACGCCGCGCTGGCCGATATGACTTTGGTAGCCCTGGGGCAATGCCATGATGAAATCGTGCGCGTTGGCTTTTTTGGCCGCGGACTCAATCTCCTGCTGAGTGGCTGCGCCATTGCCATAGCGGATGTTTTCGGCGACGCTGGCGGCGAAGAGATAGACGTCTTGCTGCACCAAGCCGATATTTCGGCGCAGGCATGACAAACTAAGCTTGCGAATATCGATCCCATCCAGGCAGATGCGCCCGTGATCCACATCGTAAAAGCGCGGGATAAGCGCGCTGAGCGTCGTCTTGCCAACGCCCGATACTCCCACCAGCGCCAGGTACTCGCCAACCTCGATACGCAGCGACAGATTCTTGAGCACATAAGCGATATCCGACTGATAACGGAAGCTGACCTGGCGCAATTCCAGCGCTCCACGGACTTGCGGCAAATCCATGGCGTCGTCAGCCTCAACGATCGCCGGCTGCAATTCTAAAAGGTCCATGAAGCGGCGGAAACCGGTGCTGCCCTCCTGATACCAGCGCGCGAAATTGGTCAGCCGCTGAATCGGCTCAATCAAAATGCCCACGTAAAGCAGGAAGGTGATCAAGTCGGATAGGTCGAGCGAAGCCGCCAAGATGCCGACCGCGCCAGCCAGGACGACGACCACCGTCATCAGCTGCGTGAAGGCGCTCATACCGCCGTAGAAGAAGGCTTCGCTCTTGTATTCCTGGCGGCGGCTCTCAACAAAGCGGGCGTTGGCTTGGTCGAATTTGGCTTGCTCCCGCTCTTCATTGGCGAAGGACTGCACGACGCGGATGCCCGCCAAACTGTCCTCAACCTGGGCGTTGACCTCGGCAATGCGCTCTTTGCTGCGCAGCAAGGCGGTGTGCATCTTGCGGTTGAAGTAATAGGCGAAGAGCAGCATCAGCGGCAGGAAGAGAAAGATGATCAAGCTCAATTGTGGATTGATGCTGTACGTGATGAGAAGCGCGCCGCTGAACTTCAAGAGGCCAATGAAGATATCTTCTGGTCCATGATGAAATAGTTCGGATAGCGCGAACAAGTCGCTGGTGATGCGCGACATGAGCTGCCCGGTCTGCTGGTCGTCGTAGAAGCTGAAAGACAGCTTCTGGTAATGCGCGAACAACTCGCGGCGCATATCGCTTTCCATCATGGCGCCCATCATGTGACCCTGATAATCGACAAAGAGGTTGCACAAGGCATGGACCGCCACCAGCGCCAACATGATCCCGCCCATGATGGCGAGATCATCAAGCGCTTGCGCCGCGCCGCCCTGCAAGAGCGTGCCAGTGATGAAGCGCACGCAAAGCGGCAGGACCAGCGTGATAGCCGATATCACAAAAGCGCAAAAGAGATCGACAGCCAACAAGCCGAGATAAGGTCGATAGAAAGAGAGAAATTTCCCGCCGCGGTTTTTCATAGGCTTGCTCCTCGAGCCATGCGTTTTTTCAGGAATGGAAGGATTTTAACAGGTCAGAGGAGACCAATACAGACGCGCTGCCTCTTGAATAGGTACAAAATAAGAAACACATGCTATAAACAGATTTCCTTGCCGGCTATGGGGACATGAAACTGAAATGGTCAATCTTCATTCTCTTCTGCTATTGTTCGCGTTCTGTTTAGTCTCCTGCCAGGCCGCGGCTGATCGCATGGCTGATGATATTGCCGAACAAGTGAGCGATAAAGTAGCCAAACAAGTCGGCACGGCTGTCGTGGAGCTAGGGTCCGCAAGTCCGCAGGGCGATCTCCCTGATGGCGAAATTGGACAGGTCGCGCGTGTCATCGACGGCGATACCATTGATGTCCTCATTGACGGGAAAAACATCCGCGTGCGTTATTTGCAGGTGAACACGCCGGAGCGCGATGAACCCTGTTACAAAGAATCGACGGACTACAATGCCGAGCTTGTCGCCGGGAAAACCGTTCGTTTGCTACCGGACAGGGAATTGGTCGATCCCTACGATCGCTGGCTGCGCTTTGTTTACGTGGGCGATCTGTCCGTCAGCCGCTCATTGGTCGAGCGCGGCTATGCCGAGGTCGTGCTGTACCCGCCCAATGACGCGCATTACGACGAATACGCGCGGCTGGAGGCTGAGGCGGCGCAGGCGGGCCGCGGCTGTCATCCCACCGGCATTTTCGACGACGGCTCAACCACCCGCTAGCGCCGAAGCCCTAGCGACAGCGCATTCGCATCAAATTATTGTTTCACCACCGAGTACACCGAGAAAAGCAAGGAATAAATGCGCATACCTGATTTCAGGAGCGCTTTTGTGCGACAATTAAATATCGCTGGGATCATTGCCTAGAGGTGAAAGATAAGGGGCAAATGTAGTAGTAATTCTAAATCTCGGTATCCTCGGCGCACTCGGTGGTTAAAATAAATCCCTGAACTCTGTGTCCTTCGTGTCTTCGTGGTGAATTATAACTTGAAGCGATTGCCCTGCGCCGAAGCCCTGCCAAGACTGCGATACCCGCCTCACTGTGCTAAAATGTGCTGACAGACACCCAGGAGCGAGGACGCAAGACCTCAGATGGCGGTGAGAAAGCTAGTCTATTACCCCGAGGACGAGGCGCGGCTGCGCGCGCTATGCAAGCCGGCGCCGCATATCAAAAACAAGAAGCTGCGACGACTGATTCAGGACTTGAAAGACACACTGGAAAGTCAGCCCGGCACCGCCATCGCCGCCCCGCAAATCGGCGCGCTCAAACGCGTGACGGTCCTCAAGTTCGGCCAGAACGAAGACGAGGACGAGCAGCCCATGCTCACCTTGATCAATCCGCAGATCCTGGCCGCCGGCGCGGCTGCACCCGGCTTCGACGGCTGCCTCAGCATCCCCAATATCTATAGCTGGGATACGCCGCGACCGATCTGGATCGAATTCAAAGCGCTGGGCGAAGACGGCCGCGAAATTACGCGCCGCGTCGAGGGCATGGACGCCCGCGTGCTGCACCATGAAATCGACCATCTCGACGGCATCCTCTTCATCGACCGACTACGCGATCCAGAAGAACTCTACACGCCGGTTGAAGGCGCGGACGGCAAGACGAAAATGGTCCGGCTGATTGATTTGCCTCATTTGACCAAGCAGTATCGCTAGACAAGAAAAAATTAGAAACTGAACATATCCAGAAGATCAAGCGCAAGCTTGTTATATCACCAGATTGAAGCCATCTCCCAAATGTCTAGCGCCCTCAGCGCGGCCGGCGCAAGGATACGCAAGCCCTGGTTTTCCGCGCTCGCCGGATAGATTCGGCTGGTGACGCGCGCGCGGCCGTTGGCGATGATCTCCAAGACCGAGCCATCAAGCAGAATCCGCAGCTGCAGCGTTTCTCCGGCGTCCAGGGGATGCGCCAAACCTTGCGGCGCGCTGTCAAGCTCGGGGTCAGGCTGACGATAATGCCGGTGGATGCGCAGCGTTTGCGTCGCGCGCTCATAAAGGATCGCCGTCTTTTCTTCACCGTCTGGCGCGACCGCGACCTCAATGCCGCAGGTATCGGCAGACCTAACATCGAATTCCGCTTCGATATCCAATGCCAGACCGCGAAGGGGCAGCGCCCCGGCGGCGATATCCGAGGGAGCGAAGCGATGGCGGCTTCGGCGCAGCTTTTCTATTTCCGGCACTGGCTGGCTGATTAGACGATTTTGAGAATCGAGGCTCAAGACGCGCGGGATGGCTTGCACGCCGCTCCAGCCGGCGGCTCTCTGTCGCTCCGCGTCGCGCCCTTCGCGGAGCCAGGAATAAATGAGCGGACGTCCGCTCTCGTCAAAGTGCATCAGCGAGGCATAGCTGTAACCGGCATCGTACACGCTCTCGCGCTCGGGAATAAACCGCTGGTTTTCTAAGCGGCCAAGCAAATAAATGGTGTTGGTCGGCGCTTGATCCCACTGAACCGAGATGATCGATATCCATTTGTCCCCCAGCCGGAAGAAATTGGCGCATTCGAAATTGCGGCCGCTGCGCGCCCTGTCGCCGACATACAGCGGACCCAAGTATTCCCAATCGACCAGGTCAGCCGAGCGATAAAGCAAGACCGCGCCGCCAACACCGGCGATATGCGACGACAGCGCCATGTACCATCGCTCATCTTCCCGCCAGACAAAAGGATCGCGGAAATCGCGTCTTTGGCCCAGATGCGCGGGGACGGCGGCGAGGACCGGATTGCGGGGATGCTTCCGCCATTGGGTCAGATCGTCGTTGCCGAGCGCCAGGCACTGCGTCTGCACGGTATAGTCGTCATTGACGCCGGTGTAGATAGCAACGGGCATACCGTCCTTAGCGACGACGCAGCCGGAAAAGACCCCGCCTTGGTCGGGCGAATCCGGCGTGGGCGCGATAGCGACGGGCAATTCCCGCCAATGCGCCAGGTCGTCGCTGACGGCATGCCCCCAGTGCATATTGGCGTGATACGCGCCATCCGGGTTGTATTGGAAGAAGAGGTGATAGCGCCCCTGCCACTGGATGACGCCGTTGGGGTCGTTCATCCAGTTGGCTGCTGGCAGGAAATGGTAGGCGGGGCGGTGGAGGTCTTTGGGATAGCCAGATTCGTCACCTGTAGCCATTGAGTCTCCTCATTTTCGAGTCGGCGCGCATTGCGCATAACGATAACAAATCATGGTCAAGAATGCAGGTTAATAAAATAAAAAATGGGAGGTACAGTACCTAGAACAAGACAGCAGAGGATTGCTTTCGCAGGGATATAAGGAATTGCATTGCTACGGTGTCACAGGAGTCTGTGTAATGTGGCACCGGAGCACACACTTTGCTTAGATGCTTTCGTACTGTTCAGGCAAGGCTACTCGGTTATTGTAGTTGTAAAAGCGATTGATGAAATGCTCTCTATAGGGACTTAACAGTCGGCAGTGTCTTTGGGCCTGTTTTAAATCAATTCGCCGATAGACTTCATCAGTTGGCAAAGTAAAATAGCGTTTGAACTCTATTCCTAATTCTGGTAATCCATCATCTGCCCCATCAAGCGACTTTGGAACAGCTTGAATAAAGTGAAATCGAAAGTCATTGTTGTTTCTGTAATCCTGTCTTATAGCACCCTCCTGGAAGACTGTGGCGTTCCGATCTCCATGAACCAAGTGTTCGGCTTTCGTTACTTCGCAAAAGACGATGCTCGGCAATGTAAGCCTTTCTTTTCCTCTCTTGTGGAATCGAAAGAAATAATCTTGGTTTAGATCGCAATCCTGGCTGATTATAATTGCAAACGGATGCACGAATGGAGTACCGGAATAGCTAACATGTTCGTCTACATGCGAGGTATTGATGCTATCGGGGTTGATTCTGATTTGGACTAGATTAGATAAGATCTCTCCTTGCCTCAGTGCGGCAGAAATGCCATCCAGAGAAGGAGAAAACATCTTTTCAGGTTTGCCCAAGACATTTCTCCAGATTTAGTCGTCATCGTAGGGTAGGAAAAATGGTGGACGTATTTTAGCTTCCCCAATTTCGATATTCACGGCTGGGGGAGTCAATTTCGGTCTTTGACTCTGTCTGTATTCGTAGCGTTTTCTGTAGAAATCGATGGATTCTAGAATGCTGTTGGTCAGATCATCCAAAGCAGGATCCGGTAGCTTCATACAAACCAGCCAGCAGATGAAACTGCGTTCACGCCACGTAAGCGGGTATTCAACTACATTTGTTTCGCTACTGATTCGGTCCCATTGCATTGTGGAGCCTACTGCGAATTCCCCAACTGAAAAGTCGTCCGTTGAGCGCGTTGTAAGTGTTGAGTCGGGAAACGATATCTCGTTCATCCGATGCTGTCTCCTTATCTGTATAAAAATCATGGTCAAGCAAATACATCTTATTTGAACGATCTCCCTCACTATCAATTACTAGACCATATTCCATACGCACTAAGTCGCCGTCGTCGTTGAGCTTTGCGAGAGTCCTTCCATGGTGTTCAACAACCAGATTCGAGGTCTCATCACGCGCAAACTGTCCGAGCACAAAATCAGCTAATAATTCACGCCACTCCACGCCCTCTAATCCAAGCTTTTTGCGATCAATGACGTTCTTGTATCGTAAACCTAACCTTGTTAAATACGCTGGTTCATAAATTTGAAATAAAGTGTTGATTACCAACTGTAGTCGTTCGCGAAATTCTTCCCATTGCTCGTACTTGTTAGTTTCTAGCGCAACAAAATCTCTCGTTAAACTGACCGTCCATGTTTTTCCTTTCGAGTAGAATTGGTGTCTAGGAATCCCGCCTAGAGATAAAAACTCGCGCATTTCGGAAGGTAAGTTTCTGCTGAGACTCTGTGGCAATCCTTCGGCACCTTCGTCGTATGTCAATTCGTATCCAGGCAACTCCTTGCGCACATACTCTTGGAATTCAAAGGGAGTCTCTCTATCTATGCGTAAAATCGTAGGAAAACGGATTTGACATATCACCTGAATGAGCGGGTTATTTCGATATATTACCCGTGCGGCTTCCGGGAATGGCATGGTCGATATCTTTCAGTGCTATTGGATCCAACTTATCTATAACTATATACGTAAGCGGATGGTTAAAAGTGCGACTATATAATCGCACTTTTGCGGATTCTACAAGATTATAACACTTTTACCATCTTTTCTCATCAAATTCCCTGCCACATTTCTCCGCGAAAACACCAGCGCCACTACGGCACCGGCTCCCAGCGCACCCTGCGCCACAAGTCGACATTCCGCTCCACCAGACCGGAAATCGAGCCATGCCCGAAGCCGGCCACGACCGTCTTGACTTGATCGTTGAAGGGCGCGATCCAGCGCTTGTCCAAGCCCGCATAGCCGACAGCGGCGCCGACAATGCTGGCGGCAGTGCCAGCAGTGCAATCGGTATCCATGCCGCACATCACAGCCGTGGTAATCGTCTTGCTGTAGTCCAGTTGACCGTGGATCAGCGCCAGTATCACAAAAGCCATATTATGCAGCGCGTTGAGAAAGGGCAGATGACTGTACTTGTCGTAGATGCGGTCACAGACCGCGACCCAGTCCCCCGCTTCGTCTTCATACCAGTCCTGCACTTCACGCGCGATGCGCGCCAGACGAGAGCGTCGCGGAATCACCGACAGACCACCGGCTAAGATCGTATCAACTGTGGGATGCGCGCTCAAGGCGGCGCTGAGGGCGCCGGCGACGAACATGGAGCTGTAAACGCCGTTTTTGACCGCGTTCAGCGTCACCTCGCGGTAGGCGATGCGCGCCGCCCGCCGCGGATCCCCCGGCGCGATATAGCCCCAAAAATCGGCGCGAATGGCGGTATTGATGCCCTCGCGCCAAGGATTGAGCTTGGTTGGGAATTCAGCAATTTGCTCTTCCGCGGGGCGGTCGTCGCTCAGGTTGACCATGTGATAATACGATTGGCGGGTGCAAGACCAAAGCCAGTGATAAGGAATATTGCGCAGATGATGATTCGCGACATCCAACTTGCTGAAATTGAAACCATGCCGCTCAATCAACATCAAACCCAAAATCGTATAGTGGATGTCATCATCCGGCTCGGCATACTGGATATTGCCCAGCGTGGACGCTTTGCAGCGCAGGGTCTTGTCGAGCTTCGGCGAATAATAAGGCACCCAATCGTCGAGCGGGTAAGCATCAAGGCTTTCCAGATAAGCCTTGATGAACTTGCGATCGACTCTTATTTCCAGGGGTTTGCCCAGGACGACACCGCCGATGCGCCCATACCAAGCGCCTTTGACCCGCTCTGCGTATGCTTCATCGCTCAGGGGCTGCAAAACGGGCAGGTCGGCCGCCTCGGCGATGATCGACTCGTAGTCATTCGGTTCCTCAAAGGGGTAGTCCGCGCGGATGCCACGCTCGCGCTGCGCCCACAGGCGCTTGTAGGCTGCTTCCCAATCCGCTTCCGTCAAGCGGGAAGGCTCTGCCGCTTCTCGTACAGACGGCGGCAAGTACGCTGCCGACAGATCGGGCGTGATTGAATCGCCGACCGGATAACCTTCTTCGTAAAGCTGCAAATACTCCAGCGCGAACAACTCTTTCCAATTGGCATAACCGGGCATGTTCTCGCTCCCCATTAAAATGCGTCGTATTAGCTTAGGCAGAGACGATAGAAAAAACGGACAACCATGCGAACGGTCGAAAACTACCGCGTCCCTTCCACGATGTCCCGCGCCCGTTCCAGCAATTCCTCGCGCCGTGCCGCATCCAAGCCCCGCATCTCGAAATAACGCGCCAGCAGTTCCAGCGATGTCAGCCCTTCGGGACTGCGACCCAAGCGCGTTCGCCTGCCTTGTTCGACATCTTTACGGATCCCCGCGATGTGAAATACGCCGGCGCGCTTGAGCGCCTCGGTGAGCGCGCTCTCGTCAAGCAGCGCCTCGCCTTCGGGTCCTAAGCGCAGCTCCAGCCGCAGTATCGCTTCGGCAAGCGAATGCTGCTTGAGCGTCTCAAGCGCCTGGCGGGTTGGGCTGTCGCTATCGCGGCAATCGACGCGGATGGTCCGCAGCGCGCGCGCCTTCGACTCGATAAACTGCCAGTTGGCTCCGCCGCGCGCCAGCTCGACCCAGCAGAAGCCTTTGCTCTCCTCTTCTTCGCTGAAGTCAATGCGTTCCAAACTGCCGCAATAGACCACAGGCGGCGCGTCGCTGCGCTCCTCGGTCAGGTTCTGATGTCGGTGAATATGCCCCAGCGCGACATAATCCCAACGTGAGTCCGCCAGCGCCTCGAGATCGACGCTCACGTCCCGTCCCAACATCACCAGCCGCTCGCTGCCCTGGGCCGCGCCAGCCACGCTGAAGTGCCCGGCCAAGAGGCGCGGCGTCGCCTCATCCGCCAGCGATTCCGCCTGATGCGCCAACTCCGCCAGTTTCTCCCCCAGGATGCGCTCCAGCTCGGCATCCTGTTCGGCGATGGTCATCCCGCGCGTGGAAATATCACCCAGCAGGCGCGCCCGCAGGGGATAAGGCGCGGCGCCTACGATGACGTCGCCGCGCTTGGTTGATATGCGCCGCAGCTCATAATCCAGCGCCACCCAGATATTGGGCACATCAAGCGTGTGGTAGATATCCAGGGTCGACGCTTTAGCTGCGTTGAGCGGCAGATCGTGATTGCCGGCCAGCAGCAGCGTGGGCGCCAATTGCGCGAGCAGCCGGATACGCTGGGCGAAGGCGCGTTGCTGGGTCGGGTCGGGATTGCGGCTGCGGAAGGCATCGCCGGCGAAGACCAGCAAATCGACATCGCGCTCGCGCGCATACTCGATCATCTCGTCGATGCGGCTTAAATAATCCTGGACGCGGCGGCTCAAGCCGGACCCAGAATCGATTTTGCCGTAGTTTTCCTGGCCGATATGCGCATCGGCAAAATGCAGAACGCGGATGGGCTGGCTCATATCGGGTCTTTTCGATGGGCTGGGCGGTTATTCATCGGCCGGGCGATGGTCTTCATCACCCGTGCCAACCGGTTCATTCGTGGTTGTGACGCTCGTCCACTGGGGATTGTCGCCGCGCAGATGCCCGAAGATGGGTTTTTCATTGCGCAAGATGTCGACAAAGGCATGAATATCGTTTATGGACATGAAGATAGCGCCCATGCGATTTTTAATATCCACCTGCGGGTCGGGCATCGGGCTGTCGTCAGCGAGGAAATAGACATCAAGCCGATAGTTCTCTTTGTCGGCCGCGCCGACGCCGGAACAGCGTACCAAACCGCGGATCCGCGCCACAACGCCAGCAAATTCGCGCTCTTCAAGCTGGCGCCAAATCACCATATAGCGCTTGATTTCAAATACCGCCACCTGGGCATCCGCCATCGCTCGCCCTTCCCTGTCGAGTGCTCGGCATGAGGGATTCTGTTGCCCCAATTATAGCGATTTGACAGCATACGAGAAGTGAGTACGCTAGGAAGTCGGCGCAAAAGAAGTGATGAGATAAAAGATTGCGGCGCAGACGGATAACAGGATCATGAATCGGACGTAAAATATCTGCATGAGCATCCTCAGCCTTTCGCTTTCTTATGACATAGGGTACTAGGATACAGCGCAGGCTGCGAGATTGCCTGTACGTTCAACCCGCCCTAAGCCTACGCCTTTTCTACGCGATAAGCCGTCCCGGCGATTGTGAATCCAGCACAAACCATCTTGCCAGACAAAAGGGGGAGCATTATCATCGCAGCAATGATTAGCCTTCTGACAAGCCTCTACGCTTTATGCGCATTCTTGCTGGCGCTCTATACATGTGGACAAGCGATATTGTTGTTTCGCTATTGGCGGACGCGCCGCGCGACGGTCGAGACGCCGCCCCTGCGCGAGTTTCCCAGCGTCGCCGTGCAACTGCCGCTGTATAACGAACAGTTCGTCGCAGACCGCTTGATAGAGGCTGTGGCGCGTTTCGATTACCCGCGCGACAAGCTCCTGATACAGGTCTTGGACGATTCTGACGACGGCACCGTCGATCTAGTCGCGCGCAAACTCGCGGCGCTCGAGGCGCGTGGTTACCAGGTGCAGCACATCCGGCGCAAGGCGCGTGAAAGCTACAAAGCCGGCGCTTTGGCATACGGCTTGGAGTTTTGCAACAGCGAATACATCGCCATCTTTGACGCGGATTTTCTGCCGTCGCCGGATTTCTTGCAGGCGACCCTGCCGCATCTGATCGCGGACCCGCGCATCGGCATCGTACAAAGCCGCTGGAGCCATCTAAATGCCGAAGCGAACAGCTTGACCCGCGCCCAAAAACTCTCGATAGACACGCATTTCCTGGTCGAGCAGACCGCGCGCAATCGCAGCGGCTGGCTGATTCCCTTCAACGGCAGTGGCGGCGTATGGCGCCGGGAATGTATCGAAGCGGCCGCGGGCTGGTCGGCGGATACGCTGACCGAAGACTTGGATCTGAGCTATCGCGCCCAGATTGCCGGCTGGCAATCGCTATTCCTGCCGGATATCGAAGCGCCCGGCGAGATTCCGCCACAACTTGCCGCCTACAAACAACAGCAGGCGCGCTGGGCGATGGGCAATACCCAATGCTTGCTCAAGCTGACAGGCTCAATCGCCAGGGCGAAACTAAGTCTCTCGCAAAAAATCATGGCGATCCAGCATTTGTGCCAATACCTGCCACAGCCGCTGATGCTAATCCTGCTGCTGCTAAGTCCGCCTCTTATGCTAGCGGACTCGCTGGCGGATTTACCCCTGGCTTGGCTTGGTCTGGTTGGACTGGCGCCCCCGCTGATGTATCTGGTCGGCCAGATGCGCTTGACCGATAATCGCGGAGCCCTGCGCGGCATGAAGGCTTTCCCGGCTCTGCTCTTCATCGGCACCGGCATATCGCTCAACAACAGCTTGGCTGTGCTGGCCGCTCTGTTGGGCATACGCATCGCTTTCCGGCGCACGCCGAAATTCGCCGACAATTGGAGCAATAATCCCTACGCCCTGCCGGGCGATGTTTCGATTCTGCTGGAATTGATTCTGGCGGCCTACGCGATTTGGGCGGCTTGGCTGGCTTGGCGCATTCAGCCCGAGCTCTGCCCCTATCTGCTGATCTATGCTCTGTCCTTCGCGACCGTCGCCGGCTGGGGCATTCGCGAGCATCGCTTGGTACGACAAGTTCGACTTTTCAGTGGCCGGGATATAGATAGAAGTAAGATCGGTTTGCCGCGCCGATCGTAATTGGTTTGGTTTCCCTCGCTACTTGTTTTTTGCTGCGCCCGTCCCGATGATTGCCCCAGCAGTTGCGCCCATAACAGTACCCGCAATAACAGCCAGCACAATGTTCGTCGCAGCAAGCAGCATCTGTTCCAGAATTCCCAAACCTAAGCCGCCTGCGAATGAAGGCATGACTCCGAAGGCAGCCGCACTAAGCGCAAAGGTGATGGTTTCCAGAGTAAACGCCGCGATTGCTCCCTTTCTCCCCGCTAATCCTTTGCCGGCTAATACAAGCACAATAGCGCTGATGTAGAGTCCAAAGTATATGGATAGAATTTCAAAAGCCCAGAACATCGTTTCGTTTGCAAGAATATTCAAATTCAAAGCATTTGTCAGGGAAGGACTGAAAATATCATTGACGACAGCGGTAAAAGCAACCTCGTATATGGCGCCTGCAAAATAACCGTATGCGCTGCCTAGTACTGTTCCGAGCAAAGCGAAAATGCCAGTAAGTCCGCCAATGATAATAGCAAGTCTACGTCTGGGATGCGAACGATCCCTTTGTTGATCTGAAACGTATGGATCATGGTGGTCTGCGCCTATCACTGGTTCAAGAAATGGACTGTTCAAATCGTCCGTGTGTTTAGCAGCGGCTTTGAGTTTGGACTTCCGTCGACTCTCCCCGATGGCGGCGCCAGCAGTCGAACCAAGAAATACACCAGTTATCGAGCCAAGAAGAATCGTTGTAGCTGCCAATAATATCTGCGGTAGAACTTCGACGCCAAACTTTCCTGCAAGTGGGGGTAGGATTGCCGCGAGTGAAAATACATAGATCACAATCGGAACCGCTAGCAAAACTGTAGCTACTGTGGCGCCAGGTCGCCCGGCAACAACCCTGCATATCCCTAAGATTATCGCTGCGACTATATATAAACAGATATACTGGCCAAGGATAATAAAGACCCATATACTGGGCCTCGCGTACATTTCATCTGCTGTAACATCGCTGAATGACAAACTCGTGGCCACGTCAATTGCAGGCTCGAATACAGCTACAAATAACTCTTCAATAGAGACTTGAAGGGTTTCTGAAATGATGCTCGGAAATGCGCTAAATCCAATAGCCCCAGTCAATGCGCTGACGCCAATGATGCCGCCAATAACTATCGCAAGAGTGCGTTGCACAGGACACCTTCAACAAGTAATCCACTGAAACATGAATAAGTAATCTAGACGGACAACTGTAACGTACTCAACTCTTGGCTGCAACCAAGCAGTTTCACCATATTTTGTTCCAATGATCCTGCCTGCGCCTAGACCACAAAAGTCTGCGTTATAATATGGTGAAACACTTGCAGTCTTTGTTGGATAGAAGGGCCATGAACGACAAGCGCATTCGACAATTGGTGATCGCCATTCTGGGCGTCATTCTGGTTTTGGGTTTGCTTAGCCTGGCGTCGACCGTCTTTCAGATGATTGTGCCGCTGGCGATACTGGCAATAGGCGCTTTCGCCTTTTACAAGATCGTATGGGAAGGGCGCGACCAGCCAGCGGCGATGGACGACGAAGTCGCGGAATCCAGCGGCATCGCCGCCGAAGATCTGGCGGCAAGCGCGAGCGATGACGCGCGGAGCAACAGCGAAGCGGCGGCGCAAGAGCGGCTCAGCGCTGTGGAACAGGCGCGCAGCGAGTTCCTGGAATCGTCATCGCCCGCGGAAGAAATCCTCGATCAGATAAATGAACGCCGGCAACGCCTGCAAGGGGACAAAGACGAATGAGACTGTTGTCGGTCAATGTCTCGCAGCCCATCGCTGTCGAGATTGGCGACCAGCGCTATCACAGCGGCATATACAAAAGCGCCGTGGCCGGGCGCCTTTGGCTAAGCCGTACCCAGTTGGCCGGCGACGGACAAGCCGATATGGAAAACCATGGCGGACCCAACCGCGCCGTCTATTGTTATGCCCATGAGCACTACGCCTACTGGGCGGGCGAGCTAGGGCGCGACGACTTCGAATACGGTCAATTCGGCGAGAACCTGAGCACGCGGGGCTTGCTGGAAATCGCAGTCTGTGTGGGCGACGCCTTTCGCGTCGGCGAGGCAATCATCCAGGTCACACAGCCGCGCGTGCCTTGCTACAAGCTGGCGAACAAGTTAGGCATCCCCGATTTCGCCAAGACCTTCCTACAAGCCAACCGACCCGGCTTTTACGCCCGCGTGCTCGAGGAAGGCAGCCTTGGCGCGGGCGATGACATCCTGCCAGTAGCAAAAGACCCGGTCGGCATGACAGTGGCGGAGGTCAACGCCGCGCTGTATCTCGGACCAGGCGAGCGCGCGACCGTCGAGCGCGCCCTGCAAATCGAAGCGCTTTCGCCGGGCTGGCGGCGCTCCTTCGAGAAGCTGTTGGCTAGGGCTTGAAAGCCTGTCTCAGCGGTTCAGGTTCAACACCGTCACCGAATGGGGCGGGCACTCAAAAACAAAGTCCCCCGCTTCGGGGAGTTCCAGTTGACTCTCGACGATCGCAACCGCATCGGGCTGGTCGATATCGTTATAGGCATCGGCCGAAGCGCCATTCACCGTGCGCGCGGTCGCGCCGATGAACTCAGCCGAGCCCAGCCCGCGAATCCGACACTCTATGCTGTTTTCCCCGTGCAAATTAACCAGGGAAATGCCCATGTTGCCGGTCGTCGGATCGCGGGTGACAACCGCGTCCAGATGCCGCACGCTGGTTGAACCGACATGCTCAGCTTGTGCCTCGAACGAAGGCGACGCCAGCGCGGAATGCAGGATTTCTTCGTAGGTGTGATTGGTGAAGAGATCGAAAACATGGTAAGTCGGGCGCAGGACAATGCCATCTTCGTGGGTGTAGATGGCGCCGACGGTGTTGACCGCGGGCGAGAAGTTCGCCATGCCCACCACATCACAATGCCGCAGGCAGCTATTGAGGAAGCAAGCCGTGAAGACGGCGTCCGCCATATTGTAGTTGCTGTTGATGTCGTTCTTGTCCATCAAACTGTGGTCGGCCGCGCCAAAAGCCATGAAGTTGGGATGACACCAGCCGCGCAAGTTCCATTCATCAAAAGCGATGCGCAGCTTGCCCAGATAGCCCAAGGCGCCCAGGATATGCTTGACGGCGACGATCCGTTCTTCTGGCTCGAATGCGCGGGCGACCAGATTTTCGTAGCCCCGCTCAAAGACGCCTTCGTCGCTGGCTCTGGACCAGTAGCCGTGGATCGAGACCCAATCCAGCAGATCGCCCGCTTCCCGCAAGACCTCGGCGTTCCAATTGAGATCGGGGATTGAAGCGATGGCGAGCTCGATTCTGTGATCGACGCGCTTCATCATCTTGGCTGATTCCAGCGCCAGGCGCGCCCATTCGCCCGCCGTCTTCGCGCCCATCTCCCATTGACCGTAATTCTCGTTGCCGATGCTCCAGTAGCGCGCGTTATAAGGCTGATCATGGCCGTTCGCCCGCCGCAGCGCCGCCCACTCGCCGATATCGAGGTTGCAGTACTCAACCCAATCGGACATGTCTTCGGGGCTGCCGGTGCCGGCATTGGCGCAGATGAAAGGCTCCGCGCCGACCTCGCGGCAGAAGGCGATGAACTCATCGGTACCGAAGGTATTGGGCTCCTCGACGCGCCAGGCTTTGTCGTAATAGGGCACGCGCTCGCCGATTCCCTTCTTCCAGGGATAAGCCGAGACGAAGCAGCCGCCTGGCCAGCGGATGACCGGCGTCTTGATCTTGCGCAGCGCCTCGATAACATCGCGGCGAAAGCCCTTCTCGTCGGCAAGGTGGCTGCCCGGGTCGTAGACGCCGCCGTAGATCTGCCGGTGAAAATGCTCAAGGAAATGCCCGAAGATCATGAAATCGCGCGCGCCGTCGACATGATCGGGCAGAATATCAAGTATGGCTGATGCTGCGGTCATAGTTCTAATCCTCGATCATTTGATGGCGTATCCATTTGGGTTGAAATTCAAACGAGGCAAATTCAGTTTCACACAAAGACACGAAAACAAACCCAGCAAAATAATAAGAAACGGTAGGGGCGACCTATCAGACTCTGTTGAAAATCACAGCTTACGTCAAAGTCTTGTCATTATCCCACACAATTAAAAGGTCAAGATAGCTCATAGCGGCTCTCTAAACTCTCCTTCCATGATGCCTCGGGGAAGGGGTCGGGGGATGGGGTAGAATTTCAACAGCGTCTATCAGGTCGCCCAATTTTATATGTATAGATTTCGGGCGACATGGTATGTCGCCCCTACATTGCGACCCATCGTCGAGTTTTGCATGACTAACTTGGGTTTACTGAGGGTCGCGTCAACACAGACCGTCAGCCGCCCAAAATCATCGAAATATATCAGGTTTTTCGGCGTATTCCCGCCTTATGCACAGCTGTCATGTCCTCAGATTGCCCTGCCGGTGGTCAGATGGCGCTGGCGATCTTGCTCGCTTCGTCCTCCAGTTCCGGCGTCCACAAGCCGAGCGACGCCAGTCCATTCATCTTGGCGCGGTGATAGAGCGCGGCTTGCGCGGCGGCTGCGTTTTCCTGGCGATTTCCCCAGATGGCCATCGGTTCTCGCTGCAACGCGCGGGCATAGGAGAAGCTCAGCTTCCAGGGCAATTCGTAGTTGGCGTTCATCGCGTTAAGATGCGCCGTGGCCTGGTAGTCGCTCTGCCCGCCAGAAAGAAAGACGATGCCGGGTATCGCAGCGGGAATTTGCCGCATGAAGACGCTTACCGTCTGCTCGGCCACAGTATCAACAGCGGCTTGCTGCGGGCATTCATTGCCAGAGAGCACCATGCTGGCTTTGACCAGCGTATTGTCGAGATTGACGCGATGCGTATAAAGCGCTTCGAATGTTCGTGACAGCGCGAACTCGGTGATCTCGAAGCAGCGCTCGATGGTATGATCGCCCCAGAGCATCACCTCCGGCTCGACGATGGGCACGAGCCCCGCTTCCTGCGAAAGCGCGGCGACCTGCGCCATGACATAGGCGTTAGCTTCGATCGCGTAATAGCTGGGCGTCCCGCGTCCAATTTGGAAGGCGGCGCGCCACTTGGAGAAGCCGACGCCCATGGCGGCGAATGCCGCCAGGCGCTCGCGCAGGCCGTCCAGTCCACTGCCGACCGTTTCGCCGTCGCTGCCCGCCAGCAGGACCATGCCCTTGAAGGGCGAAATACCTGGGATGAGGCCACGGTCGATAACCTCCTCAATCAGCGACTCGCCGGCCGCATTCTGCAAGCGCGTTTGCTCGGGCGTCATGATGATGCCGCTGACGTACTCGTTTAGCTTGGGCGTGGTGAAAAGCAACTGCGCCCAATTGCGATAAGCCCCTTCGTCGACGGGGATGCCCTCGCTTTCCAGCAATTGCTCGAAAGCCGCTGGGGGCCTGTCCGCCGCCATGATGCCTTTGCCCGGGGCGACCAGTTTTCTTGCGATATCGTTCACGCTCATGAATAGTTTGCCATCCTGTCAATCTGTCCTATGCAAAGTCGCAGATATTCTGACAGTTTCACTGCTGTCATACAAGACTTGTCCCCAGCCTTAATACGAATCATAACCGTTCGGGCAAAGCGTATCCCATTTCGAGCAGTGCCGCCTTGACCTCATCCAAGGGCAAGCCCACCACATTGCTGTAGCTGCCATCAATGCGCGCGACCGGGTGAAAGGCTTCGTTTTGGATGGCGTAAGCGCCGGCTTTGTCGAAGGGATCGCCGCTGTCGATATAAGCGGCGATTTCTGCATCGCTGTAATCGCGCATGGTGACAGTGGTCAGCACGTGCCGGGTGATGACTCGCTCCGGGGGTCCCATCCCTTTCAGCGTGATGGCAGTGATGACTTGATGGGCGCGCGCCCGCAGCGCCCACAACATGCGGCGGGCGTCGGCCGCATCGCGCGGCTTTTCCAGCAGCTGACCGGCTTCATCCCTGCCAGCCGCGTCGGCGGCGAGGACAACTATGGTATCCGCCGACAGAATCAGCGCCGGCGCCGTATCAAGCGCAGCCGCGACAGCCTCGGCTTTCTCCCGGCTGAGCCGCCGCGCATAGTCAAGCGGGGCTTCGTCAGCGCGGCGGGTTTCGTCGATGGCCGGCTTGATGATGTCGAATTCGACGCCCAGCCGCGACAGCAGTTGCCGGCGGCGTGGCGATGAAGATGCCAAAATCAGGCGCATGATATGTGCTTTCCCCGGCGAAAAGATGCCGCGCATTATAGCAAATATGGCGCAAGGCGGTCCCGCCGCGACTGCAAAGCAATTGCAGGCAAAAATAAACCACCGAGATCGCCGAGCAAAGCAACGAAAGTAAGAAACGTGTAAAATCGCCCCGCGCAAACGCGTCATAGAACTGGAAAAGCCGTTAGTATATCTAGTATAATGAGCGGCATACGTCCATGACTGACGTGAGATATTCAGGAGGTAACCTGGTGAATTTCAATCCCAATGTGCAAACGATCGACATGCCGGGCAAGATGAAACGCCCCTTGGACGGCGTGCAGCTGAACAAAGTGATGCGCGGCGTTTATGGCTGGATGACCATGGGGCTAGCCATCACAGCCTTTGTCTCGTTCTTGCTGAGAGCGACCGGCTTCATCCCGTCGCAGATCATGTTCTTCGTGGTGATCATCGCCCAATTCGGCATCGTCATCGGGCTGAGCGCGCGCATGCACAAGCTCTCGCCCACCAATGCCGGCTTGCTCTTCTTCACCTATTCCGCGCTGACCGGCGTGACCTTTTCGATCATATTCCTCATCTATCCCATCGGGTCAATTGCCGCCGCTTTCGTGAGTACGGCCGGCGTCTTCGCGGCCATGACCGTGGTCGGGATGACGACAAAGACAGACCTGAGCCAATACAGCAGCTATTTCATGATGGGGCTGATCGGCCTGTTCATCGCCATGTTCGTCAATTTCTTGCTCGGCAGCGCCTTGATCGACTATGTCATCAGCATCTTCGGCGTGCTGCTCTTCACGGGCTTGACCGCCTACGATACGCAGCGCATCGCCAATATGGCCGCTGACCCGCGCCTGGCGCTCGATCCCGACAATACGCTGAAGTTCAGCGTGATGGCGGCGCTGACGCTCTATCTGGACTTCATCAATCTCTTCCTGTTTATGCTGCGCCTCTTCGGCGGGGGCCGCGACTAAGCGCCTGATCGACAATCAGCGCGCAAAACCGGGGCGGGCTGTGGCTCGCCTCTTTTGTTTCCGTCCGGGCGCTGATCCACGGCATGTTATCAGGGCAGTCGCTTCAATCAGTATTGCGCAACTAAGAACAGAAGTAGTTCCAAGAAAATAATGCGAAACATTATGGGGCTGTGTAGGGGCGACATATCATGTCGCCCCACGTTTTCCTCTGAACGCTCTGTGCCTCTGTGGTGAATTTACTTTACTTACTTGGTTTTACTTATCTCTGCCCGTTTTGCAAAAATTTGTACAAATCCCCGGCAATGCGCTATCATATATTTACACCGTATGCGCAATGATATGCGGTACAAGATTTCATTAGTTTCTGTGAGGAGAAGATCATGAACAACGCTTTATTCAAGAAAGCGCTCGCGCTTGGGTGCCTGCTTCTGCTGCTGCTAGGGAGCATCGGCGGCGTGGCGGCGCAGGAACCCGTCACCATCACCTGGTGGACGCTGGCATCGGCGGAATCGCCCGAGCCCGCCATCCGCGCCGTGATCGAAGCTTTTGAAGCCGAGCATCCCAATATCAAGATTGATGTGACCATCATGGCGGAATCGGCTTACAACGACCTTATGAACACCACGCTGGGCGCGGGAGAAGGCGCGCCCGATGTCGCCTATTTCTGGGAGACGCCCTGGCTGCCCCATGCGCTGGACATCACCGACCGACTGGAAGCCGACCCCGACCTCAGCCGCGACGATTACTTCGAAGAATACTTCAACAACCGGGCGGTCTGGAATGACCGCGTGATTGGGCTGCCCTTCACGGTTGGCGCCAACTTCGTCATGTACAACAAGGATATCTTCGACGAAGTGGGCTTGGACTATCCGACCGCCGACTGGACGCCCTGGGATTTCATCGAAATCGCCAAGGCTTTGACCGACACCGAAAAGCGGCGCTGGGGCGGCGACCGTCCGCGCGGTCCCTTCCGCGCAGTCTTCAAGAATATCGGCGCGACCAACCCCTACAGCGATGACAGCACAACGGTTGAGGGCTACCTCAACGGTCCCGAGGCGGTTGAGGCTTATACCTGGCTCTGGGATTTGGTTGATAGCGGCGCGACGCCGACGCCAGCCGATATCGAAGTATTGGGCACAGAAGGCACCGGTCCCGTTGATCTCTTCATCGCCGGACGCCTGGCAATGGCCACGCTCAACAACGGTCACATGATCACAGCCGCCAACGCCGGCGTCAACTTTGGCGTCGTACCCGAGCCGCATGTGCCAGAAAACGAGCGCTATGTACATGCCTGGGCGCTGACGTCCTCCATCTGGGCTGGCACCGAACATCCCGACGAAGCATACGAATTCTTGAGCTTCTGGGTGGGACACGAGGGCCAGCGCATGACGATGGAAATCGGCGCGCTTATGCCATCCATCCCGGCCGTGCTCGAGGACTACCCCGACGCCGAAGCCGATTATTTCCAAGGCTTCATGAGCGTGCTCAACGCCAGGCAAACGGGCGAGTGGCGCGCAGCCCATCCCTGCTGGCGCGGCGCGGTCATCCGCGCGATCAGCGACGCCTGGGACCTGATCATGCTGGGCGAAATCGAACGGGACGAAGTGCAGGCGACGCTGGACGCTATGGTCGAGCCCGGTCAAGCCGCGCTTGACGAATGCGTGCCGCGCCTCGGCGGCTGATATTGCCCCCACCCCAACCCCTCCCCCAAAATGAGGGAGGGGCTAAAGGGCTCAATACAGGTCATAAGGCTCCCCTTGCCTCATTATGGAGATGCTCGCCATAGAGATGGCGAGGGGACCGGGGGATGGGGCTGGACATTCCATGCTATCGACTTGGCGGGGTATGAGTCCACGAGAACGCCGGGACGCCAAAACTGGCTACCTGGCGCTTTCCCCTTGGATGCTCGGCTTCGTCATCTTTTACGCCTTCCCTATCCTCGCCACCTTCTATTTCAGCTTGACGCAATGGACGCTGGTTGATCCGCCCGTCTGGATTGGGCTGGACAATTACGTCCGCATGTTCACGCGCGATCCGCTCTTTGTCAGCTCGCTCAAAGCGACCACGCTATTCGTCGCCATTTCGCTGCCCTTGAAGCTCGTGCTCGGCTTGATGCTCGCCCTGCTGCTCAACCTCAAAATCCCGGGCATGAACGTCTACCGCACCGTATTTTTCGTCCCGGCCGTTATCTCGGGCGTGGCGGTCTCGCTGATGTGGATCTGGTTCTTGCAGCCGGATACGGGCGTCGTCAACACCCTGCTGAGTTATGTCGGCGTGCAGGGTCCCTACTGGTTTTGGGATCGCGATTGGGCGCTGCCGTCGGTCGCCATCATGAGCATCTGGAAAGTGGGCGGGGCGGCCATCATCTATCTGGCCGGTTTGCAGAACATCCCAGCCCATCTCTACGAAGCGGCGGAGATTGACGGCGCGGGCAAGTGGCGGCGCTTCTGGCGCATCACCCTGCCCCTCTTGACGCCCACCCTCTTCTTCCAGCTCATCATCGAACTCATCGACGCCTTCAAGATCTTCACCGAAGCCTTTGTCATCACCAAAGGCGGTCCGCTGAAGGCGACCTATTTCTTCCTGTATTACTTCTACGAAGAAGCCTTTCGCAACTTCAATATGGGTTACGCCTCGGCTTTGGCGCTGTTCTTGCTGGTGGTAATCATGGCTTGCACCGTCTTTGTTTATCGGACTTCCGGAAGATGGGTCTACTATGAGAATTGATGCCCAGTCGCTGTCCATCCAGCAGCAACTTCGGCGCAGCACGGCGCGGCGGCGGGCTTTGCGCCTGGCGGGCAATGCCGTCGTCTATGCCCTGATGACCTTCCTGGCGCTGCTCTTCATGCTGCCGATATTCTGGATGGCGTCGACCTCGCTCAAACTGCCGCAGGAGATCTTCGCCTGGCCCCCCGAATGGATCCCAAGTTCGCCGCAGTGGGGCAATTACGCCGAAGCTTTCGGCAAATACCCACTGGCGCGCTACATGCTCAACAGCGCCATTCTCGTCGTCGCCAACATCATTGGCGGGCTGATTTCTGTGCCGATCATCGCTTATGGTTTCGCGCGCTTCGAGTTTCCCTTCAAGCATGTCCTTTTTCTCTTGATGCTCAGCACGATGATGGTGCCGGGCCACATCAAGCTGATTCCGCTCTTCTGGCTCTATCAGAAGCTGGGCTTGATCGACACCTACTGGCCCCTGATATTGCCCTCCTTCTTTGGCAATCCCTTCTTCATCTTCTTGATGACGCAATTCATCCGCACCATCCCGCGCGAATTGGACGACGCCGCGCGCATTGACGGCGCCGGCGCTTGGGGCATCCTCTTCCGCATCATCATTCCCCTCTGCCGCCCGGCGCTGACCGTGGTCGTGGTCTTCACCTTTGTCTGGGTATGGAACGATTTCCTGGAGCCGATCATCTTCTTGCGCGATTGGGATTCCTATCCCATTTCCGTGGGTCTGGCTTTCTTTCAGGGGCGCTACAGCGTGGAGTGGCACCTCTTCATGGGGGCGACGCTGGTCTCCATCCTGCCGATCTTGGTCCTCTATTTCTTCGCCCAGCGCCATCTCATCGGCGGGCTGGCTTCAATCGGCATCAAGGGCTAGGGGCGGCGCGCTCATTTCGCCTTGCGCTTGCGATACGTGAGCAGAACGACAGTGGCGAACAAGCCCGAGGCCGCCCAAAGCAAGAAGGGCGCGTTCAAGCCAATCACGCTGAGCGTATTGCCGAGGGGCGGCAGAATGGAGGAACCGAAGTTCTGCAGCATGCCGCCAAAACCCAGCGCGCTGCCCATCAAGGCAATTTCCAAGCCGTCGATTTCGGTGATTGACGCGCCCTTTAGCGCCATGAAACTATCGAAGCAGAAACCGCCAATCGCCATCGACAGCATCACGCTCCAGAAGCTGTCGCCAGCAAAATACATGAGCGCGCAGCCGATGGTCATCATCGTAGTGCCAAAAGCCATGACCAAGCGGCGATTGCCCAGCCGATCGGACAAGTGAGAGATCGGCACGACGCCGATCAAGCTGCTGAAGAAGAAAACTGTCATGGCGGTATCGGCGCTAGCAGCCTCCCAGCCGATTTCGCGCAGATACGTCGGGACGTATCCGCCCAGCCCGCGCATCAAACCGAGTACGCCGAAGACCGCCATAGCGATCACCCATAATTCGCGGAAGCGGGCGACATAGCGATAATTGCTGATGATTTCGCGGATATCGGGCCGGCTGCCGCCCCGCCGCTCGACAGGCGGGTGAACAATAGCCCAGATGATGGCCAGGACTATGGCGCAGAGTCCCAGAAAAATCAGCACCGCGCGCCAGCCGCCTAATAAGGGAGACAGCACCGTGGCGCTCAAGCGCGAGCCTAGCATCAAGCCAGTGGCGAAACCGGCCGACATCACGCCCGACGCGAAGCCCAGTTGGCGCGAGCGAAACCATTCTCGATTGAGCTTGACGAAGTTCATCGGCAGGATGGGTTGGACCATGCCAAACAAAAACGAGAAAAAGAACAGCGACCAAAAGTCGAAAGCGACGCCGCGCAGCGCCCCGGTGAGCCCCGTCGCCAGGCAAAGCGCGACCAAAGTGCGCCGCGTGCCGAAATAGTCGATAAATGCGCCGCCCAGCAAAGCTGTCGCGATGCCCATCACCGATCCGACACCCCAAATCATGCCGATTTGAATCAAATCGAGCTCAAGCGAATCAGCGATTTCGCTGAATAGCGCGGACAGACCCGTGGTCGGGAAGCCCATGACGATGAACCCGGAGAGCGTGACCATGACCAGAATCACCCAACGATAAGGCGAATCCTGGCGCTGGCTTTGGGTGAGGGGCGTTTTGATCACGACGACTCCGTGGCGGCGCTGGGCGGTATCGCAAGCATGGTAATGGATTGCTGACGTATAACAAGGTACAGGCGCGCGCCAACAAAGCAAGCGCGCCAGATTTTTCCGTAGCCGCCGAGCGGCTGTTAGGATTCCGAAACACAAATGACCATGTGTTGTAGGAAAAGCTTTTGGCTCTATAATTCAGGTTAATTTACTGGCGCTGCATGGATGGCCTGATTTGTGGTATTTGGCTGGTTGAATCTGAAAGTCAATAGCGATCGCCTGAAGGCGGATTTCGATGCGCTGGCGGAGATCGGCTTGACGATGGGCGGCGGCGTGTCTCGCCTGGCGCTATCGAACCAAGACTTGGCGGCGCGCTCATGGTACGCTGACCGGATTGAAGAAGCGGGACTGCAGATCCGCGACGATGAGGCTGGCAACTTGAGCGGCCTGCTCTGCAGCGATGATCCGACAGCCAAGACCCTGATGCTCGGCTCGCATTTGGATACCGTGCCTAATGGCGGGCGCTACGACGGCGCGATCGGCGTATTGATCGCCCTGGAATGTCTGCGGCGCATCAGAGAATCCGGCATCAAGCCGAAATATCACCTGGAAGCCATCAACTTCACCGATGAAGAGGGCACCTGGCATTCGCTCTTCGGCAGCAACGCGATCATAGGCAATCTAACTGCCGATGATCTCAACGACTCTTTGCAAGCCAACGGCGCCTTCCGCGCCGCGCTCTATCGCGCGGGCATCCGCCCGGACGAGATCCAGCGCGCCCAGCGCAACCCGGACGATATCATGAGCTACCTCGAGGTGCATATCGAGCAAAGCAGCAGCCTGCACGAGCAAGGCGCCGAACTAGGGATTGTGGACAGGATCGTCGGGCGCAGCACCTATAACGTGACCTTTTACGGTGAAGCGGCGCATGCCGGCACCACCACAGCGGAAGAACGCCGCGACGCCTTGCAAGGGGCGGCGGCCTTCATTATTTTGGCACACAAGCTGATCACCGAGGAGTACCCCGAAGGCGTGATCAATTGCGGGCATGTCAGCGTCAAGCCGGATACATTTAACGTCGTGCCGGCCGAAGCGTCCTTGCGCGTCGAGTTCCGCCATCCCGATACGGCGATGCTGACCGAGATGGAAGCGCGCTTGATCCGCCTGACGCAAGACTGCGCCAAGAGTTATCGCTTGTCGGTGGGGGTGGACCGGGTCTTGCGCCGCGAAGCCGAGCGGATGTCGCCGGATCTGGTGCATCATTTCGAGCAAGCCTGCCGCCTGGAAAAAGTCAGTTACATGACCATCGCCAGTTACAGCGGGCACAACGCGCAGATCATGAACCAGATGGTTCCGGCTGGCATGATCTTCTTGCCCTCGGTCGATGGCATCAGTCATAATCCCAAAGAATTCACCGAGTGGCGGCATGTCGAGGTCGGCGCCAATGTGCTGCTGCGCACGATCTTGCAATTGGCGGTGTGAGCGTTTTTTGATCTCGCCCTCGTTACCAGCTATCACGTCCGCTTGAGCGAGACCTCAAGGACAGGGGGATATCCAAGCGTGGCAAGCCTATCAGCGGAGACATCATGCGATTCCTGAACCGACGCGAAAAAGAAAAAGAGATGCGCGCCGCGGGACGGCTGCCAAATGGGCAATCGCTGACCGAGAAGTTCCCGGTGCTGACCTATGGGCCGACGCCCAAATTCGACCCCGCAAGCTGGGACTTGCGCGTCTTCGGCGAGGTCGCTGTGGAAAAGCGCTGGACCTGGGACGAGTTTCTGCAGCTGCCGACAGGCCGGATGACAGTGGATATCCACTGCGTCACGCGTTGGAGCAAGTTCGATACCAGCTGGGAAGGCGTGATGTTCAAAGACTTCTTGCGCGAGCTGGACTTGAAACCGGCGGCGCGCCACGTCATCGCCCATTGCGAATACGGCTATACCACCAATCTGCCGCTCGACATCATGGACGATGACGATGTCATGCTGGCTTACAAATACGAAGGCAAGTTCCTGCACGAACCCGAGCTCATGGAACACGGCGGTCCCTTGCGCACGGTGGTGCCGAAGCGCTATTTCTGGAAGAGCGCCAAGTTCCTGCGCGCGCTCGAATTCAGCCCAATTGATAAACCCGGTTTCTGGGAGCAAGGCGGCTATCACAATGATGGCGACTTCTGGAAAGAAGAGCGCTTCCAGCGGCGTGGGTTTTTCTAAAGCGGAAACCCGCCGCGATTCTCGAATTCAGCCCGGTCGCACAGGCTGTCTTCGCGCTTTTTGGTAGTGTATCCTTTTCGGTTGAAATTCTTTTTTCAGTTTTCGCCGTGAAATCTCTTGCTGCAAAATATGAAGGAATTGGTAGGGGCGACTCGGTGAGTCGCCCAATATTTATTCATTTTCTACTCGTCGGGCGATTCATCGAATCGCCCCTACCCGTTGTCAAGATCTTGTAATTCAATTCAACCGAATTCGATACACTGCCCGCTTTTCCTGTCATTGTGGTGAAAATCACCCCCTGTGGTAAAATCCCCGCAACAAAAGGAGCGTCCAACCATGAACAACTGGCGCGAAAATGGCGTCCGCATCGTCCGCAGCGATGAGCTCGACGCCAATACCCCGCAAACACCTGGCATGACGCGCGCCGCCGCCATCAACCAAGCCAAAGCCGGCGCGGAGAAACTCTGGGCTGGTACCGTCAATATCGAACCCGACGCCAAAACCGGCGCCCATCACCATGGCGAATTGGAAAGTGTCATCTACGTCGTCAGCGGGCGCGCGCGCATGCGCTGGGGAGACAAGCTGGAATATGTCGCCGAAGCCGAGGCCGGCGATTTCATCTTCGTGCCGCCCTATGTGCCTCACCAGGAAATCAACGCGCGTCCAGACGAGCCGCTGATGTGCATCCTCGTCCGCAGCGATCAAGAAGCCATCGTCGTCAACCTGGATATCGAACCCGCCGAGACCTCGGAAACGACCTGGATTGGTCCCAATCACCCGGCCGAATCGGAGTAGCCGCAGGGGAATCGCTTTTAAAGCGGCAACAGAAGCAAGTGGATTAGATAGATCTTACGGATATTTTTATGTCTACATACATATTGAAGGCATATTTTCAATCGCTGGCTCACAATAAACACTCAAAATACTGACAAGCTCGCCGTCAAAGTCACCGCAGGAAATCCCTTTGCCGCTCGAAATTCACCCCTCTATTTTAGATTGATGCGAAACGCGAGCGCTCCCGGGCGACCACTTCTCGAATTGAGCAAAAGCAAGCTCGCGCAGCCTAGCTGTACTAATATATGAAACGTAACACCTAAAGTATATAGCGCCACAAAGACAGGTCCAGCGAAGTGGAAAAACAGCATGAAGCAAATCAGCAGCTCCCAGAAAAACGAGATGAGAGAAGCCTTCTTTAACATTGCGCTGGCGCTGGCGAGCTTGGCGTTGTGGGCTTTCATCGCGCTGGGCGACCTGTTGCCCGGCAGCTTGCCCAACATCATCATGTTCGACGCCGTCATCATGATCGCCATCTGCGGCCTCTGCTTTTTCATCAAATCGCGCAGCTTCAACTTCGCCTGTACCTTCTTCGTCTTTTGCATCGCGCTCATCGCCACGCAGATCTATATCGCCAGCAGTTACGCGCCTGTTTTATACCTGATACCGGCCAGCCTGATCATCGCCGTCATCTTGCTGCCTCTGCCCTGGATCGCGCTGTCGCTGGCCGCCAACACGCTCTTCATCCTGGCTTTCGCGCCCAGCCAACATGCCCTTTTCCTGCTGGTCTTGATGACGCTGCAGCTGGCGATTGTCGGCGCCTTCAAGCGCTACTTCGTTAAAGAGTTGGAAATCAGCCAGGGCTTTCAGGACTATGCGGCCGAGCAAATGCGCGCCGCCCGCGAAAGCCGCGCCAAACTGGTGCTGATTACCAAGCAGTTGCAGGAAACGCAAGAACGCCTGCGCGTCACCAACAAGAAATTGGAAATCGCCTTTGAACAAGCAGAGGAATCCCGCCAACTCAAAGCGCGTTTCGCGGCCAACGTCAGCCACGAGCTGCGCACGCCCATCAACCTCATCGTTGGCTTTAGCGAAGTGATGATCCTGGCGCCGGAACTCTACGATCAGCCGCTGCCGTCCAGCTATCGCGCCGATGTCCACGCCGTCTATCGCAACGCCAAACACCTGCAAAACCTCATCGACGACGTGCTCGATATCTCCCAACTGGAAGCGCGGCACCTGGCTATCGTCAAACAGAAAGCCAGCTTGGGCGACTGCGCGCGCGAAGCCGCCAATATGGTCGCGGATTTGATCGAGAAAAAGGGGCTGGATTTTCAACTGGATATCCCCGACGACTTGCCGGACCTTTGGTTCGATCCCGTCCGCATCCGCCAGATATTGCTGAATCTGCTGGTCAACGCCACGCGCTTCACCAGCCAAGGCGGCATCACAATTGCCGTAACAGTCGAAGCTGGCCAAGTTGTCACCAGCGTCATTGATACCGGCATCGGTTTGAGCGGCGCCGATATTAAGCGCGTCTTCGAGGAGTTCTATCAAGTCGAGGGCGGCGCGCCGTTCCTCGACAAGGGCTCCGGCTTGGGGCTGTCGCTCAGCCGCGAACTCATTCGCTTGCACGGCGGAGAAATGAGCGCCAGCAGCGCCGGCGTCGCGGGCGAGGGCAGCCGCTTTTCCTTCTCGCTGCCGACCACCAGCAACCTGGTCTCCCAGATGTCTATCTGGGACCAGCCCAGCAAGGCAAGCAGCGCTGAAAAGCGCGTCCTGGTCGTGGACGACGATGAAGCGATCACGACATTTTTCACGCGCTATCTGAAGGCGCATCATGTCGTCGCCTGCAATAGCGAAGCCCAGGCATTGCGAAACATCGCCGAGTTTGAGCCGGACCTGCTGCTGCTGGCGCGGGATCACCCTTATCAACGCTTGCAAAAGCGCATCGACGCGCTTGATCTTGCGCTGAACGTAATCACTTTGCCCATGCCCAGCGGCCGCGCAGCCATCCGACAGCGCGGCGTCAGCGATTATCTGGTCAAGCCGGTTTCCCGCGAAATGCTGCGGAAAGCGCTGGCGCGCTACGGCGAAGCGGCGCGTTCAATCATGATCATCGACGATAACCGCGACATCGTGCGCCTCTTCACCCAGACGCTGCGCAGCCTCGATGAGCGTTACCGCGTGCGCGCGGCTTATGGCGGCGCCGACGGCATCGCCATGATGGAACGCGAACCGCCCGATCTGCTGATGCTTGATGTGCTGATGCCCGGCATGGACGGATTCGCCGTGATCGAAGCCATGCGCGGCGCGCCCAAGCTATGTGATATCCCCGTCATTCTGATATCAGCCAAGGGCGCCAGCGAATCAATCACGCCAAACATATACGGCGATATAACACTGGCGCGCAAGGGCGGCTATTCACCGATCGAATTGCTCGGCAGCGTCCAGGCGCTTATCGACAGCATCCCGCAAGCGGCGAATCTGGGGCTGAGGCCGACGCCGGGCGGGTCCGCCCGGTCCTTAAATGGAGGGAGCAAGATTCGATGACCTTTCGATTGGGCTTGGAAGTCTTTCTGGAAAAGACCGCCGACAGTTTGGCTGGGCTGCGACTGGGGCTTGTGGCTTGCCCCAGCAGCGTCGACAGCGCATTGCGCAGCAGCGTCGAGCGCCTGTATCGACATGCCGCCCTGGACCTGGTCGCGCTTTTTGGTCCCGAACACGGGCTGCGCGGCGAGGCCCAAGCCGGCGTTCCTGTAAAGACCTATCAGGATGCCTTGACCGGTCTGCCCGTCCACAGCCTGTATGGCGACAGTCGCCGCCCCAGCCCCGATATGCTGCGCGGCATCGACGCCATCATCATCGACTTGCAAGACGGCGGCCTGCGCTTTTATACATTTTTGGCGACCGCGCTCTATGTCATGGAAGCCGCGGCCGCGGCGGGCTGCCAGGTCATCTTGCTCGATCGACCCGCGCCCATAACCGGCGCCCGCGTCGAAGGACCGATGCTGGATGCCGATTTCGCCTCCTTTGTGGGACCTTATCCCATGCCCATCCGCTATGGCATGACCATCGGCGAAATGGCGCGACTGGCAAATACCGAATATGGCATCAACTGTGATCTGACGGTGATAGCGCTGGCTGGCTGGACGCGCGACATGTGGTTCGATGACACTGGCTTGCCCTTCGTGCCCTCATCGCCCAACCTGCCCACGCTGGACGCCATGACCCTTTATCCCGGTACCTGCTTGATTGAAGGCACAAACCTGTCAGAGGGCCGCGGCAGCACTAAGCCCTTCGAATACATCGGCGCGCCCTGGATCGATGCCCTGCGCCTGGCCGATCAACTAAACGAGTTGGAACTGGAGGGCGCGCGCTTTCGGCCCGTTTACTTCGTGCCGACCTTTAGCAAATACCAGGGCGAGTTATGCGCGGGCATACACATCTGCGTGACCGACCGGGAAATCTTCCAGCCCGTCACGATGATCCTGCATTTGCTGGGAGCGCTGATGGCGAATTATCCGCAGGACTTCGCCTGGCGCGCGCCCTGGGCGGTCGGGTCAAAAGCGCCGATTGATTTGCTCTGCGGCGGGACTGCTGTGCGCGAAGACCTGGAGGCGCGAACGCCGATTGACGAGATAATCGCTTCCTGGCAGCCCGAAACCGAGGCCTTTTTGCAGGCGCGCCAGAATTATTTGCTATACTAGATGCTGTAACTGGTGTTTGACCGTCAGTTAAATATCGAAAATAAGGAGGATTTGATGTCAATTAAAAGATCTGTTCTTGTATTCTTGAGTCTTGCGCTGATACTAACATTTGGCGCCGCGACAATGGCGCAAGACACCACCCTGACCATGCTGACGCACTGGGGCACCGAGGATCAGCTGGCGGCGCAGCAAGCCATCATCGACGCCTACATGGAAAGCAATCCCGATGTCGCCATTGAACTGGTCACCGTCGATTTCGGCGAGCTGCGCACCAAGATCATCACGGGCCGCACGGCCGGCATCAGCGCCGATGTCTATCATTTCTACCATCTCTGGCTGCCCGACTTCGTCAATAGCGGGGTCCTGGCCGAGCCGCCACAGGACGCGCTGGACTTCATCAACGACAACGTCGCCCAAGGCACGATTGACGCCGTCAGCACCTCCGATGGCCAGACCTGGGGTTATCCCACCGAGGTCAATCCCTACTTGCTGGTCTATAACAAGCGCCTGCTGGCTGAAGCCGGTTATGACGCGCCGCCAGCCAATTGGGACGAACTTAAAGAAATCGCCGCCGCCATCACGCAAGTTGATGACACCGGCGCCATCAGCCAAGTCGGCTTGGGCGTCATGCCCGGTTGGGATTCCGGTATCGTGCATCCCTTCAGCGCCTTGCTCTTTTCCAACGGCGGCGAATACCTCAGCGCAGACCGCACGGTGGCCGAGTTCAACAGCCCGCAGGGCATCGAGACGCTGCAACTTTATGCGGATCTGGTGGCCAGCGGCGGCGCCGATCCCAGCATCAACGGTTTGGGCAATTTCCCCAGCGGCACAGTCGGCATGGTTATCATGGCGCCTTGGTGGCGGGCGACATTGCGCGCGGCTGAAGGCGTCGACTTCGAAAGCGAAGTCCGCGTAGCCGAGATTCCCGTGGGTCCCAGCGGCGACGCGCCGTCCAGCATCGCCTATACCTGGCTCTTCGCCGTCGATTCCAGTTCGTCCAACAAAGTAGCCGCTTGGGATTTCGTCCAGTGGATGAATGCCGAACACAACGAAGGCGGAGGCTCAGCCATTGGCGATTTCCTCGTCAACGCCCTGGGCGCGATTCCCAGCTTCGATCATGATCAAGCCGCCTTCGCCGAATCCATGAGCGATCACTATGTCTCAGCCTTTGTCGATGCCTCGGCTTACGCGCGGCCCGAACAAATCGTCGCCGGCGGTCAGGAGATCAAGACCCTGCTGCAAGTTGAGATTGAAGCGGTTCTGGCCGGCATGACGACGCCGGAAGACGCTCTGGCTTCGGTAGAACAGCAAGCCAACGCCATCCTGGAAGAACAGCGCATGATGGCTGAGGAGTAGCCCATCGCGTTACTATCTTGCATCGGATCCTTGCGCTCCAATCAACTCATGAACCTATTGCAACCCTGCTGTCCCCCTCTTCATCGTTTTGAAGAGGGGGATTAGGCAAGCCATCTGATGTCATCTTCTGCAATGAAGTCAGCCTGGTGGCTGCCCGATATTCCCAAAAGCGCGGTCCTGCGCCGACGCATGCTCTGGGCTTATGTCTTCATCGCCGCGCCCATCATCGCCTTGCTGGTATTCCTGGCTGGTCCCATTCTGTTCTCCGGCTGGGTCAGCCTGCACCGCTGGGACATGCTTTCGCCGGTCAGCGAGATGCCCTGGCGCGGCTTGCAGAATTACGTCTTCTTGCTGACCCGGGACACCGTCTTCATCAAGGCATTGGGCAATACATTCCTCTTTGCCATCGGTGGCGTCGGCGCCAATTGCATACTGGGATTGGGTTTCGCCCTGCTGCTTAACAGCCGCATCCGCGGGCGCGCGGTCTGGCGCGTGCTCTATTTCATGCCGGTCATCACCGCGCCGCTGGCATTGGCTGTCATGTTCTCCTTCATTTTCGACCGCAACTACGGCGTCGTGAACCACATCATCACCGCTTTGGGCTTGCCGCGTCAGCCCTTTCTCAGCGGACCCGATCAAGCGCTGATGACGCTCATATTTATCGCCATCTATCAATATGTGGGATACTATATCGTCATTTTTCTGGCGGGCTTGCAGGGGATCCCGCAGGACTATTACGATGCCGCCCAAGTCGATGGCGCTGGCAACTGGCAGGAGTTTATTTTCATCACGCTGCCCTTGCTGCGCCCGGTGATGCTCTTTGTAGTGGTTACCAATACCATCGGCGCGCTGCAGGTCTTCGATCTGGTATTCGCGACCACCGGCGGCGCGCCGGCCAACAGTTCCATGACCGTCGTCCTGCACATGTACAACACCGCCTTCAAATTCTCGCGCATGGGGAGAGCCTCCGCCATGGCTTTCATCCTTTTCGCCATCATCATGCTGATCACAGTCATGCAGGTGCGGCTCTTGCGCGATCGCGCTTATCAGGAGTGACGGCGCTCATGAGCAGGGACGAAAAGAGCTTGCGCCAAAGCGCCGGCAGCGCGCTAAAGTATCTTGTGCTGGTTGCCGGCGCTTTTCTCATGGTCTTTCCCTTCATCTGGATGATTATCGCCTCGTTGATGACCGCTGGCGAAATCCAGATGCGGCCGCCGGTCTGGCTGCCCGCTACGCCCCAGTTCAACAACTATAGCGAGCTGGCGGAATCAATTCCCATCGGTCGGCTCTATTTCAACAGCCTGTTCACCTCCGGCATCATCGTTCTTGGCGTCTTGCTCAGCAGCTCGCTGGCTGGCTTTGCCTTCGCCAAATATCGCTTCCCTGGTCGCGAACTGCTCTTTTACTTGATACTTGCCACCATGATGATTCCCTTCTTCGTCACGCTGATACCAGTCTTCTTCATCGTGCGCCAACTGGGCTGGATCGATACCTATCAGGGTCTAGTCGCGCCGGGGCTCACCTCGGCTTATGGCATCTTCCTCATGCGCCAATTCATGGTAACCGTCCCCGACGAATTGATCGACGCCGCGCGCATCGACGGCGCTTCCGAACCCATGATCTACTGGCGCATCGTCATGCCGCTGGTCAAGCCGGCCTTGGCGACCCTGGGCACCTTCGCCTTCATCGGCGCTTGGAACAACTTCTTGTGGCCCCTGCTGGTGCTTAACAGCCGCGAACTCTTCACCCTGCCCTTGGGCATCAACTCGCTGCGCAGCCTCTACGCCGACAATACCAACCTGCTGATGGCGGGCACCGCCGTCGCAGTACTGCCGATGCTGCTGCTCTTTGTCTTCTTGCAGCGTTATTTCATCAAGGGCATCGCGCTCACAGGATTGAAAGGATAGACTTTAGCCATGCGTATTCGACCCTATCAAGGACGCGACGAAGCGGAACTGCTTGATGTTTGGTGGCGCGCCATGACTCATGATCGCATCAGCGAAGAGCTGTTTCGCACGCAGGTCTTGCTTGATCCCAATTTTCATCCCGACAATCTGCCGGTCGCCATCGTCGACGGGCGCGTCGTGGGATTTGTCCTGTGCCTGACCCGCCAAGTTCCCTATTTTCTGCAAGGCCTGGACGAAGCCGAAGCCTGGATCACCGCCTTCGGCGTTCATCCCGCTTATCGCCGACAAGGCATCGGCAGCGCCTTATTCGATACCGTCATCAGCAAACTGCGCGCGCAGCAGCGCAAAATCGTCGACATCTCGCCTTATGTGCCGAATTACTTCGTGCCCGGCATCGACACCCGCGCATATCCGGATACGATCCGTTTCTTGCAAGAGCGCATGGGCTTCGTAACGCTCTATCAGGCTATCAGCATGGGCGCTGACCTGACTGATTTTCAGGTTCCGCCGCAGATCCAAGCGCGGATTGAAGACGCCAAAGCGGAAGACGGCTTGATCATTCGTCTTATCGAGCCAGCTGATATCCCCGACCTGACGCCATTTCTCATTGAACATTTCGGCTGGGACTGGTTCCGCTTCGCGCAGAGCTACCTGCTGGAATATTTTGGCGATAGCCCGCATCGCATCTGCTTTCTCATCGCGCGCGAAAAAGGCGAGGTCGTGGGCTTCTGTCAGCAGCGCAACGAACGGTTTGGACCGTTCGGCGTCCGGCCCGATTGTCGCAATCGCGGCATTGGCCGCATGCTGCTCTTCAAATGTCTGGAGATAATGAGCGCCAAGCAGGTCTTTTACGCTTACTTCCTCTGGACGGACGAAGAAGCCGCTCGTTTGTATTCGCTGGCAAACTTCAAGCGCCGCCGCGAATTCGCCGTGATGCGCAAGAGCCTCTGAAATTGAACCAAGGAGAAAATAATGGCTGGACATTTGATGGTCGTAGGCGGGCATATTTCCGATGCCGAAAACATGGCGGGCGCCGTCATGCTCAAGCACAAGAAAGCCGGCTGGGATATCAGCATCGTGCACGCCACCACCGGCGAAAAAGGGCATCCCAGGCTCAGCGCCCAGGACTATCTCAAAATGCGCCTGGCCGACGCCCATGCCTCGGCCGAGTTCATTGGCGCAAATATGGAACTGATGCCCTACGGCGATGGCGAGCTGCCCGTCAACGACGAATCAATCTGGATCATGGCTGATCTGATTCGCAAATATCAGCCGACGGTCATCATCACGCACTGGAAAGGCAGCTTCCATATCGACCACAACAATACCCACGACGTCGTCACGGCTGCGCTCTTCCGCGCTGGCTTGCCCGCATTCGAGCGTGAATACCCCGCCCACTCGCCGCAAGCCCTGCTCTTTTCTGAAAACTGGGAAGATATGGAAGGCTACCATGCCGACATCTACCTGGACGTCAGCGACGTCTTTGACGATTATCTCGCCCTTTTGAAGACACATGCCCTCATGCGCGAAAGCTATTCCAGCTTCCGCTATTGGGACTATTACAAGGCGCTGGGCGAAGCGCGCGGCGCCTTGGGCGGCTACGAGCGCGCCGTCACTTTGATGCGCCCGCGCAGTCTCTATTCCTTTGAGCGGCAACCGGGCTTGCTGATAAATAACTAAGGCGCGCGAGCGGACGAGCCTAGTCCGTCCATTCCCGCAAGACCGCCAGGAACTCATCGCGCGATGGCGGCTTCTTGATATAGCCGTCGGCGCCCAGGGAGGCCGCCAGGTCTTCCATTTCCAGCACCGAGCAAATCAACACCGGGATACGCTCGGTCAGGGGATGGTTCTTGTAGGTTTGCAAGAGCTGCCAGCCGTCCTTTTCGGGCAGCATGATGTCCAGGATGATGCAGGCCAGCGGCGTCTGCCGCGCGATCGCGAGCGCATCTTTCTCGTTTTGGGCGGACAAGAGCTGATAGGGCAAGTTCGCTAGGTAGCGCTTGAAGAGACTGATGGTATCAGGATTGTCATCCACGATCAGAATCTTGTGAACTGCCTGGTCAAAGCGCAAAATAATTCGCGCGGGTCCTTCACCGTCCACGCTCAAGCGGAAATCGGCATTCAGCCGTTTTTTCAACTCGCGGAAGGTCGCCTCTGTTCCCATAGCGTCCAGGAAAGCCGCATAGTCCGGCAGCGGGTCGTCGCTCCAAAACTCAATGGACGGCTCGCCCGCGCGGGCGCGCAAAGCGATTTTGATCATGCCGCCCTTGCTCGTCGATTCGATTAATCGATTCAGGATCAAGATGAAAAATTGGCGGAAAACCGGCAGCGCGGCATGCAGCGCAATCTCGTCCCGAGCTTCCTCCAGGCTCAAGGACAGGCTTTTTTGCCGCGCAATCACCCGGGTCGCCTGGATCGCCGACAAGATCACTTCCGTCGGATCAAATGCTTGGTTGCGGGCAGCGAACTGCAGATAATCCAGTTCTTGGATCAAGCTCGACGGCGCGTCCGGCGGCAAGGCGGCGTCGGCATAATGCCGGTCCCAGATGATACGGCTGATGGTCTGGATCGCCCGCTGATGCTCCCGATAGTATTGCCGCTCGCTCAAAGCCAATTGGCTGAGTATTTCGTTCGTCGGCTGCTCCTCCACATAGCGCAAGAGCAAAATATGATAGAGCCGGTTCTGCCGCGATGCCAGCTGGGCGCTTGTCTCTGACTGCATATCTTCAATCGCGGTCAAAACCAGTTGCCGCGCCGTCTGCGCGCGATCGCCGCCCGGCGAGCCCGCAGCCAATTGCCGCGCCACCGGATTATCGATCAACTTGAGATAGTCGTACAAGTTGACCAGCAGATCGCGGATATTGTCTTCAAAGTCTTCTGGATAGGTCGTCAGCGCCATTTTGCCGCCTGTCATGGCAGTGTTTTGGCAGGAATCCGCCAGTTCTTTCCCCTTAAACTGGAAAAGGGCAAGTTCAAATATATCAGACGATGACCCTTCGCATCAACAAAGGCTCTTGCCAGGCGCGTCTTGCCGCGTTTATCCTGAGCAAGGGAAGCGGAACTGCGTCATCGCGGAAATGCTGGCTTTTCTCATGCCCTTAAGAAGGACGAGTTAAGGAATGGAGGCGCCGATAAGCGATGGATGATGCTCAATTCCGCAAACCTATTGCATAGATACGAGGTGTAAAAATGCTACGTTCAGTCAAATTGTTCGCGTTGCTTTCCCTTATCATCCTGCTGCTGGCGTCCACCGCCCTAGCGCAGGATGACGGGCTTAAGCTCACCGGCTGGCCCTACGAAGTCGATGTCGTCACCGAGAACCTGGGCCGCTTCACCGATCAGTCGGGCCACGACGCCGCCTTCTTGCCTTTCCCCAGCAACGAATACCGCGACAAGATGGTCGCCAGTTTTGTGGCTGGCACCGAATTTGATGTCGCCTACGTCCGCGACAGCTACCTGGCGGAATGGGCGGCTGCCGGCTGGATCTTGCCGATAACGGGCATGCCCGGCGCCGATGAGCTGCTGGCGGACCTGCCTGCGGGCATCATCGAGCAGATGTCTTATGAAGGCGAAGTTTATGGCTTGCCCTATTACTCCGGCGTTCAGACCATGGCTTACAATGCCGCTCACCTGGAAGCGGCCGGCGTCGACGGTCCGCCCGCAACCTGGGACGAAATGCTCGAACAGGCTCAAATGATTAAAGACGCTGGCGTCGTCGATTACCCCATCCTGATGCAGTTGCGCAGCGGCGAAAACTACCTCCTGCGCGAATGGGAAACGCTCACTGCCTCGCGCGGCGGCAAACTCTTCGATGACGACTTCAACCCGCTCTTCCACGAAGAGGGCAGCGCGGCTTGGGAAGCCTTGGATTGGTTGACCGAAGGGCTTGACGCCGGTCTGATCGACCCAGCCTCGATCACCGACGACGACGGCACCCTGCTCATGGCGGCTGGCACCACCTCCTTCATGACCACCACCGACTACACGCTCAAAGCCATGAACGATCCCGAACAATCCAATGCCGCCGGCGATATCAAGAACGCCCTTGTGCCAGGCACCGACGAAGTCCGCAGCGGCACCTGGGGTTATGTGCGCCTCTACTCCATCACCAACAACGCCCAAGATAAAGAAGCCGCTTGGCAACTTGTGCAATTCCTCGGCGGCAAAGACGCCACCGGCGTGTATTTCGTGCCAAAACGCTGGGCGCTGGAATTCGGCTTGGGCTTCTCCCCCGCCCCGCTCTATGAAGATGAAGAAGTGCGCAACTCCATCTCCGGCTGGATCGATCCCGACCTGCTCAGCGAGCAATCCGAATACGCCATCTCTCGCCCCTATCGCTTTGTGCCTTTCTTCTCTGATTGGGAGATCGGCAGTTGGGGTCCGCTGCAAGCCGCCATCCTAGGCGACGCTGACAAAGGCGAAGTCCTGAATGAGCTAGCCGAAGAATGGCTCGAACTGAAAGAAGACTGGGGCTACTAAGCATTTTCAGCCCGGGCCCCCATCCCCCAGCCCCTTCCCCCACAAGGAGGGAAGGGGAGCAAAGGGCGGGTGAACCGGGGCAAATAAAGTCCCTCCCTCTTTATGGGGGAGGGAGCGTAGGGTGGGGGTACACGATGCAATCCAGAATCGCCACGTCACGCAAAGAAATGTCCCAGGGCATGCTTGCGGTCTTCTTCAGCGCGCCTGCCGTCTTGATCATCGCCGCCACCATCCTCGTCCCCTTCGGCATAGCCGTCTTCCTCAGCCTGCACAACTGGAACCTGAAGCGCCCCGGGCGCGAACGCTTCATCGGCTTGGAGAACTACACCGACTGGCTCACCGACAGTGATTTCTGGGAACCCCTGCGCACCACCTTCACTTTCGCAATCGGGGCCGTCCTGGTCATTATCATCGTCTCTTTGCTCATCGCGCTCCTGCTCAATGAGAAGTTCCCCGGGCGCGGCATCGTGCGCGCGCTACTGCTCGTTCCCTGGGCGATTCCCTCCGTCGTCAACGCCCTGCTCTGGAAGTGGCTGCTCAATCCGCAATATGGCTTGGTGAACGCCGTCTTCTTCGAGCTCGGCATCATCACCGAATACCAGAATGTGCTGGGCAGCATGCCCAGCGTCATGATCTGGCTGGTCATCGCCTATTCCTGGATCCATATTCCGCTGGCGACTTTGCTCTTGCTTTCCGGCTTGCAGACCATTCCCAGCGATATCTACGAATCCGCCATCGTCGATGGCGCGGGTTTATGGCAGCGCTTCACCCAAATCACCCTGCCCCTGCTGCGCCCCATGCTAAGTATCGTCATCATCTTCGAGATGATCTTCGCCCTGAAAGTCTTCGATATCATCTTCGTGCTGACCGCCGGCGGACCCGCCGACGCCACCAATGTGCTGGGCTGGACGATCTATACCGAGACCTTCCGCAAGCTCGATTTCGGCGCGGGCAGCTCCATCGCCATGTTGCTAGGCGCGATTACACTGGCGCTGGCCATCCTCTTCTATGTCTTCCTGGACAAGGGGGTGGAGCGATAATGAAAACGCGCGCGCGCCTCCGCCTCGCCGTCATTTATATCGGCGCGGCCATCGTATTGCTGGGCACGGTTGGACCTTTTCTCTGGCTGGTCAGCTCCAGCTTCCAGTACGAGCGTCAACTGCTGAACCGCCCGCCGCAATGGCTGCCCAACCCCATCGTGCTCGATAGCTACCGCGAGATCTTCGAGGGCGCTATCTTGGGCGAAGATTCGGGCGTGCCCTATCAATCGCGCATCTTCCTGCGCTCCTTCGCCAACAGCTTCTTCGTGGCTGGCAGCGTCGCCGTGATCGCTGTCATGGCTGGCGCTTATGCGGCTTATCCGCTGGCGCGCCTGGACTTCCGCGGCCGCAGCACCCTGCTCTTTGGCATCCTCGCCAGCCGCCTGATCCCCGCGCTCTCGCTGGCAATTCCCATTGTGCTGGTCGCCAAGCAGATCGGCATGAGCGACAAAATCGTTTCCTTGGTCTTCATCAACCTGTCATTCATCCTGCCATACGTCATTTGGCTGCTGCAATCCTATTTCAAAAGCATCCCCATGGAGCTGGAAGACGCGGGCCGCATCGACGGCTGCAGCCGCCTGCAAGTCGTGCACAAGATCATCTTGCCGCTTTCCCTGCCCGGCTTGACCTCCGCCGCCATCCTCGCTTTCCTGCTCACCTGGGGCGAGTTTCTCTTTGCCTTGCTCTTGTCGGAATCGCCAAGTTCCTATACCAGCACTGTCGTCGTCTCCCTCTTCGCCACCGATGTCGATGTCAGCTTCGTCAGCATCATCACGGCTGGCGTGATTTCGGTCATCCCGCCGATTGCCTTCGCTTTGATCTTCCAGCGCTTCATCATCAGCGGGCTGCTGTCCGGCTCGCTCAAGGGCTGAAGCTGCGCGTCCAACAGTTCCAAGCGATTTCGGGCGATTTGATAAACCGCCCCTACAAGCCCTGTTGGCTCTCGACAACAGCATACAGATTATTGCATCAGATTGGCGAATTCATCCGCGCAGGTCTATCATTACGCTATGCCAACTAACCAGGAGACCTGCTCATGATCCCGCTTGCCCAACCCGGACCCATGACCGAAGACGAACGCTTCATGTTCGAATGTTACGGCTACATCATCATCGAAGACGTCCTCAGCCAGAGCGAAATTGCCGAAGCCCTGGCCGCTTCCCAGCGCATCCATGCCGAGACAACCGACGTGTTCAGCCCGCTCGGCAACGCCTATGAAAGTGAACCCGCCCTCGCTCGCCTCATCGAACACCCGGCTGTCTTGCCCAAGATTCGCGGACTCTATGGCGATAAGTTCGTCATGCAATCGGGCTGGTGCGCTCGGCTGGCAGCCAGGGGCAGCATCGTCGGCTGGCACCAGGATGGCTCTGGGTCCTACGGTTTCGAAAAAGTCGCTCATCCCGTGCCACTGCTGCAGTTGCGCGCCAGCTTCAGCTTGACCGACCAATCGCGCGAGTACATGGGCAACATGATGCTGCTCCCCGGCAGCCACCGCTGCCCCTACCCGCTGCCACAGGACAAGCGCCGAGAAGTGGAGGTCTCGCCCATCCAGCACAATGTGCTCTGCAAGGCGGGTACCGTCCTGATCTTCCATAACGGCGTCTGGCACTCGCCCATGCCCAACGATGAGGACTTCGATCGTTACAACATGCACTACATCTACAGCCCGCCCTGGATGCGCCGCGCCGATCGCTTCGCCTCCGATGCGGCTTTTATGGCGGAGGCTCCGCCGCTGCGCCGCGCCATCATGGGCGACTACGAACGACCCGACGCGCCCTTCGCCGGCGGCGTCCCGGAGATTCCTTTCGAAGATTGAGCTATGCCGATTGACATCTCGTGCATCAGGCAAGGTTACTCAAGAGCAACTTGATTAAGGAATCTATTAATGAAAGCGCGATTATTCGCCACCCTGACAGCAGCCTTTTTTCTCTGCGCTGTGGCAGCGGCGCAAGTTGACAACTGCTGTTTCGTTGATCGGCAATGCTATAGCGATCAGGAATGGACGGACGGCTATTTCGCCTTCCAGAACGGGCAATGCGCCGCGCCAGCACAGATCCAGCCGAGCCAACCGCAGCAGCCCGCGGCTGAGAGCGATGTGATAGACAACTGCTGCTTCGCGGGCTGGGTCTGCCAAAGCGACCAGGAGTGGGTGAACGGATATCTTGCCTACCAGAATGGACAATGCACGGGGCCTCCAGGTTCGCACAGCGGCGTTGACAGTTGCTGCTCGCTCGGCTGGAACTGTACTTTCGAATTTGACTTTATCATGGGGAGATGGTGGTATGAGGACAATAACGGAACGTGCAATCAACCCATACAAGAGATTGTCGATGGCGTGATTATCGAGGGTTCCCCAGAATTTATCGCCCAGTATAAAGCGGCGATGCATGTGCTCAAGACCAGAGCGCCGGAGTGGCACGCCTACACGACCAACATCATTAGAAAAATCCGCGAGACTTTCGGCAAGGTTGGCCCGGGCGCGCTGGCCAAATCCTTCAATGTGCCAGTGTGGCATACCGTAAACTACGCGGCCGCTATCATCGTACACGAGACCTGTCATGTTCACCGACACTACAGTAGGTTCTACGGTACCACCCGCCCTGAAATCGAGCACATCGCGGAAGAGCCTATTTGCGATCAAGTGGCAATCGAAGCGCTGCAGAAGTTCAGTCCCGACACAGCCTCAGCCTATACCCGCGGTCGTATCAATTGGTTCTTAAACCTTGGAACCGGTTATGATATAGGTCCCAGCGTCCAAATAGAATGGGAGCGTGCGCGAAATATCTATTCGCATACACGCTGACGGTTGAATAAAGATCCCGCCATGCCCCTAGACATCCTCACAATAGGCGAAGCGCTGGTCGAAGTCATGCGCACGGACATCGACCAGCCCCTACCCCAGCGGCGCGCCCTTCGCCGGCGGCGTCCCAGAGATTCCTTTCGAGGAATAAGCTGTGCCAATCGGCATCTTAACCATCATCCAGCGTTACTTTGAGACAATCTGATAAAGGAGCCTATCAATGAATGCGAGATTATTTGCCGCGATGACAGCAGCCTTTTTTCTCTGCGCGTGGCGGCGGCGCAGGTTGACAACTGCTGTTTCGTCGATCGGCAATGCAGCAGCGATCAGGAATGGACGAACGGCTATCATGCCTATCAGAACGGGCAATGCGCCGCGCCTTCTCAATCTCAGTCGGAGGCGCAAGCGCAAACTCAAGTGTCATCTCAAATTGACAATTGCTGTTTCGTCGACAGGCAATGCAGCAGCGACGCCGACTGGACGAACGGCTATCATGCCTATCAGAACGGGCAATGCGCCACACAGACGACATCACAGCCGACGAATCCCGTAAGCAGTGAAACGAGCGCCATCGACAATTGTTGCTTCGCCGGTTGGCTGTGCAGAACGGACCTGGAATGGGCAAATGGTTTTTATGCCTATCGTGACAATCAATGCGAGGCGACGCCCGGGGCGAGGACACCAGTATCCAATGCCGACACCTGCTGTCACCAGGGCTGGAATTGTACGATTCCTTCGGACTGGATCTTGGGGGAATTAGTTTATGCGCTATTTGACGGTGAGTGCCTTATTCCCGAAACTTCGTCTGTCGATGGAGTGATCATTGAGGGGTCAGACGGTTTTGTTGTCGAGATGAAAGAAGCACTTGATTTGCTTAGGAACAGGACCCCACAGTGGTATGCCTACGTGATCAAAGCACCCTTCAAGATCCGACAGAGCTATTGGTCGAGGAACTCGAACACCCTGGAAAGGTCAATTAATGTACGAGTCTTTGAAGTCTTCGCGAACACAGCCAGGCGGGCTCATGTCCTTGTACATGAGGCTTGCCATTTACAACGATGGCTCGCCGGGTTGCACAGATATGAAACAGATTTACAGCAGCGTACAGAAGAAACCCTTTGCGAGCTTGTCGTAGATTATATGCTGGACAGTGTCCGACCTTTTCGACCACGTAACCACACTCTCGAAGCGGACATCAATCGTTTGATCAGCGAAGGCGTGACGAATATTCGCGCGCTCGCAAACACAGAGCGGCGCCGAGCATACCATCTCCTGTCGACAATGAACTGATTGCTGATTTGAAGACTGCCCCATGCCCCTGGATATCCTGACCATCGGAGAAGCGCTGGTCGAAGTCATGCGCACGGACATCGACCAGCCGCTGAGCCAGCCCGGTCCCTTCGTCGGTCCCTACCCCAGCGGCGCGCCCTTCATCTTCGCCGTATGCGCCGTCCGCTTGGGCATGAAGACCGCCGCCATCGGCACTGTCGGGGAGGACGCCTTTGGGCATTGCCTGCGCGATCAATTGCTTGCCGATGGCCTTTCCCTTAGGGGCTTGAAGCGCAGCGCGGAGCAAGCGACCGGCGTCGCCTTCGTCGCTTACAAAGCCGACGGTTCGCGCGATTTCGTTTTCAGCCTGGGCGCCGGCGGGCATCTCGACAGCGACATGCTTGATGCCGAGCTTTTCGCGGGGTTGCGCTGCTTCCATCTCATGGGCTCGACCCTGTCAATGAGCCAGAAAGCGCTTGAGGTCTGCCGCCAAGGGCTGGAAATGGCGCGGGGCGCGGGCGCGCTGATTAGCTTTGATCCCAACCTGCGCCCGGAAATGCTGTCGCCCGAACAGGCGCGTGGCGCATTCGCGCCTTTCATCGCCGCCGCCGATATCCTCATGCCGACAGAAACTGAGTTGCTTCAACTCACGGGGTCTAGCGCGCTTGATGAAGCGATTGATCAATTGCTGACGAGGCGGCCGGGGCGCGTCATCGCCGTCACGCGCGGCGCGGCTGGCTGCAGTGTTTTCACTGCCGACGGCCGAATCGAGGTCCCCGGATTCCCAGTCCAGGAGATTGACCCAACCGGAGCCGGCGACTGCTTTGACGCCGGTTTCATCAGCGCGCTATTGGAAGGCCAGACAGTAGCGCAAGCCGCCCAACTGGGCAACGCCTGCGGCGCGCTCGCCGTCAGCGCCAAGGGTCCCATGGCTGGCGCGAAATCCCGCGCCGATGTCGAGCGCTTCTTGCAGGCTTAGCGATGCGCTTGAAACAGATCGCGCGTCGCATGGCCGCTCTCAATCCGCCAGTTGAGCAGCCTATCCAGCAGCGACCGCTTGACATGGACCAGTTCCGCGTCATCCCAGAGGTTCTTGAGCTCGCCGGGATCCGCAGCCAAGTCAAATAGCTGCCCGTAGTCCTGATGCAGAAAATGCACCAGCTTCCAGCGCTCGCTGCGGATCATCGTCATATACGGTCCGTGGTAGACGCCGTCGGGCGGATGTTCGGCATAGACATAATCGCGCCCCTGCCAGTCTTCGCCGCGCAGGGGCCGCAGCAGCGACACAGTCTGCATATCTTCGCGGGAGCTCAGCCCCGCCAATTCCAGCACGGTCTGGCCGATGTCCATCCACTGGCAGAGCCCATCCACCCGCGCCCCGGCCGGGAAGCGCCCTGGCGACCAGAAGATAGCCGGCACGCGCGTGATGATGTCGTACATCGTCCACTTCTGGATCTGCCCGTGATCGCCCAGGCAATCGCCATGATCGCTGGTGAAGATGACAACGCTGTTTTCCAGATAACCTCCCTCTTCCAGCGCAGCCATGATCTGCCCGACCTGCTTGTCAATCATGCTCACGTTGGCCGCGTAATAGGCGCGCAGGCGCTGTAATTGCGCCCGCGTCGGCTGCTCCAGATGCACAACCGAGTCATGATCGACTTCCATATTATGACGGCGCAGCTCTTGGAAGGGCGGCGGCTGTCCGTTTAGTTCCGCCTGCGTCACCTGTGGCAGCGGCAGGTCGCGGTCGATGTATTCCGCGGCGGCGGCGGGCGTCGGATCATAAGGCGGGTGCGGACCGGGGAAACCGATCTGCAGGAAGAGCGGCTCGGTTTTGGGGAAGCTGCGCAGCCACCATTGCGCCAGCCCGCCAACGAAGTTATCCGATTGCGTTTCGGCGGGCAAATCCCAGGTGAAAGCGCCCATGCGCTCGCGATAGTCCTGTCGCTGCCGATACAGCGCTCGCTGCTGCTTGACCAAGCCGCGCGCCGCTAGCGCCTTGTCCCATTCGTCGAAGTAATAGCGCCCTTCCAGGTAGCGGTCTTTGTTTTCCACCACGAAGCGCTGGTGGAAGCCCATCGGCGCCTCAAATGGCTTGCTGTGCATCTTGCCGATGTTGACGCAGTGATAGCCGGCTTCGTTCAAATCCTCGACCCAAGAGCGCGCCCAGCGATCGGCGTTGCGCATGATGCCCGTGACGTGGGGATAGTAGCCAGTGAACAGGCTGGCGCGGGCTGGCGCGCAAGAGGGCGCGGTGATATGACAGTTGTCGAAGCTGACGCCTTCGCGTACCAGCCGGTCGAGATTGGGACTGTCCATGTAAGGGAAGCCCAGCGCGTTGATGGTGTCGTAGCGCTGCTGGTCGGTGATGATGAGGATGATATTGGGTCGCTGGTTCATGTTATTCCGTCTCTCTAGCGATTGCGCCACTCCCAATATTCGCTTAGGTTGGTATATGGCATGACAGAATCAATCGAACGCGCCATATCCGATGTCAGATAATTCATCCAGTAATCATCAAATACTTTTTCCCCCTCAGATGCAAAAACTCCCTCTCCGTTGACGAGCGCATCAATGACATTGACTGAACCAATGTTTTTGGTGTTGCCGCTACCCGGTCTATCAGTTGCCAGTTTCCATTTTTCTTGTAACAAAAAAACAAAATCACGCGCGACTGACTGAATATTTTGTAAGTCTGTAAGTTTATATATGCTGCGCTCGTCAATTTCGACAGCGCTTCGCGAATAGATAATGCCAAGGACGTAATGATGTTCATACTCCTGGTAAGGAAATGAAATGTTCTTGGTTGAATCGCGCTGTCGAAAATATCCTGTGAATGCTCCCAACGTAAACCCGCTAACTCGATAAGTTGATTTCAAGTCGACTGCTATTTTCTTGCCGTCAGAGGCAATGAATGTAATATCTGGATAATAGTTTTGATGCTCGGTTAAATGCAAAGAGTATTCATATTGTTGAGCGAATTGATGAAACAATGGGAATAGCATTAGCTCAATTAGCTTTGAGATCACTTTGGTGTCGTTTGAGATAGTATAGATATTTCGTCGCGTATCTATGAATCCCTTGACAACCCAATCCCCAATATCTGCCGCAAGAACTGATTGAATGCGCGGTATGTATCCACGCAACCGTCGCTCAAACTCGGACGTCATTTATCGTCCAATCAATAGTATTTCACTGGACTTTTTGTTTTTTGACAGCGCGTATTGATATTTTCGATAATTTTCAATCTGAACTTCAGATTTCAATCTTTTTAGTAGATTAACCAATTCTGATACCGACGGAATGCCGTCACTGCGATAGGATACCACCAGGATGCTGTCAGCATATTTTTCAAAAACACGCTCAAAAGCTCGATAAATTCGGTTCTTGTCGGTCCAAATGTTAGGCTCGGGCAGCAAACGGCGATGTTTTGATCGCATATCAATTTGCGCTGGCCAATGTTGATAATCTGCAAGCCCCTCCAGAAAATGATAAAAGTTGCGATAATCAACAGCGACGCCTTTTTCGGAAATATAGGGTGGATCAAAATATACTAAGTCAAAGTCGCCTTCAACTTCGAATACGTCTTGATTCAGGGCGTGATGGACTCCGCCATTATCAAATACTGCCCTATTCGCTTCTTCAACAAATTGTCGAAACCACTCTTCAAAGGGCCGGTCCCAACTCGTCTTATTGCCAAAGGATCGTTCTACTTCCGCCATACGAATGTAGAGATTCCGGCGGTGGAACAAATTATATGGGCGTTTGATGATGCAAGACTGAGCTAGCGCAAAAAAAGCGAGTGTCTTCTTATGCGTCTCCCCTATTCGATGGATATTGGTGATAACTCGGTCAAGCCAGTGATTTTCATCATCAGTAAAATAGATATCCGCGAATGTGTCGGCAATTATGCTAGGATAAGAAAGGTCCTGCGGCGCCAGTATCCTTTCCACATCATGATCGCTAAGTTGAGTATGCGAATTTTCTATCAGCGCTCGGCCAATCCAAAAGTTGAACTTGAGATGATCGTTATAAGTCACTTGTTTCTGTTCTTGTTTTAGGCGATAAGCAATAGTTCCCGTACCACCAAAAGCATCTAAGCAGGTTTCAAAGCGATAATGAGAAAGATTCTCCCAGATCCAATTAGCTAGCTTCGCCTTGCTGCCTTGGTAGCGCGTACTGGGAAACCTATGCGTAATTTGAGGAATCAGCGCAAGTTGCTCTACCATAGTCTTTAGATTCAGATTTTCAGCCGATAATGCCATTATAGCAGAGCAGACAACGCAACAGAACTTCGCAATTCTTGCAGCCTCAATACCTCGTCGCTTTAACTAATTTCGGATTATCGATCAGCGCCGGCTGCCCATCGCGCATGAGGACCAGCACCCGGAAGCCATCACGCTCAATCGTGCCATAATCGTGACCGGCGCGCGCTTCCCAAGCCGAAAAGAAGACGAAGTCCTCAGCGCCGACGTTAACCGTGCGATGCGCCCAGTAGGGCGGCACGTAGGCCGCGCTGCCGGCGACCATCTCGATTTCGCTGGTCGCGCCGCTATCCGTTTGCAGCAGCAGAAAACCGCGCCCGGACAAGCCAAAATAAACCTCGCCCTGGTCGCGCCGCGCGTGATAGTGCCCCTTGGTCATGTGATACTCGGCGCCGACGCGCCCGGGCAAGATGCGCGTCGTACAGTGCGGGATCTGGCCTTCTTCCGCCGGCAGCTCGACGCCTTGCACTTCATAAATCAGGCGGTCGCCCTCTTCGGACAAGATGCGCGCCGCCGCATCGGCATCCGCGTACATCAGGTTCATGTCGCTAAGCCGGCGCTGCAGGGTGTTGCGCTTTGGGGACAATGCCTCTGTGGCGAAGTCAATTTCGGTTTTGAAAGGCTCAATCAAGTTCTTCAGGTCCATCACTTCTCCCATTCTCGGCGCGCTTGCGCAAGTCATAGCCTACTCCAAATTGGCGTGGCGCGCGTTCATGGCGCTTTCGTCTACTTGGAGCCTATCCTTCAGTCGGATGATGAGCAAGTCGCAGACTAATCCCAGGCAATGCTCGAAAAGCGATCCCATCACCAACACGGAGTTTTGCCCGCTTTTCGCGCCGGCTTTGAAGTTGGTAGCGGGGATATGAACCAGTGTCTCGGCGGCGGCAGCGATGGGAGATTCCAGGTTGCCGGTGAGAGTCGCGATTGACGCGCCAACCTGCCCGGCGGTTTGCACATGCCGCAGCAGCGAAGCGGTGCGCCCGGAGGACGAGCCGACCAGCAGCAAGTCCTTCCGCGCAATCGCCGGCGTTGTAACATCGTCAAGGACATGTACGGTCAATCCCAAGTGCATCAAGCGCATGGCGAAGGCTTTCATCTGCAAACCGCTACGCCCCCTGCCCGCGATGAAGACGCGATCCGCGGATAGAATAGCCTCTTTCAGATCTTCAAGCTGCGCCGTGTCTACCTGCCGCAAGGTACGCGACAGGTCAGCAAGAATGGCCTCAAATAGTTCAGGACTTTCCATACTGGCCTATCCCCTCATGAATTAACCGCGCCGCCAAGCCTGGATCCGCCGCCGCAGTGATGGCCGAGCCGACGACAATAATTTGTGGCTGGAGCGGCAATATCTGCGGCAGCAGCTTCTGGCTTAGGCCCCCGGCGATAGCGAGATGCAGCGCGGGATAAGCCGCGCGCAGTTGAGCGAGCTGCCGCCAGGGAGAGCCGCGCTTGGACTGCTGATCGTGGGCGGTGTGCAGGCAAAGCAAGTCGCAGCCAAGCCCGATCAGCTCGGCGGCGCGCTGCGGCGGCTCCGCCACCTCCATCATATCAATCATGACCTGGGTCCCATGTTTTTCCGCGCTGGCGAGGGCGCCTTGAATGGTCTCGTCACCGGCCAAGCCCAGCACTGTTACCATATCCGCCCCGGCCCCTAAGGCGATATCGGCTTCCGCCGCGCCGGCATCCATGATCTTGAGATCGGCCAGCAAGCGCAAACCTGGATAAGCGGCGCGAACCTTGCCGACGGCGCGCATGCCTTCGCGGAAGACCAGCGGCGTGCCGATCTCAACGATATCGACAAAGGCATGCGCCTGTTCCAGCACAGCAAGGGCGCTGGATAAATCTCCATCGAGAGCAAGTTGCAGTTTCGCCATGGTTATCCTTAATAGACAAGCCTTTGCGGGCGGAATTATATTCAGTTCTTGATACGAGATCCTTAATTCAAAATACGAAGAACTTGGTAGGGGCGACTCGGTGAGTCGCCCGATATTCCCGCTGCCAGGCGCTTCTTGCGCTTTATTTCAAGCGAATTCGATACGCCACCCTATCCTTGTCAGTAGTCGATTAGCAAAAAATCTAAGACAATGGAGTATATAAAAGGATAACAGGTCTGACAAAGGATAGAAGCATGGCGGCGAGAATCGTAGTTGTGGGCAGCTTCAATGCTGATTTGGTATCTTATATGCAGCGGATGCCCCGTCCGGGCGAGACGGTGCACGGCGACAGCTTCATGACCGGCGCCGGCGGCAAAGGTTCCAATCAAGCGGTGGCGGCGGCGCGCCTGGGCGCGGACGTCACCTTCATCGGGCGTCTGGGCAATGATGTCTTCGCCAATCTCGCCTACGAGATCTGGGATGCCGAGGGCGTGAACAGCGATTATGTGGTTCAAGACGAAGACACGGCGACTGGCGTCGCGCCCATCTTCGTGGATAGCGCCGGCGAAAACATGATTGTCGTGGTCTTGGGTGCCAATGCCCGCCTGAAGCCCAGCGATATTGACGGAGCCAGGGGGCGGATCGCCGCGGCTGATGTCTTGCTCGTCCAGTTGGAAATCAACACCGACATGGTGACTTATGCCCTGCAAGTGGCGAAGCAAGTTGGCGTCACGACGATATTGAACCCGGCGCCAGCCGCGCCCATCCCGCGGGAGACGATCCAGTTGGCGGATTATCTGACGCCAAACGAAACCGAACTGGAGAGCCTCAGCGGCCGACCGGTGTCTGATGTCACGGCGGCGGCGCGCTCGCTGATGACGCGCGCGGAACAGATTGTGGTGGTAACAATGGGCGCGCGGGGCGCGCAGGTCGTCGCGCGCGACCGGACAGACAGCCTGCCCAGTTTCGCAATCGATGCGCTGGATACGACCGGCGCGGGCGACGCCTTCAACGCGGCGCTAGCCGTGGGAACGGCGGAAGGCAAATCGCTCGCGCAGGCTGTGCGCTTCGCCAATGCCACCGCCGCCCTGTGCGTCACCAAAGCTGGCGCCGCTGGCAGCGCCCCCCACCGCGCCGAGGTGGACGCGCTGCTTGCGAAATGACGGTAGTGCATCTTTTTGGCTGCTATTCTTTTCTCAGTTCTCGGCGCAAGATCCTAAACCCAAATTACCAAGGATTTGGTAGGGGCGTTTCGCTGAGTCGCCCACAAATAAAAGGTTATTTTCGCGAGCCGCCCCCACATCTCGGTAGAGTTATGTGGCTTTCGACGCAATTGGTTTTGATGCGATTGCTCTGCCTGAACTTCGACAAGACTTGAGTCTTTTGGATATTCGTGTTACAGTAATTATGCATTTGTTGCAATCAGTCGGTTCAAGGTCGACATTCGCCTTTTCCAGCCAACATCATAACCCCGCGTTGGTTGAGCAGTCGGCGGACTACCCAATTGTTTTCACTTTGCAGTCGATTGGTGTTAAGAAATGCGCCAAGGCAGTTTTGCCGCTCGTATCGTAAACCATGCCTAAAGGAGGTATAGGATGAAGAAGATAGGATTATGGCTCTTGATCGCTGGCTTGCTGGTCAGCGCCTTTGGGGTCGCTAGCGCGCAGGATAGCCCAATCCGCGTCGGCTCGAAGCAGTTCACCGAGCAGATCGTTTTGGGACAGATTATCGTCGCGGCGCTGGAAGACGCGGGGCTGGATGTGGTCGATCGCACGAATCTCGGCGGTACGCAGGTCAATCGCGATGCGCTGGTAAATGGCGAGATCGACATGTACGCCGAATACACCGGCACCGCGCTGTACAACTATTTCAACGATGTGCCCTGGTACGACATCCCGCAGGAAGCTTATGGCCATCGCGTACTGGGTTATTCGTTGGTGAGCTCGCTGGACGCGGCCATCAATGACCTGGTGTGGCTGGCGCCGACGCCGGCGAACAATACCTACGCTTTCGCGGTGACCTCGGCTTTTGCCGAAGAGAACGGCGTCTACTCGGTGATTGATATGGCCGATTACGTCAACGATGGCGGCTTCGTCTATTTGGCGACGGGCGATGAATTCGCGCAGCGCCCCGATGGCATCGCCTCCTTCGAGGAAACCTACGGCTTCGACCTGACGGACGATCAACTGTTGATCATCTCCAATGCGACGCCGGCGCAAACGGAGCAAGCGCTCAACGAAGGCGCGAACGATGTGAACTTCGCGATGGCTTACGCCACCGACGGCGCTTTGATGGCTTACAACTTTGTCGTGCTGGAGGATCCCTTTGGCGCGCAGCCGATCTACGCGCCGACGCCGGTCATCCGCGGGGAAGTCCTGCGCGCCAATCCAGAGATTGCCGGCATCTTGAACCCGATTTTCCGCGCGCTGGACAATGTGACCTTGCAGACGCTGAACGCGGAAGTGGAAGTGGAGGGCTTGAACCCGGCCGATGCGGTACGCGCCTGGCTGCAGGCAAGCGGCTTCATCGGCAATTAGCCGCTAGCGCTTAATTCTTTTTGTGGCTTCGCGGGGGAAGTTTGCCTTGCTTCTCCCCGAAGCCAGCCACCTAGCGCTGGCTGTTGAAAAGCTGGATTAAAAGCTGGATTAAAGGAGAACGGCGATTCGCAGGAGTAATTTGATCGGGTTGCTGGGGGGTTGCGTTGCCAGCTTTGGCTTCTTTTTCCTGCCCTTAATAGAAATAAAGCCGAATAGACTCGCGTCTGGCTTGCCGGTGGGCTTGCTGGAGATCCCGGGCGATATGCGATATCTCCTGTTGTTTCTGCTCGCGCTGACGCCAGTGTTGCTGGCATTCTTGGGGGACCGCAATCGGCGAGGTTGGGCGCTGGCGGCGGTTGGCAATCTGATAGTGATCTTGTCTTTGTATTTGCCGGCTTTGGCGGGCAGCGCTTATTTGCTGGGCGCGGAAGCGCTATTTGAAGCCGGGACGCGCATCAGCAATCCGCGCGTCTTGACATCGGCCAGCATCGCCACAGGTTTGGCCGGCGGCTATATCACGCTTTTCGCGGGCTTGCTCGATCTGGAGAGCAGCGGCGCCTCGCGGCTGGTGCGCGGCTTGGTCGGCGCGGTCGGCGCTCTGGTCGTCGTTGTGATGCTGGCCGGCGGCACGCTGGATGTTTATTCGATTATGGTGGAATATCACTCGCGGGGCGAGACCCTGGCTTTGCGTTTTTTAGAGCATATTGTTTTTGTAATGGTAGCGCTGGCGGCGGGCTTGATTGTCGGCATCGCGCTGGGATTATGGGCGAGCCGCGACGCCAAAGCGGAAGACGCGATTCTCTATACCGTTGGCATCATACAGACGATACCCAGTCTGGCTTTATTTGGCATCTTGCTGGTGCCTTTGGCGCGGCTGGGCGATGCCAACTTCCTTTCGCTAGCCCGCGATTGGCTGCTGCTGGGGGCAATCGCTCTGGCGGCGGGGCTGGCTTTGCGGCGGCTTCATGCGCGCTTGCCAGAGAGAGCACGGCAAGCCGCAATAGTAGGGGTCTTTATTTTGGCTTTGATCCCGCTGGCGCTATTGGCTGTCCTCGTCATCGCATTTGGTTTTGAAGTGGCGCTGACCGTATTGACAATGGCAGAGCTGGCTTTGCTGCGCGGTTTAACGGGCTTGGCGCTCTTGCTATTTCTGATCTTTTATTCGGCGGGCAAGCGCTTCGACCTGGAGCGCAAGCTGCCGCAGTATCGGCGTTTGCGTTTTCTGCCCTTGCTGCTGGCGGCGCTGGGCGGGTTGACGCTCTTGGCGCAAGGCGCCGGCGAGCTGCTCGGCAAGCAAGAGCTGGCGACTTTGACCATCCGCGACTTCGGCGTTTCGGGCATTGGCACAGCGCCGGCCATTATCGCCCTGACCTTGTATTCCTTGTTGCCGCTGGTGCGCAATACCTACGCCGGGCTGAAGAATATCGACCCGGCCATCATCGATTCGGGCAAGGGCATGGGTTTCACGGCGGCGCAATCTTTCTTTCGGATTGAGTTGCCGCTGGCTTTCCCGGTGATTATGGCGGGGGTGCGCAATGCCGCGATTTCGCTGGTGGGCATCGCGGCGGTGGCCTCCATCATCGGCGCTGGGGCGCTGGGAGATTTCATTTTGCTGGGCGTGAACTCAACCTCGATTGATCAGATCTTGCTGGGCGCGATACCGGCCGTGCTGCTGGCGGTGATCCTGGACGCGGCCCTGAAGCTCCTGGAAAGCTTGTTGACCTCGCCGGGCATCCGGCAGGCTTGAGTGCGCGACAGAACAGCGAGGGTGGAAAGGCAAACGGCGCGTGATCGAATTCAAAGATGTCATCAAAGAGTATCCCAACGGCTTTCGGGCGGTGGACGACTTAAATCTAACGATACATGATGGCGAGATCTGCGTCTTGATAGGTCCCTCCGGCTGTGGCAAGACGACGGCGCTGCGCATGGTCAATCGGCTGATTGACATCACCCGCGGCGAGATCCTGATTAACGGCCAGCCGAATGACGAATTTGAGCCGGAAGTACTGCGGCGGCAGATCGGTTACGCCATTCAGCAGATCGGCTTGCTGCCGCACATGACGATTCGCGACAATGTGGCGATTGTGCCGCGCTTGCTCGATTGGGACGAGGAGCGGGTTCGGCAGCGAGTGGATTTGCTGCTGGATATGGTGGGGATCGATCCCAGCATTCAAGGCGACAAATATCCGCGACAGCTTTCGGGCGGGCAGCAGCAGCGCGTTGGCGTGGCGCGGGCATTGGGCGCCGATCCGCCCATCATGCTGATGGATGAGCCCTTCGGCGCGGTTGACCCCATCACGCGGGCGATCTTGCAGGAAGAATTCTTGCAGATTCAGCAAGAGGTGGGCAAGACGATCATATTCGTGACGCACGATATTGACGAAGCGATCTATATGGGCGACCGCATCGCCTTGCTGCGCGCGGGCCGGTTGGTGCAATACGATACGCCGGACGATCTGCTGGCAATGCCGCGGGACGATTTTGTACGCGAGTTTGTGGGCGCGGATCGCTCGCTGAAACGGCTGCATCTGATCTCGGTCAAGGACTCGATGATGAACAATGTGCCCTGCTGCGAGGACGATGCCAGCTTGGAAGAGGTGGAGGCTTGCCTGGAGCGTCACCGCAGCGAGAGCGCTTTTGTTGTTGCCGCTGGCAGTGGCAAGCTGCTGGGCTGGGTCGAAAAGGCGGCTTTGGCGCAGAGCGAGTCGCTGGCGGAAGCGATGACTCAGGCGCCGGCGACGCAAATCGCCGTGCCGGAAGACGCCACCGCGCGCGAGGCGCTGAGCGTGCTGCTCTCGCATTCTTTCGAATTGACGCCGGTGATAAACGCCCAGGGCATATTGACCGGCGGCGTCAGCATACAACGCCTGCAAGACCTGGTAGAGGCGCCGGGCATTCACGCAACGATGCAACGGGAACGCGGCCGATGAGCGAAACGAAGGCGAAGATCTCCGCAGCTCCCGGACGGAGCTGGCCTTACGGTGCGCTGATGTGGCTGCTGGCCACGCTGCTGATCTTCGCCGTCGGCCAGCAAACCGTGACACTGCACGACCGCGAGAAATTCATCGGCGATTTTGAATTCACGGTGGAACAAGTCGAAAGCGAGAACCGCCTGATTCTCAGCCTGACGGCGGGCACCTTCGTTTATGGCGCGACGCCCGAGGTGATCTTGCCGACGCCGACGGGCAGCTTCAGCCGCGGCGACGAGAGCGCGCCGCAAGTGGCGCGCACGCTTTTTGACACGCTGGACAGCATCACGGAAATCACGATTGAGGCGCAAACAATCACGGTCTTGTACGATGATGATGTCGAGGCGGAGCAGATTCGCAGCCGTCTGCGGCGACCGGTCAATAACGCCGTCGCCAACGACCGGGGCACAATCACGGCGCATGTGTCGGAAAGCGCGGAAAAGACCATCCTGTTCAGCACCAGCGATGATCACTTTCGCTATGCGCAGTATCAGCCGGCGCTGGTCGAAAGCGTCGAAGACTACGACAGTCGCGCCGCGGCCGCGGCCGGCTCGGCGCTGGCGCGCTTCATCGTCAGCGAGGCGCGGGCGGTGCAATCCTTGCGGCTGGAGCCGACGCGGCTGACGCTGGGTTACGCCGAGGGCACGGCGCTAGAGCCTTTTGCGCGCACTCTGCGCGAGATCCTGAACGATTTTCATCCGCGGGCGTCGCTCGCGCCGAATTTGTGGCTGCTGACGGTCGCGCCGGAGATCATCCCGCCGCTGCTGGCAATCGCTGTGGAGCCGCTGCAAACCGGCTTGCCGCTCTTCATATTCACGCTGTTGATGGTGGCGGTGGAGGGCGGGATTTACTTCGTCGCCCACGAAGGCAAAAAAAATTTGCTGATCCACCTGATACATATCGTGTCGGTGTTTTTGCTATTCTGGTCCATCTTCGGGCACGAGCCGCTTTGGGACGCCATCTTGCACGCGATGTTCCCGACAAGCGCGCAACTGGTGCACCCACAGGGCACGGTGATTGACTTCACCGCGCAGCATCTTGAGCTGGTCTTGACCTCATCGATTTATATTATTTCAGTCGGTTTGTTCCTCGGCGTGATGGTCACGCGGGAGAACTTCCGCGAGTTCTTGCCCTTGGTGAATAACATTGTCAACAGCGGGCAGACGGTGCCGACGCTGGCGATTGTGGCGATTATGGCGCCAATCATCGGTTTGGGATTTATGCCAGCGCTGGTGGCTTTGATCGCTTATGGCTTGCTGCCGGTGGTGCGCAATACCATCGCCGGCATCGAATCGGTCAGCGTTTCTATCGTAGATTCGGCGCGGGGTATGGGTATGACCTCGCAGCAGATATTGCTGCGGGTGGAACTGCCAATCGCCAGCCGCATCATCATGGCGGGGATCCGCACCAGCATGGTGATCAATATCGGGACGGCGACCCTGGGCGCCTTTGTGGGCTCGGGCGGCTTGGGCATCCCGATCGCCAGCGGCTTGTCGATGACAGTGGATGCTTTCATTCTCTTGGGCGCCATCCCCGCGGCGTTGCTGGCGATATTGGCAGACTACGTCTTGGGGCGCCTGGAAGTGGTGCTGACTCCGCGTGGCTTGCTGATCGAGACTTAAGGCAAACCCACAACCGCCCGCAAATGATCCGCCAGGCGCAATGCCAGGGCGACAATGGTGAGCGTCGGGTTGGCGTAACCGCCAGTTGGGAAAACAGCCGAACCCGCGATATAGAGGTTGTCGACGCCGTGCAGGCGCGAGTTGCGGTCGACGATGCCGTCCTCTGGCTTCGCCGACATGCGCAGCGCGCCTATATGATGATCGCCCGTTTCCAGCGCGCCTTCATCTGGCGGGAAGGTCCAGTCTTCCGCGCCGCCGCTGAGCTCGGTGAGCATGTCATGGCGGACAGCGCCACGCTGATACAGATAGTCGAGCGTGATTTGCAGAGCGCGCCGGGCGCTGCGCTTGTCCGTTTCGCTCAGCCGCCAATCGACATGAGCGACCGGCTGCCCGAAGATGGGATCCTTCCGCTCCTGATCTAAGCCTATGCGGCTCTCTTCGTTCGGCGTCTGCTCCCAGTTGAGATTGACTTGGGCGGAAGATTTGTCCGCGCCGAAATTGAGTATGACGCGGAAATTGCCGATAGCTTCTTCCCGCAAGACCGCTGGCTTTGGCGTCAATATGCCCCAGGCGTTAAAGGTCAAATACTCGAAGATGAGTTCCGGATTGACCAGGGGCTTCGCCATGTGTTGGTAGGCGCCGCTATCATCTGTCGGGGCTTTGAGGCGAATCTGTTGTTCGCGGAAGAAATTGCGGATTTCCGTCGGGATTGCCCGGTCGAATCGGACTGTAGCGGCTTTAGTAAGCAAGGGATGCAGCATGAACCCGCGCCCCAGTTGGTCGCGCTTGTTATTGCCCAAGCCGCCAGAGAGCTGCAAGAGGCGCGCGTTTTCTATGCCGCCACAAGCCAGGACATAAGCGTTGGCGCGTACCTTGAAGCTTTTGCCGCGCTGACCAGCAGCGATGGTTGAGCAATTAAGTTCGTTCACATGGCGCCGCTCGCTGTCGCTGACGATATTGAGCAGATGCGCGTTAAAAAGCACGGTGATGTTCTCGGCGCTTTTGAGTTCGTCGCGGAACTGCAGCTGGAAATCGTGCAAGTTCTCTTCGTATTGCGCGCGCATGATCGCGCCGCCCATTTTGTCGCCGGGCAGGGCATCGAAGCAGCGGCTGTACATGACCTCTTCCCAGAAGGACATATCGGCGTAATTAAGCGGACCAAATCGACCGAAATGATGGGCATCTACGTAATAAGGTTTCAAGTCCTCAAATGCGAGGGGCCAGGCGGCGTCGCGGAATCCGGGGCGGGGCTGGAAATCGATCGGATCCAATGGACGCGCCCAGAAGCCAAAATGGTTGGTCGTGCCGCCGTACATATTCAGCCGCGAGAGCTGTAAAAAGTCCGGATCCACCTGCCGCAGAAAATCCCCGACCGTCCCGTGATACAGCGATTGCCGGTCCCTGTCCGGGCTGGCTTTATCGCCGGGGCTGCCGCTGACCAGCAGCATGACCCGCAGCGAGATCTTCGCCAGGCGCTGCGCCAGGGCGATGCCCGCTGCGCCAGCGCCAACGACGCAAATATCAAATCCCTGCAGGACGGTATGCTCTGGAAGCTGGTCGGCATGCAGATACATGGAATTCTCCTAGCGCGCCATGAACGCCGCGCCGAGCAGCGCCGCATCCTCGCCCAGCGACGAGGCTCTTATCTTGATTTTGGCCGCAACCGCCGCGAAGGAATAGCCCTTTAGGGATTCCCGCGCCGGATCCAACAGCAGCTCGCCGGCGCGCGCGACGCTGCCGCCGATGACAAATTGCTCAATATTGATCGTCATCGCCATCGACGCGATGGCGATGCCCAAGGCGCGACCAGCCTCCCGCAACACCTGCAGGGCGTCCGCATCCCCCGCCAAAGCGCGCCGCGTTACTTCGACGCCGCTGATAGTTTCGCCGTGGATAGCGGCGTATCGTCTCACCAAAGCCGGTCCGCTGGCATAAGTTTCCAGGCAGCCGCGCGACCCGCAATGACACAGCCGCCCGTTCGGATCGACTGTCATGTGTCCGGATTCGCCGGCGCTATTGCTTTCGCCATAAATGAGGCGGCGCTCGTAAATGATGGCTGCACCGACGCCCGTGCCGATCACGATATAAATCATGCTGTCGCGCCCGCGCCCAGCGCCAAAATGAAACTCGCCCAAAGCCGCCGCCTTGGCGTCATGATCCAGCTTGACCGGCAAGTTCAGCTTGGTCCGCAATATGGCGCGGAAGGGTGTATTCGAGAGGCCGGGCAAATTCACCAAGGTATGCAGGCGTCCGCTGACATGGTCTACGGGACCGGGCGCGCCGATGCCGACGCCCGTGATGGTCTCGCCCCGCGGCAGGTCGCGCTTGAGCGAGTCAACTTGCGCGGCTATGCGAGCGGTCACGGTGTCGACCCCCGCGTCGGCGATGGTGTCGATGCGTCTGCGACTGACGATTTGATGGTCGGGGCTCACCAAGCCCAGCGCGATCTTGCTGCCGCCCAAATCGATTCCGATGACCCAAGTCATGTTGCCCAGCTCCGATTTCAGCGGTGCTTTTCCGAGTATGCCTTATTGTATGCCCATGCAGGGAGCCGTGCCAGCAGTGTTTGCTTCAGTCAGACAGCGTCTAATTCAGTGGAGCTTTTAGTTCAATGCAGCAATTCCAGCGGCCGTTGCGCCTTCCATCATAGCGCGCTCGGACGCGGATGCGTAGTGTTTCACCGGGCGGCACATACAAAATATCAATCCTATAGTGCGGTTCTGTCACAATCGCGCTGCCTTGTGTCAGGGTGTTTGGGCGGTGTTTTTTGCGCCATCTCTGCGTTGTTGTCCAACTGATGCGGTAACTGTCTGGCGCTTTCGTTGGCACTCCCCAGGTCACCTGGACATCGGTAATTTGGCAGGGCGGATCCCAACAGCCACCATAAGAGAGAGCCAAATCAGTAACATATCTCTTGCCATGATCTTGGGCGCCGGCAAGACTTTGACACAGCAGCAAGGCAAGTAATAACGCGGATATTTTTGGAATCATAAGGTTCCCCCAATGCTAATTTCTTGAAAAGTTTCACTTTCGAGAGGCCGGCAGCGCCTGAGCAAAAGCGCAGCCGCGGTCTTAACAAAACAGCGCCTGCCCAATACGTTGCGGGGCAAGCAATTTTCCGGCTCTGGCGATATATGGAGGCTGTCAGTAGACGGGACCGCTTGCGTTGGAAGAGTTAGCGGCGCGGGGGGGGGCGTGACAATTTCCAGTCATGCGAGGAATGGCGACACATAGTGAAGGAAACATCAGGCTTTCTCGTCCTGTCGACTATTACAAGAGTGTAACAGGAAATGCGCGGCTGTCAAGGAAAATGAGATAAATTCAAACTAAATTCAACCCCGAGGCAGGCCTGTGGCGAAAACTGATTAGAGAGACACCCAAGTACCGCGTTCGGAGGAGCGCTGCGCCGCTTCCATAATCTGCTGCACCTGCAAACCGTCCGCAAAGGACGGCGACGGCGCCCTGTCCTCCCAGATCGACTTGATGAACTGATACTGGCATTCGGCGTGGGCGCGCATGAAGTCCGGGCTCATCGTCCAGTCCGGCGCGCGCTGTCCCTCGTAGCGGCTGACCGCTTCGATTTTGCGAAAGCCGCGTTGACCGCCCAGGGGCGTCTCGGCTTCGCGGGCGTCGTAGACATAGAGCCAGGCTGGCTGCGCCAAGTCGAAGCGCAGCGCGCCGGCTTCCCCGAAGATTTCCAAGCACAGGTCGTTGGTGGCGCCGGTGCCCATGCGCGAGATTTCGACCGTGCCCAAAGCTCCATCAGGCAGGCGAGCTTGCAGCAAAGCGATGTCATCGACATCAACCCGTCTCTTCTCTGCCGCGCCCGGCGCCACAGGGCGTTCTTCGATCAAGGTATCGAGCGTTCCAAAGACGGCATCGAAATCGCCCAGCAGGTAGTAAAGCAAATCCAGAATGTGCGAGCCGAGGTCAAATAGCGCGCCGCCCCCGGTAAGCTCCCGCTGCAGGCGCCAGGAAAGCGGCTTGTCGCGGCTGATGTAACTCGAGCGGTGATAGCGACCGCGAAAAGAGAAGATCTCGCCCAGGAAGCCTTCTGAAATGAGCTGCTTGGCGCGGGCAATGGCGGGGAAAAACCGGAAGTTGAATGTCAACTGTCCTTTGACACCGGCGGCCTCTACCGCCTGCGCCATCGCTTGGGCTTCCTCCGCGTTCATCGCCAGGGGTTTTTCGCAATAAATGTGCTTGCCCGCCGCCGCCGCCGCCAGCGCGATTTCGTGATGGGAATTGTTCGGCGTACAGATATCAACCGCGTCGATGTCCGGGCGTGCCAGCAAGTCGCGATAGTCGGCTGTGTAGAATTCACAACCGATTTCGCGGGCGGCTTGTCTGGCTGTTTCCAGCCGCGTCGTGGCGACCCCGCCAATCTTGACGCGCTTGGCGCTCAAGCCATAGTGGAAGGGAATGGCGCGATAAGCCGCGGCATGCACGCGCCCGATGCCCCCATATCCGATCAGTCCGATTGTGATTTCTGGCATGTCCTTGCCCCCGTGCCTCGCCCCAGTTCCATCAATTATGAGAGAAGGGGCATGTATTCTAATGCTGTATAAGCCGCCGGCATATCATTTAAGCCCAGCCTCATCACGATATGTATCGCTGGACCTGCGCATCACAGCGCGCAGTTTGTCCACAGCGGCGCTGATCTGCCCGCTACCGGGTCGCAATTTGCCGGCGGGACCCTTCAGCAGAGGCGACGAAAATTCGCCGACGGTCATCCCGACTTCGATGAACTGCGCCACATTGCCCGCGTTGAGCCCGCCGTCTTCCATCAGTTCGATGCGATCTTCCATGCCTGCGTCCGCGATCATGCGATGGAGTTCACGCAAGGTATCAACCACGCTCGCATCTATAGTATGCGGGCTTTTGTCGCCTGCGGTCTTTTTCCAGAAAGGCGCGCGGCTCTCGTATTCGATGATGTCGACATAGGGGTGGATGAACTGCTCGAATGCGATCGCCGGTAGGCCCTGCCAAGCCCAAACGCCGACCTTCAAGTCCAGTTTCTCTTTGATATAAGTTATGTTTTGAAAGATCATCTCGTTGGTCGTTTCCAGGGGCAAGCTAATCAAGCTCACGCCCAGCTCGGCCAGTTGATCAAAAACGCTGAAGCCCGGACGCAGCATTTGCAACTGCGCTTCGACCTCCAGCGAGGTGCTGCTGCAGGCGGCTTCGATGATGTCGTAGCCGCCGCGCGGCATGGCGAAATCCATATATTTGCCATCGCGCACTTCAATGTGCAGCCAGTCGACGCCGGCCGCTTCCAGTTCTTGCACTTGCGCGCCCAGCACGGCGTAATCCGCCCAAAACAAGCCGGCGGCGATTTTGCACTGCTGGGTTACTTTTCCGATTGGCATAAGATCCTTTCCTCGTTCCTTGCGCGCAGATTGATGATCTCGGCCGCGGCCTTTTCATCCGTACAAAGCACGTTGAGCGCGCCTGAGTTCAGCGCGCCCAGAATAGCCGCCGCTTTGTTGACGCCGACGGCCACAGCGATCGTTTTTGGCACGGCGCGCAGTTCATCCAGCGTTACGCCGATGATACGCCGATTCAATTCGCAGGGGTATAGGCAGCCCTCGCTGTCGAAAATCTGCCAAGCCATGTCGCCGATGGCGCCGTTTTGACGGTATGCGCGCAACTGCCCGGCATCGGCCACGCCGGCTTTTACGAAGCCGGACGTGGCGGGGTCGAGGTCGCCTATGCCAACCAAGGCGATATCGGCGCGGCGCGCGCGCTCAAGTGTCTGCCTCACCACAGCTTGCGCGCGGATCAAGGCCGCGGCTTCGGCATCGTCCGCCAGCAGTGGCGAAGACAGATAAAGCGCTTCGCCACCCAGTTTCCGCGCCAGTTGCCGCGTCAAGGCGGAGCTGTCATATTCTTTGAGCGCCTGCGGCAAACTGCCGGTGGCTTGCATCACTTTGACGCTCGCTTGAAAATCGCTGCGGATGGCGTTGATGACTTCGTAGGTGGTGCTGCCGAAGCAGATCGACATGGTGGATTGATCTGCCAGCGCCCCTTCCAGGTAGCGCGCGGCAAGTTGAGCGATCTGCCGCAGCAGGAGCGCCTCATCAGTCGCGCCCGTTTGCAGCACCAAAGCCCGGTCCAGACCGAAACTGGCGACCAGTTGTCTTTCCAGATCGTCCGCCCGCTTGATGGGCCAGTCGATCAGGATGCGCACGATCTGTCTCTCCCGCGCCTCTTTGAGCAAGCGATAGATTTTGACGCGCGACAAGTCGAGCGCCGCGGCGATATCGTTCTGCGTCATCTCTTGCTGGTAATACATCGCCGCGACTTTCGCCAGCAATTCATGGTGCAGCGAATCGACCATGGTCATAGGCCCGCTCGATTGCGCGTCATGATCTCCGCCTTGCCTTGCCGCGTCCGAGGCTGATAACCCGGCAGCGGCAGCAGCCGCTCGTGAATGATATCGATCATCCAGTCGACGCCCGGGAAAAAGCTCTCGTCGAGCTCGGCCGGCGGCGTGATCCAATTGCGCGCCCCCAGCACAGCCACAGGACCATCGAGATAGTCAAAAGCCAACTGGCTGATGTTGGATGCCATTGTGTGCAGGAAAGAGCCGCGCTCGCTGGCGTCGGATGCGAGCAACAGCCTGCCCGTCTTGCGCGTGGATTGGACTATCGGCTCGTAGTTGAGCGGGTTGAGGAAACGGGCGTCGATGACCTCGGCGCTCAAGCCGTGCTGCGCCTGGAGTTTGTCCGCCGCCGCCAGCGCGCGATAGAGCGTGGCGCCGATAGTGACAATCGTGATATCGCTGCCCGCGCGATGCCGATGGGGTTCGCCCTCTTCTACCTCGTAGCATTCGATCGGGACGCCACCGGCGAAGAGCGTTTCCGGCTGGCTGTATAGGCGCTGGCTTTCGAAGAAGACAACAGGATCGGTCCCTCGCAGCGCCAGGTTGAGCATGCCCTTGGCGTCATAAGCGGTGGCTGGGAAGTAGACCTTCAGCCCCGGTATGTGCGCGACCAGCGAGCTCCAGTCCTGCGAGTGCTGGGCGCCGTATTTCATGCCGACAGAGACGCGCAGCACGAGCGGCATGCGCAGAGCCTTGGCGGACATAGCCTGCCACTTCGCCATCTGGTTGAAAATCTCGTCCCCAGCCCGTCCCATAAAATCGCAATACATGAGTTCCGGCACGGCGCGCCCACCAGCCAGCGCATAACCCACAGCCGCGCCGACGATGGCCGCTTCCGAGATGGGCGTGTTGAAGAGACGATGATAAGGAAGCGCCTCGGTCAAGCCGCGGTAAGCGCCAAATGCCCCGCCCCAATCGCGGTTTTCTTCGCCAAAAGCGATCATGGTCGGGTCTTGATAAAAGCGCTGGAGCATGGCTTCGAAGATCGCTTCGGCATAGGTCAATGTCTTGAGTTTTGGGAACGGTTTCCCATGCTCGTCCAAGCCGAAACGATGTTTGCGCGATGTGACTTTCAAGCGGCTTTCCGACAGGGGCTGCAAGACTTCGGGCTCGCGATCGTCCAGCGCCGCCGCTCGCTCATCCGAGAACATCAGCGCGCCAATCTCGTCCTTGGCGACCTGCAAGCGCGGCGAAATATCCAGATCAATGGCGGCGACGACGACTCGAGTGATCTTTTCCTCGATCGATGCCGCTATGTTTTCCAGTGTTGATTTGTCGGCGTGACCATTGCCGAGCAAGTATTGCCCGAAGCGCTTGATAGAATCCTGCCCTCGCCACATCTCGATCTCGTCTTTGCCGCGATAGGACGAGGCGTCGCTGGGCGAATGGCCGCTATAGCGGTAGGTGATGACATCGAGCAGGGCGGGTCCCTGCCCAGCCAGCAAGAGCGCCTTCTTGCGCCGGGTGGCATCGGCGACAGCCAGCGGATCGTAGCCGTCAACGCGCTCGCTGTGCATGGCATCGGCATTAAGTCCCAAACCAACCCGCGCCAACATGCCAAAGCCGAGGGTCTCGCCCTGGGGCTGCCCGCCCATGCCATAGAAGTTGTTCATGAAGTTGAAGAGGATAGGCGGCGCGCCGCCCAGATCGGTGTCCCAGAGCGTATGATATTGGTCCATCGCCGCGAAGTTCATCGCCTCCCAGACCGGACCGCTGGCGACTGACGAATCGCCGATATTGGCGATAACGATGCCGCTTTTGCGGTTGACGCGCTTGAATAGCGCCATGCCCAGGGCGATATCGGCCGAGCCGCCCACGATAGCGTTATTGGGCATGATGCCGAAGGGCGGAAAGAAAGTGTGCATAGAGCCGCCCATGCCGCGATTGAACCCGGTCGCGCGGGCGAAGATCTCGGCATAGGCGCTATAGATGAGGTAGGCTTGCGCGAGCGACTCGACCTCGCTGTAATCCGCTATGCCTTCCACGGCGCGCAGCGCGGCGCCGCCCATATAATTCTCCATGATGTCCAGCAAGCGCTCGTCGTCAAGCGCCCGGATGGCGGATAGCCCTTTGGCTAGTATCTCGCCATGGCTGCGATGCGAGCCGAGCATGTAATCCTCCGGGGCGAGGTGAATACACTGCCCCACGGCAGCCGCTTCCTGCCCGATAGACAGATGCGCCGGACCGACGTGATTGTATTCGATGCCGCGGTAAGAACCGGCTTTCTTGAATCCATCCAGAACCGTCTCGAACTCGCGGATCAAGCGCATGTCATGATAGATATTAACCAGTTCCGCGCTGGTATAGCGCTGCGCTTCCGCTTTCGGGTCGGAACGGTAGGCGTTGACAGGGATAGCCGGCGCGCGCAACAGCGATCGCTTCCGGGCTTCGTGCGGGTCGATCGTCAGCGATTTCGGCATGATGGGATCCCTGTTAAATCAAGTAAGTAAAGTCAATTCACCACAGAAGTAAAGCCAAGAAAATAATGAGAAACGGTAGGGGCGACTCGCTGAGTCGCCCGCTGGCATTAGACCCGCATATTACGCAATTTCATCAGTAGCGGACAATCCTTATAGGGCAAGCAGCAACTCGATATTGGCGATGTTCTCGCGCAATTGCGCGAGGAATCGGGCGGCTGGCGCGCCGTCCACAGCTTGATGATTGACGGTCAGCGACAAGCCGATATGCGGCGCGAATATGACCTCGCCGGCGCGCTCCACCGGCTCGAGCTTGATGCTGCCGATACCGAGAATGCCGACCTGCAGCGGATTCAAGATGGGCGTGAAGCTGTCGATGCCCAGGCTGCCCAGGTTGCTCACGGTGAAGCTGCCGCCAGCCAGTTCATCGGGCCTGATGCTGCCCTCTCTGCAAGCATCCGCCAGGCGACGCGCTTCGTCAGACAGCGCCCGCAGGCTAAGCGAATCGGCGTCCCGAATCACCGCAACCAAGAGTCCGCGCGGCGTATCCACCGCCATGCCCAGCTGAACGCGCACGTATTGAAAGAGCCTGTCCTGCTCGAAGCGCGCGTTCAGTTCCGGGAAGGTCGGCAAGGTCCGTGCGACAGCGAACAAGAGCAAATCATTGAGTGTTATCCCGCGCAAGCCCAAGGCGTCGGCGCTGGACTTGAGCCGCACGCGGAAGCCGCGCAAAGCGGTGGCGTCGGCAGATGCATGGAGCGTCAGCTGGGCGGTAGTTTGGATTGATTCAAGCATCCGCTTCGCGATGGTTCGGCGCAGGCGGGTCAGAGGAATCTCCTTCACCTCGGCTGAATCGCCAGACGAAGTTGGCGCCAGATCGGACTTGGCAACACGCCTGTCAATCGTGCTTTCATCCGCGATCTGGTACTCGCCGCTTTCGAGCATCGCTTTTGCCACCGGCGTCAGTTTCAGCTGCTGGTCCAGCAAAGCCCGGATGTCGCGCTCGATAATGCGCTCCTCGGGACCCGTGCCTTTGATGTCGCTGACGTCGATACCCTTTTGCCGCGCCAGATTGCGCGCGCGGGGCGAGATAAAGACCTTGTCGGCCCGCTTTTCGTCGCTTGGCGCGACAGGTTCCGCTGGGGCGGCGGAGACTGGCGAAAGATCATCGAAAGCCTCGCCCGCGCGACCGACGACGGCGATGTTGCGCATGACCGGCACTTCATCGCCCGCTTCGAAAAAGCGCGCCAGCAATATGCCGGTAGCGCTGCTTTCGACTTCAATCGTCGCTTTGTCCGTCTCGATTTCGCATAGCGGCTGGCCCGCGCTGACAGGGTCGCCGACGCCGACGTGCCAAGTCAAAATCAGCGCGCTTTCGACTGTGTTGCCCAGCTTGGGCATGACAATGGCTTTTGGCATGCACGTCTCTCTAGCCACAATGTGCAATTGCACGTTATCAGTTCAATTACACGGCAGTCTAGCGAAGCGAAGCGCGGATGTCAAGTTCTTGGCGGCGGTCGTCAAGGCAATCGCTTTATAATCGCAACCTACAACTGCAGTGGGTTCAAATTAAAAATTAACTACAGAAGTAAATCCAACAAAATAATGTAAATGTAGGGGCGACTCGCTGGGTCGCGTAGACACTGACCGCCAGTCGCACAACCTGTAGATTCAATTCACGTTGGGCGAGCCAAGGCTCGCCCCTACAAATCCACATATATTTTGAAATTGCATTTCTTTGTTGGAATTACTTGAAGTAGTTCAAAGAAAATAATGCGAATTATACAGGGGCTGTGTAGGGGCGACCTATCAGGTCGCCCAATTTGATATGTATAGATTTCGGGCGACATGGTATGTCGCCCCTACATTGCGACCCATCGTCGAGTTTTGCATTTCATACTTGGTTTTACTTATCTGGTATCACCATGTCAATGATTGGAAAAACTGCGTAAAGTATGACAATGTGCCGAGAAGAAGAGAATCCGCATGACATATCGCTTGCATCATGTCAGCATCCCGCGCCAGCCCGGCAGCGCCGAGCGAACCCGGGCGTTTTATTGCGCTTTGCTAGGACTGGAAGAGATCCTCGCGCCGAGCACAATCACAACCGTAGATGTGATTTGGTTTAAGCTCAACGACAGCGACGAACTGCACATCTTTGCCGAGGAGGCGACAGGCGACAGCTCGACCCGGCATTTTTGCCTGGTCGTGGAAGATCTCGAAGCCATGCGCCGGGAGCTGAAGGATGCCGGCTATCCGGTTTGGGATGAAGAACCCATCCCGGGGCGGCCGCGGTTTTTCTGTCAGGACCCCAGCGGCAATATCATCGAGTTCACAACCATCGTCGGCGACTATCTCGATTATCCGGATTCGTAGCCATCCCCATAGCGCAATGGACCGCGCCATTAATCGAGGGCGACATAAAGGATCTTGGGCTTTTCGCCTGATGAAGTAAGCGGGGATCTTATCCCTTGAGGCTGCCAGATGCCGTCACGCCAGTTATCAGATGCTTCTGGCCGAAATAGAAGACCACCAACATCGGGATGATCATCAGCATAGAGAAGGTCATCAAGAGGTTCAGGCTGTTGTCGTCGCCTTCAAAGCCCTTCAAGGCGTTCAAGCCCAGCGCCAAAGTCCAGAGCTCCTTATTTGAGCCCAGGTAAATCAAGGGGTTCAAGAAGTCGTTCCAGGCGAAGGCGAAGGCGAAGATTGATACAGCCGCCAGCACGGGGCGCGACATGGGCATGAAAATACGCCACCAGACGCCGAACTCGGAGCAGCCGTCAATGCGAGCGGAGTCATAGATATCGTCTGGAATGCCGCGGAAGAACTGCCGGTACAAGAAGATATAAAAGGCATTGTGGCCCAAGAGGCGCGGCAGAATCAGCGGACCAAAGGTGCGCGTCCAGCCGATCTCGTCGAAAAACAGAAATAAGGGAATTAAGCGCACCACATAGGGCAGCATCATCGTCGCCAGCAAGATGCCAAAGAAAATGTTCCGACCCGGGAAAGGAATGCGGGCGAAGGCGTAACCAGCAAGCGTGCAGGGTACCCAAGCGCCAAAGAGCGCGGCCGCCACGATGATCAGGGTGTTGCGCGCATAGTGGAGGATCGGGCGCGCCTCGAAGAGATAGGGATAATTCTCCCAGGCGACCGGATCCGGGATGAGCTCCAGCCGCCGAATGGTGACCTTGTCGCGCGTTTTAAGCGAAGTGGAAGCCGTCCAAAGCAATGGCACCATCATCACAAATGCGCCGGCGGTCAGAATCGTGTAGACGATGATATGGCGAATTGTTTTGATTCTGGGATCTTCTATCATGTTATCAGCCTAGCCCGCCTGGCAATCGCATCAATTTCTTTCGCCACAGAGGCACAGAAGTAAACCAAACAAAATAATGCAAAAACATCAGGACGCTGTAGGGGCGACCAATCTGGTCGCCCGACGTTGCTGCGTCGTTGATTTCGGGCGACATGGTATCGCCCCTACATCTAAACCATTCGTCGAGTTTTGCATGACTAGGTTCTGTTGACATTCTATCGTAACTAGCTTGTCATTCCTTCGCTGATTATAATAGACACTTGAAGATTTTGTCAAAATTTAGATTACATTGTGAGAATTGAATATGAAAGAACGCAACTGCGACATCCTAATCGTCGGCGGCGGGACCGGCGCCATCGGCGCGGCGCTTGCCGCGCTGCGCCTGGGCAAGTCGGTCATCATGAGCGAAGAGACCGACTGGATCGGCGGTCAGTTGACCGCGCAAGCCGTGCCGCCGGACGAAAACCCCTGGGTCGATCAATGCGGCGCGACAGCGATTTATATGCGCTTTTCCGATGGCCTGCGCGACTATTATCGCCGCAACTATCCCTTGACCGAAAAAGCCCGGCATACCATGAACTGGAATCCGGGCCAGGGCAATGTCAGCCGCCTTTGCCACGAGCCGCGCATCGGCTTGGCGGTCATCGAAGAGATGCTCGCGCCCTACCGCTCCAGCGGGCAATTGGACATTCTGCTTTATCACATCCCGCTGGTGGCGGAGACCGACGGCGACCGCGTGCTGGCTGTTACGCTGGAAGACACGCGCAGTGGCGATCGGGTGGTGATTTCCGCGCCATACATACTCGACGCCACCGAGCTGGGCGACTTGCTGGAGCTGGCTGAGGTGGAGTCGATTATCGGCGCGGAAAGTCAAGCGCAAACGGGCGAACTGCACGCTGTCGAGGGCGATCCGCTACCGCTGGATCAGCAAGCGATATCCTGGTGCTTCGCCATCGATCATCTGGAAGGCGAAGATCATAGCATCGACAAGCCGGCAGACTACGATTTTTGGCGGAACTACCAAGCCGATTTCTGGCCCGACAAACAATTGAGCTGGTATTATCCCAGTCCCATCACGCCGGAAACCGTCCATCGGGAAATATTCCACCAAGGCGCGGGGGCGAAGTCAGATCTCTGGCATTTCCGCCGCATTCTTTACAAGGGACACTATCCAGAAGGGACCTTCCGCAGCGATATTACGCTGGTCAATTGGCCCCAGATTGATTATTGGCTCAAGCCCCTGCTCGGCGTCAGCGAAGAGACGAAACAAGCCGCGCTGCGAGAATGCCGACAGTTGAGTTACTCCCTGCTCTATTGGATGCAGACCGAAGCGCCGCGCGCCGACGGCAAAGGCTATGGCTATCCTGGCTTGCGCCTGCGCCCCGATGTCGTCGGCACGACCGACGGCATGGCAAAATACGTTTACGTGCGCGAGGCGCGGCGCATCAAAGCCGAGTTCACGGTCTTGGAAGAGCACGTCGGCGTTCAGCAGCGGGGCGATCTGACGACAGCCGAACAGTTCGACGACAGCGTCGGCATCGGCAGCTACCGCATCGACCTGCATCCCAGCACCGGCCTGCGCATCTACATCGACATCAGCAGCTATCCGTTCCAGATTCCGCTAGGTTCGCTGATTCCGCAGCGGGTGGAGAATCTGCTGCCGGCTTGCAAAAACCTGGGCGTGACGCATATCACCAATGGCTGTTATCGCCTGCATCCGGTGGAATGGAATATCGGCGAGGCGGCCGGCGCTTTGGCCGCATTTTGCCTGGACAAAGGCTTGTCGCCGCGCCAAGCGCGCAACACGGAGCGGCATTTGCGTGATTTTCAATCGCTCTTGAGCGATCAGTTGGGCATACCCTTGGCTTGGCCCCCCTACGCGCGGCAGGCGACGCGCTAAGTCATGACGCGCGCAATCAATCCCTCAAAGCGCTGCCTTAGCGCGCTGCTCTTGCTGTTCATAGCATTCATAGCGCTTCCCGCTCGCATCGCACAGGCACAGCCGGAGCAGCCGCAGACACAGCCGCAGCAGCTTCCAATTTTCCACGACGTCAGCGCGGCGGCCGGCATCACGGCGACCCACCGCGGCGTCTGGGACGATAAAGAAACGCGCCAGGGCTATCTGGCGATTGGGCAGGCTTGGGGCGATTATGACCGCGACGGCTGGCTTGATCTCTATGTGACCGGGAACCTTGACCCCAATGTACTCTATCGCAACAATCAGGATGGCAGTTTTTCGGTCTCCGAGTTCTCGCCAAGTCTGAGCCTGCCCGATCGTGCAAGCGGGGGCGTCGTCTGGGCGGATTACGACAACGATGGCTGGCTCGATCTTTACGTGCTCAATTACGGCGCCAATACGCTTTTCCGCAATGAAGCCGGCGTCGGTTTCCGCGATGTCACCCTGGAAGCCGGCGTGGGCGATACCGGCAAAGGCACATCGGGGACCTTCGGCGACTACAATAACGACGGCTGGCTGGACCTGTATGTGACCAACTGGTCATGTTTCCCCGAATGCGATCCGGTGGATTTCACGCGGCAGCAAGACCGGCTCTATCTCAACAACAGCGATGGCAGCTTCACGGATGTTACCGCCTCGCTGGAATACCGGCTGACCCTGGGCGCTGGATTCGCCCCCGGTTTCCTCGACTATGACGGCGATGGCGATCTTGATCTCTACGTCGTCAACGACAAATTGCATAACGAAATCGGCAATCTGCTCTGGCGAAACGATGGCGCGGGCTGCGGGCATTGGTGCTGGTCCAATGTCTCCGCGGAGACCGGGAGCGATCTATTGATCAACGGCATGGGGCTGGATGCCAGCGATTATGACAACGATGGCGATTTGGACCTCTACATCACCGACATGGTCTATCAAATGCACTTGCTGATGAATGACGGCTTTGGCGGATTCAGGAATCGCGCCCGCTCGACCGGTTCCGCCATCAACATGGGTCCGGATCAAGGCGTCGGCTGGGGAGCGGTCTTCTTCGATTTTGACAATGACGGCTGGCAAGATCTATATGTCGCCACCACCCAGTATTTTCAGACCTTTCCCGAGCTGGAAGTCAGCTTCATGAACGCGCTGCCCGACGCCCTTTTCCGCAACAACGGTCATCGTTCTTTCATCGACCTTAGCGGCGAGAGCGGCATTGACGCGCCCCTGGCCACTTTGGGCGTCGCCTACGCCGATTACGACCGCGATGGCGATCTGGACCTGGTTACAGGCAATTGGAACAGCGGCTACCGGCTGTATCAAAACCAGGGCAACGACAATCACTGGCTTGCCTTGGATCTGCGCGGGGGCGGCGCTGTCAACCGAGACGCCGTCGGCAGCACGGTATACCTAAGCACAGAAGCCCGCCCGACGCAGATGCAGACGGTCAAGATCGGCTCCGGGCTGGGCGGTAACAATCAACAGGAATTGCATTTTGGGCTTGGCGCGGCAACGGCGGCCGATCTGCGTATCATTTGGAGCAATGGCGCCGAGTGCGGCTTGGAGGACATAGCCGCGAATCAACAGCTAATTTTGCAATACGGCGTAACCGCCGGCTGCCGCTGAAAGCCAGTTTGACAAGTCCCCGTGTTCAACTAGCGCACGTCGGTCTGATAGGGCACGACATCGCAGGTCCTTTGATACCAGGTCAACATGCGCTCGCGCAGGTCGGCCAAGATAGCCGCATAGGCTGGATCGTCGATGAGGTTATGCAGTTCCCCCGGGTCTTCGCGCAGGTCATAGAGCTCGTCGATTTCGTAGAGCCGCCGGACATATTTGAAGTCCCGCGTGCGGCACATGGTCGCCTTGCTGTGCTCGCCGGCTTCGCTGCCTTGCAGTTGCACGCGGGGCCAGTACAATCCGCTCGGATCGTAGAATGAGGGGCTGTCCTTTTCCATCGCTTGCTGCTCGCCCAGCAAACGGCCGCCCTCGCAATAGACCGCGTCGCGATGCCTATCCGTCGCGCCGGTCAACAAGGGCGTGAGCGAGCGCCCGAAGTGGTCGTAATCGGGCTTGATGCCGGCGTACTCGTAAGCGGTGGCGGTGAAATCAATCAGTTCGACCAGGTCATCGCGGATGCCGGGCTGGACAGGGATGTCCGATGGCGGCTTGATGATGAGCGGCACCCGCGTCAGGCAATCCTCAAAGGTATTTTGCGTCTTTTCCACCAAGCCATAGTCGCCGGTGAAATCGCCATGGTCGGAAAAGAAGAATATGGCGCTGTCATCATACATGCCTGCCTCTTGCAAAGCTGTTACCAGCTTTCCGAATTGGGCGTCAACGCGCGCGCACATGCCGTAATAGGTCGCGCGCAATTCTGTGAAACGCGCTTCGCTCCAGCCCTGCAAGCCCTGTCGATCATAGATGCCAGCCGTGAGTTTGGGTTTCTTGCTCCAATCCGGCGTCGGCAGACGTGACGGGATGAGATCGCGGTCAATCTGGCTGTACCAGGGATCTTCCACGCCATAGGGCGGATGCGGATAGCTCAGAGGCAAGTAGATGCAAAGCGGCTGATCCGCAGGCGCGTTGCGAATCAGATCAAGCGCGCCGTCGACCATCGCCCAATCGTTGTCGTAATAAACTCCGTCAGCGCCGGTATCGAGCTGGCCCGCGTAGAAGGAATAATAATTGTCGCCGTCCGGTTCGCCGCGCCACTCGTCCGCGCGATGCAAATTGGGCTGGAGCGGCCGCCCCGCCTCGTACTTCAGGTCGCAGTATTCGGCAAAGCCATTCTGCCGCGGCACGAGGTCGTTCTTGCCGCCCCACCAAACGAAATAACCGTTGTCTTTGAGATATTTGAGCAGCACGGGCTCGTCCGGGCGCAGCATGTGGAACATGGTGCGGTGCCCGCGCACATGGGGATACCAGCCGGTCATGAAGGAGCAGCGGCTGGGCGTGCAGACCGGGTTCTGGCAGAACGCATGGCGAAAGGAGACGGCATCGCTTTGGATGATGGCGTCAAGGTTGGGCGTGACCGCGGCGGGATTGCCGAGGTGGCTCATCACGTCGCCGCGCCATTGGTCGGGATTAAAGATGATGATGTGGGGTTTCTTGGGCATAGCGGATTCCTTGTCGTTGGTCTAGCTCGCCGACGCAATCGTCCAGTCTTCAATTGCGAGGGCAGGGATGCGGTTGAAGTGCCTGGTGTTGTGGCTGACGAGTGTCAGATTATGGGTCAGGGCGATGGCGGCGATCTGTGTGTCGAGCGCTCCGATGCTCATGCCACGGCTCTTCAACAAGCCGTCAATCTGTCCGTATTCCTGGGCGGCGGCATCGTCGAAAGGCAAGCTGACATAACGTGAAAAGAAATCGAACTGCCTTGCGCGTGCGCGCGCCGGTTGCCGACTTCGGGCTGCGCCGGAATACATTTCACCCTTGGTAACAGCGCTAATCGCAACATCAGCCGCCGGAATGTCTTGCATCCGCAGGCGCACGTTCGGCTCTCGGCCGCTTATCAGGAAGACGCAGATGTCGGTATCCAATAGATACTTCATTCTATTTCTTCACTGATTTTAGCGTAATCGAGCTGATCACGATCCAGAGTAAAGTCTGGCAAGCTGCCGGCTGTCCGATCAAGGAACTGATCATAGGGCATCAGGCGGAAACTCTCCATACTGACAGCCCTGTAGATTGAATCGGCAAGTTCTCGAAATTGAGCATTGAGCTCGGAACCTTCTTCGTGAAGCCTTGCGGCAAAGTCTTTGGGAAGCGTCAATTCTTTCATTTGCCGGCTAAACTGTGACAAGTAATCCGACTCGTTGACAATTACTTCCACTCTTTCGGCAAGCAAGTAGGAAAAGTCTGCTGTAGCCGCCAACTCCGTAAACTGTTCGATAAGCAACAGTGATAATAGCGGCAATGATGTCAAGGACTTGATCCGCTCCTCAATTAAATCTACAAATTCGCCTTCAACGGCTGCTTCATTCAAGTACTTGGCAGCCACCGCTTGAATATCATTTTCGACTGAGAGACTCTGTATGTGCTGAACAAGCGACGACGGCATATTTGCATGCGCGATTGACTTCTGCAGATTATCAGAGAGAACTTCAACAAAATCTGTCTGAGCAAAGGTGTCCCTGACGCAGTCGTCGATCAAGGCGGCCAAGGCACAGCGCGCAAGAGGTTGTATGACTGCTTCTTGCACAATGGCGTCAAGCGCGCTGTCAGCTAGAATCTGACGCGCCATGTCATCCGTATCTGGGAGTTGAGAAGCCAAAACAGCTTCGATCGCGGACTTATCCGTTAACTGTTGGCTCGCCAATTGCTCCGCTATCAAAGCCACAGCTTCTCTCTGATGTTCAGCCAATTCTTGCGTCATTTTCATAAAGGCGTATGATGCGTCAGACATGTTTTTCATGACAACAACTCCCTTGCTAAATGGGCTGCCGCATTGTCTAGCACTTATGTTCCATTGTCAATGGTTTTACTTCTTAGCCAATAGCTAATCTTGACGGGTTGCATGCCTATGTTGGCTTCATATTTTCTACAACAAATCCCCCGCCATCGGACTGAAGTCGACATCGTAGCCAAATGCCCGGGGACCGACCACCGCCAGTGCCTCGGGCGTCTTCAGTTCTTTTGGCGCGGGCATCGCCAGCACTGCCACGCGCAAGCCATAGCGCAGGGACTCGGTGCCGATCGCTTCGCCGTCTTCCAGGCTGACAAGCGTGATCAGATCGGGCACGGCGCACAGCGCTCGGTCGCCCAAGCGCGCGATCAGGTTTTCGTTCTGGAAGTCGATTTCCATCTGCTGGTCAAAGTCATCAAAGGCGCTGATTTTGAGCTGGCCCCGCGCGAATCCACTTACTGTGCGTCGATTGACATCGACGATCTTGCCGGTGAAAATGACCGCGCCATTGCAGAGCGCCGCTACCGTTTCGGCCGGCTCGACGCTGCGGGCGCGGCAGCCGAGCACCGCTTCGCCAATGCGCTTGGCCAGGCTGAGCGTGTCGCGGATAATCGTGGCTTTCATGTCGGCGCCGGACATGACGGGCATCACCAAACCTGCGGAGCCGCCCATCTCGATAGTCAAGCTGCGCGCGAAGGCTTCCGCCTGTTCCGCCGAGCCGATGCGCTTGAAGATGCTGACGTTGCCATGGGTATCAGCCAAGACAAAAGGCGCGGGATTAAGCCCGTAAATCATAAAGGTATCCATCTGCAATTCGGGGAAGGCGCGCCCCATGCTGTCGCCATCCACGACCGGCAAGCCGCACTGCAATGCCGTGATCATGGGCCCCAGGGCATTGCCGCCGCCGATCTCGCCGATGACGATGGCGTAGACCTCCCGCCGCAGGTGATCTTCCAGCGCGCGGACGGCGCGCATGATTTCTCGCCCTTCTTGCAGTTTTTCGTTGCTGACGGTGGGCGCGCCCATGCCGCCCACGGCGCAAACCAAGGCGTCGTCTGGCACATCGTCGGCTTGGATGACCGGGACCGCGCCGCCCTGCAGCCGCAATTCATTGTCCAGGCGCAGGCGGTTGAGGTAGGTGCTGCCGCCGCCGCCCGTGCCCAGTATGCCGGCGCCGATGGCGATGGGGAGGGTGTCTTGGAGAGTGACTTTGTTCATGGTTGTGTGAATTTGCGCATGTCGGTTTCAGGTGTCCAGTTGCAGCCGTCGGGGAGCACGGTCCCTCTGCTAAACTCAGCATAATACAAATTAGCGCCTGCCAAGTCCGCGCCAACTAAATTCGCGCTTTTTAAGCCCGCGAATGACAGATCCGCGCCACGCAAGTTAGCGCCAGAAAGGTTGGCATAGGTTAATCTCGCGTCACTTAAATCGACTGCCTGTAAATCTTTCCCCTGCCAGTCGACGCGAGTCCATAACTTTGTGAACTGACGCAGTTCAGAAGCGAGAGTCCATTTGCTTCCGTCGGGCAGGATAGTATTTTCATCGAATTTCATTTTCGACAGTTTCACTCGCGTCAAGATCGCATTTTTCAAGTTTGCGCCATTTACATTAGCGCCAGTCAAGTCAGCATTTCTCAAATCCGCCCCAGCCAGGTTCGCTTTTCTCAAGTCCGCTCCTTTTAATACTGCATTCCACAAAGATGCCCGAGTTAAATCCTTGCCTTTCAAACTCGCATTCTGTAACTCGGCATATTGCAACTGTTTTGTAAACAGCCGCATATCTGTGTCGGTGGTCCATTTTCTACCATCGGGCAAGATGGTGTCTGGATTGAACTTAGCGTGATAAAACCATGCGCCGGTCAGATCGGCGTCAGTCAAATTCGCTCCCTCTAAGTTCGCAGCGCGCAATCTCGCATAACTTAAGTCAGCGCCAGTCAAATCCGCCCCCGACAGATTAGCGCGGCGCAATCTCGCATTCCTCAAGTTCGCGCCAGATAAATTAGCAGATTTATAGTTCTTCTGTTTCGAGCGCGCGGCAGATAAATCCGAAGCGGGCAAGCTCAAGCCCATTACATACGTGCTTGCCGAACTTGTGTCAGACAAGCCCGCATTTGTCATACCTTCGCCTGACAAATCCAAAACCTGAAGCGACGTTTTCTCAGCCATTTTCTTGCCCAATTCTCTGTATCCTCAGTAAATCCAAGAAAGTAATGCAAATTATTATAGGGATGTGTAGGGGCGACCTATCAGGTCGCCCGACGTTGCTACGTTTAGATTTCGGGCGACATGGTATGTCGCCCCTACATCTAAACCTTTCGTCGAGTATTGCATGACTAACTTTGAACTACTTCTGCCCCTCTTTGCTGAATCAGCCCCCAAAGCGCTCTTCGACCGGGATGTAATCGACATCGTAGCCGAAGTAACGCGGATGAGCCAATTCCAGCGCGGCTGGCTCGCGCCATTGCGGCGCGCAGGGGAAGGCGATGACCGCTACGCGCATGCCATAGCGCAGCGCCTCGGTGGTGATGGGCTCGCCGGTTTCGCTGTCTAACACGGCGATCAGGTCGGGTACTGTGGCGGCGAATTCGCCGTTCACGCGCACAGCCAAATGTTCATTTTGAAAGTCGAGATTGAGCGTCTGCCCGGCAAAGTCGCCGCTGCCGGCCATCGTGGCGTCGCCGCGGTTCCAGCCGCCTTCAATGCGGCGGTCGACATCGGTGATCTTGCCGCGAAAGAGCAGGAAGCCGCCGACAGAGGCCCGCACGGCATCAACCGGATTGGCTTCGGCGCGGCGGGCATTGCGGACGGTTTGACCGATCTCTTCGGCGAGCGTGATGGTGCCATAAATCGCCGCTTCTTTCAGTTGCTTGACCGTGGCCGAATAGAGCGCGATCATGCCTTCGGTGCCCATGTGCACGACGCAGGAGCGGGCGAAGGTCTCCACCCATTTGTTGCTGACCGTATCCATCAACAAGACGTTGCCGCGTTCGTCGGACATGGCGAAAGGGCTGGCGGTGATGCCATGGGCGGTGAAAATGGTCATCTGTATTTCCGGGAAAGCCCGCCCCATGCCGTCGCAATCGACCATGGGGATGCGCAGGCGCGCGGCGACATAAATCGGCATGACCGAATTGAGCCCGCCGGCTTCAATGCTCATGGTGCCGCGCGGCTCGCGACCGGAGTATTTGCCCAGCGCTTTGAAGGCGCGGATCATGTCGTCGCCGGCCGGCAGCTTTTCCACGATGACGATGGGCGCGCCCATGCCGGCCGCTGGCACGATCAGGTCATCGTCATCCAGCTCGTCCAGCGTATAAAGTTCGACGGGACCATATTGCCGCACCGCTTCCCGCGCCATGAGTTTGCCGACGTATGGATCGCCGCCGCCGCCCGTGCCCAGCACAGCCGCGCCCAGCGCGATGTCCTCGATATTTTCTTCGTATAGCAAACGCATCAAATGCCTCCGTAACGTTCTTCCACAGGGACGTATTCGGTGTCATAGCCGAAGTATGCGGGTCCCACCAGCTCCAGCCCCTTGGGACTGCGCCATTTCTCGGCGCAGGGAATGGCGATAATGGCGACGCGGAAGCCATAACGCAAGCCCTCGGTCGTGATTGGCTCGCCGGTATCGACATCCAAGACCGCCAGCAAATCGGGCACCGTCACCCGGAATTCGCCATCCACGCGGGCGGCGAGATGTTCGTTCTGGAAGCTGAGCTGCAGCGACTGTCCCGCGTATTCGTCGATGCCATCGATCATGGCGTCGCCTTTGGCGAAGCCCGCTTCGGTGCGCCGTTCGACATCGCCGATTTTGCCCCGGAATATCAGATACCCGCCGACAGCCGCGCGGATGGTTTCCACCGGATTGTCTTCCTCGAGCCGGGCGCGGCGCACGACTTTGCCGATCTCTTCCGCCAAGGTTATGGTGCCGGGGATAGCCGCTTCGCGCAGTTGAGCCGCCGTTGCCGCATAGAGCGCGATCATGGCCATGGCGCCCATATTGACCGTGACGCTGCGGGCGAAGGTTTCCGTCCACAGGTTGCTGATTGTCTCCATCAGCACGGTATTGCCACGCTCGTCGGACATGGCGAAGGGCGTCGACGAGATGCCGTGTATGGTATGCGTGACCATCTGCAATTCGGGGAAAGCCCGTCCCATGCCATCGCAATCGACCATGGGCACACCCAGCCGCGCGGCACAGTAAATCGGCACGACGGAATTGAGGCCGCCGGCTTCGATGCTCATCGTCGCCCTCACCGGCTTGCCGATGTATTTGCCGACGGAAAGAAAAGCGTTCACGATGTCGTCGCCGTTTGGCATCTTCTCGACCATGACCGTGGGCGCGCCCATCATGGCGGTTGGCACGACCAGATCATCATCATCCAGTTCGTCCAGCGTATAGAGTTCAACAGGACCATAGTTGCGGATGGCTTCGCGCGCCATGAGCTTGCCGATGTAGGGATCGCCGCCGCCGCCCGTGCCCAGCACCGCCGCTCCTAGGGCTAAATCTTCAAGTACCGCTTCGTCAATGATACGCATGATTAAGCCCCAACCAGGTCGCCAACCGCTTTGACCATGATGCGGGTGGCGTTGCCGGGCAGATAGGCCAGCGGGACTTCTTCGACATCGACTATTTCGATGCTTTCGGCATTGGCGCCGGCGTTCACCGCTCGTTCGCTGGCTTCGCCTTTGGCTTGGTCGAGCGCGTCGTCGCGGCTGAGCTCCGCCAGCGAGAAGATGCGGTCGCATTCCCCGCCGACCTGGGCGATGGCGGCGCCGATGGCATTGGCGACCGGGAAATGATCCGGTTTGATGATCTCGGACGCGCCCTCAATCTCGCCTGTGACCAGGATGCTGCCGCCGCCGACGACGATGACCGGCACCGGCGTGGCGCTGGTTTTCATGCGGTCGACGGCGATGGCGATCATCTCCATAATGCGCGCTTGCGCCGCCGCGGCCAAACCCGCGTCGAGACTGTTGACAGCGTTCTTGGATCCAATCTCCGCAGCGCCAACCGCGACGATGACATCGGTGGCGGTCAGCACATCGCCGCCAAAAACCAGGGCTTTCTCGGTCAATTCGTAGCCGACGCTCTGGGGACCGACTTTTACCCCCCATCCCCCAGCCCCTAACCCCACAGGGAGGGAAGGGGAGTTAGGGGCGCTCGCTCCAGATGTCAGTTCCCCCTCCCTCTTTATATGGGAGGGGCTTAGGGGGTGGGGGACCACCAAGCTGCCGCCGCCCAAACCGATGGAATAGGTATCGGGCATGCGGAAATTGGTGCGCACGCCGCCGATATCAACCGCCAGCGCCGCCACCCGCGGGAAGCCATGCTGCAAGACGCCGATATCGGTGGTGGTGCCGCCGACATCGACCACGATGGCGTCCTTAAGCCCGCTGAGGAAAGCCGCGCCGCGCATGCTGTTCGTCGGTCCGGAGGCGAAGGTCAGCACCGGGTATTCTTTGGCGAAATCGGCATTCATCAAGGTGCCGTCGTTTTGGCTGATGTAAAAGGGCGCGGTGATGCGCAATTCGTCCAGCGCCGCTTTGAAACCGTCAACCGTGCGAGCAGCCAGTTGCCGCAAGCAGGAATTCATGATGGCGGCGTTTTCGCGCTCCAGCAAGCCGATGCGCCCAATCTCGCTTGACAGGGTGATATTGGCGTCGGGAATAACTTCGCGCACGATCTCGGCGCTCTGTTCTTCAAAGGTCGCATTGACCGGCGAGAAGACCGACGAGATGGCGATGGCTTTCAGGCGGGCCGCCTTGATTTTTTCGGCGATTTCTCGGATCTCGTCCGGTTCAAAGGCGGAGATTTCCCGCCCGTCGAATTCGTGCCCCCCATGCGCCAAATGGGCATTACCGCCAACGAGCTCGCGCAGGTCTTGGGGCCAATCGACCATGGGCGGCAAGCAGACTGTGGCCGGCAAGCCCAGGCGGATGCAGGCAGTCGGCGTCAGGTGCTTGCGCTCGACCACGGCATTGGTGAAATGCGTGGTGCCGATCATCACGCCGTCGATGGCCGCCGTGTCGATGCCCGCATCCGCAATCACATCGCGCAGGGCGGTGGCGATGCCCTGCGACACATTGGCGGTGGTAGGCGTTTTGGTCGAGCTGAGTACAGCCGCGCCGTCCATCAAGACAGCGTCGGTGTTGGTGCCGCCGACATCAATTCCGATTCTCATCTGTCGTTCTCCTATGGTTTCGATTTAAGTTGGCGCAAGCACCCGGCGATATTACCCGCCAAGCGCAACGCGGTGTATGTAGCCAATACTAACAAATGAACCGTCACGGCGGGTGAAGACAGTGTAATTTGGCGCATCTTCACCAAAATGCTCGCGCATTTTCTGGTAGCCGTCAGCGTTCACGAAGTCGAGAATCCAATCGCTCACTTCCGCGGATATGTCCGTCGCAAATACCAAATCGCCCCGCGGGTCTCGGATCTCATATTCACTATGAGCGCTCGCCCCCAGCGCCGCCACATCATCGCCAGCGCGCTCTCCGCCATTCAGCCAAACTCTGGCGCATGCCAGTCTGAACTCGCCACGCCATTCGCCGTCATCATCCAAGAGCTCGAATGCGCCGTCCAGGAACATCTGCGCGCCGTCCGCGCGCCCCGACTGACCAGCCCTGCGCAAGGCGTCAATTCGTCCTATAAGCGCGCAATATATGTACGTTAAGCTCAGATTCATGCCGATTCTACCAAGTGAATAGTCTCATCGTATGCGCAAACGCGCGCCTGTGAATTCCCCGCGTCGCTATTAGTCCCACCACCAGTATTCCGGATCGCGGATATTGTCGATTGAATCCCGCAGCCAACCGATGTCATGAGAATTGGGATTAATGGCTTCGATGACAGCCAACTGCGCTTCCACGCAAGGCGCTTCGTTTCTCCAGCCCGGGAGTTGGGTGTGAGTTCGCTGCATGATAGCATGACAGGCTTCATGAACGATGCCGCCGGCGTAACCCACAAAATAATCGTAGTCGGGCAACCAGTTCGGATCGTCATTTTCAAATTGGGTCCAGCCATGCACTATGGACCAATCCTGGTTATAAAAGCCCCCGTCTTGATCCACGCGCGTTTCAAACATCAACGTCCCACTGTGGTCGATAAAATGCAGCCATTCCGGCGCATGCGTCGCTATCAAGCCCAGGGCGTTTTCCACAAGGTATCTGAATTTGTCGTTACCCACGATCGCCGGGCGCTTCCCCAGAGGGGCTGGGAGACGGCAGTATTGCTCGCGGTATTGCTTTCTGCCACGCTCCCAGTCGCCGCTGCTGCGGCAAGTGCCATGATACATAATACAGCAATTGTTAAACGGATCGCTGGAGGGATTTGTGAGGAGTTGTGTCACCCCCGCGGGCATGTACGAGGTCCAAGCCACTCGCCGCGCGCCGCCCGACACCGGGCATTCGCCGGCCAGATAAGCGTAAAAGCCTTGATCCCAATCAAACTCGCTGTGGCATTGTCTGTTGACCAAACAGCAGTTGTCAATTTGCCCGGAGGCATTGCTGACGGGCTGTGTGTATGTCTGGGACTGCCCCGCAGCGCCGCATTGCCCGTTCTGGTATGCGAAATAGCCATTGTCCCAGTCCGCAGCCGTATTGCATTGCCTGTCGACGAAACAGCAGTTGTCGACACCCGCGGTAACATTGCTGACGGGCTGTGTATATGTCTGGGACTGCCCCGCCGCGCCGCATTGACCGTTCTGGTATGCGAAATAGCCATTGTCCCAGTCCTGCGCGTTGTTGCACTGTCGGTCCACAAAGCAGCAGTTGTCGATAGCCGCGGGCGCATTGCTGGCGGGCTGCGCGGGACTCTGTGGCTGGGGCTGCGCAGGCGCGGCGCATTGCCCGTTCTGGTAAGCGTAATAGCCGTTTGTCCAGTCCGCTTCTGTCTGGCACTGCCTGTCAACCTGGCAGCAGTTGTCAACACCCGCCGGGATGTCGCTCGCCGGCTGCGCAGGCGCGGCGCATTGATTGTTCTGGTATGCGAAATAGCCATCCGCCCACTCCGCTTCTGTCTGGCACTGCCGATCCACAATACAGCAGTTGTCTACCTGCGCCGCGGTGGGGATAAAGGTAACAATTCCTGCGATCAATGCGACTAGAATCCGCTTGCTGATCATCATTTGCCCCTCTTGCTTCGGTCATTGGCGTGTTAGGCCAGCGCATACTTGCGCCAGAACATAAATCGCTTAGCCAACAAGCGCGGCGCGCGCCTGCGAATTCCCCGCGTCGCTATTAGTCCCACCACCAGTATTCCGGGTTCTGGATATTGTCGACGATGTCTTGCGCCCAGGCGATAAATCCATGGCGGTCTGTTGGATCGACCGCATGGTAAGCCTCGAGCTCCTTTTGCATGCAGGGCAATTCGTTGCGCCAGCCGCTTGTCGCCGTGCCATCAGCCAATTTATGAGCGTGGCAAGCCTCGTGCGCGATGCCGCCGACCACCGTAACCACATCGTAATCGGTGTAGCTGTCGCGTCCGAATGCCTGCGCAAAGGTATTGCTCTGGTCAAAGTAACCGGTGTCGCCATCGGCTGGATCCTCGCGGATTGAGCTGAAGCCGGTGATGCCGTAAATATACAAGCGCGGCGACGTCCTTTTGAGCCGATTATAGGCTTCCCGCACCAGGTTGACGAAGGTCGCCGAGCCATCAATGCGTATGGGGATCTCGTCGCTGCATTGAAAAAGCTGATAGGCAGACCAGCCGCGTTGCCAATCCAGATCGCTTTCGCAATGCCAACCAGCCCGACAGCAATTGTCGATGCCGGCAGGGATGCCGGCGGCCGGCTGCGCTGGGCTTTGTGGCTGCGGCGAACCGCCGCACTGGTTGTTCTGATATGCGTAATAGCCTTGCTCCCAGTCAGCAGCCGTATGGCATTGCCTGTCGACCTGGCAGCAGTTGTCGACACCCGCTGGGATGTTGCTGGAGGGCTGCGCCGGGCTCTGTGGCTGCGGCTGAGACTGCGCCGGCGCGGTGCACCGGTTATCCCGGAAAGCGTAATAGCCATTCTCCCAGTCCGCAGCCGTATGGCATTGCCTGTCAACCTGGCAGCAGTTGTCGACACCCGCGGGCGCATTGCTGGCGGGCTGCGCCGGGCTTTGTGGCTGGGGCTGGGCTGGCGCTGGCGCGGCGCATTGTCCATTCTGGTAAGCGTAATAGCCGTTTGTCCAGTCCGCTTTTGTCTGGCACTGCCTGTCAACCTGGCAGCAGTTGTCAACAGCCGCCGGAGCGCTGCTGACGGGCTGGGGCGCTGCATGCCCACCGCCGTCGATGCGACTATAGCTAACCCAATCCGCCATCCAAAGCTCAAGCCCGTCGCGGTTGATATTCAACCAACGCCCGAAACTGCCGACCACTTGCAAAACCGAGCCGGCTGGCGCCGATTGGACGACATCACTGTCGAGGCTGGCTTCCGCGCGCAAATTGGTATTGAATGCCACGCGAATCGAATAGGTCTGCGCCATAACCGAAAACGATGTCAAGCTCGCCAAGACCATCAAGACTGCAACAGCCAATCTAAACATTTTTCACCTTTTCGCCCTTTGTGTCTTTGCGCCTAGCAATATCTTCACGGCTTCAAACCAATGACGCCGCCCGGCAAGGGACGGAATTCGACATCGTAACCAAAAGCCGCAGGACCGACCACTTCCAGCGCGGCCGCGCTTTTTAGCTGCGGCGGCGCCGGCACGGTGATGACCGCCACCCGCGTGCCATAGCGCAGCGCTTCGGTCGTGACGGGTTCGCCCTCCTCTTCCGTCACGATGCAAATCAAATCTGGCGTGGTCGCCGCCACCGCGCCATTGAGGTAGGCGATCAAAAACTCGTTTTGAAATTCGATGGCTAACTGGTCCTGATTGCTGAAGCTGTCTATGCGCAAGCCGCCGCGGGCGAAGCCTTTGGTCGTGCGCCGCTCGACATCGCTGATCTTGCCGCGGAAGATGACCCGCCCGTCCAGCACATTCGCCACCACCTGCGGCACATCGTCTTTCCGCGCCTGCGCCGCGATGACCCGCGCGCCCAGATGATGCGCCAGGCTCAGTGTATAATGGACGCCAGCCGCTTTGACCTGCGCGCCGCTCATGATGGTGCCCGCCAGCCCCGCGCGCGCCCCCATGCTGACGGCGATGTTGCGGGCGATTTTCTCCGCCCATTTGTCGCTGACCGCGCCGGGCAGGACCGCGGCGTTGTCAGCCGCGTCCACCATGGCCAGGGGCGCGGCGCTGGCGCTGGTAGCGAAGAGGAAAGAGGACATCTGGATTTCTGGATAGGCGCGCCCCATGCTGTCGCTGTCAACAGTCGGGATGCCAGCTTGCAAGCCGCCAATCAGCGGCTGCATCGAGTTGGCGCCGCCAATTTCGGCGATGGCGACGGCGTCAAAGCGGCGACCGATATGCTCTTCCAGCAAGCGCAGCGCCCGACACATTTCTGTGCCTTCCGGCAGCTTCTCGATGCTGACCGTGGGCGCGCCGATGCTGCCGACGACGCAGCAGAGCGCGTCATCCGCCAGGTCGAAGGGGTCGATAATGCTTTGCGGTCCCCGTTCGCGGATGACAGAAGCCAGGTGCAAACCGCCGAGGTAGGGGTTGCCGCCGCCGCCTGTGCCTAGAATGCCGGCGCCGATGCCAATGGGGCGGATATCTTCTAATGTGATTCGGCTGAGCATCAAGCAGGCTCCGATGCGGACGAGGATGGATGAGACGGATGCAGGTGACAGGCGACCAGATGCCGTTGCTCCGCTTCGATCAAGGGCGGCAATACGGTATCGCAGCTTGCCAGTTTTTCGGCATGGCAGCGCGGCGCAAAGGGACAGCCCTGCTGCGGAAAAGCGTGGGACAGATCGCCGCGGATGATGATTTCCTCCCGTTGCAGGTCTGGGTCGGGTTCGGGAATGGCGGAAATCAGCGCTTGGGTATAGGGATGTTTGGGTTCTTCAAAAATGACCTCGGTGTTCGCCACTTCGACGATCTTGCCCAGATAAAGCAAGGCGACTTCATCGCACATATAGCGCACCACGCCCAGATCGTGCGAGATGAAGAGATAAGTCAAGTCGAACTGATCTTGCAAGTCCTGCAGCAGGTTCAGAATCTGCGCTTGCACGGAAACGTCCAGCGCGGAGGTCGGCTCGTCGAGGACAATCAAACGCGGCTGCACAGCCAGAGCGCGGGCGATGCCGATGCGCTGCTGCTGCCCGCCGCTGAATTCGTGCGGATAGCGGAAATAGTGCTCTTCCTTGAGACCCACCACGTTCATCAATTCCAGGACGCGGTCGCGGGCATCCTCCCCACGCAGCTTTTCGTGGATCCACAATGGCTCGCCGATAATCTGCCCGACGGTCATGCGCCCGTTGAGCGAGGCGGCCGGCGCTTGATAGATCATCTGGATTTCGCTGCGCAGGCGGCGCAATTCACGCGCTTTGATATGCGTGATGTCCTGCCCGTCGTAGAGAATCTGTCCAGACGTCGGCTCCAAAAGTCGCAAGATGCACTTGCCGATAGTGGTCTTGCCGGAACCGGATTCACCGACCAAGCCGAGGGTTTTGCCTTCTTGCAGCGTAAAACTGACATCGTCCACCGCGCGGAAGTCCGCCACCTTTTGGTTCAGCAAGCCACCGCGAATAGGGAAGTATTTCTTCAGGTGATTGATCTCCAGCAGGCGGCTCATGCATCCTCCGGGTACAGGAAGCACGACGCGCTGTGTTGCGCGCCGACCGAGCTCACCGCTGGCGCCTGCTGGCGGCAGATAGCCATCGCGTGTTCGCAGCGGGGATGAAAACGGCAGCCCGCCGGCGGATTGATGAGATTCGGAATCATGCCCGGAATGCCAATCAACCCGCCGCGGCTGATATCCTTTTGCGGCACGGCATTGATTAGACCGCGCGTGTAGGGATGTTTGGGGTTCTTGAAGAGCTCGCGCACCGGCGATTCTTCGACGACGCGCCCGGAATACATCACGGCGACGCGTTCGCAGCTGCGCGCCACCACACCCAGATTGTGGGTGATGAGCAAGACGGTCAAGCCGAGCTGTTTGACCAAGGAACGTATCAAGCGCAGGATCTGCGCCTGAATGGTGACATCAAGAGCGGTGGTCGGTTCGTCGGCGATCAACAAATCCGGATCGCCCGCCAGAGCCATTGCGATCAAAACGCGCTGGCGCATGCCGCCACTGAATTGATGCGGGTATTCAAAAATGCGCTTGTCGCCATCGGGGATGCCGGTCAGGCGCATCAGCTCCACCGCGCGTTCCTGCGCCTCTTGCCGCAGTTGCCGCACCGATGGCAGAAAGCCCTTCCAACGTCCCGGCACCTTCTGTCCGCGCGCCTGTTGATAGAGCACAGCATCCACCAATTGTTCGCGGATAGTAAAGAGCGGATTCAGATTCGTGACCGGATCCTGAAAGATCATGCCCAGATGAATGGCGCGGAAATTCTCCATTTCGCCTTCGGACTTGCTCAGGATGTCTTCGCCAGCGAAAGTGACGCGGCCCCGGGTGATCTTACCCGGCGGCATAGGAATCAAACGCGGCACAGAAAGCGCCGTGATGGATTTGCCGCAGCCCGTTTCGCCGACCAAGCCCAGCACATCGCCGCGCTGCATCCTGAGGTCGACGCCCGCCAGCACTTTCGCCACGCCATCGTAGGTGTGGAATTCCAGGTGCAGGTCTTCTATGTTGAGCAAATCAGCCATAGGCATGCTAACGCCGCGCGCGCGGATCCAAGACGTCGCGCAAACCGTCGCCGATCAGATTCCAGCTGAATACAATCAACCATATCGCCAGCCCGGGGAAGGTCGCGATCCACCACTCATCGGGGAAATAGCGGCGACCGTCGTTGATCATGGCGCCCCACTCCGGCGTCGGCGGCTGCGCGCCCAGCCCGATGAATCCCAGCGCCGCGGCGGTTAGCACGGCGAAGCCGAAGTCGGTGGTCATTTTGATGATGATGGGCGAGACGGCATTGGGCAGAATGTGCCGGAAGATGATGCGCATGTGACCGGCGCCGATGCCATAAGCCGCTTCAACGAAAGGCTCTTCGCGCAAGGACAGCACCAGACTGCGGGTCAAGCGGGCGAAGCCGGGCCACCAGACCAAGGAAATGCCGATCATAGCATTGATGATGCCCTTGCCCAGCGCCGCCGAAATGGCGATGGCCAGCACCAATGCGGGCACAGTCAAGAAGATATCGGTGATACGCATGAGCACGTCATCGAGCCAGCCGCCGGCATAACCCGAGATCGCGCCGACAGTTACGCCGATAGTTGTCGCCAGCAAGATGATGACCGTGCCGACTTGCAGCGCCAAACCCGTGCCCATGACAACGCGGCTGAAGATGTCGCGGCCGATTTTGTCGGTGCCGAAGGCGAATTCGGCGCTGGGCGGCTGCAAACGGGCAGTAACGCGGGTCTTGCCAGCGGCGTCTTCTGGGTAGGGCGCAATCACAGGCGCGAAGATGGCGACCAGCACGATGAAGATCAGCATTAGCAGACCGATCATCGAGAGCCGGTTGGAGCGGAAACGGTACAATCCGCGGGCGAAATTCTCAAAGCGGGCAGAGCGGGCCTCGTTGCGTTTTGAGGCTTTGCGCTTATCGGACTCAGCCATAGCGAATCCTCGGGTCCAGCATGCCATAGACCATATCCGTCAAGATATTAATCAGGCTGAAGACGACACCATAAAGAAAGGCGATGCCCATAATCGGCTGGAAGTCGAGGCTAAGCGACGCATGCACAGCGTACAAGCCCAGCCCGGGCCAGTCGAAAATGGTTTCGATCAAAATGGCGCCGGCCATCAGCCAGCCGAAATTGAGCGAGATGATGGTGATGGTCGCGATGAAAGCGTTGCGCAAAACATACTTGAATATGATGATGCGATAAGGAATGCCGATGGCGCGCTCCATGCGCACGAAATCTTTTTCCAGCGCTTCGACCATGCTGGCGCGGGTGATGCGCGTGATGCTGGCGAAGGCGCTGAAAGATAGCACCAGCGAAGGTATAAATATATGCTTCAACGAGATGAGAAAGGTCTCGAAATCGAGTTGAATCAAGCTGTCAATCAGAAATAAGCCGGTGGTCGTGGCCGGTGGAACGACCAGCACCGGCAGTCGCTTGTTGATGGGGAACATGCCCAAATCGCGCCCGAACCAGGTCTGGAAGATCATCGCCAGCCAAAAAGCCGGGAAACTGACAAAAAACAGCGACAGGATGCGCGCGACATGGTCGGGCAGGCGATTGCGATACATGGCGGAGATGACGCCGGCCGGCAAGCCCAAGAGCGTAGCGATGATGACGGCGATGGTGGTCAGTTCCAGCGTGGCGGGCCAGAAGGTGCGCAAATCGGGCAGCACATCGCGGCGCGTATAGAGCGATTGCCCCCAGTCGCCGCGGAAAAGCCCCGCCATATAGTTGATATATTGCACCGGCAGCGGCTGATCCAGCCCGAATTCGCGCCGCAGCGCTTCTTTGATCTCTTCGGTGGCTTGTGGTCCGGCCGCTAGCCCGACGGGGTCGCCCGGCACCAGGCGGGCAATGCAGAAGGTAAGGATGCTGAGGCCAATCAGCGTCGGGATGATGAGGGCGATGCGGCGTAGCAAATAGAATCGGAGGTTCATGCTTGCACCTTAAGCACCGGGCAATGGGAGTATGAGGACATCGGTCGATTCTTGCCGATTCTGGTCGTCAATTGCAGAGACATCACTTGTGTTGGCAAGGCGGATACGATTAACACGGTTCTTTTTCTTCTTCATTTGCTTGCCAGTAACCTCAACTTTTCGCTTGAAGAATTCCCGTACAATCTCATCCAAAATGTCTTCAGGACCTTCTATCGTCCACTTCGCGCTGTCCTCGGTAACTAGCACGCATTCAGTTTTGCCTAATGCGTTAGCAACTCTCAATACTCCAGTTTTGCTAATATCTTTATTGGTAGTTTGATACTCAATAGTCGTTTCGGGTAATTTAGGAAGTTGTATATCGTTTAATTCGCTCTGAATTCGGTTGAAAGATACGCGCTTTATTTTTTCTTTGACTTTAGCCTGAAACTTTATCGAAGTTATCCTATCGCCGTCTGGAGCAAGCTCCTTGGCAGCGATAAAGAATCCTCTTAAGTCCTCTATATCAACGATCGCTTCTTCAAGGGCATCATAGTTTCCTTTCTCGAAGAAGTCCAAGTTCTGAAGGAAGGGTGCAATAATCTCATCAGAGTTTTCAAATCCTGGTAATACAGTTTGAATTGGTTTACCAAGTCGTAAACTGACATTGCAACTCCCAGGGTAGATACCCTCTATGTAAAGCGGGATTTCTCCCGAGTCGCTGATGAGCTTGCTAGGGCTGAATTCGTCAAAATGACGGACCGCAAATTTTGCGGCAATTTTCAACATTTTTCTAATACATGACACGCGCGCGCCTAGTTCAACTACTGACGCATTGCCATAGCCCACAGCATTGCCATTCAATGAAACCTGTATCCGATTTTCTTCGAGATGGATGCCTGCTTGAGCAAGATTAACGTCGCCAAGTAAATCATTGAGTTCAAACTCAATATCGGGGGGGGGATTGCCAGCCAACGCCCGGTAGATTAGACGCTTCGACTTTTCATACTCTTTACAGCGCCAAGCCAATGTCGCCGCGCTGCGATGCAAGACGGAGCGCGTTGGTTCAACGTCTTCATCAACCATCAGATCAGCAGCCTGAGCTTCTTTATCCAAAGCCAGACGAGTATAATGCAGATATTTCTCACGATCGCCGAATCTACGCGCTACGAACGACTGATCTGTAAATTCCATAGCTTCCAGATGCAAGCCATTGATAGTCCGCACCTTGTCATTCATTTTTCACCAAGTATATCACCGGTCGGCTAAATTCTGTGACAACAACATAGACCGCTAGTCTAGTACTTTCTGACTGCCTTGTCTGTTCCAATGCTTGATTCACAACTCTCCGGATATAACTATCGAACTCTAATTCAGTTCTACCTTTTGCTTCCATACGAGCTTTGTCCTGATATACAAGATTCTCCACGTCCTCTTTGTGTCCAAGCCAAAAGTCTACGCCAGTTTTTTTGTTCGCACGCCTAATGACAGTGAAATCAGTAAACCAATGGATGATGAGCCAAGCCATACCTTCGCCGGCTCGTTCAGCCGCGTTACTGGGACCGCCCCAAAGTCGGCGATCTTCAACTTCGATAGGCTTAGTCCATACAAGTTCAAATCTGTGCAGCGTCTCGTTGAGGTTACGAAGTTCCGTTTCAATACCAGACTTATGTTTGTGGTGCTCAAGACAAACCAAGAGTGCAGAATAACATTCTCCAGCATACCAATCTGTCATCACGGGCAAATCGGAAAACAATGTTTCCAAGTTTACTTGGCTTACATTGACAGTGTTCACCTGCTGATCTCGCACGATACCAGCTCTCTTTTTCTGTATGTTTATTCATAAGCAACCCATTCCTTCCAGCGAATTTGCGGATTAGGCTACTATCAGCCGCTCTTGGCCAGCGCGAGCCTCCCCCAAACAATTGAGGGAGGCACAGGAATGCGACCTAGCAACCGTCCATCCACAAGTCCTGGAAGAGAACCGTCAGCGGATACATCGGCGAGTAGACAAAGCCCTTGACGCAGCTATTGATCGATATGCTGCTGTCTTCGGTGTACATCCAGACCGACGGCTGCTCGGCGGCGACGATCTCTTGCACCTCGCTGTACATCGCTTGACGCGCCATATCATCCCCGGTGACGCGGGCGGTATCCAGCAATTCATTGACGCGGTCGTTGTGGAAGAAGCTGCAGGAATTGAAGCTGCCCCATTGGTCGGAGTGGTACTGGTTGTAGAGATGGGCGTCCGGATCCAGGAATGGCGGCAGCGTGTAGATGTTGATGATGTCCGGGCCGGTTTCCGCCGAGCCGCAACTCGCGGTCATATCGGGCCAAAGCATGGGGATCATGTTCAACTCGATATTCAGTTCCGCCAAGCCCTCTAACAAGATCAGACCCGGGATTTCCTCGCGCGGGAAGTCGGTGACGTAGACATAATCCAGGGTGATGCCGCCATCGGGCCAAGGCGTCATCGCCAGATATTCGCGCGCTTTGTCGAGATCGAATGTTGGGACATCTAAGCCATCGACATAGCCGACGAAGTTGGCCGGCGTCGGACCGGGCAGAATGGTGATTGAAACATCCTGGGCTTGCACCATCGCTTCGTAGTTCATGGCATGGGCGACGGCTTTACGCAGATTGATGTCGCTGGTGTATTCCCCGGTGTTGTTCATCTTGAGCGTGTTGGTGAAGAAACCGCTGTGCTCTTCCCAGGCATAGGCATCGGAACCGGTGATCTTCTCCTTGTCGCTGGCGGCCACGGTATCGGCGATATGGGTTTCGCCGGCCAGCAGAGCGTTTAGCTGAGTCGAGGCGTCGCGCTGGATGACCCAGATGAAGCCGTCGAGGTGGTCGTCGCCGGTCCAGCCCGCCCAGTAATCGTCGACTGCGATGAACTCGTACAAGTTGCCGATCTCCCAGCGTCCCTGCGTGAAGGGACCGGAACCAGCCGCGTTCTCTTTCAAATAGCTCTGGCCCATGTCGTCGCCCAGGTTGGCTTCGACGATGGCGGGATTCACCACAAAGAGCTGCGGCAGCGTACCGATGAAGGGAGCGTAGGGCTGTGTCAGCGTGAACTGAACGGAGAATTCGCCAACCGCCTCTGCGGTATTTTCGTCGGCGATGGTCGCCCAGCGCCAGCTCGGCGGTCCCGAGATCGCCAGAATGCGGTTGAAACTGTAAACGACCGCATCGGCATTGACCGGGCTGCCATCGTGAAAGACGGCGTTGTCTTTCAAGTGGAAGGTCCATACGGTCGCGTCATCATTGACTTCGTAGCTGTCCACCAAGTGCGGGATGGTATCGCTGGCACGGTAAATGTAAAGCGCGTCGTAAAGGCTGCGCAGCGCGCCGTTGATCGAGTAGTTTTCACCGGTGGCGGGGTCGATGTTTTCGATATCCTGGTTGCCGCCGTAGAGCAGAATATCATCTTGCGCCAAGCTGGTTACCGGGGTAAGCAGCAGAGCCAAGAACAAACCACAAACAAGCAAACGTTTTAACATTTCATCCTCCTGATTTGCGAATTATCCGCGAAAATGACTGTAAGATTGGCTAACGGTGAGGAGGATTGTATCTGCTTTATGCGCGCTTCGCAAATATCCGCGCATAGTCTCAATTGCACATTCAAGCGCCGCAGCCAGGACCGGCGGCTGTGGTGAATATCGCGGCGTCCAGGAAAATGCAAAAACCCTGCCGCAGCAGGGCTCCATAGCAAAACTTCTGAAAGTCGGGAGCGCTAGCCAGAGTCGCTGCAGCGCGCGATGCCGCTGGCATTTTTTAGCGCTTCATCGACGCGGAAGCGGTAAAACATGCTGTAATTAACCCGTGCCTTGTCGCCGGAACGCGACGGCTTGCTGAGAGAAATTTGCGCGACCCCAAACGTATCGACGACCTTTGTGGTAACGGTATCGGAACTCCTATGCCAGCCAAGCCTGATCTTGGCGTATGAGTGGCTCTGCCTGACATTGGTTGTGCAGGAGCGATCGCCAGACGCGACATATTGCAGCGGCACTGGCGCCGCCGGCGTATAGGCGAAGGCTGCCGCGCTTGTCGTCAGCAGCATGACGCTAAGCAAAAACAATGGCAAAACTCTCTTCAACATCTGAAACTCCTTACATGTAGTGGACAATGATGAGGCGGCTCGGGCAAGAGTTCATGCGCCCTCACGCTATATGTGTAAAGCACGTGCCTTAGACAGCGCTGAATACCAATTGAAAGGACAATGAGAGACAGTTTTCCTTTAGGCTGGAATTACTCACGGAAACTAGCTAGAATCTGTTGCGGTCAGAAAGAGGCGCAGGCGGACGCGCGTGCTTAGGCTTGCTGCCGCCGGGCGTCGAAATCTGGTTTTACAACAGTCCAATTAAGAACGGAGGGGGTTATGTCTAACAAGCATCGTGTCATAAGCATTATATTGGCGGTCATATTGATTTTCGCGTTGGCTGCGCCAACATTCGCCCAGGACGACCTTGATCGCGCGCACTGGTGCGAGGGCGTGACCATTCGCTTCTTCGCGGGTGGCACGGAAGGCGACGCCTTCGCCGGCATCGTTTATCGCGGCGCGCTGGCGGCCGAGCGCGACTTGGGCGCAAATGTCGAATATGTCTTCTCCGGCTGGGACAGCGAACTGATGACGCAGCAATTGCGCGAAGCGGTGGCGCAGGCCCCCGATGGCATCGCCATGATGGGCCACCCGGGCAACGAAGCGATCATGCCGCTGGCGGCCGAAGCAGCCGAAGCCGGCATTATCATGATGTACCAGAATGTCGATGTCGACCAGGTGCGCGCGCGCTACGGCGGCGGCTACGTTGGGGCGCAGCTCGCCTCGCAAGGACGGGCCCTGGGTGAAGAAGCGCTGCGTCAATTTGGTTTTGGCGAAGGCGATAAAGCCCTTGTGCTGGCGAACCTGGCGCAACGTGAACGCGCCTTGCGCGAACTCGGCACTTGGGAAGCGCTGGAAGACGCCGGCATGGAAATCATCCATGTCGACTCCGCGCCGACCTGGGCGGCCGACCCCAACCTGGGCATCCCAGCCATGGTAGCCGCGCTCACCGACAATCCCGATGTCAAGCTGGTCGTCTTCTCCGGCGGTCAGGTTCTGGGCAATACACAGACTTACTTCGAAGCAGCCGGCTTGGAAGCGGGCGAAGTCAAAGCCATCGGCTTCGACACCAACGAATTCATCATGCAAGGCTTCGCGGACAATTGGATTCACCTGACCGCGGACCAGCAACCCTTCTTGCAAGGCTACTTGCCGGTCCTCAGCATCTGCCAGACAGCGAAGTTCGGTTTGGCGCCGCTGAATGCCGATACCGGCGCCGGTTTCATCGATGTCAGCAACTACGAGCAGGTTGAGGAGCTGGCGATCGCGGGCTACCGCTAATCCATCACCGAGCGACTGAAGCGATTCGAGCGGGGGCTGATCTTTGTGTCAGCCCCCTTCGTCTAGCGTGAATTCGAGACTGCTTATGGAAAACGATTACATCGTTGAACTGCGGGACGTCAGCAAATCCTTCGGCAATGTCAACGCCGTGGACGGCATTAGCTTTGGCGTTCGCCCAGGCGAGGTGGTCGGCTTGATTGGCGACAATGGCGCCGGCAAGTCAACTTTAATCAAGATCTTGTCCGGCGTTCATCAGCCAGACAGCGGACAGATCATCGTGCGCGGACGCGAGGCGAGCAATTGGAATGCCGCCAAGTCGCGGGAATCCGGCATTGAGACCGTTTATCAGGATCGGGCTTTGGCGCCGCAACAAACCATCACCCGCAACATATTCATGGGGCGGGAAATCAAAGACCGCTTCGGCATCATCAAAGTCAAGAAACAATACGAAGAAGCCAACCGTCTCATGCGCGAAATCGGCTTCACCTCCAAAGTATTCGATCCAGATTCGCCGGTGGCGACGCTCTCCGGCGGCGAGCGGCAGGGCGTGGCGATCGCCCGCGCGCTCTATTTCGATGCCGACCTCATCGTCCTGGACGAGCCGACGACAGCCCTGTCCCTGTTGGAAACAGCCAAGGTATTCGGCTTCATCGAGAACGTGCGCGCCCGCGGCCGTTCTATTATTTTCATCGGGCACAATATCTATCATGTCTTTGATGTCGCCGACCGCTTCGTGGTATTGGATCGCGGCAAAGTCGTCATGACAGAAGACAAAGCCAATATCCCAGCTGCCGAGGTTCTCATCAAGCACATGCAAGAAATCGCGGAATTGGGCCACCACGCGGCAGACGCTTCGCCCGCATAGACAGGAGGCGGCAGCCATGATAGGGAGCGGGACAGGCGGCAAACAGCAGATCGCGCGGGAAGAAGCCAGCGGGCTTGTTAAGTGGTCGCGCAACAACCGCCGCGCCATCACTTCCACACTCTTCTTGTTCGTCATGTTGATCGGCTTCACCATGGCGAACCCCGATGTCTTCTCGCAATTCAGAACCTATCGCTCGGTCATGATCGCGCTGCCGGTTTCGATATTTCTGGTCGTGCCACTGGTTTTCGTGGTGACCGCCGGCGAAATCGACTTGTCTTTTCCATCGGTGGTCGGGCTGGCTTCCTACGCTTTTGCGTCGATAGTTGATCAAGGGGGCGCGCCGCTGGTCGGCATCGCGGCGGCGCTGCTGGTCGGCGCTTTCCTCGGCTTCCTCAATGGCATTCTTGTCGTGCGCATTGGCCTGTCCGCCCTGGTCGCGACGCTGGGCATGAATTTCTTCTTACGCGGCTTAATCAATATCCTTGTTGAAGGCTTTTCCATCGCTATCCCAGAGATTCGCGGCAGCTTCATTCATACGCTCCTGACTGACGACACCATCATGATCGTCGAGAATCAAGGCATTCCCAATCAAATGCTTTGGGCTCTGGCTTTCACCGCCCTTGGCGTGTTTCTCTACAACAGACACAGCTTCGGCGTGCGTGTGCATTGCGTCGGCGACAACCCCGAAAGCGCCGCCGAGATGGGTATCGATGTCGACCGGACGCGCATCCTGGTCTTTGTATTCACCGGCATCGGCGCGGCGCTGGCAGGCGTCTTTTCGGTGATGATCAATTTTGTCTGGTGGCCCACCACTGGCGACGGCTTGCTGCTGCCGGTGCTGGCTGGTCTATTTGTGGGCGGAACGCCGACCTGGGGCGGCATCGGCACGGTATTCGGCGGCGCCATCGGCACCTCCATTGTCGCCTTTATCGAAACGGGTGTGATCGCGGCCGGGCTGACCGGCTTCTTCACGCAGTTCTTCTACGGCTTAATCATCATCCTCTCCTTGATATTTCAGCGTTTCAACGGCGGGCGCGTGCGCTGAAAATAATCTAAGTGGGCGCCCGCGATTGGCAGTTGCTGCAAGAACCTGCTAGGCTACGCGACAACCAACGTTCTATCCGGTAAATTTGGGTGAAGACATGAGCATAAGATTTATGTGGCTAATCTTGCTCTCGGCGATGCTGCCTATCGCTGCTGCGCCCTCCGCGGTGAGCGCACAGCAACAGCCCTGCTTTAAGGGAAAAACGGCGCATATTACAGGACCCATGAACATCCGCGAGTCTCCCTCGACGAGCAGTCCGGTAGTGGGGACCAGCTACGCCGGCGATTCCTTAACTGTAACCCAGCAAATCGTCGATGGAAAATGGTGCTGGCTGAAAGTCGCCGACGGAACAAGAACGGTAGGTTGGTTGGCAAAAACGGATCGGGTCAGTGCGACGGTTTACAACAGATTCCTCGACACAGGCTACACCGCGCCGATGCCGCCGTCGACTGCGCCATCAGACATCGACAACTGCTGTTTCGTAGATCGACAATGCACGACGGAACAAGAATGGACGGACGGATATTGGGCGTATCAGAATAGACAGTGCGACGCGCCACCGCAAGTCTCTGGCGCCAATTTGTCCATGCCCCGTATCAAGGGATCAGAAAAATTCGTTCATTTGGTGACCGAAACGCTGAACCTCATGGAACGCAAGCTGCCAGCGCTCTACCAATACGTCGTCAGCGTAACAAGCGTGATCGAAGAACATGGACCGGATCGTTGTAACTGGGGCGTCGCCTATGTCGGCACAGGCAGAACAACGTTGGGCAGCTGTCTTAAGGATGGACGATTGGGATGGCCGCCCTATATTTTTACCGCCTTCTTGGCACACGAGGCTTGTCACCATCATGGCGAAGACATGGTAACCGGCGTCTTCGACCACGAGCCCTGCGACAAAGCCGGGATGGATGCCAGCGCCGCTATAAGAGCCTGAACGCCGCATAGATGAAGATATTCCGGATGGAAGCAACGATTTCGCAGAAACAAAGTCCGATGCCGCTGAAAGGAAGACATTTCGATGAAAGTTATTCAACTGGGCATCGGCGGCATGGGGGAGACCTGGCTGAAAGCGCTGCGGCGTTCGGGGGAATTTGAATACGCCGGCTTCGTGGAAATCAACGACGATATCGCGCGCGAGCAAGCAGCCGCCTACGAGCTGGATCCCGCGACTATCTTCAAGTCGCTGCCGGAAGCCCTGGAGAAACTCGACGCTGATGCGGTGATTGATGTCACGCCGCCGCAGTTTCACAGGGCGAATGCCACCCTGGCTCTGGACGCCGGCTTGCCAGTGCTTTCGGAGAAGCCGCTGGCGCAAAGCCCCGAAGACGCGCGAGCGATCGTCGCCAAAGCGAAAGAGACGGGACTTTTGCATCTGGTAGCGCAGAACTACCGCTATCGTCCCCTGAGTCAAACGATAAAGTCCCTGCTTGATAGCGGCGAATTAGGCGCTGTCGCGGCCGTACATGCCGAGTTCTATAAGGGTCCGCGCTTCGGCGGCTTCCGCGAGCAGATGCCCCATCCGCTCATCATTGATATGGCCATCCACCATTTCGACCTGATGCGCTTTTTCCTGAACAGCGATGTTGCCGAAATCAGCGCCCGGAGTTGGAATCCGCCTTGGAGCTGGTTCAAGGGCGACGCCAGCGCCGCCGCGACCCTGCGCTTCGAAAACGGCGTACGGGCCAGCTACAGCGCTTCCTGGTGTTCACAGGCGCTGCCCACCAGTTGGAACGCCAATTGGCGCTTCGAATGCGAAAAGGGTGTGATGCGGGTCGAGCACGATGTCGTGACCGTAGAAGATCTGTCACAGGTTAGTGACAGGCGCGGCGCTCCAGCAAATGGTCATCGCGAGCGGCGCCTGATTCCGCTGTTGGAAATGGCGCGCGAGGGGCAAGATTTTTTGCTGCATGAATTCTATGAGGCGCTTGCAAAAGGCAAGCCCGCCGCGACGTCGGCGCAGGACAATATCCGCACGATTGAATTCGTCTTCGGCGTCGTGCGCGCCTGCGACAGCGGCCAGGCGGTTAAGCTGGCTTGACGATGGCGATTCGCCTTCACATTTCCTAATCTGCGGGAGCGTCGTTGCGGTGTGACTTTGACTCGCGGGAGAAATTTGCTAGAATAAGTCTCAATGACATATTCGATTCGCTTGGATGATAAAATGCCCCCCCCCCCGCACGCCTATGCTGAAAATTAACATATTTCTGACCGCGCTCCTTTGCGCGCTGTTTTTCCTAATCCCTGCCCCAATTGCGAGTGCGTCCAGTTTCAAAATCACTATCGTAAACAAATCCAAAGATCATATCACTGTGCAGTGGAGCGCTTTGGACACGGCGCAGGAATATAGTCTGACGCTCCAATCGGGCTCAGAATCGAAAGACGCGACCGTTCCCCCCGAGACAACAACCTATACATTTGGTGGATTGCAGTCGAATACAAAATACACTGTGGGTATCATAGCTCGCCTCAGTGATGGAACCGAGCAATCAGCCAGCGCGTCGACGCGGACAGAGACGGACACACCGTCGCCGACGCCGACAGAGACGGATACGCCGACACCGACGCCGAGGCCAAGGCTCATCCAGCTCTGGATCGACGTCACTGCCATTTCGAAGGATCATTTCTCCGTCAGGTGGAGCGGTTATGGGGGCAGCTGGGGCTTCAAGCACCCGTATCGCTATCATATAGAGCTGGCGGGCGGCGGCACAAAGAAAACCTATAACTTCTCGTCTTGGACCACGAACTATTCCTTCGGTGGCTTAGATGAAGATACGAACTACGAGTTGAGTGTCTGGACAACCGCCATGAGAGATGGGGTGATTGCTCGTGGCCGCAAATCCGTGCGCACAGCGTCTTCCAGGCTCTGGATCAAAACCGCCAGCGTATCGACAGACAGCATCACAGTTGAGTGGAGCCGGGTAAACACGGCCTGGATGTACACGCTGAATATCCAAGGCGGGGGGCTAGATTACGATTTCGCCCTCGCGCCCAGCGTGACTTCAAAAACTTACCGCGACTTGAAGCCGGGTACCAATTATAACTTTACCATGGTGGCTTACCTCGATGACGGACCGCCGAAATCCAGCCAAACCGATCCAAGTCAAACCGCCAGCCTATCGGCGAGAACCGCCGGCGATGCGGGGCAGACGCCGACGGCGACGAATACGCATGCTCCCACGCTGCCAGTTGGAAAGCTGGGCATGATCTTCCCGCGCGTATCGAAAGATCATATCACGGTTCAATGGAGCGACATGGGGGATGTGCAATACTACTTTGTGGAGATAACCGGGCAGGGTCATATTGATTACAAATCTTATGACGCCGGCGTCACCTCTCATACCTTCGGCGGCTTAGAAGCGGACACGACCTATTCTTTCCGCATCCTCGCCGCGCCAACGGCCAGCTCCTTGCTCGTGGCCACGGGCAGCGCCAAAACCGCGCCGGCCCTTCAGTCGACGGACAGGCCGACAGCGACTGCAACCAGTACGTCAATCCCAACGAACAGCGCAAGCCCAACAGCGACCCCAGTCCCGAGCGATACGCCGACGCCCTCTGACACGCCAACCGCGACCGCGACACCGACGAACACCGCAACCGCAACAGCCACGCCTACTCCAACCGCTACGCCAGAAGGTCCGCAATTGCCCACAGACGGGTCGCTGGGCTTAGCCTTCAGCGTCATTAGCAAAGACCACATCACCGTCGAATGGAGCGACATGGGGCAGGTGCTGCTCTATTTCCTGGAGATCAGCGCCGGCAGCTATTATGACTTAGGCACCTTCAGCGCGGGAAGCACCTCGCATACTTTCAGCGGCTTAAGGGCGGATACGGCTTACTCCGTCCGCATCACGGCTTATTTGAATGACGGCGCGACTCAAGTGGCGCAAGAAACAGCGCGGACGCTGCTGGATGCGCAAGTTGAAGTCCTTGAAGCGACCTCAGAATTGCCAAGGGAGGAGCAAGAGGTCCTGGATCCGCCGCCGACAGACCCGCCAGCTCCAACCGATACGCCGCTGCCGAGCGATACGCCGACGCCCTCTGACACGCCAACCGCGACACCGACGAACACCGCAAGCCCAACAGCGACCCCAGTCCCGAGCGATACGCCGACGCCTTCTGACACGCCAACCGCGACACCGACGAACACCGCAACCGTGACAAATACCGCAACCGCAACAGCCACGCCTAATCCAACCGCTACGCCGGAAGGTCCGCAGCTGCCCACGGACGGGACGCTGGGCTTAGCCTTCAGCGCCATTAGCAAAGACCACATCTCCGTCGAATGGAGCGACATGGGGCAGGTGCTGCTCTATTTCCTGGAGATCAGCGGCAAAGGCTATTACGACTTTGACACCTTCAGCGCGGGAAGCGGCTCGCATACTTTCAGCGGCTTAAGGGCGGATACAGCTTACTCGTTCCGCATCACAGCTTATTTGAATGACGGCGCGACTCAAGTGGCGCAAGAAACAGCGCGGACGCTGCTGGATGCGCAAGTTGAAGTCCTTGAAGCGACCTCAGAATTGCCCAGGGAGGAGCAAGAGTACCTGGATCCGCCGCCGACAGACCCGTCAGCTCCAACCGATACGCCGCTGCCGACGGATACGCCTGCCTTTACACCAACGAATACCGCGACTCCAACGAGCAGCGCAAGCCCAACAGCGACCCCAGCCCCGAGCGATACGCCGACGCCCTCTGACACGCCAACCGCGACACTTACGAACAGTCCTGTTCCAACAGATACGTCCATTCCGCCAGTCGGCGCCTTTGCCAGCCTGATTCAAGATTTGCAGAGCTACCAGTCGGAGCCGCATGGTCATGATCATGTCGAGCGCTGGACGCGGGCATTGGCCGGGCTGGGGCATGGCAGCCACGCCAATCCCATGACTTTGGCGGAAGCCGAAGACATGGCGCGGAACCACAATCCCAACCGCTGGCAGCCGGTGGTCGACGCTCTGCGGCAGTTGAATCCACCGACCAATACGCCACTGCCACCACCGACCAATACGCCACTGCCGCCACCGCCGACCAATACGCCACTGCCGCCACCAACCAATACGCCGCCGCCGCCACCAACCAATACGCCACTGCCGCCGCCGACCAATACACCACTGCCGCCGCAGCAATATGAAGTGCCGGCCAGCCTGATCCAAGATTTACAGAGCTACCAAGCCGAGCCGCATGGTCATGATCATGTCGATCGCTGGACGCGGGCGCTGGCCGGGCTGGGGCATGCCAGCCATGACAATCCGATGACATTGGCGGAAGCCGAGCAAATGGCGCGGATTCACATTCCCAACCGCTGGAATCCCGTGGTGGAGGCGCTGAAGAAGCTGGAGCGCTAGACCCCGCGAATAATAGATGTATGGGCGGCAGGGCTTCGCCAGAGTTTTATAGGCGCAATCGTCGCTTAATCAAAATAGCTGTCGCCATTCCAGAGCAGTGACCTGGCTACCCGGTCGTTGAGCTCGACGCCGATGCCCGGCCGCTTTGACACGGTCATGAGGCCGTCCCGGATGAAGGGCTTGTCGCCGTCGCAAAGGTCCTCCCACCAAGGGATATCGCGGGCATGAAACTCCAGGAATAGAAAATTCGGGACGGCAGCCAGCACATGACAGGCTGCCATCATGCCTAGCGGCGACGAGACATTGTGCGGCGCGATCGGGATATAGTGCGCGTCAGCCAGGTCGGCGATGCGCAGCCCTTCGGCAATGCCGCCGGCTTTCGCTAGATCCGGCATGATGACGTCGCAGGCGCCCGCCCGCAATAGCTCCAGGAAGTCGTAGCGCGTGTATTGATTTTCGCCGGTGCAAATGACCGTGCTGCTAGAGGCGCGCACTTGCGCCAGCGCCGCGACATTTTCCGCCGGCACTGGTTCTTCCAGCCACAGCAATCGCAGCGGTTCCACGGCGCGCGCCAGGGTGATGGCCGAAGGCAGGTCGAATTGGCCGTGGCAATCGATGGCCAGGTCAAGCTCGAAACCGATGGCCGCGCGCACCCCCTCGATAATGCCGATGATATGCGACATTTCTTGCGCGCCAACCGTCCAGTTGAAGGCGTCCAACCTGCCGATGCCGGTGTGATCGACATCGAACTTGACCGCGCCAAAGCCGTCGCCCACCGCTTCCAGCGCCTTGTCGCCAAAAGCAGCCGGGCTGTCGTCGGCGCCAAAATGACAGTCGGCATACAGGCGAATCCGCTCGCGGAACTTGCCGCCGAGCAACTGGTAGACTGGCACGCCGAGCGCTTTGCCGACGACATCGTGCAGGGCATTGTCAATGCCCGTCAGCGCGAAGATCAGCGGCGCGTTGCTGGCGCCGCCGTAGCGCCCGGCTCGCCGCAGTTTCTCGTAGAGCATGTTGATGTTAAAGGGGTCTTCGCCGATGAGCAGCTCTTTGAGCGCCAAGATGGCGTATTTGGTCGCGAAGCCCGAGAAACCCGGTCCGCCGGAATTGCACTCGCCGGCGCCGACGATGCCTTCGTCGGTGTAGACGCGGACAAAGGTCCAGACGCTGCCGCCGCTATCCGGCTCTTGCCGTCCAATCACGCTCGCTTGCACATCTGTGATTTTCATATTTTCTGGTCCTTGCCTCAATGATAATGCGCGATGCTCACCATGATCCGCTCGATTTGGCGCGCGATCTCGGGCGGCACGGGCGGGTTGAAGGGTCCGCCGCTGCCGCCGACGACGTCGGCAAAACCGCAGCAGTTGATAGCTTCCATCACAGCCGAATAGTTATATGCCCGTTCCAGCATAAAGCGGATATCTTCCAGCGGCGAAATCTCATTTTCGATTTGGCGCGCGGCTTCATAATCGCGCCGTCGCTGCGCGTTATTTATCTCATCAGAGGCGCCAGCCACGACCAGATTGATGCCCGAGGTATGACCCCTCGCGCCCATCTCAGCGGCGGCTGTCGAGCGATCGCCGATGCCCCAGATGACGATCTTTTCCCCTTCGTCCAGCGCTTCGACGAAAGGCAGCACATCGTCTTCGTCGGTCCCGATCTTGACCCCGACAAAATGCGGCGAATCGCGCAGCAAGCGGATGATCATGTCGCGGTCGCGCGCACGCCGATAATAGTACAGGAAGCGCGCGCCCTGTCTATTCGCATGTGTTTCGGCAAAAGTCATCAAGGTCTCGTACAAGCCGGCCGGGCTATAAGTGCCGCCGAGCGGCATGATCAAGTAAACATCGGGCGGGCGCCGCAGGGCAGCCATTTGCGCGATCAAGTCGGCGGCGGCGGGCAAAGGATTGGGCACGACAGCCGCCATCAGGATGCCCGCGCCATTCATGCGCTGCCCGGCGATATCCAGCAGTTTGACCTGGTCCTCAAGCGCGACATGATGAACCAGGCTCGTGCCCGCGATGGAAATCACGCGCGGGCGCTCCTCGCTTAGATGATTGTTGCTCATCAAATAGTCGATATTCTTGGCGTGGCCAGCGAAGTCAATTTGTCCGCCGGCGAAGGGAATCAGCGGAATGCTAATCACGGAGTCGAGGCCATCGAGCAATGCGGGCTTGTCTATTGTCATAGGTTCTCCTTTACCAGCGCGTGGCTTGGAAGCGCCAGCCCGGTTCGATCTTTTGCATCTCGGCTTCGTCATCGCGTTCGGTCAAGCCGCAAGCCAGATACTGCTGATGCAATGCCGCCAGCCGGTCGCGATCAACCGCGATGCCCAAGCCCGGTCCCGTCGGCACAGGTACAGCGCCCGCGTCGAAAGACAAGGGTTTCACGAGCAAGTCATAACCATCTTGCCAGGGATAATGGGTATCGCAATCGTAGGTCAGGTTGGGCGCAGCCGCCGCCAAATGAACCATCGCCGCCAGCGATATGCCCAGGTGACTGTTGGAGTGCATGGACATGCCGCGCCCAAATACCCGGCAGAAGCGCGCCAGATCCAGCGAGGCGCGGAAGCCGCCCCAAAAGTGATGATCGGAGAGGATAATCGCTTCGGAATTATGCCGCAGGCTGCCCGGCAAATCGTCGAAAGAGGTGGTGCACATATTGGTCGCCAGCGGGATGTTTAGCGCTTTTGCCACCGCGCTCATGTTCCGCTGTCCACGCACCGGATCTTCGTAATACTCCAAGACCTGTTCCAGTTGCCGGCCAGCCGCGATGGCTGTCTCAACACGCCAGATGGCATTTGGATCCAAGTGCAGCGGCATATCTGGTCCAAAGGCGTCGCGCAGCGCCAGCATCGAATCGACCTCGACCTGCGGCGCGAAAACGCCGCCCTTGAGCTTGATGGACTTGAAGCCATAACGCTCAATCATGGCGCGCGCCTGCGCCACGATGCCATCCGCGTCCAGCGCCGCATCCTGCCGCGCGGCGAACCAGCCGGTCGCGCCGGAATCGCGCTCGAAGCCGAACTCGCCGCCCGCGCCCGCCTGTTTGTAAAAGAGATAGGCGGCGAAGGGCACGCGCTCACGCGCCGCCCCGCCCAGCAAATCGACCAGCGGGCGCCCGCAGGATTTGCCCATCAGGTCGTAGCAAGCCACTTCAATCGCGCTGCGAACCTGCACCCAGCTGCGCTGGTCCCAGGGCGAATCTCCGCGCGCGTCAGCGCCCGCTAGCGCATCCAAGGTCGCGAAGATGCCGTTGAGCTGCCAGGGGTCCGCCCCGATGATGCGCTCAGTCGCCTGTGCCAGCGCGGCGCGGGTTGCTTCGCTGCCCGGGATTTCACCCCAGCCTGAAAGGCCGTCGGCGCTGACCAGTTCCAGGACGATGCGCAGGGCATAAGGCGCGTGCAGCCCGGCCGCGTTCAGCAGCGGCGGGTCGGCAACGGCGACTGGTGTGATGTGGACTTCGTCGATGCGCATGCTTAACTCCACAAATGATCGCGCGACCACTCATCTTCCCAGGCGTCAGTCGGCTCAAAGTAGCCGGCATCGCGCCCTTTCCTGTCATCCATGCACTCGCGGATGGCTTCTTCGTTGAGCTCGCCGAAGCCCAAGCCAGGTCCTTCCGGCACGGGCGCGTAGCCATCGACGACCAGCGGCTTGTCGATGCCGTCAATCAGATCCTCCCACCAGGGCAGGTCGACCGAGTGATGCTCCAGCACATAGAAGTTCTCGGTGGCGGCGGCGCAATGCACGTTGGCCAGGAATGAGACCGGCGAGCCAGCCATGTGCAGTGCCATCGGGACGCCATAATCCGCCGCCAGATCGCCGATTTTCTTAGTTTCCATGATGCCGCCGGATGTCGCCAGATCGGGATGAATGACCGAGACGGCATGCGCTTCCAGCAAGGGCAGAAAGCCCTCTTTCAAGTAGATATCTTCGCCGGTGCCGACCCGCGTCTTGAGCGCGTTTTTCAAGCGCAGCCATTGATCGGTAAACTGCCAGGGGATCATGTCCTCGTACCAAGCCAGCGAGAATTGATCCAGGGCTTGTCCCAGCCGAATGCAGGATTCGACGTTGATGTGTCCAAAATGATCGGCTGCCAGCGGGACTTCGTAGCCGATGATATCGCGTACTTGGCGCAGGTATTCGACCAGGAATTCAATTCCGATGTCGGTGATTTGCATGCCAGTGAAAGGGTGCATGACGCTCCGCGATTCCCTCATGCCCGGCGGCGCGGATACAGCGCCTTTGACGCCCTTGAGCAAGCCGATGCCGATATCCATCTTGAGGAACTTGAAACCAGCGTGCATGCGCTGCCGCAGGCGCGCGCCCATGGACCCGCCATCGGGACTGGATTCGGTATCGCAGTATATCAGCGCCTTGTCGCGGAACTTGCCGCCGGCCAGTTGATAAGCCGGTACGCCGTAAGCTTTGCCCGCCAAATCAAAAAGCGCCATCTCGATGCCACAGACGCCGCCGCCCTGCCGGCCGTGGAAGCCAAACTGCTTGATTTTACGGAAAATTTTGTCGATATTGCAGGGATTTTCGCCGAGCAAGCGCGACTTGAGCTGCAGCGCGTAAGTCGGGCTGGCGCCGTCCCGCACCTCGCCGTAACCGCTGATGCCTTGATTGCTATCGATCCTCAGCAGTGTGACGTCGAAGGGCAGCGCGCGCAGATTGACGATGCGCAGGTCAGTGATTCTGAGCTCGGTCGGTCTTGAATAGGCGCTGACATTCGATTCTAGGCTTGCCTCAGTCATTTTATCTCCAAACAGGCACGCATTATTTCACCACAAAAACACCAAAACCACAAAGAAAGATATTCCCCGGCGCGTCTTCTTGTCCTTTGTGTCTTTTTGCTTATCCATCCATCAGCGCCGCAGCAGATTGCGCTCGCGGTAGGTCTCGGCCGCTTCTCGGATAAAGGCGGCGTTTTCGCTGGCGCCGTAGGTCGACTCCAGATAATCGGCCAAGCGCGCCAATTCTTCATGCGTCGCGCGCTCCGGGCGCAGCAATTCGTAGATCTTCAGCAATTCGTCATTGGGCAGGGATGTTAGCTCGGCAGCGCGCGAGAGATTGCCCGCCAACTGCGGATAGCCGGCCTCGCGCGCGATGCGCGCCTGTTGGCGCAAGGCATCGGCATGCGTGCGCAGATCATCGGCGGCGAGCTGTCCCTCGGCGATGGCTTCGGCGCTGATGTCGCTTAGCGGACGTTCGCTGAAGGCGCGCAAATCATCAGCCGCGTTATCGCGCAAAGGGTATTTTTGTTCAGGTTTTTCCCGCATAGCGCTTCCTTCGCGCGCAGCTGCCGGCGGACGCGGCCTTGAACGTCCTCATCATCAGTCCGGCTCCCAAGCAAAGAGGCATTCCACAGGCGCTTGATCGGGGCAAATCTCGTCGGTTTCCCGCCGATGCAGCAGCGCGGTTTTGACGATCAGGCGCAGGCGGGCGCCATTGTCGATCTTGACCGATACCGGCACAGTCGATCTGCCCAGCGCATAACGCGCCGCGTTCACTCCGATATCTTGATAAGTCGCCAGCGTCAAGCTGGGCGATTGCGGGAATAGCTCGAGATTATTGAGCGGCGCCAGGTCCTTTTGATGAATCACCGCTGTGCCGCGCGACTGCAAACCAATGGCGATGCCGCTGCCGCTGAGCCGCGCGCCGACGAAGCCAATCGCGGCGCAATCGGACGAGTGATAGACCCGGACGATGCGCGCTATCGCGCCTTCGCTGGCGACGCCGCTTAGGATGGCTTTCAGCACCTCTTCGTGTTCTAGCCCGCCGATGGTCTTGCCCAGCGCGCGACCGTAAGCCGGTCCCAGCGCCAGGACAACTTCTTTGCCCGTCCCCCGCGCGGCGGGACCGATCTCCACCAAGCGCGACAGCGGTTCGGCAAGATGCGGATCGACGAATCCGGTTGGCGGCTGCGCCTGCGGTATGGCTTGCATTTCTTGCCAGCGCTGTCCCTGGGGACGGTAGCCGCTGCCGGGACCTGTATAGTCGTTGGGGTCGTTGATGGCGCTCTGCACTTTGAAGTCGGTATTGAAGATAGCCGCCGGTTGCAGATAGTCGGCCGCGATGCGCTGCCGTCCCATTTCCAGGATCTTGTCGGCGACCTCGCTGAAACCGCTGCGCTGCAAAGCCCGCATGACCGCCACGAAATCGCTGTCGCTGGCCATGAAGCGGTCGGCCGCCTCCAGGTCGGGCAGGATATCGCGCTCGGGCATGTCGTCGCTGCTGTGCGCCACGGTGGCCGCGGCCACTTCGTCATCCGTGATAACGGGGAAATCCAGTTCGCGGTAGACCGCCTGTATCGCTCGGGCCGCTTTGCGGCGGATGTCAAGCGCCTCGTCCTCGCGGATAGGCTTGACGCCGCCGTCAACCTGCATATCGCGCTGCAGCACATTGTAGTCGTCGAAGTCTTCGGCATCGAAATTGCCGCCGCCGAACAGGTTGTCGCGTTTGGGTATGGCGCTATAACCGGAAAAAATGAAGTCGGCGCCGGGGATGAATTGCAGCATGAGCTTGGCGGTCTTGCGGATGCTGGAATGCGATGCCAGCGCGTCATTGCCCGATGCCACTTCCAAGCCCAACATGGCAGCCAGCAAGTTCTCGGCAAGCACCGCGCGTACCCCGCCGGGCAGCGCTTCCGGCAAGGCAATGCAGGAAATCGAGCCGTTTTGCACGCCTTGGCTGCCCGCGCCCTTGACCACCAGCAAACAGCGCGCTTCCAGGTAGAGCATCGACTTCTGTTCCGCGCGCCCCATCAGCGCTTCGGAGCCAGTGCCGGAAGTGAAGCGGATCTTCACCCCGCGCGAGGCATAAGCTGAAGCCAAAAAAGCCTTCGACCAAGGCGTATCGTCGCCATCCACGAAGGTCATTTCGGTGCCGTAAACGGAAAGGGTTTCGGCGTAACTGGTCAGCCCCTTCATCGCCAGCCGCAAGCCCAGCGCTTCTTCAACCGAGCATTGCGTCAAAACGCCGCCGCGCCCGGTCTGGGCGCCGATGAGAATGGCCAGCGCGTTAAAGGGCGCGAAGCGCGCCACGCGCACGGTTGTCTCGATTTCGGCGAAGCCGCGCAGAGCCGCTTCAGCCGCGTCCGCCGCCAGCAAAGCCGGGTGCTCCCGCCAATTCGTTACATGCGCCTGATTGGCCGGCATGCGTCGGACACGCATTTTCGCCAGCCCCATCATCATCTCCAGCACATTCATGTGGCGGATGATGTCGGTGAGTTTGGCTGGCGTGCAACCCGCGATAAGACGAGCGATGTCTTCCCGCGGCACGTTGATATCCGCCAGCATGCGGGCGTATTCCTTTGACGGTATCGCCATCGCGGCGTCGGCCACATCAAGCGCGAGGGCATGGGATACGATGAAACGATCGAGGGTGTCAAAATCGGCGCGCGGCTTGCCGTCCATCTCGACGATCTTGCCACCCTCAAGCGAGATGCTCGGTTGCGGATCGTAGGGGCTGTCGGCGACTATCAAGCCGGCTTCGGGCCAAGGTTCGACGAAGGTCTCTTTGTTTATATCTCGTTTTGCCAACAGATCAAATCGAATCGATCGCTCCATGACGCGGTCTCCAAGCAAGTGAATAGCTTGGGCAGAATCTAACACAAGGCGGCAAACCTGTCGAATGGTGGTTTTGTCCAGGGCAATCGCAGCAGTTTTTTCCGTAACCAGCGAGGATACATGAAGTAAATCCTACAAAATAATGAAACGATAGGGGCGGCTCTTTACTATGCAGTCCATTTGTCTTTATATAAACGACAGATTATACTCAGCGCGCAACTGCATACAGTCGGAGTGAAGACTTAATGAAAACCGACCTGACACAAGAACAGATCGATTTCTATCAAGAGAATGGCTATATCATCATCGAGGACTTTCTGACACCAGCAGAGTTGGAAACCTGGCGCCGGCATGTCGACGACGCCGTGGAAAAGCGCGATGATCGCCGCCTTGCCGACGGACCCGGTTGGCGAGATAGTGAAGAAAACAGCTACTATAATCGTGTCTTTGTGCAGCGCCTAAACCTCTGGACCGACCACCAGGGCATGCGCGGGCTGATGCTGGATCCGCGCCTTGGCAAGCTGGCGAGCGAACTGGCCGGGGTCGATGGCATGCGCATCTGGCATGATCAAGCCCTGATCAAACAGCCCTGGGCCAACCCCACCGGCTGGCACCTGGACAACCCTTACTGGTCCTATTCGTCGCGGGACGCCATCAGCATTTGGGTCGCGCTGGACGACGCCACCCGGGACAATGGCTGCCTATACTTCTTGCCGGGCACGCACAAGACCGCCACCTTTGATAATTCGAGCATCGGCATGAATACGGGCGAATTGCTCGACGTCTATCCGCAGTGGGCGGAAATCCAGTCCGTGGCCGCGCCGATGAAAGCCGGATCCTGCTCCTTCCACAATGGCTTGCTGGCGCATGGCGCCGGCGCCAATATGACGCCGGGCGCGCGGCGGGCGATGACCTGCGGCTATATGCCCGATGGCAGCGTCTTCAACGGCATACCCAATATCCTGCCGCAGGCATATTTGGATACGCTGGAGCTTGGCGACGCCCTGGAAGACGACAGTCTCAACCCCTTGATATGGCATAATAACAAGCCCTATGTGACAGCTTGAACGCAGGCATTGCCAAGGGCGCAGATTCCAAATCGCTTCAGGCGACCTGAGCTTGTCTAAGTAGTTCCACGTTTGTCATGAGAAACTCGACGATAGGCCGCAATGGTGGGGCAACATGGTATGTCGCCCGAAATCTATAGACATCAAATTGGGCGACTCAGCGAGTCGCCCCTACCGTTTCTTATTATTTCTTGGATTTACCTATGTGTAGCGCTCACGCAAAATCCCAGCCGCTCGCGACATAGCCAAAAGTTTCTGATAGGCTTCTTCGAGCGAAATCGGGTTTGTGCTCGTCGGCGCGAATCCACAATCCGGGTTGAGCGTGATCTGTTCTGGCTCCAGGAATTTCAAGGCTTTTTCGGCGCGCTCCACGATGAGTTCCGGCCTGTCGGCGATCTGCCCGCGCACATCAAGCACGCCTAAGCCAATTTCTTTATCTGTCGGGAATCGACCAAATATCGAGATATCACCCGCTTGCGACACCGCGAACTCCATCGCCAGTTGGTCAACATCGGCGCCCAGCAGATGTGGCATGATCGGTTCGTAATCGCCGCTGGCGTAAACTGTACGCTCTCGATTGCCTCGGCAAACATGCAGCGCGGTCTTGACACCGTCAATGCCCGCCACAACGCGATTCAGGTCATCAATCGCACGCTCAATTTCGGCATCCGGGTCTTTGAAGCGCGCCCGGTGTTCCGGATCCACGAAGAAGCACAACCAGGGATCATCAAATTGAACAACGTCGACGCCGACATCGCGCAATGCGAAAACTTCCTCCCGCAGAATCGGAATAACAGCTTCGATGAAGTCCCGACGACTGGCATACGCGTCGCTCGAATAATCCGGATGCCATAACCGCCCCCCAATCATGTGCGGCGTCGGCAATGCGACTTTGCTTTGCCGCGCTGTATTCTGGCGCAGGAAAGCGGCGCCCTCCGCCGCAATCGGGCGCGAATAGCTCATGGTTTCCACAACCAGGGCTTGCTGGAATTCCTGAAGCGTCCATTGCTGCGGGGCGGATAAACCCGTATCCGGCACGACCTCGGGCGCAAGCGACTGCGTCTGATATTCGCCTTGTTGAAAGCCATCAACCATCTGCGCGAAAACTTCAAAGTAACCGAGTCTGCGCCATTCGCCGTCCGATATGATGTCTATGCCGGCCGCTTCTTGCAAGCCAATGGCAAAGCCAATGGCTTTATCCATTGCCGCGTCCAGCGCTTCATCACTCAAGCTTCCGCTTTGATGCGCCGCCAGCAGGTCAATAACCCATTTGGGACGCGGCAAGCTACCGATCACGCTGGTTGGGAAAAGAGTGTCCGCAGTCATTTGCTGCCTCGCTACAGCTCAGGCTTAGACCAATAATTCGGGTTTATCGGAACAGATGGCATCAACGCCAAGCGCTTTCAAAGCGGCGATTTCCGCGGGGCGCTCTTCATGCCAACAGACGATGCCCAATTCCGCCTGCCGCACTGCCTCTATCCACTCGGGCTTGAGCAAGCGATGCGGCTGCCGGGCGCGCTTTTCCCAGCAGGGATGGACGAAATCCGCCCCAATCGACTGCGCCAGCTTCACCGGGTCGATATTGACAGCGCCGAACAATATCGAAGTCTGGGCATCGGGTCGCGCCGCCTTGATGTCCGCCAGGTAATCGGCGCGGAAGGAGCCAAAAATCGTGTTTCGTACAAAGCGGGCTTCATCCAGCGTTTTGAAGATCGTGGCTGCTGCCTGAAAAGTGAGAGCCTTGACATCCAGATACAAGCCCATGCCCAGTTCCCGGCACAGCCCTACAGCTTCTTCAAAGCTGATGATGTTCTGCTGACCCGCAGACAGCCTGCCTAGTTCATCCCAGCGATAATCCGCCACATTTCCCCCGACGCCATAGAGGCGCTTCAAGCTGCTGTCGTGTGTGATAACGGGTACATGATCCGCAGTGACGCGGATGTCGATTTCGACCATATCGGCGCCCAACTCGGCGGCTACTCGCAGAGCTTCTGCCGAGTTTTCCTGGGCATAAGCCGACGCGCCGCGATGCGCGATCCGCAAAACACGGCGCTGATTGGGCGGAATCGTATGCCGCAGATGCTCCACCCAGGCGGCAATCCGTCTAGGAATCCACTCATAGAGCTGCCGCCAAGGCGCGAAGACCGCCCCCCCCCCCCCGCAGGTCGAACTCCTGGGAAAAATCGAAACTCGGCTCGAAGCGCAATCGTTCCAAATAAGTATGAACCAGACGATTGTTAAGCGGCTGGCGTCCGTGAATGATGCCTTCAAACAAGGGCGTTACATGTAGTCCCATCTTACCGGCTTGAGTCCCGCAGCTGGCCTGGGTCTTGGCTTTTCTTTCCAGCAGCCAACGCGGACTGGGGGCAAAAGCGTGTTTGCCGGGTTCTGAATAGAGCAGGGGGCGATTATCTTTGGCATGGGGCTGCTGGTCCGCAGCCGCCATCCGATTGTAAGCGCCATGCCAACTCGCTTCGGTATCAACCAGCGTCCCGTCAGAATCGACATAAGCCCAGATATGCTCAAGTTCATAGAGATGCCCGATATCCCAATCCCACCAAATGGCGTATTCGATGACAAAGGCGATACCGTCTTGCAAAGAAATGTCGCGTGGAAAGGAGGCGGAAGCGCCATCCTCGCGGAAGACGCTATAACCGACAGCCGACGGCAGGAATGGCTCTTTCGCGTCAAAGCGGATAATAGCGGCGTAGCGCAAAGCCAGCGCATGATCCGCAGTAGAGGCTATTTCTGGGTCAAGCTCTGGCAGGCGCATATACGGCATGGCGACAGGCGCGCTCGGGTTTATTGCCACAAAAGCGATTTTTCTGTTGCCGGGTCGAAGAACTGCGCCTGTTCCATATCAAAGGCGAGTGAGACGCGCTCGCCGGCTTGGCGCCGGTCTTCGGTGTCCGCAAGCAGCAGGAAACTGTGCCGACCGACGCGCACGTCGATCAGGTCTTCGCGCCCCAGCGGCTCCACGACAAAGATCTCGCCCGATACCGCCCCATTGTTGGTAATCTGAATATCCTCGGGCCTGATGCCCATCACGACCGGACCAGCATGGCTGGCGGGCGGCTCGCCGCGCTCCTTCACCACTTCCAAACGCAGCGACTCCGTTTCCGCAAAGAAGCGGCCATTGGACGCGGCAACGCTGACATCGACGAAGTTCATGGGCGGGTTGCCAACGAAGCCCGCGACGAACAGCGTCTTTGGCCGGTCATATAACTCATCGGGGGAATCAAAAGCCTGCAAATGCCCCTCGCTCATTACCGCGATTCTATCCGCCATGGTCATCGCTTCCACCTGATCGTGCGTCACGTATATTGATGTGATGCGGAGGTCTTTCTGCAGGTGTTTGATCTCGCCACGCATGGTCAGCCGCAGCCGCGCGTCCAGGTTGGACAGAGGCTCGTCAAAGAGCAGCACATCCGGTTCTTTCACCAACGCACGTCCCAAAGCCACCCGCTGCTGTTGCCCCCCCGACAGTTGCCCCGGGCGGCGGTCTAGCAGCTCGCCGATACCCATCACGTTGGCGACTTGCCGGACGCGGTCATGCTGGTCGGACTTTGATACTTTTTTCAGTTTTAGCGGATAGGCGATATTTTGGAAAACGGTCATGTGCGGGTAAAGCGCGTAACTCTGGAAGACCATGCCGATATTGCGGTCTTTTGGCTGCACTTGATTGACGATTCGCTCGCCAAAGCGAATGAGCCCGTCAGTAGGTTTATAGATGCCCGCCAGTGTGAGCAACGTGGTCGTCTTGCCGCAGCCGGAAGGTCCCAGGAAGGCGACGAATTCACCGTCTTCAATATGCAGGGTCAAGTTCTCGACGCCGACAACATCGCCAAATTTCTTGCTGAGATTATCGATTGTCACTTTCATCGCATGTGTCTTTCTCGCTCTGCCACAAGACCCCTTGCGCGAAACGGTATCAGGAACTGCCTTTTGTCCCGCCGGCATAGATGTTCAGCAGGTATTCCTGGGCGAAGATAAAGAAGATGAAAATGGGTATCAACTGGAATAAGCCGACAGCCGCTACCTGGTTCCAATCGACTGGCGCTGTTTCGTCAATTAGTTCATTCAGGAATACCGGCAAGTTGCTGACGCCGCTGCCGATGGAATAGGTGGCTGGAATAATATAGGCGTTCCAGCCGCCGATGAATGCGAAAATCCCCAATGCCAGCAAGCCAGGGCGAATCTGTGGCAAGAGGATCTCCCAATAGGCGCGCCAGCGCGAGGCGCCGTCAATGAGCGCCGACCGCTCCATATCCCAAGGGATATTGTCGAAGAAGCCTTTCATCAACCAAACACCGAGCGGCAATTGAAAGGCGACCATCACCAGTGCGATGCCGCCAACGGTATTAAAACCGACCAGATCGCCAAAAACGGGAATATCCCCCAGCCGCAAAAGCACAAAAAATATCGGTATCAAAAGCGTGATCGCGGGGAAACCGTGCAGAATCAAAGTGAAGGACAGGAAGAAGCGCCGCCCGGGAAAGTGCATGCGCGACAAGGCGTAACCAGCCATCGAAGATACCAGCAAGACAACAAAGGTCATGACGATGGCTATGGCCAGGGATGTCAGCAGAATTGGCCATATATTGAATTCCAGCCCGGATATGTTGCCGGCGAAGATCGACTCCCAGTTTTTCAAGGTAAAGCCGCCGAAGTTGTTGTCGCCGTCCAGAGGCACGATGCCTTCTGTGCGGAAGGAAAACGTGGCGACGATAACCCAGAAATAGCCGACCAGCAAAGGAGAAAGCAAGCCAATCAGCGCGATATAGGGCGCCCAATGCCCCGGCAGGAAGACAATGACCGCTGTGAAGACCAGGGCGAAGACCAAGCCGGGCAGCAGGCGGCTTATCTCTTTGTCGGATTCCAAGACAACCCGCGCCGTCTCTTGCATTTCTTCGTCGCCGCGCGTGAAGCGCAGGCGCAGCGGGTCGCCCTCCGCCGCCTGGCTAAGCCGCTTGTTAAAGGCTGCCAGGTCCACCGCGTCGCGCCGGATCGCCGTGATGACATCGCCGACTTGCAAGCCCGCTGTCTCGGCCGCGCCTTGAGCCAGGATCGCGTCGACGCGGATGCCGTCTTCGCTTTGGCTCAGGGTCATCTGCAGGGAGGTCCGCGGCGCGAAGACGCCAAAGCTCATCACATAATGCCCAGCCGCTATCGCGACAAACAAGACAACAGTACTTGTGAAAGCCAGTACCAGCGCCCTGGGCAGATCCACTGCTGTGTAACGGCGGGCGACGCTGGCGCCGGAAATATAGGCGACAAAAGGCAGCGTCAGCAGGGCGAGGCGGGTCAAGACATCCATCACTGTCTCTTCGACGCTGCCCAAGGCGAAGAGCGGACCGACAATCCCGCTGAAAAAGAATGCGGCGCCCAGCAAAAGCAAAATGCTCAGGACCCCGTAGCGCAATGCCTCGATCAGGTCCATGGGGAAGGAAGCCGGACTGTCAAGGTCCTTCGACTTGCCCGTAGCGAAGAGCGTCCCGCGCGCGCTCATAATGCCTCCACGCGCGGTTCCGCCACCAGCTCGTCAAAGCGGAATACCCGCATATAGATGACAGCGAGCACCACCCCGATCATCACCAGCAGCACGGCGAAGGCGGAACCGTAGCCCCATTGCGCGTTGCCAAAATAGTTGGAAAGCGCGCGGTGATAAGCCGTCAGCGACCAGACCTCGGTGCGATAGAGACCGGGTCCGCCGTCCGTCAACAACTGTATTTCCACGAAGGACGTCAACAAAGACAGCGTCTGATAGGTCACGACAAAGAGCAGGGGCCAGCGTATCAAGGGTATGATGACAAAGCGGATACGCTGCAAGCGCGACGAGCCGTCAACCAAGGAAGCGTTGAGCAGGTCTTTCGGGATTGATTCGATGGCGGATGTGAAAATGATCATGCCAAAAGACACGCCAATGAAGCCGTTCACAACCACCACAAATACCCAGGGATTGGTGGAGACATAATTGTAAGTGGGCTGCCCAAAGAATTCGTTGATCTGATTGATGATGCCGAAGGGCGCCTCCGCCATCATCCGTTTCCAGATCAAAATGTAGACGACGGGCGAGGTGATGCGCGGCAAGATCCATAAGGCGCGGAAGACAAAGCCCGCGCCGCGGTCGATATGCGTCGTGAGCAGAGAGACCAATAGCGCTAGGGAAACGTTGAAGATTGAGAGCGTAACCAGCACATAAAAGATGGTGTTAAAGAAAATCTTGCGGGCGAATTGATCGTTTAATAAGGTTCGGTAATTTTTGAGGCCGATGAACTCCATAGCAGCCAGGTTGGAAGTGAAATTGGAGCTGGCCAGATTGGTGACGCTCAAGTAGAGCACGATCGCGACGGGAATCAAGAAAAAGACGATGACAAGAATGCCGGCCGGCGCCATAAAGCCATAAGCGCCCAAATATGATTTCAGGGCGCTGCTTCCGCTGGCGCCCGGCGAGGCTGCCGCATCGCCTGTTTTTGCTTTCTGGGACATAAATAATTCTCGCGCCTTGCTGGGAAACCCATGGAAAGCTAATCAAAGCTAGTGAAAAGCGCCAGCGCTCCCAGATTAACTTGGGAAGGACCTGCGAATGCTTTAGCGCTTGTCGGTCAAGGGGAGCGCTCTCGCTCCCCTTGACTAACTTTAGTTGAATGGGTGGGCGGCAAACAGTCGGCTAGCGAACTGAGATGCCGTCGCCCAATTCGTTCTGCATTTGCGCGATGGCGATATCGGCCGCGCCAGCCGCGTCCGCTTCGCCGGTTTCTACAGCTTGTACGCCCAAGAAGTAGGCGTTGGACCAGGCATTCCAACCCGGATGGTTGGGCAGCGCGGTGGTGTGGTCCAGCATATAATGGGCGCTGCTCAGCAAACGGTTGTCGGCGTAGGCTTCGGATTGCAACTGCGCGTTCAGGATGCCCAGGTGGAAGCTGTCAATGGCGTGCTTGTTGTTGTGCTCGGGCGTGGTGATGGCCGCGATCAACTCCAGCGCCACATCGGGATTCTCGCTGCCGCTGCTGATCATGTAGGTCAGCGGGTGCGTCAAGGTGATGGCATTGCCGGTGGTCATAGCCGGGATGAGCGTCAGCCCGATATTCTCGAAGAGATATTCGTCGCCGCCCTTGTCGGCGACATAGTTGATCGCCCAGTTGGGCCAGTTCCAGGTGCCGCCGGCCGCGAAGAGAACCGTGTCCGCCTGCGCCACAGTGGGGTGCCAGACCTCGTTCCAGTCGACGCCGATGATGTCGGAGCGCATCGCGCCAGACGCGACCGCGCCGCCCAGAAGTTCGTATGTCGCGACCAAAGCCTCGCTGTCGACAACAAGATTGCCTTCCATGTCCAGGACTTCGCCGCCATGCCCGTAGTAGTAATAGAGGAAGTCGGGACCATTGCTCGGGCGGTGCCAGAAACCATTGCCGGCATCGACGACGCCTTCGTCAATGGCGGCATCGGCTGTCGCCAGCATATCGGCGAAGGTCCACTCGCCGGCGGCGACGCGGTCGGGCAGGGACTCGATGTCTTCTTCGCTCCAGCCCAAGTCGCGCAGCAGCAATTTGCTATAGAAGACGGGACGGGCTTCGGCGTCTTGCGGGATGCCCCAGATCTGGCCGGCGTAGCCGTGCGAATCCCACAATGACGGCACGATGTCATCAAATTCGCTGTGCATGCCGATCACGTCATCCAGCGGGATGATGAAGCCGGCCGGCGCCCAGGCGCCAATGTCCTCGTGGCCCGACAAGATGATGTCCGGCGCTTCACCGGCTTCCGAAGCCAGAACGAATTCGTTCTTATAGTCGCCCCAGCCGGCATTGTCCTGGATGAGATTCAAGTCGATATCGATGCCCAAATTAGCTTCGACATCGGCTTCGACTTCCGCGAAATTGTTGCAGCGCCAGTCTTCTTCCGGCGGGCTGGCTTTACAACGGATCGTGATGCTGACGGAATCTTGCGCGCCGACAATTCCTGTCAGCAAACTCAAAAGCAGAATGAAGATTAGCGCGATGCGCACTTTGGAAATCATTTTTCGCTTCACCTCTAAACCACAATTATACGATGAATGTAGTATAGCATATTTCGTCTCGGTTTCAAAAAAGTGTTCAATGAGATCAGCAAAATCGCGTCAAATTGATCATAGCGCGTGGGGACCGATTTCCGCTCTTCCGTTGCCGCCTGCACACCGTAATTAAGGGAGGCATTCTAGGGGAGTTTGACGGTCAGTGTCGGCGGTCAGTGTCTACGCGCCCTACACGACCCGCTGAAACGCCCGCAATGCGAAGGTCATATTCCTGGGCGGCACAGCGCTGCGCGTAGACACAGCAGGTCAGCCGCCCTCGCATATTCCTAGATTAATTTGACATTCGACATTTCTTGGTCCTTGATGCGATTGCCCTGAATGAGACAGTATAATTTGATTTGTCAAGCCTTTGAGATTAAAATACGCGCGAGCGCAAACAAGATAATGAGAGAAAGCCAGCTTATGAATGAGCAATTGAAAGAACTCCGCGTTTCCAACGACGCCATGAACGAGCCCGAGGAATTACAGCGCCGCATCGCCGATGAGGGCTATCTGTTTTTCAAGCGCTTGGCGCATCCCGACAAGCTCTGGGAATTGCGCCGCGAGATGATGACCGTGATCCAGGATGTCGGCTGGCTCATCGCCGGCACCGACCCCATGGACGGCGTCGCCGATATCAACATGCGCTATACCGAAGGCGACAACGAATACAGCGCCGGGTACGCCGAAGTCTACAAGATAGAGAATTTCCATCGCGCGGGGCATTGGCATGAATACCAAGACATCATCGAAAAGATGGCGGGCGCGCCGATTATGCCGCACCCGCAAAAGATCGCGCGCATCTGGTTCCCCAAATATACCGAGCATACCACGCCCAAGCACCAGGACTTCGTGCACTTCCAGGGCAGCTACGACAATATCACCTGTTGGGCGCCCATCGGCGATTGCCCGATTGAGTTGGGCGGCTTGGCGCTTATCCCGGGCTCGCACAAGGTTAATCGCGTGCTGGATCATCACTTCTCGCTGGGCGCCGGCGGCTTGATCGTGGACGAAAGCGAACACGACGACATCGATCCCGTCTGGCACAGCACCAACTATGAAGCGGGCGACGCGCTCTTCTTCCCCGCGCTGACCATCCACCAGGCGCTGCCGAACTATACCGAAGACAAGCTGCGCCTCTCGCTGGACAATCGCTATTTGGTCGTCGGCGACACAATCGCCGAGCACATGCTGACCCCGCATGACCCCAGTCAACTCTCCTGGGAAGAAATCTACCCGCATTGGCAGTCCGATGACCTGAAGTATTACTGGAAGGGCTACGATCTGCCCGTCGTCGAGCGCGATACGAGCTTTGGCGAAAAGGGCCGGGCGGAAGCGATAGCCATGGCTAGAGCCGGCAACGAGCAAGCTGTCTATGCCCTGGCCCGCGGCGCCAAAAATAGCCCCGATACGGTAGCGCCGGAAGTGCTGGCTGTCCTGGACGAACTCGGCGTCGAGTTCTAGCGCCGGGCGGCGCCTGCCGCGCGCTAGTGTAGGGAAGGCACTGCGATGACCTATCAAGAACTATCTGAAGTTCGCAAGACTTTGCGCGTGGAATGGTATCGCTGCCCGACCAAGCCCGGCTTGCTGCGCGAACTGTCCCGCCGCAGCGATGTCCAGGGCTGGTTCCAGGCTGGCGGTCATCTCGCTCTCTTCATCCTCACCGGCTCTTTGGTATTTGTCTTCTGGTCGCAGGGGATATGGCTGGCATTTCTGGTCGCGCTGTTCTTCCACGGGACCGTGACCAGCTTTTTCACCGGCACAGCCCCGCACGAGCTGGGTCACGGCACCGTCTTCAAGACCAAATGGCTGAACAAGTTCTTCATGTATCTGTTCAGCCTCATCGGCTGGTGGGATCATTTTGACTACGCCAGCAGCCATACTTACCACCATCGCTATACCCTGCATCCGGAAGGCGACAGGGAGAACCTGCTGCCGCTGGAGCCGTCGCTGGCGTCGAGTTTCATGTTGCAGCTTTTCACCGTGAATTTGCTGACGCAGCGCGGACGCACATTCGGCAAAGGCGGTCTGCTTTCGACCTTGTACCTGACAGTTTTGGGCGCCTTCGGCCTGGAGCCCCCGGGCGACAAACCGATAGACGAATGGCTCAATGCTTTGCATCGCGACCAGCCGGAGGAACATCGCAATTCCATTCGCTGGTCGCGCGCCCTCTTGCTATTCCATGGTTCCGTGCTGCTGATCGCGATCATGACTGGCTTGTGGGCGCTGCCGCTGATCTTCTCCGTTTCCGTCTTCATCGGCAATTGGCTGAGCTATTTCGTCGGACTAACGCAGCACTGCGGCCTGCGCGAAGACATCCCCGATTTCCGCAAAAATACGCGCTCCGTCAAGCTCAACCCGCTATTCTCTTTCCTGTATTGGCGGATGAACTGGCACATCGAACATCACATGTACGCCGGCGTTCCTTGTTACAACCTGAGCAAACTGTATCAAGAAATCGCCGACGATATGCCGCAGCCGCGCACGCTGATTGGCGCTTGGAAGGAAATGCGCGCAGTCTGGCGGCGACAAAAGAGCGAGCCCGACTATCAGTTTGATACGCCATTGCCGCCGACAGCAAAGCAGGCTCGCGAGGATCGTCCCGACGAACGACTGGAAAGTTCAATCGGGGAATTGGCGCCGGTCGGCTTGCAGGATAGCCCCTGAGAAATCAACAGACCGAATCCATTTAGCAATTCGCTCGGCAATGTTGAATGGCGCTCAGCGATCTCGCTGGAGGTCCGCGCCGCAGGATTGACGTATGACCAGTGATACCGGCGTGACAATCTTTAAGTAACGGTTGTCCGGCTTCTCGATGCGCTGGACGAGGCGTTCCGCGGCCAGCTCGCCCATTAGCCCCTTATGCACGTTTACGGTGGTCAGGGGCGAGAATGTGAATTGGGCATCGGGTATGTTGTCGAAGCCGGTCACGGCGATGTCTTCGGGCACGCGGAAACCGTTGCGCTGCAGCCAGCCCATCGCGCCGATAGCCAAACGATCCGAGGCGCAGACGATGGCATCCGGACGCGGCTCTTTCGCCATGAGGTTGCGCGCGCCGCGCTCGCCCAGGTCCGGGGTCCAGCCCGAGGCGCCTGGCTCCAGAATTTGGCATAGACTGTCGTCTATCGGCAGGTCAAATGCTTCCAGCCCCCGGCAATAGCCGGCATAACGGATATCGACATTGCCGCTGACAAAACCCAGCCGGCGATGACCCAGGCTCAGCAGATGCGCAACCAGCGCGCGCATGCCCTTTGCGCCATCGAAGAGGATCACATCATCCTCTATGTCGTGCTTGTCGTCGGTGGTAACGATAGGCACGACGGGCGAAAAATGATCGCGCAAATAACGGACGCGGTCGATTAAGTCTGTACCCAGCAGTATCAAACCGTCGATCGTGAACGTTTCCAGCAAATGCCGGGCTTTCGCGGGGCTGTCGATCTCGTGAAGGGTCTTCACGAAGGCGAATTGATAGCTGTGCCGTTCGAGCGCCCGATCGACGCCTTCCAGCACCATGTTATAGAAGGGGTCGCGATATTTGTCGATACGCGTCGACAAGATGATGCCCACCTGCCCGATAATGGAGCGCGCCGGCGCGGGTTTCAGTTGAGCGCCGCCATATTGCCGCTGAATCAAGCCCGCGCCTGCCAGCGCCTTCAAGTCGCGGCGGATTGTCGCTTCGGAGACATCGAAATGAGCAGCGAGCTCCTTGGTGGACAAAAGCGCCTGCGGCGCGGCAGCCTGCACCCGCTCCAGAATCATGCGCTGCCGAACAGTTTTTTTCATGGTTCGCTACTTTTTCTTCGCTTCATAGGTTTAGGCAGTTGCTCATTGTACACGATGTACACGATGAATCGTCGTTTTTTCATTATTCCTGAGCGATTATACACTGGATTGCGCGAATTATGCGCGATTTTGATGTTTTATCGTCATGATGAATCAGCATATATTGGCAATTTCTTGGCGAATTCACATCTTTTGCCGCATAATTCATTCAAAAGTGACGATTTCCTTGACAAGGCGCGCAGAACAAGTTCAAATAGGCATGAGAAACTGTTCAAAGAAGCATTTCTCGCGCGACGCATCAACATGGTGAAACAAGAGAACCTGAGTTTGCATAGAAAAGGAAGGTGATTCTTATGAGACTCTTTGGCTATAAACCTCAAATCGGCGACGCTGGCGACACCATGCCCTTCTATTACAACGGCGAGTGGCATATTTTCTTGTTGGCGACGCCCCCGGATACCTGGACAGTCCCCGAACGCGCGGCCTGCCGCTTGGGTCATATTGTCTCGAAGGATCTGGTGAACTGGGAAGAATTGCCGGACGCCTTCGGTCCTGGCGCCGAGGGATCGGTAGACGCGGACGCCATCTGGACCGGGTCGATACACGACCACGAGGGCAAATTCCACTTCTTCTACACCGGCTACAGCCACCACGCAGAATTCCAGCAGACCATCTGCCATGCCAGCAGCGACGACATGGTCAACTGGGAAAAAGACCCCAACAATCCCATCATCATTGCCGATACTTCGGAATGGGAGCCGGCGGATTGGCGCGATCCATACGTCTATTTCGACGAAGAAAAGGACCGCTACGCCATGCTGCTCGCCGCTCGGCTGAAAGAAGGTTTGGAAGATCGCCGCGGCTGCGTGGTGGTCTATTATTCCGATAACCTGGAAAGCTGGGAACCGGGCGGCACGATTTGGGCGCCGCAACAAGCGCACTGTATGGAATGCCCAGAGACCTTCAGCCTGGGCGGTTACAATTACCTGATATTCTCCCGCTATTCGGGCGACGCCAAGACGCTCTATCGTGTGGCGAAGCCGGGCGAGCCCTGGGAAGCGCGACCGCTGGACGCCATTGACGGTTCGAAGTTCTATGCCGCCAAGTCGGCCGGGGACGGCGAGCGGCGCTACACCTTCGCCTGGATCCCGCGGCGCAAATTCGGCAGCAATGACGAAGACTTTATCTGGGGCGGCCAATTTGGCTCCCCGCGCGAAATGATCTCCATGCCCGATGGCTCTTTAACCTGCCGCCTGCCGGCCGAGGTTGTTGCTAGTTATACCAATGAGCAGGCATTCGAGTTTATGCCCGGTGATGGCGCTTGGGACGGCATGCGCTGCGATGCCCGCGGGACATTTGGATTCGGCCACATCAAAACAGCGCGCGGCGATTTGATGCTGGAAGTCGAGATCGCTTGCGAGCCCAACACGATGAACGCCGGCATTTTGCTGGAACCGACGGCCGATATGGTCATGGGGCATCTCTTAATGGTGGAGCCGGGCCGCAAGCGCGCCAGCATCCGCCGCTGGCCCATCAAATGGGAACCCTTCTGGCAGGACTTGTTCCCCGGCAGCCCGGAGCTCGGTCCCGACATGGCGCGTCCGATTCTGGTGGATCAATTCCTGTATTCGGAGCCGGAAGACGGCAAGTATCTGGTGCGCATCCTGCGCAATGACCAACTGGTTGAATGCTATGTCAACGATCAGGTGGTGATGTCCTATCGCATCTACGAGCAATCCGAGTCCATGTTCGGCTTCTTCGTCGATCAAGGCGCTGTCAGCTTCAATAACCTGTCAATCCGTACCTGATTCGACCCTTGGCGGCCGGGCTGTGATAGCTGGCGATGTCTCGCGATATCTGCATTGAAAACGGACAATGCCGTCAATACATTGGCAGAGGTTTCAAAGAGAAAAGGAGGTCGCTATTGATTTGACTCTTTCATTCACCCGGCGCGTCATGCGGATGCGCTTATTAGGAGTTGCCCTATCGTATGCAAGCAAGTTTAAGACAATAGGAGAAACAATATCATGTCAATGTTGAAGAGGTTTGCCTTCTTGCTGATCATCTTGTCGCTATTGGGCGGTATCGTCTCGGCGCAAGACAGCCAATTCCTGGAGGTCTGGGACCAATGGGAATTCTACGGCATGACCGCGGCCGGTCCCGCGCTTGAGGTGATCCACGCCGCCTGGAACGAGGAGCATCCCAATGTCTTCATGGACCGCTCGGTCTTCGGTGGCGGTTGGCCCATTCGCAACGCGATTGAGCTGGCGCTGACCTCCGGCGACGCGCCGGATGTCTTCTACTCTTGGCCCTCCGGCGCTGGCTTAACCGCCTACGCGCAAGAAGGTTATCTGCTCGACCTGACCCCATACGCGGACGAGTATGGCTGGTGGGATCGCCTGCCCGATTGGGCGATCGAGCGCAATATGTGGGATGGCAAGCTCTATGCCTATCCCTGGGAGCAAGACCTCGAATACGTCTATTACAACCAGGTCATCTTTGAAGAGCTGGGCTTGGATATCCCGCAGAGTTGGGAAGACATACTCAATTGGTGCGCTGTCGCCAACGAAGCCGGCTACATCCCGATTTCCTTCTCCAACAGCCCCGATGGCTGGCAGGGCGCCAACATGTTCACCGACATGGTCGCGCTGACCGGCGGTCGTCAAGTCGGCTTGGACGTCTTGCGCGGCGCCACAAGCTGGAACCGGCCTGAAGTGGTCGACGCCCTGGAGAAACTGCTCGAGATGGTTGATGCCGACTGCTTCTCGCCCGGGTTCAACGGCAAGCACTATGGCGATTCGCTGGCCGAACTGTACACCGGACGCGCGACATCGGTCTGGACCGGCACCTGGGTCATCCACGACATCAGCGGCAACATGGCGGAAGGCACGCTGGATGTCTTCTACATGCCGGCCATCTACGACGACATCCCGCAAGCGACCCACATGTCAGAAGGCTCCGCCTATTATATCTGGGCGAACGCCACGGATCCGGATCTCGCGGCCGAATACATTGATTTCGTGACCGACCCGCGCTGGCTGCCGACCTGGATCGAAGAAGGTTTCGCCATTCCGATCCAAAAGGATCCCATCGACTGGAGCATCTATGACGTTGCGCCGGTCATCGGCAAGGCTTTCCGCATCGGCCAAGAGATGCAAGATCTCAATGTCGACGCTTTCCACACCACCGTCGCGCCGAATGTTGTCCGCGCGCTCTACCAAGGCGTACAGGGCGTATTGGGCGGCGAACTGAGCATCGAAGACTTCCTCAATAATATGGACGAGGAAATGGCGGCCGCCGCAGAGCTTGGACAAGTTTGGGAGCCGGGCGAACGCATGTAATCCCGCTGTCAAAACCGATGGTCTTCGGCAGCCCGAAAAGACTGCCGAAGACCCTCTAAGCCATGTAAACCGTATTCCGCGGCGCCACAGCCAAGCGATCGTCGATCCGGAAAGATAGCGGTATGCCACGATTCAATATCCGGCCTTATATTTTTATCGCCCCAGCTTTGATTTACCTTGCCATTTGGATCTTTTATCCCATCCTCAACGCTTTTGTATTGAGCTTTTTTGATTCGCCGACCGGGCGCTCGCGCGACTACTTCTGGGTTGGGCTGGGCAATTATACGAAGCTGCTGCAAGACGATCTGTTCCTCAAATCTTTATATCACAACATCATTTGGGTATTGCTGAGCATCGCCATTCCCGTCGTGCTGGGATTGCTGCTGGCGGTCATCCTTTCGGGCCGGGGCCGCACGCGTCTGATTTACGCCAGCATTTATTTCATCCCGCAGACGGTAGCGGCGGTTTGCGCCGCGATCGTCTGGCGCTGGATTTACGACCCCAGCATCGGTCCCCTCAACCACTTGCTGGAGGCGGTCGGGCTGACGGGCAGGCCTTGGCTGGCGGACGAATCGATCGTCTTGATCGCTGTAAACATGATTGGCAGTTGGTCCTATTACGGCTTCTGCGTGCTGATATTCATGGCTGGGCTGCAAAACATCAGCCCCGAACTATACGACGCAGCCAAGATAGACGGCGCAGGCGCCATTCAGCGATTCATATTTATCACGATTCCGCTGCTGCGCAACGCCATCATTTTTGTCCTGGTTTACACTATCATTGGTTCGATGAAATTCTTTGACCTTATTTTTGTGGCGACTAATGGCGGACCCAACGAAGCCAGCACAGTGGTGGGCTTACGCATTTACTGGCACAGCATGCGCGAAGGACGTTTCAATTACGCGGCGACCATGAGCACGATATTGACCATCGTCATCCTGGCGCTCAGCGTATTTGTCATCCGGCAAATCGTCAGCGAAGAAGGCGATTAGCGGAGATTAGAGGATAATAGATGAATATCAGCGCCAAGCTAGGCAAACGGCGATCCTATCGTTCCTCTCGTATCTTGCAGAGCGTCCTCATCCACGCCGTCTTGCTGCTATTTGTCTTTATCGCCCTGTTCCCCATATATTTGATGTTCAACGCCGCGCTTAAGACCTCGGCCGAGCTGTTCCAGAGCTTTTTGTCCCTGCCCAAGGATCCGCAATGGGGGAACTTTAGTTTCATCCTCAACGAACAGGGTTACAAAGGGGCGCTCAACAACAGCATGATTCTGTCGACATCGTCGATGATACTGACAACCGTCATATCGGTTCTGGCGGGATACGGCTTTGCGGTCTATCGCTTTGTTGGCAAACAATGGCTCTTCCTGCTGGTGCTGACGGGACTGATGGTTTCGGAAACCTCCGTGCTCATTCCAGTATATCAACTGCTGCAGGACCTGGGACTCTTGAACACCCACGCGGGCATGATCCTGCCGCAGGCGGCGCTGGGCTTGACCTTTGGCGTCTTTCTGATGACCACTTTTTTCAAGGACATCCCGCGCGCCTTGATCGACGCGGCTGTTGTTGACGGCGGGTCCGACCTGCAAGTGCTGCGCTACGTCATCATGCCCCTGGCGCGCCCGGCGATAATGTCGCTGGCTCTGATCGAATTCATGTGGGCATGGAACAGCTTCTTCTTCCCGCTGGTGATCGCCACCAAACAGTGGCTGATGCCGATGAGCGTGCGCATTATTGACTTCATGGGAAGATTCACTTTCAAATACGACATGATCGCGACAACCACCGTCATCTTGTTCACGCCCATTTTGATCCTCTATCTGATTACACAGCGCAGTTTCCACCGTGGCATCACCTTCGGCGCGCTGAAGGACTGAATCATTGACACAGGCAATAAGGAAGAAGCCAATGTCCGAAAGCTATTCCGAGATTCTCGCCAAAGCCGACCAAGCGGTTGCGCAGACAGCCGCAACGCTCGGCGACGACCCGCAGCGCCCGGCTTATCACCTGTTTACAGCCGCCAACTGGATCAACGACCCCAACGGTCCTTGCTACCACAACGGCTACTGGCACATGTTCTTCCAGCACAACCCCTTTATCGCCGACTTCGGACCGATGGGCTGGGGCCACGTTCGCAGCCCCGATCTGGTGCATTGGGAGCATTGCCCCATCGCCATCATGCCCAGCCCGGGCAGCTACGATGGCGCTGGCTGCTGGTCGGGAAGCGTCGTCATCCACGAGGGCCTGCCGACCATGATCTATTCCGGTGTCGCCGATATGACCCTGTGGAGCGCCGACGACGACTTGCCGCCATCGGACAGGCAGAGAATCCCACAAGGTTATTACCACGAGTTTGTGCTGGAGATCGACCAAGAGACGCAGTGCATCGCGACCAGCCAGGACAACTTGCGGACCTGGCAGAAGCATCCCGCCAACCCGGTCATACCCGCCATCCCGCAGGACCTGGATCTGATCGGCTTTCGCGATCCCTTCTTGTGGAAAGAGGGCGATGACCGCTGGTATATGCTCTTGGGTTCGGGCATCAAGGGGCAAGGCGGCGTGGCTCTGCTCTATCGCTCGCCTGATATGATCAACTGGGAGTACCTCAACCCGCTGTATATCGGGGATCCGGCGGAAAGCGGCATCAACTGGGAATGCCCGAATTTTCTGGATTTGGGGGGGAAGCGCATGCTGGTTGTATCACCGCATGGGCGTCCGGTCTATTGGCTGGGGGATTATGCGCAGCATCGCTTTAAGCCCGACGGTCCGCCAAGACGCCTGGATTGGGGGGACGTCTTTTACGCGCCGAACAGCCTGCGCGATCCAAGCGGTCGCTGGTTGATGTGGGGATGGATACGCGAAGCGCGCCCGCGCGACCAATACGCGGCCGCTGGCTGGGCTTCTTGCTTGACTTTGCCGCGCGAAATCTCGCTGGACGCGCTGGGAAACCTGGTCGTGAAGCCGGCCGTGGAACTTCAGGGATTGCGGGCTGCCACGCTTTATGCAGGCGAAGTGTCGCTCGCCGGCGCCGATATCGACTCGCTTGGCGGGGTCACGGGCGATCGGCTGGAAATCTCGCTGCGCGTGACAGCGGCGACTTGCGCATCCCTGTGCCTGCAATTCCGGCGCAGCCCCGATGGCGCGCAATACACCCAGCTCGAATATGATTACCGTTCGGGAACATTGCGCTTGACCCGCGACCATTCCACCGACACGGCGGGCGTCACGCTGGATGCCTGCGAATACGCCTTGCAGCTCGGGCAAGATGAGCCGCTGGACCTGAGCATCTTCCTGGACAACTCCGTCATCGAAATATACGCCAACGACCGGCTGTCGATGACCAGCCGCATCTACCCTTCGCGGGCAGACGCCCAGGGACTACGCTTGCAGGCGCAGGGCGGGAGCGCGACAGCGCAAGTGGCTGTCTGGCGCATGGGCAGCATTTGGGACTGACAGCAGCGCATCCCGCCTACACTCGACGCCATTAAGCGCTAATCGCTAATCAGCCCGAGACTCGCCCGTTTCATTCACATCTGTTCTTTGCAGCGCGTCCACATAAGTCGGCACATCTTCTTCTACGAAGATGCGGTCGATCGCTGCGCGGTCGGCATCGCTTAGGCGCCAGCCGGACGCGGCGATATTCTCATTCAATTCGCGTTCGTCGCGCATGCCGACCAGCCCCACCGTCACAGCAGGATTGCTCAAGACCCAAGCCAGCGCCAACTGCGCCACCGACTTGTCGTAGCTGGCTGCCAGCTCCTGCAGCCGTTCTGTGACCCGCAGCGCTTTTAGGTAATTCGAGCGCCTAAACAAAGGCAAGCCAAAAGCCATGCCGCTGCCGCGCCAGTCATAATCAAGGAACTCGGTATCCGGGCGCAGCGCGCCGGTCAACAAACCAAAAGCCAAGCTGCCATAGGCCATGAATCCGATGCTTTGTTCCTGGCAATAAGGCAATACGGCGGATTCCACCCGCCGGTCGAACATGTTATAGCCGACCTGGTTGGCGGCCAGGCTGCCGTGTTTTTGGCATGCTCGCATCATCGGCACATCGTAATTAGAGACGCCGTAATGACGGATTTTGCCGGCTGCTTTCAGCGCTTCCAGCGCCGTCATAGTCTCTTCATGCGGCGTCGCCAGATCGGACCAATGGATCAGCATCAGGTCAACATAATCGGTGTCGAGGCGCTGCAGGCAGTCGTCGGTATGCTTCGTGATGTTGGCGGCCGAAGCGTCGCGTCCAATGATCGCGTCATTGCCGCGGACGGCCGGGTCCTCATGGTAGACAAAGCCCACTTTGGTGACCAGGACGATGTCCTTGCGGCGTTTCCCCAAGCCGCGGGCGAGCAATTCCTCGGAGGTGTAGGGACCATAGGCTTCGGCTGTGTCGAAGAGGGTGATGCCATGGTCTATCGCCATGTGTATGGCGCGCACAGCCTCGTCAACGTCAATCGCGCCGTACTGTGTCGTGCCCAATTCCCAAGTGCCAAATCCGATCGCCGAGCAGGTCAGGTCGGTATTGCCGAAACTTCGCTGTTCCATGCTGTCATCCTTTTCAAAAGTTCTTCGCCATTTCCCGCGATTATAGCGACTTCTGGATTGCTCGTCACCCAAGGCAATTGCTTCAAAATGAAATTGCGCTGACATCGACTATTTTTCCCATAACTTTCGTAATCTCTAGGGGCGGCTCGCGAGCCGCCCAGGAAAATGATCTTTAATCTGCGGGCGTTTCAGCGGGTCGCGTAGGTCGCGTAGACACTGACCGCCGACACTGACCGTCAAACACCCCTACAATGTCTCCCGATTTGGCAGTCAAGAGGTTTATCTCGGTGGTCTCAGTAGATCCAAGTTAGTCATGCAAAACTCGACAAAAGGACTAAATGTAGGGGCGACATACCATGTCGCCCGAAATCAAAACGCAGCAACGTCGGGCGACCAGATTGGTCGCCCCTACGGCGTCCTAATTTTTTCATTTCTTTCTTGGAACTACTTCTGTGCCCTCGGTGCTTAAGAAAAAATCTGCTGCGATTGCTCTGTACCGGGACAAAGGAAAGTTGAATTCTGGCCAGAACGCGCTAATCTTGTAGATGAAAGCAAAGTACGGAGGATAGCGCAATGCTTGTGGCAGAGTCGACCACACGCGCGAATGAGCAATATCAAGTGCAGGTTGAAGAGTACAAGTCCTTCCGCCGCGACGGCTACCTGGTCATTCGCGGGTTGGTCGCGCCCGAAGAAGTGCAGGAACTCGCCCAATACACCGAAGATATGATAGCGGGCCTCAAAACCTTGCCCGGCATCCCGCCGCCAGCGGAAGAGGCCACGGAACAAGAACGGCGAGTCCATTACGAACGCGTGCACATGCCCCACCGCACCGAGGCAATCGCCGAGCGTTTCTTGCTGCATCCGCGGGTGGTGGATGTGCTGGAAGCGCTGATTGGGCCGGATATCCTGGGCTTGCAGACCATGCTCTTCTTCAAGCAGCCGGGCCAGGCGGGCCAAGGCTTCCACCAAGATTCCTATTATATTCCCACGCAGCCCGATACGCTCATCGGCGCTTGGATCGCCATCGACCATGCCAGCGAAGAGAACGGCTGCCTGTGGATCACGCCCGGCTCCCAGCACGAACCGATCTATCCCGATTGCGATGGCGTGACGCAACAGGGCGATACCATCCTGGGCGACATCGAAGCTATCATCAACGCCAGCCACCCCGACGAAGACAAGAACACGCTAGCGAAGATCGCGCTGCGTTACCAGAACGAAGTCGCCGTGCCAGCCCAGCCGGGCGATGTGATCTTTTTCGGCGGGCATGTCTTGCATCGCTCCCACCGCAACCTGTCGGACAAGCCGCGCCGCGCCTTTGTGAGCCACTATTGCAATGCCCGTTCGCGCGTGCCCTGGAACCACGGCGGGGCATACGATGGCGACGAGCAGGACTCTGCCGCCAATTTTTTGCATATTCTGGCGCGGGGCGCCACGCACCTGCCCTACGCCCAGCCCAAGTTCGGCACGCTCTGCGCCGCCAACGCCCCAGAGCTATACGGACATCGTTTCGACGACCATCGCGTCAAATCCATGATGGGCGATGACAACGGCTTCATGGTGCTTATCCCGCACGAAGATGTCGATCACGATCACTAAGAGGCGAACGAGTTGCTTGTATGGAATGGAACACAGTTTACGACTTGACCGATGAACAGGTCGCGACCTATCAACGCGACGGACATATCTTGCTGGAGGATGTGCTGCCAGCCGCCTGCATCGAGCCATATCACGAGGCGATTGCGCGGACCGTCGCCGAGCGCAACAAGGAAAGGCGGAAACTGGCCGATCGCGATACCTATGGCAAAGCGTTCTTGCAGACGACGAACCTGTGGCAATACAACGACAAGGTCAAGGAATATGTCATGGCGCAGCGCTTTGCCGGCATCGCCGCGCGTTTGATGCGCGTCGACAAGGCGCGGCTTTATCACGACCAAGCACTGTTCAAAGAAGCCGGCGGCGGTATTACGCCCTGGCATCAAGATCAGCATTATTGGCCCCTGGCCACGGACAAGACCATCACCATGTGGATGACGCTGACGGATATCGACGCCGATATGGGTACCTTGCAGTTCGCCTCTGGCTCGCATGTCGAAGGCTATCTGGGCGATATCCCCATCTCCGACGAATCCGAAAGCCAATTGCGCGCCTTTGTGGAGAGCCGCGGCTTCAAGTTGCGGCAAGCGCGCGCGATGAAAGCCGGCTCAGCCACCTTCCACAGCGGCTGGACCTTGCACTCGGCGCCGCCCAATGTCTCGGACAAGCTGCGCCCCGCCATGACGGTGATCTATTTCGCCGATGGTACGCAGGTTAGCGCGCTGGACAACAAGAACCGCCTTGCCGATCGTGATCACTGGCTGCCCGGTACCAAGCCGGGCGATTTGGCCGCGACTCAGCTCAATCCGGCGCTGGGCTGGTAAATGGGCATCCGCGCGGCGGACGCGATAAAACCTCCCGCAATGATGCAATGCGCGCCGGCTTACACCTTGCTTGGACCCCGACATGAAGATTAGCCAAGTCGAAGCGATTCCCCTCTTCGCGTCATTCGCCGACGAACTGGGCGAGGTGCCAAGCGAACTCGCGCGTCCCGCCTTTGGCATGCGGATGAATCCCCTGCTCGGTCAAGGCGCTGTCATCGTCCGCGTCGCCACCGACGCTGGTTTGGTCGGCATCGGCGAGGCAATGGGACGCCCGGGTCCCCGCGGCACAGCCGCCTACATAAACGACATACTCGCGCCTATGCTGCTCGGCGCAGATCCACGCCATCACCAGGCTTTGTGGAGCGCGATGGTCGAAGAAATCCGCTTCGCGCCCATGGGCATCAGCGGCGTAGATATGGCGCTTTGGGATCTGCGCGGGAAAATCTACGGCGATTCCCTGCCCAATCTGCTGGGCGGCGCCATGCGCGAGGCGATCGAAGCCTACGCCAGCCCGATACCATACCTGCCAAGCCCCGAGCAGACGGCTGAAAAAGCGCGTGAATTTCTTAAGGCCGGATTCCGCGCGGTCAAGCTCAAGATCGGCCGCGGACTGGCCACGGATATGGCGCACGTCGAAGCGGCGCGCGCCGCCATCGGACCGGCAATCAAGCTGCTGACAGACGCCAACGGCGCCTATACCGTCAGCCAGACCATCGCCCTAGCCAAGGACCTGGTCAAGCAAGATGTCTTCTGGCTGGAAGAACCAGTGCACCCGGAATACGCGGATGATCTGGCGCGCATCCGCCGCCGGGTCGATTTGCCCATCGCATCTGGCGAGTGGCTGGGCAGCGTCTATCAGTTCCGCGATCTGCTGAAAGCGGAAGCGGTTGATGCGCTCATGCCCAATATCACGCGCTGCGGCGGCTTCACCGGGCTGCTGAAAATCGCGGATATAGCGTTGATGGAGAATGTGAAGATCGCGCCGCACGGGGTTGGCGCGGGCTTGGGCATTGTCGCCGCCGTCGCCGCCTGCGCTGTTTTGCCTAACTTCCTAATCTATGAATACAACCAACTCTTCAATCCGCTGCGGCACAGGGTCCTGCGCGAAGCTATCCCCTTCCAGGATGGCTTGCTCAAGCCACTGGCAGGACCGGGCTTGGGCATCAGCCTGGACGAAGAGACAATCGCCAAGTATCGCGTCGATTAAGCTCATTCGCCTTCTTCGGGGCGGTCATAGTCATCCTCATAGCGCCTGATGTCCTCCTGCCGCCAGTTGCCAAAAGCCAGCTCCAGTACGCGCGCCGCTTCTCCTCCGCTGCCGAGGCGATGCCTGCTGCCGGCCGGAATCCAGATTTCATCGCCGGCCTTCGCTTCAATGATTTGCTCATCCACTTGGATGATCGCGCCATCATCCAGCGCGATCCAAAGTTCCGCCCGCGCACTGTGCGATTGCAGGCTCAGGCGCTGCCCCGCCTCGACCGTCATCAGGCTGACCGTTACCTCTTCGTTATTGGCGTATTGCGCAAACCCGCCCCAAGGGCGCGTCACGCGGATGGTTTCAGGCTGTTTATCGGGAATCGGCTTGCGCGCGCAACTCGACATGGAGCGCCTCCCTAGCTGCGGAACTAAAGCATTCTCTGGATATGGGGATGATCCACCCGGATTGGTCTCGCATCGGGATAATGGTCGCGATTGCCCGGGCGATCAGCGCATCGCGGCGGCGAAACGTTCGTACTCGGCGCGCGTGGGCAAGCCGTCAATCACGCCGATGCGCATAGCGGTATATGCGCCAGCGATCACCGCCCGCCGCGCCGCCGCTTCTATTGACAGACCTTCGCCCAGGAAGACCGCCAGCGCGGCATTGAAGCTGTCGCCGGCGCCGGTGACATCGACCGCGTCGATTGACAGGGCGGGTATATGCGTCTGGCCAGCGCGACTGACGATGAGCGCTCCCCGCGCGCCCAGCGTCACAATGACCGTCGCCACGCCCAAATCCAGCAACTTGCCCGCCAGCGTTTCAACCGGGCTGGGATCGTCAGGCGGCAAGCCGAGCAGGATGCGCGCTTCGGTGGCGTTGGGTGTCAAGATATCGACATGCGCGAACATGGACGCATCAACTGAACGGGCTGGGGCTGGATTGCAAATAGTCAGCTTGCCATGCGCCTTGCCCAGTTTGAGCGCCTCCGCCACTGGCGCTGCCGGCGCCTCAAACTGGGTCATCAGGATATCACACTGCGCGATCAGCGCCTCGCAATCGCGCACAGCTTGAGCGGTCATGCGCAGGTTGGCGCCCAAATCGACGGCGATCATGTTTTCGCCGTCGGGCAAGATGTTCGTGAAGGCGATACCGGAATAAGCGCCGCTTATGCGCTGGATGTGGTCGGTGGCGATGCCTTCTTGGGCATAAAGCTGCAGGGCGCGCTCGCCAAAATTGTCATCGCCGACGCAAGCCATCATCGTGACGTCCGCGCCCAGGCGCGCCGCGGCGATGGCTTGATTGCTGCCTTTGCCGCCAGGACCCATGTCGAAGGAATCGCCAACCAGGCTTTCGCCCAGGGCTGGCAGGCGCGGCACGCGGATGGTTAAGCCCTCGACATAACTGCCGACGACGAAGATCTTGGGCGCTTGACGTTCAGGCATGATGATTCACCACAGAGCCGCGAAAATTCATAATGGCGGATGCTTGAGTTTAACATATCCTGGCGCCACTAGCGCCACGAAAATCTGTCGCGGCAAGGCAATCACGGATTACGGTCTTGACTAGGGCAGGGTGCGAAAATGCTCCTTCTTTAATAAGTGGACATATCCTGATTTGTCCACGATGATGAATTCCACATGGTGGCTGGTGTTGGGGCACCAGCCAGTATAGTTAAAATTTCTTTCTCCCGCTTCAAATGCTCGGTAATGCTCCATACGGTGGTCGCAGTCATTATCTTCAGGGCTGACCCGGATGTAGATTGATCTCGCGGCAGCAGGCAGGTTCTTCCAGCTAAAATCAAAGATCACGGCGTCGCGGCTGATGTAGTAGAAGTCAAAGGAGATCGAAGGGGGCTGCGCCGGCGCGGGGCATTTCGCCGTCGCGCTCGCCCACTTGGATAAGCTGTTTTTGCGTTTGACACGGACTCTGGCGGTATAGGTTTGCCCAGGTTCGCCGGCGCCAAGGTCTACGCTAGTCTCTTTCGTACGGGATCTGATAAGACGCTCGCCGTCCTCGGCAATGAGCTGGTATCGATAGTGTTTCGCTCTCTCTACCGCGCGCCATTGCAAAAACAGGCTGCCGGCATCACATTTCAGTTGCGGATCTGCGGGGGGGGCTTGCCCTGCGACCAGCGGAATGAGGGCGAACATCACTAGAACGCAAATTGAAAAAAGCCGTATTCTGGACATTTTACCTTTTCTTTTCTCCCAATCATTCATTAAGTGTAACATCTAATGTGGCTGGTATCAACTTGATCGTGCTGGGGACCATTTCAGATTATTGGCAATAAACCACTGAGGGTGGCATAGAGAATTTGGCTTTGCCGCGACACTGCTGTAAACTGGCAGCATAAACTGTGGAGTGAATCGCATGTCAAATATATCGTTTGAAAGAGACGGACTCCCCGACGGCATGCCGCGTGACGAGCGCGGATTGTGGCGACCAGATAAGGACGTGGGCGCGCCTAACCCGGTCTTCGCCTGGCCGCCCAAGCCACGAGAAGCCGCCATTTGGCTGAAAGAGTACCTCTGGCCCTACAACATTGTATTCATGATTGTGGCGGTTGTGACTTGGCTATACCTAACACCGGAAATGTCGCGCATGACCGAATTCCGCGCTGGCTGGATGCTCGAAATCTTCCTCCGCAACCAGATCCTGTTGATTGCCTACGCGTCAGTGCTCCATGTCAGCATGTGGACGCTGAAGACACAGGGTTATCAGTACAAGCTGTCGCTGAAGTGGATGGGCAAGAGCAAGAAATTCCTCTGGAACGATCAAGTGCGCGACAACATGTTCTGGAGCATCGCCAGCGCCGGTACAATTTGGACGGGATTTGAAGTGCTGATGCTCTATGCCTACGCCAACGGCTTCATCCCCTATATTGACCCGCGCGAGCAGCCGATCACCTTCGCTTTGATCCTCTTCCTGTCGCCACTTTGGTACAACTTTTACTTCTATTGGGGACACCGCCTGCTGCACGTGAAGTTTCTATACCGAGCAGTGCATCATGTGCATCACCGGAATATTGAAGTCGGACCCTGGTCGGGCCTGTCGCAGCACCCGATTGAACATGTCGTGATGTACGCGAGCATGTTGATCCATTGGGTCATTGGCGCGCATCCGATCAATATGATATTTGGGGGGCAGCACGTGACCTTCGGCTCGATAACCGGTCATGGCGGCTTCGAGGAGATTGTCGTCAAAGACGATCTGAAGATCTCTTACGGCAACTATTGGCATTCGCTGCACCATCGCTTCTTCGAATGCAATTACGGCGAACCCACTATTCCACTTGATCATTTGTTCGGCACGAACTGCGACGGTTCACCGGAACAGCGAGAGAAGATGCTGGCCAGGATGCGCGCCATGCACGGATCCTGAGCCTCGCCGGCGCAGCCAGATTGCAGTTGCGACTGCTCTGGGCTATGCTTGAATGGACGAAAAAAAACTATTTGAGGCGGATTAACGATGGCGAATATAAGCGTAGAAAAAGACGGTCTCCCTGATGGCATGCCGCGGGACGAGCGCGGTTATTGGAAACCCGAAAAAGACATCGGCGTGCCGAACCCGGTCTTCGCCTGGCCCCCCAAGCCCCGGGCGGTCGCCAAGTGGCTGAAAGAGTATTTGTGGCCCGTCAATTTGCTCTACGCGATCGTGGCAACCGCGACCTGGCTGTTCCTAACGCCGGAGCTGGCGCGCATGAGCGAGTTCCGCGTCGGCTGGATATTCGAGATCTTTGCGCGCAACCAGGTGATGCTGATCGCCTTGGCGACGGTCTTGCATCTGCGCTTGTGGGGGCAAAAAGCGCAGGGTTATCAGTACAAGTGGTCGCCCAATTGGATGAGCAAGAACAAGAAATTCCTTTGGAACGACCAGGTGCGCGACAATGTCTTCTGGAGCGTGGTCAGCGCCGGCACGATTTGGACCGGCTTCGAGGTCCTGATGCTCTGGGCTTATGCCAACGGCATCATCCCCTTCGTTGACCCGCGCGATCAGCCGCTCTGGTTCTTCTTGATACTATTTCTTGTGCCTTTGTGGCGGGAATTCCACTTCTATTGGGCGCACCGCCTGCTGCATGTGAAGATACTGTACAAAATCGCGCATTATGTGCATCACAAGAATATCGACATCGGTCCCTGGTCGGGCTTGTCTATGCACCCCATCGAGCATCTGCTCTATTACACCTGCATGCTGGTGCATTGGGTGGTCGCCTCGCATCCCATCCACATGATGATGAACGGGCAGCACGCCACCTTCTCCGCGATTCTGGGTCATGGCGGCTTTGACGAATTTGTCATCAAAGACAAGCTGTCGGTGCAATCAGCCGCCTCCTACTACCATTCGCTGCATCATCGCTATTTCGAGTGCAACTATGGCGAAATGGGCATGCCCTTCGATCATTGGTTCGGCACCAGCCACGATGGCAGCCCGGAAGCGCGGGAGCGTATGCTGGCGCGGAAGCGAGCCATGCACGGGAGTTGAGACATCGCTGCGCCTAGCCCGCCAACCCCTTCCTGCTGATTGAGACAGCAAGATTAAAAACGGGCGACTCACAGAAGTAATTCCAAGTTTGTCATGAAATACTCGACGATAGGTCGCAATGTAGGGGCGACAGACCTCCTAGTGGGTGTCCACGCGCAGTACCATGTCGCCCGAAATCTACATATCAAATTGGGCGACCTGATAGGTCGCCCCCGGATAATTTGCATTATTTTCTTTGAACTACTTATATGCCTTTGTGGTGAATCTTCTTTTTGTCAAACTGCCGTTACGCCAGGGGTGCATTTCAGATTATTGGCAATCAGGCTACCTTGTCCCAAAGGTCGTCAAATTCATGGCCTAAAATCGCTGTACGAATCAGCACCATGCGATTGGCTCCGTCAGCGTTCCATCGCATTCCACTTGCGCTTAGCCTTTGCTTGAATTGTTTGACCCCGCTTTCAACAGTACCGGAGCCAATCGGTATGCCCTTTTTCCGAAATTCGAGATATTGCATGCGGTCTTTATGCCGTTCAAAATATCTGGACTGTTGTGACAGACCGCGCTTGCGTAAGACCCTGATAATTTTGTGAATTTGCCCCAGATACAGGTGATTTTTGTAAGTTTTGAGCCAGCGTTTTCGCTTTTTTGCATCATGTTCATCGGGATAGAGTACTGTAGCGGCATCGGACAGATGTTCAACGGCATGAAACCAGTCCAGCACTTGCCGTCCATCGGGACAGACCTCTTCGGCTACATCCCAAATCCATAAAGCGCCATCAGCCACTACGCTGCGCTTACGGGCGGTTGGCAGGTCATGGGCGAGCGCTAAAGCCCACAACGCTGGTGCAAACTTGTCTTTTGTGCCTAATACGGCGCTGTAACGCACATTCACTCCATGCGCCATTTCCTCTAAGGCGCCGGTCTGCGGATTGCGCTCGAGGCGCTGCTCCACATCAAACACCGCTCCCACCTTCAACTCGCGCCAGCCTTCCTGACGAATATTGACCATACCGCCATCCATCGACAGCCCTTTGCGCTGCTCATGATCGTGACGCGCATCCGGCAACTCGATCCGCTCCAGACTGACCGCTTCACGCTGCCCTTCCACATAGGTTTGCAGCTTTTCACCATAGCGCTGACCCTGTCGCCAGATGCTGGCAGGCGATACATAACGCTCAGCAATCCGTTCAAACACTTCCACACACTGTTCATAAGGCAGCATCCCGCTAAGCCAGACCATGTGTTTGGCAAAAGTCGGACTGAAACCGCTTCCATTCAAACCCAACTGCTCATCCAGGGGAAAAAATCCCTTGCCACAGTCTTGACATTGGTAGTACTTGCGCTCGATTTCCGCCTCACCGCGCAAGGTTAGAACCCTTCTCTTGCGCTTGCCCTTATTACGTAATCTCCCACCGCAGCCCCCACATGCGGGCGAAGTCCCGTCCTGGATCGACATGAGCTCTCGCAAGACGCTTTCACGAAACGCCCCCTCTGTATCCCCTATCAGGTCTTCAATATCATTGATGTGCATATGTTGGCTCATTCGCTGATCGGACAGCATCTTATCAATCGCTGTTTCTGCTTCGGTCAACAATTTTGCCTTCAATTCTTCCCGTTGCTTTGACATCCCGATCCCCCCGACATGCTTAAACCTAACTGTAGTTTATGTCCATTTGCCAATAATCTGAAATGCACCCTTACGCCAGCAGCCCATTGCTTGTAGCGCGCGTAAGTGTCCGCATATCGTTCGCGCAGCGCGGGCGACGAAGCCGCCTTGTCTTCGCCGTAGCCGAAATTTGCCAACCATGTGCGCGCGTCCGGCGTCAAGCCCGCGGCGACAGCGCCATGGGCGCCCGCGCCCAAAGCCGACATATCGCTAAAGGAGCGGAAGCGCACCTCGCCGTCAAAAACGTTAGCCAGGATCTGCCGCATCAGCGGGCTTTTGGGCAAGCCGCCCGTGAAGAGGATCTTCTTGCCGGATAGATCAGCGCCTTTGACCAACGCTTCGGCACAGTGCTTGATGCCAAAGGCGACGCCATCCATCACGGCGCGGGTCAGCGCGCGCTGGTCCGTCGTCGCCGATAGCTGAACAAAACTGCCATAAGAACCATCGAGCAGATGCGGGGTGCCTGTGCCTTGCAGGTAGGGCAGGAAAATTGGACCGGTCGGACTTGGCAGCTCATCCGCCGCCAGCGCGGCGAAATCGTCATAGCTCAGATTCTCGTCAAGTGTACGACGCCACCATTCCAGCGAGTGTCCAGCGCTATTCAGCGCGCCGATGGCGAATGTTCTGCCTTCGACGCCGAGCTCAAACAGATAACGGACGCCCGCAGCGCGATTGAAGCGGCTCGGCTCTGCGCGCATTTCAATGACTTGAACCGCCGTACCAGCGTTAATCAGCAAGGTATCCGAACCGGGTATGCCCGCGCCGACAACCGCGCAGGCGCAGTCGCCGCCACCGTAAGCCACGACAGTGTTGGGCGAAAGACCCAAGTCGGCCGCGGCCTGCTTTGATAGCCTGCCGGCGGCTTCATTCGATGCGTAGACCTGCGGCAGCAGATCGGAAGATAGCGCGAAATCCGCCAGCAGATCCTCATCCCAGGCTCGCGCGGCGAAATCCCACATCAACGTGCCTGACGCGTCGGAGTAATCCGTGGCGATGTTGCCCGTCAGCCGGTAGCGCAAGTAATCTTTGGACCACAGAATATGCTTGATCGCGGCGAATTGCTCGGCTTGGTTCTCGCGCAGCCAGAGGATCTTGGCGAGGCTATAGGGCGCGATTGACGGATTCCAAAGCGCGGACTTTGCCCCAGCGCTGATGCGCCGCGCCTGCCCGCGCGAGCGGGTATCCGCCCAGACGATGCAGTTGCGCGCGACGCTGCCGTCCGCGCGCAGCGGCACGATCGAGTGCATGTGGCCCGAAAGCCCAATCGCGGCAATCGATGCTGCTGGGATGCCCTGCGCGCTGGTTAATTCGCGCGTCAGCCGGCCGAGCGTCGTCCACCATTGCTGCGGCTCTTGCTCCAGCCAACCGGGCGCTGGGCTCAGATTCTCGACCGCGGCCGAGGCGCTGCCCAAAGCCTGCGCGCTGGCGGCGTCAAACGCGGCGACTTTTAGGCTTTGGGTGCCCAGATCTATGCCGAGGACGATGGGCGAATTCATAATCGCCTGTATCGGGAGGATATCGTCAATCGCTACTTGATGCCCGTACCGGTGGTGGCCAGCCCTTCCATAATTTGGCGGCGCAAGAAGAAGAACAAAATGATGACCGGTATGGTGGCGAGGGTCGAGCCGGCCATGGTCAAGTCGTACTGTTGCCGGTACTGATCAATTAGGCGCTTGATGCCGACCGCGAGCGGGAAGTTCTCGGGTTTGCGGAAGACGATCAGGGGCCAGAGCAAGTTATTCCAGTATTCGATGCAGAAGAGGATTAGCAGGGTGGCGATGGCGGGGCGCGCATTCGGCAAAACGATGTGCCAGAAGATCTGATACTCGCTGGCTCCGTCCACCCGCGCGGCATTTAGCATTTCATCATCAATCGCCAGCATATATTGCCGCATGAAGAAAATGCCGATGGGCGACGCCGCCAGCGGGACGATGGCGCCTTGATAGGTCTCCGCCATGCCCATCTGTATGATCATCAGAAAAAGCGAGACGATCAACAAGTGGAAGGGAATCATCTGTGATACGAGAATCAGGATGAAAAGCAGATTGCGATAGCGAAAGCGGAATTTCGCCAAGGCATAGCCGCCGGTGGTGCACAGGAATACGCCCATGAGGGCAAACCCGCCGGTCTGCGTGATCGAGTTGACGAACCAGAGGCCATAAGGTTCTTCTGCAAAAAGGCGGCGATAGGTATCCAGCGACAGGGCGCTGGGGATGATCTCCATCGCATCGACGAAGATGCGCCCTTCGGGCCGCAGAGAACTGATGACCATCCAATAGAGCGGGAAGATGAAGACAACCGCCAGGCAGACGAAGAGCGCGAACATGAGCCATTTGGTCAGGCGAGATTGCCGCCGGGCGCCCAGTTTGCCCGGATTAATGAATTGTTGCGTATTGGCGGTCATGGCTTAGTCTTCGCCCCCTAAAACACCGAAGAAGCGGAACTGAATGAGTGAAAAGATGAAGATGATCAGAGCCAGGATGACGCCCATGGCCGCGGCCGTGCCGAAATTGAAGGAGGTGAATGCCGTGCGATAAATCAGCAAGGCGAGCGTCAAGCCGCCGTCGCCGGGTCCGGCGCCGCCGGCGTACAAGATGAAAGGTTCGACGAATACTTGATAGCCGCCGATGATGCTGAGCACGACCACAAAGAATGTTGTTGGGCGCAGCATGGGCAAGGTGATGCGCCAGAACATCTGCCAGGGGCTGGCGCCGTCAATGGCGGCGGATTCATAGAGCTCGCCCGGGATATTAACCAGCCCGGAATTGAAATAGAGGATGTTCATGCCGGTCCAGCGCCAGGTCGCGATGAGTATCAGCGAGGGCAGCGCCAGCTCCGATACTTCTAGCCAGCGCAGCCGATCCATGCCCAGCGCGCCTTCCAGGAACAAATTGAGGAAACCATCCTTCGCCAGTATCAGCCGGAAGACCGTTCCCGCCACCACCAACGATGTTAAAGCCGGCAAAAAGATCAAAACGCGGAAAACCGTACTCGCGATGATGCGCCCCGAATCCAGCAGCACGGCCAGGACCAGCGGCAGCGGTATCAAGACCAGCAAGGTGCCGATGGTATAGACGGTGGTATTGGTCAGGGCTTGGCTGAAGCGCACTAATTCAAAGACATTTTCATAATTGGTCAAGCCGACCCAGTCCTGGCTCTTGATGCCCTGGAAGTTCTGGAAACTCATGATGATCGCCAGGATCACGGGATAAACTTTGAAGACGAGGAAGACGACCAGAAAGGGCGCCAAAAATACCAAAGGCACAACCTTCTTGTGGTGCAGGAACCAAGAAATGTAACGGTAGGGCAATTTAAGCAGGTCGAGCACGTTGTCTCCGTCAATGCGCGCTCATTGGCAGATGCGTATCAAGAGGGCGGGCGTCTCGCTGAGATATCTCATAGAGATGGGATGCCCGCCCTCGGATTTGACAATACCTTTAGAACTCGGCGCCCATCGCGCGCAGTTCTGCCGCGGCGTTTGCCAAGACTTCTTCCGGCGACAACTGATTCTCTATCAAATCGTAGAGCATTGTCGTTGTCATGATGGTGGTAATCTCCGGATAGAAGGGACCCGTGTATTCCGGCGCGACGCTCGCGATGGCTTCCTTGATATGAACGAATGGCACCTCGCCGCTAAAGTCATCCATCGTGATCAGCAGCGCCTCATCGTCGTATACATCCAGCCGCATCGGGTCGAATCCCAGATCCGTCCAGAGCGAGACGTTGGCGTCGTAGGTGAGCTTGGCGAATGCCAGGAACTCGGCCGCCAGCGCAATTTTGCTCGGGTCGATCTGGTTGGTGATGACCGTGCCCGTTCCGCCGCCCATCGTGGAGGTGTATCCGCCTTCTTCCCAAACTGGCATTGGACGAATGACGGCTACATCAGCCAGCGCGCTGGCCATATTGTCTGGGTAGCGCGTCATATACCATTGTGGCATATAGAACGAGGCGATCCGCCCTTCGACCAAATCAATGAAATGCTCGGGTGTATGGTGATGGCCCCCCGTCGCGGCGCGCGCGATGCCATGCTCATGCACCAGATCCTGCAAGAATTGCAGCGCCTGGACATTGGCTTCGCTTTCGAGGATAACCTCGCCGTCGGCATTATAGGCGCCGCCGCCCAGCATCAGCATGGGACCGCGCGCGGAAAAGGGACCGGTGGTCTCGACGCTCATCATGTAGACATCGATCTCGCCATCGCCGTCGCTGTCGCGGGTGACTTGTTGGCCCGCCGCGATATAGTCGTCCCAGGTTTTTAGGCTGTTGACATCGACGCCGACCTCTTCCAGAAGCGCGGTGTTGTAATACATGATGAAAGCGCCAAGATGATAATCGATGCCGTAGTTATTGCCATTCGCCGTATAAGGCGCCAGACGTGTTTCGATAATCTCCGCACGGTAGGGATCTATCACGTCATTCAAGGGATAGAACATCTCGTCGCCCTTGGTGAACGTGGCGAATTTGCTGATCTCAACATCAGCTAGATCGGGCGCGCCCACGCCCACTAACAGCGATGCCAGCAAATTGTCGTGCATCTGCATGTAATCAATCTGCTCGTAGGTAAGATTGATGGGTCGGTCCGGATGCGCTTCGTTCCAGCGCTGGGCTTGATTCTGCATATAGAGACCGTGACGATCAACGAAGACCCAAAGCGATAGCTCAGTAGTGTCCTGCGCCAGCGCCATACCGAAGGAGCCAAGCGCGATCGCGACGACCAAGGTCAGCATCATAAGTCTTATCTTTGACATGGTTTTCCTCTTCCTGAATAAATCTTCGGACGCTGTGATTATGACTTGCCAAGTTCTTCGCTAGACGCCTCCTCACGAGTGTAATGAACCCCGTCTTACAAATCAAATATCAAAGCAGTAACTGAATGCGGCTCGAAGAAATGTACATAGTCTTTGCCTGCTGCCATGCTCCGCGATTCACGTACCGTGACCTGCTCCGGCTGCTCGAAGGAATTCTCCGCTTTAATATCGGGACCATTGACGACCGACACCGCCACTTCTCCCGCGAAGCTCGCATCCGCCAGCGATATCTTTGTCTCCAGGGTCTCCGTCCGGCTACGATTGACGACGAAGAGGCTCAGCTTCTTGCCCGCCGCGTCAATCGTCGCCGAAACATCCAAAGTACGGACGCCGCTGTAGCCGCCACCGGAGAAGGTATCGCCCTGCCAAAAGACATCAAGCGCGATATCGCCGCAGTTGCTGGCGTAAAGTTCAAAGGGGTGGAAGATGGTCTGCAGGAACAAGCCCGCTTCGTTGGTGAAGATGGGCGCGATGACATTGACGATTTGGGCGATATTCGCCATTTGCACCGAGCGGCAATGTCGTATGAAGGCGTTGAAGTGCATGGCGACCACCAGCGCGTCTTCCAGGTTGTAGCGTTCTTCCAGGCTATTGCGCTGCTCGAGCGTGCTGCCCCGCGCCCGATACCAGACGTTCCACTCGTCGATGGCGATGTGAACGGGACGCTGCAGGCCTAATTCCTGCCGCATCGCCGCGATCACGCCCTCGAAAGCGCCAATACTATCTTCAAAAAACTCGGAGAGCGTCATGTATTTTTCGTAGTTGTCCTCTGGATTGCCGACATACCAGTGCAGCGATAGATAATCGAGAAAGTCGGCAGCCTGCTCAAAAAGCAGTTGCGCTCGTTCGACCGGTTGATAGCGCCAGCCCGAAGAGACGGCCGCGATCAGTTTGATGGACGGGTCCACCCAGCGCATCACTTTGGCAAATTCTTTGTAAGTCCGCGCGTATTCAGCCGGCGTCTTGTGCCCGATCTGCCATTCGCCATCGACCTCGTTGCCGATGCCCCAGTATTTCACGTTATGCGGCGCGGCGAAGCCATTGGCGCGGCGCATGTTCGCCAGGGCGCTGTCAGTCGCGCTATTGCAGTATTCCACCCAGTCGCGCGCCTCGCGCATATCGCCATCGCCGGCGTTGACCACCAGGTAGGGCTCTGTGCCAACGGCGCGGCACCAAGCGACAAATTCATCGGTGCCGAATTGATTGGACTCGATGGTCTCCCAAGCCAGCTCGACCCGCGCGGGCCGCGTCTCTTTGGGTCCAACGCCATCGCGCCAGCGATAGCCGGAGACGAAGTTGCCGCCGGGGTAACGGACGAGGGGCATCTTCAAGCGCCGGACGGCTGCCAGCACGTCGCGGCGAAATCCGTTCTCGTCCGCCAGCGGAGAGCCGGGTTCATAGATGCCGCCATAGATGTGGCGCCCAAGATGCTCGGCGAAGCCGCCAAAGATATCACGGTTGATCTGGCCAATTTGCCGTTCGGGGTCCAGTTTGATGTGGTTCATCATGGTCCTATCACCTATCCGCGGTAGCTAGCAGATTATCGCTGGCAAGCGAGATTATTTACGCTACAATTATGTTTAGTAAACAGATGTGATTTATTGTCTCGCATGTGACAATTATTATCTCGCCAATTAAGATTTTAGCCCGTTTCCACGATTTGTCAAATAATTTTCATTGCAAGTATGCAGAGTGTTTATTAAACATTTGTCGAACACGTTGAAAGCGGGATATTGTGACGAAGACAAAAGCAAACATGCGCGATGTGGCGAGAGCGGCCGATGTATCGCTATCCACGGTCTGGATGGTTGTGAACGAGAAGCCCGGCGTCTCCCGCAAGACGGCCGCGCGCGTGCGTCAAGTTATCGCCGAACTGGGTTATGAGCTCAAGTCGAGCGGGCGGCGCAAGCCCGAGCCAGCGCGGACCATCGGTCTCTTGATTGAAGAGAATTCCATCCCCGCCATCAGCGATGTCTTCTACGGCGATATCATCCGCGGCATGCAAGCCGAAGCCGCTGCTCTCGGTTATCAGCTTGTGCTTTCAGTCTTCAAGCGCGAGACGCATAATCTGGTGGGCGATCGCGCCTCGCCTCTGCAGCAAATCTCGGGTTTGGTGATCGCCAACGATGGCGATATCAGACCCGCGGCGATCAAGGAGCTGGTAGCGCCGAGCTTGCCGGTTGTGCTGATAGAATCGCACATAGACGACGCCAAAATTCCCTGCGTTTTGGGCGACAATTTCTATGCCGGTTACGAAATAACCAACCATGTTCTCGATCTTGGTCACCGGCGCGTCGCCGTGCTGAAGGGACCAACCAAATACAGCAGCCTGGTCGATCGCTTGCGCGGCTGCCTGGCCGCTCTCGCCGAGCGCAAGCTGAGCGTGCCGGAAGCCTGGCTGCCGGAGCCGATTCGCGGGCATCCGCTGAAGGGTTATATGCAGATGCGCGACATCCTCGCGGGTGGGGAGGAGCATCCGCCGAGCGCGGTCATCGCCATCAGCGACAAGACGGCGCTCGGCGCTATGGAAGCGATTCGAGAGTTCGGCTTGCGCATTCCAGAGGATATCTCGATAGCCAGCATCGACAACACGCGGGAGAGCGCCTTCTCCCGCCCGCCATTGACAACCGTGCAAATCCCCAAATTCGAGATCGGTGTGCTGGCGCTGCGCAAATTGCACGACATCATTGAAGGGCGCAACACGCTGAGCTACAAATCGGTGGTGTATAGCGAGTTGGTTCTGCGTGAATCGACGCGGCGCGTCGACGGCTACAAATAATTCTTGTTCTTGGCTGCGCGCAGCAGCTTCGGGTTGATCTTGCCGTCCTGATTGACCACGGTTTGGTAACGCTGTAGCCGCTGCCGATTCAATTGCGGGGCGTCGAAACGAGAAGAGTTGACGCCGCTGACCGTGCGCGGACGTGTCGAGGTGATCAGCCATTCCAGCAGCTCGGCTTGCAGTTCTTCAACCTTTTCCCGATAGCTTCCATCAAAATAGAGGTTACGCATTTCCCAGGGATCGACCGCCAGATCGTATAATTCGCCGAAACCTGTAGGATATTCCTGCGCGAACATGGCGCGCGGATAATGCACCAGCCGATAATCCCCTTTGCGGATGCTCTTGCTCCAGGCGAATTCGGTCACGCCGATGCGCTCATCGGCGCTGCGCTCGCCGGCGAACAGGCGCGAGATGTCGCGGCCGTCGCTCGTCTCCATAACTTCGACCGTCGCCAGGGAACATAGCGTATTCGAGATATCCACCAACTCGACAATTTCGTCGACCGCGCGGCCGGGCTTGATGCGCCCCGGCGCCCACCATATTAGCGGCACGCGCGTGATGGCGTCGCTGCAGATGCCCGGCGCCTTTTCCATGATGCCGTGCTCGGCCGCGTAATCGCCATGATCCGATGTGTAGACGACGATGGTATTTTCGGCTTGTCCGCTCGCGCGCAGGTAATCCAGCAGTTTGCCTAGCGCCGCGTCCACCTGGCTGACCGCGCCGAGGTAGCCGCGCAGCTTGCGCAGTCGCCCCGCTGCGAATGTCTTCGGCTGGAAAAGCTGCCAAGGGCTTTCGCGCCAGCGCCGCGCGGACGCGATCAGATGCGGCGCTTTATTGGCAGCGGCGAGGTCGTAGTCGGCGTTGGGCGGCAGGCTGAGTGCGTCGGGGTAGAGGTCCCAGAACTCTTGGCAAGGACTTGTACATTGGTGCGGACGCGGGAAACTGACATGCAGCAGGAAGGGCTGCCCGCGCGAAGCCGCCATTTGCATCGTCTCAATCGCTGTATCAGCCAGCCAGCCTTCCTGCGATTCGTCAAATTTGAGAGGGCTTGGGCGGCCCTCGACGCTCTGTCTTCCGCGCGCGCCGAACTCTGGCAGCAGGATATGATCTTCCAATTGTTCGACGCCGCGCTCTTGCAAAAAGCGCGTATAAGCAGGCGAGCGCCCGACAATGCTGCCCGCCTGCCAGGAGTTGCTCTCGTGGAAGACATCGCATTGGTCTTCCACCCAGTATTGCGGGCAGTGGATCTTGCCCATGGCGGCGGTGAAATAACCAGCGGAGCGAAAATGCCCGAAGATATTTGGCAGCCCGCCGGGCTTGGGTCCGCTCAGACTGTAATAACCGTGATTGTGAGGATATTGACCGCTTAGGAAGGAGACGCGGCTGGGCGTGCAGATGGGGTTCTGGGTGATGGCATTGTCGCAGCGGCAGCCCTCGCGCGCCATCCGGTCCAGATGCGGCGTCTGAACATCCGGGTGTCCTTGATAGCCCAGCAGCTTGGCGTTGTGCTGGTCGGAAACGATGAAGAGGATATTGGGTCGGGTCATTGACCCCCATCCCCCAACCCCTTCCCCCAAAATGAGGGAAGGGGAGTAAGTATTCTTGGGATTGAAGTCCCTCCCTCTTTATGGGGGAGGGACTTAGGGTGGGGGTTACCCACCGTACTGCGCGTCGTAAGCGGCTTGATAAATCTCCGCCACACGATTGATGCCCAGGCTTTCCAGAGTGGCGACGAAGTTATCCCAACCGGCGTCAATATCCTGCCGCCCGAGGACAAATTCCGCGGTCATCTGGGCGACGTAGTCGTTGATGCCCAGGCGCAGATCGGTAACTTCGGCCGCTTGGGCGGTGGTGAATGCCAGCGGCGGAATCAAATCTTCAATGTCACGGGCGTAGGGCTCGTAGTTGACTTTGGTCTCCTCATAGAGCACCACTTCCAAGCCGGCGGCGTCATCGCGGCGAACCTCGCCCAGACGCAGGTGATTGGGACGATAGCTGGGTCCGCGTTGCGCCCAGTGCACATTCTGCAGCGAACCAAAGGTGGAGAGGCGGCGCCAGATTGAGGGGAATTCCTCGCCGCCAAGTGATGGCTCGCCTTCTTCCGCCCATTGCCATTGTCCCGCTTCGCCTTCCGCCATTTCCCATTGCGGGATGCCGAAGACCGAACGCAATGTCGTTTCACGGTCGTACAAGCCATCGCACCACTTGAAAGCCGCCACCGGGTTTTCCGTGCGGCTGTTTATGGTGCATTGCCCAGAGCCAACGCCCCAGGGGTTGAAAGGCGCCTGGCGCAAGCCGGTCGGTCCTTCCAGCGAAGGCACGGCGATGTATTTCTTCCAGCGGTCGCCGCCGATATTGGCGAAGTTGGGATGCGCGCCGGAAATCACCACGCCGATTGTGGGCGCGTCGCCGCCTTCGACCTGCTGCTTGATTTGGTCCATCGGCTGGGTGAAGCTCTCTTCGCCGAACAAGCCCAGGCTGAACAGCCGCTGCAGATAGCGCAAGCCCTCGCGATAACCTTCGCTGGTGACGTTTTCCGTGATCACGCCGTCATTCATCTCGAAGTAGCGGTTCGGACCGGGGTTCTGCCCGGTGAATTCGCTGAAGACGAAGGGATTCAGCAAGAAGCCATCGATAGTTGGATTCCAGCCGGTAATGGCAGCCGCTAGCGGAATTTCGTCATCCGGGTCGCCATTGCCGTTGGCGTCTTGTTCTTTGAAGGCGGTCAGGACATCGACGAATTCCTCGGTCGTCTGTGGCACGTCCATGCCGACGTTCTCCAGCCAGTCCGAATTGATCCAGGCGCGCTGGGAGTAGAAGCAGTGATAGCATTCGTTGACCTGTGGCAGGCCATAGATCTCGCCGTCGGGCGAGGTGATCAGCGGGCGCACTTGCGGCGACGTTTCAAAGACTTCGTGGATGTAGTGGCCATGTTCTTCGATCAAGCCACTGAGCGGCAGGAAGAGCCCCTGCGGACCGAAGAGCGCCAGAGTCGATGGATCCACATTGAAGCCGACGATGATATCCGGCAGGTCGCCGCTGGCGATGGTCAGATTAAGCACTTCTTGCGCTTCGTTAGGCGGCGCAATACCGAAATTGAGATTGATGCCGGTGCGTTCGCTGTACCAGTTGGTGAAGGTATTGGTACTGAAGTCTTCGACGATGGCGTGGCCCAGCATCAGGATATTCAGCGTTATCGGTTCTTCGACGATGGGGAATTCGCCCGGTCCCGATACCATGTCCTGCGCGCTGGCTGTCAGCGGCAGCGCCAGCAGAAGAAGGAGCAGCGCCATAAGGAGTGTTTTCTTGCTCATGTCAATTCCTTTCGTGATTACACTTTTGGGTGACAGATTGCGGCGGGAAACAATTCAATAACCGGTCTCCTTTCGGTGAATGACAAGTTCTATTTTACCGAGCCGATCATCATGCCTTTGACGAAGTGCTTCTGTACAAAGGGATAAATGAGCAAGACCGGTACACTAGCGACTACGATTAGCGAATACTTGAGCAGTTCGCGCAGTCCCTCGCGCACAATCAGATCTTCGATATCAATCAGCATCGAAGCGTCGATCGAGTTCTCAATCAGAATCTCGCGCAGGACGATTTGCAGTGGGAAGAGATCCTGATCTTTCAGGTAGATCAGCGCCTGAAAATATGAGTTCCAGTGATTGACAGCGTAGAAGAGCACCAACACAGCAATGATCGGGCGCGCCAGCGGCAGGACGATGCTGCCGAATATGCGGAAGTCGTTGGCGCCGTCGATGCGCGCCGCCTCGACCAACTCCGGTGGAATGGTTGTGCGGAAGAAAGAGATGGTAATAAGCAGGTTAAAGACGCCGATGCCGGTCGGCAGGATCATCGCCCAGCGCGTGTTGAGCAAGCCCAGATGGCGCACCACCATATATGTGGGAATCAAGCCGCCGTTGAAAAGCATGGTGAAGATGAAGGCAATGGTGATGAAACGACGCCCGACCAAGTCGTTGCGGGACAAGGGATACGCCGCTATGATGGTCATAATCACGTTGAAAATGGTGCCAAAATAGGTATAAAAGAGCGAGTTGGCGAAGCCGTTCCAGACCTTCTTGTGCTCGAAGATGGTTTCGTAACCCAGCAGGCTGAAGTCGACGGGCCACAATGTCACCTTGCCCGCGATGACGGCTTCGGCAGAGCTGAAGGAGGCGCTGACAATGAATATCAGCGGCAGCAAGATGACAATCGTGATGACCAGCAAAACCGCCGCGTTGACAAACATGAACACGCGGTCAACTGGCGACTCGTTGACCTTGTTGATATTGCTCTCGTAACTCGACATGGACGCCATCGGTCACTCCGCCCGTCTCTTACCAGACACTGTTTTGGGTCAGACGCCGCGCGGCGTGGTTAACCGCGATCAAAAGCAGCAAACCGACTATCCCTTTTAGCAGACCAATCGCCGTCGAATAGGAAAAATCGAGAATCGGCGACAATAGCCCGACCTTGTAAACATAGGTGTTGATCACCTCCGCCACGCCCAGGTTCAGCGCACTCTGCATCAGGTAGACTTTTTCAAAGGCGATTTCTAGCACCCGTCCCGTGGACAAGACCAGCAGCACCATAGCCGTCGGCAGCAAGCCCGGGATATCAATGTAGCGAATGCGCTGCAAGCGATTGGCGCCGTCGACCACAGCCGCTTCGTGCAAGGACGGGTCGATGGTGGAAAGCACCGCCAGATATATGATCGCGCTGAAGCCCATTTCCTGCCAAATGCCCGACCAGACAAAAATGTGGCGGAAGGCGCCGGGGTCGCCCATCCAGTTGGGCGGCTTCATGTCGAAAGCCTGGGCGATGACGGCGGTGAAACCCACGCGCGGGTGCAAAAATTGAAAGAGCATGCCGACTAGCACCACGGTCGAAATGAAATGCGGCGCGTAGGTGATCATCTGCACGCTGTTGCGGAACATGCGCGTTTTGACTTGGTTCAAGCTGAGCGCCAGGATAATCGGGATAGGGAAGCCGGCGATCAAGGAATAAAAGCTGAGCACCAGCGTATTGACGATGACCGGCTCGAACTTGGGCGAATTGAAAAAACGGATGAAGTTGGCGAAGCCGACCCAGGGGCTGCCCTCAATGCCGAAGGCGGGCGAATACTGCCGGAAGGCGATCTGCGCGCCGTACATCGGCGCATAGCGAAAGACAACCAGCCAAAGCACCGGCAAGAAGAGCAAGACATACAACTGCCAGTTGCGGCGAATGCGCAGCCAAAGACGAAAGGCTCGTTCTTCAAAACGCGAGCGACCGCCCATCCCGCGTTGCGACTTTGACAACATAGGCATTCAATCAACCGTGCGACTTATACTCGCAAAAGTATATCACAGTGAAAGTCGGATGTCGAAAGCGGAAAATCAGAGTTCGATGAGCGGCGCCGCGCTTATGCCGGCGCAGCGGTCTTAGCCGTGTCGAAGAGCCTGAAGCCGGCGATCACGCTGACGGCCCCTATGGCGCATGCCAAGGCGCTCAAGCCAAAAAAGACTCCCGCGCCCAGATGATCGAAGGTCCAACCAAAGAAGGACCCGGTCAACAGAAGCGCGATGGCCGGCATGGTAACCTGCATGATGGCCTGATTGGTGGCGACATTGCGCGGGTGGCTGATCTCGGCGACCAGGGTATAGGATGACAGGTGTATCGCGGGCCAGGCGAAGCCGCGGAAGACCAGCAATAGCGCCAGCGCCAGGGTTGTCTGTACCTGCCCCAGCAGCAGAAGGAATACAGCCATTCCCAGCGCGCTGACGATGTAAGCGGTGCGCATGCGCACACGCGGCATGAGCGTATCCAAGAGCAGAAAGAAGGGGATCTCGACCGCGGCCAGCAAAGCCGCCCACAAACCGATATCGGCGGTAGCGACGCCGAGGTTCTCGCTGAAATGGATGAACATGAACTGAAAGGCGTTTTGCACGCCCATGAAGATGAGAAACTGGCTGAGTATCAGGACATAAAAGCCGCGATTGCGCGCTGTTATTGGTCCGCGCGCGTCTTGGGTCTTGCGCTTTGGCTTGTCGGGGAAGACTGTCGACATTTGAATGCTGACGAGCACCAGTATGGCGCCGCTGCCGAAGAGCAGGGGATAACCGCCGGCCGCGTACATCGCCCCGGCCAGCAAGCTGGCGACAGTGAAACCCAAAGCCGCGAATGAGCGCATCTGCCCCAGGATCGCCTTGCCCTGGCGCAGCAACTGCGTCATTGTCATCTGTGTGCCCAGCGCGATGCTGGGGCTGACGGTGATTTTCATCAGCAAGAAACCGAATATCACCACGATTTGCACGCGGGAACTGGCGAATATGATTAAGGACAGCGCGAACCCGCCCAGATAAATCATCAGCAGCCGCCGGTGCAGCAGCAATTTGTCGGCTAGAGAATTGAGCAAGGGCGTCAAGACCAGTGAGAAAACGGCGCCGGCGCTCGCCAATGTGCCGATTAGCGTGCCCGAGAAGCCCAAATCGACCAGATACAGGTTGATATAGGGCCAAGCCATCCCGATTGCCGCAAAGGTGAGAAACTGTAGTGAAATCAGGCGAATGGAATGGACGTTGGGACGGATCGCAAGAAGTTTTGCCATCGGGCAATGGTCCTGTCAAAGGCGGAGCCTAAGTCAATACGCGGTTGATAGTAGACGCTGCGTGAGCGCGAAAACCTACCTGTCGAACTTGATTCATCAAGGAATTGGCGAATCTCGGCGCCCTCGGTGTTGACGGTCTGTGTCGAAGGGCTGTGTCTACGCGCCCTACGCGACCCTCGGTGGTTAATTGCCAATAATCCGAAATGCACCCATTGCTCTGCAGCAATTTGAATCGCTATGCTATCGACGCTATGCTATGTTGTTCTAACGCAACAGTATATTTCGGGGGCAACCTTAATAATGGCGAAGATGACAGAAGCGGAATCCGTCTACGGCGGCTTCGACTTTTACCAGGTCGACATGCACTTCAGCGACAAGCAGAAGGCGCTGCGGCAGGAGCTGCGCGACTTCGTTGCAACAGAGGTCTTGCCCAACATCAATCCCTATTGGGAGAGAGCCGAATTCCCCTGGGAGATCGTCCGCAAGATTGTCAACTTGCCCATCATCGGCGGAACGCTTTTTGAGCATGGCGCGGCCGGGCTGGATTTCGTCGAAATGGGTCTGGTCATGTACGAGCTGGGCAAGGGCGATGGCAGCATCGGCACATTTTACGGTGTGCATTCCGGCTTGGCGATGGGCTCGATCGGCATGTTAGGCGACGAAGAGCAGAAAGCCCGCTGGCTGCCGGACATGGTCAAGCTGGAGAAGATCGGCGCTTTTGCATTGACCGAGCCCGATGTCGGCTCGGACGCCGCCCAGGTCAAGACCAGCGCTCGGAAAACCGCCGGCGGTTACGTCCTCAATGGCGCCAAGCGTTGGATCGGCAACGCGTCAATCGCGGACATTCTCATCATCTGGGCGCGGGAAGAAGGCAGCGGCGAATTCGGCGGTTTTGTCATCGAGAACCCGGGTGAAACCGACGGCCTGACCATCAAGGACATCTGGGGCAAGATTGGCAAGCGCGCGGTACTCAATGCCGATATCACGCTTGACGAAGTATTTGTGCCGAAAGAGAACAGACTGGCAAACGTCAAGCGTTTCCGCGATATGACGCCAGTGCTGGGCGTCGGGCGCTATGGCGTGGCTTGGGAAGCCGCGGGCGTGGCTGCCGGCGCGTTTGAGCTGGCTTTGCAGTACAGCAAAAACCGCGAGCAATTTGGCAAGCCCATCGCCGCTTTTCAGCTGATTCAACAGAAACTGGTCGAGATGGCCACCGAAGTTACGCTGATGCAAACGCTCTGTCTACAGCTCTCTCATCTCATTAACCGCGGCTTGCTCAATGCGGGCACAGCGTCAATGGCGAAATATAACAATGCCCGCAAAGCGCGCTACGTGACGCAGTTGGCGCGGGAATGCCTGGGCGGCAATGGAATTCTTATCGAAAATCACATCGCTCGGCTCATGCTAGATGCAGAAATCATCTATACTTATGAAGGTACAAATGAAGTTAACCTGCTGTTGGTGGGTCGGGAGTTGACGGGGCTGAACGCTTTTGTTTGAGTTTGGTCCTCAAATAAGTCCGACCCCGAATATGGCTTACAAGGAAGGTTCAAAGCAATGGGGTCGCACGATTTTATCCGATTCCCGCCGGCCTTGGCGCAACTTTCGGCGAGAACCTGGCTGCTCCTGGGAGAAATACAGGCTACCGCACATACGGTGAGAGCGTCGCCGATCCTCCCGGCACACTCATACGAACTGGAAATACAGTATCTGGCAAAGGGCATACACGGCACCACCGCGATCGAAGGCAACAGCTTTTCGGAAGACGAAGTCATGAAGATCATCGACGGTGATTTGCCAGCCTATGCCTCGCGGATCGCGGACTTGCGCCAAATCAAGAATATGGTTGAAGCCTACAACATGGTCGCGCGCGACGAGATGTTCGGCGGTTCCCAGCCATTTTCCTTGGAGAAGCTGAACCGTTATCATCAGTTGGTCTTGAATGGCTTAGGCGAAAACAATGGTCGCCGCCAGATACGGGTCGGCGCAATGCGCGATCATCGGTCGGAGGTCGGGACTTACCTGGCGCCCCCGCCCGAAGACTGCGAACACTTGATGGCGCAGTATTGCGCTTGGCTGAATACGGATGATGAAGCCGCGCATGGGCTTGATGGCTACGATGTCGCCCGGTCTATCATCAAGGCGCTGGTCGCGCATGTCACTTTCGTCTGGATCCGTCCCTATGGCGACGGCAATGGGCGTATGGCGCGGCTGATCGAACATCTCATTCTCTTGCGGTCGGGCTTGCCGGAAATCTGTACCCATATCTTGAGTTACTTTTACAGCAAAACAAAACGTCAATACTACGTTGAGCTCCAGCGGTCGCACGGTGAGATCAAAGACGGCGCCTATCCGCCGGTCGGCGATTTGCGGGGCTTTATCGAATACGCGCTGGAAGGCTTCGTGGACGAACTGTCCGATTTGATGCTTGACATCGGCAGTATGCAGGTGCAAGCCATTTGGCGTGATCACATTCGCGCTTGTTTCCCCTCCATGCCCACGCCCTTGCAACTGCGGCTGATGCGCCTGGCGCTGGATCTGACCGATCGCAGCGTCGATCAGCCGCTGATGCCGGAGCAGATTCGCGAGCTTTCCGCCGCGATTGAGCAGGAATACGCGGAGGAGAGCGATGCGGTACTGGTGGACGATCTTGGCGCGCTGGTGAAGATGGACCTGCTAGCCTACGATGACCGCGGCTATCAGCCCAACCCGGAACTCATGTTGAGCTTGTTCGGCAATTCGGGTTTGAAGCCTGTTTAGTTCAACTCGTCCTAAGTGTTGTCGAGCAGTTTCTCTGCTTTTCCCATACTTTATCTCTTTACACTGCCCGCTTGGTTACAATGTAGTTGAGCGGTTGGATTGCGTATATGCTGGGAAAAGAGAAAGATACGGTAATTCATGCCAAATAATAGTGAATAATATCCCCAAAAATTGTCAAATAAGCTGAAGCAAATATCTTTCTTGAAATACTTAATCACTCAAATATAATACTCGAATCTGTAAGGTTTTAAGCCGATACAGTTGAAAAATATAAGAAAAGAAACGATAAAATATTTGCAAAAATTTTGAATAAAATTCAAAAAAATCTGGCAAATATTCTGGCAAACTAATGCAAGTAACTTAAGATCAGTTTTTTGGTCGGGAGCCAAACATGGGATCACACGAGTTCATACGATTTCCACCTTATGAGGCAAAACTGACAGTAACATTAGTCATGCTGTTGGCTGAGATTCAATCTAAAATCAAACAGATTGGGCAGATTCCAATTTTGCCGAAGGTACGTGATGAATTGCGGACAGTTTACCTTGCTAGAGCGGCATACGGTACTACATCAATTGAAGGAAATACGATGACCGAAGCCGCGGTTTTGAGAATGGCGAGAAAACCAATCGGGGATGTGCTGCCGGCGGATTATCAAGAGCAGGAAGTTGCCAACGTCTTGGCCGCGTTAAATTCAATTGCGAAAGACACCTTTGAAGGCAATAGCGAGCCTTTTTCCCCTGAACTCCTAAACCAACACCATATAGCGCTTGTTGCGGAAACCGGAAGTCCAAACTGCGATGACGAAGAAATAGGTGCGATCCGCAAGAAATCCGTTGAAGTTGGAAGATATCTTGGCGCGCCTCCACAAGAATGTCCACGACTTCTACGTGCTTACTGCGACTGGCTGAACGAGCCCGCCTACGTTCCAAATGGGCAAGAGAATTATGCGATCGCATGGCAGACGATAAAGGCAATAATAGCCCACGTCTATTTTGCGTGGATTCATCCATATTGTGACGGTAACGGCCGCTTAGCCAGGTTGATCGAATTCAAAGTCCTTTTGAATGCGGGCGTGCCAGACATTGCAGCCCATTTATTGAGCAATATGTACAACAAGAGACGAGCTGAATACGTTAAGGAGTTGCAAGACTCTCACGGCGAGTACAACGACGGCTCTTATCAAGCAAATGCTTTTGTTCAAGATTTCATCGAGTTCGCTCTACGTGGTTTCCGAGATGAGCTTGAGAGTCAATGTTTAGAGATATACAATTCTCAGCTTACAATCATGTGGCATGATCTGATTCACGCAAGTTTTCCGAAAAAACTCAGCGACGCGCAGCAGCGCCGCAAACGGCTTGCATTGGATCTTACACATCCGCAGTTTCAGCGTCCCGTAAATTTTGGCGAGATACGCAAATTGACTCCAGAGGTTGCGATAGCATACGTTAACGATAGTGATCAGACTATTCGAAATGACCTCAATGTACTCATTCAAATGAATCTCATTCAGCGGGTTGATAACGGCTATAGGCCCAATACCGATATTATGACAGACTTCTTTAGCTCATCTGCATCACAGAAGAGCTAACTGCAACGGCAATTAGCTACTCAATGTATGTATATTTACAAATACATAAAGAGCGCGACAACAGGCCGCGCTCTGGTCCTTTCACCTCACAGACAGTATCTATCCCTCGCCCATCATCTCGCCGATCAGATTCCCGCCCATGTTAATCTCCGCCAGCGCGGCCACCGCCACATTGGCGTCGACGCGCAGTGGAGCTTCCGGCAGCCAGCGCGCCACATATTCCGCCACAAAAGCGGCTGCGCGCTCGCTTGAAGCCATTGCCGCTTCCGGCGAGTCATATATGGTGATGGCGATCAGAGTGCTTTCGTCATCATCCAGAACAAACTGGGAGAAGAATCCATCGTTTTCTTGCAGAATGGGAATGAAGAGCGTTTCCGACAATTCGTATAGCTCGTTGATGCCATCCAAGTTGATCCCGCTGTAAACGCGCATCGCGGCGAAGAGCGTTGACATGCCGTCCGCCATCATGTCTGCTTGGGCGCCATGCAGGGCGTCGACGAAAAATATACCCAGCTCGCCTTCGGTGATGCTTGGGTTTTCCGGCAGCATACTGACGAGGTTTTCCACGACAAATTCCCGCGCCGCTTCGTTTGATGCCGCCGCCGCTTCCGCCGCCTCGAAAAGACTGACCGCCGTCAGGGAGCTGTCATTCATCAGCGTAAAATAGCCGACGAAGCCGGCGCTTTCTCTCATGATATTCAGAAAGCCATCACGGATGGCTTGTGTCAGAGCCTCATGATCGGCTGGGTCCACCCCGTCGTAGTGGCGGACACTGGCAAAAACGCGCGCTGCTTCTGGCATGGCCGCGCCTGCCAGATTTTCGCCCATGCCCAGATGCGCCAGCGCCGCCACCCGCACGGTGGAGTCAAAGCTGGTCGGAGGACCGGGCAGCCAATCCGACAAGTGTTCCGCTGTGAAAGCTTTACCACTCGCATTAGCCGCTTCCGCCGCTTCCCGCGTTTCGGTTATCGAAATGGCGACGGTACTTCCATCGGGGGCGTGCATGGTGTGCTGGGCGAAAAAACCATCAATCGCTTTGAGAGTTGGCAAAAGGATGTTTTCCGCCAATTCGTTGGCGTCGTCAATATGCGCCATGTCCACATCGTGATAGATGCGTATGCTGGCGTAGCGCGGATATATGCCATCTAGCGCGGCCACATAATGCAAGCCGGCCGGTCCTTCAAAGATCTGCGGTTTTTCTGGCAGCAGGTTTGCCAATTTTTCCGCGACAAATTCCCGCGCCGCCTCATTCGATGCCGAAGCCTGCTCCGCTGTTTCGAAAAAGCTAATCGCGGTCAATGTCCTCTCGTCCATCAGCGCGTAATAGCCGACAAAGCCTTCGCTGGCGCTCATAATCGGTAAAAATCCCTCAGCCACTTGATGAGCGATTGCTTCGTGATTGGCTGGGTCGACCCCTTCATAGTGGCGCACGCTGACAAAGACATCTCCCATATCTTGCGCGCCCGCCGTAAAGGGCAGGGCGAAAATCAAAACCGCGCCAAGCAGCAGCCATAGAGCCGCGGAACGCTTGTACTTGCCAGCAAAGCCATTCACGTCATTCCTCCTGTAGAGTTGAGTTGAGATATTGCGAAATGATACCGACGTCATTACTTTCATTATAGGCAAAAAAACGTGTAAATTTCACATAATTTCGATATTCATCAACTTATAATTACTGGGCGCAGGGCAGAGGATATTCATTGAAAACAGCGCTGGCAATTGTTACCTTATGACAGTTCCACAGAAAATGAACGGGCGCCGCGGCGAGGGTGATTCCTGCAGCAACTCGACAGGCGCGCCTATGTTCCTGCCAAACTTGAGGAAATGCCATGCAAAACAGCGCGGGATTCACAACGATATTTGGACGAAACCTGATTGCCGAATTGCCGAACTTCGCGCATCAGCCTTATCTCGTGGTCACGATGCACGATCTCTGGGGATTGTTCGCGCATCATTTTGATGACTACCACGCGGGACCCTATTTCGTCCATACGATCGACGGCGATGAGCTGAGAGACGAGGCGCTCCGGCTGCCGGAAACTAGGTGCGTCATCGGTCTAGGCGGCGGGCAAGCGCTTGATGTCGCCAAATACTTCGCCTGGTCTTTGGGATTGCCGCTTTTTCAGGTACCCACGTCGATGTCGGTCAACGCGGCCTTCGGGCATCGCGCGGGCTTGCGCTTCGGCGGCAACGTGCGATACGTCGCCTGGGCAGTGCCGGAAGCCGTCTATGTCGATTTTGATGTCATACAGAACGCGCCGCCTGTCGTCAACCGCTCCGGCATCTGCGAGATATTGTGCTATCACACTGCCCATGCCGATTGGCGCTATGCGACCGAACGCGGCAAATGCGAAGACAAGTGGCGCTACGACCAAGCTCTGGTTGACGAAGCGCAAGGCGTGATGGCGACGGTAATGGACGCGCTCGATGATATCCGCGCGGTCAATGAACGCGGCATCCGCACGCTGATGACAGCCAATCGCTGGGGTGGGGCGGCTTTCCACAAGGCCGGCTGGAACCCCCGTCATATTGAAGGCGCTGATCACTTTCTCTTTTACGCGCTGGAATATCACACGGGCAAGAAATTCATCCACGGGCAGCCGGTCTGCCTGGGCATATATGTCGGCTCGCTGCTGCACGATGACAAGCCGCGCGAAATGCTCGAGGCAATCACGCGCGCCGGCGTCGATATTCGTCCCGCGGCGATGGGCATCACCTGGGATGATGTGACGCATGCGCTGGTGAACATGCGCGATTTTGTGCGGCAGGCTGGTCTCTGGTACGGCATCTACCACGATGCGGTCATCGACGAAGACTTCGCGGCGCAGGTTCGCGTCAATGTGGAAGCGGCGTATGAGGGTGATGCCATGTAATGATACGGAGCTCGCTGATGGGTTTGCTGAACCAGGGCAATCGCATTGTATCCGATCAGACGTTTTCCTTATGTCATCTGCGGTACAATCTCAGCTTCGCTGTTGATTTGTTCGGGAGGGACCTTACATGAGAATCTTAATCATGTGCGACATGGAAGGCGTCAGCGGCATCGTGACCTGGGATCAAGTCGGCGGCGGCAAGCCCGGCTACGCCGAGGGGCGCGAACTCTATACAGCCGAGGTCAACGCGGCGGTGCGCGGCGCTGCCCGGGCCGGCGCAAGCGAGATCATCGTCATCGACGGCCACAATGCGGGCGGCGATTGGCGCTATAACTCCCTGCTCAAGGGCATGCTCGATCCCGCTTGCGAATATGTGGCGCATCATACCTGGACGGACTATCGAGAACCGCTGGAACAGGGCGTGGACGCCTGCCTGATGGTCGGCTATCACGCGCGCAACAATACGCCGGATGGCGTTTTGAACCACACCATCTCCTCGGCGCAATGCCGCAATCTCTGGTTCAATGACGAGCTGGTGGGCGAGGTTGGCGTCAACGCCGCGCTCTGCGGTCATTATGGCTGCCCCGTGCTGCTGGTCACCGGCGATGTGGCAGTCTGCCGCGAGGCGACGGCGCTGCTCGGCGCTGGCTTGACTACCGTCGCGGTCAAGCGCGGGCTTTCGAAGTATTCGGCGCGCCAGATCGCGCCGCAGCGCGCCCGTGAAATGATCGAAGCGGGCGCCTATCAGGCTTTGCAAAACTTGAGCGCGGTCGCGCCTTATGCGCCGGCGGCGCCGGTGACGATCACGGTTGAATTCGGACACTATGATACGATGGCCGCTTATGTGCCGCGCGCGGACGTCGTCTTAGACCAGCCGGCGCAGAAGCTGATCAGCCGCGCCGATGACTGGCTGAGCGCCTGGGATAAGATCTGGCCCTTTTAGGCGGGCAATGCCGCGCCATCGGCAGCGCGCGAGACGATGCGCAGATTAGGCGCCGAGCGGTTTCTTTCATTCATGAAGGGAATGTCATGAGTATGATGGGCGACTATCCCGCCAAACGGCGGCAACTGGAAAGCGACGGCTTCTGCATTTTGGAAAACATCATCGATGCCCAAATGCTGGCGCGGTTGAGAACGGTCACGGATGCGATGCTAGCGCGGCAAGCGGCTGCTCATTTTGAAGAGAATCGTTCCCAAGGCAGTCTGGTATCGGTCTTCGAAGAGCCCGAAATGATCCAGCTCGTCGCCTATGCGCCGATTCTGTCTGCGCTGGCGAAGCTGGGATTTGACAAACCAAAGTGGTCAAGCGGTTTTGTGATTAGCAAGCCGGCGGGCAGTCCGCCGCTCTTTTGGCACCAGGACGCGCGCTTTTGGGATGAGCCGATCAGCTATACGCCGCAAATTATTCAATGCTTCTTGATGATTTATCTGGTTGATACGACGCCGGAGAACGGCTGTCTGCGGCTAATTCCAGGTTCGCACCTGAAGCGGCATCCGCTGCACGACGCGCTGCCGGACGCGCATGGGGAGACATTGGGCCGAATGGATGATCCGAAGCACCTGGCATACCAGCGCGCCGAGGGCGAAGTCGCTGTGCCAGTGAAAGCGGGCGACGTGGTCATGGGCAGCGCGCGGCTGCTGCACGCCGCGCATGGCAACCGCTCGCGGCAGCGCCGAACCAATATCACGCTTTGGTACTATCCAGCCTTTGCTGAACTGCCGGCAAGCATCCGGGCTTTCCTGGCGGAGAAAGAGCTGCCGCCTGATTGGCGCGAGCGCGACCTCATAGAAAGCCTGTGGCCCCGCTATGAGGGCGATGCCGAGCCAATCACGCCGAACCGCGCGCCAGGTCCGGCCTTGAAGTGAGAAAGTTCGTCGCTGGGGCGCTTTCCCGCGTTTTAGTCCCCCGCGGCCGGCAGCGCATCCAGCCTTTGCAGACGCTCTTCATTGGCTTCCAGCCACTGGATGGCTGACATGGCTGCTGAGGTCCCTTGGCCCACCGATGTGGCGACTTGCCGCCAGATCTCGTCTTGTATCTCGCCGGCGGCGAAGACGCCTTCCACATTGGTGCGATAGCGCTGGTCGGTGATGATATAGCCGTTTTCGTTCAGGGCGATCTGATCGCCGAAGACGGCGTTATTGGGGTCGTGCCCGATGAAGATGAAGACGCCTTCTGTCGGCTGAATCGTCTCTTCGCCGCTGAGGACATTCTTCAAGCGCACGGCATTGACGCCGCCATCGGCCGCGCCGACGATCTCTTCCACCACGCTGTTCCAGGTGAAGCTGATCTTCTCATTATTGAAGGCGCGACTCTGCAATTGAATGCCCGCGCGCAGCTCGTCGCGGCGATGAATGACATTGACGCTGGTGGCGAAGCGCGTCAGGAAGAGGCTTTCTTCCAGCGCCGAATCGCCGCCGCCGACCACGACAATATCCTTGCCGCGGAAGAAAAAGCCATCGCAGGTGCCGCAATAGCTGACGCCCGTACCCGTGAATTCTTCTTCGCCCGGCACGCCCAGCTTGCGCGGGTCGGCGCCGATGGTCACGATGACGGCATCCGCCAGGTACTCTTCGCCATAGGTTTTGATGCGGAAGGGCGAGCCAGCGCTGAAATCGACGCTCTCGACCAAATCAAACTCGACCTTTGCGCCGAAATTCTCGGCATGTTCTTTCATGCGTTCGACCAATTCAGGTCCGCTCAAGCCATCGGGGAAACCGGGATAATTCTCGATTTCGTGGGTGATGGCGACTTGCCCGCCGAGCTGGTTGCCAGCGATGACAACCGGCGCCAATTGCGCGCGGGCGGCATAGAGCGCCGCGGTCAAGCCGGCTGGGCCGGAACCGATGATGACGACACGTTCTTTTTTCATGGCAAAACCTCGAATTTTATTGGTTCAACACAGCGTACACAGCGGTCACAGAGAATAAGATATGCTGATAGCTGGACCGCGTTTTGCGTATTTTGCTATTTCAACAATTGTACAATTTTAAGCAAAGGGGGAGTTTTCAAAATCAGCGAAGTCAAAACCGTCGAGCGCTTTTTCCCGCTGGATGACCGCCACCAGCGCCTCAAATTCTTCGCGGCAATCGCCCCAGTAGTGCATGAATTTTTTCATTTCCGGCAAGATCTCGCTGAGCTCGGCGCCATTGGCGACCTGTTCCGCCAACTGCGTGATCTTCTCGCAGCAGTCATTGCAATCCATTTTGATTAGGGCGTCGTCGGCCGGGGCGTTGACGATGAAGTCGACGAGTTTTCCCAGTTCTTCGCCATCTGGTTGTTGGGACATGGCGCTGTCTCCGCGTGCTGGGCTATAGCCCTTTGACGAGCGGCGGGCGGGGAATCTTACAAGCGTCGTTCTTGGAGTACTTCTCGCTCTACATAGTCTCTAAACTCTCCGACATCTCGGTAGTAGCGGAAGTCGGCCTTATTTGCAGCTTCAACTGTGGTGTCTTCTTCGTTAAGCAAGAGAGCTATTGGCTTGCTCAAACCCTCTTGGATGCCATCAGGCCAGGCTAAGTCGAAGGTGGCGACTACTTCATTATTTGTATTGATTAATTCATAGCCATACTCGCCCCTAGGCAGGCCCATCTTTTCCATCCACCCCATCGTTTCTTGCAGCGCCGCTTCTTCCTTATCGCTAGAGATGCTTAAAGGCCTTGACGCTGAGACATGTTCGGATATTCGCACGACTCCGGACGCTTCGGGTAAAGCGCCATGATAAAGTTGGTTGAGAAAATCGTTGGCGGCATTAGCTAGCAATTCTCGCCGCTTGGCGAGAAAGTCGCGGTAATTCTCGATTTTCCACAACTCGCGATCCATCGGTATCCAGTGGGAAGCGAGGATGCCGGGATGCTTGTCTTCGTAGTAGGGGAAGTATTCTTCGGGCGACTTTGCGCCAATACATTGATTGCAGGGTTTAGTTAGCCAAGTGAAGTTCGCCAGCGCATTTATTTCGTATCTGTTCGAGATACCGTTCTTTTTGAGAAATGAATTAGGGAAAATGTGATGGCGTTCCAGCATTCCCATCTGTCCCAAATCAGTTTTGCTTAGTTTCAGGCCAGAGCAGAAATCGGGAACATCGTTTACACGAGTCAACATGTACAGAATTGGGAAAAAACGGCTCCTCGCTTCCGCTACATCAAAATCTTGCGGCTCGACTCGCAAATGTCCTCGTGTTTGCTTGATTCGCTCAATCAGCGCTCCAACGGCATCTTCATTTTCATCAACAGCCAATAGATCTTGCCTGATTCTGGATTCTACAGAGGTAGAATAGCGCCCCCACATCAAAGTGGAGACATACCAATAGAGTAGCCTATCCAGATGCCGGCCTGATGGCCAATTCGACTCCTTCTTGAAATACCTCACGATTGCAGGGAAGGAGTTGGGACTGCGTAAAACGGATGAATCTACAAGTCCCAGTTTCGCACTAATGAGAGTTATAACCTTATCAACTTGTTTCTCAGTGTGGATCAGACCATTTCGAATTTCGTCAGAGGAAACCTCAGCGATGAATTGAAACTTTGATTGTCCAGTGACGAAGGCGTTAATGCAACGTAGCAGCCAATCCAGACTGAACTGATAGCCAGAATTGCGCCATTTTGTCAATCGCTCTTGCATTTCTTCTCGCGCGCCTGGCCACTTCGCGCTGATCTTCGCCATCGCTAAATCGCCATCCGTCAGCTTAGTGCCACCACTATTGACACGGTTGAAAATGTCAACCACATCTTCTAGCGTCTTGTCTGCGCTGGTTACAGTATCCACGAAGATTTTTCTTGACTTGATCTTGGTGATTTTTGCAAGCTTCCAACTATATTCCACTTGTTTATCAGTACTGAACTTAGGCAAAAATTGATGCTCGCCCATCTCCGCCTGCATTAGTTCCGTTACGGAAATCCACAGCGGGTCATTCTTCATCTTTGATGAATGGAACTCAAACACTTCATCTTCGACATTGAAATATAGATCGAGAAAAGCTTTGGCGTCTCCGTCGGAGAAAGCTGGTTTCTTGCCACGGACTATGCCGTATAGTGACGTAACCCGTTGTTGTCCATCTAGTAATAGTTTGTGCACGCCGGCTGATATTGGATGGTTACCCTTTACATCGTCTGGATTGGCTGGTGTATCCCAGACGAGCAAGTGGCCTATAGGATAACCCTTATAAAGCGAGAGCATTAATTCGCTTACATCCGCCCGCTTCCAGACATATCCTCGCTGGAACTTTGGAAGCACCAAAACTCCATTATCAATCTGAAATAGAATGTTGCCAAGTTCCTGCATTTCCATAAATTGTCTCCTTTCTGAGTTGTCGATATATTACCACGCCTTTAACCATTCTTCCGCCCCCGCGCCGCGGACAGCAGCTCCCGCGCGCTCGCCATGCCTGCCGCGCTCGCCGCGCCCAGCATCTCCGCCAGTTCCGCAACCCGCGCTTCCTCGTCCAGCAACTCGCGGACTTCTGTGGCTGCGCGCGCGTCGGACAAGGACTTGCGCGCCTGAAAATGCCGGTCGGCGTAAGCCGCCAGCTGCGGCAGATGCGTCACGCAGAGGACTTGATGCGCGCCCGAAAGCGCCCAGAGCTTCTCGCCGACCACCGCGCCGATGCGCCCGCCGATGCCTTGATCGACCTCGTCGAAAATCAGGATTGGCGTCTGGTCGACGGTTGCCAGCACACGCTTCAAGGCCAGCATGATGCGCGCCGCTTCGCCGCCGGAGGCGACTTTCGCCAAGGGCAGGGGCGGTTGCCCGGGGTTGGCGCTCATCACGAACTCGACATCGTCCATGCCTTTGCCATCGAACTTGTAGCGCCGTTCGCCGACGATGCAGCCCGCGGGATGCTCCGCCTGCGCCAGACGCGCCTCGAAGCGCGTCCGCTCCATGCGCAATTCTTGCAGTTCGCGCATGACCGCCCGCGCCAGTTCCCGCCCGGCTTCGGCGCGCGCTTGGCTCAGGCGCAGGCTGATATCGCCGATTTGCAGCAGCAGCGTCCGTTCTTGCCGGCGCAATTCAACCAGGCGTTCTTCGCTGTGGTCAATGTTCTCCAGTTCCGTCGCCGCCTCGGCCGCGTATGACAGGATGCCAGCGATGTCCGTCGCCTGAAAGCGCCGCTTGAGCGAGCGGATCAATTCCAGTCTTTCTTCCACTTCGTCCAGGCGGGCCGGGTCGAATTCGATTTCGTCGGCATAGCGCGTTATGGTCAGCGCCAGATCTTGCGCCCCCTGTGTCAGGTCTTCCGCCATTTGGCGCTCGCTGCTCAAGTCGGCGTCAATCTGCGCCAGCTTAGTCAGCGAGGCTGCGACTTGCATGAGGCCGTCGACCAGGGGCGCGCCGGCCTCGCGGTCGTCGCCATTGAGCAGTTGCGCGCATTCCCGCGCGAGCGTGGCAAGCTGCTCGCTGTTGGCCAGGCGATGTCGCTCGGCCAGCAGCGTCGCTTCTTCGTCCGGCTGCAAGGTGGCGGCGCTGATTTCTTGAATTTCGTGGCGCAGCAGCTCCGCGCGCCCCTCCAGCGTTTCTTTGTCCTCGCGCAGCAGGCGCATCTCGCCTTGCGCGGCGGTCAAATCACCCACCAGCGCGGACAATCCAGCGCGGACATCCAGTAAATCCGCGTAACGATCGAGCAGGTCAATATGATGCCGCGGTCTGAACAGCGACAGATGTTCGCTTTGGCCATGGATATCGAACAGCAATTGACCAATCTCCCGCAGCAATGCGGAGTTGACCGCCACGCCATTGACGCGCGCGCTGGAGCGACCGCGCCGGCGGATTTCGCGCTGGATGCTGAGATAGCCGGGATTGTCATCGAGCAGGTTCTCCCGCTGCAAAAGCGCGGTAATGGCGCTTTGATTAACATCGATGCTGCCATCCAACGTGATGAAGCCTTCGATGCGGCAGCGCTCTGCCCCGGCGCGGACGAAAGCTGGATCGGCTTTGGCGCCGAGCAGCAGTTCGACGGCGTCAACCAGGATCGACTTGCCGGCGCCCGTTTCCCCGGTGATGACATTAAAGCCGGCGCCAAAGGAAAGCTCCAACTGGTCGATGACAGCGAAGTTGCTGATGCGCAGTTCTTCTAACATAGATGAGCGGTCAAATCATCGTCCGTTCGTAGTCTGTTTTAGTCTGTTATAGTTCGTTTCAAATGGAGGCTTTGAATCGAGCGAATGCGGCGGAGGCGGCCAGCCCCAGGTAAATCACCGTGAAGATTCCCAAGCCCGTCAGAAGCAGTCCCGCGCCAAAGCCGCCTGCCAGCAGGCCTGCCGCGCATATTCCGCCGCTGTAGCGCCCACGCCTGCGGCCCGTCGCTTGCAGGGCGATTTGCGCGATCGCGCCCCCTAGCGCTGGCGCGATGAAGATGCCCAAAAGCAATAAGCCGCCCAGCAGTGTCGTGACAAAGGCGGCGATTGCCCCGCCTATCAAGCTCACAGCAGCGACTATGGCGTAGTCCAGCGAAGTGCCTTCGAAGAACTTGTTCTCGTGGCTGCGCACGCAACCGCGGCAGGTGTAACCCACCGGCGTCCTCTTGGCGCAGTCGACGCACATGTAACGTTCACAGCGGTTGCAGCGCAACTCGGTGTCCCGCTCGGGGTGAAGGGCGCAATAGTGAATGTCGGCGTCGATCGGGATATTCGGCGCGTTTTGGCTCATGCTTGCCTCGTTTCCACTGAATTCGCGTCCGCGGTCCTCATTCGTCGAAGGTCATGCGGCGCGGACCGTGTCGGTTTATACGCGGTTCCATCCGGTCCAGCAGGGAGCGATAAAAATAGTTGCGTTCGCGCAGGCGCACGAATTTGCTGACCGGCCGGGCGGAGGTGATGCGTATATGCTGGTTTTCCGTCAGTTTCGCGATCACGCGCCCGTCCACAGTCAGCACGACCTGATGACGGTTTTCGGGCGTCGGCTCGATATCAACCACGGCGCCGCGCGACAGCACAATCGGGCGCTCCATGCTCAAATGCGGCGCCATCGGCGTCATCAAGATATTGCGCAGTTCCGGCGGCAGGATGGGACCGCCGGTGGCCAGAGCATAGGCTGTCGAGCCGGTCGGCGTGGAGATGATCAGCGCGTCGGCGTTGTATGTCGTCGCCCAGTGTTTGTCGATATAGCTGTTGAGCTGGACCATGCGCCCGAAGACGCTGCCGCTGATGACGACGTCATTGAGCGCGTTATGGCAGCTCAGTTCGGCGCGCTTGTCCTGCATCAGCGCCGCGCGCAGCATCATGCGCTCTTCGATCCAGTAGTCGCCGCGCAGCAATTGATCCAAGCCACTCTGCCAGTCCTGCGGGCTTTCAATCTCGGTCAAGAAACCCAGCCAACCCATATTAACACCCAGCACCGGCACGCCGTTCTCGGCGCAGACGCGGCCCGCGCGCAGCATGGCGCCGTCGCCGCCGATCGCCATCACGATATCGGCTTCCGCGACGTCTTTTAGGACGCTGTCTTCATCCCAATCGGTGTAAATCCAACTGGCGATGCCACGCTTGCCGAGCAGCTCGGCTATCTCGCGCGCAACCGGGTGCGTATCCGGGCGCGAGGGATGCGCGAGCACGCCGATGCGCTTGATTTCAGTCAATGTCGCGCCTTTCGCTTGGTCAGATGCCAGCTTCATTATGGCGCAGTTTGAGCGTCAATCCTATACAAAAACACGGCGCGTCAGGGCAATCGCTTCAGATTGAAATAACTTAGAGAGGACACAGAAGTAAAACCAAGTAAGTCATGCAAAACTCGACGAAGGGTCTAAATGTAGGGGCGACATACCATGTCGCCCGAAATCAAAACGCAGCAACGTCGGGTGACCTATCAGGTCGCCCGATTTTGTCAAGTTAAAGTTAACCAAAGCGACCGGCGATATAATCCGCTGTTTCCTGCCGGGCGGGATTCCCGAATACTTTGCTGGTATCGTCGTATTCGACCAATTCGCCCCAGCGTATTTCCTGACCATTTTCCAGGGACTTGCGAATGTTGTAAAAGGCGGTGAAGTCCGCGGCGCGCTGCGCCTGCTGCATATTGTGCGTGACGATGACGATGGTATATTCCCGCTGCAATTCCCACATCAGCTCTTCGATGCGCTGGGTGGCGATGGGATCCAACGCCGAGCAAGGCTCGTCCATCAAAATCACATCCGGCTCGACCGCGATTGCGCGCGCGATGCACAAGCGCTGCTGCTGCCCGCCGGAAAGCGCCAGGCCCGACTTGTTCAGATGGCCGCTGACTTCGTCCCAAAGCGAGGCGCCGCGCAGGCTGCGCTCGACGATCTCGTCCAGGATGCCCTTTTTCTTGATGCCCAGCAAGCGGGGTCCGTATGCCACATTGTCGTAAATGCTCTTGGGAAAGGGATTCGGTTTCTGGAAGACCATGCCGATGCGCCGCCGAACCTCTACCGGGTCAACCTCGTGATCATAAAGATTCTTGCCGCGGTATATGATTTCGCCCTCGACCCGCGCCCCGTCCACCAGGTCCAACATACGGTTGATGCCGCGCAAGACCGTGCTCTTGCCACAGCCCGACGGACCGATGAAGGCTGTGGTTTTGTTTTGGTATATGGGCAGGCTGACGTCCGCTACCGCGCGAAAAGCGCCGTAATAGAAGCTGCAAGCGCGCAATTCCAGCACCAGGGAGCTATCCGCCGGTGTTTCCGCTGGCCTTAGGACTGCTGCCATAACTAGAACCTTATCGAATAGCGATTGCGCAGGATGATAGCCGCGGCGTTCAGCGTCAGCATCAGCGCCAGTAGTACGATGATGGCGGCGGCGGCGATATTGGCGAATTGCCCTTGCGGGCGCGCCGTCCACTGGTAAATCTGTATCGGCAGCGCCGTGAATTGGGAGAAGGGGCTGGTCGGGTCGGTCACCAGGAAGGTGGCCGCGCCAACAACAATCAAGGGCGCTGTCTCCCCTACCGCGCGCGAAACGGATAGAATCGTACCGGTCATGATGCCGGGCAGCGCCGCCGGCAAAACTTGATGCCAAATCGTTTGCCAGCGGGTCGCGCCCAAGCCATAAGAGGCTTCGCGAATCGGTTGCGGCACAGCGCGAATCGCCTCTTGCGCGTTGATGATGATGATGGGCAGTATCAGCAGGACCAGTGTCAGCCCGGCGCTTAGCAGCGTGCGGCCGTTGGGCGAGAAGCTGTTTATCCGCACCAGGTTCGCCATCAGCGCGTTGAAGGTATCATCGCTGATAGCGGCGACATTGCTGATGGGGGCGACATCAAAGCGGTAATAATCGCCCCGCAGCTCGATATCATAGTCTTCATCCGCGCGTACCGGCACGCTATCGACGGCGATCCGCAGCGCCTCTGCCAAGGAACGCGACATTTCGCGCAGGTCGCTATTGCCGTGCATGGTCAAGCTGGGACTGCCATAGAACATGAATGTATCAACTACCCGTTCGACTGTCGCCACATCGACAACTGCGGCATCGCTGCGGATCGTAATCGTAGCGCCCTCAAAAGCGGGGGCGATGCGCTCTATCACGCTGCCGACGGTCGGCACGTCGAAGTTGTAATGGAAGATCATGCCGCTGGTAAATGGCGCCAGCGCCCGTACAAAGATAGCCAAGCCCAGCATGCCGTAGATGATTGACGGGACGCCGGCCAGATTGCGCACATTGGTCTCGATCAAGCGATTGATGAAGCCGTGATGGGCGTATTCCTCGAGATAAATCGCCGCCCCCACGCCGATGGGCAGCGCTACCACGACCGCCACCGCCATCAAGCCGATGGAGCCGATCAAAGCCGAGCGCACACCCGCCAGCGCCGGTATGCTCGACATCGGCGTGGTCAGGAACTCGTTATGCAACCAACTGTGGAAGCGGATGATCGTGACTTCGGCATCATCAAGTCGCTCGCGCCGCCGGAAGTCCTGCAGTATCGGTCCCTCTATCTCCGCCTTGACCGAGTCGAAGTTGAAGATCGCATCTACCAGGGGGAAGCTCGCGATAACTTGCTGCTCCACCACTTCATCCAGGACCAGGTTGCGCAGCGTCCCGCGGTCGGCATATTTGGCGAGCAGACCCGCCTGCTGCTCTGGGCTGATATTTTTCAGCAATTCGCCGGCAAGCGCCGGATCCACCTTGGCGTCGCCGACGATCTCGGCCACGCTGGCGCTTGTGAAGTCATCGACAGCGACTTGGCTGATGGTGTCGCGGATCAAAACGCGCAGGCGGCCAGAGACATGCTCCGCCAGGATCAGCGCCAGCTCGTTATTATTCAGCGCGTCCAGCGGACGCCCATTCGTCAGTTTTTGCGGCTCGATGGTATTAACAAGTCCGATAGCGCCAAAGGCTTGGTTGGCGACATTGAAAAACAAGGCGAGCAAAGCCAGAGCGGCCAGGGATACCGAGAAGTAGTTGAACAACAGGCTCCAGCGCCCGCGCCGATGCCGCGCTCTCAGACGTCGGTAGAAGGCTCCCTCCTCGGGCATGTAGCGCTTGCTTTTGTCCACTTCTATTAGCACTCCCATTAATAAATCTCCCGGAAGCGGTTGATGATGACGCGGCTCATGACATTGAGCATGAAGGTCAGCACGAAGAGCGTCAGCCCGATGGCGAAAATGCTGTTGTAGTCAATCGAATCATAGCTCAGGTCGCCGCCGCTGATGCGCGCGATATGCCCCGTCATCGTCTCGGCTGAGTCGAAGGGGCTGAAGCTGAAGTTGGGACCCGCGCCGGCCGCAATCGCCACGATCATCGTCTCGCCGATGGCGCGGGAGACAGCCACGATGAAGGCGGCCAAAATGCCCGATAAGGCCGCGGGCACGACGACCTTGATCACCGTCTCCAGCTTGGTCGCGCCCAAGCCGTAGGAGGCTTCTCGCAGCGCGTTTGGCACGGCGTGCAAAGCGTCTTCGCTCATCGAGCTTATCAAGGGGATGATCAATATGCCGACCACGATGCCGGCAGAACCCGTGTTATAGATATTCACGACATCGACCCCGAATACTGCGCGCAGCAGCGGCGTCATGAAGGTCAAGGCGAAATAGCCGTAGACGACTGTCGGAATGCCCGCCAGGATTTCCAGCAGCGGCTTCAAGGTCTTGCGCACCCGTGGCGAGGCGTATTCGCTGAGGTAAATCGCCGCGCCAAGGCCCAGTGGCAGCGCGACCAACATCGCGATGGCGCTCGTCATCAGCGTAGCGTTGATCAATGGAATGACGCCGAATTCTCCGATTGCGGGTATCCAATTTGTATGGGTGAAGAACTCGATGATGGTGGGGCGATCATTGTATTCCAGCGCCACGCCGGCGCTATGCGGCGCGATCGTATTGCCGCCGCGCAGGCCGCGCTTGACCCTCAGCCGAGGCAGATAGCCAGCTTCCACAAATGCTTCGGCGATGCGCTCGGTCAAGGGGAAGACGGTTGAACTGCCGGCCGCTGTCAGCTCGCCATTTACCGCGGCCGGGTCGATGGTCGGGATCTCCACCGCGCCGGTCGCCCGGATCCACTTGTTGCGCGCCTGCGCCATGACCTCGGGCGACGCCGCGAAATAGCCGACATCGACGATGACGTCCTTAACATGGCTGAGGTAAAAACTGATAAAGTCTTTTAACTGCGCATGATCGCGCATGAGGCCGGCATCGCTGTAGATGAACAGCGGCCGCGCCAGCGCGTAACTGCCGTCTTTCACGGTCGCCGCTGTCGGCGCGACGCCGTCCAGTGCGATAATCCGCAGGTCCTCCCTGTTTTTCGCGTAATAGGCATAACCGAAAAAACCGATGCTATAGCGATCCCGCTTGATGCTGCCGACCAGTTGATTGTCGTTCTCGGACCTGATCGGCTCAGTCGCCAGCAGCGCGGCCGCATCCCCATCCAGGACTTCGTTGACGAAGAAATCGAAAGTACCGCTGTCCTCGCCCGGGATGACCAGCGTGATCGGATCGTCCGGGAAACCGGCGCGTATATCGGACCACCGCGCCGCGCCGCTGAAGATCCGCTGCAGCTCGGCAAAGGTCAGCCCGCTGATGAAGTCGTTGTCGGCGCTCGCCACGATCGCCAGGGCGTCGGTACCGACGCGAAAAGCCAGCGGACTAATCCCCACCGCAGCGCATGAATCGATTTCGGCTTGCTGGATCGGTCGGCTCGCATTGACGATCAATGGCCGCGCGCGTCCGACTTCCGCCAGTTGCGCATCTGTCGCGCACCAGCTTCTAAAGCCGCCGCTGGTGCCGAGCACGTCGAGTTCGAAGCGATTGTTGTGAAACTCGACAATCTCCATCACCTCTTGACCGACGCGAATCGTTCCGCCGACTGTGATAGCGTCCAGCGCCTTGCCCGGCTCCACAGTGAACTCGGTTGCGCTTTCGTCCATGTCGCTCAAGATGGCTCGGTTGCTATTCACCCACTGATCACGGGTGAAAAAGGAGATCGACTCATTACCCAGTACCAGGATGATGCCGATGGTGGTGAATATAGAAAGCAAGCCACAAGCGAGCAAGCTCATCTGGATTACGACTTCGTGCCACTTGACGCGATGCTTCAAATTGAGCGACCTGGACTTCCGCTGCACCAGGTGAAGCGTCAAATCAGGATTTTCTGGCTCACTCATCGCTGTCTCGTATCCATTACCGCACGATGCCGCGGTAAGAAATTGCCGTAGAAAAACTCGCAAGAATGCAACTCAAGAAGGGATACGACGCCGAAAAACCGCATCCCTTTGGGTCGATTGTCAGATGGCTCACATGCCGTCCATCGTCGTCGCGTCAAGGAAGGCGCGCTTCGCGGCATCCAATGCGGAAGGCGCGGCCGGGAAGTAACCAACATCAACTGCCTCGTCGTTGACATACGTCAGATAGAAGTTGATGAAGGCCTTGACTTGTGGCTTCTCTGCCATGACGCCGGCATCGCTGTAGATGAACAGCGGCCGCGCCAGCGGGTAGCTGCCGTCATCGGTGGTCCGCGCGTTTGCTTCAATGCCTTCAATGTTGAGGATGTTCAGCGCGTCCTGATTCTCGACATAGTAGGCGTAGCCGAAGAAGCCGACGGCGTATGGGCTGCCGGTGATGCCCTGTACCAGGACATTGTCATCTTCGGAAAGCTGCGGGTTGGCGCTCAGGATCGGCTCTTCATCTTCGTCAAATACCTCTTCCACGAAGTAATCGAAGGTGCCGCTGTCCGTACCCGGGATGAAACGCTGAATCGCTTCGTCCGGCCATTCGGCGCGGACATCCGACCAGGTCTCGGCTGTGCTGAATATCATCGCCAGTTCTTCCATGGTGATATCGCTGACGAAATCGTTCGCGGCGGACACGGTGACGGCCAAGGCATCGGTACCGACGCGGAATTCAATCGGATCGCGGCCGATGGCGGCGCAGGACTCGCGTTCGCTGTCCTTAATAGCGCGGGAAGCATTGCTGATATCGGTTTCGCCTTCGACGCAGAAGCGCTCGAAGCCGGCGCCGGAGCCGATGGACGCGATGCTGGGGGCGACGCCGCCGGCGTCGGTCCAGAGTTCAGCCATGCGTTCGCTCAGCGGGAAGACCGTGGAACTGCCGGCGGTGATGATTTCACCCTGGGTGTAATCCAGCGGGTCAACTTCCGGCAGGTCCTGTTCCATTGCGGAGTCACTCGCGGAGTCGCTTGCGGCGACAGCGCTCAGGACCAAAGTGAATAGCATAAGTAGGAAAACTAGACGTGTTTTGCGCATATCTGACACACCCTCCATCAAAGAAAAAGATGATTCGCTTAAGGCTCGGATACCCAGACGCGGACAAGCATAGCGGCAGAATGTTAACTGGGCTGACCGGCAGATTAAACTCGTGTTATCGTGATGTTAAAGTCTGGGAGAGTCTTGTTTATGCGCAGGCGCACTTGTGATTTTGCTATCTGACGATAGAATCAGACTAAAGAAAATCAAGGCCAACCTCGTCAATGTTCAAGTATTTGCAGCGCCGCGTCATACAAGCGATACCGACCTTTTTTGGCGTGACCATCCTTTCTTATCTGGTGATCCTGACAGCGCCCGGCGATCCGGTGGCGATGATCACGTTTTCGCCGAATCCCTCCGCAGAGGCGATGGCCTCTATGCGCCGTCAGTTGGGCTTGGATCAGCCGCCGCTGCTTCAATATGTTTACTGGCTGGTCGGCAACGACTGGACGACAATCGATATCGACGGCGATGGCGTCGGCGAAAGGCCGGGCCAGCGCCGCGGGCTTCTGCGTGGCGACCTCGGCAATTCCATCAAGCAGAAGCGCCCGGTGATGGACTTGATCACACAGCGGATACCGGCGACGCTGCGCCTGACTGTCGCGGCGCTGGTTCTGGGCTATATGATCGGCGTCGCTTTGGGTGTGCTGGCGGCTGTTTTCCATCGCACCTGGGTCGACCAAGCAATACGCATCGTGTCGGTGGTAGGCAATGCCGTGCCCGCCTTCTGGCTGGGTTTGCTGCTGATAATCGTGTTTGGCGTTCAGCTCGACTTGCTGCCGATAAGCGGCATGCGGAATATCACGCGCCGCGGCGGCTTCGACCTGGGCGATGCGCTGCGGCACATGATCTTGCCGGTTTCTGTGCTGTCCTTGAACACCATCGCCTTCATCTCGCGCTTCACGCGCACGCAAATGCTGGAAGTCTTGCAGCAGGACTATGTCCGCACCGCTTACGCAAAAGGCTTGCAGGCTAAAGTCGTCTGGCTGCGCCACGCCCTGAAAAATGGTCTGCTGCCGGTAGCGACTTTTTTGGGTCCTTCCATCGGCACTCTGCTGGCGGGCTCGGTCATCATCGAGCAGGTTTTTCAGTGGCCCGGCATGGGCAAGCTGATCATCGACGCGGTTTTCTCGCGCGATTATCCGCTGGTGATGGGTTCGGTTGTCATCGCATCCATCATGTTTATCCTCGGCGTGCTGCTGTCGGACCTGATGTACGTCTTGCTTGATCCGCGCATCCGCCTCGAATAGGAAGTCGCCTGATGAATGGAACTGTCGCCAGATTAGCGGACGGCGAAGGCATGCGCGAATCGCGCTCCTTTTGGCGCGACGCCCTGTCTTTCATGCGCCGCGACCGCCTGACGATTTTCGCTATTTCGGTGCTGGCCGTCGCGACCGTCGTTTGCATGGGGTCGCCGCTGGTCATCGAGACGGCGCTGGGTTTGGATGTCAACGAGACCAGCGTACCCAACCGCTTCAAGCAGCCCGGGCAAGACGGATACCCGCTGGGAACCGACCAGCTCGGCCGCGATCAATTCCTGCGTTTGATATACGGCGGCCGGGTCTCGCTGACCATCGCCTATCTCGCCAGCGTCTTGACCGTTTTCATCGGCATCACGCTGGGATTGCTGGCTGGATATTATGGCAAGCAAGTGGACGATCTGATTTCCTGGGGCGTCAACACGCTCAGCGCGATTCCGCCGCTCTTCTTGCTTCTGATTGCCTCGGCAGTCTGGGAGCCGTCGGCCGAGGTCTTGATCATCGTATTGGCGGCGCTGGGCTGGGTTGGCACCAGCCGCCTGGTTCGGGGCGAAGTGCTATCGTTGAAGGAGCGCGATTATGTGCTGGCGGCGCGGGCCCTGGGCGCATCGGACTTGCGCATCCTTGTTTCGCATATCGTGCCCAACGTCTTTTCCATCGTCATGGTTACGATGACGATCATCGCCGGCAACCTGATTCTGATTGAATCCGGCTTGAGTTACCTGGGCGTCGGCATCCAGCCGCCGACGCCGACCTGGGGCAACATGCTGACGGATTCGCGCAGTTACTTCGTCACCGGAGTGCATCTGGTCTTCACGCCCGGTATTCTGATCATGGTCACCGTGCTGTGCTTTTATTTGGTCGGGGACGGGCTGCGCGACGCGCTGGATCCGCGGCGCTATCAACATTGATGATGCCGTTTCAACGACGGAGCTTGCCGCTGGGAAGCGCGCTTGTTATACTTAGGTTGCCAATAGTTAGAACGTCGAGGAGATTCATCATGATGGGCTGGGAACAGATTGCAGTCGTCATCGGGACAATCATCACAGTGGTAGCGGGACAATTCATGTGGCTGCGGTCGGATATCAAGCGCCTGGAAGACAAGATGGAAATGAAAATTGATAATGGCTTCGGCGCGATGGATGATCGACTGCGCCAAGTCGAGACCGAGCAGGCGCGCATGGTTGGCTTGCTGGAAGGATTAGGGCTGACAGGCAAGCTGCCCAACGATTAATTTACGCCTCGCTCAATGCGCTAGCGATCAATCGAAATGAAGAGGGCGGCTCGCAAATGAGCCGCCCTTTTGCGTCGTGAGACAAGTCGCCAAGCTATTCCTCAAGCGTCCACTTGTGGATGTCCGCGGTATAGCCATAGAAGACCCAGAAGGCCTTGGGTTCGAAACCTTTGACGCGCTTGTTCGCCGTCTGCCAGATATTTGGCACGAAGGTCCAGTCATAAGCCACTTCCTCGTGCGCGATACGCTGAATCTCTTTATAGATCTCGCCGCGTTCGGCGGGGTCACAGCCCGGCACCGTCCGCGCCTCATCAATCATCGCGTCAATCTCTGGATTGATATAGGACGCGGGGTTGGAGCCGCCGCTGCCGGTGGCGATGTCCATCGGTCCATAGAGGTTGCCCATGAAGTCGTGCGGATCCGGCGCGCCGCCCGTGCCACCGCTGTTGCTCATCGAGGTGGCGTCCATGTACTGACCCCAGAGGATCTCGCTCAGGTAGTTCGCCCATTCGACCTTTTCCAGCGTGACGTCAAAACCGATGTCATTCAACTGATCCTGCGCAACCAAAACCGTGGTCTCGAACATCAGGAGAATGTCGCTGTAGGAAATGGTGAATTCGAGACGCTGGCCGTCTTTCTCGCGCACGCCATCGCCGTCCGTATCCACCCAGCCCGCTTCTTCCAACAGCGCCATGGCGGCTTCGGGATCGTAGGGGTAAGGCGCAATATCGGTGTTGTAGGCGAGCGTGTGGGCTGGGTTGACCGCGCCGACCAAGGGCGTGCCACCCTGTTCGCCGCCCATTGTCGCCAGAACGTCCTGCTTGTTGTAACCCATTGCGACCGCTTTGCGCACGTTGATATCGTTGAAGATGGGATGAGACGGCTGATCAATCGGGTTGCCGTCGGCGTCAAAGGCCGGGCTTGGGTTTTGCGGGTCCGCGAAATTCATGGCGAAGTACTTGACCGACATCTGCGGGAAGATTTCCCACTGCAAATTGCTGGTATCGGAGAGCTGGGCGAAAAGATCGCCATGCAAGTAGGTGTAGTCGATCTCGCCCGCCTGCAGCGACGGCAGCACCAGCGCCTGCTCCTTGATGTTGCGGTTGATCAAGTAAGGAATGCCGACATCCCCCCCCCAGAAATTGGGATTGGCATAGAAGCTCTGGAAAGCGTCCGGTTCCCAAGAGTCCATGATGTAGGGACCGCCGCTGATCTCGAGCGGATTGGTGCTGATGTCGTTGGTCGCAAAGTCGCTGAAGTCCGCCGCGAAGCGATGCGCGGGCAAGAAGCGCGCGCCGCCCAAAGCGCTAAAGCCGGAGCAATCGACCTTGCTGAAAACGACCTCGTAGGTCTTGTCGTCAATGATATTGACTCCAGAAACAAACTCGAGATCCGACCCCATCCACGATCCGACCTCGTCGGATTTGATGGCGTCAATGACGAACTTCATGTCCTGAGATGTGATGGGCACGCCATCCGACCAGGTCGCGTCTTCCAGAATGGTGAAGGTATAGGTCAAGCCATCGTCAGATACTTCCCAGCTTGTCAAACCGGGAATGGGCGCCAAGGTATCGGGATCAATCTCGTATGGTTTGGGCCACAGCAGGCTGTAGGCTTGGAACGACGCCCCATCGCTGCTGATGACGTGATTGAAAGTGCTGATATTGCCGAAGCCGCGAATGACGATGGTTTCCGAGTCTTGCGCTGTCGCAGCCACTGCGGATAGCGCCAGCAACAAGATTAGCAGAAATTTGAACGCTCTCATGGAAATCTTCCTTTTCTCTTCATTCGAACGAAAATTGCAAAGGTCTATCCGCCACTTACTATAACACTTTTGCTCTTATTTACGAAATCCAATGGATACTCCCACTTGCGCTGATAGAACAAAAGTGCTATGCTTCCCAATCATAGCCAAATGAAAGTAAAGACACTAAACTTAGGCATATTCTTGGACAAAGCGAGGCGGCAGCCATGGCAAGAGCGAGACGAGCGGTTAAGGAAACCAATATCATCGAAAGTCAGGACCACGAGGCGCGGCAGCGCGCGCTCGACGCCACCTTGACCGATATCACCAAGCGCTATGGCGACGGCGCCATTTTCAACCTGGGAGCCGGCAATAACTTGCAGGTGGATGCCATCTCCACCGGGTCGCTCGGCATTGATATTTCGCTGGGCATCGGCGGTGTGCCGCGCGGGCGCATCACCGAGATTTATGGTCCCGAAAGCTCTGGCAAGACCTCGTTTTGCTTGCATGTGGCTGCCGAAGCGCAAAAGGCCGGCGGCATCTGCGCCTTTATCGACATGGAGCACGCGCTGGACCCGCTTTATGCTGAGAAGATCGGCGTCGACATCCAGCAGCTTTATGTCTCGCAGCCCGATACCGGCGAGCAGGCGCTGGAGATCACCGAGCATTTGGTGCGTTCCGGCGCCCTGGATGTCATCGTCATTGATAGCGTCGCGGCGCTGGTGCCGCGCGCGGAAATCGAGGGCGAAATGGGTGATTCGCACGTCGGCTTGCAAGCGCGCTTGATGAGCCAGGCGCTACGCAAGCTGGCCGGCGCCATCAAGCAATCGAACGTCTGCGTGATATTCACCAATCAACTGCGCGAGAAGGTCGGCGTCATGTATGGCAGCCCAGAAACGACGCCCGGCGGGCGGGCGCTGAAGTTCTATGCCAGCGTGCGCATCGACATCCGCCGCATCCAGCAGATCAAGCGCAGCGGCGACATCGTCGGCAACCGCACGCGTGTCAAAATCAAGAAGAACAAGGTCGCCGCGCCCTTCAAAGAGTGCGAATTTGACATCATGTTCAACCAGGGCATCAGCAAGTCGGGCGAGATCATCGATATCGGCGTCGAACTCGATATCATCGAGAAACGGGGCGCGTTTTACCGCTATTCCGATGAGCTCTTGGGGCAGGGGCGAGAGAACGCCAAGCTATTCCTGCAGAGTAACCAGCAGATATCGGATCTGATCGAGGGCAAAATTCGCAGCGCTTTCAGCTTGCCGCCGCTGGCTGAGGTGGCGGGGGAGGGTTAGTAGCTTTCGTTTGAGGCGCAATGTACATGTCAGAAACCGCACTCTGATCGGGAACTACAGATGGAATCTCAAGAAAATATAACTCCGCTTCCAAACGCGACTAAACGGAATAAGCCGGAGGAACGTATTCGTACTCCGCTCGGCGTAGCGTATAGAGCCGAATCAGTCAGCCTTATGGAGCTTCTGCTTGATGATCATAGTGTCGACCTGATAATGACAAGTCCTCCATTTGGGTTAGTGAGGAAAAAGGAGTATGGAAACGCCGATGCTAGCGAATATGTGAACTGGTTTCGCCCGTTCGCCGAGCAGTTTGCCCGTGTTCTAAAGCAGTCTGGTTCTTTGGTCATTGATATTGGTGGCGCATGGAATGCGGGTACACCGACGAAAAGCTTATATCATTACGAACTATTACTTACTCTCTGCAAAGAGTTTGATTTTTATCTGGCGCAAGAGTTTTTTTGGTGGAATCCTTCCAAGTTGCCAACCCCAGCGGAGTGGGTAAATGTCAGACGCATTCGGGTCAAGGATGCTGTGAACAATATCTTTTGGCTTTCTCGCACTCCTTTTCCCAAAGCCAGTAATCGGCGCGTTCTCACACCATATAGCAAGAGCATGCAAGACCTGCTGGAGTCGGGCTATCGCGCCAAGAAACGTCCAAGCGGTCACGATATCAGCAAAAACTTCGCAACAGATAACGGTGCAGCCATCCCCCCCAATTTAATCGCTGTGGCCAATACGGAAAGCAACTCGCAGTATCTTCGCTATTGCAATGAAAAGAATTTACCGGCGCATCCTGCTAGATTCCCCGCTTTGATTCCGGAGTATTTTGTAAGATTTCTAACAGATCCTGACGATTTAGTAGTTGACCCGTTCGCAGGCAGCTGCGTGACAGGTGAAGTGTCGGAGAGGCTTAATCGAAGATGGATTTGCAGCGAGATTGAAGAAAAATATTTACTTGGCGCAAAAGGGCGTTTCCAAAAACCACAATTGCCTAAGCAGCTTCGTTTAACCGGGACGAAGGTTGAAACCTATAATATTCAGCGACCTGGCGCGCTTTGGGACGACAATCCACAGGCGCCGCTTTCGGCGGATGGCGGTCGCTCTCGCCCAAAGAAACGGAAATAGGTCACACGCTGAAGATGCCTCCATCATCTCGCGACGTTATTAGTCGCGCCATTTTAGATGCAATACACGAGTCAGGGGGTGTTGGCATGTTAATGCAATCGGCATTGACACATCCTCGCATGTATCTTATTTCCCGAAACGGTCAGCATAGTTCGCTTTGGGCGTACTGTTGGACGCTCACACACGGTGGCCGCAGGTCTCTTCCGGATGAGTACCGTATTCAAATGACTTCGGTGGAATCCCCGCTTCCAGGTAATCCTAGCGGGGAAACGATTTTGTTGGGCTATGAGCCGAATCGAGCTGTGTTTGCAGGTTTTGACTTGGCGCGGCATCAAACGTTTACGGGAAGGTCGCCCTCAGTACAGGTCAGCATTTCGACGCTTAACGATTGCCTCCAAGACGGCCTGGCGTTTCAGACAAAGAGCAATAATGAAATCGCAATAGGAATACGAAGCGATCTATTGCTGTTTTATTGCAAGCACAGTCGCGAACTACATCGTTTAGGCGACAATTCAACAATACTTGAAACAGCTGAGCGTATCGTTAAAACTCAGAGTGTTGACGACCGCGAGCTTCTTACACTGCCAGAACCTAGAAAGCTGCTGTTGCGTGAAACAGCGCGTTGGTCGCGTTCATCGTCATTTACAAAGCAGGTATTGAACGCCTACGACAACAGGTGCGCAGTAACAAGGCGACAGCTTAGGTTGGTCGACGCGGCTCATATCCTTCCGGTGAACGCGGGCGATCGAAGTATTGATAACGTTCGCAACGGTATCGCACTTTCTCCAACCTACCATCGAGCTTTTGACAGAGGACTAATATACTTGGATGAAAGTATGGTTATGCGTCTGAATCATTCAGCGGTTGACACGCTGGTACGACAAGGACTCGATTCTGGAATCGACGGTTTTGCAGCGCATTTGGGGAAAATCCACCTGCCTTACAATTCTGAACAGCGTCCTGATCCATACTTTATTCGTCTTGCAAACAGCTACAGAGAACACCAATAAGATGTATCTTGGTTTAAAGTGGACTGAAAAAACAATAGCATCGAAATACGAAGTTATTTGCTCTCCCCCCGCGAAGCCAGCCAATCCGCCTCGCTGACCAGCTCCCCGTTCGTAACATCGCTGCCGGTCATGCGCTTGTTCTTGTCGAAATAGATCTCCACCTCAGCCTGAAAGGGACAGCGATGCCCGCTGGCCACCTTGCGCACCCAATAACCTTTGCCTTCGTCGGAGCGCGACAGGTCGTTCATGGGGTCAACCCGAATGCGCAGGATCTCCTGACAGGCTTTGGGTCGCACGTAAAAATAGATGCCGCGATCGTCCGAGCGCGAGCCGCCGCTTAGCAGCGATTTTAGGAATTGCATGGTCTCGTCCTTTCGATTCCTGCGAAGGTCCCCGGCGGCACGCGCTAGCCGTCGCCTTCGCGTCCTTTGCGCTGGTCGCGCGGGAGCATGGGCTTCGTCAGCGAGACCAACAGCCATAAGCCAAGCAAAGCGGCAATGACGGCGGCCAGTTGACGAGTCGCCTCGTTGAAAAGCAGCACAGATGGCAACTTGGGCGTTTCTTCGCTGGGTTCGAGCCGCACAACGGTAAACTCGTCGACCACGTCAGCCAAGGTGCTCAGGTCGGCGGCCTGCGCCGAGGTCATACGCGCGAACAAGGTCTCGTAGATCCAAGAGTTGCGGCTGAACATATACAGGGCGCTCAAGGCTTCTGGCGGGTTGTCCACCGGCAGCGCTTTGGCATCCAGCACTTCGCTGCCAAGCTGAATGGTGACACGTGGGTTCTGCAAGACATTCTTGTACCAGTCGGTGTTTTTGCCCCAGCCGCTGACGATGTAATACTTGCTGCCGTGCCGCCGATATTCAACAACGACATGACGCGCCATGCCGCTCTTGCGCCCTTCAGTGGTCAATATCAGCAGGGGAAGCCACTTCAAAGCGGGACCCCAGCCGAGTTGATACAAATACAGCGGCAGGCGAAATATCGATTTCGCGAGCGCCTGGGGGCGAGACAAGGATGCGTCAGACAAGGACATGATTACGTTGCTCTGATTTGAGAAAGTGGCGTAAGTTTACCCGATTTGCATGCGAATGCCAGTCCGCTCGCGCTTCGTCTGCAAAAGCGCAAGCGCCGCTAGCGCCTCATATTCCCGCCTAATCCCACTCCGATCGGCGGCGCGTCCGCCGATACGCCTCGTCGTTCTGGCCCCGCATGATCTGACGCCGGGCTTTTTGCACATCGCTTTCATGTTTGAGCAGGACGGTCAAGGTCGTTTCCAGCGTTTTTTCGTCGATGCTGTCGGCATTAAGCATGACCAGCGCCTTCGCCCAATCGATCGTTTCGGATACGCTGGGATTCTTCTTCAGGTCCAGCCGGCGCAAACCTTGCACCACTTCCACGGTTTGCCAAGCCAATTTTTCCGCCATCTCTGGCACGCGCATTTTGACGATATTCATTTCCGTTTCCTGGCTGGGATAATCGACGTAGAGATAGAGGCAGCGCCGTTTGAGCGCTTCGGAAAGTTCGCGCGTGTTGTTGCTGGTCAAGACCACACTGGGGTGATGCCGGGCTGTGACCGTGCCCAACTCTGGGATTGATACCTGAAAATCGCTGAGGATCTCGAGCAAAAAAGCTTCGAACTCGGCATCGGCACGGTCGATTTCGTCAATCAGCAGAACGACTGGCTCCTCGCTCAATAGCGCCGCCAACAAGGGGCGCGCCAGCAAGAAGCGTTCGCTGAAGAAGACATCGTCTTCTTCGCCCAAGCGGTCGGCCGCTTGGCGCAAGGTATCCGCCGCCGCCAGCAGATCGCTCAGCTTGTCGCGCAGCAACTGCGTATAGAGCATCTGCTTGGCATATTCCCATTCGTATAGCGCCTTATTCTCGTCCAGTCCTTCATAACATTGCAGGCGAATCAAGGGTTTCTTAGCCGCGCCCGACCAGGCTTTTGCCAGTTCCGTCTTGCCAACGCCCGCGGGTCCCTCGACCAGGAGCGGTTTGCCCAGCTTGTCCGCCAGGAAAACGACCGTGGAGATCTCGTCGCTGGCGATGTATTGCTCTTGGCTGAGCGCATTGGTGACACCTGCTAGGTCTTCAAACATAGGTTTGCGCTCCATTCTTGCGCGCGATGAGTAGAGCCAAAACGTGTATCTGGAGTGTAACCGACTTGTTCTTGTCCTGGCAAGCGCGCTCAGCAAAGTCCTAGGGCAATTGCACCAGAACCAATTATGTGTCGAATGTCACATAAATCTACGAGATGGTGGGGCGGCTCGCGAGCCGCCCACTTGCTGCGTATAAATATCGGGCGGCATGGTATGCCGCCCCTACATTTTGACCTTTCGTCGAGTTTTCCAGATAAATTTGAACTACATAGAATCTTAACTTTGTGTCCTTCGTGTCCTTGTGGTGAACGGTTTATTTGAAGCGATCGCCCAGGATTCACGGACCTATGCCTTGTGATATAATTTGCTGCAACAATGTGAGTTGGAGGTCCTTCATGAAAACCATAGAACTGTTGAGTGAAATTCAGCAACTCAATCGCAATAAAAAACTGAAGATTCTTCAATTCTTGTCGGACGACTTGTCAACTGATATTGAGAAAAATTTTGAGGGCAGGAACATATTCAGGGTATCGCCTCTTATTCGCGCGACAGACGAAACAATAACCATGCTCGAGATGTTAGAGGAAGATCAACAGAGGAATGAGTGAGGAACTGGTCTTTCCATATATCAGGAATCTGCGCTACGAAGACGATTTGACAAATCTCTAATGGTCGCAAACAATGCCCGATGTATTCTTGCAGGACACTGTCCCACTGCCGCCGCAAGCCGCGTTTGATACCTTCGTGGGGCAAATGGATGTCTGGTGGCCCCGGCAGGGTGTCTTCCCCTACAGCTTCGCGCCTAAGAGCGCCTGCCCGCGGCATATCCGCTTCGAGGCCCGCTTGAACGGTCGTTATTACGAGACTTTTTCCGATGGCGGCGAATACGAGATCGGCCGCATCACCGTCTGGCAGCCGCCGACCTTGTTGAGCTATACTTGGCGAGACCCAGCCTGGCAAAGCCATAATCACATCACTTTGCGTTTTGATTCCAGGGACGCGGATACGCTGGTTCGCTATGAACAGGATGGCTTTGCGGGCGCGGGCGTAGCGGGTCTGATCCCCTATTATCAGATCGGTTGCCGACAGACGCTTTCGGCCTACAGCGCGCACTGCCGCGCGATCTTTGATTTGCAGCAGTTAGGGCGGTGATTCAGTCGAGCAGTCCGCCGATGCGTTCGATGATGTAAGCGCCGATGTCGGCTTTGCTGCGCCGGCCGATTTTGTGCAAGCCGCCGTCTATGTCCAGCACAAGCACGCGATTGCTATCCACTTCAAAACCGGCGTCTTTGGCGGTGATGTCATTAGCAATCAACAAATCCAGTCCCTTGCGTTGCAGCTTGTCGCTGGCGTTTTCGACTAGATTTTCACTTTCCGCGGCGAATCCAACCACGATCATGGGATAACCTGTATCAGCGCGCCTTTGCTTGACGGTCATCAGGATGTCGGCGGTGCGCTCCAGAGGCAGGGTCAAATCGTCAGCCGCTTTCTTGATCTTCCGCTCGGAAACAGCGGCTGGTTTGTAATCGGCTACCGCCGCCGCCATGACTAGCGCAGTTGAATCAACCAAGTGTTCCAGCACCGCTTCTTTCATCGCCGCGGCCGAATCGACCGAAACCAGCTTGGCGCCGACTGGCGGGACCAGGCGCTGCGCTGCCGAAATCAAGACAACTTCCGCGCCAGCATCAAGCGCGGCCTGCGCGATGGCATAACCTTGCTTGCCGGAGGAGCGATTGCTGAGGAAGCGCACTGGATCAAGCGCCTCGCGCGTGCCGCCGGCCGTGACCACCAGCTTGCGCCCCGCCAGCTCGCCATCCTTGCCCAGAATCCGCCGGACTTGTCCCAACAAGATTGGCGTCTCTGGCAAGCGCCCCAAACCCGACAAGCCGCTGGCAAAGCGCCCGATTTCCGGTTCGATCAAGTGGACATCGCGCGCGCGCAAGACTTCGAGGTTGGCGCGCAGCGCGGGGTGCTCGTACATAGCGCCGTCCATGGCCGGGGCGATGGCAAGCGGACATTTTGCAGCCAAAGCCGTCGCTGTCAGGAGATCATCGGCTAGTCCATGCGCCAGCTTGCCGAGTGTATTGGCGGTCGCTGGCGCGATCAAAAGCAGATCCGCGCCTTCCGCCAATCCCACGTGCGCGATATGCGTCGGCAAGCCCTCATCCGCGGCGCTCCGCCACAGGTCTGTGTAGACCGGACGTCCGCTCACCGCTTGAAAAGTGAGGGGAGAGACAAACCGCTGCGCGGCTTCTGTCATGATCACGTCGACGGCGGCGCCAGCCTGCGTCAACTTGCTGGCGAGATCGACCGCCTTGTAACAGGCGATGCTCCCGCAGACACCCAGGATAATGCGCTTGCCGTCCAATAAGGCGATTGTGTCCATGGCTCACTTTGCGCTAGCCCTACAGTTCCATGTTACACAATGCGCGGCGGAAACAAAAGGACTTCGTCTATCGAGCAGAGCAATCGCGCCACATTTTCTTCACCACGGAGGGCACAGAAGTAATTCCAAGTAAGTAATGAAAAAATTAGGACGCCGTAGGGGCGACCAATCTGGTCGCCCGCATTGTTACGTATTGATTTCGGGCGACATGGTATGTCGCCCGTTTTCATCGACCTTCTATTCGCGGGCGTTTCAGCGGGTCGCGTAGGGCGCGTAGACACAGCCCTTCGACACAGACCGTCAAAGGCCCCTACATCGTCTCCTTTTTGGCGAGCAAGAGCTTAAATCTCGGCGCTCTCGGTGGTAAATTGCCAATAATCTGAAATGCGCCCTGCAAGGCAAACCATCTCGCTTTAAGCCGCCCTTTCTGATAGAGTTGTCTCTACTATCGGGGGCATGAAGCGGGAGATGCGGAATGAATTCGGGCGAGGCAACCAGGCAGTTCCGCGCGCCTTGCTTGATGTTCATCGCGCTGGTATTGCTCTTATCCGCCTGTAGTCTTGCCGCCCCCAGCGCGGAAGTCGCGGGGACCGCTTTTTCCGGTCCTCCAGTGATTCGCATCACTTCTCCTTTGCCGGATCAACGGTTCTTGTCCGGCGCGACGGTCATCGTACAAGCGCGCATTGAAAACGCCGGACCGGACCTGGCGCTGGTTCGTATGCTGCTGGATGGCGTCTTGCTGGGCGAAAAGCAGGATCCCAATCCCATCGGCGCTGCGGTCGTACCGGTCACAATTGAATGGCCCACGAGCAATCCGGGCCGATTCGAAATTACGGTGGCGGCGGAACGCGGCGACGGCAGCGGCATCAGCGAGAGCGTCTCGATCTCGGTTGTCCCGCCGCCTGCGGACGAAGAAACGCAAACAGCGCCGGAAAACGCCGCCGCCAGTCTGCCAGCGGCGGAAATTGCCGAAGTTACACTTGTGTCGTCCCCTGACGAAACTGCCATGGTTGGTACAGAGGCGCCAGTCCTTCCCGCGACCGCTCCGCCAGCAACCAGTCTGCCCCCGCTTACGAGCAGCAGCGTTGCGGCGGTGATTGCGAAGCCGTCGAACTTGCGGCGCGGTCCCGGAACGTCCTTTGAACTGGTCGGCAGCATCGGCGTCAACCAAGAAGTTGTCATTGTCGCGCTGAATCCCGATCGGGACTGGTACCACATTCGTTACGGCGACCAGGGCGATGCCTGGATCTATTCGGAATTGCTCAGCCCCAGCGGCGATCTGGCGGGTCTTCCCGTGGAGTCGGGTCCGGCACCAGCCGCGCCTGCGGCGGCCGCGCCCCCGGCTGACGGGGCTAATCTGGTGATCGCGGGCATTCGGCTGGAGCCCGAGAACTTGGTCTGCAACCAAGCTGGCCGGGTCATTGTGTCGATACGCAATGAAGGCGCTCAAGATACACGCGCCGGCGGCTGGATAACGGTAGAAGATACCGTGCCCGGTCGTGATGGCGCTGTGGCGCAGTCCGACCCGGCAAACCCCTTTCCGACCATACGCGCCGGGGAAACCATCCTGGCGATGCCCGTCAGCATTACCGTCAGCGCATTCACCGAAGAGGCGCACCGCATCGTTGTTTCCGTCGACAGCGGCGGTCACATCGCCGAGACAAATGAAAACGACAATTCCAATTTCCTAGAATATACCCTGCAACGAGGCGACTGTCCCTAGGCGCGGCACGCCGCAGCGCTCTCCCGCCCTAGCAATCTGCTTTGCTTTGTCCTACATTTTTCTTTGTGTCAGCAGTTGAAAGGCGGACAAATTTGACCTCCATCCTTGTCACCAATGACGATGGTTATGACGCGCCCGGTATCGTGGCGCTGGCGGAAGCCATGCGCGAGCTGGGCGAGGTGCGGGTCAGCGCGCCAGCCAGCAATCAGAGCGGATCAGGTCACGCGATAAGCCTTTTCAAGGACATTCCTTACCGGCATTGCGAGGTGGGCAGCGGCATCCCGGCGCTCGCGGTCAGCGGATCGCCGGCTGATTGCATCGCCGTCGCCATGTTGGGCTTGCTGGATCACAAGCCGGATATCGTCGTCTCTGGCATCAACCGCGGCGCGAACATGGGGCAAGACCTGACCTATAGCGGCACCGTCACCGCGGCTTTGGAAGCCGCGATCCATGGTCTGCCCGCTGTCGCCATGTCTCTGGCAGCGCCCCGCGCCGACCGCGTCGAAGACTATCAAGCGGCGGCGCAGATCGCCTTGCGTATTGCCGACCAGGTATTGGAAGCGGGTCTGCCGCCCCTGACGATTCTCAGCGTGAACGTGCCAGGCCCGGCGCGTTTTGAAGACTTACGCGGCATCCGCCTGACGCGGCAGGGCGTACGAATTTACCGCGACCAACTCAATCGCGTTGACGAGGGTCTGGTGCGTGTCGAGGGCGAGCCGCCGGTCGGCAAATATGACGAGATCGGCACGGATATCTGGGCGGTTCATCGCGGCTTTGTCAGCGTGACGCCAGTTCATCTCGACATGACCGCCCATCAATTCATGGCGACGCTGGAAGCCTGGGATCTGCGCTTGTCATAATTTTGCTTTGCGTCGCCCCTGATAGGCCGAGCCTCATTCTAAAGTCAAAGGTCCAACGTCAAATATCAACTTGTCGCATCAAGGCGACTTAAGGTAGATTGGCATCACCTGATCGGCGGGATAGGAGCTATTGTCAGCGAGGCTCAGTCGCTGCCAGGCAATCTGCGCCAGGTAACCGGCGCGGCGCAAGCGCTCGGCTGGCGCAAGCAGCGTGATACGCCCGCCCGCGGCGCGCGCCAGGTCCACCTGGCGCAGCCCGTCCGCATCGATCTCGCCGGTGAGCGTGCAGGGCATGTCGCAAGCGCCAAGCAAGTCATGCCAGCTTCCCAGCTTCATTTCGCCCGACATTCGCCAGGCAGCGCTCTCGCAGTGATAGACCCCCCAGATGACCCGGCCGCGTCCCGCTGGCACAGCCGCTATCAAGGGGCGCCTGCGGTCGGCGGCGCTGGCAGCCGCGGCGAGCGTATCAAGCGTGGTCACCGGCAGGAGCGGCAAATCGCGGGCGGCCGCCAAGCCCTTTGCCAAAGCGACGCCTATGCGCAGCCCCGTGTAGGAGCCTGGACCCACCGACACCGCCAGCGCGCTTATGTCATGGATCGCCGTGCCGGTTTGCGCCAGCGTCTGCTGTATCAAGGGCGCGAGCAGCGCGCTATGTTGCCTGTCGACCGCAAAGGTAGACTCGGCCAGCAGGCGGCCGCCGTCGTGGAGCGCAAGGCTCAACAAGCGCGTGGCGGTGTCAATTGCCAGCAACATCAGCTTTGTCTTTGTCAATTTGATCGCACTTGCGACTGATCACTTGCCGATAGCGTTCAAGCAGCGTCGCATAAGAGTCTCCGCAAGCGCGAAAGACAAAATGGCGCTGCGCTGCGCCGCCATCGAAGATGTCGATCCACAACCGAGCGGCGGGCAAAATCTTCTCTATGCGCTGGGGCCATTCCAGCAGCGCCGCCGCGGGACTATCCAGGATGTCATCCAATGTCAGCGCATCGGCGGCGCCGGGTCCGCTGAGGCGATAACAATCAATGTGGAAGAGACGGGTATCATCGGCGGCGCGCCGATGTTCGTGAACCAGATTATAAGTGGGGCTGGTCAAGGGACAGTCCGCGTCCCAGCCGATGCCGACGCCGCGACTAAAACATGTTTTGCCGACGCCCAGATCGCCGGACAGGCAGATGACATCACCGGCGCGCAGCAATTGTCCCAGCAAGCTGCCCAGGCTTTCCGTTTGTCGCGGACTGTCGCTAGTCAACTCGAATTGATATTGCCGCTCAATAGACACTGCGGACCCCCGCCACCATTCATTGCGGCGATTATACCCGTTGGCAGTTGGTTTTACGCCGCTCGGTTGTGATTATGCAGGGCAATCGCATCAAAGCTCAATGGCATAAGGCGAAATTGAAGTGATTATTAAGCACCGAGGGCGCCAAGATTCATCCATTGATCTGCAAAAAAAGGAGACATTGTAGCTGCGATTGCCCTGGCTTAGCCGCTTACTTCGCTTTTGCGCCGGCGGAGCTTGGGCTATACTGCTCTTGTACGCTTTTAAGCAATCAAGCAAGTTAAAGACCGATGATAGACCGATGACAAGCGAAGACCGCAGTCACGCGCTCGAGAATATCTTGCAGCGGCTTTGCCTTGTGCTGGGGCAGGTCGAGCGCTGCGTGATTGTCAGCGAAGAGGGCCTGCCTGTCGCCAGTTACCCGCTGGACGCGGAGGTCAACGGGGCCGGTCAAATGCCCGAGCGCATGAATGAAAACGCCGAATTGGCGGGGCTGGCGGCTGCGCTTGCCGGCGCGGGCGAGCGCGCCATGCAGCGCTTGGCGCAAGGCAAAGCGGGGCGTCTGGTCTTGGAAGGGGAGAGCGGCACGATGTTGTCCTTGCCGGTCGGGGAGGTCTCGCTGGCTGTCCTGGTCGCATCCGACGCCAATCTCGCGCAAGTTTTGTTCGCCGCGCAAAAAGCGGCTGAGGAAATCGCAGCCCTGCTCGCCACCGATTGATCCGCCCTGTCTACGCGGCGCAGAGTCGCCCCTACCGTTTCTGATTATTTGGAGCGTGTAGACACCGCGGATCTGCCGCCGGAATTCACCGGAATAGTTCAGGTTTTTCGGCGAAAAAGCGCTCAAGCGTCGGCGAATGCCGCGTGATAGCGCATTGCTCCGCGTACGCGGCCAACCAGGCTTTGATCCAGCACAAGCGTCATAAAATGTTCGTGCGCCCCGCCCGGCTCCACCCAGTCCGAGCTGAAGCCAAGCGGCGTCGCCGGTTGAAAACCGAAGCGCGGATAATAGCCGGGATGCCCGACCAGGAACAAGAAGCCAAAGCCGGCCTCTGCCACAACCTCAATGCCCGTGCGCACCAAGGCGCTGCCGATGCCCTGCCCTTGTCGGGCGGGCGCAACGGCGATGGGTCCTAAAGCCGGGAAAGACCAGCGCTGGGCTTTGTGAGAAATCTCGACCAGGCTGTAGGCGGCGTGCCCAACTATCCGCTTGTCAATCAGCGCGACCTGTGACAGCCACAAGGCGCCGTCAGCGCGCAGACGGTTGACAAGGTCGGCTTCCACGTGGCGGCCGAAGGCTTCCGCTTCCAAAGCCTGGATGTCCCGGATGTCCTGGGCAAGCTCGTTTCGGATGGATATGCGCATTATTTTCCTCGCTGGCGCCTGCGGCGGAGATATTTGCCGTTGTCAGGCAGACGGTCCGCAGGGAGAATATGCGCGGCAAGCTTCTTTGGCAAGTCCAAAAGGGATTCGGGCAGCGATGAGCGCAAACAAGTATCTCTACTTAAGCACCACCGGGCACAAAACCGGGCAGCCGCACGAGATCGAAATCTGGTACGTCGAACATGGCGGCTCTTACTATCTGGTATCGGAAAAACGCGAAGCCTCTCATTGGGTGCGGAATATCCGGGCGAATCCGACCATCAGCTTTCGGCTTGGCGATAAGGTCTGGCAAGGCACGGCGTCATTTCCAGACGATGCTCAAGTTCTGGCCGCGGTCAAAACCAAGATGGACCAAAAATATGGCTGGAGCAAGGGCTTGGTTGTCGAGCTGAAGCATGATGCTCACTGACCGCCCGCCCTCCAAGTAATTTGCCGCGCAGGGCAAAATCGTCTACCATTCAAATCACCACTCCATCGTCTAGCGGCAAGGTTCACAGCCATGCAAAAACGAATGGTCGAGTTCATCCGCGCTTTGCGCGCCGCCGGCCTCCGCGTCTCCCTGGCGGAAAGTCAAGACGCCATGTTCGGCGTAGATCAAACGGGCGTGAGGGATGCTTCCGCCTTCAAAAGCGCCATGAAAGCCACCTTGGTGAAGAATCACCGGCATCAGCCGGTCTTCGACTATTTCTTTCCCCTTTTCTTCTCCAATAACAAACCGCCCTTGCAGAACATCCTCGATCAACTGGACGAGCAAGAGGGGCAGCTCTTAAAAGAGGCGATGGATTCGCTGATGGGCAACATGGAGGCTTTGCGCGACCTGCTGGAACGGCTATTGCAGGGCAAGGAATTTAGCGAAGAAGAGCTGCGGCAACTGGGGGAGGCCTCGGGCTTGCCGCAGGGCGACGAGATCTATATGCGCCCCTGGTTCGAGCGGCGCATGAACCGTCAAGCTGGCTTGACCCAGTTGGAGCGCCTGCTCGATGACCTGCTGGAAGAGCTGGCGGCATTGGGCATGAGCGAAGAAGCGCTGGCGGAACTGGAATCGTTGCTGCGCGAGAATATGAGCGGCTTGTCCGAGCAGATTTCGCAGCATGTGGGCGCGACATTGGCCGAACAAATGGCGGAACAAGAGCCGCGCGAGCAGCCCGACCTGCTGGACCTGCCGCTGCAGCGCTTGAGCAGCGCCGATATTGACGACATCCGCGAGGAAATTCGGCGCCTGGCGGCGCGCCTGCGCACCCGCGCCGCTTTGCGCCAGAAGCGCGCCAAATCGGGCCGCTTCGATCCGCGTAAGACCATCCGCAAAAACATGCGTTATGGCGGCGTGCCGATGGAAGCGCAGTTTCGCGTGCGCCACAAGAAACCCACGCTGATTCTCATCTGCGACTTGAGCACCTCAATGCGCTACGCGGTGGAATTCCTGCTGACCATGGTTTATGAATTGAGCGACCAGGTGCGGCGCACCCACAGCTTCATATTCATTCACGATTTGGTCAATGTCAGCACCACGCTGGCGGAATTGCCGCCGCGGGAAGCCGTGGCGCGCATCATGGCGGAAAACCCGCCCGGCTATTACAGCACCGACCTGGGCAACAGCCTGAACACCTTCAACAAGGACCAGATGCACTTGATCGACAGCCGCTCGACCATCCTCTTCTTCGGCGATGGCCGCAACAATTACAACGATCCGCGCCTCGATATCGCGCAGGATATGCGGCGCAGAGGGCGGCGCCTGATCTGGTTTTGCCCCGAGCCGCGGCGTCAGTGGGGCAGCGGCGACAGCGATATGTGGGAATACAGCCTGGTCGCTGACAGGGTCTTTATGGTCAACAATCTCCGCGACCTGGCGGATTCGGTGGACCGCCTGCTGGCTGATGGCTGAGAATCCCGTGCCGCCGCATCGGTCGGCGCAGGTTCTGCTTCTCGAATAGAGTGAAATAATCGAGGTTTGACATGGCAATACAAACGAAGCAAATGATGACCGTCGCCGACTATCTCGCTTGGGAAGAGCGACAGGAATTCAAACATGAATACATTGACGGAGAAATCATCGAGATGACGGGTGGAACCGCTGATCATAGCAGAGTTAAAGTCAATCTTATACTCGCCCTTGGCGGTCGGCTAAACTTTTCAAACTTTATCATTTATAATAGCGACATGCGCGTTCAAGTCGCAAAATCTCGCTATGTATATCCGGATTTAAGCGTCGTCCGCGGCGAAGAAGTTTACGAGGACGAGAGCGAATTGACCTTGCTCAATCCGATCGTCGTGGTCGAGGTGATATCGCCTTCTTCAGAAACGCGCGACCGCGTCGACAAGCGCGAGTATTACTATGACCTGCCGTCGATTGAAGCCTATCTCATCGTCGACCCGGATCGCGTCCGCGCCGAGCTTTATACCCGCGCCGAAGACGGTTGGCGTTTGCGCCTATTCACCAGCGCGGATGATGTCATCCCTTTGACGATGCTGAATTGCGACTTGTCGCTCGCGCAGGTCTATCGCGGCTTAGATGTCTAATAGGCTTAACTTCGTTCAAGGCAGGCGGCAGATGAAAATAGTAGAGGTTTGACATGGCTATCCAGACAAAGCAAATGATGACCGTCGCCGACTATCTCGCTTGGGAAGAGCGGCAGGAATTCAAACATGAATACATTGATGGAGAAATCATCGAGATGACGGGCGGTACACTAAAACATACGCGAATCAAAACAAATATTGGAGGCACGCTCTACGCGCTTCTCGACTTCTCGATCTATGTTCTCTGCAATAGCGATATGCGCGTGCGCGTGAGTCCGACCCGCTACGTTTATCCTGACTTTTCCGTCGTCCGCGGCGAGCCTAGAATGGAAGACGAAAAGGAACTCTCGCTGCTGAATCCCGTCTTCGTGGTTGAGGTGATATCGCCTTCTTCAGAAACGCGCGACCGCGTCGACAAGTTAGATTTCTATTTTGACGTGCCGTCGATTGAAGCTTATCTCATCGTCGACCCGGATCGCCTCCGCGCCGAGCTTTTCACCCGCGCCGAAGACGGTTGGCGTTTGCGCCTATTCACCAGCGCGGATGATGTCATCCCTTTGACGATGCTGAATTGCGACTTGCCGCTCGCGCAGGTCTATCGCGGCTTAGATGTCTAATGGGCCTAACTTCGTTCAAGGCAGGCGGCAAATGAAAATAGTAGAGGTTTGACATGGCTATCCAAACAAAGCAAATGATGACTGTCGCCGACTATCTCGAGTGGGAAGAGCGGCAGGAATTCAAACATGAATACATTGATGGAGAAATCATCGAGATGACAGGCGGAACATGGAAGCATAGCCGAATTATGATCAATCTGACTCTTGCCATCGGTCGCCAACTCGAAAACTCAAATTGTGTGCTCCTTAACAGTGAAATGCGCGTCAGGGTTAGCGATACTCGCTACGTCTACCCTGACCTCAGCGCTGTTTGCGGGGATGAAAGCCTTGAAGACGAAAAGGAACTCACGCTGCTCAATCCCGTCTTTGTGGTCGAGGTAATATCGCCTTCTTCAGAAACGCGCGACCGCATCGAAAAGCGCGAATATTACTATGGCGTGCCGTCGATTGAAGCCTATCTCATCGTCGACCCGGATCGCCTCCACGCCGAGCTTTATACCCGCGCCGAAGACGGTTGGCGCTTGCGCCTATTCACCAGCGCGGATGATATCATCCCCTTGACCATGCTCAATTGCGACTTGCCGCTCGCGCAGATCTATCGCGGCCTAGATGTCTAATGGGCTTAACTTCGTTCAAGGCAGGCGGCAAATGAAAATAGTAGAGGTTTGACATGGCTATCCAGACAAAGCAAATGATGACTGTCGCCGACTATCTCGAGTGGGAAGAGCGGCAGGAATTCAAACATGAATACATTGACGGAGAAATCATCGAGATGACGGGTGGAACCGCTGATCATAGCATAATTAAAGTCAATATCCTGCTCTGCCTTGGCAACCGGGTTAATCGTCAGGATTTTACGATTTATAATGGCGACATGCGCGTTCAAGTCGCAGAATCTCGCTATATATATCCGGATCTAAGTGTCGCGCGGGACCAAGCGGTTTATGAGGACGCCCGCGAACTCTCGCTGCTCAATCCGATCTTCGTGGTCGAAGTGACATCGCCCTCTTCAGAAACGCGCGACCGCGGCGACAAGCTAGATTTCTATTCTGACCTGCCGTCGATTGAAGCCTATCTCATCGTCGACCAAGAGCGCCTCCGCGCCGAGCTTTATACCCGCGCCGAAGACGGTTGGCGTTTGCGCCTATTTACCAGCGCGGATGATGTCATCCCTTTGACGATGCTCAATTGCGACTTGCCGCTCGCGCAGGTCTATCTCGATATAAGTTTTGAAGAAGCTTAACGAGGCGCATCAGCCGAGCGTCACTTCAAATCGCGACGATGCCAATCGTCGCTGAACAGGTTGAAATCCGTCTCGCGCTGGGGGAATTCGGCGATGATATCTTCGTCGATATCGACGCCTAAGCCCGGTTTCTCCGGCAATGAGAAATAGCCGTCCACGACTTCCGGCATGCCTGCGCCCACCGCCTTGACCGGCGGATCGGCAAAATCGTTGAAGTACTCCTGAATCTTGAAGTTGGGCGTGGTCGCGGCGACGGCGAGCGCCGCCATCGTTGAGCAGGGTCCGCCTACGTTATGCGGCGCGACCAGCACGTAATACATTTCGGCTGTGCCCGCCAGTTTCTTCATATTCATAATGCCGCCGAAGTGCGTGGTATCGGTTTGGATGATGTCGGCAGCGCCCAACTCGAACAGTTCGCGGTATTCATAAGGCGTGTGGATGCGTTCGCCGGTGGCCACCGGGATGCCCAAAGCCAGCGCGACTTCCCGCACATCGCGCAGCGCGCGCAGATTCTCTGGCGGCACAGGCTCCTCTACCCAAGCGGGACGAAACTCCGCCAGATCGCGGATGATCTCAATTGCCGTCACGGGATTGAAGCGGCCGTGCATCTCGATCAAAAGCTCGACATCCGGTCCCACGGCATCGTAGACCGCTTCCACCAGCGCCACTGACAGTAGCTTCTCTTCGCGCGTGAATTCGTAAAAGCCGCTGCCGAAGGGGTCGAACTTCAAGGCGCGATAGCCCTTGTTGATGACTTCTTTGGCGGCCGCGTGCCAGGCTTCTGGCTTGCGCTCGACACGATACCAGCCGTTGGCATAGGCTTTGATCTTGTCGCGCACCGCCCCGCCCAGCAGGCGATAGACCGGCTGCCCCAGCGCTTTGCCCACAATATCCCAACAGGCGATCTCCAGCAGGGCGATGCCGGTCATGGCGATCTCGCCGGCGCGCCCGTAAGTCTCGCGCAGCATGCGATAGGTCATATCCTCGGTGTTGAAGGGATCGCGGCCCAAGGCGAAATCGGGCACAGACTCGTTGAGGTAGCCGATGACCGGTCCGACGCCGCCGACGGGTCTCGCCTCCGCCCAGCCGACCAAGCCATCATCGGTTTCCACCTTGACGAACAAGAGATTGCGCCAGGGTGTACCCATCACCATTGTGCTGACATTGCTGATTTTCATTGCTCTCACTCCACTTCGGATGTTTAGTTGGGGCGACTGGCGGTCAGTGTTGAAGGGCTGTGTCTACGCGACCCTGCGAGTCGTCCAAGGCTTGTTCAGAGCCGCCCATAATGATTAGCCGCAAATAAAAGGTCACAGGACTGGAATACCCAGATCGGCCGCGCCAACCGCGCCCATGAGAGCCTCCGGCGCGTAACGTTCGATGATGTTCATCACCAGCGCCGCGCGATGCACGCGCTCCCGCGAGAGCTTGATAGCCGTGTCTTCGAGGTGAATCCCGCTGGGATAGATATTGGGCGCGTTGCGCAAGCCCAGCTTCACATAGATCGGCGCCGCGATGCGGATTAGCTCCGGCGTTTCGTAATGCCTTAGGAAACCGCCGAAATCGTCGGGAGCCTCCACATAAACATCCAGCGGCAAATCCACGACAGAGCGAATGGCGGCGATTTGCGGCAGCGTCAGATCGGTCGGCACATTGTAGGTGCCGGCCCCCAGATCCTCGATCAACTTGACTGATATCGGGTTGGCGGCGCCCAGCTGTACCGAGATCTTGACCACCAAGTCGGCGGGGAGATCGCCGGCTTTTTTCAGCTCGTTAACCAGCCACAATTGTCCTTCATCAGCCACCAGCACCGAGCGCAAGCCCAGCGCGCAGCCGCGGATGACATCTTCCGTGGCATAGACCAGGTCTTCCATACCGCGCAGGCGCGCGCCCAGGTTTTTGCCGGCGCTGGCGCGGACCTGCGCGCTGACGCCCCAAGCCGCCCGTGGACCAACAAACAGGCTGACTTCGATGCGGGCTTCGGCGCCTAGTCGGCACATCTCGCGGATTTCGTCATCAGTCAGCATCCAGATACCGCTGCCTTGAGATACGCGATGGATGGTTATGCCATATTCGTCGGTGGCTTCCAGCACCGCGGCCAGCGCTTTCGGTCCCTCGGTACTGGGGATTTCAATGCGGTATTGCGCGCCATCGGGGAAACGCTTTTCCGTCGAGGGCAAATCAAACAGATCCCCGCGCGGGTAGTTCTGGCTTTGCAGGAAGTCGCGCGTGCGTTTCATGGTCGGTCCGCTTGAGCTATACTTTTACTATGCGGGCAGTCTAGCGTAAAACGCTGGCCTTAGCTACCGATCGTCCGCAAACATCATGATGTTAAGATTCAACAAATGTCTTGATTGGGATTTGAGTTCGCTGTATAGTCGAATTGAGTGATGGATTTTCTCATAGGTAGAGCATGGCGGAAGAAAGCGTGAATTTAACGCAACGTGTGGAGGCTTTGGAGCAGATTTCGCATGCCCGCGTCGTCGAGCGCGTCGGACAGGTCGAACAGCGGGTTTCGCGCATAGAAAGCGCTCGTGAAGCGGAAGAACCGCACGTGGCTACAAGAGCCGATATCGCGCGCTTGGAAACGCTGGTTGTCGAGACGCGGTCGGATATGCTGCGGCAGATGGGTGAAAATCAATCGGACCTGGAAGACAAAATCAACACGGTCAACACCGCGGGAGAAAAACGGCTGCGGCATTTTTTGATGTGGCTTGTCGGCACAGCGATTGCCCTTGCCGCTGTGATTATCGCGGCCGTCGCCTTTATTGTTTCTCAGTTGCCTTTGACATGAACGATTCCCCAAATGTAATCGTCTTCTTCACCGACCAGCAGCGCTGGGATACAACTGGTATCCACGGCAATCCGCTTGATCTGACGCCGAATTTCGACCGCATGGCGTGGCAGGGAACGGATGTCCATTATGCCTTTACCTGTCAACCGGTCTGTGGTCCGGCGCGAGCCTGCTTGCAAACCGGTCTCTACGCCACCGAAACCGGCTGCTACCGCAACGGCGTCGCCTTGCCGGGTGACAGCGTGACCCTGGCGCATTGCTTCAAGGGCGCGGGTTACGACACGGCTTACATCGGCAAGTGGCATTTGGCGGACAGCGGAGAGGGACCCGTCCCGCCCGAGCAGCGCGGCGGCTATGACTATTGGCTGGCCTCCAACTTGCTGGAGTTCACGTCGGACGCCTATGACTTGCTGATGTATGACAACGATGAGCAGCCACAGAAGCTGCCCGGCTATCGCGTCGACGCGCAGACCGATGCCGCCATTCGCTATATCGACGGGCATCAAGACAATCCTTTTTTCTTGTTCTTGTCTTTCTTGGAGCCGCATCATCAAAACCATCGCGACGATTTTCCAGCGCCGCCGGGTTACGCCGGGCGCTATCGCGGACGCTGGACGCCGCCGGACCTGGCTGGGCTTGGCGGCACCGCGCAGGGTCAACTGGCCGGTTACTGCGGCATGGTCAAGCGCCTTGATGAGGCTCTGGGCAGATTGATTGACGCGCTCATCAGCCTTGACCAATTGGACAATACCATCATCCTTTTCACTTCCGATCACGGCTGCCATTTCCGGACGCGCAACGACGAATACAAGCGGTCGCCGCATGAATCGTCAATCCGCCTGCCGACGGCCTTCTATGGCGGTCCCTTCACCGGCGGCGGACGCCTGTCGCAGATGGTCAGCTTGATCGACTTGCCGCCGACCTTGCTCGATGCCGCCGGCATCGCCGTGCCAGAACAAATGCAGGGGCGCTCGATCCTGCCGCTGGTGCGGGGGGAAGATCTGGACTGGTCCCAGGAAGTCTTCGTGCAGATCAGCGAATCACAGGTGGGCCGCGCCATCCGCAGCAAGCGCTGGAAATACGCGGTGACCGCGCCGGAGAAAAACGGCTGGGACGACCCCGGCAGCGATAGCTATGTCGAATCCGAGCTTTACGACCTGCTGGCGGATCCCGAAGAATTGTGCAACCTGGCTGGTCAAGAGACGCACCGAGCGCTCTGCGATGTGCTGCGTTCTCGTCTCATCAAGCGCATGATCCTGGCTGGGGAAGATGAACCGGTCATTGAACCGGCCCCGCTGCAGCCAAGCACCGGGCAGCGACTCATCGTGGACGCGGAAGAATACTGGCTGTAGCGAGCTGCATTTGCGCGCGATTTCATTTGGCGTCGAGGAAGCGCAAGTTTGACTTTGGCGAATTCGTGTATAATATGTGCGATAGGGCTAGATTGACCTAAGGGCTGTTCACGATGAAGCGATTCCATTTGCTGCTGCTTTTTGCGTTGCTGGTCACGCCGCTGCTGGCTTCCGCGCAAGACGAAAATGTCTTGCTGCCCGCTGCTTTCCGCATGAATCGCTTCGGGACGGAATACCAGGGTTGGAACAACTGCGGTCCCGCGACCTTGACCAATGCTTTGGTTCATTTCGGCTATCAAGACGACCAAAACCGCGCCGCCAATTGGCTAAAACCCGATGGCGAAGACAAGAACGTCAGCCCCTGGCAGATGGTGGAATATGTCAATACACAGATCCCGGAGCTGCCGGTTTACGGGATGGTCCGCAGCGGCGGCAGCCTGGAGACGCTCAAAACGCTGATGGTGCAAGGCTTCCCCGTGCTCATCGAAAAAGGTTACGAACCCAGCGGATTTGACTGGATGGGGCACTATCTGCTCATAAGTGGTTACGATGATCAACTGGGTGAAGTTACGACTATGGACAGCTTCAAGGGTCCGAATACGCGCTACAGTTATGAGAGCGTCAACGAGTATTGGCAGCATTTCAATTACAGCTATATCGTCTTGTACACGGCGGACCGCGAAGCGGAATTGATGGCTCTGTTAGGCGCCGACGCCGACGAATGGCAGAATCACATCAACAGCTTGGAAATGGCGCGCGCCGAAGCCATGGCCGACCCCGGGGACGCCCACGCCTGGTTTAATATGGGCAGCAATTTTGTCAACCTGGGCATGTTTGATGTGGCGGCGCAAGCCTACGATCAGGCGATTTCGCTGGGCTTGCCCTGGCGCATGATGTGGTATCAGTTTGGACCTTACGAGGCTTATTACCGCACCGGGCGCTTCGACGATATGATCGCCATCGCGCGCCAGAACCAGAACGACGGCGGCGGTCACTTTGTCGAGGAGACCTGGCACTACCTGGGCATGGCGCGCGAGGGGCGCGGTGAATACGACAAGGCGCTGCAGAACTACGATACCGCGCTCAGCTTCAACCCCAATTTCAGCCCGGCGCGGACGGCGAAGGAGCGGCTGGCGGCGCAGGTTGGCGCATGACCGCCGCCCAGCGCGTTAAGCGCTGATGCCCACCAGCTCCAAGCTGCGGTCGTAGAGTTTTCGAGCAAGCTCATCATCGCGCGCGTTTGGGTTTGGCGATTCCATGGGCCAGCCGCCACCCCAATTCTCTCGTTTGGGATATAGAATGCCAGTCTGGCTGAAGAAGGCGCCGTTGTGTTTCTTGGGCGCGTCATCGTCAAGCAGACAGTGGAGTGTCGTCTGCGCGCCTTCAAACGGGGTGATGATGCTGAGAAGCCTTCTTAACGGTATCAATGCAATAACCATGGCTCTATGCGACCAGCCCTGCATGGCTTCCCGCCCGAACCTAGTCTGGACCCAGCCGGGGTGAGCGGCAAATGCCGAAATGCCGCTGCCTTCCAAACGGCGAGCCAGTTCTTTGGCATGCAGCAAGTTAGCCAGTTTGGCCTCGGCGTAGACACTTGTGGGTTTATAGGGGCGTTTCTCGTAATTTAGATCCTGCAGATCAACTGTGACTGGATTGTTGCGACTGCCGGCGTGGTATAGGCTTGTCAAACATATAACGCGAGCAGGGGCGCTGGATCGTAATATGGGCAGCAGCAATTCCGTCAGCAGAAAATGTCCCAGGTAGTTGGTTGCGATTTGAATGTCAAAGCCATCTTCGGTGGTCTTCTTTTTACTCACCAATCCGGCATTGTTGACCAGCCCATCCAGCCGATCGCGCTTCTCGTGGAATTCTTCGGCAAAGCGCCGTACAGATGCCATGCTGGATAGATCCAACTGGATGACTTCAGCCGAACCGCGCAATCCCGCGAAACTGGCTATGGCTTCTTCTCCAGCAGACACGCGGCGGCAGGCGCAGATTACATGCGCGCCCTGACGCACGAGCTGCTCGCTGGTCGCTAAGCCGATGCCCGAGTTGGCGCCGGTGACAATATATACGTTTCCGCTTAGGTCCTTTTGCAGCAGCTGCGGGTCGCACATGTGAGTTTTAAGCATGGCGCGCTCCTATCGATTATACGTCGGATACAGTCTCGGATTTATTCCGCAATTGCTTGCAGTATACAAGATATTGAGCGTAAGCTGAATGAAAAAAGTGGCGGCGAGCTTCGTAGCTGCGGGATAGGCTATGGCTGGAGATAATTCGCCTTCACTGCAAAGAGCTCGTCGCCATGGACCGAACCTCCCGCAGCGAGCAGACCATCACCGCTTCCAAACCCGCCGCTAGCCGCAAGCGCCATTCGCTGTCACATAGTCCGCGTTGACCCAGCCGGGCAGGCCCAGATAATCGACCTTGTACCAGCCAGCCTGCCATTCCAACGCGGTCAAGCTGATGTTGTATGGCATTATGTCCAGGACCTCGCCGCCCGGCGCGTCCCGCAAGTTCAGGATATTCTTCGTTGTTACCATGCAAGCGCCAAGTTGGCTGGGCGGCGGGAGCGCTGGGCGGCGCAGAGTTGAGAGCGGCTGATTTTACACTCGCGACGCGATTTAGGCGGGCTCCTGTCCGGTTGACTTCATGGTTTGGGCTGACGCTTCACGCAGATACCGGCCCGCGGCATACAGGCTCATCAAGCCAATGGCTACATGTTTGGCGATAATGGCGAAAAACAGAGAAGCGAACACCGAGTCGGAAAGCGTCCAAAACCAGGTGTCCGGCGATATTCCCAGTTCAATAAAAGTCACGATGTGGAAAGGGTGCTGCACAACCGCGAACGATACAATCGTCGCGACGATCAGCAAGGCGAACTTGAAAAGATGCGGTTTTCGAATTGTTCGTTGGACGATACCGGTGTAAACCGCCATCGCGAGCCCGATCAACCCGCCGAGGACGGCGCCATTGGCGACTTCTCCCAACATGATCTGTTGATAGTAGTATGAAATGGGTCCGGGGAATTTTGATTCGAAAGCGACAATAATGAACAGGCCCAAAGCCAAGCCCAGTATCAGGCCAAAAACGCCCATGCGCAGGATGATCTTGAGCAAGGGATTCAGTCGCCACATGGTATTCTGCCTTTTGAACATCAGCTTCGCCGATTATACACCGTCGCGCCAGGTTTAGGCAGTGACCGGATTCAGATATTCCTCGTTCACAGCGAACAACTCGTCCACCATCGACTGAATCTCCCGCAGCGAGCAGGCAGCCAAGGCGGACAATCGTGCGGATTCATGTCAATCTAGTGAAGGGCAAAGACCCTAAGTGGCTCCAGCCTGTATGGCCAGTTGTACGATCACGTTGATAATCGTGACAATCAGCGCTACAGTCAGTCCGATGCTCCAGCGCATCGACCTCAATTCTGACCGCAGGCTTTCGATATCGGCCTTTGTCGCCAAGTGCTGGTACGATGCCTCCAGCGCAGAAATACATCCTTCGTGATTCAATGTCTGTTCGCTAGCCATCTGGGGACCTTCATCGTTGCCACTGGTTTGGCAGAATCAACTGGATTCTATCGTATACAAGGCTGAGACTCAAGTTATGGATCTTCCCACGGTCAAGCAAAGGCCGGCTGCAAATATTCCTCGTTCACAGCGAAAAGCTCGTCCACCATCGACTGAATCTCCCGCAGCGAGCAGACCGCCGCCGATAGCGGCGAATATGCTACCGCCTGGTAAATCAGCCGTTTGTCGCCCTTGAGAATGCCCTCGACCGCCATCTCTTCAATCTGCGCGTAGAGGTTGGTCAGCGGCGCCACCGAAGCCGGCAGGGGACCGACCGCCACCGCTTCCAAGCCATCGCGGGAAGCCCAGACGGGCACTTCGACGCAGGCATCGCGCGGCAGGTTGTCGACCAGTCCTTTGTTGGGCACATTGCCATTGAATTTGAAAGGTTGGCCGCCTTCCATGGCGTTCATGATATAGGCGGCGTATTCGTGACCGCGCTCCAGGTCAACCTCGTCATCCGCGAACCAGGCGTGGATGTCATCGCGCCAATCCTGCTCGCGGCGGCGATATTCCTTCAAGATATAGGCGTGCTCGCCCGGGTTCCAGTTCGTGCCGTGGGTGGCGTATTTCTCGATCAGGTCGGGGCGCTTGCGGAACCACCAATTGTACTCGGAATTGTGCCCGCTGGATTCGGTCACGTAGTAATCCAGCGCCAGGTACATCTCGTTGCGCACCTGTTCTTTGTTGTAAATGTCTTTGTCGGTCCTGATTGCGCGCTGGATCAAGGGATAGGCGTCCGCCCCATTCCAGGTGTATTCGATGAACCAGGCGGTGTGGTTGATGCCGGCGCAGGTATAGCGGATTTCTTCGTATGGCGCGCCGATCCAGTTCGCCAGCATCTTCGACGTGCCTTGCACGCTGTGACAGAGACCCGTCACCCTGATGTCCGTTTCGATATCCATTGCGCGGCAGAGCATGGCCATGGGGTTGGTGTAATTCAGCATCAGCGCGTGGGGGCAATAGCGCTCCATATCACGGGCGATATCAAGCAAAACGGGAATCGTGCGCAGCGAGCGGAAAATGCCGGCCACGCCGCGCGTATCGCCGACATTCATGTCGACGCCGTACTTCATGGGGATCTCGATATCGTGCCGCCAGACATCGGTCGAGCCGACCAAGATGGTGACGACCACATAATCGGCGTCGCGCAGCGCTTCGACGCGGTCCATGGTCGCGCTGACTTTGGCCGGGTATTCGCCGGCCCTGACGATGCGCTGGACGGCGCGCTTGGCGAAATCGAGGCGCTCGGCGTCGATATCCATCAAGGCGATTTCCGCGTCAGCGAGCGTGGGGAATGTTAAGATGTCTTTGACGAGCTTGCGGGTGAAGCCGAAGCTCCCGGCGCCGATAAAGGTGATTTTTGGCATGGTTCGCTTCTCCATGATGATTCGTGAATTGATTGAGGTCAATTGTAGACTGTATGCCTTCAATTCCCAATAGATCTCCCGAAGCCGGCAAGCTAATGCGCCGTGAATTCCTCGTGAATGAGACATTGCTGGTATGAATTTCATTCGATTGTAGAAAAACGCGGCTATTTGGTCGCCACTGATTAGCTCAATTGTTCTATTGTCTATGCGCTTCATCAAAGCAAAAAACGAATGGACAAGGTTCAAGGAGAGGAAAATTGGATAAGAGCAAAACAGCGCCGCGCAGGCTATTGCAATCGCGACGATTCTGGTCGTCGATCTTCAGCATCATCACCTTGTTGATCGCCGCCAGCCGCCCCGAGCTCGAAGAACACCTGGAAGTGCTGGCGCCGACCATCACGACGATCTGCGTCACCCTGGTCGGCGGCTATGTCATAGAAGATCGAGAACTTGCCAAGAATAGCGCAGCAGCCGCAAACGAAGCAAGCGAGGAACCCGACCATGCCTAAACAGGAAGAGCTAAAACGGGCGCTGGCTGGTATCGCCGAAGACAACAGCACCCTGCAAAATGCCATCGACGCGATTTTGCAGGGCATGCAAGACGCTGAAGCGGTCCTGGCGAATCTGAAAAAGAACAGTCTCATTGTCTCCGCCGCCATCCAAAAGATCTCCGATGAGCAAAACTCACTGGCTGAAACTTTGGATGACGGCGCAGGATCTGGCAAGCCAAGCGATGATCCCGCCCATAGCGAGGCGCTGGGTCCGGTCAGCCTCCTATCGAATAGCGAGAGTTTCGCTGACTTCGCGATTGCGGTCATCAGCGCTTGGCAGGGCAACAGCTGGGGCATCATCAACCCCGACCCGCTGGAATACGGGATTTTCGGCTTCAAAGGGGGGCGGCTGCAGCAGGTCCTGGACGATTATTTCAGCCGCAGCGGGGAAAGTACCCCGGAGCAGCCGCTTGCGCTATCCTGGTACGCTGAAAAGGCGAGCGACCGACAGATGCGCGCCGCGCAGCTGCAAGCCGCGCGCGACTTCCTGCAGGCGGTCATCAAGCTGTCTATCGAACCCCGTGGCATCCGTTCTGCATTGGGCAAGCTGATGATTATGGACGCCGCGGTTGATCATGGCTTGACTCATGGGATCCTTAAACGCGCCGAGGTCAATTTAGGTCTTGATGTCATCAAAGCCGACGGCCGCTACATCAAACCTTATCTGCCCAGCATCTATGAAGACGAAGTTCTATACTGCCAGCGCTTCGCGCTGGAGCGGCGAAAAGAGCGCGAAGCGCAGTGGGCGGATATGCCTGGGCATATTCAAGAACGCTTGCGAGCGCGCTACGCCTGGTTTGAAAAGCTCAGCTATGAGCGGGACATGGACTTCGCTAGGCAAGCGGATGGCGTCGTCCATCTGCGCTCGATGAATATCGAGCTGCCGCTGCCCAAAGCGCTATTGCGTGCGCTGCAAGAGAAAGCATCGGTACAGCAAGACAGCGCCGGACAGCTAGCTTATGGATCGCCCGTCGACCCAAGCGCCAGCGCCGTTTTGCCGCCGGGTTGGCGCTCCGCGATTGATCACGGAGAAATCTACCAACATAGCCAATTCAGGGGCCAGACGCACACGGGCCTGGACATCAACCGCAGGGATGACGCCGATGAAGGTTTGCCCGTCTATTCGGTTGCGGAGGGGCAGGTCGTCTTCGCGGGGGTGGGCGCCGGCGCCTGGGGAAACTTGGTTGTCATCCGACACCCGGACGGTATATGGTCGCGCTATGGGCATTTGAAGCGCATTGAAGCCAACATCAAGAAAGGCGCAAAATGCAGCCGAGGAGCGCTGCTCGGCACTATCGGTCGCGGACAGCGGCAACAGTTTAATGCCCATTTGCACTTTGACATGTGCAAGACTGCTCTGTGGGCTGGCAATCCCTCCTGGTGGTCGGCCAGTAATCCAGCCGAAATTGAAAAGCATTACGTCGATCCGGTCGCGTTCATTGCGGAGCGAGGCTGGTGGCGGCGGTAAATCGTAAGCAACGTTCCGGCTGATTCGACTTGTTTTGCGGCAGCATGTATCCTATAAGCGCGCAGGGTCGAGCGTCGGGCGCAAGAAAAGCGCCGCGCCACGGCGCCAACCCTGTAACAGAAAGGAGCGCGAGCGATGGTTGAATTGACGGGCCGGGTCGACGGACTCCGGGCAGAGATTGAAGAAGTGAGAAGCAGCACGTTATGGTGGTCGCTGACCGGTTTGTTTCTGGCGGCTATCACGCTCTATGGGGTGGCGGCGGCATTCCCCGACCCGTTCCTCACGGCTTTGCCTGGTGTCATTCTGCTGCTATTGGCAGTTGTCGTCTGGCTGCTTCTGCAGGCGTCGCGCTATTTGCTGGCTTCTTGGGCCCTGGTTATAAGCTGCTTCGCCGTGAATGTGATGCTCATTGTCTGGAGTGGCTTGGCGGAAGCGGTAATCTTCCTGGCTTTGCCGGTGGGCTTGACCGCCGTCTTGATCGGTCTGCCCGGCAGTATCGCCACTGCTATCGCTTGTACATTGGCGCTCGAGTATGGCGCGCATCACGCCCTCGACCCCTCCGCGCCACGCGAATGGAAGGCACGATCTGCGCGACCGGCGTTTACCAGGGCGAGGGACGGGACCTGTGGCTGGGGCGCGAGTTTCACCGCAATCGCCTGACGATGATCGTGCCTCACGGCTGTTTTCTGGGGCACAAGCCGCGCGACTACTCGCGCTGGGATGAATATCGCGCCTACGACGCCATCATCGACATGATGCGCCAGGGCGCGCTGACCGCGCCCGGCTTGATCCAGCCCCTGGTCGCGCTGGGCGAGTGCCCCGCGGTCTGGGACCTGGTTGTGAACGAGCCAGCGGAAGTGGTAAAGTTTGGCATACGCTTTTGAGCAGGCGCATTTAACGGATAGGGAGAAATCGAATGGTACGAGCAGGATTATCCAGTTTTTCCTTGCATTTGCCGGATGCCTTGGGGGATCCCTGGTTCGAATTGGAGGCTGGCGGCAAAAGCGTCTCAGGATCCTACCGTGGGACGCCGACCCTCGATCTGCTGGACTTCCCGGCTGAAGTTGCCGCGCATGGCGTCAACTGCGTCGATCTCTGCATTCAGCATATCCCCAACATCGAGCCCGGCTACTTGGCTGAATTGCGTTCCGCATTCGAATCAGCGGGTGTAGAGCTGTATCAACTGCTGATTGATTTGGGCGAGGTCGCCAGTTCCGATCCCGACGAACGCAGCGCCAGCATCGCCCTGACCAAGCGCTGGGTGGAGCTCGCCGCCGAACTGGGATCGACCGGCGTCCGTTATGTTCCAGGCGACAGCAAACCCACGTCGGAAGCGACTCGCCAGAGCGGCGAAGCCTTCCGCGAACTGTACGATTATTGCGTCGAATGCGGCCTGGAGCCGGCTACTGAAAACTATAAAGTCTTCAACAAAGAGGCGGAGGACCTCTTACAGGTGCTCGATATTGCCGAGCGCGACTACGGAGTGGTCGCCGATTTTGGCAACGCCAACGGTCCCAACAAGTACGAGATCTTGGAGAAGCTGATGCCGCGAGCCACCGCCATTCACCAGTGGGTCGCGATCGACGCCGACGGGATGCTCAATGTCGAGGATTCCCAGCGCTGCCTGAATATGGCGCGCGAGTGCGGCTTTGACGGACCTGTGATGCTCTTGGGCGGGCATCCCTATCAGCTTTACCGCGATACGCGCGCGATGTGGAAGGCTGTCGACGAACTGCGCGGCGAAGTGCGCTCTGTCTTCGGTGACGATCTCCAGGGCTGAGGATGGCAAGATGGCGGCAGCCCTTTAGCTGACAGCGAACAATAAACCCGTCTAAGCGCGTCCTTGTGCTGTTTGTAGGGCGCGTAACCAGCGAAACAGACTAAGCAGCGAAGACAAATCAATGGTTTTTTCGACTTCCGAAAAGAGAGGTTACTCAAGCCGTGATGAACGCAGATGATATTGCCAGTGTTGCTTGTGTGGGCGGGGGTACGATTGGATTCTCCTGGGCTCTTTTGTTTGCTCAGCATGGCCTTATGGTCAATGTATATGATATCTCGGACGAGGCTCTGAACTGGACGAAAAAAGAATTGCGCAGCGCCTATGCAACCCTCGTTGCAGCCGGGCTGATGATCGAAGAAGAAGTGGCGACCGCTCTGGACCGGATCAGGACCACAACTGACTTGGCTCTGGCAGTGAAAGATGTGGACTTCGTGCAGGAGTCCGGGCCCGAGCGCTATCGCATCAAGCGAGAGATCTATCGGGAGCTAGACCGGCTGACTCGTCCGGAGGTCGCGCTCGCCTCCAGTTCATCCGCCATGCTGATGACGGAGATCCAGAAGGCGACGACGCACCCCGAACGTTGTGTGGTGGCGCATCCTTATAACCCGCCGCACATCGTGCCTGCGGTGGAGATCGTGCCGGGCGAAATGACCTCAGCCGAGACTGTGGCGCTGGCGCGGGACTTCATGGCGAGAATGGGCAGAGTACCGGTGGTGGCTCGCAAAGAATGCCGGGGCCATATCGTCAATCACATGCAGGCTGTGCTTTACCGCGAGGCTAAATGGCTGGTAGGCAATGGGGTTGCTACAGCGGCGGAAATCGATCTCGCTTTCAGAACCGGTCCCGGCTTGCGCCTGGCGCTGATGGGTCCCTTTATGGTCGGCATGTTTACCAGTCCTGGCGGTTTGGAAGATACAATGGTCCTCGGCAAACTCGATCATAGCAAAGAAGATGACATCCCCTCGCGCATAGAGCGCGAGGCGCCGCCGCGCAGCCTGGAAATGGATCTCGAATGGGCGAAGATCTGCGTCGCGCAAATGGAAGCGGAATTGGCGGATAGGGATATGGAACAAGTGAAAAAGTGGCGCGATGCCAAATTGCTGCAGATTCTCGATGTGATTGCCTCTGATTAGTCTAATGCGCTCAAGAAAAATGGGGCGTCATTGGAAAGCTTGACAAAACAGAAAAGGAGCAAGCCAATGAAAGCGGCAGTCCTTTACCAAGCTAACATGCCCTTGCGGATAGAGCAATTTTCTTTGCCCGACATCGCGGATGATCAAGTTCGCGTCCGGCTAATGGCCAGCGGCGTCTGCCACTCGGACTGGCACATCATCAAGGGAGAATGGGTCGACATCAACCGTCCGCCCGTGATTTTGGGCCACGAGGGGGCGGGCGTGGTTGAGCAAGTTGGACCCGCGGTAAATAGTGTCAAAGCCGGCGATCACGTTGTGCTATCTTGGACGCGCAACTGCGGTCTATGCGAGATGTGCCAGGTGGGCTACTCCAATCTCTGTGAGGAGCCCTGGGACCGCCGGGGGCAGCCCCTCTTCGCGGACAGCGACCGCCCCATGAAACGGATGAACGCGCTGGGTACTTTCAGCACCGAGACCATCGTGCCCCAGGATATCGCCATCCCGATAGACCCGGATATTCCTTTTGCGCAGGCCGCGCTGGTCGGCTGTGGCGTGATGACCGGGGTGGGCGCCGCCCTAAACACCGCCCAGGTCCAGCCCGGCAAGTCTGTCGCTGTCTTCGGCTGCGGAGGCGTTGGGCTGAACGTGATCCAGGGCGCGGCCATTGCCGGTGCGGAGCCAATTATCGCCGTCGATATCCTGGATAACAAACTCGAAATGGGTAAAGTATTTGGCGCCACGCACACGGTCAATTCAGCTCAGGTTGACCCGGTTGGGACCATCAAAGAGCTAACGGAAGGCAAGGGCGTCCATTACGCTTTTGAAGCTATCGGTTTGGCGCCCGAGCCATTTAAGCAGGCAATTCTTTGCACCCGGCGCCGGGGTGTCACCGTCTTTGTCGGCCATGCCCCAGACAACACCCCGGTTGATTTTGACGCCAAGATTTTGGCGCCGGAGAAAATGGTCATCGGCTCCTTATATGGTTCCTGCCGTCCCCGGCTGGATTTTCCCCGCATATTTAACCTTTACAAAGCGGGCAAGCTCAAGCTGGATGAGTTGGTGACCCGCGTCTACCCTCTTGAAGGCGTTAACGAGGCATTCGCCGCCATGGGCAAGGGCGAGGTTGCTCGCAGTGTCTTGGATCTGACGTGAATGGGTCAGCTTTTATCTAAGCGGACGTCCTGGTTCTTTACGTAATCGGATGGCGCTCTTGCGGATCAGGCGATTGAAGACTGAAATTCGACTTTCAAACTCAAATGACGCGATCAGACGTCGTTGCCGAGCGTACATTTAACTCGTCGCTGATTTCGCGAATGATCTCAGAGTCGGCAGCTTCCCTATCAGTTTGGCCATCCGAGTTTTGTGGTGGCGAATTAGCCAGATTCCGTCTGCAGATCTAGAAACTCTTGCCAGCCAAAATAAGCGCCGGCTCCATTGTCGTCGACATATCCGATGCGGCACTCGCGCAACGCTTCGTCAGTTAGCTGCTGTTGCTTAACTAATTGGATAAACTCATCGCGATCAGGCGATTCTATGCCAGTCCGGACGACGTCAAGGTAGCGCACTTCGGTCAGTTTTCCGTAAGAGTAGCCTCGGACCACTCGCCCGCCTGGCTCAAAAAGAACGAACTGTTTTCTGCTCATTCCGGTCTCCTATTATTGTGCCACCGCCGTACATAATACCATATTTCTGGCGGCGAAAAGCGGATCGCAAAGGAATCGTTGTCAAGTAGATCTACATGATACAACTCCGGTGGGTCTTGGAGTTGAGATTCCGCGATCAAGGCGACGCCAATGACCCTTGCAGTCTCACGAGAGATGTAATTCTTCAGCTGCTTCTGATCGGTTTTCAGCCCATGAACAAACAAGTTGCGAATTGCCCGTGCTATGCATCCCTCGTGCCAATCATGTATCAAGCTAGTATCGCGCTTGCGGCTCACTATCTCTTCGTAACCAGAAACGAAGCGATTCTGTGCGCCGTCGCCATCTCCAACGAGTTCGAACAGATTAAACGCAATCAGCGTCATCGCCCAAAAATGCCGATCATCGCGCAGCGTATACAGCAGATTGCCCGAATACACCGCCATGTCAATCGCAGCGTCTCGGTCAGTCCCCATCGAAGCGCTTGGCACATTGCTCAAATCAAGCCTTCCAGCCGATCCACCAAGCCTTCCAGGACCTTGAAGGTCTCCTCGACCGCCTTTGCCGTCGACATGTCCACGCCAGCGTCGCGCAGCGCATTGATGGGATAGTCGGCGTTGCCGGCGCGCAAGAATGCCAGGTAACGCTCGACAGCCTCATGCTCATCGCCCGCCAGAATCGCGTTGGCAAGGGCGTGCGCCGCCGAGATGCCAGTGGCGTATTGGAAGGTGTAGAAGGGCTCGTACAGATGACCGAATTGCGCCCAAGTGCAACCGGTGCGGCGCGGATCATCGGTCATGGTCTCGCCATAGCCTTCGGCGTAAAAGCCCGACATGATTTCGTTGAGCATGTCCGGCGTCAGCGCTTCGTCATTTTCCATGCGCGCGTGCACTTCAAATTCGAAGCGCGCCAGCGTGGGCATGATAAAGAAGTAGCGGTGGATGTTGTCCATCGCCTCTTGGATCAGCGCCAACTGGAAATCTCGCTCGCTGTTGCGGGCGAATAGATGCGCGCGCACCAGCGCCTGATTGAAATTGGAGGCGACTTCGGCGACGAACATGGAATAGTGGCTGTAATGAAAAGGCTGATGCGCGTGCGTATAGTGACTGTGCATGGAATGACCCAGCTCGTGCGCCAGTGTGCCCATCGAGCTCAAATTACCGTCGAAGCTCATCATGATAAAGGGATGGCTGTCGTAGGTCCCGTAGGAAAAGGCGCCCTCGGACTTGCCGTCGTTGATGGCGTAATCCACCCAGCGCTGCTCCAGGCAGCCGCGCCGCAATGTTGCCACATAATCTTCGCCGAGTGGCGCCATGCCGGCGGAGATCATGTCGACGGCATCCGCAAAGGACAGTTCGGGATCCTTGGTCGTCAGCGGCGCCCACAAATCGTAGGGATGGATCGTCTCGTAGCCAAGCGCCCGCCGCCGTACATCCCAATAGCGATGCCAGGTGGGAATATGCTTTTTGTAGGTATCGATCAGGTTATGGAAGACCTCGACCGGGATCTTGTTCGGACTCAGTTTGGAATGCAGGACGCTGTCATAGCCGCGCAGACGCGCCATTACCACGTTGCGCTTGACCGATGCCAGATAGGTCGTCGCCAGCGTATTGTTGAACTTCAGGAAGCTGTCCGCATAATTGTTCCAGGCGGTCCTGCGTACTTCGCGGTCGCTGTCCGCGAGCAATTTGTCGCGCGTGCTTTGCACCAGCGGCAGCTCAGTCCCCGCGCTGTCGACGGCGGCGGCGAAGGTCATATCCATATCGGTCAGCGCGCCGCGGATGCCTTCAATGCGACCCAAGGGATCGGAGAGCAAACCCAGGGCCGCCTCCACCTTGGTCGAGAGCACATGCTTCTTCGCGCGCAGGAGATCGTCGACGCTATGGCGATAAGTATTAAGGTCCTCGTGTTCTTCGATCCAGCTTAGCAGCGTCGCCTCATCCATCGCCAGCAGCTCGGGATTTTCGAAGGACGCGGCTGAGATATATTGCCCCGCCAGCCCTTGCGCCTGGCCGACCATGCCCTTGATCTCTTCGTGCTTGCCGTCGCAGGCTTGCCACATCACCGGATACATGTAGAGCGTCCAGAGGCGGCGCGCCACCGCGGCCTTGAAGTCGAGCCATTCCGCCAGCCGCGCCGGGCTGTCGGACAGGCCCCCCTGGAAAGCCTCAATGTCGCCGATTAAAGCGACGACGGCTTGATATTCTTCGCGCCAGGCGTCAAAGGAGGAGAAGACGGACTCGTGGTTCCAGGTGGCATCGACGGGGACTTCGGAACGTGTGGGGACTGTGGTCATGGATGTTATCCTTGTGGTTGGAGTTGTGTATATGGAAGTGCTGCGATTCTACCGCAGCGTACATTGCCTTAAAAGGAAAAATCAAGAATAATGAAAGTTCTTAAGGCGCATTCGAAACTTATCTGCAATGAACAAGAATCCACTCCCCCGCCTGGATAGAGCGCCAGGAATCAGAGAGAAGTTGCTCTCATATTGTCGACTGCAACCGGGCGAGATTTGGGAAGACAAAGTCCGTGGTCATCGTGTCGGCTGTGTTGACGCGACAGATTCAAAGGCGATTGCTGAATTGATGGAAAAAGAACGCGCAGAGTTGGCAATCCACGATCCGCCATACAATGTCGCGGCTTTCGAGATTCAGCAGGTCTCAGAATATATCGCTTGGTGCAACAGATGGATATCAATAAGTCACAGCGCTATGTCAGCGGATGCAGCCCTCTACGTATGGATTGGAGCAGATCAAAATAATGGATTCCAACCACTACCCGAGTTTATGATCATGATGCGCGATGTTCCATTTGAACCGCGAAGTTTTATCACGATGAGGAATCAAAGAGGATACGGTACGCAAAGTAACTGGATGGCCGTGAGACAAGAGTTGCTATATTACACCAAAGGTGTGCCAAAGTTCACAGTTTCCTATACAGATATTCCAAAGGTCCTGCGCGGTTACTACAAAACTGTAAAAGGCGAGAAGACAGAAAACATTCAGCGGAGCAAATCTGAAAACATTCGCGCCAGCAACGTCTGGGTTGACATTCAACAAGTGTTTTATCGTATGGAAGAAAATGTTTCTGGATGCTATGCGCAGAAGCCTTTGAAAAGTATTGAACGCATTATTGGTTCAAGTTCGGATTCGAACGATATCGTTATTGACTTCTTTTCGCACTCAGGCACAACTTTATTGGCTTCGGAGATGCATAACAGAAGGTGCTTAACTGTGGACGTCGATCCTGTATTTGCTGAAATCACAATTAGGCGCCTGGAACATTTTCGCAAGACAGGGCGTACTGGCTGGCAAAATGGAAATCCATTTGAACTGGATTTAATAGAGGATGTAGGGGCGACATACCATGTCGCCCGAAATCTAAACGTAGCAACGTCGGGCGACCTGATAGGTCGCCCCTACACATCCCTATAATAATTTGCATTACTTTCTTGGATTTACTTATGTGATGTATTCGTATGGGTGGCGGTGTGGAGAGATGTTATTCGTTATTGGGTTTTGTCGTCCCATGAAGTTAAGACTAATCAACATTATTCCAAAGGACAGCATCGCGGCAATGTAGGAGAGGGGCAACTTCATGTAAGGGATGACAATATAGGCGACTTTGACAGATTCGAAGTTCCTCCAAACAAACTGGCGGATGGAATACGGTCAGCATACGCCCGCTTGCCCAGCTAAAGTCCTACCTCACCCGCCAATCGAAGTCCATCAAATACTGCGCGCGGCTGGTCATCATGTCAACATTCTCCACCAGATATTTCGCCAGCGCCGCGGGATTCCGCTCCGCTAATTCCACGCCGATGGGCTTGCCTTTCTCGCGTATCAGGACGGCCGGCGCCGCTTCCGGCAGATTCGCTAACTGACGCGCTTTGTCAATCGCCCTGTGCAGGTCGCCCAGTTCGTCCACCAAGCCGTTTTCCAGTGCCTGCTGCCCGGTCCAGACACGGCCGCCGCCAATCCCGTCAATCTCGGCCGCGGACATGTCGCGGCTGTCCGCCACGCGCTCCAAGAATTGTTGATAAATATGCTCGACGCTTTCGCGCATCAGCTCGCGCTGGGCGTCGCTGAAGGGGCTTTCGCCCGCGACCAGATCGGCATTGTCGCCGCGCAGGTAGGAGACGGCGTTGAAGCGCAGCTTTCGCAGCAGCTCGCTATTGACCAGCTTGCCCATGATGACGCCGATCGAACCCGTGATGGTCCCGGGCTGCGCCACGATCCAATGCGCCGGCGTAGCGATATAATAGCCGCCGGAGGCCGCCACGCCGCCCATGCAGACGACGAGCGGGCGCGTTTTGGCGAACTCCCCCAGCGCCGAAGCCATGGACTCCGATGCTGTCGCCGAGCCGCCGCCGCTGTCGATATACAGGACCAGCGCGCCGCAAGCCGGGTCTTTCATCAAGTTGCGCGCTTGTTGATTAAGCGTGATATCGCCCAGGCGTTCGCCGCCAACAAAGGGGATTGGCGCCGGCACATCGCTCGGCGGCGTGGCGCTTTCTCCGTCTACGATCATGCCGCCGGCATAAAGGAGCGCGACATATTTTCCGCCGAAATCGCGCAGGGGCAGATAGAGTTGGCTGTCCGCCTCTTCCCACATGCTAATCTTGCTGACGCCCAGGTATTCAGCCAGCGCTTCTTCGCTCATAACGCCATCGACATAACCCTTTTCCAGCGCCTCTTCGGTGATGTGAACGGCTTGATCGATCATGGTTTTCACCGCAGGCGGCTTCATCTTGCGCGTGGCGGCGATGCCGTCGACGATCATCTCGTAGATCGAATCGAGCAGCCAGTTGGTCTGTTCGCGCCCTTCTGGCGATGGTTCACTGCGCATGAGGCTATCAGCCGCGCCCTTATATGGCGAAATCGCGATAGCGTCAAATTGCAGCCCGGCCGCTGCCATTCCCTCTTTCAAGAAAACTTGCTGGCTGAAGAGCCCGCTAGTTTCCAACATGCCGCCGGGCGGCAGCAGAATCTCGTCGCAAGCGCTAGCGACATAATAGTCCAAGGTGCGATAGCCCGGCGCGTAACTTAGGGCGCGCTTGCCTTTGTCGCGCAGGCGCAGGATGGCGTCGCGCATTGTCTGCAAGTCGGCTGTGCTGGCGGAGAATCCGCGGAAATACAAGATCACACCCAAGGGTCGCGGATCGTCGGCGATGCGGTCCAAGGCCGCGACGAACTCCAGCAAGCTCATCGGCGCTGGACCCAGGATCTGCTGCTGAACGAAGTTGCGCTTGCTCGGGATTGGCGCGAAGGCCGGCGGCACTTTGATCATGACGTAATCAATTGCCTTGACACGCCCCCGCTGCATGTTGAGCAGGTTGGCGCTGAGTTGCTGGAAGATGCGCGCAGTCTTGGACATGGTTGCCCCTATTCTCGTAGCCCCTTGCCTAATCACGAAGGAAGGGGAGATAAGTCTCTCTTGCTCTGGTACGTATGCACTGCCGTTAATGTCGCAGCTTTCGCCTGGCGGACGCGGTCGGCGCAATCTGAGCCCGTAACTGACTTCGAGGCTGCCGCCGGGCTTTGGCAAGTCGTTGCGAGCCGCGCGAAACATGATATGCTAGGGCTACGTGGAAGGCAAGGTAGCTTATAGATGACCATGCAAGAGCGACTGCTTGATGTTGATGCCGTCAGCGAGTTGATGCGGCAGCCCGAATTCGCGGATAAACGCTTCTATCTGATTAGTGGAGTAATGTATGAAATGTCGCCGGTGAAGAGACGGCATAGCAAGCTTGCAGTCATCATCAGCAGTATTCTTTTGCGCGTCGTCGATGAAGGGCATCTGGGCGAAGTCCACACCGAAATCGGCTGTTACCCGCATGGCGACCGCCGCACACTGCTCGCGCCAGATGTCGCCTACTTCAGCCATGCGAGCTTGAGCCAGCAACCAGAAGATGAATTCCTTTCAGTCATGCCAGATTTGGCTGTAGAAATCCCCTCACCCTCCGACTCGCTAAAGCAACTCCGCGAAAAAGCGCGAATCTACCTGGACAATGGCAGCCGTTTGGTTTGGATCGTCCTGCCTGAGCATAAAGGCGTCGATGTCTGCCGTTTCGTCGACGGCTCGCGACTTGATATTGAGTTTATTGGACAAGCGGGCAAGTTGTCCGGCGAGGGCGTTTTGCCCGGCTTTGAGCTGGAAATGACGCGCTTGTTCCCGCTGGAAACCCGCAGCTAGCAACCCCTGCCTTGTGATAACACTGACTTAAATCCGATCACCCAGGCTACCCAGGCTTTGAATATGCGCGATCGTCGTCACGATGCCCTCATCCAGCGGCGTTTCGTATTGTGCGGATTTGATGTCGCCATGTTTGTGTTTGCCGTATGATTTGGCTTGTGCCGCTACCCGCGCGGATACGAGATTTAGCGATTCTGACCGCAGATATGATATGCTAGGGCTAAGTGGCAGACAAGGCACGGACATAATGGTTATCCAGCAGCAACTGCACAGCATCGACACCGTTTGGGAACTGGCGCACGCGCCAGAAAACGACAGCAAACGGTTCTATTTGATCAATGGAGAACTCTTCGAGATGTCCCCCGTCAACCGTCAGCATGCGAATCTTGCATCGCTTCTGATCTATTATCTACAGGGATACGTCTTGGATAATGACCTTGGCGAAGTGCATACGGAGGCCGGTTATCACCCGACAGACGACCGTCACACCTTACTCGCTCCTGATGTCTCATTCATTAGCCACGCGCGCGTGAGACAAGAGCCGCAGGAGAAATTTATCGCGCTCATGCCAGACCTGGCAGTGGAAGTCGTCTCGCCCTCCAATTCAATCCAGCAGATTCGTAGAAAAGCCGCGATTTATTTGCATAATGGCTCGACCCTGGTTTGGATCGTCCTGCCTGAGCAAAAAGGCGTCGATGTCTGCCGTTTCGTCGACGGCTCGCGACTTGATATTGAGTTTATTGGACAAGCGGGCAAGTTGTCCGGCGAGGGCGTTTTGCCCGGCTTTGAGCTGGAAATGACGCGCTTGTTCCCGCTGGAAGCCCGCAGCTAGCAACCCTCGCTTAGCGATCCCGCTGTCTTAGATCCGATCACCCAGTCTTTGAATATGCGCGATCGTCGTCGCGATGCCCTCATCCAGCGGCGTTTCGTAGATCGCATCAAAGCTCGCTCGCAGTTCGCTGTCGTCAAAGCCGGACGGGAAGGGCAGCGGATTGTCCGCAACCTCAATATTCGCGTCTGGCAAGATGCCCTTTGCGATGTCGACGAACTGCCGCACGGTCGCCGGTTTTTGGCCCAGGTTAAAGCCATAAGCGCCGTTCAAGGGCTGCTCGGCGGCCAGGATGAATTGCCGCGCGACATCCGACGCCAGCTGAAACTGCATCGTGCCGCTGAAGCCGACCTGGTAGGGCTCGCCCTTAACGGCGGCTGCCAGGGCATGGGTCGGTTCGCTGGTCATGCCTTGGTCGCGCCCGACGCCGTAAACTGTGTAAGGGCGGAGCCAGGTGCTGGTAATGCCCTGATCATAAAAATAGACCTTGGCGGTCTGTTCGTTGCACACTTTGTATCCGCCATAAAGCGTGCGCGGATGCTGCGGCGCGTCGTTGGGGATTAGCCCGGGCGGGAACTCCGACGGCGGTCCATAGACGCCGATCGACGAGGCGAATGCCAGGTGCCCCAGTCCATTTGCCCGCGCCGCCTCGAATATATTGACGGTGCCGGTCACGTTGACCTGCGCGCCCAGGACTGGATTGGCGCGGCAGAATGGCACCTGCAAGGCAGCGAGATGAATGACATGCGTGACGCCATGTTCGGCGAATACCGCTTGCAAAGCCTCCGTATCGCGCAGGTCGCCCTGAACAAAAGTGATCTCGCGCTGTTCCTCGGCGCTCATCAACCAGTCCAGCCGATGCCGATCGGTACTTTGATCAAAATTGACGGCTTTCTTGCCGGCGCGGCGCAGGTGATAGAGCGCCCAAGCGCCGATGCAGCCCATGCCGCCGGTGACGAGATAGGTATCCGCCATGATTATGCCTCGACCATCCGATTGGCTAGTTTGCCCAGCCCTTGCACTTCCACGACATATTCATCGCCGGGCTGCATCCATACCTTCGGATCCATACCCAGGATCACGCCCTCGGGCGTGCCTGTGCTGATGATATCGCCCGGGCAAAGCGTCATGACCTTGCTGGCGAAGGCGATGATCTCGGCGACGCTGAAGATCATATCGGCTGTATTGCTGTTTTGCCGCAATTCGCCATTCATCCAGCCTTTAATCGACAGGTTTTGCGGATCGGCTATCTCGTCCGCGGTCAGGACATAAGGACCGACCGGCAAGAAACTGTCCAGCGTTTTGCCCAGCAGCCATTGCCCGCAAAGCATCTGCAGACGCCGTTCGCTGAGGTCGTTCATATTGCAGTAGCCCAGCACATGGTCCAGCGCGTCGGCTTCGCTGACGTTGCGCGCGGTCTTGCCTATGACGACGCCCAATTCCGATTCGTAGTCGACAGTCTGCCAATCCGCTTGCATCGGCACATCCTCGTTGTGCGCGGCCAGCGCATTGTTGAACTTGCTGAACAAGACCGGGTTCTCGGGCGGGTCCATACCCCCTTCAGCCGCGTGCTTGGCATAGTTCAAGCCGACGCAAATGATCTTGCCAGGGTTGGGCACGGTCGGCGCGTAAGTCAAATCGGCTTCGTCGAGGTATAGGGCGTCGTCCTGGATCTGGCTTAACAGATCCGCCAGCGCCGGCAATGCAGACAGGCCCTGGGAATAAACCGCATCCGGACTGGCCGGGCAATCGACGCCCGTGGCGGCGACAGCCGCCGCCACATCCAAGATGCCTTGATCGGCTTTGAGGCCCAATTTGAGGCCGTCGCCAGATTGATAAGTCGTCAGAATCATTGTCGTCCTTCTTATACTCCATGCGAATAGCCTGATTATTGTAACGCTTTGCCCGGCATTGGCGCAGGGTAAATCGTGGAGCGCCGGGCAATCGCAAGGAATTTTTCCGTAATCTCTTAGGGGCGGTCTGACGCGCCAGTAGAAAAAAGACAAGATGAAGGTTCGATAATAATTCGCTAAATTATCACGTTTCCCGCAAATTTTATGCTATGTTGGGCTAGGATGTTTCAGAAATTTTGCGGGGGATTCCTGTGGCAGGGAATGGCTGGATACCAAGTGCCACAGGAATCGCAAAGCTTATCGAAGACCGTCACGGTCTCCAAGGTCAGTATAGCCTGCTGCGGAATATCTCGAAAAGTTTCTCAAGCGGTCGGTCTGCCCCCATAGTGGAAAGGAGAACATTATGGAAGGAATTGGTAAATTTGCTCGGTATGTTCTGTTGGCGGCGCTGCTCGCTGTTGGCGCATTGATTTTCAGCCAAGAAGAACCAGCGCCCCAGGTTTTCTCAGCAGAGCAAGCCCGCGCTCGGCTGGCGCCTAGATCCGAAGGCGCGAAGTCTACTGTGAGTTGTGTTGCGACGGCGGATGACAAATCCTTTACTGGAGAAACGCAACCGCGAGTTCGCTTGTCGGGAACTGTATGGTTTGATACGGACCGTTGGCGTGGGGATGTAGCCTGGCGTGTTGACGCTGCGCGCGGCGCGTGGAGTATAAACGGCAGCGCCAAAATCCCTAAAGGCACGGTTGGCTCATTGCAATGGAGCGGGTCCTGGTGGTATTGGTGGGGACCTTTTCAACGCAAGGCAAGTGGTGGCGGCATGTGCCGATTCTGATTCGCAAGCCAATCAATCTGCAAGCGCGGCTTGCTTCGCTGTGAGAAGAGTGAATTTCATAATGGCCAGCCCGCCGATCATGACGGGTTGGTCGAAAATTTACGTTTTATCCTTCATGCGCTGATTGCTGGCTTTCCGCCTTCAATCGTTCTTTTTCTTCTTCGTACCAGCTCTGGCGCTCTTCGTCGAACTTGAGCACGCGGAAGTATTCGGCATAACCAGCGCCGACCATCTCGCCAGCAAGGCGATTGGACTCGGTCAGCCACTTCTTGGCGCCATTTTCGAAGTCCTCTCCCGCGCCAATCTGCGAGGCATGCGCGCCCAAAGCCGCCATTTTCAGTTCAATGACGCTGCTGATGTCATGGTAATGCGTCGGCTCTTGCGTGAGATTCAAATACAGTTCGCCGATCTTGTGCGGCTCGCAACCTTCCGCCAGCAGCTCCGGGAAGATGGGCCGCGTCTCGGCGCTGGGGAAAGCGGCATAGAGGGTCGCTTCGCCGGCGGCGCGGTGATCGGGATGGTTGATGTAACTGCTGTGGGCGAAGACAGTGCTGGGGTCCTGACAGACGACGCGATAGGGCTTGGTCTGGCGGATAACGCGCGTGATATCCCGGCGCAAGTCCAGCGTCGGCTGCAATACGCCATCGGGGTAGTCGAGGAAGCGCACATCGGCAACGCCCACGATAGACGCGGCTTTTAATTGTTCTTCCCGCCGCGTTTTGACGAGAGCCGACCTGCCCACAGCCGGGTCGTTGCTGCCGGAACCGCCATCGGTGATGATGACATAGGTCACTGTCGCGCCTTCTTCGCGGATCCAGCGCGCGACGCTGCCCGCCACGCCAAATTCGATATCGTCGTGATGGGCGGCCGTTACTACAATGTGATAAGGTTCGCCGCGCTGGGGTATTGCCTGTAATTTGTCGTAATCAACAGCCATGTCTTGTCCTTGGTTGTGGCTCCAATTTGATTCGGACACTTGATGCGCTCTGCGACCGTGTATCTTACGGTACGACGGTCCTATGGTGAAGAGCGCGTTATGTTCTGGTATCATAAGATAGAGGCAACGGCGTTACCATAAGAAGAACACAAGGCAAGTGATCTCTTGGTCAAGACAGTTGACACACCGCAAAATGACGAGCCTGTTGATGGAAATGACGCGCTTGTCGATCTAGATCTGTTTGATGCGATATTTGGCGAACCGAGTAATGAAGAGATAGCGCAGACATTGCGGCAGGCAGAAGCGGATTTCCAGGCGGGAAAATATCATCCTGCCAGCAAGGCGTCGGATATCTCCAAAGAAGATGATGAGCCTTGGCGTCCACGTACCAAGCAGGAGATCCTGGAAGGTATAAGAATGGGATTTATGAACGTCTTGGCGGGGGACTTCCTTTCCTGTGAGGAGTTCTTCGGCCAACTCAAAGAATAAACTCAATTGTGATGCCCATCAAATTCGCCTGTTGGATTTGCATTACTTGATTGGCATTACTGAGTTGCCTCGATAGCCCGGTCGTCCAAATTGCTTACAATCTACATTCTCAAGTACCGCTAGCGGGTTTATCATTGCCGCCAGCATTGATGAAGGATTCCCCTAATGCCGCGTAAGCAGCGCCTGTTGTGGTCGGTTTGCATCGGTCACTTGACCAACGATGTCTTCACTTCAATGGTGCCGGTTGTGCTCACATTTTTGGCGGCTGGCATGCTGCCGATGAGCAATGCGCAGATCGGTCTCGCGGTCAGCTTGTCGCAGCTCTTCGGCGCTTTCACGCAGCCTTTCTTCGGCATCCTGGCCGATCGCGGCGGCGGACGCTGGATCGGCTCCTTGGGCTTGGCTTTCCACGTTTGCTTGTTCACGATCTCAATCCTGCTGGCGGCATTGACGCGGCAGTACTGGCTGATGTTCGTCCCCTTGGTGATCGCCACCGTTGGCAGCGGCGCCTTGCATCCTGTGGGCGCTTTGCATGCGGCTGAATCCGTGCCGCGCCGCTCCGCCTTCAACATGGCGCTTTTCTTCTTGATGGGACAGACCGGTCTGGCGCTGGGACCAGCCATCGCCGGCATCTTGTTGGATCTGGCCAATCCCGACTTGTTGGGCAGGTTGGGTCAAACGGTCGGCTTAAGTTATTTTGGCCTCCAGGACAATCTGACGCCGATCATCGTGCTGGGCTTTGCCGCGATACCCGGCGTCCTGCTGATGTCGACCAGCATTCCCAAGCGCCATGAACATCATCAACAGCGCAAACAGCGCGAAGAGGACCCTAGCAACGGCAAAAATCAGCATTTTCCCGTGCTGGCTTTTATTATTCTCGGGCTCATCGTCGTGCTGCGCGGCTTGGGTCAGCAAGGGTCGGTCTCCTTCGTGCCGGTTCTTTTTGAACAGAAAGGTTGGGACCCCGCCGCCTACGGCACAATCACCACTGCCTACTGGATCGCCTCCGCCGTATCCGGTCTGGTTTTTGGCCGGCTGGCTGATCGCTTTGACCGGCGCAAAGTCATGATGCTGAGCATGTTGAGTTCGGCGCCGGCCTTTTACCTGCTGCCCGCCTATGAGGGTCCTGTCGCCTTCTTGCTTGCGATCGCCGCCGGCGGATTGTCCGGGGGCGCGCACAGCCTGATTGTGGTGCTGGCGCAGGACCTGATCCCGATGCGCAAGGGCTTCGCCTCGGGCGCGATCCTGGGATTCATCTTCGGCACTGGCGCTATCGGCACGCTGATCATTGGCGCTGTCTCGGACTACATTGGTTTGGCGACCACCTTCCAGATCGTCGCGCTCATCATCGCTATCGCGGGGCTCCTCAGCATGCTGCTGCCGCGCCAGACGAAAGGCGCTTGAATCTAGTAACTCTTCATTTATCATATTACCTATTATTTCTCCAAAGAAAGTAGGGCTTATGTCGCGTTTCGGTCTTAGCTTCAAGAAAATTGATCTGCATCTTCACACGCCTGCGTCGGAGGATTTCCACGAAAAGAACGCAACTCCTATGAAGATCGTAAATAAGGCGATTGCAGAAAAACTGGACGCTATCGCGATTACTGATCACAATTCCGGTGAGTGGATTGACCGAGTTAAGGACGCTGCAAGGGGTACTTCCCTAGTTGTTTTTCCTGGGGTCGAGATCTCATGTCCAGGTGGGAAAGGAGGAATCCATCTAATCGCACTATTTGATATCGATAAAGGCACCGCGCATGTTGCGGGCCTATTAAGCAAACTTGGAATTACTCCCGAAAATCAGGGAGACACTAAATCGTTAGTAAATGGAACGCCAAAGGCTATTATAGATGTTATTCAGGATAGTAATTGGCAAGGAATTGCCATTCCCGCACATGTTACTTCGACGAAAGGCATTCTTGAAGACATGCGCGGCCAACAGAGAACTGAGATAATCCAGCATCCAAATCTAATAGCTGTCGAAGCTTCATGCTTCCAAAAGGAGAATCTCAAACGTGATGGGAAACGTGCCGTTGATCTGCTAAATGGAAATGATCCGACTTATCAAAAAAAACTTGCGGTTTACCAAGCTTCAGATAATCCATCGGGTACTTCAAAAGGTGGGCATGGAATTGACGGTATTGGAAGTAGGTGCGCTTTTTTCAAGATGGAAGATATAAATCTTGCAAGTCTTCGACAGTGTTTCTTTGACCCGGATGTGCGCATAAGACAAGACTTTGAATTTGCGCCAAAACAGTATCAAAGAATCGCCAAAGTGAGCATTTCAGGGGGATTTCTCAGCGAGCAGACGGTTCACTTTAATGAAGGACTCAATTCAATTATTGGTGGCAAGGGCACAGGCAAATCATTGCTCGTGGAGTTGATGCGTTTTGCGTTGGATCAACCACCCGATCGAGCAGAAATTGCAGATGATCACAACCGAAAACTCAATGATCAACTTATGCAGGGTAATTACGTCGAATTGGAGTTTGTAGATGATATAGGAAACTCAAAACGACTTAAGAAAGTATTTGATTCTCAAAACAGCTATTATGAAGCAATTGACTATAAGCCTGCGCAAGTATTTCCGGTGCTGTTTTTGAGCCAAAATGAGATCATTCGTATTGCTGAAAGTGCGTCAGAACAGCTGAAGTTTATAGACCGTTTCTTTGACTTCAGTATGTACGTTCAAAATCTAAAATCCGTTGAGCGATCAATTGCAGAATATGATAGGCAGTTGGCAGAATCGATCCGTGCGGTCAGCGAACATGCGCGAGCAAATGAGGAACTCGCGACCATTTCTTTGCAATTGTCCAGCTTAGAATCACAGCTATCGCATTTTATTTTTTCAGCCTATCAGATCGCAGGGGAAAAGAGTGATGCGATACAAGATCAGGTAGCATTAGTTGAGATTTTTCAGATTGTGTTGACCGAAGCCCATGAAAAAATTCGTTCTACGGAAGCACAGAATGTACCAGCAACGTTGGTAAATGATACCACTATTGGCAAGAACACAAACGCTATCATTGACACCCAAAATACATTGCTTTCAAAGTTAGACGATCTAGCCATGAATGTCGGGACGCTCAGAAAACAAGTAGAGCACGAACAGGGAAATTGGAATGTCGAGTTTGCAAAGCTACGATCTGCTTATGATGAACACGTGCGTTCGGAAGGAAGCAACTATCAAGAGTTGGCTAGTCAAAGAGAAATAGTGCAGGATAGGTATCGCATTGCAGAACAACAACTGCCTGCTTTACAACGGCAGGTGGATGACTTGACGAAAGTTAGAGCAGCGCGCGACAGCAAACTAGATGAACTCGCTCAAATATATGACGATTACCGTGCGGTACGCGAGAGTCGATGTCGTCAATTCCAGCAGAAATCCAACGGCCGACTAGAGTTGCGGATACTAGGCTCAACAAATAGGGATGTGTTCAGAAAAAGACTGTTAGAACTCAAGAAGGGTTCGTTCCTTCATGAACCAGATATTGATGCTATCGTGAAAAAAAGCACGCCGAGAGAGTTCATCGATTTAATTTTGAAATATCAGATAGCTCTTGCAAATGCACCAAACGACGCAAGTAATCTCTTGAATGAGATCGCACAAACTACGAGTGTAGATGTAACGAAAATTGAAAAACTTGTCCCAGTGTTAGCCACTGAGGACAAACTGGAATCACTACTTGAACTCCAGTATATGGCATACCCTCAGGATTCGCCAGAAATCACTTTCAACGTTGGAAACGGTAAGTTTGTTCCGCTTCGTTCGCTATCGGTCGGACAGAAAAGCACTGCTCTATTAATGATGGCATTGAGCGAAGGTCAAATGCCTGTTGTTATTGACCAGCCGGAAGACTCACTGGATATACGTTCAATCTGGGAGGACATTTGTTCAAAAGTAAGAAGCAATAAGACGCAGCGGCAATTCATTTTCACGACGCACAACTCTAATGTTGCTGTCGCATCCGATACAGACAACTATATCATTCTAGAGGCGGACGCTGACAACGGACGAGTTGTCCATTCTGGGTCTATGGATCACAGTCCTGTTGCGGATGAGGTTCTGACATATATGGAAGGCGGCAATGACTCCTACCATCGCAAATCCACCAAATATCAGACTGACAATCATTTAAGCAGAAGTTAACCTATTCGCATGCCCAAGCTGCACTATATCTCGCTGATGCGCCTGCCCACGGAAAGGGCGCACGGGCTGCAGATTATGCAAAACTGCGAGGCTTTTGCCGCCGCCGGCTATGACGTCACTTTGTGGGCTTCCCGCCGCTGGAACACCCGGGAGATGCGGCGAATCAGGGATCCATACGCCTATTATGGCGTCGGGCGCAACTTCAAGATTCGTCGCTTGCCCTGCCTTGATCTCTTCCCGCTTTTCCCGCCGGAAAGCGCCGGTGCGCGCTTTGCCTTTTACCTGCTGGCGCTGTCCTACGCGCTGATGATGATGATCGCGCTGCCCTTTGTCCGCGTCGATGTCTTCTATAGCCGCGATGAGATATTGCTGGCTCTGCTGTCCTGGATCAAAGCAAAACCTTCGCTGGCTTACGAAGCGCATCTCTTCCCGTCATCAGGACGCGGCGCGGCTTTGCAGCGCTATGTCTGCCGGCGCGTCGGGAGCCTTGTCACGATTACGCCGCAACTGCGCGCCGACCTCGTCGAAATGCGCAACGCGGACCCCAGGCGCAGCATCAGCGCGCAGGACGGCATCCAAGGCGCGCGCTTCGACGCGCTGCCGGGTACCTCCCAGGCGCGCCGAAAAATCGGCTGGGACGAAAAGGCTTTCATCGTCGGCTACGTCGGCAGTTTGAAAATGATTGGCATGGACAAGGGCGTTGGCACGCTGCTGAGCGCGGTGGCGCAGGTCGAGGGGGCGCATCTGGCGCTGGTGGGCGGGGCGACCGCCGATGCCAATGCGCTATTTGGGCAATGGATGGAATTGGGACTGCCGGAAGAACGCTTCTTATATGTCGGGCGGGTAGCGCCGGGCGATGTGCCCATGTACCTGCGCGCCTGCGACGTTTGCGCGATGCCCCATCCGGCGACAGCGCAATTCGCGCGCTATACCTCCCCCCTCAAGTTGTTCGAGTACATGGCGGCGGCTTGCGCCATCGTCGCCTCGGATCTGCCCGGTTGGTCCGATGTGCTGCAGAATGGCGAATCAGCCCTGCTCGTCCCGCCGGATGACATTGCCGCTTGGTCAGCGGCCATCTACGCATTAAAAGAAGATGCGGAATTGCGGCGGCAACTGGGCGATGCTGCGCGAGAGCAGGCGCTGTCGAATTACACTTGGGCAATTCGCGCGCGACGAATCCTCGCTCACCTAGAAACGGGTTTCGCTTAACCGGATTCGCCGAGGTCCCGTTGCGTCAATCCCTCAATGGCTTTTTCCGCTGAGAAGCGGTCAATGTCCTCCGCTTGCATCAGGCGCTGCAGCGCTTCGTCACGACGTTCCGCTTTAAGCATCGCCTGCAGTTCGGACAGGTCCACTTTGGAATCGAGCAGCCGCAGCTTCTTGCGCTTGCTTTTGTCTTCCACCTGCAAGAAAAAGTAGACGCCGGCCAGGAACAGCCCGGCCATCAGCAAGAGGTTCAGCGCGAGAAAAATGAGCAAGGTCATCGTTGAAGCCTAGCAAGTGACATCTTTGTCGCGTATCCTCCCCGCACCCTCTAATGGAACCATTATACAAGCGCGTCAATCTGGGCGAATCTGCCGCTGCTGCTGCCTTTCGATGCTTTCCGCCACTTGCAGCCAGGCATCGGTATCAAGCAAGGCGATATCCTCATCCGTCCAAAAAGCGTAAGCGATTTTCCGCGCACGGGAAGATTCGGGGTCTTCCCGAACAAAGCTCCAGTGATCCAGGCGTCGTCCATAATAATGCTCGACTAATTCCGCCATGATGGCGTTGACCGTGGCGCTGACAAGATAGCCGATACGTGGCGGCAGCGGACCCGGCCGCAAGGCATGCGCCAGGTCGGACAGCGCCTTCATATAATTCGCCGCCCCCGGGTAGTCGAAGTCGCGCAGCGCTTCTGGAGGCAGCCGCGACGGCGCCGTGCCCGTATTGACCATTTGCATCAGGATCTGCCGGGCGAATCTGGCATCCGGGTAGGCGCGCTCAAAGGTCTCCAGGAATGCCTGCGCCCGTTCGACAACGACCGCCAGGGCGAGATAGAATTCCATCTCCATGAAGAGCGTTTTCAGTAGAAACTGACATTGTTCCGGGTCGCGCTTTTCGGCGGACCGTCGGAGCAGGATCAAACTTTCTTTTTCGAGCATAAGGTCAGTGCAAGCGTTTCAACTATGATTATTACCACAAAGGCACAAAGGACACGAAGTTTAGGGAATTATTTTCACCCCCGAGGGTGCCGAGATTTAGGAATTTGACGACATTTCTCCACCATTTTCACCTGTATATGGCAAAGATCCCTGCGAAACATTATTCATCGCTCAAAGTTCTCCTGAAATCAGATGCGCGCATTATCGTTGATTTCTCAGTAGTTCCAAGTAAGTAATGCGATAAGATCAGGCTACTTGTAGGGGCGACTCGCGGAGTCGCCCAATCTGTAGGATTCATGTATATTTGGGCGAGCCAAGGCCCGCCCCTACAAATCCATACGTATTGGATTTGCATTACTATATTGGGTTTACTTCTGTGTCCTCTTAGGTTAATTCTTAGATTGAATTATTTGTATATTAAGCTAACGTTTTTTGCAATTGACCGGGCATAAGGTAAGCATTCTTGTCTGACTGGATAAGCTAACAGTACCATATCGTGTTCGGTTAGCAAATCTCTGCAACCACGCACGAAAGAAGATTGGCTGATTGTCGTGAATTCACATTTGTTCCGAGGAGCGAGTAGCAGGCGCCGGGCAAGGCGAAACTTACTCCTGCGTTTCTTTCCTCGCTCAGCGTCTCGGATTCCGCCATTTCTTGCTATAATCGTGCCTAAACCGTTCAATTAGCCCAAGGGTTCCATCATGGCGATAGCAAACCCAGCGTTGCCGGTCGACAAGGTTGCCGAATACCTCGGCGATGAAGCCGATTATCTCTTGAACCACCGTTCCGCCACCATTCCCAAGGCAAGCCTGGCGCTGCCAGGGCCGGACTTCGCCGAGCGCGTTTGGATGGATAGCGATCGCAGCCCGCAAGTCATGCGCAGTTTGCAGCAGATCTATGATCATGGCCGCCTGTCCGGCACGGGATATGTCTCGATTCTGCCCGTTGATCAAGGCATCGAGCATTCAGCCGGCGCGTCCTTTGCGCCAAACCCCGTTTACTTCGATCCAGCGCGCATTATCGAACTGGCTCTGGAAGGCGGCTGCAACGCCGTCGCCTCGACCTTTGGCGTTCTCGGTATGACCGCACGGCGATTCGCCCACCGCATCCCCTATATCGTCAAGATTAATCACAACGAACTGGTTACCTATCCCAATTCTCACGAACAGATCATGTTCGGGACGGTCAAGCAAGCCTGGGATATGGGCGCGGTGGCTGTTGGCGCGACGGTTTATTTCGGCTCGGAAGATGCCAACCGCCAGATGATCGAAGTTGCCGATGCCTTCGCCTATGCGCATGAATTGGGCATGGCGACCATCCTCTGGTGTTATATGCGCAATCCCGCCTTCACGCTCAACGGCGCGAACCACGAGTCCAGCGCCGATCTGACGGGGCAAGCCAACCACCTGGGCGTGACGCTGAGCGCCGATATCGTCAAGCAAAAACTGCCGACGCAAAATGGCGGCTATAAGGCGCTTAACAGCGGGGATTCATCCTACGGCAAGCTCGACGAGCGTATCTACAGCGAACTCAGCAGCGATCATCCCATCGACCTGACCCGTTATCAAGTCGCCAACGGTTATATGGGCAAGGTTGGCTTGATTAGTTCCGGCGGCGCCAGCGGCGCCAACGATTTCGCCGATGCGGTCAAGACAGCGGTCATCAACAAGCGCGCCGGCGGCATGGGCTTGATAAGCGGGCGCAAAGCCTTTCAGCGCCCCATGGCGGAAGGCGCTCGGCTCTTAAACGCGATACAAGATGTCTATTTGAATGAGGATGTAACCGTGGCTTAGCTTGCAACATTGACAAATTTACAGCTTGAAAAACTCGCATTTTATGTTAGAATAGTTGTATTTTAGTTATTTCACTGACACGTTGCAATCAGGAGTTGGACCTGTGGAGCCCATTGCACAACAATCCTTGACCATCATTCTTGGCACGGTCGCCCCGATTTTATTGGTGGGCGGGGGCGCTTTCGCTTGGCTGCGTTCCGATATCCAGCGCGTCGAGAAGAAATCGGAAGATGCCCACAAGGATATCCGAAACGAACTCAAAGACATCCGCGGCGAGCTGGGCGATCTAAAGCAGTCGCAAGCCAAAATGCAGGCGGAAATCCATTGTCTTAACGATAAAGTAGACAGCATCGATCGACGCTTGGACAAGCCGGACAATCGCTAAGCGCCGCGCCTATCACAACAACTGAAGGACGCTGGTCTTGCCGCCGCGCTGCTAGGCATCCGATCACAGTTCCTTGCGCTACGTCAAGCCCAGCGCGCCCAGCGCTCCGTCCACAATGGCGCGATCCATCTCGAATGTCGCCGCCAGTTGCCCGGCGACATCTTCCCCCAGCGGGTGATTGCGCCGCTCCCCGCCAAGGAATTTCTGCAAATGCCAGGGCGGATCGTCGCTGTTGAAGCGCCAAAGCTGATCGTCTATCGCTTTGTGCATCACAATCTCATCCAGGAATTGACCGCCAGCGCGACGATAATCATGAACCGTTATCGTGCGGTAATCGGCATCCGATACCGCTTCGTCAACCAGCGTGAATGCCAAGTCGCGCGGATGCGGATGCCGAAAAATTTTGTAGCGATTCGCTTCGGCGGCCTGGACTTGATAACGGAAGAATGGACTCGCAATCGTTTCCGCCGCTTCCGCTTCCGGGGCGGGCAATGGCAATACCGCGTAGAGCGGCAAGCCGACATCGACCAGATGCTTGCGCCCTTCTAGCCAGATGATGATGGCGCTGTGACAGCCGATGGATTTCCCCATGTCATTGATGGTCAGATACCCGTCATAACCCAGCCAGCGCAGCAAGCTGAAGAAAGCGTAATTGCTCTCGTAGCAGGTGCCGCCCGTACCCTGCGCCAGCGCGCTCTGCCAAAATGCCTCGGCGAAGACCGGGCAATCATTCTGCGATTCGTACTGCGCGCGGCGCACAATGCGCGAGGCGCTTTCCCAAGGGACGGCGCGTGTGTAGCTATCTAGCAATTGTCGCAGCGTATCTTCAGTCGCCGGCGGACGATCCTGCCAGCCAAAACGCCGCAGGACCTCTGTCGCCAGCGCGCCGTCGAGCGGAGGACTTGCGGTCATCGGGACTTGTTCCATCTGAGCATAATGATCCTATTATAGCGTCGAGACATGGCGAGGGTGCTGAACTTTACGGGTATCACGATAAATTCACCACGAAGACACAAAGATCGCAAAGATTTTTCTTAAATCCTCTGCGATTTTCATTTTCTTCCAAAACCGATTGTTGGCGACCATTGGTCAATGACATAAAATCGTAGCTCCGCCAAACGCAAGAGAGCAGAACGTCCAATCTATGCGCTATGCCGATATCGCGCTGAATGCGCCAGTCAAATCGACCTTCACTTACCACATCCCGGCCGAGTTGGAAGCGGACTTGCGGCTCGGTTCACTGGTGCGCGTGGAGTTCGGCGTGGCCATGCAGCCCGGCGTCATCCTGCGCTTCCGCGAGCAAAGCGATATCCCCAAGACCAAGCCCGTCATCGAGCTGCTGGATCCGCAGCCGGCGCTTGACGCGAGCGCGATTGACTTCGTCAACTGGCTCAGCGAAACCTATTTAGCGCCGATTGGTCCCTGCGTTTGGCTGCTGCTGCCGCCGGGCTTCACGGGCAAGTCCGACCGACTGTTTCGATTTTGCCGCGATGACCTGACGGACGAGCCGCCCGAGCAAATGAGCTTGCCCGGCGCGCGGATCCAAACCAAAGCGCCACTGCCCAGACGTCTGCTCGATTACCTGCGCCTGCGCGGTCCCAAGCGCTTGCAGCAACTGAAGCGCGCCTTTCCCAAACGAGCTATCGAGCCTCAACTGGCGCTGCTGGAAGACGCGGGCATGATCACGAGTCAATCGACACTGGCGCCGCCCGCCGCGCGCGGCAAAACCGAACCACGGGTCTATCCGCTATTCGCGAAGGATCAGATCGCCGACCTTGCCAAGAAGCTCGGCAAGCGCGTCAAACATGCCGATCTGCTGGAATTGATCGCCGAGCGCGATGAAGACGCGCTAGGCGTGCAGGAGGCGCTGGAACTGATCGACGCCAAGAATCGCGCTCCTTTGAACAGGTTGATCGAACTCGGCTTGGTTTTCGTCGAGAAAACCGAGCGCGGCCAGCAAGATCTGGTTTTCCTGGAGGCGACGCCCGCCGAAGCGTCGACGCTGCTCGCGACTTGGCGCGGCGATGACATCTACAAGCAGCTTTTGCGGCGGATAATCGCAGCGGAGCCGCCCGCGACGCCGACCGAGATACGGGCGGCGACTGGCGCTTCGGCGAATCTTATCCGAAAGTTGGAACGCGCGGGCTTCATCGAAATACGCGAGCAGCGGATCTGGCGCGATTCACTCCAGGATTTTGACTTTGTGCCGAGCGAGCCGCCGGTCTTGACCCCCGATCAGCAAGCAGTTTGGGATGCGATCCGGCCGTCTTTGCAGGGGCGCGATGACGCTAGCGCCGCGCCCGCCCGTTTTCTGCTGCATGGCGTCACCGGCAGCGGCAAAACCGAAATCTACTTAAGAGCGATCGCGGAAGTATTGCAGCAGGACCGGCAAGCCATCTTTCTGGTGCCGGAAATCGCCTTGACCCCACAGACGGCGCGGCGTGTTTCCGAACGCTTTGGGGATCGCGTGGCGCTGGTGCATGGCAGCTTGCCCATCGGCGAGCGCTATGATACCTGGAAGCGGGCGCGCCAAGGGGATATCGCGCTGGTCGTCGGCACGCGCTCGGCTTTATTCACCCCCTTGCCCAACCTGGGCTTGATTATCCTCGATGAAGAACACGACGCCAGCTACAAACAGCTTGCCTGGCGGGGGCAAGCCCAGTATCACGCGCGCGACATAGCCGACCAGCTCATGACGCGGGCTGGTGGTGTTCTGATCCTCGGCAGCGCGACGCCCGATCTGCAATCCTGGTACCGCGCGCAAAAGGATCACTTCACTTATCTGCGCTTGCCCAAACGCATCATGGGCCATCGCCAGCGCATCGAGCAGCAAGCGAGCCGCGCCGGGGTCGTCGCGCGTTACGCGCCCGGGGCATTCGACGCGCTGCATATTGAGCTGCCGCCGGTCTCGCTTGTTGATATGCGGGCGGAGCTGCGCCAAGGCAACAGCAGCATGTTCAGCCGCGAATTGCAAGAAAGCCTGTCGCAGGTGCTTGATCGTGGCGAACAAGCCATGCTGCTGCTCAACCGGCGCGGGCAGGCGACCTATGTCTTCTGCCGCGACTGCGGATATGTCCTGGAATGCGCCCGCTGCGACAGCCCAATGACTTATCATCGCAATGATGAAACGCTGCGCTGCCATCATTGCGGCGCCAGCCAAGAGCAGCCGCAGCAATGCCCCGTATGCCAATCCTCAAGAATCCGCTACTTCGGCGCTGGCACGCAATTGGTGGACGAAGCGCTGCGCGACCTATTCCCGCGGGCGCGGGCGCTGCGCTGGGATGCCGATTCCGCCAGCAATCCGCGCATGCACTTCGAAATTTTGCAGCGATTCATTGATGGCGAAGCGGATATTGTGATTGGCACGCAGATGATCGCCAAAGGATTGGATCTGCCAATGGTGACGCTGGTCGGCGTGGTCAGCGCCGATCTGGGTCTGTCACTGCCCGATTTCCGGGCTGGCGAGCGTGTCTTCCAGTTGTTGACACAAGTGGCGGGCCGCGCCGGTCGCGGCATCCTGGGCGGGAAGGTGGTCTTGCAGACCTACCAGCCCGATAATTACATCATCCAAGCGGCCTCTCGGCATGATTACGCCGGCTTCGTCGCGGCGGAAATCGCCTATCGCAAAGCCATGGGCTATCCACCCTTTCGGCGGCTGGCGCGTTTGGTATTCAGCTATACGGATCCTCACAAGTCGCAGCAGCAAGCAGAGCTAGCCGCCCAGCGCATCCAGCTATTGATAGCGCGTAAAAGCCTGACTGGCACAAGCCTGATTGGTCCGGCGCCCTGCTATTTCACGCGCCTCAATCGACATTATCGCTGGCAACTGCTGCTGCGGGGACCCAACCCACGGGCGATTCTGCGCCAGCTGGCGACAGAGCCAGGCTGGCAGATAGACCTTGATCCCATCGACATTCTGTGAGGGGAATGCTCAGCGACCCTGTGGCAGCGCCCAAGGCAATCGCTTCAAACTGATGGCGGACGAAATGGCGGGAATCTAAACTGAAACTTAACTACAGAAGTAAATCCAAGAAAATAATGCGAAAACATCAGGTCGCTGTAGGGGCGACCAATCTGGTCGCCCGACGTTGCTGCGTTTTGATTTCGGGCGACATGGTATGTCGCCCCTACATTTAGACCCTTTGTCGAGTTTTGCATGACTAACTTGGATCTACTTCTGCGTCCTCTATGTTGAAAAATAATTTGAGGCGATTGCCCCCGCGCAACCCGCCATTGATTCGGCGAAGTCTGCGCGGCGTGTTAGAATTTCGACACATTGCTTGTATTGGGCCTAGCAGTTGCCGTATGCTGAATAGTGGGGCTATCTTATGCATAGATTCTTGAGTCTCTTATTCGGTCTTAGTTTTGGCGCCATCTTGGGCGCTTTATTGGTTACATTTTTTTCGCCGGTTACCTCGACCGAATTTCGTGAAAACTGGCAGCGACACTATCGCCGCGCGCTGGCTGCCGGGCGCCGCGCCAGTTCCGAACGCCGCAGCGAGCTGGAACAAGAACTCAGTGACCGGCGCTCCTCAAGTTCTTGACAACGCAATTAGCCGCGCCTCGTTAATATATTTGAGGTTGCCAGAGGCGAGATGACAGATATTTCCGCTGCGCCCACATCGACGCAAAAAGCAAAGCGGACGCTAGACTATTCGGTGCTCTTTGCCACGATAGCCGCGGCCAGCACTGCCTATGTAGGCAGTACGGCGCTCAACGTCGCCCTGCCCGCCATTCAAATTGATCTGAACGCGCGGGGAGCCGACCTCTTGTGGATCTCCAATTCCTATATCATCGTGCAAGCCTCGCTGTTGGTGGTCTTCGGGTCGCTCTCCGATCGTTTTGGCCGCAACCATATTTGTATGCTGGGTATCTTGCTCTTTGGCATTGCCTCGCTGATAGCCGGTATTGCGCCATCTGTCGAGATCTTGATACTGGCGCGTTTTGCCCAAGGCATTGGCAGCGCGATGATCGTGCCTTGTACCCTGGCCATCGTTTCCGCGCATTTCAGCGGCGACAGGCATGGCTGGGGAATCGGCATTTGGTCGGCTTTTACGTTGTTCTCCAGCGGCTTGGGTCCATTTATCGGCGGCGTTCTGACGGAGATGGGCTTGTGGCGCATGATCTTTTATGTGCAAATCCCCTTCGGCGTCGCGGCCGCTTGGGTGCTATGGCGCTATGTGCCGGAAACTTACAGCAAAGATTCTATACCTGTCATGGGTTGGTTGAGCGCTCTGCTGATTACCTTATCATTACTCGGGCTGACCCACGGTTTCCTCGAAGCGCCACAGCTCGGCTTCAATCATTCCTCAATCTTGTTATCCCTCGTCTTCGGCATCGTGACTTTGATCTTGTTTGTGTTGGTGGAAACCCACGAGCACGCTCGTGAATTGCTGACTCTGTTTCGAACGCGGACATTCAGCGGCGGCAATCTCGCTCTATTCCTGCTGTATTTTTCTGTAGGACCCGTTCTGATTTACATTCCGCTAAATATGATACAGATTCAAGGTTACAGCGAGTCCTTCGTCGGCATTGCGATTTTTCCGATGACGATACTCATGCTCTTGTCGTCCGCCTATATTGGCGGCATAGTTGACCGCTATGGTCCGCGAAAACCGATTGTCGCGGGCCACGCGCTCACATTTATCGCCTTTGTATTATTGGCTATGGTTGGCATCACGGGGGGGCAGCAGGACTACTGGAAAACGTTTTTCCTGCCGGTATGCCTGGCCGGCATGGGGCTGGGAACAACCTTGGCGCCCTTGACCGTCGCCGTGCTGGAATCGGTTGAGGAAAAGAAAGCCGGCATCGCCTCCGGCATCAGCAACACGCTGTCACGTGTGGGGCAGGTGCTCTCGGTGGCTGTCATGGGCGGTTTTGCCCTGTCCATATTCACTTCCGTGCTGTTGAACAACCCAAACGTGAGAGATTTGCCCGCGACAAGCCAGCTCCAGCTGCAAATTGCCTCGGTGGACTTGGGGGAAACGACCATCCCCGAGTCGCTGAGCCCGTCCGAAAAAGCGCATGTCGAGGCGGCGATTCGCGATTCTCATGTAGCCGCATATAATGTCTTGCTTTGGGTCAGCGCCGCCTTTTGTTTGTTAAGCGGGATAATCTCATGGATTATGATCGACAACCGTTTGGTGCGCCGGCAGGAGAATGTGCCATAAGTCAGCGCAAACTTAGATCTGACGATCCCCCTGGTAAACCGCTTCCCGAATCCCCTTGAGGTAGCCAATGGCAAATAGCCGCCCGATTGCCGAGTAGCCGGCGTTCTTGTTGTCGTCGCCAGCCATCGTCGGTACATGATCGGGCCGCAGCACGCCGTCGAAACCGATGTCGCGATAGGCGCGCATGCAGGCGACCATGTCCGTTTTGCCCGCATCGTGGAAGGTCTCTTGGAATTTCTCGGGTTCACCCGCTACATCGCGCATGTGTACAAAGAAGATCTTGTCCGCAAACTTGCGGATGACCGCCGGCAAGTCATCCGTCATCAGCGTGAAATTGCCCTGGCACAGGGTGATGCCGTTCATCGGGCTGGGCGCGAGCTCGAGCAAGCGCTCGAAATTCTCCACGCTGCGCATGATGCGCGCCAAGCCGCGGATGGGCGAAAGCGGCGGGTCGTCGGGGTGCATCGCCAATTTCACGCGCGCCGCCTCCGCGACGGGCAGCACTTTTTCCAGGAAATATCGCAGGTTGTCCCAAAGCTGTTCTTCGCTGAGCTCGCCATATTCCGTGAAGGGCGCTTTGATCATCTGGCTGTGATCATATCCGGTCACAAGCGCGCCGCCGCGCGAGCGGATGGTGGTCGAGGTGCGCGTCCAGTTCATCACCGGCATCCATTCATAACACCATACCCCGATGCCCAAGGCGCCCATATTGCTGATAAGTTCGCAGACGCTGGCGATCTGCTCGTCGCGGCCCGGCAAGCCCAGCTTCGCCTTGTCCAGCGGGGGCCGACTCTCGAGCACAACAAGCTCGAAGCCATGATCGGCGTAGGCGTTCTTCGCGCGCAGCAGCGATGTGTATGACCAGGGCGCTTCGCCGCCGCTGGGCGCGCGCAGATCCATGGCGCCGACCACTTTGCTCAGGCCGCATTGGGCGACCATGTCCCAGAGTAAAGAATGGTTCGGGGCTAAATACTCAGCAATTTCGATCATCATATTCCCTTTGAGCGAGGTGACGTTTGACGGTCCGTGTCGGGGGTCACTGTCTTCGCGGTCTGCGCGACCCGTTGAAGCGCCCGCAGATTGAAGGTCATTTTACCTGGGCTTCTCACGAGACGCCCCCTGCATTTTGCCAGATTTATGTGAGTTTCGACATATATTTGTTGTGAAGCGATTAGCCCACGCGCTTCACATTGGCTTCGCTTCGGCTTCTCATCGGCTTCTCATTGGCTTCGCAGTGACTTCGCAAAACCAGGCATCCTTGATAAAATGCTGCCGCTTGCATCCTGCAGGATACATCAATTATGGATTGCCTGCGTAGAACATAAAGAATCGGCAGCGAGAATCGAAAAATTAATGCAAAGCGTCGGCGAACGAAGGCAAGCTGAAACGGAAGCCCTTGTCGGGCTGAGCAGCGCGGATGTGCGGCAACGCCTGAGCCGTGGCGAAAGCAACGACTATGAAGCGCGCGTCGGGCGCAGCTATTGGGACATCTTCCGCGAGAACGTGCTGAATCTGTTTAACATCGTCCTGGGTGGCTTATTGATTGGCGTGATTCTGCTAGGGGATTATGTCACGGCGATTTTCGCCGGCTTCAGCGTTGTCTCGAATACGATTTTTGGCATGATTCAGGAATTCAACGCCAAACGCCAACTCGATCGGCTGGCGGCGCTGAGCGAGCAGAACGTGCCTTGCCTGCGTGACGGGGCTTGGATCGACGTGCCGATGCGCAAGGTGGTCAAGGACGAGATGATCCGCATCGAACCGGGCGATCGCTTGGTCGTCGATGGCGAGATCGTCCAGAGCGATTCACTGGAAATGGACGAATCGCTCTTGACCGGCGAATCGGACGCCATCAGCAAAGCGCCCGGCGCCGACGTCTACTCCGGTTCCTTTTGCACCGCCGGCGCCGGCGTCATGCGCGCCAGCAAAGTCGGCGCGGAAAGCTATATCAATCGACTTTCCACCATCGCCAAGCAATACAAGATCGTCAAAACGCCGACGCAAATCAAGATCGATATCATTGTCGAAGTCACCGTCTTGATTATGTTCGTCTTTGTGCCGTTGATCTTCATCACCGGTTTCTTGATTGACAATGCCTTCCTGGAGATCGTGCGCAACGCCGTTGTCTTCACCACCAGCCTGGTGCCACAGGGCTTGGTGCTGGTGGCGATTCTTTCGCTGACTATCGGCGCGGTCAAGATCAGCCGGCAGCAGACGCTGGTGCAGCGCGTCAATGCCGTGGAATCGCTGGCCAACGCCAGCGTGCTTTGCTTCGACAAAACCGGCACGCTGACCCAGAACAAGCTCGCCGTGCACGAGATCATTGAAATTGGCGCGGCTGATATCAGCGCGGTCCATCATGACCTGTACATTTACCTGAAGAACCTGGCGCACCTGAACAACACCGCCCAAGCCATCGAGCGTTATATCCAGGGCGTCGTCCAGGTAGACGGCTATCCCCCCAAGCAGCGAGAGATCCCCTTCTCCTCTTTGCGCAAATGGGCTGCAGTGGAGTTCACGGATTCGACGCTGCTGCTGGGCGCGCCGGAGCGGCTCTTGCGCCCGTCAGAACCGCACTTCGCCCATGCTCAGGCGCTGGCGCGGGACGGCATGCGCGTCCTGGCTTTCGCGCGCATGGGGGGCGCGCCAGCCGCCGATGCCATTGAGGTCGCTGATCTGGTCCAGCCGCTTGCGCTGATTGTCATGAGCGACCAGATTCGCGACGATATTCAAGACACCTTGCAAGCCTTCCGCGACGAAGGCTTGAAGCTCAAAGTCATTTCCGGCGACAACCTGGAAACGGTGCGGGCAATCGCGCGGGAATCTGGCATGTCGGTTGACAGCGCTTATACCGGCGCCGAACTCGAGGCAATGGGCGCGACCGAGTTCGCCAGCGCCGTCAGCGAGTCGCAGGTATTCGCCCGCGTCGAGCCCGATACCAAACAGCGCATCGTCGAGTCGCTGCGGCGGGGCGGCGAATACGTCTCGATGGTCGGCGACGGCGTCAACGATGTGCCGGCGCTGAAAGCGGCTAACCTCGCTATCGTCATGAACGACGGCACGCAGATCAGCAAGGATGTCGCCGATATTGTGCTGCTCAACAACGCCATGTCGACGCTGCCGCGCGCCTTCCGCGAGGGCAAGGAAACCACGCAGACCATTTTTGGCACCATGAAGATGTTCCTGGTGCGCAACTTCTACAATATCGCCTTCTTCATATTCATCGCTTTTATGGCGCTGCCTTTCCCGATCACGCCGGTGCAGATTAGCTGGGCCACCTTCGGCACGGTCAACCTGCCGGCGACCTTCATCGCCTTCGGCTGGCTGCGCCCGCAGTACATGGCGCGCTTCCGCCGCGACGTGATGGACTACATCTTCACCATGGGTTTTATCGGCGCGGTGATCATGACCATTTTGTATCTCATTACCTGGATCAGCAGCGATGGCGACCTGGAACTGACGCGCTCGAACATCACCATCATGGTGGCGCTCTACGGCATGTTGATCACCTGGCATGTCCAAGGCATCAATCTTTATCAGCCGCGCAGCTTCTTGCGGCACTGGCGCGTCATCCTGCTGACCAGCGTGCTAACCACGCTGACCATCCTGGTCATGTACGCCTATCCAGCCCTCTACGAGTTCAAGCCGCCGGCTTGGGATGGCGGCGACGGCTCGCTGCTGATCGTGGCGATAGCGGTCTTGTTCCTGCTGACGATGGCGCTGTTGAGTCATGGGATGAAGTACCGCTATTTGCTGAGTCGGTTCTGGGATTTGATGTCGCCGGATCGGGGATAGGTGGTTGTGAAAGTTGAATTTATGTATAATATTTATTTGCATACAGGAAAGGAGTAGTCGTTGTCGCACCTATATTTAAGAGATGAAGAAGATGGCCTGCCAACTCGCAACAGCCAAGATTATGCCAAAGATAAGTTGTCGATTCTTAAGGGCTACATTTCCCGATTCACGACTTCAATGAAAGACAAGAATTGGCGCTCGCTGAATTACATCGACTTGCAGGCCGGTCCCGGCAAGAACGGCTTTAGCCCAAGCGGCGATATTATGCTTGGGTCACCATTGCTGGCTCTCTCAACCGAACATGCGTTTAGCAACGTGTTCTTGGTTGAAATGGCAAATGACGAGTTTCAAGCACTAAAGACGCGAGTAGATCTAAGTGATCGTCGATCAGGCGGGAAACTGTTTCACGAAGACTGCAACATTGCAGTGGACTATATTGTTGAACACATCAGTCAAATGGACAGAGAGTTTTTGCCCGGTAAGTGGTCAAGTCTGAATTTGGCTTTTCTAGATCCCGAGGGGCTGGAGGTCGAATGGACAACAGTCGAAAAACTTGCCAGTCTGAATCGCATGGATCTGATTATAAACTTCTCTACCAGTGGAATTACACGCAATGCTGGAAAATACGTTGATCGCGAAGAGGATACTATATTTGACAAGTTCTTCGGAACTCGCGAATGGCGATCAATTTACCAGCGAACTCGCCGCCATGGTGGCCCAGTGGTAAGACGAGAGTTGATAGACTTTTATTTGGGCCGGCTTATCGCCATGGGATATGTGCAAACCGAACGGCAAGAAAGGGAATTTAGGAATCAGCGCAACGTTCAAATTTACACTATGATATTTGCCAGCAAGCACGACCTGGGCATCAAGTTTTGGAATGGTGCAGTTGAGGAAGTTAATCAGCCCAGACTTCTCTAACAACCGCCCAAATCAGGCCACTTCAGGAAAAGACTGGTACCAAACTTCCCATTCCATATTGCCTTTGAAGAAGATCGGCACATGCTGCTCGTTTAGTAATCCTATCAAATTCGCAGTCCACCCCTCATCCGGCTGAAACACTCGGCTCCCATTCGACGCCGCGCCGATGATCGCCCACTCGAATGGCAGTTGACCCTCTTCAAGCAACCAGGTCTCAAACACAGGCACCACATCAAACCAGAGTGGCTCGACGCTCATAAACCGCACTTTCGCATCAATCTTCTGCATGTGCCGCAGGTAAGCATTGAGCGCCCGCGCGCCACCGGTCTCGCTCATCAGATGCCCGGCTGGTAAGCTCACGCCCACCCAGACGTTCTCGGGAAAGCGGCCGAATTTCGGCAGCCGAATTGGGTATTTGCTCAGCGTCTGGAAAGTATGCCAGTTCGCGCGTTCCATGACATCCAATACTTGCCGAATCTGCTCTTCCGGCACCCAATGCCCAAACAAATCCGCCATGCTGCCGACGAATATGCCTGATTCTTCCTTTACTTTGAGCGGCGCGTCAAGATTGTGCGGACGCCAGTAATGGTGTTCGAAGCCATGCTGATAGGCGCGGGTGAAGCGTTCGGCGATGGTCTTGGCGTAACACTCGGTGATTGACCTGTCAGGCATTTTCCAGGTGCAGCCGTGGAAGCAACCACCAGTGGGATTCCATGTGTAGCCCGGCAATTCTTTGCCTTCAGCAGTACGTATCCGCGTCCACTCGATGCCCTTGGGCGGATGCTGTTTGTTCATGCTCGCTCCTTTGTATCGCGTATTGCCCAAGTATAGAACAAATGTATCATCATCGCAAGTTATTATTCCGCGCTTCCCGCCACCAGTCCCAAATCCAAACCACTGCCAGCACCGAAAAAACAAAGAGCAGCGGATCCGTGGGCGAGCGATAGCGCGTCGAGGGATGGAAGAGCAGATAGACCGCCGTCTGGCTGATCTGAACAAAGAACAGCAGACTCAGATCTCGCCAGTCGCGCCAGCTGATGACGGCGCCGACCAGCGCCAGCAGCCACAAGCCGCCAAAATAGACGATATGCAGGTTGCGCCCGACCACAGCGAATAAGCTGTCGTCTTGATAGGCGGCGTTGGCAGCGCTGACGCCTGTGTGAGAATAGCCCTCGCTGATGATCTGCAGGACGCCGGCATCGGTCACGCGCAAGACTTCGCCCTGGCGCAGGTTCTTGAGCGGTGTCACCTGCGGGTTCCAGTAAACCCAGAATTTCACCCAGAGCAGTTCGGGTATGCGCCCGGGATTCTCCCGCAGATAGCGCAAGCCCGCGTTCAGCAATACTTGGTTATTGAGATAGGGGTCGTCGGTCTTCGGCGCGTCGGGCGGGCGGCTCGACCACTGTACGTCGTAGCCGGCGCGGAAGATGGGCACGGTCTGTCGATTATTGCCCTGATAGAGATTTTCGCCGCCGTTGAGCGCCACAGCCACGAAGCCGCCGTGAATCGCCGCGCCGCGGACGAGCCAGGGCAGCAAGACCAGGACGCTGACAAGCGCTACCGGCAACAGGCGCAGCAGGGTCTGCCGCCAGCTCAAGCGGAATAGGAACCAGAGCGCCATAAGAATCGCCAGAGGCGGCAATAGCGCCCGCGCTAGAGCGGATATGCCCAGGACGATGCCAGCGGCGCCGGCCAGCGCGAAGGTCCGGCGATTTTCCCTTTCCTGTCCGCGCAGCAGTATCATCAACCAGAGGAAGAGGTGCAGCAATGCAATCCAGAGCGCGGTGTCATTCAGCGTGAGATTCTGGAAGATCAGATAAGGATAAAGCGCGAAGAAGAGCGCGCTGAGCGCGCCGATCCATTCGCCGCGCCGCCCCGGGAAGAGCCTGCGCGCGATGTCGAAAAGCAGGGCGATGGCGCAGACATCCAAGAGTGTATGTATCAAGCCAACGGCGACATAGCTGCGCCCGAAGACTGTGTAGATCAGCGCCAGCAGCGTACTGTAAAGCGGCGGCAGAATCGAATCCGGCAAGCCCGGCTCGCGGCCGTAGACGCCGGTCTCGATCAGGTTCAAGGCGTAGGCGTCATAGGCGACCGAGCCATGAACCTCGCCCCCGGGCTCGCTGAAGGCGAAGATTGCGGGGAACGCGAAAAGCGCGCCCAGCCGCGCGATGATTGCGATGGCTAAGACCGCAAGTAGTTTTTTCTTAACAAGTTGCCTGCGCATCGCTCGACTTCTGTTCTGATATGCTTTACTCGTTGTCAGGTCTCGGGGCATGGGGCGCAAACTTGTGGATAGTCCAGCGCATATCCTTGACCGGCTGCTCGAAAAAAAACAAAATCCCCCTAAACAACTGTACAGGGGGATTTCATCAGATGCTCGTTTTTTCTGTCCCATTCAATTAGAGCAGGCAGAGCGGGTAGAGCGGGACGCCGAGCCTGGTTAAATCGCTGGCTGTTTTTTGCGCACCGAGGTCGCTTCGATCTCGTCCATCAACTGGTTGAACTGGTCCAGATTGAGTTGCTGTTTGGCGTCGGACATGGCGACATCGGGGTTGGGGTGGACTTCCACCATCAAGCCGTCGGCGCCGCTGACCCGCGCCACGCGCCCCAGTGGATTGGCGATATCGCGGCGTCCGGCCGAATGCGAAATATCGACGATGACCGGCAGGTGCGTTTCCTGCTTGAGCAGTGGCACAGCGCTGATATCCAGCGTATTGCGCGTCCATTCGCTGAAGGTGCGGATGCCGCGCTCCATGAGGATTACCTGGTGGTTGCCGCTTGCCATGATGTATTCGGCGGCGTAAATGTATTCCTTCAATGTGGCGCCGAAGCTGCGTTTGAGCAAGACGGGCTTGCTTTGCTTGCCCAGTGCCCGTAGCAAGAAGCTGTTCTGCATGTTGCGCGCGCCCACCCAAAAGGCGTCGACATATTCATCCATCATGGGTATCAGCGACAGATCCAGCACTTCGCTGATGACGACCAGCCCGTATTTGTCGGCCGCTTGGCGGGCGATCTTCAAGCCCTCTTCGCCCATGCCCTGGAAGTCGTAGGGCGAGGTGCGCGGTTTGTAACCCATGCCGCGGATCATCTTCACGCCGCGCCGCGCCAGCGCCGCCGCAACCTGGTCCATCTGTTCATAGCTTTCCACGGCGCAGGGACCGGCGATAATCTCGAAACTGTCATTGCCCAGGCGCAAGCCATTGCCGAACTCGATAATCGTGTGTTGATCCGGCGCTTTGCGCTGCACCAGGATCTTCTCCCGCGCGTCGCTTTCTTCTAGGTGCAAGGTAGCGCGAAAAATTTCATGGAAGAGCTTAGAAATAGTTTCGTTGCTGAAAGGACCTTCATTGGCCAATTGCAGCGCAGTGAGCATCTTGGCTTCGCGCTGCGGGTCATAATTGCGCGTGCCCATCTCTTGCAGAACCTTGCCGATTTCCAGCGCGATTTCGGCGCGTTTGTTGAGCAATTCCAGGATTTCCAGATTGATCGGGTCAATCTGCCCCCGCAACTCCTTGAGGCGGTTTGTTGAGGACACGGCTTTTCTACTCCCAATACATCCACTATATGGCTGGTGAGCGCTATTATACACAGGTGTCGGCAAATAGCATGGTTAGATTTATAGCTGTCATTGTTTTTCGTAATATGCCACTTATACAAGAAATCGGATCAATCTGACTATCACTAATCGTTTTCTGAACATTAATTCATTGCCTGCTTAGGTCCGCAGTTCATCATGCATTTACCACAAGCGCAAAGGAGAAATTCAGATGAACGCAATGAATTTTGCCAAACGTGTCCGGTTGCCGCTAGCGTTGCTGTTCGTGATGTCGCTGGGGCTATTGGCCGCCGCCGCCCACGGCTGGTCAGGGGAGAAAAAATGCTGGGGATTCGCGGCAAATAACAACGCGCATTACATGATTACAGCCAGTGGGCGGGGCTGGGCTTATGCGCGCGGTTCGTCCGGCAAGGTGAAGAATGTGAAAACGGGACACTCGCATTTTAGCGATGATGGCATGCAGGGCTGGATTAAGTTCACCTTCGAATCAAGCGATGGAAAGCGCTCGCAGCATCTGCGGCGCTGCGTCGGCAAAATTGCGCCGGGCGATTTGAATTAGCTTGATAATTTCTAGCCGCGTTTGCCTATATCCAATCGAACCGACCGCGGCGGCGCTAACTCATCGATAAAGCCCGTGAGCGCGCCGCCGCAAAAGCCGCTGCCGACCGCCGCACATCGGCTTCCGTTGTCGCCCAGGAACATACACTGATGCGTATCACGGGTTCTCCGCGCCATTCCGACCCGCCGCACCAGCATTCGCCGCTGGCTTGCAGCGCGCGCAGGGTTTTCCGCGTCAAATCGGGTCCCTCGCAAGCCACCAGCACCTGATTGAATACGACCTCATTCAGAATCCGGAACTCGCGCATTGCCAGCTCGTCGGCGAATTGTCGCGCCCGCGCGCAGAGCTGCGCCACCAGTTCATCGACGCCGGCGCGGCCCAGGGCTTTCAGCAGCGCCCACAGCTCGATGCCGCGCGCTCGCCGCGACATCTCCGGCGTATACAGCATGCCGTCGCGCGCCTCGCTGAAGTGAAGATAGCTGCCAGCCGCTTGCAATGCCTGCGCCAGCGTCACGCGATTTCTGCAGAATATGATGCCGCAGTCGTAAGGGCTGTTGAGCGTCTTATGGGCGTCGGCGGACCAGGAATCCGCCTGCTCGACGCCTGCCGCAAGCTGCGCTGTCGCCCGGCAAGCGCGAGCCCACAAACCAAAGGCGCCGTCGACATGCACCCAAGCCCCGGCTCGCTGCGCCGCGCCGCAAATGGTCGCGAAGTCGTCGAAGGCGCCGCTGTTGACGTTGCCCGCCTGCAGGACCAACAGCGTTGTTTTGTCCAGTTGGGGAAGCTGCCGCGCATCTAACCTACCCTGTTCGTCGGCAGCCACAACTTCGATCTGGGCTGCGCCAATGCCGAGAATCGACAGCCCTTTATAGACGCTGCCATGCGCGGCTTCGCTCAAGACAAGACGCAAGGGCGGCGCGCCGAAGAGCCCGCGCTCGGCGACATCCCAGGCCTGCCGCGCCAGGATGGCGTTGCGCCCGGCCAGCAAGCCGCAAAGGCTTGCCGTCGATGTCCCGCTGACAAATCCCGCCGCACTGCTTTTTGGCAGCTCGAGCAGGTCAAGCAGCCAGGTTTCGCAGAGCGCTTCCAGCTTGGCGGCAATCGGCGACATGACCTGCAATGCCGCGTTTTGATCCCAAACATCGGCCAGCAGCCTCGCCGCCAGCGCCGCCGGAATCAAGCCGCCGTTGACGAAACCGAAGTAACGTCCCCCGCCCTGGGCAACCGCCGCCGGCACGCCAATCTCGTGCAGCAGCCGCAGGATATCGCTGGTTTCGCCGGGTCCATCCGGCAATGCCTCGTGCAAGCATCGCAAAGCGTCCAGGGCCGGCGCAGTCGGGAAAGGCGGGCGGTCCCGCTGTGAGTCGAGATATGCCAGCGCGTGATCAAGGACTTGGCGATAGATCGCCTTGTCCGCCGATTCCTTTTGCAGCCGTTCCGTTAGCTCACTCATCTATCTCACTCATCTGGCTCACTCATCTGGCTCACTCATCTGGCTCACTCATCGCGCCATCCGCATCCTTTGCCAATTACAAGAAAGTCCAGGTTCACGCGATCAATCTTGATTTCGTGATTTGTAAGCGCGCCGTAATGTCTTGGAAATAGAAATCCTTAATTTTCCCGCTATAATACATTCATCTGCGCTTAAGGGAGAGCGAAAAGAACGATGGATACTATACGAAAACCAACAATTTGGCATGGGGCATTAGTCGGCGCTTTGCTGACGCTGACGCTGACTTCAGTGTTATTCTTGGCCGATCAACTGGTCGGACTGCCCTTTATCCCCTTTGATGTCTTCGATTTTGTTTCGCGGGTTTTGCCGGGCGCGCTGCTGACCTTCGGCATTGATATGATGGTGGATATGATCATCGCCTTTAACTTGGGCGAAACATCTGTCGCCGCCAAGACCGCCGAACAGTTGATGGGCTTGGGCGCTTTCCTCGCGCTCGGGCTGGTTGCAATCGCGGTCTTTTACGGGGTCTTGAATCGCAGCAAAACCCGCGCGCGCAATCTCAACCCGGGCTTGATGCTGGGCGTTGGCTTGGGGGCGGTCATGATGATGATTTCCCTTCAGGTAAATCTGACCGCCACCGCCCCAAGCGGCGCCCAGGTCATCTGGGTGGGATTGGTTTTCGCCCTTTGGGGCGTCGCCGCCAACTGGGTCTATAACACGCTCGCGCATAGCGGCGCGAAAACCAAGATTGACGAAGAGACGGGCGAGACGATCACTGTCGAGGCTCTCGATCGCCGCCAATTCATGGTGCGCGTCGGCGGCGCCAGCGCCGTCTTGACGGTCATCGGCGCTGGCTTGGGCGCTTTCATCGGCAATCGTCCGGGCGAAGGGCAAGTCGCCGGCGACGCCTCGGGCGCGTCGGAGGGCGATGTCCTGCCCAACCTCGAAGGCAATATGGAGCCGGCCCCAGGCACACGCCCCGAATACACGCCGCTTGACAATCACTATCGCATCGACATCAGTTCGCGCCCGCCGGTGATTGATTCCGGCGAGTGGCGGCTGGACGTAACGGGCTTGGTTGACAATCCGGTCAGCTTGTCGCTGAGCGATCTCTACGACAATTTCGAGCGGGTCGACCGCTTCATCACCTTGTCTTGCATCAGCAACCGCATTGGCGGAACGCTCATCAGCACCACCAAATGGTCGGGCTTCCGCATGAGCGACTTCCTCGAATTAGTGAAACCGCAAACGGATGCCGTCGCGCTGAAAATCACCGGAGCCGACAATTTCGATGAATATGTCATGCTCGATGTCATCAACGCCGACGACCGCATCATGTTCGCATACGAATGGGACGACCAACCCTTGAAGCAGAAGCATGGTTTCCCCTTACGCATCTACATCCCCGATCGTTATGGCATGAAGCAGCCCAAGTGGATCGAAAGCATCGAATTCGTCGATAGCTGGCAAGAGGGTTACTGGGTGCGCCGCGGCTGGAGCGTTGAAGCGATGGTGAACCCGACCTCGGTTGTGGATACCGTGGCGACCAGCGCCATCCTCAAGGACGACGAGGGCTATGTCGTGCCTATCGGCGGTATCGCCTATGCCGGCGCCAAGCGCATCTCCCGCGTCGAAGTCAGCGTCAACGATGGCGAATGGCAAGAAGCGAAGCTGCGCCAGCCGCTCTCGGAACTGACCTGGGTGCTGTGGCGCTACGACTGGCGCTTCCAGGAAGGCGAGTATCGCTTTGCCGTCCGGACTTATGATGGCGAGGGCAACCTGCAAAGTCTGGATTCGCGCGGCACCCGCCCGGACGGCGCGACCGGCGTCCATTCCAAGAAACAGTTGATGCCCGCGCTGGCCGATCTCGAAGCGCAACAATCCGAAGCCGAAGCCTAATCCAGCGCATCAAACAGCAAATGAGCGCCTCTTCCGCCAGCGCGTGGAAGGGGCGCTTTTCATTTGCGCGCCGCCTCCGCCCGGAATCCGCGGGCCAGCCCTATCTTCAAACGCGCGCGACACAGGTTTGCCATTCCCCCGAGCTGATGGTATCTTTCTGGCACTATCCGCCAAACATCAGGTCACAACATGATTCGCAGCTGGCTGTTTCGCTTGATTGCGCTGGCGCTGACGCTCGGCGGCGCGAACGTCGCTTTGGCGCTGCGCGTCTATGTTCCAGTGTCGGTGGATTCTGTTGCGCTGCGGCGCGCCGAAGATTGCTCCGGGCGATTCCTGGCGCATGAACTGGACCATATCACGACGCCCACTGCCATGCCCATCGGATACTACGACAGCAATGGCGCGGGTTTGGCAGTTGATGACTTGAACAATGACGGTTTGCTGGACCTCGTGCTGGCAAATCTGGCCGGCGACAACGCTGTTTTCTGGAATGAGGGGGACTTACAGTTTCGAAAGCAGGCGCTTCCCTCCCGAGCCCCGTCGCGCGCAGTCGCCACCGTCGATGTCGACGGCGACGGCTGGCTTGATATCGTCTTCACACAACAGGCAACCGCGCCGCTTTATTGGCGCAATCAAGCCGGCACCGGTTTCGCTATCCAGGTTTTGCGGGGCGTCAGCTATATCGGCTACGCCATGAACTGGCTTGATGCCGACCGCGACGGCGATCTCGATTTGCTCACCGGCTCCTACGATGTTGAAAATGAAATGATCCTGGGTCAATCAGCGCCGAAATCGGGCTTGATCTATTACGAACATATTGATGATGGCGATGAAGATCGCTTCCAGGCGACGCGCCTCGCCAACCGCTCCAATACCCTGGCTTTGCTTACGAGCCTCAACGCGGACGGCGACCAGGAAATTATCATCGGCAACGACTTCGCTGTGCCCGACCGTTACTTCACATTTGCAGACGGCAACTGGCAGGAGCAGCAGCCGCCGCCGGTGATGCCGCACAGCACCATGAGCTATGACGCGGCTGACCTGGACAATGATGGCAGCGTCGAGATCTATGCTGTGGATATGAAACCTTATGCCGATGACGCGGAAACGCAGGCGCAGTGGCAACCGGTGATGGACATGATGATGGCGATGCCGCACGATGCGGACGATCCCCAGATCATGGAAAACGTGCTTTACGCCGGCGGCGCGGGCTTGTTGCATAATATCGCGCCGCGCTTGGGCTTGGAGGCCACCGGCTGGAGCTGGTCGACAAAATTCGGCGATCTGGACAACGACGGCTTCCAGGACCTCTACGTCGTCAACGGCATGATTTCCCGGGAGTTGTTCTCGCACTTGCCGGGCAACGAGCTGGTAGAAGAAAATCAGGTCTATCGCAATCTGGCTGGCGCGCGATTTGCGGCGCAGCCAAACTGGGCGCTCAACGACAAAGCCAGCGGACGCGGCATGTCCCTGGCGGATTTGGACAACGATGGCGATCTTGACGCGCTTGTGAATAACTTGAACGCGCCGGCGAAAGTCTTCGAGAATCAACTCTGTGGCGGGGATAGCATCGAGGTCGATCTGCATTGGACGGGTTCCGCCAGCGGGGGCGTCGGCGCGCAGTTGTTTCTCGAGACCAGCGCAGGCGTCTATCGCCGTGATGTAACCGTATCCAGCGGCTACCTGTCGGGCGATCCCGGCCGCGTTCATTTCGGCTTTCCGGCCGGCACAGTGCTACAGCGTTTAACTATCATCTGGAATGACGGCGAATACAGCGTCGTGGACGACATAGTGGCGAATGCCTTAATCACGGTGAGGCGTTGATGATATTCTGGCGCTGACAGAGCCGGCGCAAAGACGGACACAATCGGACCTGCGCGGCAGCGGTTTGACAGAGCTAAATCCGCGTGATAGATTATTGTATCGGTTGCGTAATCGGTTTTATGGCTTTTAGTAGCTGGCCAGCAAATGCGGAGTTAAGGGCCCGACGCATGACCGCAGCATTACCTGCATTGGTATTCGGGAAGATGATTGACCTTGGATCTCCGCAATATAATGCCGAGGGAGGCGATCTGTGGCTGCGGCGCTAAAATCAAAGCGCGATGGCGAGTCCGTCTGGGCGGCGAATATACGTGAGTTCCGGAGCGCCTTCACGGGCTTGCGCCGGGAAGAGTCGATCGCCGGTTATCTGTTCCTGCTGCCGAACCTGGTCGGCTTCATTTTCTTCATGCTTTTCCCGATTCTCTTCGCCTTTTACATTATGCTCACGGACTGGAGTCTTTCAAAGCCGCCGGAATTCGTCGGCTTGAAGAACTTCGATACCATGGTCAACGACAGGCTCTTTTGGAAATCGCTCGGCAACAGCTTTTATTACACCTTTGTGGCTGTGCCCACCGGCATCTTTATCGCTTTTTGGCTGGCGCTGGCGCTCAACCGCAAGATGCGCGGCATTGTCTTTTTTCGCACGGTCTACTTCCTGCCGCAAATCACATTGACTGTGGCTGCCGCTACAATCTGGCGCTGGATGTACCAGCCAGAGGTGGGCTTGGTCAATTATATACTGGGCTTGTTTGGCATTGACGGACCCAACTGGATATTTCACACCGCCTGGGCAATGCCGGCTGTCATCATCATGAGCAATTGGCAGGGCATCGGCTTGGCAATGTTGATTCTGCTGGCGGGTTTGCAGGGCATCCCGGAAGAGTATTACGAAGCGGCGTCCATTGATGGCGCCAGTTCTTTGCAGCGGATGCGCTTTGTTACACTGCCGATGCTGTCGCCGGCGCTATTTTTCGTCGTCGTCACCTCGCTGATAAACGCTTTCCAATCTTTCGATCAGTTCCTCGTACTGACGAATGGCGGTCCCGCGGACGCTACCACGCCTTTGACCCTCTATATCTACAATAGCGCTTTCAAGTTCCTCAAGATGGGTTATGGCGCGGCGCTGGCAGCCGTTCTTTTTGTCATCATTCTAATCATCACTATCGTGCAATGGCAGCTCGCGCGGCGCTGGGTATATGGATTTGACGATGAATAAAGCTGCTCGCCCATCCAAGCGCCTGCCTCGCTTTGGCCAAAAAGAGGCTGCTCGGCTGCACGATCTGCTGGTGTATATAGTCCTGTCTTTGGTGGGCATCATCTTTGTTCTGCCATTTGCCTGGATGGTCTCCAACTCGCTCAAGCCCATCCGCGAAATCTATCGCCTGCCGCCCACGTTCATCCCGGAAACCTTGCAACTCAGCAATTATGTCGACGCTTGGACGGCAACCCCATTTAACATCTTCTTCGTGAACAGCGTGATCGTTTCCGCCTTGGTGGTCCTGGGCCAGCTTTTCACCGCCAGCTTGGCCGGCTATTCATTCGCGCGGCTGCGCTACCCGGGGCGAGACAAGATATTCCTGCTGTATATCTCGCTGCTGATGGTGCCCTTTACCGTGCTGCTTGTCCCGCTCTATGTGCAGATGCGCGGACTCGGCTGGGTCAACAGCCTCAATGCCGTCATCATCCCTTTCCTTTTCACGCCCTGGGGCACCTTCATGATGCGTCAGTTCATGGTGACGATCCCGCGGGAGCTGGAAGACGCCGCCCGCATTGATGGCTGCGGCTTCTTCCGCACCTACTGGAGCATCATCCTGCCATTGACCAAACCAGCGCTGGCGACGCTGGCTCTCTTTACATTCCTCAGCAGTTGGAACAACTTCCAGTGGCCCCTGATTGTGCTGGGGACGCCCAATGTCAAGACCTTGCCCCTGGGCTTGTATTCATTCCAAGCGCAATCCTCAATGCGTACGCCTTGGCATCTGATCATGGCGGCCGCAACCTTTATTGTGCTGCCCATTTTGGTCGCATTTGTCTTCGGGCAGAAGTATTATGTCCGCGGCATCGTAACTTCAGGTATCAAAGGAGGTGGCTAGCGTCAAATTTCTAGTCTCGTTTTCGTATTCTCTTAAAACGAAAGGACATTCCAATGAACCGCAAAATTTCACTCTTCCTCACGCTGCTGCTCATTTTCTCATTCAGCTTCGCCGCCAGCGCCCAGGACGACATGATGGACTGGACCTGCGGCATGGTTGATGGCGATCTCGCCGCAACCTTTAACTTCACTGGCTGGGAAGGTCCCGGCGAGGTCGACAAATTCCTGCTCGTCTTTGACGAGTTTTTCGGCGAATACTATCCCAACGTACAGCAGGTGCCCAATACCGGTGTCGCTTGGGGTGATTATTGGACGACATTGCCGGCGCAGTTGGCTGGCGGCGCGGAAATAGACATGGCTTGGATGCACGACAGCCGCAACGACACCTTCGGTGAAAACGGCTGGCTGCTGCCGCTGGACAGCTACCTGGAAACCTGCCCGCCCCCCGGCTGGCCCGAAAACTTTGTCGGCACTCAGATCGACGCCTTCAACTATCAAGGCGTACAGTATGCCATTCCTTATGATTGGGCGCCGGGCGGTTTCTATGTCAACGTTGATATTCTCGAAGAAGCGGGATTGGAAATTCCCACTGAAGAAAGCACCTGGGAAGACATCCTGGAAATCGCGCTGGCTGTTACCGCAGACAACGATGGCGATGGCACAACCGATGTCTGGGGCTTGGGCAACCTGGCTAGCCCGGGTTCTGGCGGCGGCGGCCTTTATTGGATCGTCAAGAGCTTTGGCGGCGACTACTGGAATGAAGAAATCACCGAGTCCCGTCTGAATGACGAAGGCACAATCGCCGGTCTGCAATTCGTCGCCGATCTTATCTGGGAACACGGCGTGCACCCGACAGCTGACGCGGTCGCCGCTACCGGCTTCGGCTCCGAATTGCTCTTCGCCAACGGCAATGTCGCCATGCACTACGCGCTGAACGACGCCGCCTCCCGCATGGACGAGCTCATTGCCGGCGAATTCAACTGGACGCTGGCGCCAACCCCGACAGGACCGGCCGGGCGCTTCCAATTCGTTGGTGGTTCCGCCTTCGCCATTCCCTCCTCATCAACGCAGCCCGACTTGGCTTATGAGCTGATTCGCTTCTCCTTGGCTAACCCGGCGCACCTCTGCCGCACCGCCACTATGGGCGCGGCGCTGGTCAGCCAGGCTGAGTTCCATAATTGCGCGACGCCGGAAGGCGCTTCCTACGCGGATGACTACAACTACGCCTTCTCGGTCTTGGGCGCGCGCGATGGCGTCCACCCAGCCTACCACCCGAAATATCTGGAGTGGGAGACATCGGTCTTCATCAGCAACTTCGACCTGCTCTGGACAGGCGAAGAACGCGATGCCGCGGTCGTTGCGGAAAGCGCGCACGAACAGACCAACGCGCTCCTGGGCGGCTAGGTCCGCGCGACCTTCTCTATAAGCCTTGAGCAGAAAAGGGGGACAGGTGTAACCTGTCCCCCTTTTCTCAACAGCGAATAGACTTGCGCCACAGTTGCGCCGATTGATTCGGCGTATTTTCTGCCGCTTGGGCATCATCGACGATTTTAACGCCCTCCAATCCGATTATGTCGTCGTCCTGGAAGAATTCCCGCAGGAATCTCACAATCGTCGCGGCGGCGGAGCGCGGCAATGCGGCTGGCGCTGCAGCGAGCCTTCATCGAGAGCATCGCGACCTCCGGCATCAAGGGCTGATTCGCCCAGCTATCCCCCTGCCAGCAGTCTCCCCGCAAAAGCCAAGTCCTGAACGATCAACTCGTCAACCCGCTCCTCGTCGCTGTACTCGGCCGAGAAACAGATCGGTCCTTGATAGTCAATCGCTTTCAGCTTCGCGATCACGCGCGACCAGGACGCGCGTCCCTGCGCCCCAGAAGTCCAGTAGATCTTCCACGCGGCGGCTTCGGCTTCGGGACCTGTCACCCGCCGCCAGTAGGCGTTTTTGAGGTTCACCACGCAAAGATAAGGCGCCAGAATATCCAGCGCGGCGTCGCTGTCCATGCCTTCAAGCGCGTTATGCGCCGGGTCCCAAACCGCAGCTGCATAACGCGGGTCGTAATCCTTGAGCAGATTGTAAGCGCCCATTTCGTTGACCGGCACGAACTTGCCGCTGTGGTTCTGCACGCCGATTTGCAGGTCATATCGCTCGCAAAAGGGCAGGGCGCTGTCGAGTTGACGGCGCGCTTGCGCTTCGGCAGTCCAGTAATCTGTATGTCCTTGCCGGAACATGACGCGGTTCATCTTGATGCCGGCGGCGGCGCAGGCGCTGTACAGCCGCTCGTCATCAAGGGCTAGGGCAGCCGTGACGTTCAAGACGCGGATGCCGCGCTCGGCGAGCAGTTTGACCGCTGCCGGCAGGTCGCGCTCGATGTTTTCCGGCTCGACTTGAAAACCGGGCCGCACCGGCAATTCAATCAGGTCGAAGCCCAAAGACTTGATATGCGCCGCCAATTCCGGCAAGGGCAGGCGCTGCCAGGGTTTGGTGAAAATCGCCAGCTCATTCATCACGCGCCTCGCTCAGCTTGTGGTCGGCAGCATGGAGATCAAGTCGATATTGACGCGCGGCGGCAAGGACGCGATGAAAACCACTGTGGCGGCGATATCTTCCGACTGGATCATTTTCTGCTTTTGCTCCTGGCTGAACTTGACGGGCCGCCGGTCGATAATGGGCGTGTTGCCCGCGCCGGGGTTGAAGAGGCAGGCGCGCACGCCGTGGGCGTTGCCTTCTTCGTTCGTGACCGCGTTGAGCGCTTCCATGCCGATTTTGCTGGCGCTGTAAGCCACGCCAGCGCCGATGCTGGGGAACATGCCCGCTCGCGACGCCAAATTGATGATCAAGCCGTCGCCGCGCGCTTTCATCTCCGGCAAAACCGCCCGGGTGAAGACGTAGGCGCTGGTCAAGTTAATGTCCATGAGCTCGCGCCACTGCCGCGCACTGGTGTCCGTGATGGAACGCTGCGCGATGTTTGTGCCGGCGTTGTTGACCAGCACATCAATCGGACCAAAAGCCGCTCGCGTTTTCTCGACTGCCGCCTGTATTTGGGCGTCGTCGCTGACATCAGCCGGGCAGACCAAAGTCTCGCCGCCCTGTGCCCGCGCCGCCGCAGCGACTGCCTCCAGCATCTCGGTCCGCCGCGCCACCAGGCTGACCTGGGCGCCCGCCGCCGCGCAAGCGATGGCAATTGCCTCGCCGAATCCGCTGCTGGCGCCAGTAACGATGATTGTCTTGCCTGCCAATGCGCTCATTTGATTCACCCCGCGCTTGCGTCCTATACACTTATGCCATAGTGTCGAGCATAGCGCGCGTGACTTCGTAGCGCAATTTCCCGTCCTGTAGGAAGCTGTCTATCTCATCCGTGATGATCGCTCCCTGGCGGTGGCGCGCCTGATGCGTGACCGAAGCGATATGGGGACTGATGATGACATTGTCCAATTGCCTGAAGAGGCTCTCATTTGGCAGCGGCTCTGTCTCGAAGACATCCAGCGCCGCGCTGATCCGCCCCGACCGCAGCTCTGCCAGCAGAGCCTCCTGGTCGACCAGACGGGGCCGCGCCGTGTTGATGAAAATCGCCCCGTCCCGCATCCAGCCAAACTGCTGCGCGCCCAACATGCGCCGCGTCTCGGCGGTGTCTGGCGCCTGCAAACTGATGACCGGGCATCCGCGCAGCAGCGCCTCCAGATCCACTTTGCGCGCGCCCATAGCCCTCGCCTCCGGCTCGCTCTGGTAGGGATCGCAAAGCCACAGCTCCGCGTCCAAAGCCTGCAATTTCTTGATAAGCTCGCGCCCGGTATGTCCCGCGCCGATGACGCCGATGCGCGTCCCCGCCAATTCTGTGCCCGGCGTCAGCGCTCTGGCGCTTGCCCAGCCCTCTTCTTTGAAGGCGCGGTCAATCTTGTGGAATCGGCGCAGGCAAAGCAGGATTAACAGCAGGGTCGTCTCGGCTACAGGAATTGCCATCGCCGCCGCGGCGTGCGTGACCCGCCGGCCGCCGGCGAAGACTGGTGGCGGCAGCAAGCGCTTGATCGTGCCAGCCGCATGCGCGATCAGTTTCAAGCGGTCGGCGGCGGCCAGCACCGCATCGGAAAAACTCGGCGTGCCCCAGCAGGTGATGACGATATCCTGAGCCCGAATCATCGCCGCCAACTGCGCCTGGGTGAGGTTGCCGGCTTCGGCCTGCGCCGTCAATTTGCCCAGCGCGCGCAGCCGCTCTTGCTGCGCAGGCGCGAACAACTGGTCGTAGAGCGCCGGACGCATGGCGATCAGAATGTTTGCTTTCTGCTCCATAGAAGTCAGTCTTGGAGAGCGTCGCGCAATTTTGCCACCAGATTGGCTTCCGGCTCGTAGGGCAACTCGAGCACCTTGTGCTTGAGGGAACTGGCGTAAAGCGCCAAAATCACGTTGAAGTCGACCAAGGCGCGCTCCAGATTGAGCGGGTGAACCGCCGCGTCATCTTCCAGCCAGTCGAACATCGCCTCGGTCAAGCCCGCTTGGCCGAGCACATCTTCCTCCGGGTACTCATGCTCGCCGCTGTCATGGACGCCATTGATGAAAGTCTCCCAACCCCACATCGTCCAGTGGATATAGCCGCTCATGCCATAAACCGCGATGCGCTTGTGCTGATAGATGGCATCGCCTCGCGGCACGCGCGGCGCGTTCTCGCCACAGCGCAGCGAGGCTTGCAAACCATTGCTGTAGGCGACCGCCGCCAGACTTTGGTCGGGCGCGTAATGCTCTTTGATATTGGGCTGCAAACCCTGCGCGCCCGCTACTTGCCCGAAGACAGTCGTCGGCGTCGCTGGGTTAAAAGCGCCGATCGCCTGCAGGGAATGCGTGCCTTGGTATGCCAGGTTCATGCCCGAGCTCGCTTCGATGAAGCGGATATCGCCGATGGCGCCCGCCGCCACCAGCTGCTGCAAGCGCTGCCGGCAGGGATGAAACTGCAATTGATGATTGATGGCGACCTTGAGTTTCGGCTTGCGCGCGGCGAAGTCTCTGATTGCCAGGTAATCCTCACCCTGTATCGCCAGCGGTTTTTCCACCACGACCGCCGGGACGCCCGCCGCCTCAGCCGCTTCCAGGACCTCCAGCCGCACATTGGGCGGCGTACTGAGATGCGCCAGGTCGGGCTTTTCTTTTTCGAACATCTCGCGGTAATCGGTGTATGTCGCTTTCACATCATATTTGTCGGCAAACTCGTCTAATGGCGCGGACCGCAAGTCGCAGACGGCTGTCACCCGGCCGCGCTTCACATATTGGTAGGCATCCGCATGTCCATGCGCCCGTCCGCCGCCGACGCCGATAATCACCGTTTTATACATCGCTTCCCTCCCAGGGTTGCAGAATCACTTTGCCACATTGCCCGGAAAGCTGCGTCTCCCAGGCGCTTTGAATATCATCAATCGCAAATCGGTGCGTGATGAGTTGATCTATTTTCTCGCCGACCTGGCTGATCATCGCCATCATTCGCGGCGTATCCGCCAGGTTGTAATGCCAGGACCCAATCAAGCGCAAGCCCTTGCGGATCATATCTTGGCTGATTTTCACAGGCGTGTCATCGGCGCATTCGCCGACAAAAGCGACCATGCCCTTGCGCCGGGTCGCGTCTATACAGAGGCGGTGCGCCGCCACCACGCCGGAGCAATCCACCGCTTTGTCGACGCCGCGCCCGTCGCGGGTGAGCGCCAGAATTTGCGCGAGCGCGTCTTCAGCTGTCGGGTCAATCACGGCTTCGGCGCCGAGCTCGAGCGCTTTCGCGGCGCGGTACTTGTTCACGTCCACGCCGATCACGCGCGCGCCACGGTAAGTGGCGCCGATCACGCCGCCCAGCCCCACCGGTCCCAAACCCGTGATGAGCAGGGTATCGTGCGCGTCCAGGGCCATCAACTGAAAGGCGCCGAAGGTCGGTCCCAAACCGCAGCAAGCCATCGACGCGTGTTCGTAAGACATGCCAGCGGGAATCGGCGCCAGCATCCAGTCCTGTTTCAACAGATATTGCGACATCGTCGCTTTGCCAGCGTCGCTGCCGTGATAAGCGTCAAAGTCGATCAAATCCTGGCAGTGGATGTATTCACCCGCCAAGCAATAGGCGCAGCTCCCACAGGGCGACATTGGCATAGCCACGACGCGGTCGCCGACTTTTACCTTGCCAGGCTGCGCCACCGCCACTACCTCGCCCGCCGCTTCGTGCCCGAAAAAACCATGATTCGCGCCAGAGGCGAAGGCTTTGTATTCGGTGCACATCGGCGCGACATGCACCTTGACGACGACCCAATTATCCTTGGCTCTCGGCTCGTCAACGACTGTGGCGCGAGCCTGCTGTTTTGCTTCAACGGCGACTGTTTTCATTTGATTCTTGTTGGCGTCTGTCCACATGTTTCAACGCGCAGTTCAATGTGCGGGCGGTTTCTTCCTAGCTGCTGGCTGCTTGATGCGCGGCAAATAACAGGAGCGAAACCGCGACAAAGAGAATGATACATACGCGAGCGCTCAGCGTCGTCTTCAAACGACGGCGTTTTTTCTCTCCGAAGTGCTGCTGGTGCGTCCATTCAAAATCATTGCGGGGGAACATGATAAATCTCCTACTGCCGTTACCCCGATGATTTTCTCGGGTCGGAAGGGACTATAACATAGGCGGAATCGCGCCGCAACAGACCGAGAATCCCACGCGGATGTCGCGCGCGCGGCGGCTGGCTCGCGGGAAACGCGCCGATTTGACGATTCCCGCGCTATCGGATACCATTCAGGGAATCGGTTGCGCAACGCGTTACACAAAGGACAAGGCCTTGATGAAACGCATAACAATGCAAGACGTCGCTGAACAAGCCGGCGTATCGAAAGCCACTGTCTCGCACGTGATTAACGAAACGCGCTATGTAGAAAACGCCACTAAAGAACGCGTGCAGGACGCTATACGCGCGCTCGGCTATCGACCCAACGTGGCTGCCCGCAGCCTGACCACGCAACGAACCCGTGTCATTGGTTTGATCGTCTCCGACGTCACCAATACCTTCTTCGGCGAAATCATGTTGGGTGTGGAAAATGTGCTGATCGCCAATGGCTACAGCTTGATGGTTTGCAATACCAGCGAGGTGCTGGAACGCGAGCAATACTATATTGATATCCTGTTGCGGCAGGGCGTCGATGGCATCATCGCCGCCGCCGCCAGCCAAAACTGGGACGCGCTCAACGAGGCGGCAAAGCTGAACATCCCAATCGTCATGCTGGACCGCACGTTCGACGACGCCAAATCGCCTTATGTCGGCGTCAACAACAAGTATGGCGCCTATCTGGGCGCCAAGCATCTCATCGAACGCGGTTACCGCGAAATCGGCATTCTTTCGGGCTTTCAACGACTGTCGACCATGCGCGAGCGGCTGTCCGGTTTCGAAATGGCATTGGCGGAAGCGGGCTTGCCCCTGCGCGAGCGCTGGTCTGTGGCCAGTCAACTAAGCATTGAAGACGGCCAGCGCGCCATGCAAGAACTCATGGCGCAAGCGGAGCGGCCCCGGGCTGTATTCGTCTGCAATAACTTGCTGAGCCTGGGCGCGCTCATGGGTTTGCAAGCGCTGGGCATGCGTTGCCCGGCCGATGTCGCGCTCGTCGGCTTTGATGACCATCCTTGGGCGCAGGTATCGAGCCCGCCCTTGACCGTGGTGCGCCAACCGACCTACCGCATTGGCGAGACCGCCGCGCGCAAGGTGTTGCAGGCGCTAAACGGCGATCAAGACGAAATCCCGTCGGCTCTTTTCAATTGCGAGCTGGTGCTGAGGCAATCAAGTTGAAATCTCGACGAAAGGACCCAATGTAGGGGGCTGTCAGGTCGCCCGAAATCCACACGCAACATAGCAGGCGATCGGATAGGTCCTCTGCTCGGCAGACAGTTGATTTAATCATTGTTTTCGTTGAACTACTTACGAATAGACCGGGGCATTCAGATTCAGCCCGCGTTTACATAGGAGAAAAACATGAAAAAACAGTACGACGCGACTTGGGCATCGCTCAAAACGCATCCGACAGCGGAATGGATGCGCAAGGCGAAGTTCGGCATCTATACCCATTGGGGCATCTATTGCGTGCCAGCCACCGGACCCAACGTGACCTGGTATCCCTATCACATGTATCGCGAGGGCTCGCCGCAGTTCGATTACCACTGCAAGATTTATGGGCATCCCTCACAGTTTGGTTACAAAGACTTCATACCCATGTTCACTGCCGAGCGCTTCGACCCCGATGAGTGGGCGCAGCTCTTCAAACGCGCCGGCGCCAAATTCGCCGGTCCTGTCGCCGAGCATCACGACGGCTTCCCGATGTGGGACGCCAGCGACACCGAGTGGTGCGCCGGCAAGATGGGACCCAAGCGCGATGTCGTCGGCGAACTGGAAAAAGCCATCCGCGCCCAAGACATGCGTTTTATGGTCGCCATGCACCATGCCGAGAACTGGTGGTTCTTCCCGCATTGGAAGAGCCAATACGACACCTCCGATCCCGCTTATGCGGGGCTCTATGGCGAGCTGCATAATCTCGATTTCGACTACGATCCGCAGCGAGCCGGCGTCCACCAAAACCACGGCGAATGGATGGCGCAGGACAAACCCAGCAAAGCCTTCCTCGATCGCTGGAAGGGGCGGCTGGTCGAAGTCGTCGAGCGCTACGAGCCGGATTATATCTGGTTCGACTTTGGGCTGCGCTTCGTGCACGATCAGTATAAGCAGGACTTCCTAGCCTATTACTACAACAAAGAAGCCGAATGGGGGCGCGAAGTCGTCGCCAGCTACAAATGGCACGATATCCCGCCTGGGGCCGCTCTGCTCGATTTTGAGCTGGGCAAGACCGCCGAATTGACCCACTACGAATGGATTACCGATACCACCGTCGATGATGGCCAAGGCTGGGGCTACATCAAGGAAACCGAATACAAGTCGGTGACAGAAATGGTGCAGTACCTGGCGGATAATGTCAGCAAGAACGGTTTCATGCTGCTCAACGTGGGTCCGAAACCCGACGGCAGCATCCCCGACGAGTCGAAAGCGATCCTCGAGGGCATGGGCGAATGGCTGCGGGTCAATGGCGAGGCGATCTACGATACGACGCCTTGGAACACCTTCGGCGAGGGACCGACCCAGATGACCCATGTCGGCGCCTTCAGCGATACCAAAGAAAAGCTGCAATACAGCGCCCAGGATATTCGCTTCACCACGCGCGGCAATGTGCTATATGCCATGACCTTTGACTGGCCAGAGAAAAGTTTCGTCATCGAATCCGCGCGCGCCTTCTATCCGGGCGAGCTGCGCTCGGTCGAATTGCTCGGCAGCGAAGGCGAGCTCAAATGGGAAATGACGGCGGCCGGGCTGCGCATCGAGCGGCCCGATCATAAACCCTGCGATCACGTCTACACCTTCAAAATCACACGCAATACCAGCATGTGAGCCAGCATTTGAGGAGTTAGGCTGTATGGAATATCGCAAGCTGGGGAAAACCGGTCTGGACGTTTCGGTCCTGAGCTTTGGCGCGTCGTCGCTGGGCAGCGTCTTCCGCCCCATTGATGAAAACGAGGGCATCCGCGCCGTGCATGTCGCGCTGGACCTGGGCCTCAACTTGATCGATTGCTCGCCCTTCTATGGCATCACCACTGCGGAAACGGTCTTGGGCAAAGCGCTGCGCGGCCTGCCCAGAGACAAGTATGTGCTGGCAACCAAGGTGGGACGCTACGGCGAGGATGAATTCGATTTCAGCGCCCGGCGCGTCACGCGCAGCGTCGACGAGAGCTTAAAACGATTGGGCGTCGAACATATCGACATCATCCAATGCCACGATATCGAATACGTGCCGCTGGATCAGATCGTCGACGAGACCATCCCGGCGCTGCGAAAAGTACAGGAAACAGGAAAAGCGGGCTTCGTCGGCATCACCGGTTTCCCGCTGGCCATCTTTCCCGCCATCATGGAGCGCATCAAGATCGATACCATCTTGTCCTACGCGCACTATTCGCTGAACGACACGACGCTGCAGGGACTGATTCCCTATTTGCAGGCAAAAGACGTCGGCATCATCGGCGCCTCGCCGCTGAGCATGGGCTTGCTTACCAACCGCGGCAGTCCCGATTGGCATCCCGCCACTGACGAGATCAAAGCCGGTTGCGCCGCCGCCGCCGCGTTTTGCCGCGAGCAAGGCGTCGATATCGCCCAGCTGGCTGTGCAATTCTCCCTGAGCAATCCGCATATTCACAGCACCTTAATCGGCAGCGCCAACCCGGAAAATATGCGGCGCAATGTCGAATGGCTGGACGCGCCCGTCGACGAAGCCTTGATTGAGGCGGTACTTGAGCTGCTGGCGCCGATCCGGGACAAGACCTGGCAGACCGGCCTGCCGGAAAACAACTAGGCGGCTCGCAATGGGCATGCGCATTGATTCTCATCAACATTTTTGGATCTATGAAGCCCCCGAATATCCTTGGATTGATGAGTCCAAGTACGCGCTCAAGCGCGACTATCTGCCGTCTGATCTGGAACCGCTGATGGCATTCAACAGCATTGATGGCACTGTGGCTGTCCAGGCGCGGCAGAACCTGCGCGAGACCGATTTCTTGCTGGACCTTGCCGATAGCTGCGGTTTCATTCGCGGCGTCGTCGGCTGGGTGGATCTGCGCGCGGAGGATATCGAGGCGCAATTGGAGCGCTTCGCGCCGCATCCGCGCCTGGTCGGCGTCCGTCACATCGTGCACGACGAAGCCGACGACCGCTTCATGCTCGGCGGCAGCTTCCTCGATGGACTGGCGCTGCTCCAGCAATACAAGCTGACTTACGACTTGCTGCTCTATCCGCGCCATCTGCGCGTGGCGATTGATGTGGTCAAGCGCTTCCCGGATCAGCCCTTTACGCTCGACCATATCGCCAAACCCTTCATCAAGGACGGCATCATCGAACCCTGGGCGAGCGAGATTCGCGAGCTGGCGTCTTACGAGAATGTCTGCTGCAAGGTTTCGGGCTTGGTCACAGAGGCGGCATGGCAAGCCTGGACGCGGGACGACTATGCGCCCTACCTGGATGTCGTCTTCGATTGTTTCGGCATCGACCGGCTGATGTTCGGCAGCGATTGGCCCGTTTGCACGCTCTCCGGCAATTATAGCGAGGTGGTCGGGATTGTCGAAAGCTATATCGCGGCGCTTTCGGAAGCTGAGCGGGCAAAGGTCATGGGCGGCAACGCATGTGACTTCTATCAAATCCCTGACGCAAAATTGACGGCGGGGTAAAAGACATCTCACTTGATAAGCGCAGCCATTACTGATGTCGCATGTTGACCCATGCGGAATATGAGTAGTATTTGCCTCCCCGCGACCGATATGCCAGAATACTGCTCCATACTATGCTCAAAGGAGTCTGTGATGTTTGCGAAAACCTTGTCTGCGAGGACTTTTTTCTTACTGTTGCTGCTGTGCTTTGGGCTGGTCGCTGCGCCGATTTCCGCGCAAGACAGCCTGGCCGATATGGCTGCTGCGGCGGCCGCCTCTATGGCCGAATACAGCGTCAGCGAAAGCGATATCAGCTTCAGCAACATGGATGAGACCGTCATCGGCACCTTGGCTTTGCCCGATGGCGAGGGACCCTTCCCGATCGCTCTGCTGCTGCACGGCTTCACCGGCACGCGCCATGAACTGCCGGTTATTGGTACCGAGGACAGCATGTTCAGCCGCGCCGCCCGCTGGCTGGGTGAACGCGGCGTCGCCAGCTTGCGCATCGATTTCCGCGGCTCCGGCGAGAGCGATGGCGCTTGGGAAGACACAACATTTAGTGGCCAAATATCCGACGCCATTGCCGCGCTGGATTATTTGCAGATGCTGGAGGCTATTGACGGCGGGCGCATCAGCGTCATTGGCTTGAGCCAAGGCGGCCTGGTTGGCGCGGCGACGGCGGGCCGCGACGCGCGCGTCAGCAACCTCGTGCTATGGTCGGCGGTCTCCAATCCCGTGATGAGTTACGGCATCCTGTTGGGCTATGACAACCTGCTGGCTGGAGCGACAGCCGGCGATGAAGCGCTGACCATCACCTTGCCATGGGGTGCTGACACGACTCTCAAAGGTCATTTCTTCGAGGATATCTTCCTGGTCGATCCTGTGGCGGAAATCGCCAGCTATGAGGGTCCTTTGCTGGCCATCACCGGCTCCCGCGATGACACCGTGACGCCACAGCCGCAGGCGGGCCAAGTCTTCCTTGATTATCACGAAGGCGCCGAGGCGCTGGTCCTGCTGGATGGCGACCACGTGTTTGATGTCCTGGCGGGGGATGTCACCGAAGTAATTGACGAAGCGCTGGCATATAGTCTCGCTTGGCTGCAAGCGAACTAGGCGAGCGCGCAACTAGCGCTTGTACGGTGATCGGTACTTTTGCCGCGCAGTAGCTTGAGAAGCTCTGTCATTCTTTTAAGCGCCTCTAAGCGCCTCTTCGCAAACGGGAGTCGAGTTTATGAAAGCAATCGTTCTGGAAGAACCCTTTCAACTCAGCTTGCGTCAGGTCCCCGAACCGGCCAAACCCGGGCGCGGCGAGGCGCTTGTGCGGGTCAAGCGCGTGGGCATCTGTGGCACCGATCTGCATGCCTTCGGCGGCAACCAGAACTTTTTCAGCTACCCGCGCGTCATGGGGCATGAATTGGCTGTCGAAGTGCTGGCAATCTGCGCTAGCGACCACGCGCTGGACGCCGGCGATCAATGCTGCGTTATCCCCTATATGAATTGCGGAGCCTGTATCGCCTGCCGGCGCGGCAAGAGCAATTGCTGCACGGACATGCAAGTGCTGGGCGTGCATATCGACGGCGGCATGCGCGAGCAATTTACCCTGCCGGTCGACAAGCTCTTGCGGGCGGATGGGATCCCGGTCGAGCAGCTGGCCCTGGTGGAAATGCTCTGTATTGGCGCGCACGCGGCAAAACGGGCGCGCATAGCGGCAAACGAGAATGCCCTGGTGATTGGCGCGGGTCCCATTGGCTTGGCGACGGCGGCTTTCGCCAAGATCGCCGGCGCTGATGTGATGGTCATGGAGATGAACGAATCTCGGCTGGCCTTCTGCGCCGAAGCGCTCGGCATCGACAAATTGATTGACGCGAGCCAGGACCCGCTGGAGCAGGTCCAGCAACTGCTCGGCGGCGAATTGCCGACAGTCGTATTCGATTGCACGGGCAGCGCGGGCTCGATGAGGGCGGCTTTTGGCTATGCCGCGCACGGCGGTTCGCTGGTGTTGGTGGGGCATATCAAAGGCGATCTGACCTTCAGCGATCCCCTCTTCCATTCGCGCGAGCTGACTCTGCTCGCCAGCCGCAACGCCACGCCGTCCGACTTCGCCTGGGTCATCGAATGCTTGCGGAAGGGTATCATCAATCTCGATGCTTGGATCACGCATCGCGCCGCGCCCGAGACGATTGTCGACGACTTCCCGACTTGGCTCGATCCTGCGACCGGCGTTATCAAAGCCATGCTGAGCTTCGATTGAGCGCGACTTGCGCGTATCCCGCGAATCCGCGCCTGACGATGCGCCGGGGGCGTGGGATTGACCACTGAAAAATAGACGCCCCTGCATATTCTGGACTTAGGTGATATTCGACATAGTTTGGACCTTGGCGCGATCGCCCTGGGAGCCCGCGCCATGTTCACATTTTTTTCAGATTTGCCCGGTACGTTATAATAAGAACAGGACAATATGAGTTGCAAAGCAAGGGTAAGATGTCAAAACAACGCAACATTCTCGTAGTTGATGACGAGCGTACCATTCGCGAGGTCCTGCGCCGCTACCTGGAGTTGGAAGGCTATCTCGTCACGGAAGCGGAAACGGGTCCCCAGGCTTTGTCTATCTTGCAAAGCCAGAGGCCCGACCTGATCGTGCTGGATGTCATGCTGCCCGGCGTCGATGGCTTTTCCATCACACGTCGCCTGCGCCAGCCATCGGAAAACAATCCACTGCGTATTGAAGGCGACATACCCATCATATTGCTGACCGCCCGCAGTAACGAAGTGGATCGCATCGCCGGGCTGGAATTGGGCGCCGACGATTATGTGACCAAACCTTTCAGCCCGCGCGAGCTGGTGGCGCGGGTCAAGACGGTGTTGCGCCGCAGCGCGACAGCCGAAGTTGAAAGCGAGGCGCCAGTCGCCTGCGGCAAGCTGCGTCTTGATCCGCGCAGCCGCTCCGTCGACGTCGCAGGAGCCCCGGTCACCTTAACCGCCAAGGAATTCGACCTGTTGTACTTTCTTATGCGGCATCCTCGCCAGGTTTTCAAGCGGCAGCAATTGCTGGACCAGGTCTGGGGATACGAGTTCTATGGCGATGAAAGCACGGTGACAGTACACGTTCGGCGCCTGCGAGAGAAACTGGAAGCCAACCCCAGCAAACCCGATTACATTCAGACCGTTTGGGGCGTCGGTTACAAATTCGGGGTCCCCGCAAATCAAGAGACGGAGTAAAAGCAATGATACGCAGCTGGTCACAGAATCCCCTGCTGATTTTCGTCGTAGTCCTGGTCATTCCAATCGCCGGCACCTTGTTCAGTGGCTTGATCATGTTCGATCTGCCACAAAGCGATGTGCAGCAATTGGTCACTTTCATGACTTTCACCGGCATCTTGAGCTCTTCACTGTCTTTCGCTTTTTATCGCCTGGGCGTCCTGGAGTGGTTTCGCAGTCTGCGCTGGACGATCTGGACTATGATCGCGCTGATGGTCGGCATGATCTTCCTCAACGTCTGGGTGATCGCGCGCTTCACCTTTATCGAACAGCATTACCTGACCTTGACCTCGGTCTTGCTGGTCTTCGCGGGTTTGTCGGCGCTGACGATCGGTTTCTTCGCCTCAAAGACGATGACCGACCGTCTGAGCGAATTGACCGCCGCCACGCAGTTGCTGGCCCGCGGCGATTTCTCTACCCGCTTGAAAATCTCCGGCAATGACGAAATCGCTCAGTTGGCGGCCACGTTTAACGCCATGGCAAAGAGCTTGGGTGAAGTCGACGATCAGAAACGCCAGCTCGAACAGACGCGGCGCGACCTGACAGCTTGGGTCTCGCACGATTTGCGCACGCCATTGACGTCCATGCGCGTCATGATCGAAGCCATGCTGGACGGCGTGGTCCAGGACGACGAAACGGTTCATCGCTACCTGGATAGCAGCCGCGCCGAGATTGAACACCTCGCCCATTTGATTGACGATCTCTTTGAATTGGCGCAATTGGACGTGGGTCACTTGACCATAAATATGCAGCGGGCTTCAATCAGTGATTTAATTTCCGATACCCTGGGCAGCATGCAGCCCAAGGCGCGGCAGCACGGCATCACGCTCTTGGGCGAGGTGGCCGCAGACCTTGATATGATAGACATGGCGCCGGACAAGATCCAGCGCGTCTTGTCCAACCTGGTGGATAACGCCATCAAATATACCCGGGAGGGCGAGGCAGTCACGCTGCGCGCCTACCACAGCGCGGACGATATTCGCATCGACATTCACAATAGCGGCTCCTACATCCCGCAGGATGTGCTGCCGCGCCTTTTCGAGAGCTTTTATCGTGGCGAAGGCTCGCGCATGCGCGGCGATGACGGGGCGCGCGGCACGGGCTTGGGCTTGGCGATCGCGCGCGGTTTCATCGAAGCGCATGGCGGTCGCATCTGGGCAAATAGCGAAGAGGGCAGGGGCACGACTTTTAGCTTTACGCTGCCGCAGCCGCTCGTAGGCGGCGACCGCAGATTATGAGCAGCGGTCCGCGATGCAATCTCCAGGTTGAACGATCCCATTCAGCGCGCAATTCATTTATGTACTCCTGAGCGTCGATGCCTTGCCAGACTTCCTTGCCCAGACCGCGCAACTCGGAAAGGCGGTGCTTTGGTTTTCGCCCATCGGCTTTTTGAAGCGCCACGAGCGATGCGATTAACTCTTCGCGTTCGATGGGCGTCAGAGATTCTGCTGTCGCAATACTTTGGCAACTGTCATTTTGCGCACTCCGCTCACAACTGCTCAAATTATAGCATGTGGCTGGTAGAACTGAAATGCAGGCATGGTTACTCAGCAGAGCAATCGCACCACCCTGAAAAATCAGGTCATAAGGGTTCTTAAAGGACTATAAAAGGATTGTAGCAAAAATGCTTGAGCTTTTCTGACATCTTGTCAACTTTGATGACCCCGAAATTGATTCTGGTGCGATTGCTCTGGGTTACTCAGAATACAGGCAGCCTTCCAATAGCTTGACCAGTCGATTTTGCGCTAAAATACGCGCCATTGACTCGGAGAAAAGGATCGGCCATGACAGACCGACCCACTGTGATAGTCATCTTCGGCGTGACTGGCGACCTCGCCCGGCGCAAATTGATTCCCTCGCTTTTCAACAATTATATCAAGCGGCGCTTGCCCCGAAATCTCAAGATAGTCGGCGTGGGCCGCCGCGATTGGACGGACGACACGCTGATCGAACACGCGCGCCGCTCCTTAAAAGAATTCGCCGCCGCCCAATTTAATGAAGGCGATTGGCGCCATTTCCAGTCTTGTCTGTCTTACAGCAAGGTCAACCTGCCGCATACCGAGACCTATCAAAACCTGAAGGACCACTTGGACCGGCTTGATAAGGGCAACAGCAACCGACTTTATTACCTGTCAGTCGCGCCGGAGTTTTATGAGGATGTGGTGACGAACTTGGGCAGGCTGGACATGGCGCGGGAGAATGGCGGGGGGCGCGCGGACAATCCCCCGGGCTGGCGGCGCATCGTCATCGAAAAGCCCTTTGGCTATGACCTGGCGACGGCGCAGTCGCTCAATAAAGCCGTGCATGCCGTCTTTGACGAATCGCAGGTCTACCGCATCGATCATTATCTGGGTAAAGAAACGGCGCAGAACATCTTGTTCATGCGATTCGCCAATACCATCTTCGAGCCGATCTGGAACCGCAGTCACATCAGCAACGTGCAGGTGACCGTGGCCGAAACGGTCGATGTCGGCACGCGCGCCGGTTATTATGACAAATCCGGCGTCATGCGCGATATGGTGCAGAATCACTTGCTGCAATTGCTCTCGCTGATTGCCATGGAGCCGCCATCCGCCTTCGATAGCCATGCCCTGCGCAACGAGAAGATCAAAGTGCTGCAGGCCGCCCGCGCCGTTCGCCTCTGCGATACGGTGCGGGCCCAATATGAGGGCTATCGACAAGCGGATGGCGTCGCGCCCGCTTCCGATACGCCGACCTATGCCGCCCTGCGGCTCTTCATCGACAACTGGCGCTGGAAGGACATTCCCTTTTACCTGCGCTCGGGAAAGGCGCTGCACACCAAGACCACGCAAGTGAACATCCAGTTTAAGCGACCGCCCAACAGCATCTTCGAGCTCGCCGAGAGCGGCGACGCCTCGCGCAATATGCTCTCGATCTGCATCCAACCCGACGAAGGCATGCACTTGACCATCCAAGCCAAGGTGCCCGATGAGCAGATTGCCAAGTCCGTGGATATGGAATTGCACTACGAACGCGCCTTCTTGGCGGACGAGCTGCCCGATGCCTACGAGCGCTTGATCCTCGACGCCATCAATGGCGACGCCGCGCTCTTCATCCGCAGCGACGAGATCGAAAGCGCCTGGAAAATCGTCGATCCGGTCATCGAAGGCTGGGAAAAAGACCGCGCCGCGCCGCCGATGCAGACCTATCGCAAAGGCTCTTGGGGTCCCCGCGCCGCCGACGAATTGCTCGAGCGCGAGGAGCATATCTGGCGGGTCAGCTGTTTTGATAACGGTTGATGAGGTCCTGGCTGGGGTAGCGGCCAATGGCACTGGAATTAGAAGGGGAATCGATAGTCTTTTAGGCTTGGCTAGTACGAACCTATCACAATTTATTCTGGCTTCTCTGCCATTTATGGCGCCAAACCAGTAGTTGTCTAGCTACTTTTCGAGATCATCTATTTTCCGCCAAATTTGCTCAAGCATAGCGTCTATGCCCTCAAAACTCAATCTGAACTCTTCATCTCGCCTACCGTAGTATTCGTTCTGCTCTTTTAGTACAGTATCAATCTGGTCTAGCCGCTCATTTGTGGTAGCGAATTCATTGCGTACTACCTCAATCAGTTCCTTGAGTTCTGACTTAGTTACGTATATCTGATCCAATTGCCTGTTCCCCCTGATTTAGCAACTCAAGTACAGGCACATCAACCGCTTACCCTTCGTTCTAACTAAAACTAATGGACATGCCAAGCCCGTTACTGAACTACAAGATCCCCAGAAAAGGGGCGGGACGACATCGCCCACCCCCATTAGCCAGTCTATGCTGCTTTGGCTTTAGAGAAGATCTATCCTTCCCAAAGATCCGCCTGGGCGAGTTGCATGATGTAAAAGACCGCGCCAGCCGGATCTTGAACGACGGTGAACCAGCCGGTGTCGGGCGCTTCCATCTTCGGCGTGATTACCTTGCCACCCAGTTCTTCGACCCGTTTCATCGCGGCGTCGATATCCGCGACGTGGAAATAGGGCATCCAGCAGGGCGGCATCTCGCCAAAGCTCTCGTCCATCTGGAGCATGCCACCGTTGTTGCGCCCCCGGTTCGTGATGTGGATGTAATGCCCATCGCCGTGGAACTCCCAGCCCAGCACGGCGCTGTAAAAAGCTTTGGCGGCTTCGGCATCGCGCGTGAGCAGCTCGTTCCAGCACATGGCGCCGACGGTGTTGACGATGCCCGCGCCGATGTGGCTCCGCGCCTGCCACAAACCCAGAGCCGCGCCAGTCGGGTCCATGAAGAAAGCCATGCGCCCACTGTCGAAGACATCCATGGGACCAAAGATGATCTGGCCCCCATTCGCCGTGACGACCGGCAACAGCGCATCGACGTCATCGACAGCCACATAGCATGACCAGTGCGATGGGATATTCTGTTCGAGCGCCTCTGGCGTCGCCTGGCTAAGCGCGGCGACATGTTGACCCTGGTGCTGGAACATGGTGTAGGTCATGTCATTGCCGATGGGGATATCGGTTTTGTCCCAGCCGAAGAGATCCATATAGAACTGCTTGGCTGCTGTCGGGTCGGTCGAGCTGGTATCCGCCCAGTTAAATGTGCCGTGAGGATATTTCTTCACTGTGTACATATTTGCCTCCTGTCAGTGTGGGCGACTCACCGAGTCGCCCCAACAATTTTCGTTAATGTCGGCGCTGTCTATTCATCCCATGGCTCCGCCTGGATCAGTTGTATGATGTAGAAATACGCGCCAGCCGGATCGGCTAGAAAGGCGAAATGCCCGGCGCCGGGCGCTTCCGTCTTGGGGATGATGATCGTCCCGCCCGCCGCCTGCGCTTGCTCAATTGCGGCGTCAATATCGGCGACGGTGAAATAGGGCTGCCAGACCGATGGCATATCGCCCATGCTCTCATCTATCTGCATCATCGCGCCGTTGTTGCGCCCCTTGTTCAAGAACCTGATATAGCCGTTCTCGTCTTCACAGAACTCCCAGCCAAACAAAGCGCCATAAAAGGCTTGCGCTGCGGCGCTGTCTCTGGTGAGCAGTTCGTTCCAGCACATGGCGCCAACGGTGTTGACGATGCCCGCGCCGATGTGGTTGCGCGCTTCCCACAAGCCCAGCTGCGCCCCAGTTGGATCTTGAATCATCATCATACGTCCGCTGTCGAAGACATCAGCCGGACCATAAAGAACCGTCCCGCCATTCGCCTTGACGACATCAGCCAGCGCGTCCACATCGTCGACGGTGACGTAATTTGTCCAATGAGAAGGCACGCCCATCTCCCGCATTTGCGGCATCATCCCAGCCAGCCCGACTGTGTAAGCGCCCTCCCGCTTGAACATGGTATAAGTCGCGCCCGGCGCAACGGGGTCCATGGGAATCTCGTCTTTGTCCCAGCCCAACAAGCTCTGGTAAAAGGCTTTTGCCCCTTCCGGATCAGTTGAGTTGTTGTCCGCCCAGGAAAAAGTCCCGTGCGGATATTTTGTTACTTTGTACATCGTTTCACTCCCTGTCTAGCCATTGGCATCGCATAGAAAATCTGTTCAGGGAACGTATCATAATCAGATCATGTTTAGCTGTCAATAGGTCTGAAAAGGCAAACTTGGAACAGCGTCACTCGACTTGAATAGGCTCTGGCAACTGAACAGAATCGTCCTCGCCAATGCGGACGCGCGCGCCGGTCCGCGGATCGTACCAACCCAAACGGAGGTCATACCGTCCGGGCGGCAGCTCGAAGCGGTGCCTGGTGGTGACATATTCGCCGGGCAGCCAGCCGCTGGTCGGGCGCGACCAATCGACCGGCACGCCATCCCACTGCGCCGCGATGAGGCTCTGCTCATCAAGCAGGTGGATGAACAGATGCAGGCTCCACGGGAGCATGCGCTCCGTGCCCCAGATCAATTCGAGCTCGCCCGCTTCGTCCGTTATAAAAGAACGATAGCCGCGCAGGACGAGACCGTTTTCCCAAACCGCGCCAACCTGGACCGCGAAATCAGGAGCGTCAAACTGCCTTGGGGGGACCGCGACCGCCATCATTATGTCCAGCGCGATGGCTTCCGCGCTGGGCTTGCCCGCGGCGTCGAGCAACTGCAGAGCCATGGCATAGGACCCGGGCGGCAGGTCGGCCGGCACGGTCAAACGATGATGCCCGCGAAAGACCTCGCCCAGGCGCCAGCGCGCGATGTCATATCCCTTCACCAGGGGCAGGGCGGGCGAAACATGCGCAACCTTCGTAGTATCCGCAGCCTCAGCCAGCCACAGCAGTTGAGCCGAAAGACCGCTGGCCTCTTCGCGGGCTTTCCGCCAAGACCAACTGAAGCGCAACTCATCCCCGACGCTAAGCGCAAGCGGCAATTCCGGCGCTTCGTACAAAAGAGCCGGCGCCGCGCCCCCGTCAAGGGCGAGCGAATCATCCGGCGTCGCGCCTCTAGCGGCCGGGCGGTAGCGCAGCGAAGCGAGCGGCAACTTGGCGTCGTGGGGATTGCCAGCCGCGTTGATCAGGCTCAAGGACCGCAGCGTTTCAACATCGAAAAGCGCTGCTTCCAAGCTGTAAGCCTCATCAAGCGGTGGCGTGAAAGGCGGGATTTCCAGCGTGATGCGGTCCTCGATGTAGGCATTGCCCAGCCAATTGGACGTCGGCAAGTCGCCGGGCGCGAAGGCGCTCGCTTCGACGATGACCGCTCCCCAGGGATCGCGCATGCGAAGGATGCTGGCATAGTCCCGGTCAAGCGAGCCATCGTGCAGCCGCCAGTACAACGCGACGTCAAAGCGGCGACGCTCAATCGCTCCCGCAGGCAACTCAGCCGCCAGCAGATCAATCCGATTAGCGAAATTAGCCACAGCCGGCGCGTCAACGGCGCTGCCAAATCGATAGGACTTGAAGGGAGAATCAATCGCATCCAGAGCCAAGGTCTTAACAAGAAAAAATCCCAAGCCCAGCGCCGCGAAAGCCAATGCCAGGCGACTGTCAAAGCCAATGGTTCTGTCCCCGTTTTCGCTTGAGCCAGGCAGTCGCCGCCAGGCAAGCAGCAGCGTCAAGAAGCTGAGCGCTCCTGCGGCGCTTATTAACTGCGCGGCCGCTTGAGCCGCCGTTGCCTCCAGTGTAATGCGCAGGTCGAATGCTCCCGCCGGCGCATCCAGCGCGACCAGCCCGGCCGGCGCGGAGGGGAAGAGCTCGGCCGCGCGTCCGTCAATCTCGGCGCGCCAGCCCGTCCGGTACAACCAGTCGAATACCAGCGTCTGCGCTTGCGCGGAGACCAGGCGCAAGCTGGCCGATGTGCCCGACCATTGCTCCGACGCGATTTCAAGCGTTTCCGATGACATGAGACGCGGCACGGCGTCGGCTGTTGAGAAGCGCTCGGCTAGGCGCTGCGAATCCAGTAGACCGGCATCGGCGCTGCGCGGCAGATATTCGGCATACGATGACAGCGCCAATTGCCCCCCGTCTCGCTCGAATTGCTGGACGTCGCGGATGTCATCAACCTCCAATATGTCCTGGTGATAGGCGCGATAGGTCCAGGGCAGGGCATAGAGCAGCATGGTCAGGCTGATAAACCCGAGCGCGATTGCCCGGACCTTTCCCGGCGGCAAAGCCGACGCGACCATGTGCGCGCCTATGCCCGCCCCCAGCGCCAGCAAGAGACTGGCCAAGCCCAGCAAACGCCAGGGAAACTGCGTGAAGCCTATGAGCGGAATCGCCTCCCACAAAGGCGCGGAATACGGGGTGTTCATAAAGACCAGGCTTAGGACCAGGACCCAGATTAGCAGCAGCAAGGGCAAGTATTGCCGGCATGCTGAGCGCGCGCTCAAGAGCAGCCCCAGCCCGGCCAGGATCAACTGGATCCAGCCCAGGCTGATGGGAATCGCCTGGTTCTGCTGTGAGGGGTCGGCGTGATGCGGACCTGCCAATATCTCACTCAGGGGGCGCAGGTGCTGTTTCACGTCAATATGGCTCAGTTGCTCGCTGATTAAACTGAGCTTGATGGCATCCGCTTCTAGCAGCGCCGGCAGCCAGTAAAAGGCTGTCATCACCAGCCCTAGTGTGCCCGCCAGCATCAAACGAAGCGCGACCGCGCGCCGTTCATGCTGTTCATCCCCGCGCCCGACCAAGAAGAGGCAATAGAGCGCCAGCAGCACTGTCCCGTGCAGGCTGATCAAGGTGTGCAAGGGGATGAAAAGCGCGAATGAGGCGACAGCCAGGACGAGGTCGCGGCGGCGCCCGCGCCAGGCCAGCCGCGTGAAAGCGAAGATGACAAAAGGAAGGACCGCCAGCGCCGCCAGCTCCGGCGACGAACCGCGCGTCAGACCGTCGAAGAGGAAAAACGGCGCGTATATGGTTGCCAGCGCCGCCATCCAGCCGCCCAGGTCCGAGCGCGTCCACAAACGCCCCAGCAGGAAGCTGCCCAGCGCGGCCAACAGCGTGTAAAAGACCATCGACAGCAGCCAGGCCCCCACAAAGCCGAAGCCCAAACGATGCAGCCAACTCGCCGGAAAATACGATAGCGGCGGAAAATAGTTGAAAAGCGGCGCGCCGTAGCCGTAGACCAAACCCGAAGAATAGCGGGGCCAGAGCGGGTGGTCGACGCGCAGGGAATGCTCCAGCGCGACGCTGCGATACATCTGCAAGAGGCCGTCGTCCGTCCGCGGCATCTTGCCCAGCATAAATGGCTGTACTGCCGCCAGACAGATACAGACGATGCCGACAATGAATATAAAGAGCTGTGAGGCGCGTTTCTGTAAGGGAGCCTGCGAGGGCGGCATGACGAACTTATTGCCGAGCCATCTCGCGTTCTTGCAGCGCCTCTTGAATCTCGAATATCGACCCGGCATTTTCCGGTTTTGGCTCGGGGATGATCACGGGTACAGCTTGCATGCGCGGCCTCTGACAAGGTTCGCCGCGCAGAATCGTGCCGAGGTAGTCGTCGTAATTGGGCGAGCCGAGCAGGGGCCAAGAATCAAGCGAGCAATATTGAAATAGCAACAAGCGCCGTGGATCGGCGGAATGGTTCGGTGCCGAGGCGTGCAAGGTGCGCACATGATGCAGCGAGATGCCGCCCGCGCCCACCAGGCATTTTTCCACGCGCCGTGGCGTGAAGTCCGGGTCCGCCACCGCACCGACGAAGACGCCGTCCTGGTGGTGGCTGACCAATTCGGTCTTGTGCGAACCCGGGACCATCAACATGCAGCCGTTCTCTTCGGTCATGGCGTCGATGGCGACGCCCACCGCCAGCAAGTCGTCGTTGGTATGGGGATAGAAAGCCCAATCCTGGTGCCATTCCACCGCCGCGCCATGCGCTTGCGCTTTCATGTTGAGCTTGTTGCCATTGCAGCGGACGCCTTTGCCAATCAACTGCTCGACAATGTCCAGGATGCCATCGTGACGCAGCGTTTGATCATAAACTTCATGCTGATTGATGGGATCTTTGATGCGGCGCAGGCGCGGGTTTTCCGCGCTGTGGTCCGGCTCCAGATCAAAAATGTCGTTATGCTCGCTGATCAGGCGCGACCGCTCGATGAACTCGTCAGTCACCCGCCGCAGCGCCTCCAATTCAGCGGCGCTGAGCACATTCTCGACGGTCAGGTAGCCGTTTTTGTGATAAAAGGCGATTTCTTCCTGGCTTAACATCGCTCGCAGCCTCTCTAGTTCATATTATTTCAGCGAGTGTAAATGCTGCGCTGCGGATTGTCAAATGAGTCGGCTGCGGAAAACGGAGCCATCCATTAGCCCAATTCGCCCGAAGCGGAAACTCTCATGACCTTTAGCCGTGGATTTGATTTGCGCAATATGGCAACACCTATACAATGACATTACTAACATGTATCAAGAGCAGATGGTTGAACCACGATGAGCTTACTCGAACATATCCATAGACGGGTCTTCCGCAAACGCGCCTCAGAAAACGCGCCTCAGATTTGGTTTGCAGCCATCGTGGTAATCCTATTCGCCTTGTCCCCGTCCGCGAGGGCGCAAATCACAAGTAACACAAATGGACCGAACGCCTCTGTGAGCTCCTCCACCACAACCAGCATCACCATTTTCTGGCAGGCGCTGGACGGCGCGACTGGCTATGAATACGAGCAGGTGATCCCACGCGAAACGGAACCAGTGCGGATTATTGGCGGTAATGTTACCTCGGTAATAGTCTCGAACTTGGACTCAACTTCTTATTATGGATTTCAGGTTAGAGCTGTTCAGGGCAATGCCAAGTCTCAGTACGGCTCGATTGCGTTTGGATATACAAAACCAATTCCGCCCGGGAACCTTTGTTATACTTTCTCGGGGACGACCCTCGAGGCGAGTTGGGACGCTGATACCGGTAGGGCGGGGGTACAGCCGGTTGTGCCAAGTTACGCAATCCGGATTGATAATGGCAGTTGGACGGATGTCGGCACTAACACTTCCCATAGCTTTCCAGGGCTAACGCTTGGGACAACATACACCATTGATGTCCGCGCTCACATTTCCGATAGTCCCCGCTCAGTCACCGGTGGCATAAGCACGCTACAGACGAATTCCAATTCTGTACCGGGCGCGCCCGGCAGCCCGAGTACGTCCGAACTTGCCGCGACCAGCGTCAAGCTGAGCTGGACCGCCAGCAGCGGCACGGTTACGACTTATGAGGTCAGGCGCAACGGAAGCGGGTGGATCGATTCCAGCGCCGCCGATACCGAGCATACTTTCAGCAACTTGCGTCAGAATACCGCCTACACTCTGCAAGTCCGCGCCAGGAACGGTCCCGCCAAGTCCGCTGTCAGCAATGCGCCCTCCGTCACCACCTTGCCAGACGCCGTCCCCGGCGTCCCCGGCAGCCCGAGCACATCGGCTGTGACCGTGAACAGCATCAAGCTGACCTGGACGGCCGGCAGCGGCGTGACCGATACCTACGAAGTCAGCCTGGACGGGACTAACTGGACGGACTCGGGCAACGATACCGAGCATACCTTCAGCGGCTTGGATGCCAATACCGCATACACCCTGCGAGTGCGCGCCAAGAACCGTGTCGGCACATCGGCTGCGGTCAGCGCGGCTTCCGTCAAGACCTTACCCAACCCGCCCACCGCTCCCACGACTTCCGCCATCAGCGCCAGCGGCATCACGCTAGGCTGGACGGCCAGCGTGGGCGGCGCGGAAACCTACGAAGCCAGCAGCGATGGCGGCACAACCTGGGTTGACGCCGGCGGTGGCGACACAGCGCATAGTTTCACAGGTTTGGATGCCAACACCGCATACACACTGCAAGTCCGCGCCAAAAACAGCAGCGGCGTCTCGGCTGCGGTAAGCGCGGCTTCCGTCAAGACCACCCCCAACCCGCCGACCGCTCCCAGTACTTCGGCCATTACATCGACCGGCATGACGTTAGGTTGGACGGCTAGCGCGGGCGGCGCGGAAACCTACGAAGCCAGCAGCGATGGCGGTACAACCTGGGTTGACGCCGGCGGTGATGACACAAGTCATAGTTTCACGGGTTTGACTGCCAATACCGCCTACGTGCTGCAAGTCCGCGCCAAGAACAGCAGTGGCGTCTCGGCTGCGGTAAGCGCAGCTTCCGCCAAGACCTTGCCGGTAGCGCCCAGCAGTCCGACGACTTCCGCCATCACCGCCAGCGGCATCACGCTGTCCTGGACGGCCAGCGCGGGCGGCGCGGAAACCTACGAAGCCAGCAGCGATGGCGGTACAACCTGGGTTGACGCCGGCGGTGGGGACACAAGTCATAGTTTCACAGGTTTGACTGCCAATACCGCCTACGTGCTGCAAGTCCGCGCCAAGAACAGCAGTGGCGTCTCGGCTGCTGTCAGCGCGGCATCAGTCACAACCTTGCCCGCCGCTGTGTCCGGCATTCCTGGCAGCCCGACTACATCCGCTGTCACCGCGACCAGCATCACGCTGACCTGGACCGCCAGCAGCGGCGTTGTCGATACCTACGAAGTCAGCACGGATGGCAGCGCCTGGACGGACGCGGGAAGCGATCTGGAGCATATCTTCGGCAGCCTGACTGCGAACACCGCTTACACCCTGCGCGTGCGCGGCAAGAACCGCGCCGGCTTATCGACCGCGGCCAGCGCCGCTTCCGTCAAAACTTTGCCAGCCGGCTCACCTGGCACTCCCGGCAGCCCGAGCACATCCGGCATCACCGCGACCAGCATCACGCTGAGCTGGGCCGCCAGCAGCGGCGCCGTCGACACCTACGAAGTCAGCAGCGACGGCGGCGACAATTGGGTTGACGCGGGCAGCGATCTGGAGCATATCTTCGGCAGCCTGACCGCCAACACGGCTTACACACTGCAAGTCCGCGCTAAAAATGTCATAGGCGTCTCGGCCGTCGCTAGCGCGGACCCAGTTACGACTTTGCCGTCGGCTGTGCCAGGCGCCCCCGGCAGCCCGAGCACATCCGGCATCACCGCGACCAGCATCACGCTGACCTGGACCGCCAGCAGCGGCATCGTCGATAGCTATGACGTCAGCACGGATGGCAGCGCCTGGACGGACGCGGGCAGCGACCTCGAGCATATCTTCAGCAGCTTGACCGCCAACACCGCCTACACCTTGCGCGTGCGCGGAAAGAACCGCGCCGGCGTCTCGGCCGGGGCCAGCGCCGCTTCCGTCAAAACTTTGCCAGCCGGCGTGCCAGGCGCGCCCGGCAGCCCGACGACTTCCGCCATCACCGCGACCAGCATCACGCTGACCTGGACGGCTAGCAGTGGCGTGGTCGATACCTACGAAGTTAGCAGCGATGGCGGCGATAATTGGGTTGACGCGGGCAGCGACTTGGAGCATATCTTCGGCAGCCTGACCGCCAATACGGCTTACACTTTGCAAGTGCGCGCCAAGAATGTCATTGGCGTCTCGGCCGCCGCTAGCGCGGACCCAGCCACGACTTTGCCAGCCGCCGTCCCCGGCGTCCCCGGCAGCCCGAGCACATCGGCTGTGACCGCGACCAGCATCACGCTGACCTGGACAGCTAGCAGTGGCGTGGTTGATACCTACGAAGTGAGCAGCGATGGCGGCGATAATTGGGTTGACGCTGGCGGCGGCGATACCGAGCATATTTTCACTGCTTTGACAGCCAATACCGCTTACACCTTGCGCGTGCGCGGCAAGAACCGCGCCGGCGTCTCCGCGGGGGCCAGCGCGGCTTCGGTCAAGACTTTGCCCAACGCGCCCACCAGCCCGACTACTTCAGCTATTACAATAGACAGCATCAAACTTAGCTGGACAGCCAGCGTGGGCGGCGCTGAAACCTACGAGGTCAGCGCGGACGGCACTGACTGGACGGATGCCGGCGGGGACGATACCGAGCATATCTTCAGCGACTTGGATGCCGACACCGCATATACCCTGCGCGTACGCGCCAAGAACGTCAGCGGCGTATCCGCGTCAATTAGCGCCGTTTCGGTGAGCACCTTGGCGCCGACCAACACGCCGACCAACGCGCCAACAAACACGCCGACCAACGCGCCAACAAACACGCCGACAAATACACCAACCAACACGCCAACTAGCACGCCGACAAATACACCAACCAACACGCCGACAAATACACCAACCAACACGGCTACCATTACGCCAACCAGCACGCCGACCGATACACCGGCGCCGGGCGCCCCTGGTGTTCCTGGCAGCCCGACCACATCCGAAGTTACCGCGACCAGCATCAAATTAACCTGGACGGCCAGCAGCGGTACAGTTGATACCTACGAAGTCAGCACGGACGGCAGCGCCTGGACGGACGCGGGCAGCGACTTGGAGCATGTCTTCAGCGGTCTAACTGCGAACACCGCTTACATCTTGCGCGTACGAGCCAAGAACAGCAATGGCGTATCATCCCCCGCCAGCGCCACGTCCGTCACCACCTTGCTATCCGACGCGCAAAAGACCGCCACTAAAACCGCAGCTGACGCGACCGCGACGCATCATGCTAACCAGACCGCCACTAAAACCGCGGCTGACCTGACCGCGACGCATCAGGCCAATCAGACCGCCACTAAAACCGCAGCTGACGCGACCGCGACGCATCAGGCTAACCAGACCGCCACTAAAACCGCGGCTGACCTGACCGCGACGCATCAGGCCAATCAGACCGCCACTAAAACCGCGGCTGACCTGACCGCGACGCATCATGCTAACCAGACCGCCACCAAAACCGCGGCTGACGCGACCGCGGCGCATCATGCCAACCAGACCGCCACTGAAGCCGCCAGCTTGCTATCCGACGCGCAAAAGACCGCCACCAAAACTGCCGCCGACGCAACCGCGACGCACCACGCCAACCAGACCGCCACCAGTATTGCCCTGCTGCCTCCCCCGCCCTCTGGCTTGCAAGCCAGCGACGTCGATCAAACCAGCGTTACGATAAACTGGGAGAAGTCCCAGGGTGCCACCAGCTATGAAGTTCAGGGATGGGTGGATCCCAATCAACTCGAAAGCCAAGCTGCTGAAGACGGTATTTTCGACAATTGGATCAATGTCGGTGATGTCGATTCTTATACCTTCAGTCCCCTTAATCCGAACACGCCATACATCTTCGGCATCCACGCCATGAATAACGTTGGGAGCTCTGAAGACGCGATGCTGACCGCCCAGACGCTGCCGGAAACTCAAGGCGTAGAAGCTCCGGACGGGCAGAATAATTTGGGTAGAGGCGGGTTCGTTAGCGACGGACCCTCGAATGACGACGGTGAGGGCGGTGAAGACGGGTCCGAAGGTGATTCTTCTAGAACTGTTTCTCTGCCAACACCAACGCCAACGCCGATAGTCACCGCGCAAACGCTGAACGATCTGCCGGAGGAAATCGTCGTCAGATATTGGCAGCTGGGCGCGCAGGGCCGGCGCGTCGGAGCGACTGAAATAGGCGATGCCGCGGTGATTGAGCAAGGTGTTGTGGACGCGATTGACCTTTGGGGATACGTCACGCCGGGCATAGAAGTTTGTTTCCGACGCAGGGGCGAAGGGCTGGTGTTCCTGGACGCGGGCACAGCGCCGCGGACGAAGATACCTTGGCTCGGCTATCCCAGCGACGGCATGAACTGTACGGTTATCGACCGCCCCGGAACCTTGGTGCTGCTGGCTTCATCAGCCACTTCGGGATCTATTCAGCCGGCCCCAGTTCAACCTGGCTCGTCCCTGCTTTCCAACTGCGTGGTAGAACTGACGGAATACCTCAATTTCCGCGAAGCGCCTTGGGGCGCTGTCATCCAAATACTCGCGCCGGGCTTGCGGCTGGCGGCGCTCGAATCAAGGGATGGCTGGTACAAGGTCGATTTTTATGGCAGGCATGGCTGGATCATCGGGGATTCTATTATCCCCATCGGGGATTGCACGGCGCCAGCGCCAGCTCCCGCCGCTCCGCAGCCGCAGCCGCAACCGGTCGCCACAGTGGAACCGAACCCCAGCTCGCTCGCGGATTGCATGGTGGAACTGACGGAATACCTCAATTTCCGCGAAGCGCCTTGGGGAGCCGTCATCCAAATTCTCCCGTCCGGCATCAGTCTGACGGCAGTCGACTACGAAGATGGCTGGTACAGGGTCGATTATTATGGCAGGAAAGGCTGGATCACCGAGAGCTTTGTTGTCCCCAGCGACTCCTGCTAAGCATCGGGCGTGGACAGGGCGCGCGCCCCAGCCTCTAAGACAGCAATGATCTTGTCCACGTCATAGACGCAGCCAGCCCAGACACCGCCGCTGGCGCCTTGCAGCGCCGCCCATAAGCGTGTGTCGGCCGGCAGATCCGGGTGCGGCGCCAAGGCCGGATGCGGCTCGCGCTCCTTCAGGAGTTCGGCGGCCGCAGCCCGCGATAGCGCGCCATGCCCCGTGCCTACCAAATTCACCCTGCCGCTCAAGCGCTTGCGATCAATCTCAATTTCAATCAAGTCGCCATCGCGCAGCTTGCCGATGGGACCGTGAGCCAGCGCCTCCGGGCCCACATGCCCGATGCAAGCGCCGGTGGACACGCCGGAAAAACGGGCGTCCGTCACGATTGGCGTCTGCTTGCCCCAGGGGATGAACTTCAAAGCCGAGGTCAACTGATAAGTTTCTTCCATGCCTGTGCCGGCGGGACCCGCGCCCATCAAAACCAGCACATCGCCAGCTTGAATCCGATCCGCGCTCAAGCCCTTGACCGCGCGGATGGCGGCGCGCTCGGATGTGAAAACCCGCGCCGGTCCGCGATGGCGGTAGAGGCCGTCGTCATCGACGACGCTCGGGTCGATGGCGGTGGCTTTGATGACCGAACCCTGCGGCGCGATATTCCCAACCGGGAAGACAACCGTGCTTGTCAGCCCGCGCCGCCGCGCTTGATCGGCTGACATGATCACATCGTCGGGCTCGATGCCGTCGCTGCTTTGCAAGCGCTCGCGCGCGAAGCGCCGCCGATCGCTGTCCCGCCACCAATCGAGCGCCGTATCAAGCTTGTCGCCCGTGACTGTCAGAGCCTCTCCGTTCAGCAATCCCATATCGCGCAGGCGCAGCATCACTTCGGGCACGGCGCCGGCCATATAGACCTGCACCGTGGGATGGTTGCGCGGACCATTGGGCAGGGCGTCAACCAGGCGCGGACTACTGCGGTTGATGCGGATCCAATCTTCGACGCTCGGCGTCTTCAAGCCTGCCGCCTGCGCGATAGCTGGGATGTGCAAGAGCAAATTGGTCGAGCCGCCGAATGCCGAATGCAGCAGCATGGCATTTTCCAGCGCGGCGGGACTCAGGATGTCAGCTAGGGTTGTGCCTTCCGCCTTTAATGCCAGCAGCGCCAATGCCGAGCGCCGCGCGGTATCGAGCCAGACCGCCTCGCCTGATGGCGCCAGGGCGCTATGCGGCAAGCACAAGCCCAGAGCCTCCGCCACTACTTGCGCCGTGGCCGCCGTGCCCAGGAACTGACAGCCACCACCGGAAGAGCCACAGGCTTTGCAGCCCATCTCGGCGGCATAATCGACATCAATCAAACCGTGAGCGAAGCGCGCGCCAATAGTCTGCACCGTGCCGGCGTCTTCCGCGCCTTCCGCTGGCAAGGTCACGCCGCCGGGCACGATGATGCCTGGCAGTTCTCCGCAGCCCGCCAGCGCGATCAAGGTGGCTGGCAGTCCCTTGTCGCAGGTGGCGATGCCCATGACGCCGTCGCGCGTGGGCAGGGAGCGAATCAAGCGGCGCATGACAACGGCGGCGTCATTGCGAAAGGGCAGGCTGTCCATCATGCCGCTGGTGCCCTGCGAGCGCCCGTCGCAGGGGTCGGAACAGTAAACCGCGAATGGAATGGCGTCGCGGCTGCGCAGCGCCCGCGCGGCTTCGCGGACCAGCAAGCCGATCTCCCAGTGACCGGTGTGATAGCCGAGCGCGATCGGCGCGCCATCCTCCGCCCGCAGGCCGCCTTGCGTGCTCACGATCACAAATTGCTCGCGATTGACCTCTTCCGGATGCCAGCCCATGGCGACATTCTGCGTCATGGCGAAGAGATTGCCGCTCGCTTCGTCGCGCAGCATATCGGCGTCCAGCGGCAGTTTGCCTGCTCTGCCTTGCCCGCGGGTACGGGTCGTCTTCAGCAATTGCGCGCCGCCATAGATTTCAGCTTGCATATCTGCCCCCATAACCAAAAAATCCTCTGCTTATGCTAGAATCACCGCTTGCGGTCCCCGAGGTCCTGTGGTTTTTTCTGCGCGCGCGGCAAGTCTTAGCGCCGATTACGCGCCGAATAGCTGTGTTATGCAGGTCATCGGCGGTTAAAATAGCTCTATCAAATTTATCAAGTAGGGCGGATTATGACACAGAAGCGATTTTCAAATCAAACTGTCATCGTTACCGGGGCCGGCGAAGGCATCGGTTATGAAGTGGCTCGGCAGTTCTGCCAAGAGGGCGGGACCGTGCTGCTCAACGATATACTGCCCGCGCGCGCGCAATCCGCCGCCGACAGCATCCGCGCGGAAACGGGCGCGCCCTGCGTCGCCGCAGCCGGGGATGTGGCTGATGTGGACTTCGTTCGCGGGCTGGTCGATCGCGCCGTAGAGACCTTCGGTGGATTGCGCGTCTGCGTTTGCAATGCCGGGTTGACCTCTTGGGGCGACTTTTTTGACTATGAACCAGCCGATTTCGAGCGCGTGGTGAATGTCAACCTGCGCGGCAGCTACTTCCTGGCGCAAGCCGCCGCCCGTCAATTCCGCCGGCAGGGGACAGGCGGCCGCATCGTGCTGATGTCGTCGGTGACCGGCCACCGCGCCGTGCCTTACCTCAGCGCTTATGGCATGACCAAAGCCGCTTTGGAAATGCTGGCGCGCAACCTGGTGCTGGAATTGAGCGGGCATGGCATCACCATCAATTGCGTGGCGCCCGGCGCTGTAATCACACCGCGAAATCTCAACGACGATCCGGATTTTGAAGCGCACTGGGCGGATCTGATCCCGGTCGGGCAAGCCATCCAAACCGAAGACATCGCCGCTGCCGTCTTGTTCCTGGCATCGCGGGCTGCGGGCAAAATCACCGGGCAGGCGATGGTGGTCGACGGCGGCTGGACCAGCGCCAGTCCCATCCCTAATATGGATTACGGTAAGGACTATCGGAACTAGCTGATAGCTTGTCTACGGATTTACTTATCAGGTGCGATCATGTCCGAAATCAAATCACAAAAAAACAAAACTATTGAGCTAAGTGAGCATGACATCCTTCGGCTGGAAGGCAAGCTGCTATCACTTGATTGTCAAGTCAACGCGGAACAACTGCTCAATAGAACCATACTTGGAGACGCGATTGAGGTTATTGATCATCTCCCGTTTCGTTTCGTTGACCTGCTTTTCGTTGACCCGCCTTACAACATGAACAAGGTCTTCGGCAAATCCAACTTCAAGCAAATGGGAAGCAAGGACTACGAGAACTGGCTGCGGTCTTGGTTGAGTAAGATTGTTGACACATTGAAGCCCACAGCTTCTATTTATGTTTGCGGCGACTGGCGCTCGTCATCAGCTTTGTTTAGAGCGTTGTCGGATTACTTCAAGATTCGAAATAGAATCACATGGGAAAGAGAAAAAGGGCGAGGCGCAAAAGCGAATTGGAAAAACGCATCAGAAGATATTTGGTTTGCCACCGTAGGCGAAGACTACTATTTTGACGTTGAAGCGGTGAAACTCAAGAAAAAGGTGATCGCTCCATACAGAGATAGCGCCGGCAACCCAAAAGATTGGTCGGAAGAAGAGAATGGCAATTTCCGGCTTACGCATCCTTCCAATCTTTGGACAGATATCACAGTGCCCTTTTGGTCTATGCCCGAAAATACCTGTCACCCAACACAAAAGCCGGAAAAACTTGTCGCCAAAGCAATTCTTGCAAGTTCAAAACAAGGTGATGTCATTTTGGATCCCTTCTTGGGCTCCGGCACAACCTCCGTAGTAGCCAAGAAAATGGGCAGGCAATACCTAGGCATTGAAGTTGATAAATACTATGCCTGTTTGGCGGAAAAAAGGCTGGAAATGGCTGAAACTGATAAACGAATTCAGGGCTATACAGATGGTGTATTCTGGGAAAGAAACATAAATCCAAACACCGACTCCATCTTAAGCTATGTAAATCAGCGAAGGTTGCTTCTATGAATAGCACAGTCTATTCGTTGATAGAATACATTCGATCACGTGACGGCATCGCGGACAAAGCGACATTGGCAAAGAATGTTCGAGAGGATTTCGGACTCACGAAGGACAGATCAGTTTACTACTCTGAGTATTATGCGATTAGATTCAGTTCCTCCCGGTCCCGCAGTTTTTCCAACACAGTCATAGCGCTTTCTACACTGCAAAAGTATGACGAGTTGCCCTTCCTTGTATGTCAGGTCACGCCATCTGAAAATATTCTCTACCTGGCGAACACAACTTTCTTAAGCAAGGTAAGTCACTCATCGCAGGAACTGCGTGTCAACAATATTAGAGGCAGCGTCAATGGTTCAGACATCATCAAAGTGTTCAATGGCTTGGATAACAAACCGGAAAACTTCGAGGAACTGTTCAATATTCATGCGGCGGCCGGTTTCAATGAGAACCTGCCCAGGCTGGTGGAAGCCACAAATGACATAGTGCCTTCTAGGAACAAGTTTGTCGTTTCTGACGCAAATCTTGACATGATTTTGGATGCGCCGGACAGAGCGATTGAGTTCGTCGGGTCGTCGGAGTATCTGAAATTAGAATCAGACCTCGAGATGCGGGTGAGCCAAGTAACAGATGCCATTTTGGTTGCTGGATATATCGAAAACGTCAACATTCGTGGCAGAGTGATTGAATACATGATCGCGGGTGAAGACGACGAGCGAAGGCAGCAGTTGGTTGACACTTTAATTCAAGGATATGGCGAGATTAGCAAGTTCAAAACAACTAATGATTTGGGTGACTACACGCGGGTATTCGACCGATACGAAACTGCCACAGATGTCAAAACTAAAATTATGCTTCTGAATTCCAATCCAAAAGCGTACAATATTGACAAGCTCTTGGAATACTTGTCAAAAGAGAAAACAGTATTCATGATTTATTTCATCGGGATTGAACCACACAAAATTGTCAATCAAGTTCTCGTATCCATGTTTCAGACTGAGTTGCTCGAATCTACGATCGTATTGCAACATTGGGCAGGTCGTAATTCGAGAGGAGTAACTCAATTCCGAGGATCGGCCTTGAACAAGCTAATTTTGACCCCAGACAATGATATTGATAGAAAAGCGAGTCGGAATTTTCTGCAGGAATTAATTGCCTTGTAATCGTGACATATTTACAAGACCTGAATAAAATACTCTGCCCGATTAGTTAGGCGCGGGGGTATCTGAACTTCCATTGATATCCGCAGCCTGTGTCGCCGCTTTGCGCCGTCGCCCACCCAGAACATCGCCCAGGAACCAGCCCAAGCCGATCAAAGCCAAGCCCGCGCCGCCGACCACCATCATATTAAGCTGCTCCGCCTGTATGCGCCGCCGCTCAATATCGGAAGCCATCAAGCCGCGCGCCTGATTCTTGCTCTCGATGGTAACTTCGCCGCCCTCGTCGTGGATTTGCGCCGCTTGATTGCTCGACAGTTGATTCCCCAGGTCGAAGTAACGCCAGCCGCCCACAGCAGCCATCAGGACGCCCAATACAATCACCGTGAACAGCAGGCGGTCAAGCAATCCGGTGAAGATTATATTGCGCATGCGATAGCCTCGCGAAGCTTCATTTCATTCTTTTCGCCATGCTCGTATAAGGGGAAGATCCCGCCATAGCAAGCGAATATGTAGTCTGATTCGCCGCCGCCGAGCGGCTGTTGCCGAACCGCGCGCGAAAAACTACAATAGGCAGTCGACCGAATCAGGAACATTGTACGGAAGATGCCTATGACAAGCAACATGATAAATGTCGGGATGGTCGGCGCCAGTTGGTGGGCGGACGCCATGCACCTGCCCGCGCTCGACAGCCACCCCCAGGCTCGAACGCTGGCAATCTGCGGGCGCAACCGGGAAAACGCGCAAAAGATGGCGGACCTATGGAAGATACCGCAGGTCTATACCGATTACCGGGACATGATCCGCCAAGCCGATCTCGACGCCATCGTTGTCTCGACGCCCAACGATTCGCATTATCCCATCACCATGGCGGCTCTTGACGCGGGTTTGCACGCGCTCTGTGAAAAGCCCATCGCCATGACGTATGGGCAAGCGCGGCAAATGGCGGACTTGGCGCAGCGGAAGGGTCTCAAGACTTTGGCGCCTTTCACCTATAGCTTCATGCCGACGGCGCGCTACCTGAAGGAGCTGATCGCCAGCGGATATCTCGGCAGGCTCTATCATCTCAACATGCGCTACTACAGCGGTTATGCCCGCGCTGGCGACTATATCTGGCGCCTCGATCGCAAGGTCGCCGGTTCTGGCGTCGTGGGCGATTTGGGATCGCATTTCCTGTACCTGGCGGAATGGTTCTACGGCGAGATCACAGCGATCACCTGTCGCCTGACTAGCATCGTCCCGCGTCCGCCAATTGACCCGCAGGGCATGCCTTACGATCTCTTGGACGACAGTTGCCTGCTCACGGTTGAATTCGCCAATGGCGCTGTCGGCACGATCCACTGCAGCGCTCTCTGTTACGAAGGCAGTCCCTTCGGTCAAACGCATCACATGGACTTCCATGGCTCGGGCGGCACGCTATACAGCTATACGGACTGGGACGAGATTCAACAGGTCAGAGGCGGGCGGGTCGGCGAGGGCATGCCGCGGGAACTGCCCATCCCCGACCATATCTGGGGGGAGGCGCGCCGCGATACCGTTCACAATACCTATCGCGACATGTTCCGCCGCGAAGATTTCATGATTCGCGGTTTTATCAACGCCATCCGCGACGACAGCGACATCATGCCGAATTTTCAGCACGGCGCGCGTATCCAGCGCCTGATCAGCGCCGCGGTCAAGAGCCACGAGACGGGTTCGCGGGTCGAGGTGGCTACAATCACCGAATGAGCGCCGAATGAACAGCGAATGAGGGTGGCGAAACGCCTAAATATAGAAGTATATGGAGGAGACAATGAACAACGCGCCATTGTTAGTCCGCTATTTCCAGCCCGAAAGCGGCGCGCGGGTCGGCTTAGCGGTTGACGGCACTGTCCATGATGTCAGCCACCGATACCCGTCGCTGGCGGGCTGGTTGCAAGAGTCCTGCGGCCAGGTCGACGCCGCCATCGCCGATGTACATGCCGCGGCGGCTGACTCGCGGACCAGCTTCCCCGCCAGCGGCCTGGACAACGCGCCCGCGCCGGATGCGGCGCATTGGCTGCCGCCCGTCGACGCGCAAGAAGTCTGGGCGGCCGGCGTGACCTATTTGGACAGCCGCAGAGCCCGGCAAGAAGAAGCCGCCGATGGGGGCGATGTCTATGCCCGCGTCTATGTGGCTGAGCGCCCGGAGATTTTCTATAAAGCCTCAGCGAAAAACACCGTCGGACCTTTCGGCGAGGTAGGCATCCGCCGCGATTCAAGCTGGAATGTTCCCGAGCCAGAGCTGGGGCTGGTCGTCAATCCCGCCATGGAGATGGTCGGCTTCACCATCGGCAACGACATGAGCAGCCGCGACATTGAAGGCGCCAACCCGCTCTACCTGCCCCAGGCGAAAGTCTACAATGCCTCTTGCGCGCTGGGTCCGGGCATCTTGCTCGTTCCGCCGGAACAGTCGCAGCAGTCACAACAATGGCCCGATACCACCATCCGCCTGTCGATCCGCCGCGCCGGCCGCGAAGTCTTCAGCGGTTCCATCGCCACCGATCAGATCAAGCGCAGTATACCCGAACTGATCGACTATCTGGGACGCAGCAACAGCTATCCCGCCGGCGCGATCCTGCTGACCGGCGCCGGTATCGTGCCGCCGGCCGAGTTCACCTTGCAGGCGGATGATGTCGTCCGCATCCGCATTGACGGCATCGGCGCGCTGGAGAATCGCGTCATCGAGGTCTGACGAGGATGAAAATCACTCGCATCGAAACGCTGCAATGGCGAGCCTATCCGCGCTTGATGACGGTGCGCGTTCATACCGACAGCGGCATCGTCGGCTTGGGCGAAACCGTCGACAAGATCCCCGGCGCCAAAGCGGCTCTGCACGGTACCATCGCGCCTTTGGTCTTGGGGCAAGACCCGCTCGATATCGAGGGCTTGTGGCGTTTTGTGATGGACAACATCATGTATCATGGCTTTGCCGGCGCCGAAACGCGGGCGCTTTCCGCCTTCGAGCTCGCGCTCTGGGACATCATGGGCAAGCATTACGACGCGCCGCTCTATCACTTGCTGGGCGGCAAGACCCGCGAAGAGATCCCCACCTACAATACCTGCTTGAGCTTCGGCGATATTCGCGATTATCAGGCTTGGCACGCGGACGCGGGCGAACTGGCGCAGAGCTTGCTCGCCGACGAAATCTACGCTATGAAGATCTGGCCCTTTGACCAGTTCAGCGAGCGCAGCTTGGGCCAGCGCATCAGCCCGGCGCAGATCGAAAAGGGCTTGACCCCCGTGCGGCAAATCCGCGACACAGTCGGCGCTGACATGGAAATCGGCATCGAGTGCCATTTCCGCTGGAATCGCGTCAGCATGGAGCGCATCGCGCGCGCCCTCGAACCTTATGACATCCTCTTTCTGGAAGACGCGCTGCCCGCGGTTTATCCGGACGAGATCAAAGCGCTCTCGGGGCGGACCACGATTCCCATCGTCGGCTCCGAACTGCTGATGACGCGCTGGCAATTGCGCGAATGGCTGGAGAAGCACGTGTCCCAAATCGTCATGACCGACGTCGTCTGGAACGGGGGCATCGCCGAAACGCGCAAGATCGCTAGCCTGGCTGAGACTTTTGGCTTGCCGCTGGTCTTGCATAATGTCGCGGGCGCCATCTGTCACGCTGCTTGTATGCACCTGGGGGCGCATATTCCCAATCTGTTTTATGTGGAATCGGTGCGCGCCTTTTACAAAGGCTATTTTGCGGACTTAACAGACTTCTCGCCGGCAGTCAACGACGGTCATCTGGACATCCCTGCGGGCGCGGGCTTGGGGGTCAATCTGCTTGATTCGGCATTGGAGAGAGATGATTTGACGCGACAGGTCACGGAAGGACCGGGCTTGGCGGCCGGGCGTCGCGCCATGGGCGACCACTGGGCGGTGGAAGAGATCCGTTGATTCCTGAAGCAGCCATAGGGCAGGCTCTTCACAATCGACATGCGGTCCAAATGAAGCCTGCTAATCTTGGTCAAGATTGCCGATCTGCTTTCGCCGCCGCCTCTGGCAAAGATAAATGATGGCGAAAACTTGGCCCACCGGGATAAAGAGCGCAACGGGCAGCCAGAAGCCAACTGCCACATCCTTTGTCCGTCGATAGCGTTCGGTCAACAGGCGGAGCGCGATGACGTAAGACAGCGCCCAAAGCGTCATTATCGCGGCCAACAGGGGATTGATTCCTAATGAAGCAAGCATGTCAATCGGTGTATGTCTCACAAGATTTGCTCCAGTATCAAAGGTCTGTAATCAGCATATAATGTGATTTGCTAGAATCAATCTTTTCTAATTGAATATTCATTCGCAGCCGATTGGGTTTGTCTTGTGAGGGCGACCACTGGGCGGTATAAGCGATTAGAAAGCTTGCAGCAAACAAGAAACCCCCGCTGTTTGCGCCGAGGGTTCGCGGTATTTATTCCAAGAAAGTAATGAAAAAATTAGGACGCCGTAGGGGCGACCAATCTGGTCGCCCGACGTTGCTGCGTTTTATTTCGGGCGACATGGTATGTCGCCCCTACATCGCGGTAGATTTATGTGACATTCGGCACATGATTGGTTCTGGTGCGATTGCTCTGGCCATGCCCGTGATTCTCTAATATGCGTTTAATAGCGACTTTTCTTATTCTTCAGTCTTCGCTATAATTGACGCCACTTGGCGGTATTCGCCAAACATAGTTACGGTCTCGACAGGCAAATTGCCTGAGACATTGTGACCATTACGTTTATTTAGAGGAGTCTCGTTATGAGAAAGCTAGTTCGCACCATCCCGGTACTGCTTCTGGTACTGGGTGTCATGTTGGCCGGAATCGGTGGCGCCGGCGCGCAAGATCAATTGACCTTCAGCATGGTCAGCCACGGCGGTATTGGCAATCCCTTCTGGGTCGTCGTCATCAAGGGTATGGAAGACGCCTGTAGCTTGCTGGGCGCGGACTGCGCATGGCTGTCGGATCCTGTTGACAACATTGACGACATGGCTGGTTATTGGGATGCTGCCCTGGCGCGCAATAACGACGGCATCGGCACCACGGTTCCGAATCCCGAAGTTATCCGCGACGGCGTTAACCGCGCCGCCGAAGCCGGCATACCCGTGATTGTCTTCAACACGGCCGATCCCAACGCTGGTACGGCTGACGCGCTGCCGACCCTCTTCTACATCGGCGCCAACGAGTTCCTCGGCGGGCGCTCCAACGCCAACGCCGTGTTGGACGCGGCCGACGCCGCCGGCGTCGAAATCGCCCAAGCCGTTTGCCCGATCCAAGAAGTTGGACACAGTGGCTTGGAAGCCCGTTGCGCGGGCGTCCGCAGTGTCTTTGAAGAAGCTGGCATCCCGCTGGATCAACTGACCATCAATAACGATGTGACAGCATCGGCCGGCACCTTTGCCGACTACTTCAGCGCCAACCCGAATACCAACGCTGTATTCAGCTTGGGTCCCAACCCGGCCAGCTCGCTGAACCTGTACATTCAGGAATCCGGCGTCATGGCGGGCGATATCTTCGCCACGACCCACGATACCAGCGCCGAGATCTATGAAATGATCCAAAACGGCTACCTGATCCAGGCGATCGACCAGCAGCCTTACCTGCAAGGTTTCGAGACGATCATGTGGCTCTACCTGAACAGCCAGTTCAAGATGGCTCCGGGTGGCGATATTCTGACCGGTCCTGGCGTCATCGACGGCAGCAACGTCGATGCCATTATCGAATTGACCGCGCAAGGTTATCGCTAAGCTGAAAACGGCATTCCTAGTGGGTGGGGAGTTTCTCCCCGCCCATTTCTTGTTATCCGCCACAGTAAATTCTACTTTTTCATAACAGCCGTTTCGGGCTGATATGGGCCCCCAGAAATACTTAGTCGAATTCGAGAAACAGCTTATGATGCAAGCATATTTAGACGGCAAACGAGAAGCCTCCAATATCGGCGCGCTCGTTGCGGGCTTGATATTTGGCTTCGCTGTCTTGGGATTCCTGGCCGCCTATGGGGTCGCTTTTGGCTGGATCCCCTTGGGCGACCGGATTGACATTCTGCGCAGCGACATCAATCCTGTCGAAACATTCGTCATCATCGCCAGCATGTTATACGCCGCCTGCTGCCTGCGAACCGCCTATGGGCTTTACCGGCGCGAACGGTCGAGCCTGCGCTGGTCGCAGTGGATGTATTTCATCACCGTCATGATTGGCGGCGCAATCCTGCTGAGCGTCGTCATTCCTATCGGCTTGAAGTTTTCGCTGCTGCTGGGCCAGGATATCGACCTGCGCGCCGTCATCAACGAAGATCCAAACATCAGCGGCTTGGCGCCCATCGCCCTGTCAATCGGCGAAGCCTTGATCAGCGTCAGCCTGTTCCTGGTGGGGCTGCTGGCTCTGTTGGCGCTGCTGGTATTTTTGATTCCGCCGCTGGATTTCCTGCGACACACAGAAGGCATCCGCCTGATAGTCTCGCCGCCGCGCAAGTTTATCATGGCGATTCTGATCGTGCTGGGATTGGGGGTCGTGGGGGTCTTGATCGCCGGACTCTTCGTCGTTCCGCTCTATCCAGGAATCACAACCATCCGCGATGTGGAGAATCATCGCCTGCTGGCCGGCTTCCTTTTCTTCCTGCCGGGTCTATTTGGCTACCGCGTGGCGCGACAGGTTGAAGAACAGTCGGACGAATTGCGCCGCGCCATCGCCTTGACCCCGGGCAAGTACATCCGCGCCAACCTGGCCAAGTCGCCAAGCGCCGGCGCGATCATCGGCTTCATCGCCATCCTGATGGGCTTCACCATGGCGACTGATCTCTTCCTCGAACCGAGTTCGGTCGCGTCCTTCCTCAGCAATATCGCGACCAAAGGCGTCATCGCCATCGGCGTAACCTATCTGATGATTTCGGGCGAGTTTGATTTGTCCGTCGGCTCAATCCTGGGCGTCACGGCTCTGTCTTTCATGAACTTCATGACGCATGGCGCGCCGGTATTCGGCGTCATGGAACCGATCCCGGCCGCCTTGCTGGCCATCTTCGTGGCTATGATTCTAGGCGCCATCAACGGCGTACTGCTCATCACCACGCGCATACCTTCCTTTATTGTCACCCTGGGGACGATGCTGGCTTTCCGAGCCATCACGCTGGTCGCCATCGCGGGTGGGCGCATTCTGCGCTATAGCGACCATCATGAATCGCTGCCGATTATTGGCATCAGCAATATCGTCTTTCTGGTACTTGTCGTGGTCGGCTTGGCGATGGTCGCGTTTACCGCCTACCGCGTCTTGCCCGCGCTATACCGCGGGGCGATGCATGCCTGGTCCATCCGAGAGGACAATGGCGATTTCGGCACCAGCGGCGCGATTGTGCGAATGGTTGTGGCTTTGCTGGTCCTTTTCATCCTGCTGGCGGCGGTGGTCTGGCTGGTGGCGGTCTTTACCTACCACGCCAACTCTGGCGGTGGCGATATGGTGGAAGTCGGCTATTTCGACCTCTTCAACGGGCGCGTGCTCGCGATTGGCGAGGAAGGCGATTTCTTCCACATGCAGATCCCGCGCAACGCCAATGTCCGCCTGGCAATCGTCTGGTGGTTCATCTTTGTGGCGATCTTCCATGTCATCCTCACCAATACATCTTTTGGCAATAGTATCTTCGCCACCGGCGGCAACGAAGGCGCCGCGCGCGCTCAAGGCGTCAACGTCGACCGAGTCAAGGTGCAAAACTTCGTCATTGTCGCCTTGTTGACTGGTATCGCCGCTATCTACGAGACCTCGCGAAACCCCGGCGTGGACCCAAACAAAGGCACCGGCTGGGAGCTGGAGGTCATCGCCATGACTGTGATTGGCGGCGCGCTGCTGACCGGCGGTTACGGCAGCGTCGTCGGCTCCTTGCTGGGGGCGCTGATCTTCGGCATGCTGCAAACCGGGCTGGTCTTGGTCGGCATCGAATCGCGACTCTTCTCCGGCACCATCGGCGTCATCATCATCGCTGCTGTCGTATTGAATACCTTCGTGCGCGGCGGACAGCGAAGTTAGGGGGTATGAATCATGCAGTATTCACAGAAAAACGATAACGCGCTTGTGGATATGATCGATATCCACAAGTACTTCGGCAGCGTGCAAGTATTGCGCGGCATCGACTTCCATGTCGACCGCCAGGAAATTGTCGGCTTGCTCGGGGATAACGGGGCCGGTAAATCCACACTGATCAAAGTGCTGACGGGATTCCACAGTTTGACGCGGGGCCAGATCTTCTTCGATAATGAAGCCGTGAACATTGAATCCCCGCACGACGCGCGCGAACTGGGCATCGAGACGGTTCACCAGGATCTCGCGCTGGTGCCATTGATGAGCATCGCGCGCAATTTCTGGCTGGGGCAAGAGCCCACTTACGAGGTTGGTCCTTTCAAATTCCTCGATAAGAAGATGATGGCGAGCGAGTCGATACAGGCGCTGGCTGATGTCGGCATCCACATCCGTGATTCGGAGGAAACGGTCGGCACCATGTCCGGTGGCGAGCGCCAATCAATCGCGATTGGCCGCGCCGTCTATTTCGGCAAGAAGCTATTGATCCTGGACGAGCCCACCTCGGCGCTGTCCGTCGGCGAGACGCAAAAAGTGCTCGACTATACCATCGCCGCCAAAGAAAAGGGCATGAGCGTCATCTTCATCACCCACAATATCCGCCATGTATACGAGGTGGCGGACCGCTTTACCATCATTGAGCGCGGGCATAAACTCGGCGACTTCTATAAGAGCGAAGTGAGCGAAAACGAAGTGGCTGATATGATCGTCACGGGACAGATTCCCGAGCGCCTGCGCCTGTATGAAGAAGCAGAGAGCGGGGCTTCGCTATGAGATCAAAACCAACCCATCCCTTTCGATTACTGGCTCTGGCTTTGGCGAGCCTGCTGGTCTTCGCCGCTTGCCGCCCGCTGGACACGCTTGATGTCACGCCCTCGCCCACGCCGACTTCCGAACCCACCGCCACGCCCTCGCCCACGCCGCGGCCGGCCGACTTTATCGATCCTTACGAGGTCAATCTGGGCACAATGGAACGCCTGATTGAGTTGCTGCCCGACCCCTTGCCTGCGATCGAAGAATGGAAGCGCTCATACGAGGGCGGCGTAGCGGAGGTGCGCAATATCCGCGGCATCCGCCGTCCCGCTGTCGGTCGCGCTATCCCCTATGGCTCGCAGCAAGGCAGCAGGATGCTGCTTAACTTTGTTATCTTCCACGACGAAGCTGGCGCCGCCGCCGAGTTCGAGCGCAAGCACGGACTGCGCTCCGCCGATGTCAATCTGGAGCAGGACGATGCCTTCCCCACGCCCAACGCCTTTGGCTCGGGCTTGTATGGCTCTTTCGCGCTCTTCCAGATCGACAACTACTTCTTTGAGGTGTATGTCGAGATTTTCACCACCGCCAACAGCCCTCTAAGGCCACTAGCCAGTGAGACGCTCAAATTCTTTGATGGCAACCGCAGTGGCTTTGAAGCCGCTGCCAGCAAGGCCTCGTTGGACGCCGGCTCTGTCGACGTCCTCGAGGCGGTTCTTAATAATATGCCAAATGAGATTATTACTACGACGCAATGGAAACGTGATTTTTCCCGCTTTGACGATGGCGTGGATACGCCGCGCAATATACAAAATGGCCGCGCCGTCCGCGTCGCTTATATCGACCAGATGGCGAATAATTTTCAGATGACATTCGGTCAATTCGACAGCGCCGCCGACGCCATGGCGCATTACGAAAAAATCAAAGGCATCCGGGAAGGCATCGAAGACGAAAACTCGATAGAAGATTTCCCCAAACCGCATGTGCTCGGTCGCGGACTTTATGGTTCGGTCGCGCTCTTTTTCATGGACGAGTTCTTCCTCGAGGTCTTGATGGAACGCGCGCCCGGCACCAGCGCCAACCCCACCGAAGCGATCGCCCGCAAAGCGCTGGCAATCCTCGCTTCGGCGCGGGGCTAATAAGGGATCTGGCTGACAACCCGGATTTCAGCAATCCCCGCGGGTGGCGACATAAGCGCCGCTGATCCAGCCCTCGACTTGCCAGATGCCGACTTTGAAATAACCAGCCCGCTTGTCACTGGCGCGCAGCCAGTCTCTGCTGGCGGTTACGCCCAGGACCAAGCCATCAGGCGGCTCCTGGCGCACCTTGAGGTTGGCCCAGGGCCGCACCTCGCATTCGCCCAAGCCGCGCCCTCCGTCCGGATTTGTGTTTGCCGGCGGCGTATTTTGTGGCGGCGGACTGTCGCCGCGCAGCAGGACGACGGTGCCGGCGCGGTCAATCAGGGTGCAGGTCCGCCCAGCGCGCTGATAAGTCCGCAGGTCGAAGGCGCGCCGCGGCGCGTAGGCGGCGTCCAGGAAGACAATCCGACCATAGCGAGAGCGAAACAGACTTCGACGCCGGGCGACACATAGCCAAAGACATCGACGGCGTCCAGGACGCCCTGCGCGATGATATCGGGCTGGGCGATTTCGGCGATGCCGACGCGGCGGCCCTGAGCGCCATCAAGCCAGTTGTTGACTTGGATCTCCGCCGGCAGCTGCTTGAGCGTATGGACTGTGGGCTTGGGGCTGGGCGTAAACGTGGGGGTGGCGGTGGGAGAACGGCTGGACCTGCCCCAGCCCGGAGGCGCGACAAGGGTGGTGATATTAGGTACGTTAATGGCAGCAGAGATTCCGTAGCTGTTTTTGGCGCGCAGGTCAATGATGTAAGTCCTATCGGGAATGAGACCGGCGTGGGTATAGCTGGCGACATCGCCGACATCAAAAAAGTCGTCTTCTTCCCCAAACTCTCTAACCAACACTTCGTAGCTGGTGGCGCCGCTGGATTTAGTCCAGTTGAGGGTGACGCTGCTATGCGTGATGTTGCTGGTCGAGGGCCCGGTGGGCGTGGACGGGGCTTTGTTGGGTCCATCGAGTGTGTTGGCCGAGGCATTGACATTGCTGGAAACGCCGTTGGCGTTTTTGGCGCGCAGGTTAAAGGTGTAGGACCTATCGGCTGTGAGACCGGTGAAGGTATAGCTGGCGACATCGCCGACATCGAGCCAATCGTTGAATATCACAGGGTTGGCGTTATAGCGGACTTCGTAGCTGGTGGCGCCGCTGGATTTAGTCCAGTTGAGAGTGACGCTGTCGTTGGTGATGTTGCTGGCCGAGAGGCCGGTGGGCGCGGACGGGGCGCTTTGGGCTTGCAGGGACAAAAGGCTGAGTGAAGCGAGAAAGCAGCAAAGTGAAATTAGAACATATATTCGGGGGGGGGGTAATGTTTTGTAATATTTCAAGCATGGTCGACGTCTTTCTAAACATAATTGCGGTCCTCAAAGCAGTCCCAGAGGCGGATTATGCTTGATTCTAGACCAAGTCAGCGCGTTTGTCAAATTAAACAGAGCCAATTGCCCTGAGTAAACCAGTTAATCATGCAATCTGATAAATATTGGACAGCAGAGACGGGCGGCTCGCGAGCCGTGCCTACATCTCGTTAGATTTATGTGATATTCGACACATAATGCTTCTAGTACGATTGCTCGAATGGAGCGGATTTCATCTAGTCGCACTGCCATTTTCTCTGTGCCCTCAGCGCCTCTGTCGTGAATCTTCTTTACTTACTTGTGCTTGTCTGTGGAGTCCAGTTCATTGTGGCTTCGGCTGTGCTATAATCCACCCTACATAATCAGCATAAGGAGCGTTCCATGCAAGCAATGGCAAGATACCGCCGCTGGCAACTGTGGGCTTTGGAAAAAAACTTGCTGAACTATCAGCAACTGATGTCTACCATCAGTGACCCAGCCGCCTTCGTCAGGCGCGATGGCGGCGACGGCTGGACAATTTCCGAAGTCCTGGGCCACCTATACGATGTTGACAGCGCCTTCCTGGCGCGGGCGCGCGCCTTGTCCGCGGGCGATGACCCGCCGCCGTCTTCTGGCCGCAGCCCAGACGAGATGGTCATCGACGCTGGTTACGCCGAGCAAGACGCGCTAGAGCTATTCGAGCGGTGGAAACAGGCGCGCTTATCCTATCACGCGCTAATGGCCTCCTTGCCCGAAGACGACGAGGCGCTCTGGGAGCGCCCGGGTCGGGACGCCGATGGCGGCGGCTTCACGCTCAATGACCAACTGGTATTGAGCGCTTATCACGACGTCGATCACCTGCATCAGATTGTGAAGATTATCCGGGGTTGATGCGCGTGAGATACCATTTGCAAAAAAGCTTATGGCAATCTGCGGCGAATAGGCGATGTCGTTTCTGCGCCAGGTCTCCCGCGACAGACGAGATTGACTGTCCGCCTGTGCTTTCCTGCCTGGCTGGCGACTGACATGCCCCATCCCAGGCCACCTCTCGCCGAACGCATCCGCCCGCGCGATCTGTCCGGCTTCATCGGCCAAAATCACCTGGTCGGCGCCGGCAAGCCGCTCCAGCGCGTTCTGCAGCAAGGGACCATCCCCAGCATGATCTTCTGGGGACCGCCGGGCGTGGGCAAGACCACGCTGGCGCGTATGATCGCCGCTGTCGCCGACAAGCCTTTCTACAACCTCTCCGCGGTCTCGGCCGGCAAAGCGGAACTGCGTCAGATTGTCGAGACGGTCGGCGCGCCGGGCAAGAAGGACCAGGCGCAGAAGTCGCTTTTCGCTGCCCCCGACCGAGACGCGGACGCGCCGCCCGACAGCGTCATCCTCTTCCTTGACGAGATTCATCGCTTCAACAAAGCCCAGCAAGATTTCTTGCTGCCTTATGTCGAAAATGGCGCCATCATCCTCATCGGCGCCACCACCGAAAATCCCAGCTTTGAAGTCATTTCGGCGCTGCTGTCGCGCATGCAGGTCTTCACGCTCAATCCGCTGACGCATGAAGAGATCAAGCGGATCATCGCCCGGGGCAGCGCTGCGCTGGATGTCGAAATCGAGGCTGAGGCCAGCCGCTTCCTGGCGAATTACGCCAATGGCGATGCTCGCGCCGCGCTCAACCTGTTGGAGAATGCCGCGCGGCTCTACAGCCAAAGTCGCATCGGCGTCCAGCAGCTGCGCGAGACCTTGCAATCCAAGCATTTGCGCTACGACAAAACCGGCGAGGAACATTACAACACCATCAGCGCCTTCATCAAGAGCATGCGCGCCAGCGATGCCGATGCCGCGCTTTATTACATGGCGCGCATGCTTGACAGCGGCGAAGACCCCAAGTTCATCGCCCGCCGCATGGTCATCTTCGCCAGCGAAGATATCGGCATGGCCGATTCCTCGGCGCTCACCGTGGCGAATGAGGTCTTCCGCGCTGTGGAGACGATCGGCTTGCCCGAATGCCAGTTCAACCTGGCGCACGGTGTGGCTTATCTGGCTTGCGCGCCCAAAAATCGCGCCGCCGGGGACGGCTATTTCAGCGCTCTCAATGATGTCAAGGAACGGGGCAATTTGCCCATCCCCCTGCATATCCGCAATGCGCCGACGCAGTTGATGAAGGAGCTGGGTTATGGCGAAGGCTACCGGGCATATACCGACGAGAGCATGTTGCCGGAAGCGCTCAAGGGAAAACGGTATTACCGACAATAGTCTTGATAGCGTCTATCTGCCAGCGGCGACAAACCAAGGAACATGCTGAAAATGAACATCCTCTTAATCACATCCGACCAGCAGCATTGGAACACCCTCGGCGCGCTTAATCCAGAGATTCAGACGCCGGCGCTGGACAAGCTCGCCGCGGCTGGCGCTACCTTCACGCGCGCCTATTGCCCCAACCCCACTTGCACGCCGACCCGCAGCAGCATGATCACCGGCAAATACCCTTCCCAGCACGGCGCTTATTCGCTGGGCACAAAACTGCCCGAAAGCGAAGCGACCCTGGGCGAGCATCTGCGCGACGCTGGCTACCGGACGGCTCTGGTCGGCAAGGCGCATTTCCAGCCCTTGCAATCCACGCAGGAGTATCCGTCGCTGGAATCCTATCCTATCTTGCAAGATCTGGATTTCTGGAAGGAATATGACGGTCCCTTTTATGGCTTCGATCATATCGAGCTGGCGCGCAACCATACCGACGAAGCCCATGTCGGGCAGCATTATGCGCTGTGGATGGAAGAAAAGGGCTTGCGCAACTGGCGCGACTATTTTCTGCAGCCGACGGGCAAGGTCGTCGAGCAGCGGCGCAAATGGCTCATCCCCGAAGCGTTTCACTATAACACCTGGATCGCCGAGCGCAGCAATGCGCTGATTTCCCAATATCAGGCGGCGGACCAGCCCTTCTTCCTTTGGGCGAGCTTCTTCGATCCGCATCCCAAATACCTGGCGCCCGAACCCTGGGATACAATGTACGACCCCTGCGAAGTCACCGTGCCCGCGCTAACGCCCGGCGAGCACGACGCCAAGGGTCGAGCTGACGCTGCCCCGTCTCCGCCGCATCTGCAACTGACGCAAAGGCAAAATCCCGACTTCTCGGCTTGGCAGGAAGCCAATGGCAGCGGCTGCCACGGCTTTCATTCCCACCTGCACGATCGGCATGAACTGGCGCAGGACATCGCGTGCTATTACGGCATGATCAGTTGCATGGACAAATACATCGGACAGATCATCGACCACCTTGACGGGCTGGGCTTGGCGGAAAATACGCTGGTCGTCTTCACAAGCGATCACGGGCATTACTTCGGTCAGCATGGGCTGATTGCCAAAGGCGCCTTTCATTACGACGATGGCATCCGCGTGCCCATGATCGCGCGCCTGCCCGGGCAGATAGCGGACGGCCACATCAGCCAAAGCTTGCAGTCGCTGGTTGATTATGCCCCCACTTTCCTCAGCTTTTGCGGCATCGACATTCCGGCGGAGATGACCGGCCTCAATCAGCGCGCTGTCTGGGCAGGCGACGAGTCCAATGCCAGAGACCATGTCATTGTGGAAAACCGTCATCAGCCGACGACGCTCCACCTGAAAACTTATATCGACGAGCGCTACAAGCTCACGCTGTATTTCAATCGCGATTACGGCGAAATCTACGACCTGCGCGATGACCCCGGCGAAGTCACAAACCTCTACGCCGACGAAGACTTGCGCGCCAGATTGACGGAAGCGCTGCTGCGCGCGGAGATGCTCAAAGAAGAGCCCTTGAGCGCCGACAGTTTGCGCCAGCCCAACAAGTCGGCGGCGATGTACGTGAAGAGCTGCAATCATCGGCAGACGCAGATCAACTTTGATCCAGCGCGGAATCGCTACGAGCTATTTGATTTGGAGGTGGATCCAGCGCGAGAGCATAACCTGTGGGATGACCCGCAGCAGCGCGAAAAACGCGCCCAAATGACGCGGGCGCTGCTCTTCAGCCGCTGGGGCTTGGAGCCGCTTTGGATGCCGCGGATTTCCGGCGCTTGAGGCTTGGGCGACATTCCCAAGATTTGGAATCTTGTGCCCGTCTGTTATTATGGTCATGGAAGGAGCCCATATAGCCAAGTCGCGCATCTGTGGTTCCGGCAATTTGAATCCATAAGGAGATCTGAAGATGGTCGCAAAATCCAAGCAATCAAAAAGGTTATTCACCATCGCGCTGCTCGTCATCATTGCGCTGCTGGCATTGCCCGCTGCCGCGCAAGACAATGTTGAACTGACGCTTTCTATCGGCGCGCGCGGTTTTGGCGATGCCGCGCCTATTCTCATTGAAGCCTGCGAAAACGAAGTCGGGGGCATCAGCGTAGAATGGGAGCGCATATCGGATGTGCCAAACGAATCGCGCAGCATTTACGTCACCAATTTCACGGCGCGCAATTCCAAGCCCGATATCATTGCCGTTGACGTGATTTGGCCCGGCGACTTTGCCGCCCGCGGCTGGGTCGCGCCCATCGAGGACTATTTCAGCGACGACGAGCTGGCGGAATACATCCCCGGCTTCCTGGCGGCTGCCCAAGTCGGCGGCAGCACCTACGCGATTCCGCTCTACATTGATGGCATCCACCTTTTCTATCGCGCCGACCTGCTGGAGAAATACGGCTTCGAGACGCCAACAACCTGGGAAGCGCTGATCGCGCAAGCGGAAGCCATCGTCGAAGGGGAAAACAATCCCGATCTGGCTGGTTTCATCAGCATGTGGGCGAAGATTGAGGGCTTGTTCATGAATTGGCTGGCTTTCTTCCAAGGCGCGGGCGGCAGCTTCTTTGACGCCGATGGCAACTTGGCTATCAACAACGAAGCCGGTGTCAAATCGCTATCGACCATGGTCAGCATGTTGGAAGCCGGCGTCGCGCCAGAAAGTATCCTGACTTTCCGTCCCAATGACGCGCGCTTGCTCTTCCAGCAGGAACGCGCCGTCTTCTTGATGGTGCAAGACTTCGTGCTGGCGACTCTGACGGCCGACGACTCGCCCGTGAAAGACGCCGTGCAATTCACCCGCGTGCCTTACTTCGAGGGCAATGACATGACGAACACCACAGTCATCGGCGGCTTCCTGTTGGCGGTCAACAAGCACTCGGAGAATGTTGAAGCGGCGGCCGATTTCATCAAGTGCTTCACCAGTTACGAATCCCAAGTTCAAGCCAGTCTGATTCAAGGCAAGGTGCCGACGCGCCCCGCCGTCTACGATGATGAACGCATCGTGGCAGAGGCGCCTGGCGTCGCGGCTCTGGGCGCTAATTTCGTCTATGCCTTTGCGCGCCCCTCGGCACAGACCGGCACAGCCTATCCGGAAATATCGGAGATCATGCAAACGGAGATCTCGGCCGCTTTGCTGGGCGAGAAGAGTCCGGAACAAGCGCTGGCTGATGCCGAAGCGCAAATCCTGGCGATAATGCCCTAGTCGAATTCACAAAACGGGGCGCGGACGACAGCGCCGCGCCCCTGCCCTGTATTTCTCTGCATTAGACCAAGACGATGAAATATGCCAATCGGGCTGGACCCGCCTTCCTCGCACCCGCTCTGTTGATCATTGCCTTTGTCCTGCTTTTCCCGATATTTCAGACAATTGTCCTCAGCTTCGGGCGCAACAGCACCAGCATCTTCATCGGTTACGAATACGCCGGGCTGGCCAATTATCAGCGCTTGCTGAATACGCCGCGCTTCATCACTTCTCTGAGTAATACCATCCTCTTCACAGCCGTGACCGTTCCCATCGAGTTGGCGATCGGCATCGGATTGGCGCTTGTGCTCGACCGCAACTTCCGCGGCAAAGGGCTGCTGCGCATGGCGGCGCTCTTCCCCTGGGCATTGCCCACGGCGCTAAACGCTCTGATGTGGCGCTGGATGTTCAATACCGAATTCGGCTTGTTCAACTCGATGCTGTCGGACCTGGGGCTGATCGCCGAGCGCATCAACTGGCTGGGGGGGATCCCCAGCGCCATGCAGGTGATGATGTTTGTCTCGATCTGGAAGACCAGTTCCTTCATGGCGCTTTTGCTCTTGGCGGGCTTGCAAACCATACCCGACGATCTCTATGAAGCCGGCAGCGTGGACGGCACAAGCCGCTTTTCAGAATTTCGCTTTATCACCTTGCCACTCTTGAAACCCGCCATCCTGGTTTCGGTATTGCTGCGCACGATGGATGCCATGCGCGCCTTCGAGCTGCCCTTCAATCTGACTGACGGCGGTCCTTTGACATCCACCGAAACGCTGTCCCTCTATGCCTACCGCGCTATTTTTCAGTACGTGAACTTCAACCTGGGTTCGAGCGCGATTCTGATTCAATTCATCATCATCATGAGCATCAGCGTCTTCTATATCTTGATGATCCGGCGAGGCGACCTGTGACGTTATTTGGCGGATCCGCCCCTGGGACTGGCTCGGAGCAACAAGCGCCGCGCTCCAACCGCCGAAAACCGGTCTCCTTCGGCTTCTACATCGTGGCGGCGGTCACAGTCATTGTTTCATTCTTCCCGACAGTCTGGATCTTCCTCACGTCCATCAAGACCGAAGCCGATATCTATGCCTGGCCCCTGCAATATCTGCCCGATCCGCTAACGCTGGAAAACTACCTCAACATAATCAACGAAACGCCGGAACTGCTGGGTTATATCCTCAACAGCTTCATCGTGGCGACGAGCACGACCTTTGTGATTCTTGCCTGCGGCGGGCTGGCGGCTTATTCGCTGGGACGTTTGACCTATCGCGGACGCGGCTTCATCTTGATTTTGATCCTGGCGGTTTCCATGTTCCCGCCGCTGGCGTTGCTGCCCTCGCTCTTCAACTTGTTCCTGGAACTGCGCCTGATCAATACCTATTCTGGCTTGATCATCGGGCATGCCGGGCTCTATACGCCCATCGCCGTTTGGATACTGACTAATTTTTTCAAGACGGTGCCCCATGAAATCGAAGACGCCGCCAGAGTGGACGGCGCCAGCAGCCTGCGCATCTTCTGGAGTATCATTCTGCCGCTTTCCGTACCGGGCTTGATCTCCACCGGGCTGATCGTCTTCATTTTCTCCTGGAACGAATTTCCGCTGTCGCTGGTATTGATGAGCGACAACTTCATGCGCACGGCGCCGGTGGGCATCTCGCTGTTCCCGGGCGAATACTCCTTCCCGTGGGAGATCATCACCGCGGCGACCATGTTGACGATCTTGCCTATTTTGATGATTTCGGGGGTCTTTCAGGACCGGCTCATCGGGGGATTGACGGCTGGGTCGGGCAAGTGAGCGGGTTTGCTTTCAGCCGTAGCGCACAACGAAGAAACCGATCAAGAAGGAAAGCAGCGTCGCTAATTCTACGGGGCGCGTCCCCTTGGCTATTTCAGCCGCTGTTTGCGGCTCCAGGAAGCGCAGCCAAAGCAGATGAATGCCGATCAAGATCATCACGCTGATGAAGACGCGATCGAAGGCATTGGTGTAAAAGGGCAAGAAGCCGCCAGCTTCTTTCTTCTTCTCCTGCTCGTCGCGCTCGCTCATAATCCTTATTCCTTCACCGCGCCAAAGGTCAAGCCCATGACGATGTAACGCTGCGCGACTATCACGATGATGGCTGACGGTATCAAGGTCAGCATCGACATCGCCGCCAGCTCGCCCCAGTTGGTGCCTGTTACCGTCACGAATTCCGCCAAGCCGGTAGTGATGGTGCGCGCTTCTACACTGGTCAGGTTGGCCGCGAAGAGATATTCGTTCCAGGCGAAGACCCAGCTCAAGATGCCAGTTACCGCCAGACCCGGCGCCGCCAAGGGGATGATCACGTGGCGCAATACGCCCCACAGTCCCGCGCCATCGATCATCGCCGCATCGTCCAATTCGATCGGGATGCCGTCAATCACGCCCTTGAGCAGCCAGATAGCGAAGGGCAGGTTGAATACGCAGTAGAGCAGAATCAAGCCGATCTGCGTATCGTAGAGCGTCCAGCCCTCGACTAGCGTGAAACCGAAAACAGTAATCTCCTCGATACGAAAGGTGCGCGTGAACATGATGTACAGCGGCAGCAAGAAAGCGGCCGGCGGCGCCATGCGGTTGGTAATCAGCCAGAAGAAGATATTGTCGCTGCCCGTCAGCTTGTAACGCGAAAGCGCATAAGTCGCCAAGAGCGCCAACACCATCACCAGCAAGGCGTTGCTGGTTGATACGACCACCGAGTTGGTCATATAACGCTGGAAGCTGCTATCGGTCAAGACGTTGCTGTAATTCTCGACGAAGAGTCGACTGAGGCTGAGATTGGGTCTGCCAAACAATTCCACGCGCGTGCGCATTGATACAACGAACATCCACCATATCGGCAGCAGCGTCACGGTGGTCATGAAGAGCCAGAAGCCGTAAGTCCAGAAGAAACCCCAAATTCGCTGGCGCAAGGTCGCCGTCATTCGACCTCTCCTTTGCGCCGCCCGGAGATCGCGATGAAGAGCAGCCAGCACAGGACGATGGTCAGGTAGAGTGTGATGAGCGAGATGGAGGAGCCGTAACCGTAGTCGGTGCGCGGGAAGACCACCCGCCAAATATAGATGCCGGTGAAGCGGGTGCCCGGTCCGCCGCCGGCCAGCATCCAGACTTCATCCACCGTGCGGATGGCGTCCATGATGCGGATGAATACGGTCGTCAACAAGACAGGCTGCAGGAAAGGCAAGGTGACATACCAGAAGACCTGCAAGCGGTTGGCGCCATCTACCTTCGCTTGTTCCACCGGCTCTCTGGGTATCGCGGATAGCCCCGCCAGCATAGTCAGGGTGACAAAGGGCGTCCAATGCCAGACGTCCATAATCACTGCCGTCCACAAAGCCTGGTCGGGATAGCTGCCGATCTGATAAGTAAAATCGAACCAACGGTCCAGGAAGAAGGGCGCGGGACCAAAGCCGGGAATGACGAGCAAGCGCCAAATCGCGCCGACGGCGATGGGCGCCACCATCAAGGGCAAGGTGTGGATGATGCGAAAGAGCGATTTGCCCGGGAAATTGCGCGTCAGCATTTGCGCCAGCACAAAACCGAGAACGACTTCGCTGCCGATCGCGAAGATAGCGAAGCGCGTGGTCAAGCCGACTGAATGAAGAAAGTCAGCGTCAAAAACCAGGCGGCGAAAATTATCCAAACCGTTGAAAACTAAGCCATCGTCGGCGGAAAAAACATTCCACTGGTTGAAACCAACAAATAAAACATATAAAAAAGGCGCGAAGCCAAACAAAAGTAGAATAATCAATGTTGGGCTAAGCAAGAGCCAGCCGGTGCGGGGATTGCGCACGATTGGAATCCTGACCTAATGACAAATCAGGGTGACTATGTAGTCACCCTGATTGCTTGCTTGGATATGTGGCTTACATTCCGTAGCCGAGGCGAGACAATTCTTCATCAACGGCGGCTGCGGCTTGCGACAAAGCGTCAGCCGGGCTCAATTCGCCCAGGATCGCGCGCTGAATGAAGGGATCGATGATCTCGCGCACTTGCGCGTGGAAGGGGAAGGGCGGCGCGCCAGCAAAGAGCGGACCCTGTTCTTCCAATAGCGTGTAGTAGCCGTCAACCTTGGCGTCTTGTTCGGCGATCAAGGGATCGTCGAAAGTGGCGGTATGGGTGATGCGCGCGCCAACGGCAGCCCATTCCGCTTGTACCGACGGCTGTCCGATGAATTGCAACCAGAGCAGCGTGGCTTCTTTGTTCCGCGACGAATGCGGGATGCCAAAGGCGCCGCCATCGTAGTAGCCGATGTAGCCTTCGCCCATTTCGGCGGCTTCAATGACGCCAGGGGCGGTGACGGGCAAGCGAACGCCGACGTTGCCAGTGACAGCGGAACGGCTGTCATCGGTGGCGATCCAGGCGGCGTTTTCGCCATAAACCCAACCCTGCGCGGCGCGTCCCGCGGCAAAGGTGGAAGCGACTTCGTCCCAGGTGCTTGAGGTGGCTTCCGGCGGGGCGTATTCCAGCATGCTCAGCCAGTAACTCAGCGCTTCAACAGCGGTATCGCCATCCAGGGAGCCGCCATTGGCGCTCTGTGCCGAGCCGGCATCCAGGTTGATGCCCCAGTTGTAGAGGCCGAAGGAGGGACCGATGGATTCGAGGAATTCGTAGGTCGAGGCTGGATGACCGGTCGAGGCTTGCACCGTCGTGCCCCAGAGGTCCATATCCATGCTTTCGCCGTAAGCAGTGAAGAAGGCGGCGTTGTCGCGGTATTGATCGAAGTTCTCGGCCGGCGCCAGGGCATAGCCGTACTCAGCCTCGAATGCAGCCATGTTGTCGGCGTCTTCAAAGAGATCCTTGCGATACAGGTAGACCTTGACAAAGGCTTCCATCGGCACGCCGAAGAGATCGCCATCGGCGTTCTTGAAGTAATCGGCGAAGCTGGTGAAGGCGCTTTCGTCGTAGTGCTCATAAGCCAGATCGGCGTTGTCGGCGGCGAATTGCGTCAAGTTGACCAGGTAATCCTGCGCCAGGTAGGAGTAGATGATGTCCTGCTCAATGTAGACGAAGTCGTAAATGCCGGTGTTGGCTTCCATGTCGTTGATGGCTTTGGAATACATCTGATCCCAAGAGGTCGTTTCGAACTCGACATTGATGCCGGTCAGTTCGGTGAATTGCGCCGCCAAGACATCAGCCACGTAATTCGACGGCGGCGTGCTTTCGGATACGCCGCGGATGGTCTCGCCGGCGTATGGCGCGGCCGCCTCCGCCCACCAATCGTGCATGTCGGCCGATACCAAGCTCATGTTGGCCAGCAACGCGAATGCGATAAGCAGTATAAAGGTGAAGCGCTTCTTCATGATTTGTCTCCGTAGACTAAATGGACGAAAATGTGTAACGCTTGCTCCAAAATTGTGATTATGTCCTCCTGATTTATGCTTCGATAAGGATTTTTCAACGAAGGGATTCAAAGCGCAGGTATTATATCAGATAGCTGAATCATCGCAATACTGCGTATGATTTCAGAGGCGCAGTATTTCACCACAAAGACACGAAGGTCACAAAGGTTTTTTGAATTTATTGAGCTGAATGAGACCTACAGTCGGGCGAAGGTCCGCTGCAAGGTCGGATAGAGCGACTGATAGATTTCATAGCGCTCGGCGTAGATGGCTTGATCGGGGCCCGGCGCCACTTGCGGTCCACTTTGGATCATGGCTTCGCAGGCGGAAGCCACGTCGTCATAGAAGCCCGCGGCAACCGCTGCCAAAACAGCCGCGCCAAAGGCGCCGACTTCGGTGGTATTGACATTGACCAGAGGCGCGCCCAAGACGTCAGCGATGATACCTTGCCAAACCGGGCTCTTGGCGCCGCCGCCGCTGATGCGCGCCTCATATTCTTCCGGCAATCCGACCTGGTCAACGAGCGTGAAGGAATCTTTTAACCCGAAAGCCACGCCTTCCAGCACGGCGCGGGTCATGTGACCGCGTTCATGGCGGCTGGTGATGCCGATGAAAGCGCCCCGCGCCAAAGGGTCCGGATGCGGACTGCGCTCGCCGGTGAGATAGGGCAGGAAGAAGAGTCCTTCGCTGCCGGCCGGGATCTGCGCCGCTTCCGCCAGCAAGCTGTCGTAATCCATATCGGCGGCAAAGCTGTCCTTGTACCATTGCAAGCTGCCGGCCGCGCTTAGCATAACGCCCATGAAGTGCCAGGTATCCGGCACGGCGTGGCAGAAAGCGTGCAAGCGCCCCTGCGGTTCGTAGGCATAGCTGCCCAGCGGGGCGAAGACCACGCCGGATGTGCCAACGGTGACGCCGATTTTCTCGGGACTGACACAGCCCATGCCGATGGCGCCCGCCGCTTGATCGCCGCCGCCGCCGACAACCGGTGTACCGGCGCGCAGCCCGGTGGCGGCCGCGGCCGCGGCGCTGATGCGTGATGTCACCTGTGTGCCTTCGTGGACCGGGGGCAGCCAGTCGGCCGGGATGTCCAGCGCGTCCAAGACCTCTTGCGACCAGGCGCGCTCGGCGACATTGAGCAGCGATGTGCCCGACGCCCCCGCCAGGTCCGTGGCGTAAGCGTCGGTCAGCTTGTAGCGGATGTAGTCTTTGGGCAGCAGCGCCTGAGCGACTTGGGCATAGACATCCGGCTCCTTGTCGCGCACCCAGAGCAGCTTGGGCGCGGTGAAACCCGTCAGCGCCGGGTTACCGGTTAGCTCCAGCAGCCGCCGCGCGCCGATGACCTCGGTCATAAAATCGCATTGCGCCTGTGTGCGCTGATCGTTCCATAATATCGCCGGGCGCAGCACATCGCCATGTTCGTCCAGCAGGACCAGACCGTGCATCTGTCCGGTCAGGCCGATGGCGCTGATGTCTTCCCCGCGCAAGCCGCATTCCGCCAGCGCCGCGCGAATGCTCTTGACGATGCCAGCCCACCAATCGGCGGGATTCTGCTCGCTCCAGAGCGGCTGCGGCTGGCTGATTGGCTGCGGTGTATTGGCGACGGCGGCGACCGCGCCGGATTCATCGATAATCAGCGCTTTTGCGCCAGTGGTGCTGATGTCGAGTCCCATCAAGTAGGGCATGGTGGCTTTGTCCTTTGAGCAGCGATTTTTGTCACAGGGCTCGCTTAGCAGGATGGCGTCGGGCGACTCGCTGAGTCGCCCGACGCTCTTAGCGCAGCCCCATCAGAATGTCAAACGTCAGCTGATCCAGCCGCTCGTATGGCAAGTCGCGCGCGCCCATGCCGGCGCGGTCGAAGACAGTTGCCTTCAAACGGTCGACGGTCCCTTTGCTGTAACCGTCCGACAAGTAGGCGTAGCTGCCATCATCGGACTTGATCTCCGCCAGCAGCGCCTGGACTTCCGCGTCCGCGTTAAATTGCGCGGCCTTCTCCTTGAAGACCAAGTAGGAGCGCATGCAGCCGCGGGCGAAGGCTTTGACGTCTTCGTATTGAGAACTGCGGTAAGCATGGGCGTCGAAATGGCGGCTGCCGTCATAGCCGACATCTTCCAAGAAGCGCACCAGATGGAAGTTCTGCTTGAGCATCATGCTGCCAAAACGGAAGTCTTGGTCGTAGCGGCCGAACATCTGGTCGTTGAGATCAATATGGAAGAGCTTGCCGGCGTCCCAGGCTTGGGCCACGGCATGCGTGAAATTCAAGCCCGCCATGTGCTCGTGGGCGACTTCGGGATTGACGCCGACCATGTCGGGATCGTCAAGCGTGGCGATGAAACCGAGCATGCTGCCGACGGTGGGGAAGTAGATGTCGCTGCGCGGCTCGTTGGGTTTGGGTTCCAGGGCGAAACGATAGCCGTAGCCATTGTCTTTGGAGTATTCGCACAGGAAGTTGATGGCGTCGCGCATGCGCTTGACGCCATCGGCGGGGTTCTTGGCGCTGTCGCATTCGGCGCCTTCGCGTCCGCCCCAGAAGACATAGATCTGCGCGCCCAGCTCCGCGCCCAGGTCCATTGAGGACATGGTCTTCTGCAGGGCATAGGCGCGCACGGCCGGGTCATTGCTGGTGAAAGCGCCGTCCTTGAATGCGGGATCGTAGAAGAGGTTGGTGGTGGCCATCGGGCAGACCAAGTCCGTCTGGTCCAGCGCCTCTTTGAAATCGCTGACGATGCGCTCGCGCTCGGATGCCGTCGCGTCAATGGGCACCAGGTCATTGTCGTGCAGGTTGACGCCCCAAGCGCCGACTTCCGCCAGCATCTGCGCGATTTCCAGCGGCGAGATGGCTTCGCGGGTGGGCGCGCCGAAGGGGTCGCGGCCGACATTGCCGACTGTCCACAAGCCGAAGGTGAATTTGTCTTCCGGTCGGGGAGTGTAATCCGCCATGTGCCTGTCCTTTATCCTTGCGAGTCTGATGTCAATTGTAGCAAAACGCTTATCGCTTGTCAGGCGGGTTTTCGGTAAACTAGGCTGCGTTTATTCAGAGTAGGCATACGAGCGCAGATTATGGCATTATCCGCACGAGAATCGCCCAAGGGCAAGACAGTTTCGCTTTTTGTCACCTGCATCGTCGATATGATCTATCCGCAGACGGGTTTGTCGGTGGTCGACATTCTGGAGCATATCGGCGTAGAGCTGGACTTCCCCATGGCGCAGACCTGCTGTGGGCAGCCCGCTTTCAACTCCGGCTATCGCGACGAGGCGCGCGCGGTCGCCAAGCATTTTTTCAAGGCTTTCAAAGACGCCGAGGTCATCGTCACGCCCTCCGGCTCCTGCGCCACCATGATACGGCATGAATATCCGCAGCTTTTCAATCCAAATGATGGTCCAAATGATGGCGAGCTTTTTGAGCAGGCGCGGCGCATGGCTTCAATCACCTGGGAATTCAGCGAGTTTCTGGTTGAGGGCTTGGGTATCGGCGATCTTGAGCTGCGCTTGCCGGAAAAAGAATGCTTCGCTATGCACGATGCTTGTCATGGCTTGCGCGGCTTGGGCTTGGGACGGGCGTCGCGGGAATTGATTGGCAATCTGGGCAATGCCGAACTGGTCGAGCTCAATGAATGCGAAGTTTGCTGCGGCTTTGGCGGCTTGTTCAGCGTCAAGATGGCGGATATCAGCAATGCGATGCTGCAAAACAAAATCGACAATATCAACAAGTCATCCGCGGGGACCATTGTCACCGGCGATGTCAGTTGCTTGACCCAGATGAACGGCGGCTTGTCCCGCAACAAGTCCCGCAAGCGAGTCCTTCATCTGGCGGATGTTTTGGCAAAGGGGCTTGAGGGAATTGACGGAGGGCGCGCATGACAGTGACAGTCGAATCCAATAACTTCATCGCCCTGGCTGATGTCGCCCTGCATAACGAGGACCTGCAGCATGCGGTTGGCGAAGGCACGCGCGCTGCCTATTATAAGCGCCTGGATACCATGTTCGCTACCAGCAGCGAACACGGCGAATCCATGCGCCAGCAAGCGGCCGAAGCCAAACGGCGGGCGCTGCGGGACTTGCCGGACCTGCTGGAAAAAGCCGAGCGCAACCTCGAGAAAAATGGTTTCCAGGTCGAGTGGGCGCTTGACGCCGCGGAGGCCAATCAACTGCTGCTGGACATCGCGCGCCGCCACGGCGTAGAAAGCGTGACCAAGAGCAAGAGCATGCTCAGCGAAGAGCTGGGCACAAACCATGCCCTGGAAGCAGCCGGTCTGCGCGTGGTTGAAACCGACCTGGGCGAATACATCATCCAACTCGCGAATGAAACGCCCAGTCATATCGTCGGTCCGGTCATGCACAAGACCAAGGCGGAAATCCGCGATGTCTTCGTGCATGAACTCGGCATGGAGCCGACTGACGATGCCGAGGAAATGGTGGCTTTTGCGCGCCGAATGCTGCGCGAAGATTTCCTCAAGGCCGATATGGGTGTTTCCGGCGGCAATTTTCTCATCGCGGAAACGGGTTCCATCGGCTTGGTGATGAACGAGGGCAATGGCCGCATGTGCACCTCTTTGCCGCGCGTGCATGTCGCGCTGGTGGGCATCGAAAAGCTGGTGGACACGGTCGAAGATTACGCGACATTGACGCAAGTGCTGCCTTCCAGCTCCACCGGGCAGAAGCTGACCGTGTATACCAATATCATCAATGGTCCGCGGCGGGATGACGAAGATGAGGGACCCGAGCATGCCTATGTCATCCTGGTGGACAATGGCCGCAGCGATATCTACGCCACAAAGTATGCCGAGGCGCTGGCCTGCATTCGCTGCGGCGCTTGCCAAAACGCCTGCCCGGTCTACCGCGCCATGGGCGGTCACGCTTATGGCTGGGTCTATGGCGGTCCCATCGGCGCGGTTTTGACGCCGCTATTCGTCGGATTGGAAAATGCGACGCCCCTGCCGCATGCCAGCAGCCTCTGCGGCAGCTGCAAGCAAGTCTGCCCGGTCGATATCGACTTGCCGCGCATGCTGCTCGACCTGCGCTGGGACCTGGTGCAAGCGGGCGAAAGCAAAGTCGGCTGGGATATGGCGATGAAGATGTGGGCAATCGGCATGACATCGCCGACGCGCTTCAATTTGGGCGGCGTGGCGGCGCGGACGGGCCAGCATATCATGGGCGAGTACATGCCCGGCGTCTTGGGCAACTGGACGAAACATCGCGATTTTCCCGATTTCGCGCCCAAGCCCTTTCGCCAGCTATGGGCGGCGCGTAGACACAGCCGCGTCAAGGAGCGCAAGAATGAGCGCGCGTGAACAGATCCTGGGCAAGCTGCGGCAGGCGCGGCAGCCCTTCACCGATGTGCAGCCGATTCAAGACCGCCAGCCGATGATCCCGATGGCGGGCTTGTCAGCGGCTGATCAGTTAAGCAGATTCATATCCGAGGCGGAAGCGCTGGGCTGCTGCGTGTATCAGGTGTCGCCCAACGAAGCGATCGAACAGATCATGGACTTGCTCGACGGGGACAAGACTGTCTCGAGTTGGGACGAGGCGGAATTGCCCTTGCCAGGCTTGCGCGGCATGTTGGAGTCGCTGGGCGTGTCGGTGGGGGCGCATCAGGACGGCGATACACGCCTGGGAATCACCGGCGTCACGGCAGCGCTGGCGGCGACCGGCAGCTTGATAGTCGAGAGCGGGGCGGGGCGCTATCGCAGCACGTCGCTGCTGCCGGACGTGCATATCGCGCTGATGCGCGCCGAGCAGATCCTGCCCGACTTGGAAAGCTGGGAAGAGGCGCAGCGGCGGGCTGGTTACCCGGCTTTTACGCGATCCAGCAATACCACCGTGATTTCCGGTCCCAGCAAGACGGCCGATATCGCTCATCAGTTGGTCAAAGGCGCGCATGGTCCGCGCGAAGTGCATGTGATGATTTTGGGGTAGTCGCAAGGACTAAGGAAACGGACTCAAGTTGATTGCCCTCGGCGCGCAATAGGCGAATTTCCCTGCCAAGCTCACACAGAATAGCAAACCAGAGCCTTGCATGAGCTCTGAGGTTTGTTAAATTAGATAGAGTAGACGGCTGGATTATGTTTGGGTGAAGAGGACTGGGTTATGGTTATTGATATTCCGCAAGACCTTGCCCTCCGGTTAGAGGAACTTGCTGATGAGCAAGGCTCTTCGGTGGAGGAATTGCTCCGAAACTGGTTGGATGGAGGAGTGCCGAAAAAACCCCATCTAACCTTGCAGGATTTAGCGCGCAACGCCCGCAAAGCGGGATTGAAGTCTGAAAAGCCGGTAGATACGTCCGCGCGCAGCCGTGAGATTCTGAATGCCGAATTTGCTGACTGGATAGACAGACGTATTCGCGAATGACACTCATAGCCGACACCAGTTACTTATACGCGCTTTACAACGAATATGACATAAAACATCAAGTTGCAGATCTCTTCGCATCATCGACATCGGAGGAGATGCTGATACCTTGTGTAGCCCTACCTGAACTGACTTATTTATTCATGAGGGATGTAGGCTATAGAGGGGTTGAGATGTTCTTTGCTCACTTTAAAGATATGAGTCCGCAACTTGTGCCGATTGTACCGGAAGACGTGCATAAGATTCACGAAATCACAGAAACCTACGCCAGCGCGGAATTCGACATCGTGGATTGTTGCATCATGGCGCTGGCGGAACGTTTACAGATCACGCGAATCGCAACCTTCGATCGACGCGATTTTAGTATCTTCCGCCCGCGACATTGTGATTTCCTCGAGTTGCTGCCCCAATAACCGGAAATTTGCGTGATTTATGCGGACTAACCCTCCGCAAGTTTTGCTATCTCCCCTCCGCAATCCCGACCGCAGCCATCAAGCCGCGCAAGGCGTTGACCGCCATTGCCATGCCATCCGCGCCGCTGAACCCGCTGGAATGCCGCGCCTCCAGCAGGTGCGGTTCCAGCGAAAGCACACCCTCGTAGCCGCTGTCCCGCAAGCGCGCCAGCAGTTCTTTCACTTGGCCGTCGCCCTCGCCCGCTACCGTCACGGTTGAGCGCCCCTCATGGTCGGATGAGGCGTCGGGCAGGAGCGCGTCCTTGATATGGATATAACCGATGCTGGCATGCAGCGCGTCCCACCAGGCCTCGACATGCTCGGCGGCGCCGCATTGCACGAAATTGGCCGGGTCCCAGATAAAACGGAAGTTCGGCGAATCAATCGCTCGCATGAGTCGCAGGCAGTTCCCCGGCAAGTCGCCAACGACGCCTTTTTCGTTTTCCAGCAGCAATTGCAGGTCCAGCGCCGTCGCGATGTCTGTCAGCGCGCCCAGCCGATCAATGGCGCAACCCAGGACCGCCGCGTCGCCGCCGCCGGCGGGATAGAAAGAAAAGATGCGGATATTGCGCGTGCCAAGCTGGTCCGCGACCGCGCCAACAGTCCGCAGGCGCTCGCACTCGATCTCGATCGGGTCGTCGATGGGCGACTTGCCAATCGGGCTGCCCATGCAACTGACCTCAATCTCGTAACGGGCGCAGAGGTCCTTGATGCGCGACACATGATCGTCGCTGAATTGCGAGCAATTCACGCCCCAAGCCGCGCGAATATCAATCAAGGGGATATTCAGACGCTGCAAGACTCGCAGTTGTTCTTCAAAATCGACGGCGATTTCGTCGCCAAACGCGCTGATTTTCATCATCTCTGTTTGTCGCTTTCGGAAGCTATTGGATCTGTCGGCGCAATTGTAACAAATGAATGGTCAGCGCTGTAGAGCGCGGATGCGCGGTTGAACAGAGCATTCGCATTAACTATCAATCTATGTCGAATGTCATATAAATCTAGCAAGGTGTAGGGGCGTCTCGTGAGACGCCCGCAAATCTAAGGTTGCTTCACGTGGTCGGCACAGCGTGCCGCCCCTACAGATTACGAAAGTTGTGGTGAAAAAGTCGATGTTGCGCAATTTCATTTTGATGCGATTGCCCTATGGCGGGAAGCCAATTTCTTGCATACACGCGCGCACTGCGTTAGGATGTTACAAGCGCGACATTGAAATCCTTTTCGATGGCGCAAATGCTTTCGCACATAGTTCAGTGAGGAGATTGCGATGAAGAAGTTACTTGTATTGATGACCATTTTGCTTTTGCTGACGCCAGTTTACGCGGATGAGATGGATCCCTGTGAACTGGACGCGCCGATGGACGCGACAGAAGTCAACTTCATGGGCTGGGCTTTCCCCATTACCGAGTTCTTCGCATCAGAATTGGAGAAATGCAGCGAGGTTGACAACCTGACCGTGAACACGCAGTTGCTGGATTCCGCCAGCGCGGAAGAGCAAGCCAACCTGGCGCTGGCCGGCGGCGGCGATTCGCCCTGGGCGATCCTGCACACGGTGCCCTCGCGCATGGTAACCCTGTCCGACTTTGACGCGCTCTTGCCGCTCAACGACCTGATCGAGCAGTACCGCGAAAGCTACAACCTGGACGATATCCCGCAACCGGTCTGGGACGCGGCGACCATCAGCGGCGATGTCTACGGCGTGCCTTTCATGTCCAACACCATGCACCTCTTCTATCGCACCGATATCTTTGAAAAGCACGGGCTGGATGTGCCGACGACTTATGATGAAGTGATCGACGCCTGCGCGGTACTCAGGGATGAGCCGAGCATTGATTTGCCCTTCACGATGAACCTGCACGCGGGCTGGGCATGGGAGATCGAGTTCATGCACTTCATCCGCTCCTTCGGCGGCAAATACTTGAACGATGACGACAATACGCCGATTTTCAACGGCGAAGAAGGCGTGGCCGCACTGACCAAGATGAAGGAAGTGGTCGATGGCTGCATGGGTCCCGAAGGCTTGACTTACAGCATCGACGATAGCGAAATCGGCATGGAGACCGGCACGCTGGCTTTTGTCCATATCTGGGCAAGCCGCGCCGCCAATATGGACGATCCGGAAAAATCGGACTTCGTTGGCATGATCGGCTTCGCGCCTTCCCCGGCGCCCAACCCGGATAGCGGCATCCTGGGCGGATCGGCTTGGATTGACGCTTATTCCATTCCCAAGCGCTCCGGCGTTGACCACGATCTGGCTTTCCGCATGATCATGGAAACCTTCGACTTCGAAGGTCAGGCTGGTGGCGCGGCGCATGGCGCGGTCGTCCGCAGCTCGGTTGGCGAAGCTGGTTACGGCGGGCGCAACCTGCCGGCTATGGCTGTATCTCTCGGTCAAGGCGTCGGCGGCAATTCGCTGAATCCGGCCGCAGCCTTGGCGCGTATCGCCCTGGGCAATTGGCTGCCGCTGGTTGGCTCCGGCGACCTGTCGCCGGAAGAAGCGCTGGAAAGCGCAGCCGAAGAATATACGGCCGAAGCGACGGCTCAAGGCTATATCGACGGCTAGGCTGGCGCATCGACTATCCTTATGTCTTGAGAAACTGTGAGGGTCGAGCCAATCAAACTCGGCTGGACCCTCACTCGCCCATCTTTAACTCAATTCACTCCGAAGCTAGGCTGCCCGCAGCGCGATCTACGGTAAGGCGCGCGTTGGCGCGCTCAGGTCTCGTTCATGAACAGACGCACTTTCTATATCTTCATGTCCCCAAGCTTGCTCGTCATGCTGCTGCTGATGGTTTTCCCCTTGCTCACGTCGATTTGGCTCAGCACGCAGTTCATGACCTTCCGCAACATCAACGCGCCGGAATTCGTCGGCCTGGCGAACTATCTCGAGGTATTTGACGACCGCAAATTCTGGCAGGCTTTCAGTTTCACGATGACCTTCATCGCCATCGCCGTGCCGGCGCAGATTTCAGTTGGGTTCTTGATTGCGGTCTTGCTGGACCAAGTCTCCAGCCGTATTCGCGGCCTATACATCGCAGCTTTCTTGATGCCCTTCATCGTGGTGCCGGTGGTTGGTACGCTGATGGTCAAGCAATTGTTCGAGTCCGGCGGGCTCGTCGCCTGGGCTTTTCGCGCGCTGCTTGGGTCGCGCTTCATCTTTACCGAACAGTCGGTCAAATCGCTGATTCTGCTGCACAGCCTCTGGGCGGCGACGCCCTTCCCGCTCATTGTGTTTTTCGCCGGTTTGCAGACCCTGCCGGACGAGCTGATCGAAGCCTCGATGATCGATGGCGCCACGCGCTTGCGGCAAGTTCGGCATATCATGATTCCGCATTTGCGTTCGCTTTTTGTATTCGTCGGCTTGATCTCGATCATGGACGCTTATCGCGTCTTTGACAGCGTGTTTGTGCTCACCGAGCAGAATCCGATTTTCAAGGCGGAAGTGATGATGCTGTATACCTTCCGCACGGCGATGAGCGTGCAGCGGCTGGGCAAAGCCAACGCCATGTCGGTCATCACCGTCGTCATGATTCTAATCGTTTTGGTGCCTTTTCTGCTGCGCACCTATAAAGAGCAGACCGAAGAGCGCTAGCATGAGGAGAATAGAGAATCGCTACGCGCTTACTGTCATTTATGTTTTGCTGACGTTTTACGCGCTTTTCAGTATCATTCCCTTCTTCTGGACGACCATACAGTCCTTCAAAACGCCGCGGCAAGCCAACTCTCGCGTGCCGCTTTTCATCTTCGAGCCGACGGCGGACAATTACACCGACCTCTGGCTGAGGTCGATCCCGGATGATCCGCTCCTGGTCGCTGCCGCGCTCATCGCGATATTTGGCCTGCTGGCATTCGCGGGGATGCAAGCCCGACGATTCCCCTTCCCGCGCGGTTATGTTTATTTGGGCATCCTCGTCATAGGCCTCGCGGTCTTGTGGTCGATTCCCGGTTATATCCGCACGCAGACATTTTACGATTATTTCCTCAACACCATTATCGTCACAATTGGCACCATCTGTATCTCCATTTCTATCGGCTGTATGGCGGGTTACGGCTTGGCGCGCTACAGTGGCATCGCCGGCGTGATTATCTTGGTAACAGCCTTGGGATTCCGCTCCTTGCCAGGCATGGCTTATATCTTGCCCTATTGGTGGTTCGGCCAGCGTTCCGGCTTGTATGATACGCATATCCTGCTGATCATCACGCTGGTGGCCATCAACCAGCCTTTCACCATCTGGATGCTGCGCAGCTTCTTCATGAACATCCCCAAAGAGATCGAAGAATCGGCCATGGTCGATGGCGCGAATCGCTTGACCGCCTTCTTGAGCGTCATCATTCCTATCATGTGGCCCGGCATTATCTCCACTGCCTTGTTCACGCTCTTGCTGGCATACAGCGACTTTTTGCTGGTGCGCATCCTGACCCAATCGAACTGGACGTTAACCGTCGCCATTTCCAAATATGCCGCGGGCGAAGATCCGGGGCATATCACCCTAGCCGCCGCCGCCGCCGTTTCCGCCGCTGTGCCGATCATCATCGTGGTCTTCATTTTCCAGAGTCAACTGGTCAAGGGTTTGACCTCGGGCGCGGTGAAAGGTTAGCCGACGATATGGCGCGAGCGCGACGCCTGCGATGACCGTCGCCGTCAAGGACTGGTCCGGCAGCGATGCGCGGGTGTAAACACCCTCCCCCAAAAATCCACCCATTTGATCTTGACCCGTGTCCACATACTAAGGACCATCGGCAAGGCATGGCAGTTGATTTGTAATGATCGGCAAAATGGTGTAGCTTATAGAGTGATGAGTTGACGCGTCTTTAGCTCGCATTCTCTCGCTGCCAGGGAAGGAGACTGGAGGCGGCGTTTGTTTGTCTATTACAGTGGAGGCATTATCAGTTAAAGGATTGGAGCATATCATGAACAAGAAAATCGGCAATTTTTCACGGCGAGATTTCCTAAAAGCCATGGGCGCGCTATCGGCTGGATTGGCGGCGAACCCGCTGCTGAACAGCGGCATCAGGGCACTGGCGCAGGATGTGATGAGCCAGCCGCCAATCACCATCCTGATCAATGACTCGCCTTGGTTCCCCGGTTTTGCCGCCATGGTGGAACTCTACACCGAAACTACCGGCAACGAGGTCAACCTCGATGTTACCCCCTTCCCCGGCATGCTCGACAAAACCCGTAATGCTACGCAGGCTTCCGAGAGCGAGTACGACGCCGTCGCCATTACGGAGCAGAACATTCCCTTCTTCTACAGTTCGGGTTTGTTGAAGCCCATCCTGGATATCGACGCGGATTATGCGCTGGATAACAACATCATCAGCTATGGCGACGCGGCGCGTTGGGACAGCGACTTGGGCGTGAACGGCCCGATGGGCACGATCCTCGGCGTCCCGATCAACGGCAATATCCAACTCTATTACTATCGCCGTGATTTGTTTGAACAAGCGGGTATCGAGCCGCCGAAGACCTTCGACGAGATGGAAGCGATCGCCGAGCAGTTGGGCAACCCCCCGCGCATGTTCGGCAATGCCAATCGCGCCAATCCCATCTGGTGGGAATTTGGCGCTTATGTCGATTCTTATGACGCGGAATACGTCCGGCTGGAAGACGATGGCAGTTGGTCAGTCGGCTTCGAGCGGCCCGAGGGTTTGGAAGCGGTGCAGCGCTGGCTGAAACTGGGCCGGACCTGGGCGCCGCAGAATTATGCCGATCTTGGTCAAGGCGACTTGCTAGCGCTGATGGCCAGCGGCCGACTGGCGCAAGTCCACATGGTTGGCGCCGCGGCGCCCAATTATGACAACCCGGAAATCTCCATCGTCGGCGGCAATATGGGCGCCACAGTCGTACCCGGCGTCACTGCCGAAGCGCGCTCGCCACGGACCGGCATGTGGGTGATGTCGCATCCGGATAACTTGCCAGCGGAACGCGCGGCGGCTGGTCTGGAATTCGTCAAGTGGCTGACGACCAAAGACAATCAGTTGGCTTATGCCAAAGCCGGCGCCATCCCGGTGCGTCAGGATACATACGAGGAACTGGCGACAGACGAGGTTGTCGGCTGGTGGACGAGCGCCTTTGCCGAAAGCACGCCCTTCCTGCATCCGGAGACGCGCTTGCCCGAAACACCCTTGATCCGCGACAGTGTATCGACGCGTTTGGCGCAGGCTTATGTTGATGAAATCGGCGCAGAAGAAGCAGTCGCCCTGATGGCAGCGGAGATCCGCACTGTCATGGAGGACGCTGGCTACACCGTTTCCTAAAGCGCGCAGCATAGTCTGTGGAGGAATTGACTGCTCGCGATCAGCGGGCGGTCAATTCCGCTGTCGCGCCTGTTTTCCTTATCTCCCCGCCCGGAAAACGAAGCCTCTAGCGGCGCTGATGAGCTTGGAAAGGGATGAAAAACGGAGTTGATATGGCGCATGTTTCACTGAAAAAGACCGGGGACCTTCGGTCGTTCTTATTTGGTCAGGGCAGCTTCAAGTATTGGTCCCTGGCGCCATTGCTTATTGTCCTGATTATCTTCACCGTTTTGCCGATTGCACAGCTCTTGCAGATGAGCGTATCCGAGTTGGAATTCGTCGAGGGCGAGCTGGTATCAGAATTTATTGGTCTGGGCCAGTTGGACAATCTGGCAAAGGATCCCATCGTAGGCATCGCCATCAAGAATACCCTGGTCTTCGTGGTCGCGGTTGTAATCATCGAGACGATTACCGGCTTCACCCTGGCTTTAGCCATCAGCCGCACGAAGACCCTGTCCATCCTCTATCGCAGCGTGGTCATCATCCCTCTGCTGATTCCCCCCGTGGCCATCGGCACGATGTGGTCCCTGATGTACGATTTCAACTATGGTCTTTTCACCACAATTTTGATTGAGTTGGGGGTGCAAAATCCCCCGCTCTGGACGGCCGATCCAGATCTGGCATTGATATCGGTCATCATCGTGGATGTCTGGCATTGGACGAGTTTTATGTTCTTGATTATGTTGGCTGGCATCGAGTCCATACCGCCCTCGTTGCTAGAAGCGGCGCGGGTTGATGGCGCAAACGAATTCCGCATGATCCGCCACGTCATCCTGCCGGTGATGGCGCCGACCATCTTGGTGGCGATGCTCCTGCGCACCATCCTTGCCTTCAAAGTCTTCGACCAGATCTTCGTTTTGACTTCGGGCGGACCAGGCACAGCGACACAGGTGATCAGCATGCACATTTACAAGGTCTTCAGCGAGCAGTTCCGTCTGGGTTATGCGGCATTTCTCTCGCTGCTGGTGGCGGCTTTCATGACCGTCTTTGTCGCTTTCTATCTTTGGGCGAGCCGCGTCGTGCGGAGGCGCCTGTGATGAGACAGCGAAGCCTTTCCAAAGTCAGCCTGAATCTTGTCTTGCTCATCGTCGTCTTCATCATCCTCTTTCCCGTCTTCTATATCGTGCAGACTTCGCTGAAGAGCACAGCGGATATTTACAGCGGCGCCTTTTTCTTCACGGCGAAGACAGCGAATTACGAAGAGATTTTCACCGGCAGCCGCAGCAATTTCGCGGAGTTGACGCGCAACAGTCTCATCGTCTCGTCGAGCGTGGCGATCATCTGCGGTTTCATCGGCTCGCTGGCAGCCTATTCCATCTCGCGCTTGAACTGGTCTCGCTGGGTCGGCGGCGGCATTTTGGTTTGGCTCTTATTCATCAACATGATGCCGCCGATAGTCTTCGTCACTCCCTATTATCTTTGGGCGCGCGCAGCCGGCATCTATGATACGCCAGCCGCTGTCGTGATGGCGCATGCCGTGCTGAATATGCCGCTGGCTGTGATCATGATGATGAATTTTTTCGCCGAAGTGCCAAAAGAACTGGAAGAGGCGGCGGTCATCGACGGCTGTACGCAGTGGCAGGCTTTTCGTCTGGTGATTGTGCCGATTGTACGCCCGGGCTTGGCGGCGATGGCGGTGCTGGTCTTCGTCTTCAGTTGGAAGGAGTTCCTGTTTTCGCTTTCCTTGACGACCACCAGCGCTGGGCGAACCATACCGGTTGGCATCGCCAACTTCGTCCAAGAATTCAATATCCGCTACGGCGAGATGGCGGCTGGTTCCTTCGTCGCCATGATCCCGGCGCTAATCCTGGTTCTACTCGCGCAGAGGCACATCATCAAAGGTTTGACCGTCGGCGCGGTGAAAGGTTAGCCGGCGATATGGCGCGAGAACGTCTCCTGCGATGACCGTCGCCGTCAAGGACTGGTCCGGCGGCGATGCGCGCGAATATCCTCGCTATCGCTTTGTCATCGCCGTTTTGATCCTCTGGGCGCATATTTCGATTGGGCTGAACTTCTTCGCCGTCACGCCGCTTTTGCCGCTGGCAATTGACGATTATGGCATCACGCGCGCCAGCGCCAGCCTGTTGGTGGCGCTGCCAACCTTGGTGAAAGCCTGTATTGGCTTGCCGGGCAGCTTGATAATCAACCGTTTTGGATTGAATCGGGTCTTCACCGTCAGTTGGTTCATGCTGGGCATACTGGCGCTTTCACCCTTGATTCAGGATTTCTACCTGATGCTCTTGCTGCGCCTGGCCTACGGCGTCGGCGCGGGCTTGATGATGACGGCTACGGCATCGCTAATCATGCAGTGGTTCCGCCCGAGCGAGGCGCCCGTCATGAACACGCTCTTGTTGATCGTGATCAGTTTGGGCATCGCCATTTCGATCTCGCTGGCAGCGCCCTTGGCGGAAAATACCTCTTGGGAAAGCGTGCTGGGCGTCTTTGGCGGCATCGGCTTGTGCGGCGCTTTTGCCTGGAAGCTTTATGGGCGCGCAGGCTCGTCGCGCTTGCAAGAAGCCTCGCCGATCTTCACCTTGCGCGAGGTCTGGGAGGTCTTTCGCGACCGAACGATCTTCTTGTTGGTGGTCGGCGATGCGCTGGTCTTCGTCAATTATGCCGCGGTGACAAGCTGGCTGCCGACCTTCTTGCACGAGTTCCGGGGCCTGGACCTCGATCAAGCCGGCTATGTCACGGGTTTGCTGCCATCAGTGGGTATTTTCGCCGTGTTGCTGGGCGGTTTCCTGGCGCTGCGGGTGAAGAATCGACGCTTGCTCTTTCTAGCGCCGGGCGTCTTGGTCGCGATCGGGGGCTTCGGCGCCTTCCTGTTGCGAGATCCACTGGCCATCAATCTGTCGATAATTGCGCTGGGTTTCGGCACCTGGGTCTATCAGCCGACTTTATTGACTTTGCCGATGCAATTGTCCTGGATGACGCCGCGCAAGATCACTGTGGTTTGGGGCGCTTCGCTGACCATCGCCGGTTTTGGCATGTTCATCTCGCCAATCGTCGTAGGCGCCTCGCGCGACATATTCGGTACATTTGTGCCCGGTTTTTCGATTTGGGCGCTATTCGGCTGCGCCCTGATATTCACGGGCCTCTTCTTGCCGAAACAGAAGCGCAATCAATGAGCACAAAGTAAATCAGAAGAAGTAGAAAAGGGGATAAATCATGTCCAATACCTTGAACCAGCAGAACAAGGAGATCGTCTGGGACTTCTGGCAGAAACTCAATCACGTCGGCGCCGAAAACGCGCCAGCCGCGATCCGCGCCGCGGTACATGAAGATGTCGACTGGAATGGCTCGGCGCCCATCGATCAGATTGTCGGCGTCGAAGGCTTGATTGCGGATTTCTGGCTGCCGCTTTTGCATTCCTTCCCCGATCTTAAGCGCGCGCCCTATGTCTTTATGGGCGGCATCGAAACCGGCCTGTCCGACTGGGCTGGCGAGCCGGGCGGCGAGTGGGTCACCGGCTGCGGTTATCTCAGCGGCACCTTTGTGAATGATTGGCTGGGCATCCCCGCGACGGGCAAGAAGACCAATATCTGGTTCGGACAATTCTATTTGATGCGCGAGGGCAAAATCGCCGAAAGTTATGGGCAATATGACATTTTGGCTGTCATGCGCCAAGCGGGTTATCAAGTCCTGCCGCCAGCCCCGGGCGCGGAGGGCGGCAAAGTTCCCGGACCGGTTGCCCAAGACGGCATTCTCTTGACGGAGCAAGACGCGCTGGAATCGCGCAAGAGCTTGCAACTGGTCGAAGCGATGGGCAAGGGCTTGATGCGTTACGTGCGCGACCGTGACGGCGACGATATGAGCCGCATGGAGCAGAACAAATACTGGAGCCAAGACATGAAATGGTACGGACCCAGCGGCATCGGCGGCTGCTTCACGCTGGAAGAATTTGAGGACTTCCACCAGCGCAATTGGCTGCATGGCTTTGGCGACCGGCACCTGGACATAGAGCGCGGCGGGCGCAGCATGGGTTTCATCGGCGAAGGCAAATATGCCTGCGGCGGCGTCTGGGATACCTACTTCTCATACAACAACGGCGATTACGCCGGCATCCCCGCCACGGGCAAGCTCATGACCATGCGCGATTTCGACTGGTGGAAACGCGAAGGCGATTACTTGATTGAAAACTGGGTGCCCATCGATATGATCGACCTCTGTCGACAACTGGACGTCGACTTGATGGAGCGGCTGCGTATCCAAATCGAAGAGCGCAAGCGGAACGGGTGATAAGTTGTCGGAGTGGCTCAAGCCACCGGCGAATTTAGTCTGCCGTGATGCGCATGACCACTTTGCCGAAGTGATCGTGCTCTTCCAGGATGCGGTGCCCCTCGCGGATCTGTGACAGCGGAAGCACGGTGTCGATGACCGGACGCAGGGAGCCTTGGTTGGCCAATTCGAGCGCGGTGACCAGTTCATTGTAGGTGGCGCCATTGGCGCCGAGGATGCGCAGTTGGCGGTGATAAATCTGTGGTATCGCCAGTTCGAATTGCCGGCCCGAATGCGAGCCACAGACCACCATGCGCCCGTTGCGCGCCAGGGTCCGCAGCGAATCCGCCCAGGTTTTGCCGCCGACGTTGTCCTGCACGACGTCGACGCCGCGCCCGTTTGTGGCCTCTATGACCTGTTCAACCCAATCCTCGTCGTGATAGTTGACAACATGATCCGCGCCCAGTTCACGCGCTTTGCGGGACTTTTCGGCTGTTGAGGTGCTGGCGATCACCCTAGCGCCGGCATATTTGGCGATTTGAATGCCCAGCCCGGCCACCCCGCCGCCCGCGCCCGGGATGAAGACTGTCTCTCCGGCTTTTAAGCGCGCTACGGTAATCAACATGCGCCAGGCGGTGCCCGCGACGACCGGCAGCGCCGCCACCTCAATATGATTGAGATTCTGCGGCTTTGGGATCAGATTGCGCGCCGGCACGACGACGTATTCCGCCAGACCGCCATTGATGTGCTCGCCGATGATGCGATGTTGCGGACAAACGGTTAGCTCTCCCTGGCGACAGAATTCGCAGTCGCCGCAGGTAACAAGCGAGTAGACGGTCGCTTCGTCGCCGACTTGCCAGCCAGACACGTCAGCGCCGAGCGCGTCAACCTCGCCGCTGATGTCGACGCCCGTCGTCATCGGCAGCGGGATTGCGCCGAACTGGGGTCCCCTGCGTATGCCCACATCCAGCCAATTGAGCGCGCAGGCATGCACCTTTAGGCGCGCTTCGTCCGCCGCTGGTTGCGGGATGGGCAGGCGCTCCAATTGGACGACATCTCTGGCGCCGTGCTCATGTATGACCGCCGCAAGCATTTCGCTCATCGTGCTGTTCCTTTCCATTTCCAGGGTATTTGCCGCGCGACTGCTTATTGCTCAATTGTAATCGCGCCCAGTGGCACGCGCGCGTCGACAAAGCGGCTGCCATCCGCGTCAGTCGCCGCTACCCTTTCCCCATCGCGACTGCGATATAAGCCGGTAAAGACGCTGTAGCGCCCAGACGCGAGATCGGCCGGCAGCGGCACGCGCCAAGTTTCTGTGTCGGCAAGTCCCGGATACCAGAGGCGGGTGGGCAAGCGCGCCCCTAGCGGTTGCTGGTCGTAGACAAACCAGGCGCCGCTCTCTATGTTCCGCAAATGCAGATATTGCGCGTGGTCTTCACGGCCATCTTCGCCGCTGTGCCAGGTAAATGGAATGACCAGGTTCGCGCCGGGGCGGGCGCTTTCTGGCAGCTCCGCTGCGACGAGCGTGAATCCATTTTCAAACTGGGCGATCGGAGTGATCGTTGGCGCCGGCGAATCGGCTGGCAGGACAAGCTCGCCCAGCAGCGCCTGTGTTTCGCTCAGGAGTTTGAGATCGCTGGATAGAGCGCGCTCGTAGACGATATCGTCATCCCGTTTGCGCCAAAGCGTCAGCAGCACCGAAAGGGCGTGGTTGCTGGGCGTCTGTGGCGGAAACTGAATGCGCTTCCACTGTCGGTAAACCGGCACATGTCCCGGCGCCAGATAAAATTCAAGTCGACGATGGGCATGTGTCTGAATGCCCGCGATCGATTCCCCGCTGATCTGATCGACAAGATGAATGGAGTATCCCAGCCCATCGAAGTCCCACCCCTCCGGCGACATAAAGAGGTGGACCGTGAATGAACGCTCTTTCTTTTCGATACGGTAGGCATGTAGACCTGCGCCCGATTCGAAGTTTACGGCGGCGGGTTGACTGAAAGCTTGCTTGGCGACGGGCCAAATAGGCGCGATCGGAATGAGCACGATGATCCAAAGCGCCGGCATGATATAAACTGTCCTTCTGATGCGCTTTGAGGGGCGCGTTAGGCTTGAAAAATGCCCCAATATAGCGACTAGAGTAAGCCAGATGCCCAAGAATTCGAGTATTTCTTCCAATGCCCAGGCTGTGTTAGGCGGGCATTGGTCAATGTAAAGTAAGCCATAATCGCCGCAGACACTCCCAAACCGTTCGACTTGGATTGCGCCGCCGGCGCTTATTGCCAGCCCTGCCAGCAAGCAAGCGTGCCATTTCCAGGACTGTCGCGGCGAGAGCGCAGCCACAAGCAGCGTCGCGGCCACAACCCCCATGCCTAGCGCCAGGTAATAATTCCAGCTGGTCAAATGTTCATGCACGGTGAAGTATTCATCGTAAGCCAGGAATAGGAAAACCAAAGCGATTCCCAAAAGGTAAAGGCATTGCAGTCGCATGCGCTGCCTGCATAGCCAGGCGGATGCCAGCGCAACAATCCCGACCAGAGCCAATTGCGTCGAAGCGAGCGTCGCTGTCACGTTCCACTCGCTGTTAAGCTGCCACAGCCAATGATCAAAACTCGAGACCGGTTGTATGAATATGGACTTGCCGATTGCTAGCGCCTGCGCCGCCAACATGACGCTCGCCAAGCGTTTTGCCATAGTCGACAGCTGGGGCATATACCAGCGGTAGACGATAATACTTGCGAAGACGTAGATGGTTGGGAAGATGACACGAGTAAGCGTTTCGACCGTTACGTGAAGCGGCGCGCTCTCCATCAGAGCCAGGCTCCTTTCATCGCTCGACCTGAATGTTGCCCAGCGGCACACGGGCGTCGATATAGGGTGAACCATTAGCGTCGCTGGCATTCACGCGTTCTTGGTCACGCGCGCGATATAATCCGGTGAAAACACTGTAGCGCCCAGGCGCGAGATCGGCCGGCAGCGGCACAGACCAGGTTTCGCTGTCGGCAAGCCCACTGTACCACAAGCGGGTCGGTAAGCGCGCGCCTAGCGGTTGCTGATCGTGGTTCCACAAGTCGCCATTCTCTATGCGAACGAAATGCAGAAACTGAATGGTGCCCTCTTGGCTGTCGCTGTCGCTGCGCCAGGAGAATGCGACATTGAGCGTCTGACCGGGTGTCATAGTCCCGGGCATATTAACGGCGTCAAGACTGAATCCGCTGTCGAAAACGGCCAGCGGGGCTGTCGATGCTGCGCTTGTAGCTCTGGGAAATACAATTTCGTCCAAGATTACTTGAGTATTACTCAGTTTTTGACGATCGCTGGCAATTATCTGCTGAAAAACATGTGAGTTGACCTTCTCGCGCCAAATCGTCAGTACCATCCAATACGCGCGGTTGGTCGGCGCGCCTGGCGGGAATGGCAGCTCCAAGTCATTGCGGAATAGTGGCGCGTATGAAGGACCAAAGAGCCAAGAATCTTGTGGGATATGAGCGAACTCATTGAGGCTTGCGATGGACTCTCCGCTTTCCTGGTCGACCAGATGAACAGAGTAGCCCATCCTGACACCACGGCCGATATAGTCGCGGGGTCGAGCATTTGCATATAGCTGAATACGGGAAGAGTCGTCTTCGTGGTTGGTACGGTATCCGCGCAAAGTCACGCCAGATTTGAACTGTACATCGGTCTGCTGCGCCAGAAACCGAAACTCAAGCTGAAGAACAAGGGGATTTAAATGCAGCAAGAGAATCCAAAGCGCCGGCAACAAATAGAGGAGGCTTCGTAGTAACGGCTTCGGCTTTGGGACGGCGTCGGACAAATGGCCAAGCATGGCGACCATTGCAACCCAGATGCCAAGCAGCTCGAGGGATTCTTCCCAAAACGAGAGTTGCAGACATCCATCCAAGGGCAGGAATACGAAACTGCCGCAAAGGGGCGGCATCTTGTCGACGATAATCCCGCCCATCACGCCTATCGCCATGCCCGCTAGCAGACCAGAGTGCCATAACAGTTTCTGACGTGGCGCGCGCAAAGCCACGACGAATGTTGCGATTACAATTATTGCGCCGAGCGCGCTGTATGGAATCGCCAGTTGGCCATGTTCGTGCAGTTTGAAGTATTCATCCAAAGCGAGATACGGGAATATCAGGCCGATGCTCGCCAGGTAGAGGCTTTCCCAAGCGGTTCGCTTCTTGGAAAGCCAGGCTGTCAGTAGCGCGATGCCACCGACCAAAGCCAATTGCGTCGATGTAAGCGCGGTTGGGATATTCCACTCTTGTTCCAGATTCCAGAGCCATACCTCAAATCCCGATTTTGGTCGGTATAGCAGCGCCGCGACAATCGCCAGTATCTGTGCCGCCAGGAAGCCGCTAGCCAGACGCTTGTACGCAAGCGAAAGACGAGGGATCAGTCGCCAGTAAACGAGCGCGCAGACCGGCGCATATACCAGAAATAGAACGCTGCGGATGATTGTGTCTTCAGAGACAAGCAGTTCACCACCATTAGTCATTGGCAGTTTTCTCGTCTGTAGTTCTTTATTCTAGCGAACATCGCCTTGTTATTCGTATTCGTATAGTGAGTCAAAGTCCAGCGCTTTGGTGTCTACTTTCGCTCGATTATCAGCGTACCCAGCGGCACACGGGCGTCGATATAGGGTGAACCATTAGCGTCGCTGGCATTCACCCGTTCTTGGTCACGCGCGCGATATAATCCGGTGAAAACACTGTAGCGACCGGGCGCAAGGTCGGCTGGCAGCGGCACAGACCAGGTTTCGCTGTCGGCAAGTCCACTGTACCACAAGCGGCTGGGCAAGCGCCGCCCCAACGGTTGCTGGTCATAAACAAACCACTCGCCGCTCTTAACCGATTCCGCTCCCCCTTCCACGCCCCCTCTCCAGGGGGATACATGCCCTAGGTGCAGGAACTGCACATGATCTTCTTGGCTGTCGACATCGCTGCGCCAAGTGAAGGACATGCTCAAAGCGTCGCCTGGTTGAGCCCGCTCCGGCAAATCGACGGCGGCGAGGGCGAATCCGTTGTCGAATAGAGCCAGCGGGACGGTCGGCGCGGCGGCCGATTCCGCTGGTATGAACAGTTCGCCCAATATGACTTGCGTTTCGCTCAACAGTTCAAGATCGCTGGCAAGAACCCTTCGGCTCGCATAATCGTCGCCGCTTTTTTTCCAAAGCGAAAGTGTGATCCAATAGGCGCGGTTGACCGGGGTTTGCGGCGGGATCTCCACCTCTATCACTTGCCCGTATATTGGCGCGTATTCTGGTCCAAATAGCCAAAAGCCGTTCCGTCGATTTTCCCATTTGTCAGTCCTGGCGATAGAGATTCCTTTGACTTGATCAATCAGGTGTATGGAATAACCTAGCCGTGTACTCCCTTGTTTTGCCGATGCGTAAAGCCGAACGCGAGAAGCCTCTCTGGACGATTCAATTGTGTAGCCATGCAGACTAAGGCCCGATTGGAACTGTACAGAGACCCGCCGAGCGAGGAGCCTGAGCTCTAGCGCGGGAACAAAGGAAATTAGCAGAAGCAAGAACACCCAAAGTATCGGCACTGCATAAAGTGTCCGCTGAATGAGAGCGGATGAAGTTGGCGCTGAGAGGGAAAATTGGCCCAGCACGGAAACCAGTACCAGCCAAACGCCGATAAACTCTAGCGCTTCTTCAATAGTAGAAAACAGCAAGCATTCGTTGAGGCGGAACGGTCCTATGCTTTCACAGGCCGGCGGCATCAGTTCGAAAACAATTGCGCCGGCGCCACTTATGGCCAAGCCCCACAAAAAACAGACGTGCCATTTCCTGGCGCGCCGCGGCGAAAATATCGCGAGAACTATTGTTGCCAAGGCGACGACCGCGCCAAGCGCAGCGTAATACGCCGCCCAATTTGGCACACGCTCATGTATTTTGTGATATTCATCTAGCGCCAGAAACAAAAATACAAGTCCGACGCCAATGTTGTATATACGATGCGTCTTTACGACCTGAGCCGTTAAAAGCGCAACACATCCGACTAGCGCGAGTTGCGCCGACGCCAACGTGGCCGGGATGTTATATTCCCCGGTTAAAATCTGAAGCCAGTGTTCGAAATTCGAGGAGGGTTGCCACTCCGTCGACCACAAGATCACGAGAACTTGGCTCCCCAGCAGCGCGATCGCCAAACGCTTTGCTGTCTGCGAAAGACCGGGTATCAAGCGCCAATAACTTATCAAGGCGATCGGTAGATATAATGAGATTAAGAATATTCGGTTGATCGTATCTGGCGATACAAATAACTCACCGTTGCCCATGTCTCCCCAACTTCACAGCCCAGCCCGGAAACGCGGGCGGTCAATTATCATGTTGACTTGTCTCAGCGCTTCATCACTCGATTATCAGCGTGCCCAGCCGCACACGGGCATCCAGCCAGGGTTCGCCAGTTGCGTCGCTCGCAGGCACGCGTTCTTGGTCACGCGCGCGATATAACCCGGTGAAAACACTGTAGCGACCAGGCGCAAGATCGGCTGGCAACGGCACAATCCAGGTTTCGCTGTCGGCAAGCCCACTGTACCACAAGCGGGTGGGCATGCGCCGACCCAACGGTTGCTGGTCATAGACAAACCACTCGCCGCTCTCTTCACGCCCTAGGTGCAGGAACTGCACATGATCTTCTTGGCTGTCGACATCGCTGCGCCAAGTGAAGGACACGCTCAAAGCGTCGCCAGGTCGGGCGCGCTCCGGTAAATCGACGGCAGCGAGGGCGGATCCGTTGTCGAATTGAGCCAAGGGCGCGGCTTGGGAAGCAGTGGTCTCGGCAGTCAGGACACGTTCGCCCAGCGTTACTTGCGCCTCATTCAGCAGGGGATGGTCGCTGGCGCGTACCTTGTAGGGCTTGAATTGCCCGCCCTTTTTACGCCAGAGCGTCAGCACGACCGACAGCGCGCGGTTGGCTGGCGCTTCCGGCGGGAGGCGAGCTTCCATCCATTGGCCATGGACCGGAGCGTAGCTGGGACCGAGCAGCCAGAATCCATGTTGGCGATCCCCCCATTCATCGAAGCCCGCGACCGATTCGCCGCTGACTTGATCAACCAGGTGAATGGAATAACCCAAGCCGAGATACTGCCGTTGTGGGGCGGATACAAAGAGCCGGACACGAGAAGATCTTCCCAGGTTTTCCAAGGTATAACCACGCAGATGGATGTCGGATTCAAATTCCACAGAGGCTGGCTTTGCCAATAGCCGCAATTCCAGACGGGGGACAAGGGAATTGAGGAATAGCAAAAGAATCCACAAGATGGGCAGGGCATTCAGGAGGACGCGGACAAGGCGCCGCGGCGTCGCTACCGAATCGGAAAAATGCCCCAGCATGGCGACGAGCGTCAGCCAGATGCCCAACAGCTCCAGGCACTCTTCCTGGAAATAGAACTCCAGGCAGCCATCCATAAGAAGCGGTCCTAAACTGTCACAAGTTGTTGGCAAGGCGTTGAAAACCATCGCGCCCAGTACGCTCAAAGCCAAACCAATTAAGAGGCAAATATGCCAGATCCAGGTTGCCTTTTTGGTGGGCCACGCCACAAACAAGGTCGCGGCGACCACCACCGCGCCGAGCGCAATGTAATAGAGCTCCCAAGCCTCGATGAACTCGTGCAGGGCGAGGTATTCGTCCAAGCCCAGGAAGATAAAGACGCCGCCCGTTGCCGCCAGATAGAAACGGAATAGCGCGGGGCGCGCCCGAGCCAGCCAAGCAGTAATCAGCGCGACGCCGCCGACCATTCCCAGTTGAGTCGACGCCAGGGTGGCGGGGACATTCCATTCCTCGTGGAAGTTCCAAAGCCACTTGTCAAACTGCGAAGTCGCGTTTAGCTCCAGCGACACCACAATAACCAGCAACTGCGCTACCAGCATGAGGCTTGCCAAACGCGCCGAGTTCCGCGATAGCCGAGGAATCAGTTGCCAGAAACTTATGACACAAGCCGGCACATAGAGCAGGAAGATGAAGATGCGGATGAGTTCGTCGCTGGAAAATACGAGTTCAATGCTGTTCATAGGTTCAAGAAGCAATTGGGCGATTGTTTAAGTCCAGCAGTGTCGCTAATGTCACTGCTGCCAGGACTGTATCATTCTATCGTAATCATGCCTAGCGGCACGCGCGCGTCAATCCAGAGTGTTCCATCCGCTTGCCTGGCTGGCACACGTACTTGATCACTCACGCGATAGAGCCCAGTAAAGACGCTGTATCGTCCTGACGCAAGATCTGCTGGGAGCGGAACCTGCCAGGTTTCGCTGTCGGCTAGGCCCGCGTACCAGAGACGGGTTGGCAGGCGTGGTCCTAAAGGCTGTTGGTCATAGACGAACCACTCGCCAGTCTCTTCGTGCCCGAGATGCAAGAACTGATTAGCATCTTCACCGTCCGCGCTATCGGCGGCCCAAGCGAAGTGGATATTTAGCGGCTCGCCAGCTTTGACTCTCTCGGGCAGGGAAGCCGCTTCAAGCGCGAAACCATTGGCGAAGCGGACCAATGGCGGGGCGGAGGCTGGCGTCTCCTCAGCCCGCAGAACGATTTCATCGAGGATGACTCTGCTGTCACCAAGGAGCCGCAGATTGCTTGAAAGGACCTTTTGGCGGCTGTTTTTGTCATCCTGTTCGCGCCATAGAGTGAGGACGACCCAAAGTGCGCGGTTGACCGAAGTCTCCGACGAGAATTCAATATCTGTCTCTTGTGCATAAACTCGAATAAAATTACCCCCAAAGATCTGAAAACTGCGGTCGCGTTTCAGCAAATTGTCTCGGCTAGCGACAGAGCCGCCGCTGGACTGGTCGATCAGGTGAATCGAATAGTCCAGCTCAATGTCAATCGATTGCCAAGGGAAACTATAAAGTTGGATGCGTAACGCTTCATCTTTTCTCTCGATATGGTAGCCGTACAAGTATTCTCCCGACTCGAATCGTACCAGCGCGGGATGAATCCCGTGCCAAGATTTCAGATAAGTGATATTCGGCACAGGCGATGTTTGGACGAGAAAGAGGATCCAAAGGACCGGCGCTACAAAGAGCGCGCGCCGAACACGGGGCTGTGGTATTGGCGTGATACAGGAAAATTGGCCAAGTAATGCGATTAGCGCCAGCCAGGTGCCAAGGATCTCGAGAGATTCATCGAAAAAATTCCTTTCTAAGCAACCTCCATATGGGCGCAAGAAAACGAGTGTACCGCAGAAATCTGGCAGCTTGTCAAACAATAGTCCACCTAGAGCAACTATTGACAGACCTATTAGAAGACTTATTTGCCATATCCGAAAGCGGTGTGGGGAGTGGAATGAAACATATATCGTCGCCATTGCCATTGCCGCGCCGACTAAGATGTAATATCCACGCAGATTGTGAACGGATGTCCTGAAGTCGAAAAACTCATCCAATCCAAGAAAAAGAAATATCAAGCCCAGCCCAAGCAGGTAAAGCCGCTGCCAAGCAGGTAAAGTCCGGGCAAGCCAAGCTGTGAACAGCGCGACGAATCCTACCAGCGCCAGTTGCGAGGAAGTAATTGCGCTGGGGATATTCCATTCCGCGTCAAACTCCCAAAGCCATTCTTGAAATAGCGACGTTGGTCGAATTGTTAAGGACAGCACGATCACCAAGACCTGAGCCGCCAACATGCCAATTGTCAATCGTTTGGCTGTTGGTGAGAGTGACGGGCTTAGCCGCTTGTATACACATAGACACACAGGGAGATAGAGCAAGAATATGTATAGCCACATTATTGCTCTCGGTCTAAATTCAATCATACGTCTTATTTGAAATAGATTTGCCAGAAATGAGCTGATCTCCATAATGGAAGTTGCACAACAAACCATAAGGAGAGTTAGCCCAATGACCAGTATAGACATTGACACATTGTTTACCATCCTCTTTGTTCATATTGACGATTGGTATCTTACGAAAGGACGGCAATTCCTGGCGACTAAAGTCGGACGCAAACCCAAGTTCAGTGATAGCGAGGTCTTGACTTTGATGCTGGGGGCTGAATACCTTCCCTTTTCATCCGAGAGCCAGTATTTGGGTTATGTTCGCGCCAATCATAGCGACCTGTTCCCTGATCTCTTGAGCCAAAGTCAATTCAATCGCCGCGCGCGCAGCCTGCGTTACTTAATAGAATGTCTGCGCCGAGATTGGCTGATAGACTTGGGCATTGATCAAGTAGAAAAATTTCTGATAGATACCAAACCGGTGCCGGTTTTGGGCTATAAGCGCAGTAAGCGGCGCAGTGATTTCTACGGCAGCGCCGCCTACGGATATTGTGCCAGCCGTAAGCTGTACTATTTCGGCTATAAGCTGGTGATGATAACAACACTGGACGGACTGCCGGTGGTATATGATTTGGCGCCGGCCAATACCGATGAATGCCTAGCGGCTGAAGCGGTGCTGGATAATATCAAAAACGCTGAGCTGATTGGCGACAAGGGCTTTATTGGAGTAGAGTGGCAAGCGCAGATGCTGGAGCAGACTGGCAATAAGATTCTGACGCCAAAACGTAAGAATCAGGCACAGAATCCTCCTGGCTATGATTCTATGCTCAACCGGATACGAGAGCGCATTGAAGGGCTCTTTCATGAACTACAGAATACTGGACGCAACTTGGAACGGCTGCTAGCGAAGACGGTCGTTGGGTTGGCAACCCGACTCAGCGCAAAAGTCACCGCTCATCTGTTCAAGCATATTCTACGTAAAGCATACCAAATTGATGTCCAAACCTTTCAACGCTCAATTCATTTCACATAATGCGTATCATACGAAGTCACATTTGTGACAGAGACGCGAATGTCTCAGCGAGTCGCATAGTATTCTGCTTGACATGTTTAGACAGCTCAGCAGACGAAACGGAAGATCTAAAGCAAATCCGCCACTGCCCGCTTGAGCTTGGGCGAATCTCGATGCTCGCCGTAGAGATGACACTGGGCTGTGTGATCGTTCTCGTCGGTGATTTGCGGCGGACGGACCGTGAGACAGGCTTCCATCGCGTCGGGGCAACGCTGGGCGAAGGGGCAGCCGATGAACTGCTCGGTCGGGCGAGGAACGCCTTCCTGGATGCGCAGCGGCGGATTTTCAATGGTGGGATCGGGCACCGGCACGGCCGCGATCAGCGCTTTTGTATAGGGATGCTGCGGATTGTTGATAACCTCTTTGCTGGGACCGATCTCGACAATCTCGCCCAGGTACATGATGGCGATGCGGTCGCAGGTGTATTGCAGCAGCGACAGATCGTGCGAGATATAAACTGTCGCCAAACCCAACTCCCGCGCCAGGCGGCGGGTGGTGTTCAAGATACCGGCCCGCACCGATACATCAAGCATCGACACCGGTTCATCCGCAACAAGAAAATCGGGATGCAATACGAGCGACCTCGCCAAGACAACGCGCTGCAATTGACCGCCGGAAAGTTGATGCGGGTACTTGTCGAGGAAGACTTCGGCCGGGCGCAAATTGACGCGGTCCAAGGTTTCGATCACGCGATCAAGGCGCTGGTTCTCGTCTTTCCAGCCATGAATCACGAGCGGCTCGGTCAGCGAGCGATAGAGCGTGAAACGCGGATTGAGCGCCTCGAAGGGATTCTGGAACATCAACTGGACGCGGCTGCGGAAATTCAGCAGAGAAACGTCATCCATCCCGGCCAAGTCAGCGCCGTCAAAGATGATTTCCCCGTCGCTGGCGTCAATCAGCTTAACCAAAAGTTTGCCCGTGGTTGATTTGCCGCAGCCGGATTCACCGGCCAGCCCCAGGCTCTCACCGCGTTTTAGCGAGAAGGAGATGTTGTTGACGGCGTAAACCGTCTGCTCTTTGTCGCCGCGCAGCAAACCTGCCAAGCCGCCGCCGATCTTGAAGCGCTTGGAAACGTTGCGCATCTCAAGCAAGATGTCGTCGCCATCTCCCGGCTCGTCCCTTAAAGTGTGAAGGGGAGCATGATGCTCCCGCTGTTCTGTATTGGTAGAAGAAAGTCCCTCCCTCATTTTGGGGGAGGGATTTAGGGTGGGGGCAAATTGTCGCGCCACCTCTACGCGCTGCCACAGGGACGGATCTTCTGATTGTACGCGCAGGTCATCCATCTCGTTGGAGCGCAGGCAAGCGGCGGCGCGCCCCCCGCCGATCGCTTCTAGCATCGGGTCGCTGTCGTGGCAGGCTTCCTGCGCGAAGGGGCAGCGTTCAGCGAAACGGCAGCCGCTTGGCGGTTCGCGCAGATCCGGCGGATAACCTTCTATGGAAACGAGCGAATCGCGCGGGCGCGCCAGATTCGGGAAGGCTTGCTGCAAGCCAAGACTGTAAGGATGGGCGGGCGAGGCAAAGAAAGGTTCAGCGGCAGCCTGCTCGACGATGCGCCCGGCGTACATCACCGAAACCGAATCACAGACTTGCGCCACCACCGAGATGTCGTGGGTGATGAGCATGACCGTCAGGTTGAGTTCCTGCTCCAATTCGCGCAGCACTTCCAGGATTTGATGCTGCACGATGACGTCAAGCGCGGTGACCGGTTCGTCAGCGATCAAGAGGCTCGGCTCCAGCGCCAGCGCCATCGCGATGACGGCGCGCTGTTTCATGCCGCCGGAGAACTCGTGCGGATAATGCGAGAGCCGCTCGGTATCCAGGCCGACCAGGTCAAAGAGATCCGCCGCCCGCCCCAGCGCGGACCTTTTGCTGTATCCACCGCGCACCCGCAGCAGTTTCGTCAGTTGACTGCCGACCCGCTGCACCGGGTTGAGCGAATCCATGGAGGCTTGCGGGATCGTTGCGATCTCGCGCCAGCGCAGTTGCCGCATCTGGTCCGCTGGCAGCTGCAGCAGGTCCATGCCTTTGAACAAGATCTTGCCGCCGGCAATCGAGCCGTTGCGCGGCAGCACCCGCACGATCGCCTTGAGCAGCGTTGTTTTGCCGCAGCCCGATTCGCCGATTAAGCCGAGGCGCTGTCCCTCTTCGAGATCAAGCGAAACGCCATCAACCGCCTGTACCGTGCCGTCCTGTGTGGCATAGTTGACGCTCAAATCGCGGATGGAGAGTATGGACATTGCTGGTTCCTTAGCGCTTGATTACATCCGCCGCAAACGCGGGATGTTTTCCCCCTCCATTAAAGGGCTGAGGAGGGGACACCTTTTCATTGGGCGCGATTTCGCCGCAAAACCTATAAATGTTGTGGCGACTTTGGGCGACCCAAGGGCCGCCCCTACAGTTTCCAGACATAAAGAATACCTGTAGGGGTCAGCCTTGGCTGACCTGTTGCCGACTTACTGCAAAGCAGTTGCATGATCCTCGCCGTAATCACGTCACATCCGCCGCAAACGGGGGAACAAGACTTCTTCATAGCCGCGCCCGATAAAGAACCCCGCCATCACGGTCAGCATGATGCAGAGCCCGGGCGGCACAATCCAATAAAATGCCTCGCGCGAAAGCGCCAGGGAGTTGAAGGCGTCCTGCAGCATGAATCCCCAGCTGATCGTCTCGGGGTCGCTAAAACCAAGGAAACTGACGCTGGCTTCGGTCAAGATGGCCCAGGCGATAGCGAAGGAGCCATAGAGAAACGAAAGCGGCAGAATGCTGGGCGCGATATAGACAAAAATGATGCGCAGGTCGCTGGCGCCGGATACCCGCGCCGCGCTGACAAAAGCCTGCTCTTTGATCACCAGCACTTGCGAACGGATGACACGGCCCGTATCGCGCCACAAGAGCAGCGCCATCGCGATGACGACATTCCAGATGCTGGGATCGAAAAAAGCGGAGATGACGATGATGAAAGGGATGAAGGGGATGCCAAAAGCGACGTCAGCCGCCCGCATCAGGATCGTGTCGATCCAGCCGCCGTAATAGCCGGCCAGCAAGCCGATAACCGTGCCGATGATCGCCACAGCCGCCGCCGCGGAAAAACCGACCAAGAGCGCCGAGCGCGAGCCGTGGATCAATTGCGAGAAGATATCGCGCCCGATATTGGTTGTGCCGAGGGTGAAACTGTTGATATAACCCTCCGCCTCGTCTTCGCCCGGTTCGGCCAGCCAATAGGGCATCGCGTCCTTTATCCAGTCGCCTTCGTTGTTCTTGAGCGGCGTCAGCGGATCGTTGGGGGCGAGCTGCGGCGCAAAAATCGCCACGAGGGCGAATATCGCGAAGATGACGAGGCTCAGCAGCGCCATTTTGTCGCGCTGAAATACCTCGAGGTTCGTCTCCCACAGTTGACGAATAGCCGAGCCCTGCCGGTATCGCGCCTTCGGCTGGCCGGGCTGGCTCGTCTGTCCTTCACGCGCCATCGCTTCTTGCTGCATGGACCTTACCTCCGCGTCAAGAGACCTGCGCCTGCGCCGATGCCCCGACACGCGGGTCGAGCAAGCTGTATAAGAGATCGGCGATGAAATTCATAAAAACGATGATGAGCGCGATCAAGAAAAACGCCCCCTGCGCCAGCGGATAATCGGCTTGCTGCACCGCCCGCACCAAGGTCCGCCCCAACCCGGGCCAAGAAAAGACGTTTTCGATCACGACATTGCCGCCGATGCTGTAACCGATGCCCAGCGTCAGCGCTGTCAAAACCGGCAGCATGGCATTACGCGCCGCGGTTTGGATCATCACGCGCCACTCGCTGTAGCCAGCCAGCCGACTCATGGTGACATAGTCCTGGTCCAGCACTTCCAGCATGTTCGAGCGCATCAGCAGCAGCGGCAGCCCGTGCAAATAAAGCGCCAGCGTGAAGGTGGGCAAAATCATGTGACGCCAGAAGACCGGCGACAGCAGCTTGTCCCACTCCGTTTCCCAGCGATAGCGCACGACGGCTGGTCCGATGCCGGAAGACGGCAATATATTCCACTGGAAGGCGAAAAACGTCAGCAATAACATGCCCACCCAGAATTGCGGCGCCGCCCGCGTCATCAGCGTGAAGGTGGTGCCGATGCGCTCAATTCGGCTGCCGCGCAGCGCCGCCATGGCGATGCCGCCCAGCACCCCCACAAAATAGGCGAGCAGCAAAGAACTCAAAGTTAAATAGATGGTATTCGGCAGGTCGGCGCGCAGGATATCCAGGACGCTCTTGCCGGAATAGCTGAAAGTATCGCCCAGATCGAGTTTGAGCAGGTTAAGCAAATATATGATGTATTGTTCACCCAGCGGCTTGTCCAAGCCAAAACGCGCCAGCAGCGCCGCTTCTTGCTGTTTGGTGAAGGTCGTGTCGATGTAGCTGGCGAGGGGATTGCTGGGCGCCAGGCGGAAGAGCAAAAAAAGAATGGTGACGATGATCCAGAGCACCATCACGCTCTGCAAAAAACGGCCCAGGATGTAATAGACGACGCCACGGTTCATATTTTATCTCGCTTAATTGCCTGTAGGGGCGGCTTGTGAGCCGCCCGACAAGGACAAGGTTTGATGCGGGCGAGCTTTGGACTCCGTTGAAATTCTACCCCTTCCCCCGTCCCCTTCCCCGAAGCATCAGGAAAGGGGAGTCTTATGACCTGTATTGAGCCGTTAAGCCCCTCCCTCTTTATGGGGGAGGGGTTTGGGGTGGGGGTAAATCAAGTATTTCAACAGAGTCCTTTGGCTCGCCCCTACATATTCTACAGGAAGAGCTTGCTGTAGATTGCTTAAGCGTTATTCCGCCGGGTATTGCAGACGACCGTCGTCATCCCAGCTGTAGCCGGCGCTTTCCAGCAAGGCGCGCGCGCCATCAATGCCCTGGTCATAAGTCGGCAGATCGTCGCATTGACGCCAGTATTCCAGCGCGGCCGAGACGAAGCTGTCGGCCGGCGCCGCGAAGCCATTGTAGATGTTGTCGATGATGAACTGTTGCGGGATGGTATGCGCGACAGCTTGACGGAAGGTTACGTCATCGAAAGGCGCATAACGCACGTTGAAGGCGAAGTATTGGAAGCCGATGCTGATGGCTGAGAACAAATCAAGGTGCTCGTTCTCGTCCACGATTTCCTGCAAGACGGCCGGATCGCCGGGCCATTCCCAGAGGAAGTTCATCTCGCCAGATTGAGTCTGCCCCAAGGTCGCTTCTTGGTTTGGCAGGACATTCATGATCCAGGTGTCAATCTTGGGCCGCGCCCAGTGATCGTCGAATGCCTCTAGCAAGACAAATTCGTTCACATCGAAAGCCACATACTTGAAGGGACCGGAACCGATGGGAATTTCTTCCTGGATCGAATCGACATCGGCGTCATCCCGCTCCAGCAGGTCGTTGATGATCGGTTCCCAAATGTGCTTGGGAATCAAATTCAGCTTGGCTAGCGAGCTGGTCTCGAAAGCGGCTGAGGGACTGTGCAAAGTGAAGCGCAGCGACAGGTCGTCGATGATCTCGATATTGGCGACATTGCGGGCGAAGGGGAAATAATCCGGCGCTTCGGCGCGGAAAGATTCTTTGCCGTCTTCGTCCGTCTGCGTCGTGCCAGCCAGAGCCGCTTCAAAGCTGTAGGCGGCGTCGTCGGAAAGCACGTCCTCGCCGTCATGCCACTTCATGCCTTCGCGCAAGGTGACAACCACATTCAGCGTGTCTTCCCAGACCACGCTTTCGGCCGCCCAAGGCTCCGCCACGCCGATCGGGTTGATGCGCATCAGGCGGTCCCAGGTCATCTCGGTAACGCGGCTGGGCGCGTCGCCGGCGATTTCCAGCGGGTTGAAAGAATTCAGGAAAGACGTGGTCGAGGTGATCAGGGTCTTGTCGTCGCCGGTCGGCTCGATGCCGATCCAGGTCCAGAAGTTGTGTACGCCGATGCCGGCCTGCGTCACCACACTGTCCGCGCTGAAGACGTCCGTATTGACGACCTGCGGCGTCAAGGGATGCACGAAGTAGGCGTTGACCATATCGTTTCGGATCATCTGTTGCGCTTCGCAGATGATATCGAGGCGCGTTTCCTTATCAGCCACTTCCACGCGCTGCGCTTCCGCCAAGGCGTCGTAATCGGGATTGTTGTAGCCGATGAAATTGTAGCCGCCGTCGCGCACGCTGGAATGGAAGAGGTTGTAGGTGAACTCATCCGGGTCCGAGCGCTCGGGTCTGCCGACCATACGCCAGTAGGTCATCTCCCAAGCCTCGTCGCCTGTGCGCGTGTACCAGATTTCGTCAATCAATTGCGCCCAGGGGATGGCGCGGTGTTCGACTTCCAAGCCCAGTTCGCGCATACTCTCGACGACCAAACGGGTGGTCTCATATTCGATTGGGCGCTCCGCCTGTGTGACCGAGCGAACGATAATCGGCGGCACCGCTTCGCCCGCACTTTGCGATGATGCCGGCGCAACCGCTACCATCACCAAAGCGAGCAAGGCGACAATCACCGAGATTCTTGCCAGTTTTACACTCATGACTCGTTTTCTCCATTTCTTCACGTTGCTTGACAAATAGCGGTCGATTCAAGTTTGGCGGCGCCTCCCTTCAATTGCGCTTCAATTCCTCTATAACTTACGAACGGACAAGTGATGTCTTTGTTAAGCTAAGTACAAATGTCCGATTCCGTCAACATGCGATATTGTCGCATTTGGCGACATGGCATCGACGCGCTCGGTCAGCGCCGCCGCGGCCGCGCCTTTCAGTAACGCCGGATTGCCAAGCTCATCCAGCAGGATGGGAACTAAACGATACGCGACTTCGCCCGCGGCGTCCAGTTCCGCGATGACGATGAGCGATTCTGACCAGGCGCGATTGCGCCGCGCCCGGGACATACCATAAGGGGCGTTGCGGCTGACGGGCGTCTCGGCGACCGGTCCCTTGCTGTGATGAAAGACGAAGTTCCCCAAACTATAAAAGATGGCTTTGCCTTTGTAGACCTCGACTTCAGCCAGCGAATGTGGATGATGCCCGACGATGACATCCGCGCCAGCCTCGATCAGCGCGTGACCAACCTCAATCTGATAGTCCGCCAAACCGTCTTGAAAGCGCGAGCGCCAAAATGGCGGCACGCCCCAGTGCATGGCGAGAACGACAAAGTCCGCCTTTTCCCGCGCCGCTTGAATCGCGGCGATTGCCCGCTCGACATCCTCAGTCCAGGCACGGGTGAAGACATAAGGCGCGCTGCCAGGCTGCTCCAAACTGGCGGCCGCATCGATGGCGTAGGATTCCGACGCGTGAATGGGCGCTACCCCCGGTCGGTCTGCGGTAGCGGCGGACTGCGCGCCAAGCGTCGACGCCGCGCCCAGGAAGGCGACTCGCCTTCCGCCGACTGTGATGACTTCCGAGCGCCAGGCGGCTGCGAGATCCATTCCCGCGCCGACATGGCGCAGATCCTTGGCGCATAAATGATCCAGCGTATCGCGGAATGCCAGCGCGCCGAAATCCATCATGTGGTTATTCGCCAGCGTTAGGATATCAAAGCCCAAGCCGCTCACATCCAAAAGCAATTCCGGCGGCATGCGCATATTGATCCACTTCTCGGCAGGCGCGCCGCGGGTGGAGACTGGCGTCTCCAAATTGCCGAAGGCGATATCCGCGCCGCGCAGGCGCTCGGCCACCGCCGCCAGCTCGTCCGCAGGCGGCAGGGGCTGCTGCAAGAAGATGTCGCCAACCAGCGCAATTGTGGGCATCGCCTAAGCCTGAACTTTCTTGCCGCCCTTGATGACCGCGGCGATAGCGCGCAGGTTGCGAATATCCACCAGAGGGTCGGCGTCAAGCAGCAGCAGGTCGGCGTATTTGCCCGCTTCTACTGTGCCTATTTCGTCTTCCCAGCGCAGAATTTTGGCGTTGTTGCGCGTGCCAATCGTGATCGCTTCCAGCGCAGTCAAATCGTTCTCGACCAGCAGCTCGAGCTCGCGCGCCATCGCGAATTGATGCGGCGCCAGCGGGTTGCCGCCGGCGTCGGTGCCGCAGCCCAGGAAGACGCCCTTCGAGCGCGCCAGGGCTATGGTCTCGCGGATCTGTTTCACGCCTTGCTCGATCATCGGTTTGCGCCGCTCGGCATCGGCTTTTTGCACGGGCGAAAGCGGATAGCTTTCCAAGTCGGGATTGCCGACGCCGACCGTCAACACCAGCGAGGCGCCCCGCTCCACCATCATGTCGGCGGTCTCTTCGTTGAGATAGGTGCCGTGTTCGATCGTGTCGACGCCGCCCAATACGCAATTGCGGATGCCGCCGGTCCCGTGACAATGCGCCGCCACCGTCCGCCCCATCATGTGCGCCACTTCGGTCACCGCGCTAATCTCTTCGACGGTCAGCTGGCTGGCGTGAATATCTTGCCCGGGCGTGGCGCTGCCGCCGGTGGCCATGAGCTTGACCAAATCGGCGCCGGCTTTGATCTGCTCGCGGGCGGCTTTGCGCATCTCGTCCGGTCCGTCAGCTTCGCGGGCGATGAAATGAGCGTGGCCCCCCGTCATGGATATCACGCGGCCCGAGAGTTTCATGCGCGGTCCCTCAATGAAGCCGGCGTTGATGGCTTTGCGCAAGCCCATCTCAATATACTTCTCGCCGCCGACATCGCGAATCGTCGTCACACCCTGGGCAAGGGTGCGCTTGCAGATATCCACCGCTTCCAGCACCAGGTCATCGCGGTGCTTCTCCAGCAGCGCGAAGACGCTCTCGGCGCCGTTGTAGCAGATGTGAATGTGGGCGTCAATCAAGCCGGGCAGCAGCCACTTGCCGCTGACGTCGAATTGTTCGCAGTCCTGCGCCGCCGCGGGCAGATCCGCCGCAGGACCCACCCAGGCGATGCGCTCGCCTTCGACGTGCGCGGCGGCATTTTCCAGCGGCGCGCCGCCGTTGCCGTCTATCAAAGTTGCGCCTGTGAGTACGTATTCCATTCTGTTTTCCTTTCCTGCTCACAAAATCTTCGAGTGGGCGACCAGGTTGGTCGCCCCTACGGTTGTTTAGGCTTGTCAATTCTTGCTGTGATAAAGATCCGCCGGCGACGAGGCCAAGCCAGACGCGATCTTGGGCGGTGTCATGTAGGCGCGCTTGGAATGGCTCAAGCCGCTGCCTAGCATGGCTTCCAGGAATTTCAGCTGCACGCGGGCTGGATTCAAGAAGGGCACACCCAGTTCGGCTTGGCAGGCTTCGGGAATTTCCAGGAAGCCCATGCTCATACAGCCGACGATCAGGGTATCGGCGCGGTCTTCTTTGATGGCTTTTCGCCCTTCTTCGATTGTAACCTCGATGGCTTGTTCGCGGTCGCGGTGCAGTTCCAGCACGGGGATGTTGACCGCGCGCACGCTGGCCAGCTTCTCGCCGCCGCCGGTATTGCGCATCTGTTCTTCCATGGGACCAATGACGCTGTCGGTCACCGTGATGACGGAATAGCGCCGTCCCAGCGCCGATGCCATCAGAGCCGTCGCCTGTCCCGCGCCCACCACGGGAATATCGACCATTTCGCGCAGCGCGCCCAAGCCGGGATCGCCATAACAGCCGAGCAAAATGCCATCCCAGCCCTCGGCTTGCAGCTCATGCGCCTTTTTGACTGTCTCGGGGATGGACAGGTATTCTTCGTACATGCTCTCAATGGAGCCGGGACCGGCCGGTATGTCGGTGATATCAACTTCGGTGTCGGACGCGGCGAAGCGCTGCAGGTATTCGCGGCGCCGGCCGAGCTCGGCTTTTCCTTCGGGTGTTCGTCCCATTGGTCCGGATACAAGGTAGATAAGTTTCATATTAGCCTGCTCCTGTCATGCACGTGGGTTAATTTAGCTTGTTGATGGAAACATTCCAGAACAACAGATGATTGTCCTTTAAGTATGTGTTGAGAGTTGTGTAGATTCGACAGTCTTGACTGATATGGACTTGAGATGGGAAATTTATCCAAGATGACCCGAAGCATCCGGGTGGATCGCTAACGATATCGTCCAGCCCTATGGTTCCCCAATCGCCAGCTCCTGGCTCGTGAATATTTAAGGAATAAGACCCGGGGGAAAATACGATTTCTACTGTGCTGTAATCGCTCCCTATCCCGGATTGTGTCCATCGTTGTGCTTTCCTGGGTGACAAGCGGGGGCTAATTCTTGAAATTGACACCTTATACTTTTGATGACTAGATGAACCCATTTCCCCTAGAGTTGCGGAAACTTTGCAGTTTACGTCAATTCGTATCTGCGTTGGAAAATATATGGTGCTATATGCATCTGTCTTTATGCAGTTTTCTGGCGTTTCAACTACGTCGGACAAGGTAATATATCTAATATTGCCAGCGCGGTCGCTGTTATAAACGGGAATTCTGAGATCAAATCCATAAATGCCCGGGCATAGATTTAACGCTACTTGGGTCTGCTGTGTTCCAACAAATGACCGTTCAAAATCAAGAGTCCCGATCGCTGGATCACATAGCATTCTCGCCACAAGACAATCCTTGCCCGCATCATTCAGATATGATTCCAATTCACTGCCGTACTTGGAATGCAAGCTCATCAGCCCGTCACAAATCACATCATCCGCACTCACAATCTGAAGCGAAAGACAGAGCGTAAAGAGCAGTACAATCAGCGTAGCGATCATCTTAATCCACTTTGTATTGATGTTCATTTGCTTTCTCTCCCCCCTCCCTAATGCTATGGGGAGGGGGCAGGGATACTGGCTGAAATATTGGCGTAAACAGCACACTGCCGAACAATCCTAACACGTTCGCGCTGGCTAAATCTTCTCCAGCGCGGCACGCGCGATATTGGCTGATGTCTCGAAAGCCCAAGCCACGCGATTGACGCCGCGCAGCAGGTGCGTGCGTGTGACGCGGCGCATGTGATGATCGGCATCCGCCAGGTCCAGCGCCGGCGCCAGATCGGGCAGTTCCGGCACGCGCACGGCCGGCTCGTTACGGAAGCGGCCTTTGCGCGTGTAATTGATCAGCACCAGTTCGCGCGCCATGCCCAGCAGGGCGTCGTTATAGGCGCGGACGCGCGCATCGCCGACCTCCGCGTCCGCCAACCCGGCTGAAGCGGCGTATAAGCCGTCCAGGGCGTCGTTCAAGTCCGCCAGCGCATCATAGGCGGGCGCGAAGTTCGCATCTGCGCCGGCTGCTGCCGCATACTTGTCCAGGGTGGCTTTGAATTCGGCGGTCAGCGCGCGGAAGTCGTAGGGATGCAGCGGGTTGTTGACCAGGCGCTGCAGCGCGGTCGCATAGACCCGCAGGTCGCGCATCAGATTGTCCTTGTCGGCGATCTCCAGTTGATCGTTTTCCGTGTGCCAGGCGATGTTGGCGCCACAGCCGCCGACCGGGTAGTAGCCCATTTCTTCCGCCTTGGACAAGGGCATGGAGGAGAGCAGCATGAACAGGCTCGAGATGCCGATGTTATTGAAGGAATAATCGCCGGCTTGATGGGGCCGCTCGCCGCTGAAGCCCTTGCCCGTGGCATCCTTGACCGATGTCGCCGCGAATTCTTCCACTTCGCTCATGACGGTTACGCCGCGGTACTCGGTCGCCCAACGGCAGCCGGGCGAATCGATATTCATCTGCGCCACGCAATCGCGCGCCAGATCGAGCCCAAAAGCGTCGGCGTACCAGGTCGAGGCGCCGTAGCGGCCCGTGGAGTGCCCGGACCACCAAGCCACGCGCAGGCTGCGCGCCATGCCATCGCGATTGTCGTGGAAAATACGCGCCAGCTCCAGCAGGGTGGCGTCGCCGACGGCGTTGTCGCCGATGCCGACATCCCAGGAATCGAGATGGCCATGCACCAGCGCAAAACGCTCCGGCTCGATATTTCCCTTGATTTCAGCCACCAGGCAGGGGCATTCGAACCAGCCTTCTTTCAGTTCCGTGTGCAATGTGACCTGGAGCGCTCCGTTTTCCATCTGTTTTAAGAGGTCTTCGCCGTCGGGACGGTTGATCGAAAGGACGGGGATGGTCGGTTGGCGATGATAATTATCCAGGTCGGGCGCGCCCCAGATGGTCGTGCAAATGCCCCAATGAATATCGACGCCGGGGTTGATGAATATCGCGCCCTTCGCGCCTTTATTCTGGAAATACCAGACCGGCGGCGGACCGCCAAAACCATCGACCACCACGATCTTGCCCTCGACATCCACATCGGTGGTGGGCGAGAAATCGAAGAAGTCGACGCTGCGCCCCGCGGCGAAACCTTCGATGCGGACGACTTCACCGCTGATGCCGCCCTCGGGCGTGCTGATGGAAAAGCCGGGCGTTTTGGAGCGATAGCTTTTGCCGCCCGAGACCAGCGACGCGCTGACCGGCACGCTCAAGAAGAGCTCCGGCATGTGCATGGTATGGGGTATGCCCAGCGCCGACAACCGCTCCGCGATGTAGTTGAAAGCGCTGCGCTCGTCCTCGGACGATGATTCGCGCACCAAGGTGGTGAAACGTTCGATCAATGACCAGGGCTCGTGGGAGTCGAGCGCGTCGAGCAAGGCATTTTCCAGGTCAGCCTGCTTGGATTCGTAAAGTGCTTGCATATTTGCTGATTCCTCCGTTTGAATGTCTTGATATTGAAAGTCTTGACAACTTGATTCGTTTCGGTCGCTGGACCCGGGAAATGTCGCACTACGGCTTCGACGTTGTTCCCGTCAGCGGAACCGAGTTATATTCAGCGCAGGCTTATTGTAACAAGCGGATGCGCTCTGTCAAAACTGACTTGCGACAAATCGGATATTGAGCGGATCATCAAGGGATTTCCGCCATGGCTGCAAATCACAGTATCGTCTCAGCCGCAGTTGAATACGCCCGCCGCGCCAGGGATGAGAATCTGGCGGGATTCAAGGCGCTGCTGCGCTTCCCGTCCATCAGCCAAGATCCCGCCTTTCAGCCGCAATTGCTGGCTTGTGTGGACTGGCTCGCCGCCGAGATGCGGCGCGTCGGCATAGAAAATTGCCGCGCGATCGCGACGGCGGGCAATCCCGTCCTTTATGGCGACTGGCTGCGCGCGGGCGCTGACAAGCCTACTATCCTCATCTACGCGCACTATGATGTGCAACCGGTTGGCGCTGCCGCGCTCTGGCAGACGCAGCCATTCGAGCCGACCATTGTGGCAGATCGCCTGGTCGCGCGTGGCGCGGTGGATGACAAATGCGGCATTTGGGTCAATCTCAAAGCGGTTGAATCTGTTCTTGCCGTATCCCAAAAGCTGCCAGTCAACATAAAGTTCCTTTTCGAAGGCGAAGAGGAACTCGGCTCGCGGCACACGGGGGACTTCGTTCAGGCGCATAAGGCGCTGCTGGCGGCGGATGCGCTGATCATTTGCGATGGTCCTTTTTCGCCCCGGCGACCGCTAATCGGCACGGCGGTTCGCGGCGCGATCATGGCGGAAGTGCGGCTAAAGGGACCGCCGCATGACCTGCATTCCGGGCGCTATGGCGGGGCGGTGAAGAACCCGCTGCATGTTGCCGCGCGCCTCATCGCCTCCTTCCACGACGCCAGCGGCCGCGTGCGGATCAAAGGCTTCTATGACGACCGCATCCCGCTGTCGGATCGTCAGGCGCGCCACTTGAATCAACTTTGGAAGACGATCGGACCGGGCTTGCAGCGCGCGGCGGGGGTCGAGGCTTTCTTTGGCGATGCCCTCGGCGCCTTCGCCGAGCGGACGACAGCGCAGCCGACGCTGGATGTCAATGGCATTTACGGCGGTCATCAGGGCGAGGGAAGCCGCGCGATCATACCGGCGGAAGCGGGCTTCAAAATAACGATGCGCACGGTGGCAGGGCAAGATTCCGAGGCGATGTGGCAGCGCTTCGTCGAGCATGTCATGTCATTCGCCGAGCCCGGTATCGCCATCGAAACTGAGTTGCTCAGCAGCGCTCATCCTTTTTTGATGCCGGAGGACGGGCGGGAGATTCGAGCGATTCAGCGGGCGCTCAAAGCCGTCCTGGGCAGGGAGGCTCTGCTCATGCGACATGGCGGATCGCTGCCGATTGGCGGTATCCTGGGGCGCGAGCTGGGCGCGCCGGTCACGATGCTCGGATACGGCTCGGGTGACAATTCTCACGCGCCGAACGAGTACATCGTCATTGAGGATCTGCACAGTGCGATTGAGGTGGCGATTCACTTGCTGTTTGCGCTGGGCAGCGACGGCTAGAGCGTCGCTAGAGGCTGTCGGAAATCCGAGGCGGAATGGAACAATAGTCCTGACTGGTTGCGCCTTGCGCGAAGGAATCAAATTAAGAGACAATATAGAGATAATTCTGATGAAGTTCACATCTACTTTCTTTCCTTAATAGGGACACGGCAATGAAAACAATGTCATTCGATTTCAACTCCCGCCGCTCCATGATCAGCGCGCGGCGCGGCATGGTCGGCGCCAGCAACCCGCTGGCGGCGCAAGCCGGTCTCAACATCCTGCGCCTGGGCGGCAATGCCGCCGACGCCGCCGTCGCCGCGTCCGCCATGATGAATGTGATGGATCCGGGTTCCTGCGGCGTCGGCGGCGATTGCTTCGCCCTCTACTACGACGCGCGGACCAAGCGGGTCAGCGCCCTCAACGGCAGCGGACGCGCGCCAAAAGCCTTGAATCTGGATGCGGTGCGCGCGCTGGGCTGGCGGAAGATGAACCCCCGCCACGCCCATGCGGTGACCGTGCCGGGCGCCGTGCGCGGCTGGCATGACTTGCTCGAAAGACATGGCAGGATGACGCTGGCTGATGTGCTGCAGGACGCCATCCATTACGCCGAGGCGGGTTATCCGCTGGCGCCGGTGGTGGGCTACCGCTGGGAGCGCTCGGGCGCGTTCTTACGGAGCGCCGCCAATGCCGAGGACTACCTGCCGGATGGCCTCACGCCAAAAGCGGGGCAAGTCCTGCGCTTGCCGGGTTTGGCAAAGACGCTGCGCGGCATCGCCGAAGGCGGACCCGACGCCTTCTACAGCGGTCCCGTCGCCGACGCCATCGTGACCTCGCTGGCCGAGCGGGGCGGCTTAATGACGCGCGAGGACTTGCGGGATCATCATTCCACCTGGGACGAACCGATCACTAGCGATTATCGTGGCGTAACGATTGTCGAATGCCCGCCAAACGGCCAAGGCTTGACGGCGCTGATCGCGCTCAATATCGCCGCGAATTTCGACTTGGGCGCGCTCGCCTGGGATTCGCCGCAGCGCATTCATCTGATGGTCGAGAGCATGCGCCTGGCTTGGGCGGACGCCCACGAATACATCGCCGATATGAGCCAAGCGGAGCTGCCGCTGGACAAGCTGCTGAGCCCGGAATACGCAGCTGAGCGGGCGGCGCTGATTCAAGACTATTACGCTATCAATCCGCCGCCTGTTCCCGGTGATCTGCCCGGCGGCTCGGACACCATTTACCTCAGCGTTGTCGATGGCGAGGGCAACGCTTGCTCCTTCATCAAGAGCTTGTATATGGGTTTTGGCGTCGGCATCGTCGCCAAAGGAACGGGCGTCTGGCTGCAGAATCGCGGGGCAGGCTTCTCGTTGAAGCCCGGGCATCGCAATTGCCTGGCGCCGGGCAAGCGCCCTTATCACACCATTATCCCGGGTCTGGCGCTGAAAGACGGCGCGCTCTGGGCGAGCTTTGGCGTGATGGGCGGCTTCATGCAGCCGCAGGGCCACTTCCAGGTCATCAGCGCCCTGGTTGACGACGACCTGAATCCGCAAGAGGCGCTCAATCGACCGCGCTGGATGATTCAAAATGGCGATCCCGCGGGCAGCCTGCTGATCGAAGAAGGCAGTCCTTTCAAGACGATGGCGGATCTGGCCCAGCGCGGTCATCGCATTCAACCGGAAGCGGGGCTGGGACGGGGCAATTTCGGGCGCGGGCAGATCATCCGCTACGATGCGGAAACTGGCGTGATGTACGGCGGCAGCGAGCCGCGAGCCGATGGGCAGATCGCGGCCTTCTAGCGTGAATCGCGGGAACGGCAATTGATTTGGCTTGGCGGGCTGTGAAACTTGATAGCGCCATTTTGACAAATATCATAATTCCCAGAAAAAAACTTGCGCAATCGGTTTCCTATGCGCTATTATTTCACGATAGTCATTTTTGCGACGGTTTTCTAAGCCAGCGGCATTTGCTTGCGTGGGCAAGCGACCATCTGGTAAATTAGAAATCAATTATAGAAGGAACAATAAAAGGAGGCTTTTATTGAAGGAGTGTAATCCGCGAAGCGAACCGTTCTTGTCTGTAGTATTCCGCTCTATAAGGAGGAAATAATGAAAGGCATCAAGCTTCTTTTCGTAATCACAATACTGGCGCTGGCGCTTTCCCCGGTCGGCGCGCAAGATGTCACCACCGTCAGCATGTGGCTGGCTGAAAACGAAACGATGGAGTGCTGGGCTGATGTCCTGTACACGTTTAATGATATCGATCCGTCAATCCAGGTGGATATCGTGCCACAGGCTGATACCTGGAATACGACGCGCACGGCTGTTGCCGGCGGCGGCGGTCCCGATATCGTTCGTACGCCGGGTCCCTCTTTTGTCTACGAAATGGCGCAGCAGGAGCTAATCCTGCCCATGGACACCTTCGCTGATCAGATGGGCTGGCGCGATTTCTTCTTTGGCTGGGCGCTTGACCTGGGCTTGGTCGATGGCCAGCTCTATAGCCTTTCCGATGAGCTGGAAACGCTGATCATGTATTACAACACGACGGTCTTTGAAGAGAATGGCTGGACGCCGCCCGACACCATGGACGAGTTGAACGCGCTCTCGGAAGAGGTCGCCGCGGCTGGTTACACCGTATTCTCCCACGGCAACGCTAGTTGGCGCCCCTCGAACGAATGGTTCGTTGGCGAATACATGACCCAGATCGCTGGTCCGCACAACGTCTACAAAGCGTTGACCGGGCAGATCCCCTGGACCGACGAGAGCATGGCGGAAGCCATGGAAGTCCTGGACATGCAGATGAAGGCTGGTTGGTACGGCGGCGGCGTCGACTTCTACTTTACCAACGAGGGTCCGACCCGGCGCACGATGCTGGCCGGTGGCGAAGCGGCGATGAATATTGAAGGCAGTTGGGCAATCCGCGACATGCAAGAATACTTCGGCGATTCCGAGGGGCATGATTGGGATTGGGTTCCTGTGCCCAGCAAGGACGGCACAGATTACTTCACCATCGGCATGGGCAACACCAGTTCCATCAACGCCTCCAGCCCGCATCCAGAAGCCGCGGCAAGCTTCCTGACTTGGTACTTTTCGCCAGCGACACAGGGCCAGCTGCTGACTTCCTGCCTTAAGGGACCAGCGCCGGTACAATTGGCAGAAGACGCCATGACGGAACTCGACCCGCGCATTGCCAGTGTCTATGCCGAGTTGTCGGACGCTTCGGCGAACGACCGCTATGGTTACACTACCTGGACCTTCTGGCCCCCCAAGAGCGATGTCTACATCTACGAAGAAGTAGAGCGCGTCTGGACCGGCGAAATCAGCGTTATGGACTATCTCGAAGGCTTGGATGAGATCTTCGCTGAGGAGCTCGCAGACGGCGACATTCCACCCATTCCAACCCGCTAAACCTTAGTTTTCCGGCGCTGGCTGCCTTTGCCGCGGCCAGCGCCTTCCCCTCGGCTTTGCAGGAAAGGCTCAGATTATGGCGGTGCTCTCCCAGAAAAAGCCCACGACCATATTTGAAAAATTTGGTGACGAGACTTGGCGCTACAGGTTTATTCGCAATGTTCTCGTTCCTTGGCTGTTTATTTTGCCGCTCTTATCGATCCATGTTTTCGTCGTCGCCATTCCGGCCGTGCAAGGCATCTATATGTCCTTGACCGATTGGTCGGGCGTTGGGAAAAATGCTGAATTCATCGGGCTGGAGAATTATCGCGAACTCTTTTTTGAAGACGAAGTTTTTGGCAAAGCCATGGTCAATACGTTTCAGTGGATGGCATTCTTCCTTACTGTGCCCTTTATCTTGGCGCTGTTCTGCGCCACGGTGCTGGCGCAAATCAAGCGCGGCGGCATGGTCTATCGCAGCATCCTTTTTATCCCCTATGTCTTGGCCAGCGTTGTGACCACTGCCATCTGGCGCAATCTGCTTAGCCCAAAGCAGGGCATCGGCGCCGAGCTGGCGAAGATAGGCATAGAGGGATTTGATATCGCCTACCTGGGTCGCCCGGAAACTGCCTTGATGTCTATCGCTTTCATCGACAACTGGCATTTTTGGGGCTTTTTGATGATTCTCTTCTTGGCCGCTATGCAAGCCATCCCGCCCGTGCTTTATGATGCCGCCAAGATTGACGGCGCCAACCGCTGGGACGAATTCCGCCACGTCACCTTTCCCGGCATCCGACCCATCGTACTCTTTATGTTTATGATGGTGGCGATATGGTCCTTCCTGGCATTTGACTATATCTGGCTGTTGACTCAAGGCGGCCCGAGCGGCTCGTCCGAGATGATCGCCACTCAACTTTACAAAAACGCCTTTTTGCGCTTTGAAGGCGGCTATGGCGCCGCGCAGGGCGTCGTCATCAGTATTTTCGCTGGTTTCATCATTTTGATATTTGTCACCTTGCGGCGGAGAGGATGGGATATATGAGCGCCATTGGCAAAGTATCGCTGCGCGACAACATCCTGCAGCGCGGACCCAGCCGCGAGCGCAGCAGACTGCTGGTCTTCAACCATACGGTCCTGCTGCTGCTGACCGCCTTCGCCGTCGCGCCGCTTTTGGTATTGGTTTTCAACTCGGTCAAGACGAATTTCGAGATTGGCCATAACCCTTTGGGACCGCCTGCCGAGATTGTCACCGATAATTTCATCAACGCTTGGGAGCAGGGCAACTTTGCCACCACGATGCGCAACAGCGCCATCTATGTGGTGGTTACTATCGCGGCCGAGCTGGTGCTGGGCGGCTTGGCGGCTTATGGCTTGGCAAGGAAGAAACCGCCCGGCTCCGACGCGCTCATGCTCTATTTTCTGGTGGCTTCTACTATCCCAATCTGGATGTATATCGTCCCGCTCTACACGCAATTCCGCATTTGGAAACTGGTCGGCACGATGCACGGGTTGATTTTGATCTATATCGCCATCAACGCCCCGCTGACGATCTTCCTCTTGCGTTCCTATATGGTGGACTTGCCTGGCGAATTGGAAGATGCCGCGCGCGTTGATGGCGCTAACGAATTCCAGGTCTTGACGCGCATTGTCCTGCCACTGACCAAGCCCGGCTTTTTGACCGTGGGCTTGGTTGTGGGCTTGGGTGTCTGGAACGAATTCTTACTGGCTCTGATCTTCATTTATGATCCCAACCGCGCCCCGGTTACGACCAGCTTCTTCAAGTTCGTCGATCGCTTCTCCCGCGATTGGGCGCTGACCAGCGCCGGCGCCATTATTATCATCTTCCCAGTCATGGTGCTCTTCCTGGCGCTGCAGCGGCAGTTCATCGAAGGCTTGGCGGAAGGCGGCATCAAGACCTAGCCCCAGCCCAAAATAAGATGGATGGCAATTATTTCGGATGCGATGTGAAGTCAGCCATGGGCTGGCTTCTTTCAATCTTTTACAGGCTTTGGACGACATTGGTTTTGCGGAAGACAGGAGAAGAAAATGACACTTCCCTCGGATTATCTGGAACGGGTTTACGCCGGCGTGCTGGGCAAACTCATCGGCGTTTATCTTGGCCGCCCCTTTGAAGGCTGGTCCTACGAAGCTATCAGCCAGCACCTGGGCGATATCAACTATTATGTGCACGACAAGCTGAAAGTTCCCTTGATCGTCACCGATGATGATATTTCCGGCACCTTCACCTTTGTCCGCGCGCTGGAAGATTACGCCTACAATCGCGATCTTACCGCCGCGCAGATCGGGCAGACCTGGCTCAATTACCTGGTCGAAGAACAGACGGTGCTCTGGTGGGGCGGCATGGGCAATTCCACCGAACACACCGCCTATTTGCGCCTGAAACAGGGCTACGAACCGCCGCTCAGCGGCTCGGTGGAGCTAAACGGCAAGGTCGTCGCCGAGCAGATTGGCTCGCAGATCTTTATTGATGGCTGGGCGATGGTCGCGCCGGGGGATCCCGAATTCGCGGCCGACCTGGCCGGGCGCGCCGCATCCGTCAGCCATGGCGGCGAAGCCATCTATGGCGCGCAGTGCCTGGCGGCCATGGAAGCGGGCGCCTTTGCCGAATCCGATATCAACAAGCTCATTGATACCGGTCTCTCCGTTATTCCAGTCGATTCCATCATCGCTCACATGATCAACGACATCCGCGAATGGCACGCCAAAGAACCCGACTGGCGCAAGGGGCGCGAGCTGCTGGCGGAGCGCTATGGCTATCACATTTATGGCGGCAACTGCCACATGATTCCTAATCACGGGCTGATCGTTTTCTCGATGCTCTATGGCGATGACGATTTCCAGCGCACGCTGATGATCGTCAATACCTGTGGCTGGGACACCGACTGCAATTCCGGCAATGTCGGCTGCCTGATGGGCATCAAAGACGGCTTGGCGGGTTTGGAAACGGGACCGGATTACCGCGGTCCTGTGGCCGACCGCCTGTATATCCCCACTGCCGATGGCGGCAATGCGGTCACCGATGCCGTCACGCAGACCGTGCGCCTGGTGAACACGGGACGCGCGCTGCAAAGCCTGGCGCCGATCGCGCCCAAGGGCGGCGCGCGCTACCACTTCGACTTGCCCGGCTCGGTGCAAGGCTTCATGAATGCGGACTCGATCGCGACGCGCGATGTCTGCGCCATCAGCAACGTGCAAGCCCCCGACCTCAGCTTAAACGGCGAGCGCCTGCTGGCGCTGGATTATGCTGCTTTGGCGCCCGGGCGCGTGGGCCGCGTCGAGACAGCCACCTTTGTGCCCTCGCTTGAAGTCAACAAACATTTCGAGGGTCCCGGCTATAGCCTGATGGCCAGCCCCAGGCTCTCGCCGGGTCAGACGATCCGCGCGCGCGTCCTGGCCGCGGACGAGAACGACGCAGAGGTTGAGATCTCGCTGTATGTGCAGCATTATGACCGCGACGACAACCTCGTCGTGCTGACCGGATCGGGCGATCGTTTTTCGGCGGGGCAATCGGCGGAACTCGTCTGGCAAGTGCCGGATCTGGAAGGCTATCCCATCGCCAAGGTCGGCGTTCAGATTAGTGGCGAAGGCGGCGCCAGCGGACGCGCCTATCTTGATTGGCTGACCTGGGAGGGCGCGCCGAACCTAAGCCTGAAACGCCCGCACCAGCGGAATTTCGCCCGCTGGGACCGTCAGCTGGGCGGCATCATGTGGAAGCGCGCCTGGGTGAACGGTCTCGACGCCGCCAAGGGCAAAATGGTATTTCTCGACTTTTATCCGGAAACTTACCGTCTGATCCAGAACGAGGGGCGCGGGCTGATGATGACCGGCTGCCGCGATTGGACCGACTATCAAGTCAGCGCCAAGATGACGCCGCACATGTGCAAGGCCGGCGGATTGGGCGCGCGCGTCCAAGGCATGAAGCGCCACTACGCGCTGCTCTGCGACGAAGAGAATACGCGCCTGGTCGCTAGCTGCGAAGGCAAAGACACGGTCCTGGCGCAAGCCGACGGCGGCTGGAGCTTTGGCAAGGAACACCAGCTCACGCTCAAAGTTGAAGGCAGCGCCTTGAGTGGTTACGTCGATGGAGCGCTGCGCGTCAAAGCTGTAGATCCGCAGGCGCGCTTTAGCGGCGGCGGCATCGCGCTCATCGCGGAAGAGGGCAGGATTGGCTGCGAGGATGTCGAGGTGCGGCCCCTCTAAGCCTTGCTGATGCGCTAGGCGCAGGAAGTAAATGGACTTGGCGGCAAAACAGCGCTCGCTGAGAATTCTTTTGCCGAGAGCCAGTTTCTTGGCAATCACGCTTGTGGTCTTCGCTTTGTCCAACCTGGCAAGCGCGCAACAGTATTCCATCCGAGTCGCCTTCAGCACCAATTTGCGCTCGAGCAATAGCCTCCAGGGCGAAGTTGTCGCGACTGCGCTGGCCGGCAGCGTTTTGCAGGTCATCGGCGAGTCCGACCGCTGGTTGAAGATCAACCGCAACGGGAACGAAGTTTGGATGGCAGGCTGGGTCAGTCATAGCCGAGTTGAGGGCGATAGCGGGGCGCAAACATCATCGCAGCCCGCCAGCGCTATCGACAATTGTTGTTTTGTCGATCGGCAATGCCAAAGCGACCAGGAATGGACGGACGGCTATTGGGCATATCAAAACGGCCATTGCGCCGCGCCGACGCCATCCCGGACCCAGCTGTCATCGCAGCCGGCGCATGCGGGACCAGCTCAAGTCGACAATTGCTGCGACGCCGGTTGGCAATGCAATAGCGACTCTGATTGGGCAAGCGGGTTCCAAGCGTTTCAACGGAATCAATGCGAACATCTCGGTGTAGACATAGTAGGCTCGGCAGGCTTTGTCGCGCAATTCAACCGAGCCTTCGATTTGCTGAAGAAGCGAGCCCCGCATTGGTACAATTACGCGATCACTGGACTGGATATAGTCAGGCAAGACAAAGGCCGTGGCTCGACGGGCGTATATATACAAGCCAAGTTAATGGTTGTAGACCGTGACGACGAGCCACCGCCTGGGGCTGGCGAAGACTATTATGTCCGCCTGGTATTGGCGCTGCTGCACGAAGCCTGCCATGTCCACCACTGGCAAGCTGGAATATGGTACGCGGAAGAATGGAGAAACGAACTGCCCTGCCACGAATTGACCCTGGAAGCGATCTCAACAATCGATCCTGACAGCCCCTGGATCGCTTGGGATCGAAACACCATCGCCAATTACAAGAAGTATCATACTTGGTGGGGGGCGGGTCCCCGGCCTTCATAATTGTCAGATTATCCGCGGCCCTGCGCCGCGTATTTTGCCAAACGGAATAGACTGCGGGGCGAGCCAAAAATAGTTCACTGGCTCGTTCTCATCAAACCAAGCCTATGACCCAGCCACGTATTCTCAGCTATGGAGAAATCGACCTCGATATCTACCTCAAGCTCGACCGCCTGCCCACCTTGAACCGCGCCGGCAACACCCAGGACGAATTTGAAAATGTCGGCGGGGCCGCGGCTAATAGCGCGATGTGGCTGGCGAATTGGGGCATCGCCACACGGCTGCTGGGGCACGACCTCGGCGATGACCGCGCCGGCGATAGAGTCCGCGGCTTGCTCGGCGCGCTGGAAGATCTCGACGCGCGCTATGTCGCCTGCCACGCCGGCTATCGCAGTCCGCGCTGTCAATGCCTGGTAACACCGGATGGCGAACGCAGCTTCATCATGCACTGGCTGGACGAGTTGCGCATCACCGAGCTGGAAGCGCCGATGCTGGGGGGCATTGAGTGGCTCAACCTCGATATGTCGGGTCCGTTGCAGCCACGCTTGAGAGCCGCTCGGCTGGCTGCCGCGGCGGGCGTTCCCGTGCTGGTCAATGACATTTACCAGCTCGATCACGCGCTGCTGCCCTATGTCGATGCGCTGGTGATTTCCGCCTCGGTCGCGCGCAGCCGGGCGCCGGGCAGCGAGCCGCTGTCGTTGGCGCAGAGCCTGCGGGCGACGGGCGATTGCCATGTCATTATCACCGACGCGGCGGCGCCGGTCACCTTGTTGCCCAAAGCGGGCGATCAGCAGCAGATCCAGCCGCCGGCTGTCAGTGTTGTTGATACTACCGGCGCCGGCGACACCTTCAAGGCGGGCTTGCTCTATGGCTTGCTGGAGGGACTGCCGCTGCCCGAAGCGGCGCGCTGGGGCTGTGCCGCCGCTAGCCTGATGTGCCAATTCCCCGGCACCACCCGTTATCTGGCTGAGCTGGATGCCGTCGCGGACTGCCTGCCCTAGAACTCGTCAATAGATTGTTATGTCCGCCTCGCGCCCAGAAAATGTCATTTAGAACCATGTATAATCTAACGTGAAATTAACTCAGGAAATGTTTCTCGATACACTGGCGCGGCATTACCGTGACCGCCCCGACAAGACCGCCATTGAGTTTATCGGCGACTGCGGGGCTCGGCAGCTAAGCTATGCGCAATTGGAAGGGCATGTCAAGCGCACAGCAACCTATTTGCTTTCGCTGGGCGTCAAGCGCGGGGACCGGGTCGCCGTACAATTGCCCAAGTCCTTGCCTTTCATCTATTTTCACTTGGCGACAATGCAGCTCGGCGCGATCTTCTTGCCACTCAATCCGGCTTATCCCGAAGCTGAATTGCGCTATTTTCTGGCGGATGCCGGCGCCAGCGTCTTTATCGCCGATGCAAAAGACGCGCCCCTGATCAAAGCCTTCAGCGACGCATTGCCCGATCGCCCAAGGACGTCTTTCATTCAGCAACCGCAGCGCGGCGGCCTGGGCTGGCTGGAGGACTTTGCGCCCAGCCCTGGGCAGCCCTTGCCAAGCGATCCGAAGCAGACCGCCATGATGCTTTATACCAGCGGCACGACCAGCCGTCCCAAAGGCGCGCGCATCACGCATGGCAACCTGAGCGCCAATATCGCCGCCCTGCACGAAGCCTGGGGCTGGCGCGAAGATGATGTGCTGCTGCACGTCTTGCCGATATTTCACGTGCATGGCTTGGTCGTGGCGCTGCACGGCGCGCTGCACGCGGGGGCGACAGCCGTGCTCACAAGCGCTTTCGAGGCGTCGGCGACCTTGGATCTGCTCCTGTCCGGGCGTTTCAGCGTGTTCATGGGCGTGCCGACTATGCACCGGCGCCTATATCAACAGGCGGGCGGGCAACGCTATGACTTCAGCGGCATGCGGCTCTTGACATCGGGCTCCGACCGTTTGCCTGAGGACCTGTTTTTTGGTTATCAGCGCACATTTAATGTTACCTTGCTGGAGCGCTATGGCATGACCGAGACGGGTATGAACCTGTCCAATCCGCTGCGCGGGGAACGGCGCGTTGGCGCGGTGGGCAAGCCCCTGCCCGGCGTTTCGGCGCGTATCGTCGACCCCGATAGCGGCGTAGTCTTGCCGGACGATCAAGTTGGTGAGCTGCAAATCAAAGGCGATCACGTCTTCGCCGGTTACTGGAAGCAGCCGGAAAAAACGGCGGAGGCATTCACGGATGATGGTTGGCTGCGGACGGGCGACCTGGCGCTGCGCGAGGCGGATGGCTATTACACGCTCAAGGGCCGAGCCAAGGATCTAATTATCAGCGGCGGCTTGAATATCTATCCGCCCGAAGTTGAGCTGGCGTTGCTGGCGCATGAGGCGATTGCAGCCTGCGCCGTGATCGGCTGCCCGGACGCCGAATGGGGCGAACAAGCGCTCGCGGTTGTCGTGCCGCGCGCGGACGCAACGATAGACAGCGCCGAAATCATCAACTATTGCCGCCGGCGCCTGGCAGCCTATAAAACGCCGCGCCGCGTCATCGTAGCGGACGAGCTGCCTAGCAACGCGCTGGGAAAAGTACAGAAAGCGAAATTACGCGAGTGTTTCTGTTCCTAGCGTGATTTGCGGATGCCGACTTATCCAACCCATTTGAATGTCTTGCGGATCTGCCGGATGCGGGCGCGCACGGACGGAGCATCTTCGTGTTCCGCCACCGCCAGCAAGCTTAGCGCGCGGTCGCGATAGATCGGATGTTGCTCGGCGAGCACAGCCAGACCGTAATAGGACCAGGCGCGGATGAATTTGTTGACGTCTCTTGTTCCCTCGACAAGCGCGCGCCACAGTCCCTCGGCTCGCGTTGACGGCAGAGTCAAATTCCCCATCATTTGCAGCACGTGCAGGCGCGCTAACCAATGAGAGCTGGCCGTCAGGACAGCAAGCGCCTGCTCTGTTTGTTGCGGGGACAAAGCCGCCCCCGCGTCCACATAGCGCCGCAGCAGCCAGGAAGAGGCGCTCTGGACGCGCGCGTCTTTGGCTTGGACGAGTTCGCATAGCGTTTGCAAGACAGCCCGAGACGGGTCAACCTGCGCGGCGACAAGTTCCAAACCGTCGTTACGCTTGCCGTCATAGTCGGCGATTGCCGCGGTGAGGCGCGCCACATCGTCGCCGCTCATTTTAGCTTGGGCAGATGACGGCTGGCGCGCTCAATCAGGGTGCGGACGGCCGGCTGTTGCAGTTCTTCCGCGCTGCGGATCTTGATATGTCGCAGTTCTTTGCCCTCGCCTTCCAGCAAGTTCTGTGGATCGGGCAGGTCGGCGCCATAGAAGAAGCCCAGGTTCAAGTGCTTTTTGTAGGGCGCGAGGTAGCAGAAGTGCTGGGACATCTTCTTGGGACCGACGCCATATCCGGCGATCTTCTGCCGCGCCCAGGGCACCTCGGTGATGCCGGGCATGACATCGGCCAGCAGGGCGCGCGCGGCGCGGGCAAGCGCTTGAATATCGGGATTCGCGCTCGCGATGACTTCTTCAAAGTCGCCGTTGCCGGCCACGGTTTTGATGTTGAGTTCGGGCATGTCCGTCCTCGCGCATGTGATCATATCTCGACATTTTACCTGCGCGTCGCGGCTAGCGTCAATTTGTAGCATGCGCCGCTCGGCGCATAGCGCAAATGAGCGCAAAAGGCAGTCAAACGACAAAGCTGGAAAAGCGACCTGTTTTCCTCTGTGTCACCCGCGCGCTCTGTGGTTAAATACGAAACCTACCGACCACTGGGAAAGCCACGAACATGACCACGGACAACCTGCTGCAATGGCGCGACGAATTTCCGATTCTCAGCCGCTGCAATTATCTCATCAGCAATTCCCTAGGTGCCATGCCGCGCGGCGTCTATGACAGCTTGCGCTTTTACGCGGATACCTGGGCGGAGCAGGGCGTATCGGCTTGGGGCAGCGGCTGGTTCGAGCTGCCGCAGACGGCGGGCAACAAAATCGCGCCATTGATGGGCGCCGCGCCGGATACCGTTCTCGCGCATCAGAACGCCAGCATCGCCAACAGCATTCTCTTCAGCAGCCTGGATTTCAGCGACAGCAAGCGCGACAAAGTGCTCATCAGCGAACTGGATTTCCCCAGCGATGTTTATGTGCTGCGGCGCTGGTTGCCGGATCATATCCGTGTCCAGATGGTCAAATCCCCCGACGGCGTCACGATTGATACGCAGGAATTGCTGGACGCCATTGACGAGCGCACGCGGCTGGTCAGCGTCTCGCATGTGCTCTTCCGCAGCGCCTATATCATGCCGGCGCGGGAGATTGTCGCCAAGGCGCACAGCGTCGGCGCGCAAGTCGTCTTCAATGGCTATCACAGTGTTGGCGTCATTCCGGTCGCGGTCGGCGAATGGGATGTCGACTTCTATATCGGCGGCACGCTCAAGTGGCTTTGCGGCGGACCCGGCGGCGTCTTTATGTACGCGCGGCCTGATTTGCTGCCCAGCCTGCATCCCAAGGTCACGGGCTGGTTCGCGCATCGCAGTCCCTTCTCCTTTGACGTCGAGAAGCTGGACCTGCGCGAGGACGCCTATCGCCTGATGAATGGCACGCCCGGCATCGCCTCCCTGCACGCCATCCAGCCCGGCGTCGATATCATCGCGCAAATCGGCGTCCCCGCCATCCGCGCGAAGTCCATGCGGCAAACGGCGCTGCTAATCAAATTGGCGGATGAGCAGGGTTATGAAGTTGTCTCGCCGCGCGACGCCGCTTGCCGGGCGGGCACGGTCACGGTCAACCCGCCGCATGCCTATGAGCTGTCTTGCGAGCTGCTGGCGCGGGATATCAAGGTCGACTTTCGTCCCAAGGCCGGCATCCGCATCGCGCCGCATTTTTACAATTCGGATGAGGAGATTCGGGCGGCGATGTCTGCCATCGCCGAGATCCTCGCTGATGGCAGTTGGCAGCGGCATAGAGTCTGACCTGGCCTAATCTGAGAGCGCCTCATCGACGCTGCGCTGTTTCTCCACATTTTGCTAATAGTTGATTAGTAGCCGTTTAGAGTTCGCTCAGCGTTTGCGCCACACCCCCATTTTGTCGTGTATGTTGGAAATGACAGTCGGATAATCTGGGAGGATGTGAAATGCTGAAGTTTAACATGCGCTGGCTGATGATTATTAGCTTCGTAGTGGCTGTATCACTCTGTTTTCAGTTTGTCGTCTACGGCAGCGAATCCGAGGACAGCTTACAGGACCTCGTACAACGTCTTCAAACTGGGGACGCCACAACACATGAAGTCGCAAGCGCCTTTGCGGCTTTGTCGAACCTAGAGCGTGAACAATTCGGACTGCTACTGGCTGCTGAGCTTGATATGAGCGCGGATGAGTGGAATCAACTCTTGAAAAGCGACGCGGATATGTTCCGCACGAGCGGTGATATATTCTATGCCAGTCAGTCCCAGTTGCTGGGTCATACTGTCGACAAAGACGGCTTAATCACTCCCTCGCAATATTATAGCAATCCCTACATCTGCGACGGACAAAAACCCGGCGACAAGGACCTTGACGATGAGACCATTTTCGTCTTCAAGTTTAATCCCCGCGGCTCGCGCAAGTTTCGCTGGACGTCCAACGACGTTGGCATCACCGCTATATTGATAGCTGCCTACCACACTCGGTATAGCGGTATTAAGGCGCTTGTGGGGGAAGATAGACTGCGTCTATGTATCGGGGATGGCGCGCTCGGGAAGATTAAAGGTGGCGCCAAAACCCTGAAGTCCGCGCTTTTCATCAAGCAGTATTGATTTACCAGTTTGCTGCGGCAAGTTTAGCTGGTAAACAGATAGTGTGGCGACTTTTACCTACTTTCAGCAAAAAAGTCGCCACAGCGCCCCTGTCAGTTGCCAGATATGCGGCTTTGATCAAGTTGCTGCAATAAAGAAGCTAGCCGCCCTAGTTCGGAATCTGATTGATCGGCTCGCCGCGTTCGTAAGCCAGCGCCGTCTCCACCATTTTGTCAAAGCTGTATTGCGGATTGTAGCCCAGCATGGCGCGCGCCTTTTCGGTCGATGCCTGCGCGCCGCGGAAGAAGGGCATCTTCACGTCTCGATAGGGTCGGCCGGTCGCGGCGGCAAGGGCGCGCGCGGCATCGGTGTAGGGTATCGGCGGAGGACCGGTCATGTTAAAGGCTTCCCCGATGGCTTTGTCGCTTTCCAGCGCCAGCAGGGTACCCGCCACCGTATCGCGCGCGTCCTGCACAACCAAGAGCCAAGGCTCGCCAGCCGGGTCGCTTACCCCGCAGACGGCATCCGGCGTTTCCAGCAATTCGCTCATGATCGCCTTGGTTTCCGCAATATGTTCCGCGCCGAACCAGGGGATGCGGTTCTTGGCAAGCGTCATTTCTATGAAGTAGTTCAACCAAGCCGGCTTGAGCATGCCCAGCACCTCGTTGGCGGCTTTGATGGAGCTATAGCGCAGAATCGTCACCGACATGCCGTATTCGCGCATGTAGGACCAGCAGAGTTCCTCGGACAGCAGCTTGGTCAGCGCGTAGATATCGACCGGCTTTTGCGGCGTTTCTTCGTCAAATGTAACTTGATGAGTGACGAAGGGATTGTAGGTCTGGTAGGTGCTGGCGAAGAGAAAGCGCTTGACTGACGACGCCAGCGCGCCTTCCAGCAAACTCAGCGTGGCGCGCGTATTGACATCGAGCATGCGCTCCGCCGAGGAATCCCCTTGTGGGATCTGCGCCGCTTGATGGACGACGATGTCTACGCCATCGACAGCCGCCCGAACGCGTTCCGCGTCAGCGATATCCGCTTCCAGTATCTCGACGCCGAGTCTCGCCGCTTTATCCGCTTGCGGGTCGGCTGGCATGACCAAGCCGCGGATTTCGTAGCCCCGCCGCTTCATCTGATAGGCGAGGTTGGCGCCAAGGCGACCGCTAATACCGGTAATCAGCGCTTTCATGTTGTCGCTCCTTTTTCACTTCCCCTTGGGCCGAAAAGCCACGATCTTGCTCTCGTCCGTCCGCAGATAGGCGCCATCGATCAAATCGACGCAGTAGGGGATGGCGGGCATCACCGCGTCCAGGCAGTCGCGGATGGCGCTGGGCTTGCCGGGCAAGTTGACAATCAGGGCCCGGCCGCGGATACCGGCTGTCTGCCGCGAGAGAATCGCCGTCGGCACGAACCGTAGGGATACCTGCCGCATGAGCTCGCCGAAGCCGGGCATCATCTTTTCGCAGACGGCTTCGGTGGCGTCGGGACTGATGTCTCGGACGGCGGGTCCGGTGCCGCCGGTGGTGACGACCAGGCTGCAACCTTCGTCATCAACCATGCGGATCAACGCGGCTGTGATGCGGTCGTACTCGTCCGGCACGACCATGGCCACCGGCTGCCAGTCATTGATCAGCGTTTCGCTTAAGTATGCCTGAATGGCTGGACCGCCGAGGTCTTCGTATTCGCCGCGGTAGGCGCGGTCGGATACGGTCAGGATGCCGATTTTTGCTGTCATGCCCGCTCCTTTCCTATGGATAGAATGCCCTAGTTTAGCTATACTCGCGGCGTTTAGACAATAGGAGTGCGACTGCAATGAGCGAACATGGCGACTTGAAAGCGCTGATCGAAGGCGACGATGGCATCAGCGTGTTGCGCGGCGGCGGACAGAAGCGCGATTGGAACGGCATTCATTACAAGACCGGACTTTCCGCCAAGAACGTGAATGCCAAGGAGCTGTCGATCAATATCGCGACCATTCCGCCGGGCGGGGTGGCTTACGCGCATATCCATGTCGACTTCGAGGTGATGCTGTACATCCTCGAGGGCGAGGTGCGGCACGAATATGGCGATGGCTGCAAGCAAATCGTGGACAATTCCGCCGGGGATTTCATCTTCATCGAGCCCGGCATCCCGCACGAGGTCTTTAACCGCAGCGATAGCGAGCCGGTGGTGGCTTTTGTGGCGCGTTCGACCGCTGACGAGTGGGATCAGATTATTCCTTACGATCGGGATGCGGCGGGGTAGGCGATTCACCCCCAAGCAGCATAAGTTAAACCAAGTCAGCCAAGAAAATTCACCACAGAAGTAAATCCAACAAAGTAATGCAAATCCAATATATGTATGGATTTGTAGGGGCGATCCTTGGGTCGCCCGACGTTAATTGAATTCTACAGATCGGGCGACTCAGCGAGTCGCCCCTACCGTTTCTAATTATTTTGTTGGATTTATTTGTGTCCTACCCCCGCCAGAAAGCCTCGCTGAGGTACTTATAGGCATTGTCCGGGAAGAGCGTTACGACCGTGCCCGCGCGCTCGCGCTCGGCGAGCGCCTCTGCCACGCGCAGCGCGCCGACCATGGCCGCCGCCGAACTGATGCCCACCAGATAGCCCTCTTCGCGCGCCAAGCGCAGCGCCATGGCATGCGCGTCTTCCGTGCGTACGGACAGCTTACGATCGGCGAAGCGCGCATCGAAGATGCCCGGCTGAATGGCGGTGGCCATGTGCTTCAAGCCTTCCAGGCCGTGGAAGGGCGAATCCGGCTCGACCGAGATGATCTGAACGGCGGGGTCGCAGTCCTTCAAGCGGCGGCCAGCGCCCATCAAGGTGCCGCTGGTGCCCAAGCCAGCCACAAAATGCGTGAGTCCGCCGCCCGTCTGTCGCCAGATCTCGGCGCCGGTGCCGTGATAATGAGCTTGCCAGTTGGCTGGGTTATTGTATTGATCGGCATAGAAGTAACGATGCGGCTGGCGCGCTGCCAATGCCCGCACGACGCGGATGGCGCCGTCGGACCCTTCCAGGGGGTCGGTGAAAACCAGCTCGACATCGTAGGCGCGCAAGATGGAGATGCGCTCGCGGCTGACATTTTCCGGCAAGACCAGCTTGACGCGGTAGCCCTTGGCGGCGGCGATCATGGCGTAGGCGATGCCGGTGTTGCCGCTGGTGCTGTCCAGAATCGTCTTGCCCGGGACCAGGCGCCCGTCAGCTTCCGCGCTGCGGATGATCTCGTAAGCGGCGCGGTCCTTCACGCTGCCGCCGGGATTCTGCCACTCGGCTTTCGCGAAGATTTTGATGTTGGCGGGCAAATGACGGGTGACGCGGCGGAAGTTCAAGAGTGGCGTATTGCCGATCTGCCGCTCGATATCGAGCGCGGATTCTTCCGCGTCGGCGATGAGATCTAGGGGATAATTCGCTAGCAAAGTCATGCGGTCTCCGGTTTTCCCTTGCGGGGATCGCCTAAACAAAAAGTCAACTTGCCAAAAAAGCGCGGGACAGGCTTCCGACGAGCGGTGCCTTTAGCGCGCATTCCTGGCAAGTTGACTTGTGTTTTCAGTCTCTTTTGCTGTTCGCTGTTGCTAAAGGCGCCTCATCTGACAACAACAGCAACAACAGGTCGGATATTTCATCTGCGTCTCCACTTGACGCGATTCACCGAGCAGAGCATAGCGACTAATGTCGGGTCTGTCAACTGCTCCCTAAGTTGACGAAGCGGCTTACCCGGTTCTTACGGCTCGCGCTTTAGCCCTTCAGCCGTAGAACATTGAATGAGCCGATTTTAGCGCTGCAAATAAATGTCTCGCCATTGTCCTTTGGGTTTGCGTCTCGAGCCGTTGAGTGATATGTTCTCATGCTAAAGACTGGCGCAACGGTCGCGCCGACGAGCGAAGAAACTGGGCAGGAGCAGACTCAAATGAACGATCTGGAATTGCAACAGTATCTTTTTGACGTACAGGGTTATTTGGTCATCGAAGACGCTTTGAGTTCAGCAGAGGTGGCGGCGCTGAACCGCTTGATCGACGCGCAGAACCTGCCGCCGCCAGACGTATCGCCGCGTTTTGGCAGCGCGCCGACGCTGGGCGCGTCGCTGCTGAAAGCCGACGAATTCCCGGAAAGCAAGATGAAGGGCGATCGGGGCGCGCCCGTCGGCTCCGGCTTTCTCGAGTGGGGGCAGCCCTTCTGTGATCTGTTGGATCACCCAGCCATCATGCCCGCGCTGCGCTTTCGCCTGGGCGACGCCTTTCGGCTGGATCGACTCTATGGCATGACTATGCGCCAGGGCATGAGCTATGGCGTGCTGCATGCCGATTATGGCGCGACCTCTAAACAGTCGCAGGTGGCGCCAGGCGAATATTACGCCTTCCGCAGCAACCAGATATATGACGGTTTCATCGTGGTGGCTTGGGCGCTGTCCGACGCCGGCGGGGAACTGGGCGGCTTCTGCTGCATCCCCGGCAGCCACAAGAGCAATTACCGCTTGCCGCGGCAAATTGACGAGAACTTCGAGCAATCGCCACATGTTCATGTTCCCGAAATGCCGGCCGGGTCGGTTATTCTGTTTACAGAGTCATTAACCCACGGTACAGCCACCTGGCGCGGGCAGCAGGAACGCCGGACGGTCTTGTACAAGTATTGCGTATCACACATGGCTTGGACTTCAAAACGGGTGGAGATGCCGCGCTCTGTCCAACTGACGCCGCGGCAGCAAATCCTCTTCCGCGAACCCGGTGATCCACTGCGTCATTTCCCGTCGCTCTTTGCAGAGGATCCTGCAGAGGATCCTGTAGAAAAGCCTGTTTGAGATTCGTTTCATCATTGGCGAGGGAGGCATGACTTATGCGAATGGCGGTATTTGCGGATATGCACGGCAATCTGCCGGCATTGGAAGCGGCGCTTGCCGACATCGCGGGCTGCGGCGAGTTTGATCAGATCTGGTGCCTGGGCGATCTGGCGCTGATGGGCGGGCAACCGCATGATTGCATTCGGCGGCTTTGCGCGCTTCGCGAGGACCTCGGCGAAGACAAACTGCGCATCATCGGCGGCAATACCGATCGCTATCTGGTGACCGGCGAGCGCATCAAGCTGGCGCCGCCGGCTGACGAGGCGCATTTCCCCGCCTGGCGCGATAACCTGCTGAGCATGAACAACATTTATGCTTGGAATGCGGCGCGCTTGACCTGGCAGGACTATGACACCCTGCGGGCATTGCTGGGGCGTGAACTGCGGCTGAAAGTCGCTGGCTATGGCCAGGTCATCGGCTTCCACGCCATCCCCGGTCACGACGAGCCCGCCAGCTTGCGTCCCGACAGCCCCGAAGAAGAAGCGGCTGACGCTTTGCTCGATCGCGCCGGACGCCTGGCGCTTTGCGGGCATACGCACCTGGCTATGGATCGTCAGATCGGCGCCTGGCGGGTGATCAACCCGGGCAGCGTCGGCTTGTCCTTCGGCAATCCCGGCTCGGCAGAATGGGCGCTGCTGGAGTGGAAGAAGGGCGAACTGACGGTTGATCTACGACGCCCGCCCTACGATGTGGAGGAAACACTGCGCGCCTGGAAGGCTTTGGGCTATCCGGAGCTCGACTGGATGCGCGCGCGATTGACCGCTTGAGCCTGAGTCGCCCGACATCTCCTGTGACATTCGACGCATATTGCTTTCTGTGAAATCGCGCTGCCAACTAACCCGTCTCGACTTGAATCTTGGGTCGCCGCGCCCAGAAACCCAAAGCGAAGATCATGATCCCAATAGCAAGGGCGAGCAAGCAAATGATCCAAAGCTGCGTCAGCGGCGCGGTCAGCTCAAGCGCGGAATCGCGGTCCAGCGCAAAACTGTCGCGCAGGTAGATCTCCACCACGCCGCGGCAGCCTTGAACAATCGTCGACAATGCCGCGCCAAAGGCGATTAGCCAGAGGGGCGCGTAACCGGTAACGCGCCGGTTGCCGCCGCGTAATTCCGTGGCGACGCTGTTGAGATAGGCGCAAAGGTGCGCCAGCAGCGCCCAGCTCATAATCCAGTCTTGCGCCGCCTGTAATGCCGTGTCTTGCAGCGCCTGGTTGAGCCCCGCTTGCAGACTTAGCGCGCCCAGGAATCCGCCGGCCGCCAGCCAAAACAGCGTCGCCACGGCTGTCCAGTGAGGCGCCAGCGACATATCGTTGTCGCGCAGGCTGAGCGCGCGATAGGCATGCCCGCTGAGGATGGTGTAACAGAGGACAACCAGGGGACTGGCGCTGACGCTAATCACAGGTGGCAAGCCCAAAGGCGCGATGCTGATGAGGCTGCCCGCTAGAAAAATCAGAACCGCGACGATCTTGAGGCCAGCCTGCGCCCAGTCCCGCTCAACGGCGCTGAAACGGGTCATCAGCCAAAATGCCACGCTCAGCGCGGCGATGCTGTAAGCGACATGCAAATGAAAGAGCTCCAGGACCCTGTCCCAGGGCGCGCTCGCGAAAAGCTTTGCCAGCGAACTCGCGCAGACCAGCAGCAGGCCCGCTTGCCAGACGCGCATGAATGCCGAAGCCGCTTTGCCCTTATAGGTCAATGCCAGCAGCGCCAGCAAGCCCAGGGCGCTTAGCGCGTCCAGGAGGCTGACGCCGATAATGGGGCTGGCAATTAACATGACGATGATCAGAGCGATCCAGGCGCGCTGAAAAACCTGCAGCCTGCGCGCGGTAAGGCTGTCGGAAGCCATTGAAAGGCCAGCCGCGGCCAGCCCCGTCGCCAGCGTCAGCGACAAGCAGCGCGCGCCGAAGCGATTGACCGCCTCGGCGTCGAAATGAAGCGCCAAAGGATTCCCTGGCAGCTGAAACAGCGCCTCCAGCAAGAAACCGACACTGGTCAGAAGCAGCAAAAGCACGATCAGGCTCAAGAACTGATACTGGATCTTGCCGCGAAGAGACAGTCTAATCATGCGAGTTATGCTGGCAGTCGATAGACCTGCGCCGATCCGTGATCGAAAATATCGTCAACGGTGAATCGCAGTTGATAGTTCCCGTGGACAAGCGCCAGCAATTGGCTAATGCCCGGCTCGCCAGCGGGGATCAGATCGGGGAAGACCACAACCCAGGCGGGCGATTGACTTGCCCAGTCTTCGATTAATGCCGGCAAGACAAAATCGGGGCGGAAGTACCAGCGCCAGCCCTTGATCCAGCGCCCGGGCGGCAGCAGGCCAGTACGCGCATGCAGCTGGGGACTGCTGTCGGTTTCGGGCAAGACGAAGAGTGTATCCTCAACTTCGGTTTCCTGAAGCAGTTGCGCGACTAGCTCGTCGAACTCGTCATAGCCCAAAACCGCCCCTGGTCCCAGGGCGGTCGGGATATACGTCACCGCGCCGGTCCACAGCCAGCCGACGCCGATGCCCAGCGCCAGCCCGGCCAATATGATTTGCGCGGGTTGCCATTGGCGCGGATCGCGCGCTTGGGGCATAGCCCAAGCCAAGACCAAGCCCGACATCACCGCGGCGAAGGGCAGTTGCCCCATGCCGTGGATCTCGCCGAAGCGCGGATAGAGCACGCTCAGAGCCGCCAGCCATACCAGCGCCAAGAGCAGCAGTCGCCGCTTGTCTCGTCCCAGGGCGAGCAGCGCAAAGGGAAAGACCAGCAAATTGCCCAGCAGCAGCTTGCGAAATAGATCGCCATCAAGCGGCACGCCGTCCATATAGCCATGTAAGTTGAAGGTCCAGTTCCAGAAGATATAACTGTCCAGCAAGCCGCCCGCCGCCAGCGCCAGCCATTGCAGCGCCGGCAAGGCCAGCGCCGTCAAAGCATAAACGAAAAAGGACTTGCGGTCCTCGGCGAAAATCAACCAGAGACCGACCAGCGCCACAGCCAGCCAAGCCTGCTGTTTGAAGAGCGTCGCCGCGCCCATCAGCGCGCCCATCAACGCGATATGCTTATATGTCGGACCTTCCTTCGCCTGATAATAAAAGATCAAGGCGAGCAGGACGCAGAGCGCCAGCAAGCTGTCGAAATAGAGCATGATGTTGCCGTAGACCGGCTCCCACCAAACCCAGTACAGGGCAGCCAGCGCGCCGGCCAAGGGCTTGCCGCTCAGCCGCGCCGCCAGGTGATAGATCAACAGGGTCAAGGCGACAACCAGAATGGTATTGAGTATTTTGAGCAGCAGCGCCGGGTCGAGCGCGGGCAGCAGGGCTTGTGCGGCGGCGCCAAGCAGGGAACTGCCGGGGGCGTGCTGCTCCCAGATATCGACGAAGAGCGCTTTACCCCGGTTCATCATCCAGGGGATGGCTAACTGGCCCGAATGCGCCGCCGGCGACAGCCAAAACAGGTGGCTCGTGACCTGAAACAGAATTAGGGGAAAGAGCAGGCGGCGCGCCAAATCCAACTCCGGCATAGTGGCGGGAACTGCCACACATCCTAACAGACGGGCGGGAAATCTGTCTATGCGCGCTGTTATACAGTGGCGCGCCAGCCTTGTCTTAACCGAGTGACAGGGCAATCGCGTCACATTCGATTTATGTCGATTGTCGCATGAATGTGAGAAATGTAGGGGCGGCTCTCGGTTTCCTCGGTGGTGAAGAAAAAAGCGCTGCGATTGCGCTGGGGGGCTGGCCGCTTATTCCATCAGCTCTTCCACGATGTGATTGGTGGAGCTAAGCCGCTCGGATAAGACACAGGCTATGAAGTTGTGCAGCATCGCGACGACCAGCGGTTCTTCCGCTTCGATTCGGCGCAGCGTCCCGCTGTCGAGAACATTCAAAACCGTGAACTCGGTGGCGACGATAGTGGCTGTTCGCGGACGATGCAGGTAAAAGCCGACTTCGCCGACGATGGAGCCTGGACCCATGCTGTGCAAGCGGGCGATGTGGTTGTGTTCATTGCGCAGCAGGATATCAACTTTGCCCGATTCGATTAAAAACAGCGAATCGCTATGCTCGCCTTGACGGGCGATGACCGTGCCCTCTTCCACCTCGATCCGCCGCAGATATCGCTGCAGCAGACCGATTTCGGCTTTGTGCAGCAAGACGTGGCTGTCGATTTGTCTTTCGATGGAGACTTGCGACATGTCTGCCAAGTGAGTTTCGGCGAGGATGCTGTCCTCGCACCACTCAAGCGCATAGTCGAGGTCGGGCAGAAAGTTGGGCTCTAGGTCCCTTTGCACCGAGTGGTAGGTGCGCGTCAAGACATAGCGAATGAGCGGGCTGGCGCTGGTGTAGGCGATATGGATGCCATGCTCTTCCGACAGTTGCTCCAGCTTTAACAAGTCCATCGCGGAGGACACGTCGACGCGCTGCGCCATGCGGAAGTCCAGCAGGATGTAGTTGATTTGGCCTGGCTCCGCTTGGGTGATGCGCGCCTTGATATTGCGATAGAGCTTGAAGCCTGTGCCAAAAAAGATGTAGCCCTGCAGGCGGAAAACCAAGATGCTTTCTCCATGCTCCCCCAGCAAGCGATTTTCCAAGGCGGAGCGGACGCTGCGGCTGCGGAATTTCCCGCCGGTGAAATGCTGGCGCACAACCCGAATTTGACTGTATTGCATGACAAAAAAGGCGATAGAAATCACGATGCCGCAGAGAACGCCCCAGACCAAACCGAAGACGACGATGACAATCATCATCACCACGATGGTGAGATAATCGGTGCGCGGCAGTTGCACGCGGGCTTCCATCAGCCAATCCGACAGAAAGGTGAAGCCCAGAAATAGCAAGAGCCCGCCTAAAACTGTGACCGGGAACAGCTTGTCAACGGGCAATCCCAGCGCCAGCGTAAAAGCCAAGCCCAGCGCGAGCATGATATTGATGACGCGGCCATCGCTGCCGGAGCGATGCGCCAAGGTGGAATGGGTGACGGCTGGAAAACCAATCATGCCGCCGCCGAACAAAGCGGAGATGATATTGGCGCCGCCCGATACCAGCAATTCTCGGTTGAAGTTCAGTTCGCGCTGAAAAACCGCTTCCGTAGCGCTTAAGTTCGTCAGCAGATTAAATGTGCTGAAAATGATTAGCACCGTGATATTGCCGGCCTGCGACAGAATCATGCCCCAATCGACTTGAGTAAAGGCGCTTAGGCTAAAAGCCAAGCTGGCGCTGGGCTGGGCGGCGACTTCCTGGGCCAGCGCCGGACCGCCCCCAAAGACTTGTGACAAGAAATACAGCCCCAGCGACAACCCCAGCGCCAGCGGCAAGATGAGCATGTTGCGCCAGCGCCGCAGCATCCACAGCAACCCGAGTGAAACGGCGGCTATGGGCAGCCATCGAAAGAGATATTCGATTTGAAATAGCTGCGTCCAGCTAAAGCGGGTGATCTCCAGCCCAGTTAATACAGTGAGCCCGCCATCGATCAGCAGCCCGCCCATGCCCGCCAACACGCCGCCCACAACCGGATAGGGGAAGTAACGCATCAGGATGGCGATCTTCAAATAGCCGATTGCGAAATAGAAAAACCCGGCTAGAAGCGAAACGAGGATCATGGTGGCGAGGATGGTCAAAAAAAGCGACTCGTCCGACATCGCTGCCGGCGCCAGTGCGGTCAAGTTGGCTCCGATCGCCACCAGGATGACCAGCGGGCTGCTTTGCGGCGAAGGCACTACGGACTTGTTTGTGCTGAAAAAGGCGCAAAACAGGCAGAGGACAACCGAGCTGACCATGTAGATTTGTATGCCGGCGCCCACATAAGCCGACAAGCGGCCATGGAACATGAGGTTAGCTAAAGACGTGCCAACGCCCACCGTCAGCAACCAGATGAGCAGCGCCATATACGAGTTTTTGAATAGAGTGGCTAGCTTGACGCTGCTTTCATCTGAGAAATTATTCATCAATGATATAATCAATATGTCTATAGTTACCCGAAACTATATCACATAAAGCAGGGGACAGACAACAATTTAATAAAATTACAACCTTTTTCACAATTGTCAGCGGCGAGCCTGTTAATCAATTGAATCTGGGCTGCGGCGCTGGCTTGACAGAAAGACTTTTTCGCTACAGTGAACAGGGAGCGGGAAGGGCGCAGTGAACGAGCATGAGGCGGGCTACAGCGAGCGGGGCTTGCGCCTGCTGGACATGGGGGACTACGAAGGCGCGGTCGTCATGTTCGACAAGGCGCTCAAGCTGGGTTTGGGCGATCTCGCCGAGATCCATGTCTGCCGCGGCGAGGCTCTGGCTTACCTGGGCGATTGGCGCGCGGCGGAAGACAGCATAAACGCCGCTCTGCAAATGCAGCCTTACCTGGCGACGGCATATAATGTCCGCGGCAATATCTATCGCTCGCGGGGCAAGTTGGAGCATGCCCTCCGCGATTACAGCACGGCGATTCACATCGAGCCGGATTATGACGAAGCCTTTTACAATCGCGCGCTGGCTTATGAATCGCGGCGCCGCTATGCTGACGCCGAAGCTGATCTGAGCATGGCTTTGCGCATCAACCCCAAGTTGGGCCAAGCCTATGAAGCCCGCGGACGGGCGCGGGCGAAGCAATTCAAGTTCGATCTGGCGGTTGAGGACATCAGTACCTATTTGCAAAGCGGCGCGGCGCGGGAATTTGACAATCACAGCGAGATGCAGGGCTATCTGATTGTCCTGCGGGCGCAGCGGCTGCTCTGGGGGCTGCTTTCGTTTTGGCGGCGAGGTTAGAAAAGATAGTTGCAGAAGTCATCCCAATAGAGTAATGTTGCTTTGTCGCCAAGCCGTCAGTGGGCGTCTAGCCTGAGTTTGGGGAGCAAAGCCAATGAAAGCCGCGCCGCGCATCAAGAAGATGACGAAAGAAACCTTTGAGGTAGAAAGCGCCCAAGCGGAGTTTCTCGATGACATCCGCGTCAGCTTAACAGAAATGCGAGAAGGCAAAGTCTTGCCGGCCGCGGACGCGCTGCGGCTGATAGAACTGGGCTTGGATGACGATGAGCTTGAGAGTCGTCTACGAAATTAGGGGGTCATTGCAATTGTTTCATTAGGAATATGATGCCACCCACTGCCTCCAGAATTAATATCACAGTATTCAGACGATTGGCTAAGAAACCTTCTTCGTCGAATCCCAGGAAACCTAGCAATGATTTGGGCCAAATTAGGAAGGTTTCGATCCAGAAGACTGGGCTGATCGTCTCGTTTCTACGTGCGCGAAAGTAGCCAACCGATTTGTGAAATGTGTGCTTGTTATGCAACCGATATTCGGCGCTATTATGATGCAGATTATCCCATGAAGACGCTTTTCGTTGCTGTACAAAGCCGTAACCTACTGGTTCGACAAATGAAACTGTGGCGGGCGATAGATGTGATTGTTTGAATAGCTTGACTATTTCCGTTTGATTCTCAAGAAGGTCAGCGTAAGGACCATGATTGGTCGGATCCGATGATGTTGCTTCACAAAATCTTTCGTATTCTTTGAAATAATGAGTAATTGCCTTCAGTTTGGCGTGGTAATAGATGAGCCGCAGCAAAAAGGAAACTCCAATAGCAACGACGATAAGCAAAGCGATCTGATCTGTCACTAAAGCATCTCGGCATGTTCTGCCTGGTTGGACGGCTAATCTTGCTTAGATGATTCTCTTGGGAACTGCAACTGTCTTGGCAACAATCCGTCAATTAGAACATTTTGATCTGGTAAATCCCAAGACACCGACTGCTCGTCACGCATTTCAATTCGATGCTCATTGCTAATATGACCATTGTTATTCAAACGCTCAACAATCATCTTATGATAGCCGGGATGTATTTCACAAGACAAGAATCGCCGACACAATTGCTCAGTATGAATCACTTCCGAACCGCTACCTCCAAATAGAATGAAGACACCATCGTCTTCAACTGTACTGGCCTTAAGGAGCATGTCATAAAGAGGAATCGGAATCTGACAGGCATGAAAAGTTTTGTCTTTCGATACATTTTTCACAAGATTAAACTCGAACCAAGAATAGGGCATACGCCCGTTGCTACCGTTCTCAATCCGCCCTTTTATTCGCCGATCCTCTGGATTCTTGTATGGCAAAGCAACTTGCTCTTTGTAGAAGGCATTGCGCTTGCTTTTGACCGCGTGAAGAACTGAACGATGAGCGGTTGTAAACCGTCGTGGCGTGTGCCCGACATTAGTTGGGTACACCCAAACGTAATCAAATACTTCATATGCCAGATCGTCTAAGCAACGTACACGCAGATATGAATTTTGACGAGGATAATTGATGAAAAACAGGTTGCCGTCATCGCGCAAGACTCGCATACATTCTGTCGCCAATTCGACATACCAGTCAATATATTCTTGCCAACGCTGAGTGTATTTCTTGCCAGCATAATTTATGCCGACGCCATAATCAGGGTCGCCGTAGATCATGTTCAAGCAGCTGTCAGGCAAGGAGCGGAGAGTCTCCAGCACATCGCCCAGGATGACGGAATCTTGAAATTGCGGAGGTACTTCGTTCATAGCGGCTCAGTCTCGCGCAACATGTATTCTTTCTTTCGGATAAGCTCAATGGAATCAAGTCGCCGATTATGAAATCGATACAGGTGGAAACGCAGAACACTTAGTCCGCGAACATTATTTTTCTGCAAGAAACAGCAATGTATGTCTCCTATCCTAAGTGTACCGTCACTGCGATATTTTTCAAAATAAAGATACGGATGGAATAGCTGATATGTTGCAAAGTCTTTGTGAAATTTCTTCTTGGCTTCAAAGATTGTTACGTTACCATCACGCTCAAGAACTAGATCCATCTCCAACTGAACTCCAGTTGTTACCACTCGATTCCCATTTACCCAATAATCCCCTGTGTGCTGAGTCCGACGCGCAAGATAAACTTGTGGATTGGCTCTGCGGTCACCGTAAAGGAAATCGTGCAGAACGAGCTGGTTATACGCGATAGAAAGGACGTTTGCCTCACTTGTATCAAAGTCGTTCAACATGCTAGGAACATATTGCCAATCAGTTGTCTCAGTCTCTTCTACTGGCTCAAAGTTATGAAATCCTAGCGATTGATCTTCTATAAATTGGTGATATCCTTTGCCTAGATGAACCAAAAACCATCCTTTCCCGTGCTGCATGTTCTCGGGATACTTTGAACTGTGATCGATTTTCGTAGCATCATATTGGTTGCTGAATCCTAGTTCTTCCGACACTTGCTTCACATATTTGTTGTGGAATACATAGTCATTGCGATACTGGCAATCTTCGAAAATCTTCGCTAGGACAGCTCTCTTCTTGCTCATTTCACTAAACCTCTATGCTTATCAACATTAACATCGGGAGCGCATGGGAGTCGAACCCACCAGCGCCTGCTTCGCGCAGCCGCTCAACGGTTTTGAAGACCGGGGCATCCACCGGGACACATCCGCCCCCACTTGCGCATTATAGCAGTCGAAAGGTATCATGCCAGCGCAGACCGGCAGCCCAGCGCGAAAGGAAAAGACCATGCCCGCTTATATGCTCGTGCAAGTCAAGGTGACTGATCCGGACCAGTACGCCCAATACACCAAGCTGACGCCCGCTATCCTGGAGAAATACGGCGGCCGCTTCGTCATCCGCGGGGGAGAGAAGCACGCGCTCGAAGGACCAGAGATCCCCGAGCGCATCGTGCTGCTGCGATTCCCCGATGTCGCGGCAGCCAAGCGCATGTACAACTCCGACGAATATCAAGCGGCGATAAAGCTGCGCGAGGGCGCGGCAGAGGCTTCCTTCATCGTCATGGCGGCAATGAATAAGCCAGCCGTCAGCCGCCGACTGGTCCTCTTTGATATAGACGGCACACTGCTAATCAGCCGCGGCATCGGGCGGGAAGCCAAGCGCCGCGCCATGCTGGAGCGCTTCGGCGAGGTCGGCGACCTCGACAAGCATGTCTTCGGCGGCAAGACCGATTGGCAGATCCTGGCTGACCTGCTGGCGCCATTTGGCAAAACATCGGCGGATATCGGGCGCGAGATCGCCGCCTACCAGCAGGCGATGGCGCGCCACATGCGGGGGATCAAAGACGATTACCGCGCCGACGCGCTTCCCCATGCCCTGGAACTGGTTAGGAAGCTGCGCGATCGCGGCGATGCGATTGTCGGCTTGGTCACCGGCAATACCGCCATGACCGCTGAAATCAAGCTGGAAATGGCGGGCTTCCAGCGCGATTGGTTCGCAGTGGGCGCCTTTGGCAACGAAGCCGCCGAGCGCGCGAAGCTGACGCGCCTGGCTCTGGCGCGCGCGGAGAAAATGACGACGGCTTCATTTGACGGCGGCGATGTCTTCGTGATTGGCGATACCGTCGCCGATATCGACGCCGCCCGCGCCATTGACGCGGTGGCGGTTGCCGTCTGCACCGGTTATACAGAGCGCGAGCAATTGCGCGAGCGCGAGCCGGATTTTCTGCTGGATGACCTGAGTTCATTCATGGCTGCGGTCATGGTGTAGAATGCGGATAGACCAGGGACGGAATTACCTGAACTGGCGGAACGCAATTTGATCGAACCCGGATTCCGATGCAGATCCGTACCCCCAAGAAATACCAAGGCGTACAGCGGCGCAAGCTAGTCAGCTGTCGGCGGCTGCTCTTTTATCTGCTGATGCTGGCTTTGATCGGCGCGGGCATTGTTGTCTTCTTGAATCGGGGGACGCTGGCGCCAATTGTGCAAGACGCGCTTCTGGATACCATTCGCGGAATGGAAGATCGCGCCGCGACCATGGCTGTGCCAGCTCCCAGTCCAACTGTCGACCCGCGCAACAAGCTGGTCGAAGCCAACAACTACTGGACGCGTGGCGCGCTAAACCAAGCGCTGGACATCTATACCGAAATCGCCGGCTCTTTGCCCAATTCGGTGGAAGTGTTCCGGCGCATCGCTGTCGCGCTGATCAACTCGGCGCAGCCCGACGAGGCTCTGGCTTTCGCCGAGCGCGCCGTAAATGCCGACCCTTTTTCGGCCGAGGCTTGGGCAATCCGCGCCTGGGCGCTCGATTGGGCGGGCAGGGATGGCGAGGCGGTATCCAGCGCCTTGCACGCGCTGGAGTTGGATGCGCAGAACAGTCGCGCCGGGGCTTATCTGGCGGAAGCCTATTTAGAACTGGGTCAGCTGAGCCGCGCCGAAGAGCTGATAGACGAGGTCTTGGCGGATGACGCGGACAGCGCGGAAGCCTGGCGCGCGCGCGGATTGATCAGGTCGGAAGGTCGCTTCGACTATGCCGGGGCGGCCGAAGACTTCGCGGCGGCATACGACATCGCCGATAACATGAACCTGGTCGCGATTGACCTTGCGCGGACCGAAACTGTGCTCGGCAATCTGGATGCGGCGCTGGAAATCCTGAGCGACGTCACAGAAGCCAATCCCCGCAACACGCAGGCGCTTTATCTGTCGGGTGTGATTTACCGCAATAACCTGGGCAACCCGTCGCAAGCGCTGCGGCGCCTGCAAGATTGCGTCGATTTTGCCGCCGCTCACATCAACTGCAACTATGAGCTGGGGCGCGCGCAATTGGAATTGGAGTTCACGCAAGAAGCGGCGGAAACCCTCGCGCGCGCCATCGATCTGGGCAGCGAGAATCCGCGACATTTCTATTGGGCGGGCGAGGCTCAGCGCAATCTCAACAACTGCACACGCGCCATGTTCTATTTTGATCAGGGTTTGCAATTGGCGCGCGACCAAGATTTCAGCGAATTGATTGACGCCCTCGAGACTGTCATTCCTTTGTGCAGACAGTCTTTCCAGGTTGTCGCGACAGAGGCGGCGGACGACAGCTAGCGGGTCGCGCCGGGGCAAATAAGTTGCTTGCCTAGTCGAAAGCGGATTCCTTGAGCTCGAAGTAGCGCAGGCTCTCTTTCATGTCCGCAACGCGGTCCATCTCCAGCACCATGAGCGGTTTGTTGGGCAGTCGCCGCAGCGCGGGCATCAGAGCGTCATAATCGAGCGCGCCCCCCTCCCAGTCGAAACTATAATGCCCGTCCATGACGCCGTCGTTGTTGTTCAGATGCAATTCGATAACCCAGCGCCCCAGCGTATCCAGCCAGTTGTCAAAGCTGACGCCGGCATCGGAGAAGAGATAGGCGTGGCCCACGTCTATGCAGGACTTGAGATGAGAATGATTCACTTCGCGCAGCAAGTTTCCGATGATGGCGGGTTCGAATTCCCACATGTTTTCGATTGCGATAATCACGTCGTATGACTTGGCGTAATCGCCCAGGGGACCCCAAAAGTCGACGTTGCGCTGGTGCCAGCCTTCACGATAAGAGTCGTTATGCAGCAAGCCAATGTAATTGACATGGAAGACGACCTGCCGCGCGCCTAGCTCGGAGGCGATGCGTATGACGTGCTCATAGCGCCCGTAAGACAGATCGTTGATGCGTTGGTCCGGGCTGCCGGAAGCCAGATCCATGAAAGGTCCGTGCATGCTCAAGGGGCCGGGCAGGCGCGCCAGGTCTTTCTGATACCGTTTCATCAGATCGCGCCAATTGCCATCGAGCAGCGCGGGTACCGAAAAAGCCATGAGCTCCAAGCCCAACTGATATTCGCGCGCCAGCGCAAGACAAGCGTCGAAATTGTCTAGCCCCGCGCTAAGCGATACATTGTCACGCATGCTTGGTCCTGATTGCGCACTTGCCTGCTAAAGACTGACGACGGTATTTCAAATAAATGTTACAGCGATACTAGCGCGCCTGCAAGCGGCTTGGACAATCAGGGCAGGGCAATCGCGGTAAAACCCAGTAAGTAAAGATTATTCGCCTCTGTGACAAAATATGATTTTGAAGCGATTGCCCGGCTTGCGGGCTTTCGCAGCCTGTGAAAGGCGCGCATTCTCAATTACTATCGCCGCCTAGGAGTTATTGTCAGATGAGTTCCGAGCGCATCCTCGTTATTTTGCCCGCCTTAAACGAGAGCCGCAATATCGCTCGCGTTGTCAATGGCGTCCGCGGTCAACTGCCGGGCGCGGAGGTATTGGTGATTGACGATGGTTCTTTTGACGGCACGGGAAGCGCGGCGGCAGGCGCGGGCGCGCTGGTTGTGAACATGCCCTACAATGTCGGCATCGGGGCGGCTGTCCAGGCTGGCTTTCAGTTTGCGGCGGCGCGCGACTATGACATCGTGATACGCAACGACGGCGACGGTCAGCACGCGCCGGAAGCCAACCTCGACTTGATCGAAAAGCTGCGAGCCGCAAAAGCCGATGTGGTCATTGGTTCGCGTTTCCTGGGCGCCGCCGGCGACTATGGCACGCCGCTTATGCGCCGGCTGGGCAGCGGCATCCTGGCGCGCCTGCTCTCGCTCATCACGCGCCAGCGCGTCACCGACCCGACATCGGGCTGCGCCGCTTTCAACCGGCGCGCGATTCAACTCTTCGCCCAAGCCTATCCGCATGACTATCCGGAGCCGGAAGCGATCGTCATCGCGCATCGCAGCGGTCTGCGCCAGTTGGAAATCCCGGTCAAAATGATACCGCGGCAGCATGGCAGCTCGTCAATCACGCCGCTGCGATCGGTGTATTACATGATCAAGGTGATGCTGGCTATTCTGATCAATTTGCTGAGGAAGAAGCCGCAACGCTAAACCGTCTGCCATCAGCGTCGCGCTGCTGGTCTTGATTTCGATTCGGCTTGACGCTCGTAAAAATATCGCCGACATAGGTCATAAGCCCCGCGTGGCGCGGGGGTTATGACCCCGGGCTCGCGGCGCGTCAGCACTCTTCGGAACAATTGCTCCAAAGGTGTTTCAGCTTGATGCAGACCCAACCGCCCTCTCCGCTAAAGTACCACTGCCCCTGATAATACTCGATGAGTTGTCCGCCGTTACTGCAAGTGCCGCAGCCACGAGTTCGGGTATAGGTACAGGGTGTCGCTTGAAGCGTGGCGGATTTTATGCCGGCATGTTCAGGATCGGGGGATAGGAATTGGTACGAAGAGGAGATTGGATCACACTGCGGTCCGCGTGTTTCTGTTTCGGAAACATATTGCGCTTGGGCGACTGTCGTGATCATCATCAAAACGAACAGTATGGACAGAATGCGAAGGTGTTTCATTACCAGCCTCCTAATACATGGATACAATCTCAGTTTATGAAGCGCTTGGCTGCGGAATCAAGCAATTTGGAGGTATTATCACCAAACTATTAGCCGCTTCTCAGCTTCCGAACTTAATCAAGCGCGCAAATGGGGGCTGTATGATGACGCTGTACACAGAAAATCGAACGGAGATTAGATTTGTATCTTAGCTCATTCGTCAATGATGTGGTCAGTATGGAAGACATCGGGGACAACCAGATCAAGATCACGTTCGGCGTGCCTAAGCCCAATCCCTACGATCCTTTTGTATCCCAATCCGCGCCGGTATTGCAGAAGGCGCAATTCGCCGATTGCATGGGCGCGCAGATGTCCGCCTGTACCGATCAAAACTTCGCGCCAATTGGCACAGGTCCCTTCATGGTGCGTTGGATTTGCGGCGCGGACCCCAACCCGGACAACGGCTGGCTGGGGCGCAATGTGCCGCGGCACTGCAACCCCGAATACGACGCGCTCTATGAGACGCTGACGCAGACGGGCGGCGTGGAAGCCCGCGCCGAGATCGTCAAGCAGATGAACGATCTGCTGATTGAAAGCGGCGCGCTTATTCCGCTGGTCTTCCGTGGCAGTGTTTTCGCCCACAGCAATTCGCTGGCTGGCGTTGACATGAACGGCTGGGACTCGGAAATGTGGAACGTCCAGGATTGGCATCGCGCCGATATGTAATCGGCCGTGACAGCCAAGATCGCTTTAGGGGCGCGCGTCAGCGCGCCTCATTTTTTTGGCTCGTTCTTTGGCTAGGCGGCTAAAAGCAATTCGGATTTGCTTAAACGCTGGTTTTATCGGTATAATCACCCTGCTATGCTTTATGTAACGTGTTCAATCTATATGTGAGGAGACTATGAAAACCAAGCTCACCCTCTTGTTAATCGTTGTTATGGCGTTGTCGTCCTTCGGCGGCTTGTCCATAGCCCAAAGCGAAGACACCGTGAATATCCTGTTTTGGCAGGCGGCGTCTCACCTCAATCCTTATCTCGGCAACGGGACCAAAGAATTTGAAGCGGCGGCGCTGGTGCTGGAACCGCTGGCGCGCTATGATCCGGATGGCGTCATGGTGCCCTGGCTGGTGGACGAGATCCCCACAGTCGCCAACGGCGGGGTAGCGGAAGACCTGACTTCCATCACCTGGACGCTGAGCGAAGGCATCACCTGGTCGGATGGCAGCCCCTTGACCGCGCATGACGTCGTCTTCAGCGGCGAATTCTGCATGAACCCGGATACAGGCTGCACCGTGCTTTCGCAATTCGCCAATGTTGCATCCATCGAAGCGCTGGATGACCTGACGGTCAGAATCAATTTCGATTCGCCCAAGCCCTTCCCTTATGGCGCTTTCGTCGGCTACTTCACCCCCATCATTCAGAAGGCGCAGTTTGGGGATTGCATGGGCGCGGCCGCGCTCGGCTGCAACGAGCAGAACTTCGCCCCCATCGGCACGGGTCCCTTCGTTGTGGAAGACTTCCGCACCAACGATGTCGTCACCTACACCGCCAACTCCAACTACCGCGTAGCGGGTCAGCCGGCCTTCTCCCGCGCGGTCTTCAAGGGCGGCGGCGATGCGGAATCCGCGGCGCGCGCTGTGCTGGAAACCGGTGAAGCCGATTATGCCTGGAACTTGCAGATTTCGCCCCAAGTTTTGAACGCGATGGAAGCGGCTGGTCAAGGCAACGTCGTCGTCGCTTTCGCCACCAATGTCGAGCGGTTGATGCTCAACCAGACCAATCCCGATCCTATGTTGGACTCCGATACACGCTCGGTCTGGATGGCGGATGGCAGCAATGGCCACCCCTTCTTGCAGGTCGACGCGATCTGGATGGCCATGTCTAAGGCGATTGATCGTGGCTTGATCGCCAGCCAGCTTTATGGCGCAGGCGGCGTCGCCACTTGCAACGTCTTGCCGGGTCCGCCAATTTACGCTTCCAGCAATAACGATGATTGCCTCGTGCAAGATATTGACGCTGCCAACGCCATGCTGGATGAGGCTGGCATCATGGATAGCGACGGCGACGGCGTCCGCGAGTACGACGGCATTCCGCTACAGGTTTCCTATCAGACCTCGACCAACGCCGTTCGCCAGAACACCCAGGCTTTGATCAAGCAATGGTGGGGGGAAATCGGCGTTGATACCGAGTTGCGCAACATCGACGCGGCTGTCTTCTTCGGTGGCGATATCGCCAGCCCGGATACCTACTCGAAGTTCTATACCGACATCGAGATGTATACCAACGGCTCTAACGGCACCGACCCAGAAGCCTACATGGGCAACTGGCGCACCTCGGAAATCGTGCATCCCGACAACAGTTGGAATGGCTCGAACATCCCGCGCTGGTACAGTGAAGACTATGACGCGCTACTCGACCAGATGGCGAGCACGGCTGTGCTGGAAGAGCGCGCGGCGCTGACGATCCAGATGAATGACATGCTGGTGCAGAACGGCGTCATGATCCCGCTGGTCTATCGCGGCAGCGTTTCGGCGCATCACAACAGTGTCAGTGGCGTCGCGATGAACGCTTGGGATTCCGAACTTTGGAATATCGCCGACTGGACGCGCATGTAAGCGCGAATCGGCAAACTATGTCGCCTTTCTGCCTAGCCGGTAGAAGGGCGACACTTTTTCTTTTGAACTACAGAGGACGCAGAGAGCGCAGAGATTTGAAGGAAGGGTACTCGTCGGAGCAGCAGGATCCGCTCACTTACAAGATTATCGGCGCTGCCATCGAAGTGCATAATCGGATTGGCGCCGGTCTTTTGGAAAGTTTATATGAAGAGGCTTTTTGTATTGAACTCGAACATCGACATCTACATTACGAAAGGCAGAAGCCGCTCGAAGTCCACTATCGCGGTAAGAATATTGGCACATTCAGGGCTGATGTTGTCGTAGCGAATGAGGTTATTGTAGAATTGAAATCAGTAAAGGAATTTGCTCCCATACATTCTACGCAGATTATTTCATACATGAAGATTACAGGTCTGACGCGGGGGCTTCTCATCAATTTCAATGTTAGACAGCTGACTAAGGGCGGTATAATGCGCTTTGTTAATTTTGAATAGTCTCTGTGTTCTCTGCGTACTCTGTAGTTCGTAGTTAATCAAAGAGTTGGATGAGGCAATCTCATGGGAAAATATGTTATTCGACGCCTCTTGACCGCTATACCGACGATACTCGTCATCAGTTTTATTATTTTTGCCATTCTTGAATTATCCCCCAGCGACCCGACGGGCAATCTGCCCTTGACCATCCCGCCAGAGGTGCGGGCGAAGATCCGCGAAGCATTAGGCGCGGACGACCCCTTCGCCGTCAAGTATGTCAAATGGCTGCAGCAATTCTTCATCGCCGAGCCGCTGAATCTCATCGAGTCCACCATGGGCGTCACGTTCCCCGGCTCGGAAGATCGCGTCCGCGTCATCTCTTGGGCGACGCGCGGACCGGTCATTGACATCGTCGCCGAACGATTGCCGCAGACGCTCTGGGTGGTCGGCTCATCGTACATTCTAGGCGTGCTTATCGCCGTGCCAGTTGGCGTATTCTCCGCTTACAAGCAGTATTCCATCTTTGACCAGGTGGGCACTTTCCTGATGATGATTGGCTTTTCCGTGCCGACATTCTTCACCGGCTTGATGTTCATCATCATTTTCAGCGTCAATTTGAAGTGGTTCCCTTCGGTGTATGACACCACCCTTGTGGTGAATGACATGGCGTCGCTGCAAAAGCAGCTGAACCAGATGTTCATGCCAGTGACCGTGCTGACCCTCTATTTCACCGCCCAGCTCAGCCGCTATACACGGGCGTCTACGCTGGACAATCTGCAGCAAGATTATATCCGCACCGCCCGCTCCAAAGGCTTGACCGAGCGTGTGGTGGTGATGCGCCATGCTGTGCGCAACAGTTTGATTCCCGTTGTCACGCTCATCGCGCTGGGCATCCCCGGCATCTTCGCCGGCGCGATCATCACCGAGCAGATCTTCCGCGTCAACGGCATCGGCCAGTATTTGATTATCGCCATTCAAGGCGGCGATTTACCCACTGTGCAAACCGTGACCTTCATCTTCGCGGTGCTGGTGGTGCTTTTCAACATTGTCGCGGACGTCTTGTACGGGGTTCTCGATCCCCGTGTGACCTATACCTAGATTCATATTGATAGGCTGAAACCATGACTGCAATGGCAAAGGCGAAACCCAAGCACATAGAAGAACCAGAGTTGCAAGCGCGCACATTCGCCGGCGACGCCTGGCGGCAGTTCCGCAAACACAAACTGGCGATGATCGCCGTCGTGATCCTCTTGGTGATCCTCGCCGGCGTTTTTGTGGGTCCATTCTTTTGGTCGCTGGACCCCACTTATATTGATATTGTCGCCGCCTATCAAATATCCTCGCCGGAGCACCCCTGGGGCACGGACAGCCTTGGTCGCGATACCTTGGCGCGCTGCCTGCAAGGCGGGCGCGTCTCCCTGGCGATCGGCGTTTCCGCCATGGCTGTCGCTATCAGTATCGGCACCATCGTGGGGCTGGCTTCCGGTTATTTCCAGCGCCTGGATAATCTGCTGATGCGTATGACCGATATCTTCATTGCCCTGCCGCAGTTGCCGCTGCTGCTGGTGCTGATGATGCTCTTCCGAGAACCGCTGAAAGCGTCCTTCGGTCCCGAGGGTGGCGTCTTCATCTTGATGGTGGTGGTCATCGGTGGTTTGCAGTGGATGCCCACGGCGCGGCTGGTGCGCGGCGAGGTGTTGACCGTGAAGTCGCGCGAATTCATCACCGCCGCCAACGCTTTAGGCTCGCAAGACGGTCGTATTCTGCGCTGGCATATCTTGCCCAACGTGATGAGCCCGGTCATCGTGGCGGCGACCTTCAGCATCGCCAGCGCCATCATCACCGAATCGGCGCTGTCCTTCCTCGGCTTGGGCTTCCCGCCCGATTTCCCCACCTGGGGACGCCTGCTTTTTGATGGCAAGGATTATCTGACAATCACCTGGACGTTGGTATTCTGGCCCGGCATGTTGATCTCGATGACGGTGCTCTGCGTGAACTTCATCGGCGACGGCTTGCGCGATGCGCTGGACCCGCGGCTGCGCAAATAGGCCAGTCCACCTTACACAGCCTCAAGGGCGGGTGAGCCAACCGCTCTTTTTTGTTTTGGAGTGTTTCGCTATGATACAATTGTTCTATTGCAGGAGAGAGTGTGAATGTCTATAGAACAATCGCTGCGCGATTTCATCGAATGGTGGCGAGAAAACATCAAGGGCGATGAAAAAGGCGAGGCGCAGATCTTCCTTGATCACTTGATGCGCGCCTTTGGTCATGCTGGCGCGCTGGAAGCCGGTCGATATGAAACTCGAATTCGACGCCGGCGTAACGGCAAAACCACAGTTTCATTTGCCGACTATGTAGTGCCCAATCGCGTTCTCATCGAAATGAAAAAGCGCGGTGAAGATCTCAAGAAGCATTATGTGCAATTGGAGGAATACTGGAAGAGCCTCGGAAGCAATGTGCGGCCCCGATATGCCATATTGTGCGATTTTGATGAAATCTGGATATTCGATTTTCATACCCAATTCTATGATCCTGTGGATACAGTCGCAATTCATGAACTCGTTGAACGCCGTGCCGCTCTGGAGTTTCTTGTTGTCGATTCACCGCGCCTACCGATATTTCGAAACAATCGCGTCGAAGTGACCAAGAATGCAGCTTTTCAGTTGTCTAAGTTGTTCCGCACACTTTCGCGCGAGCTTGATCGAAACATTGCTCAGCGGTTTGCGCTTCAATGCATGGTAGCACTGTTTGCCGAGCATGTTGGCCTGTTGCCTAATGCGACCTTGACCCGCATCATTGAAGCCAGCAGCGCTCCCATCAGTAGGACAGACAATACACACGACCTAATGGCATTACTATTTACCATGATGAATTACCCCAAGCATAAACGCCGCGGTGGGCGCTTTCACGACGTAGACTATTTCAATGGCGGGATTTTTGCGCAGATTCATCCTATATCTCTGGGCAGCACAGAGATCAACATGCTTGAGTTTGCCGCTAGTCAAGATTGGTCCAAAATCCGACCCTCAATCTTCGGAAACATCTTTGAATACAGCCTTGAAAAGGAAGAACGCCACCGCGAAGGCGCGCATTATACAACTGAACTTGATATCAAACGCATCGTCGATCCCGTCATTGCCGAGCCTTGGCGGAAAGACATCGAAAGCGTCAACACGCTCCACGATGCTATAAAGCTGTACGACGACCTGTGCAATTATGTTGTCCTTGACCCCGCTTGCGGCTCGGGCAACTTCCTTTATGTCGCGTACCGAGAAATGAAATCGCTGGAATCTGAGCTCCGCGAACGAATCGTCGAATTGGGCGGCGACCTCTCTCAACTGACCCGGCGCGTAACTGCAAAGCAGTTTCATGGTTACGATATCAACGAATTCGCGGTTGAATTGGCGAAAGTGTCGCTGATGATCGCCAAGAAGCTGGCGGTTGACGAATTCGACACCGACGAGAATCCGCTGCCCTTGGACAACCTGGACGAGAACATCAAAGCCGAAGACGCGCTCTTCAACGACTGGGTCGATTTTGACGCTTGTATTGGCAATCCTCCATATTTGGGCAATCGCCGCTTTCAAGAGGAACGTGGACTCGCCGCTGCAAATCGCGTGTACGAAGCTTTTCCCGATGTGCCTCATGTCGCCGATTACTGCGTATATTGGTTTAGAAAAGTACATGACCATATGCGAGGCGATGCTAGGGCAGGATTGGTCGGAACGAATAGCATTTCGAGAACGAAGAGCCGGGAAGCTAGTCTAGACTATATAGTAAACAACGGCGGGATCATCTATGACGCAGTTCATTCAATGCCTTGGTCCGGTGAAGCCAATGTTGATGTTGCAATTGTGAATTGGACGAAAAGTGAACCACCAATTTCATCAAAACGATTGCATGTTTACCGAGGGCAAGATGAAAAGGGCGGATATATTTTTGAACGGTTGTATCTACCGCACATAAGCAGCTCGTTGTCGGAACAAACCGATGTCAGCAGCGCCAAGCTCTTGAACTCCAATCGAGAACCGAAACGCGCCTTTCAAGGTCAAACTACAAGTCACAGGGCTTTTGTGTTGTCGCCTGATGAGGCAAATAAATTTGTCGGAATGGATGAACGAAACGTTGATGTTATTTTCCCCTATCTGCGTGGAGATGACATGTTGTCAAATCCGTCGAGTCGTCCGAATGATTATGTAGTTGACTTTGAGGAGCGCGATATACTTTCGGCTCGCAGTTACACAAGGGTTTTCCAACGCATAGAATCGCAAGTTCTTCCAGATCGACGCAGAAAAGCCGATGAAGAAATCACGCGAAATGACGCTCTGCGCAGGGTAAACCCGCGAGCTAGAATCAATCGACATTATCAGAAGGCCTTGAATAGCTGGTGGAAACATATCTACGGTAGGGCTGACCTCAAACGCTCGGTTAGCGCGCTGACCCGTTATATTATCGCATCGCGCACCAGTCTTTATCCTGTATTTGAATTCATAAGTCCGGGAATCGTGATTTCAGATGGTGTACAGGCTTTTACATTTGAAGATGATTATACTTACGGTATTCTGCAATCCCGTCTTCATTGGTTATGGTGGAAGGCTAAAGGGGGAAGTCGCGGCACTATGAACTCCCGTGCAACTTATGTCTCAGATATATTTGATACTTTCCCGTTCCCGCAACAACCTACTCCACAACAAGTCAGAGCTGTTGCGGATGCAGGTTGCGCGGTTCATGAGTTCCGCCGGAAGAATATGGTAGACCGAGATGATTTTTCATTGCGTGAAATGTATCGTTTGATGGAGGAGCTTCCAGGAAAGTATGAACTCCGCGACCTGCACGACGCCCTTGACCAAGCCGTCCTTGCCGCCTACGGCTTCGACCCCGAGCGCGACATGCTCGAACAGCTGCTCGCCCTCAACCTAGAAGTCGCCGCTAAGATTGAAGCCGGCGAGGAAGTAACCGCGCCCGGTATCCCGCCCGATTATCCCGAGCCAGCCGAACTCGTCAGCGACGGCTGCATCCAAGCGCCCGAACTCTTCTAGCGAGACCTTGCCCATGCCCTATATCAAACAAATTCCTATCGACCGCGCCACGGGCTTGGTCAAACGAGAACTGGAAAAAGCCATCAAGCGCGCGGGCCGCGTCTGGAATATCGTGGCTATCATGTCGCTGAACGGCCGCGTCATTAAAGCCTCAATGGAGATGTACGGCGCGACAATGTTCGCCGAATCGCCCCTGTCGCGGCAACAGCGCGAGACGCTGGCGGTGGTCGTCAGCCTAGCCAACGGCTGCGACTACTGAATTCAGTCGCATGCGCATGACCTCCGTGCCGAGGTCGAAGGATTTGATAGCGCAGCCGAAGCGGATGCCTTCGTACATGCCATCGCGCGCGATTGGCGCACGGCGCGGCTGAACCCGGTCGATAGCGCGCTCTGCGCCTATGCGGAAAAATTGACGTCCCAGCCAAGCGAGATGACAGCGGAGGACGTGGCGGGGCTGCGCCAAGCCGGTTTGGACGATGTCGCCATTCACGACGCCACGCAAGTGGTCGCTTATTTCAACTACATCAACCGCGTTGCCGACGCCCTCGGCGTCGAACCGGAAGACTTCATCCAACCCTGGGGCTCCGCTAATCCTGATATGACATAAGCGCAATTTCGCTAGACCGCCGCGCTATGCATAACTGAGCGCGCGGATTGCCGGCTGGCAGCGCTTCGCGCAAGAATCAGAGTGTTTTGTCACTTCATCTCAACTATGATGTCTTCATCAGCGCCGAGCAGGGGAGGGCGGAAGATGAAAGACGAGCGAGACAGGGCAAATGAGGCGGATTTGGTGGCGCGGGTCTGCGCCTATTTGCAAGAGACGCATCCGCAATCCGCGCGACTGCAAGATTTGGGGGAGCAATTCCACATCAGCCCTTACCATCTGCAGCGGCTCTTCAAAGCGGCGACTGGCGTATCGCCCCGCGAGTTCGCCGCCAGCCTGCGGCTGGAAGATTTCAAAACGCGGGTGCAAGGGGGCGAAAGCATAACCGATGCCATTTATTCGGTTGGCTACAGTTCTTCCAGCCGGCTCTATGAAAACAGCGACGAAAAACTCGGCATGGCGCCTTCCGCCTACCGCAAGCGCGGGCAGGGCATGACCATCTTCTTCAGCGTGACGCCTTGCCCCTTGGGTCAGTTGCTGGTCGCCGTGACCGAGCGCGGCATCTGCAAGCTCAGTTTGGGCGATCAATCGGAGGAGCTTATCGCCGACCTGGCGCATGAGTTCGAGCGCGCCGAGCGCCTTCGCGATGACGAAGGCGTCGGTTACTGGGTGGGGAAGATCATCGCCTATCTCGAAGGCTGGCAGCCGCATCTCGACCTGCCGCTCGACCTGCGCGCGACCGCCTTTCAATTGAAAGTCTGGCGGCAGCTGCAAGCGATCCCCGTCGGCGAAACCCGCGCATATAGCGATATCGCCGTCGCCATCGGTCAGCCGACAGCAAGCCGAGCGGTTGCCAATGCCTGCGCCGGTAATCCGGTGGCGCTGGTCATCCCTTGTCATCGCATCATCCGCAAGGACAAAGGGCTGGGCGGCTATCGTTGGGGCATTGAACGCAAGCGAGCGCTGCTGAAAACCGAGCGGCGCTACGCGGAGTCCCGTTCCGCGGAGCGGGCTGCGCCATCGACAAACCACCAATAGCGCTGAGCCGCAAATTGCATTACTTGCGTCCTACACCGAATATGTTGTAACATCGCTACTATAAGCTGAGTTAAAGGCTGTCCGAATGTCTATCCGAAATCTTCATGTGCTTATTCTCGTCAGCGTCGCCTATGTCGCCGCGCAGATGGTCGCCGATATTTCCGGCTTGCGCAACTTGATGTTATTTGGCTATGCGACCACCGCCTTTTCCATCGTCTATCCCTTGACTTTTACCTTGCGCGATATGGCGCACAAACTGGCGGGACCCCACGTAGCGCGGACATTGATCCTCGCCGCCGCCGTTATCTACCTGGTCGTGCAAGCCTTTTTCGCCATCATCTCCGGTCTGTCGCCGGCCATGACCGAAGAGGAGCGCGTCACCCTGGGCGCGCTGATTTCTCCCGAATGGCGTATCCTGATGGCGGCTGTCGTCGCTTCTGTCGTCTCGCAGCTGGTCGACACCGAAATCTATACGCGCTGGGTGGAGCGCTTCGGCGGCGCAAATCAGTGGGGTCGCGTCCTCGTCAGCAATATCGTTAGCATCCCGCTTGATCGCATGCTCTTCTTGCTACTGGCTTTCCTCGGCACGATGTCGACCGACGGTCTAGTCGAAGCCTTCATCGGCACGACCATCGTGCGGCTGGTCTTCGGCATCTTATCAATACCGGGCATCTACCTGGTCGAGGAACATTCCGAGGACTGGGTCCATATTGCGGAGATTAGGCATAGTGATCCGCCTTCATTTGCGCGGTCCAAATGAAAGCGGGGGTCTTAGAAGTCGCCGCTTAATCTGCTGCGAGTATCGGTTTTCACAGAAGTTATCGCTAGCAGTTCTTCCAAGAAAACGTCGTAGTTGGATTCTCTATCAGCCGCCCGAATTGCCAGGATGTTGTCATAATCGATACCAAGCAAATCACAGAATTCTTTACCGGTCATCGCCTCTTCAACACTGATTTTACGCTTGAATCCGCTTCGGATTTCTTCTCGTGTTGAAGCATTAAACCCGCAAATCTTCCCGTGGCAACTGTAATAATGCAATGTCGTCTTGTTTGTAGCGAGAAAGTCAACAAGATTCTGCTGTTCTTTAGCGGAGGACTTAGTATCAAACTCGTGGCCGTCCTTTAGCTCTACTACGTAACAGTCTTGCGAGTGCCGTTTACGATCAAAAATAATAAAGTCAGGTTCAATGCCATCGCCTTTCAAAGACACGCTTTTCTTGACCGCCTGCTTAGTTGCTACTCTAACGCCTATATCCATGATTTGCGCGCTGAGAAACTCATCGACGTCTTGAATCAGTTTGTCCAACACTAGATTTGTTATAAGTTTTTCAAGTTCATTGCCATTCCTGATTATGAGACCCTGTACGCGGCTCAACAGGCGGCTCAGATCCGCATCTCCGAAACAGCGCGCATAAGCGCCTTTACGCACCTCTTCAATAGATTTGCCCGCAACTTCACTTAGCCGCGCCATCGTAAACCGCTATGTCACAACCTAGAAAATTACGATTTGTCAGATGACATGCCGCCATTACCGAGAAAGAACCGGCCGCAGGATCAATCACCAAGTCATTTTCCGCGGTTGTTGCCTCTATGAGCTTCGCCTGTAGCTGTACAGGCTTATTGTGGGGGTGTGTTTTCTTTATTTTTTCTCTCCACACATCCGGGATATTGCGGATTGTCCAAACTCCCTTTGCTCGACGCGGTTCCTTTTGAAGAATGACACAGAATTCAGTCTGATGCCGAGTTCGATAACCGAGCCCCATTCGCCCTTTATCCCATGTCACCATGTCAACGACGCTTAGCGCTGTGCCTTTGACCCAATTGCGGAAATCCGTACATAGATGGAATTTGTCCATCCACAGAAACAGGTGACCAGACGGGATCAAGACCCGCCCAATCTCCTTTGTGAACGCTATGATGACTTCCTCAGACATTTGAGGAAGTTTCACACGGACATGATTTCGGCTTGTGTCTTCATTTCCGTACTTCATCTTGTCATAAACCCCGCGAAACTGCGGGTCAAAAAATGCGGTGGCGACAGAGTCGCTCTCGAGTAATTTCAGAAGTTCCAGCCCGTCCATTTTTATGCGTTCGTTTAGTGGCAATTCCTTAGGCACTGTTAGGGGAGGGCATTCCAGAGCGCGTACATTCGAGAATACGCCGTTAGTCTTTTGTTCAAAGCCAAATCCCAGTTGCGCCGCCATGATATTCACCTTTGCCAACTCCCGCGTATTACAGAAATATACCGCAAAATCATGTATTTGAAAACGAGGGGGCGGACGCCGCGAATTGACCATTTCTCCTTCGGCAGCTTGTGAAGTCCGAGTTAGCATTCTAGCGTCGCAGGAAATCATCCCCGCCACCAGCTGAGCGAATCGGCATCCGGCTCGCCCAAGCGCAGCCGCGTCAATTCACCCGTTTCCACATTGACCCGCATAATGCGCGAGACCCCGTCCACCGAGCGCGCGAAAGTCACGGCGCGGCCGTCGGGCGACCACTTGGGCAAGCTGTCATAGCGATATTCCACCACCAACGGGCTCACCTGTCTCGTCTCTAGCGAGTAGAGATATATCGCAGAAGCGCCATCGCGCCGCGAGGCGAAGGCGATTGTTTTCCCATCTGGCGACCAATCGGGTGAGTTGTCGGGGTTGGGATGCGTCGTCAGCTGTGTCACAGCTGCGCTGGGCAGGTGATAAGTATAGATATTCCAGCCGCCGCCGCGGTTGGAGCTGAAGGCGAGCCACTGACCATCTGGCGACCAGGCGGGTTGTCTTTCGCTGGCTTCCGAGGCGGTGATGCGGCGCAAGTCGCTCCCGTCCGGGCGGATGACATAGATGTTGTTGTCGCCTTCCTGGTTGCTGTGGAAGGCGATCCACTCGCCGTCGGGCGACCAGGCGGGTGATTCGGCGATGGCCTCCGACCCCGTCAGCCGGCGCGAACCCGCGCTGGCGATATCGTAGACCATGATATCGCTGCCATAGGGTAGCAATTGTGTCAGCGCCAGGCGCTTTCCATCGGGCGAAATCGCCGGCTCGACATAGTCGTAATGGTCCAGGCGCAGTTTAAGATTGTGGCTTAGATCGTGAACGATGATCTCTGGCAAGCCATCTGGAAGTGACATATAGACGACCATCGCCGAGGGGAAGAGCGCGGCCAGGAAAAAGCGCAGCGCGATCAAAGCGCCGAGCATCAGGCTCAATATGATTGTCAGGAAGAAAAAACTGCGGCGCATGGAATTTTATACGGCGACTGCTGGATAGAGCCGCTGCGAAAGCTGCGCTTGGATCTGTTCGGCGGCGATGGCGGCTTCCAAGCCCATGTTATAAAAGGCGCCACGCCCTTTGTAGAATACGCCAACCAAATAGAGCCCCGGATGATCCGCGATCTGCCGGCCGTTGGGATGCTCGCTGACATCGCGCAGGGGCCAGCCGCGGACGCCGTTTGGTCCGATATCCCAGTCGCAGCCTGTTTCCGGGTAATAGGTCTCGCGGCTGAATTGCATGTCGATATCGAGATACTGATGCAGCACCGGGAAGAAGCCGGTGGCCATAATCACGGTGTCGAGCTCGAGATAGCGGCCATCCGCCAATTCCGCGCCTTTGGCGTCGAAGCGAATCGGATGGCGCACAGGTCGGGCCTGTCCTTCGCGCAGGGCGTTGAGCAGCTCCGGTCCGCGATAGCCGACGGCGCTGCCGGTATTCGGCGGCGCCGCCCAGACGCCGAAATCCTCAAGATTGTACTTGATGGCGCCGGTATGACTTTGCAGCCAGACGCAGAGCGACTCTGGCAGATTTTCGCCGAGCAGCATCCAGGCATGGCGCGGTACGCCGTAGGGGTAGCGCGGGCGCAGGTCGACGCCGCTGCGGATCGCCAGATAAACATAGCCCTCGGCTGCTTCCGAGCCCGCGGCCACGGCGATATCGGTGCCGCTGGGACCATTGCCCACCACCATAGTTCGCCGGCCCCGCACTTGTTCGGGATGACGAAAATCGCGCGAGTGCAAAATCTCGCCCTGGAAGCGCGCCAGGCCGGCGATATCCGGCAAGATCGGATTGTTGAAGACACCCGTCGCCGGAATCACCGCGCGGTAGCTGTCGCTGCCTTCGCTGCTATCCACTTGCCACAAGCCATCGCCGCGCGGCGTCACGCGCTCAACCTTGATACCGTATTCGATGTTGAAATCCTGTTCCGCCACCCAGCTGACCAGATGCTGATGGTACTGCTCGGCGGTGGGGAAGATGCCCCAAGCCAAGGGAAACTTGCGCCCGGGCAGATGGCTGAAAAAGCGCGAGGTATTCAAGCGCAGCGAGGGATAGAGGCTGCTCCAGGTGGGCGCCAATTTATACGTGCTTTCGATGATGCGGTATTCGATGCCGGCGCGTTCCAGGGCATAGGCGGCGTTGATGCCGGCGGGTCCCGCCCCGATGATCAGCACGTCTGCCCGCGGCATTATGCCCCCAGCGTTCGCGGCAGCGCGGTCGCGGTCCCGCGCGCATAGTTGTACAGTCTCGTGGGCGCCGCCTCCAGTGTCGCCGCGAAGTTGAGCGCGTCCTCCGTGCTGCGCGGCTGCGCGTATTCCAGCGTCTGGCGAATCAAGCCATCGATCCACAGCGACTGAAATGTCGCTTCTTCGTTATATTCCGCTACGGGAAAAGCCACCAGCCCGGACAACATGCCGATGATGGCCAAGCTGAACATCAGCAGCGCGATTGCGCCGATGACCAGCAAGGCGCGCCGATTCGCTTGCCGGGCTTCCTTGTTTGTCATAGTCAATTGCGCGAGGCGCCGCAGCAAACTGTCGCGTTGGTAAGCGGCGCTGAAGTTGAGCGGTTTTTCGTATGCCAGCGCTTCCGGCAGCGCCACATTTTCCGCCAATACTGGCAGCAGTTGCGCGCCATTTCGACGGGCTCGCGCGATTTCCGCAGCGACAACCGGATCCTGATTGGATGCCGCCGAGACCAATACGATCAGCAGCGGCGGCGGGCTTTCAAACGCGCCGGACAAATCGTCGCGGATCCGCTCTGCGAGCGCCTTTTGCTCAGCTGCATAGGTGATGTGAATCATAGCTGCGGGCAATCCCCCGGCATTGTGAAAAATGGTACAAGCAATTGTGGCATAAGTAGGCGAACCTTCCTAGACTGGCATGACGATCAGCCGCTTCGAACCGTTGAATCCTGACGCGCCTGGGGATTAGCCCGCGGCTGGCGCTAGCCAGCGCTTGATATCGAGCTCTTGCGCGGCTGCCAGCGCGGCCGGGTCGCCAATTGGCAGCCAGAAGGGAGAATCGATCACATTGACCCTGTGATCTTGCGCCGCCAGACCGACGTAATCGCTGATTTCGTATTCGCCGCGGCCCGAGATTGGCAAGTCATAATCGAAGACCCGAGCATGGAACTTGTATGCGCCGATGCTGCAAGGGACCGGCGCCCGATAGCGGCTGCGCGGCGGTTTCTCGTCAATGCGCAGGAAACGCCCAGCGCCGTCCTGGACGAGCACGCCGTATTTGTCAAAATCATCCCGCAACATGGACAGGATGCCGTATTCCTGGCTCGCCAGCTGTCCCAGCGCCGCGCGGCTGTACAGGTCGTCGCCGTTGATGACAAGTAAGCTGTCGCCGCGCAAGTGTTTTTGGCAAGCTTGCAGGGCATGCCCTGTGCCCATAGGCGCGGGCAGTTGTTCGACGAGGGTGTAGTCCGGTATCAGGTCTTGCCCCGACATGAAGCGCTCGATCTGCTCCTTCAGGTAGCTGACGACAACCAGCACATGATCGACGATACCTTTTAAGCTCATCAGAGACCAAGCCAGGATTGGCTGTCCTTGCAGCTCCAGCAGTGGTTTCGGTCTGTCTAGGGTGAGAGGGCGCATGCGCGTGCCTTTGCCCCCGGCCAGGATGACGCCGTCCATCAGCGCCGCCCGCGCTCAGCGCAGGTCATCGTAATAGGCGATGTCGCTTTCGTCTTCGTCATCCGTTTCTCCCTCACGAAAAGAGGGGATGATATCGCCGTCATCGCCATAGAGATCCTGATAATGATCGATATCATCGTCGTCCAGGTCGTAGCCCTCGTCTTCGATATCGTCGTCGTCCATGTCTTGATCAGCGTAGTTATCCAGCAGATCCTCCAGCAGATCGTCCTCTTCCACCAGGTCTTCTTCGATCGACTCGATTGTCTCGATGTCGTCGGCATCGTCGAGACCTTCTAACGAGACCAGCTCCGGTTCTTCCCGGGTATTCAACATCGACAACGGGGACTGAATCGCCTCGGGCAGTTCGAGGGGCTCGTCTTCCGCTGCCATTGCGTCCAGAGCAGCCAATTCGGCCGCGGAAGGCTCTTCAATATCATCCAGATCCGCCAGCGCGTCCCCCATCGCCAAGCCCAATAGCGAAGGCATGATGGTCTCCTCTTCGGCGCGCTGGTCTGGCGGGTCTGTGTCCTGTTCTTCCAGGTTATTCAAGATTGACAACGGGGGCTGAATCGCCTCTGGCAGTTCGAGGGGCTCGCCTTCCGCCGCCATTGCTTCCAGTGCGGCCAATTCGGCCGCGGAAGGCTCTTCAATATCCTCCAGATCCGCCAGCGAATCCTTCATCATCAAGCCAAATAACGAAGACATCATGGTCTCCTCTTCGGCGCGCTTTTCTGGCAGGTCTTTATTTTGGCGAACGTCGCGACCGGCTGACATGGCAGCGCCTCCACTAGGTTCAATCACTCTGGCTTTGTCGTGGTCAAGGGCAAGCCAACTATGGTAGTTGCTCGGTGTGCCAGCGTCAAGTTTAACCCTCTTTCACTATAGCGCAAAAGTATGAATGAAGCCGCAAATCGTCGGTTAGTTCCGGGTGAAATGAGGTCGCCAGCAAGTGCTTTTGCCGCACCGCGACAATGCGCCCGTCATCCAGGCGGGCAAGCACATGCACCTGCGCTGCCACGGCGGTGACGATAGGCGCGCGGATGAAGACAGCATGGAAGCGCTCGTCGCCTAAACCTTGAATGAGCAAGTCGGTTTCGAAGCTGTCGACTTGGCGGCCGAAGGCGTTGCGATTGACTTGAATATCCATGGCAGCCAGGATGGGTTGTTCTTCGATGCCAATATCCTTCGCCAGGAAGATCATACCAGCACAGGTGCCCCAGGTGGCTTTGCTGGCGGCAAAATCTCGCAGGGGTTTAACCAAGCCATAACTCGCGGCCAGCTTGCCGATGGTCGTGCTTTCGCCGCCCGGTATGATCAAGCCGTGCAAGTCCTCAAGATGTTGGGGCAGCCGCACTTCGACCGCGTCAACACCCAGTTGTCGCAGCATCTTGATATGCTCGATGAAAGCGCCTTGCAGCGCCAGTACGCCGATTTTCACGTTTGTTCCCGCAGCGTTGCATTTCTGTGGATAGTGACCGCTATTGTGAAAGGCTTCCGCGCATGACGCAAGGGACTATTCAGTCCAATCGCTCCACGCGGATGAGGCGCGCCAGACTATCGCCGATGATGCGAAACTCGCGATTGAGCCGCAGTTGCATGGGTCCGTCGAAAGGCGCGACATGGATGACCTCGCAGACTTGGTCCGGCGCCAAGCCCAGCGCCTCGATATATTGCAGGCGGTCGAATTCGCGCGTGATCACACGGCTGATGCGGACGCGGCTGCCGGCGCCGACGCCAAAGAGAAATTCGTCTGTGGCGGGCGGGATGCGGCCCTCGGTATCGGGTATCGGCTCGCCATGCGGGCAGACGGCGGGCTTGCCGGCCATCTCGTACATGCGCTGGGTGACCGCCTCGCTGAGTCCCCGGCTAAGGCGCTGCGCTTCGTCATAGACGCGCAGCCAGCTCATATCCATGATTTTGACCAGAAATGCTTCGGCGATGCGCTGGTAGCGGATGTGCTTCAGCGCCACGGTTTTGCCCTTTTCTGTGATGGCGATGCCTTGATAAGGTTCGTGATGCAGCATCCCCAATGCAGCGAGTTTGTTGACCATGCGGTTGACCGCGGGCGGACTAACATCAAGCAGATCGGTGAGTTGAGATGTGCTGGTGAAAGTGACGCTCTCCGGCTGTCGGTCGACCAGGCGATAGATTTCGGCCATGTAAGACCGCATCTTGTAGCTCAAGTCGTCGGACCTAGCCTGGCGCGCGGATTGGCGGGCGGGCATCGCTATGCTACAAGCCGTGCTCAAGGCGCGTTATCAAGCGCTCGGGCAAGTTTTGGTCATACATGCGGCGTTGCACCGCGCGTATGTCGTAGGCGACGCGCCGATGCTCGAAGATGCCGTCAGTCATATCGAGAATGCCATAGGCGGCGGCCGGGTTTTGGTCGCGCGGCTGCCCGATGCTGCCGGGATTGATGATCTGTCGCCGACCGTTGAGGGCAAGGGGTTCGTTATAGTGCGGCGCGGCGGATTCGGCATTGCCGTCTTCCGCTGCCATGGTATAGATCACCGGCTGATGCGTATGCCCGACAAAGCAATAGGGCGTTTCGAAATGCGGGAAGTTCAAGGCGGCGATCATCGGCTCCAGAATATACTCCCAAATCGGCTCGCGCGGGCTGGCGTGCACCAACGTATATTCGCCGATGACAAATGTCACGGGCAGCGCTTCCAACCAGCGCGTGTTTTCATCGGTCAGCGTTTCCCGCGTCCATTGAACCGCGTGGCGGGCGTCGGGGTTGAAAGTGCGCACGTCCAGGCGTTCCAGCGCAGCCCAATCGTGATTGCCGGCCAGGCAAAGCTGCGGCAAAGTCTTCAGCCGGTCGACGCATTCGTTGGGGTCGGGACCATAACCAACGACATCGCCCAAACACCAGACGAAATCCCACTCGCCTTCACAATCGGTCAATACTGTTTCGAAAGCGGTATAGTTAGCGTGAATATCAGAGATGATTAGAATGCGCATGGCTACCCTTCTTGACAAGAAATCTAATCGCCATATTACCACGCTTTACTTGGCTGCGCACCTGACGGCTATGCGTCGATTTGCGTCCGACTTGCCCTCTGCTTGCGCTGATTATGCGCCGCCCGGCGCTAGCGGTATCCGCCTTGTTCGCGCTAGGCTCGATTTCAAGGAACGATGTTTTACCCGTCTTCGGTTGAACGCTTGAGCAGTGGTATCATGTTCTGATTATGGAAGACGGCGGGGTTGCGGCTCTAGCTTGCTTCCCGCAGTTGAGTATCTGAAAGGACACTAAGACGACTTATGGCCGAACATTTTCTTGATGACAGCGTGACGCAGCCCTTTTGGGACAACTCCGTGAGGCCGCGCCTGGCGATCGATAGCGGCGATGTGGTGGTTTTCGATTGCGCGGAACCCTGCGGGCAGGTGAGGCCTGACTGGACCGTCGCCGAATATGAGGCGCTTGATCGCGGCAAGGTACACGCGCTAAATGGATCGGTCTGGATCAAAGGCGCCCAACCTGGCGACGCCTTGGAAATCGACATCCTCGATATGCGGCATAAGGGCTGGGGATGGTCCGCCCATCGCGCCGGCGCCGGTTTGCTGCCGGAAGATTTTGATTACAGCTATCTGCATCACTGGAGGATCGAGGGCGAGACCTGCTACTCCAGCGAGCTCAATCACATCAGCCTGCCCTTTGAGCCGCATCCCGGCGTCGTGGGCGTGGCCCCGCGTGAAACGGGACGCTTCATCACCGCGCCGCCGCGCGCCAATGGCGGCAACCTCGATGTGCGCGATATGGTGATCGGCTCGACAATCTGGATGCCGGTCCTGGTTGAGGGCGCGCTCTTCGCCACGGGCGACTGTCATGCCGCGCAGGGGCAGGGCGAGGTCTGCGTGACTGGCATTGAAGCGCCGATGACGATGACCATGCGTATTGTACTCCGCAAGGATCTGCGCCTGGAAGAGACGCAGTTGCGCCGCCCCAGCCCGATGAGCAAGCTCGATAGTCGCGGCTATCACATCACAACCGCGCATGGACCCGATTTGATGACGAACGCCAAAAAAGCCGTCCGCTACATGATCGACTGGCTCTGCCGCAACCATCAGATGAATCGCAGCCAGGCTTATATCCTCTGCAGCGTCGCCGGCGACCTGAAAATCAGCGAGATTGTCGACGCGCCCAATTGGGTAGTGTCCTTTCACATGCCCTTGACTGTGTTTAGCGAATAGGCTCGACTTTTCATAGTCAATGACGGAGCAGCAGTCTAAGAGCCGATCTTTGAAATTCTAATGATTCTTTAACCACATCAACGCGATAAGGGGCCGGCTCAAGAGCCAGAGCAGGAGCATTTTGGGGGTTCCATGCCGCTTGCGACAGTAGATCATGAGATCGCGGAAGAAAATGCCCGTCGCGAACCAACTGCGCGTGGACGATTTTTCGTGATGCTTGATGTTGGCGGCTGACAAGAAGAATGCGCGCTTCTGATGTTGGCAGGCGAGCGCGTCCTCCGGGAAGTACAGCAGCAGGTCGTCGTCCAGCCACAGGTCTTCGCGCCGCATCATGGTGCAGGAGCCCGGCATGACTTTGACTTCCCGGTCGCTCTGACGATCCCAATCCCCGTAGTAGATTTCAGCGTGGAGGCGGCGTCTGGCGGTCGGCAGCAATTTGCCCAAGACGCTGTAATCGAGCAGCAAGCTGAGGTATGTCGGTATCTCGGAGCCGGTGCGCTGGATCTCGCCATCCGGCGAGCGCAGTTGCGCGGTTACGCCGGCGTAGCCCGGGTTGTCCAGCAGGAAGCGCTGCAAGAGCGCCAGAGCGTCCGGCGCAACTGCGGTATCGGGATTGAGCAGCAGGACGATTTCGGCTGCCGCGCGTTTGATGCCGATATTGTTGCCCCCGCAATACCAGGTATTGATCCTCTGCTCCAGCAATACGACTTCCGGGAAAGCCTGACGGACCATGTCCGCGCTGCCGTCAGCAGAGGCATTGTCGACGACGATGACCTCGAGCCGCAAGCCGACGCTCGCGCGCAGCGATTGCAAGCAGTCCCGCAGCAGCTCGCGCGTATTGTAGCTGACAATCACCACTGACAGGTCAAACATGTACAGATGATACCCCGTTCCCAGGGCAATCGCACCAGATTATTTTAACCACCGAGGACACCGAGATTTAACTCCTTTTCTGGCAAAAAGGAGGCAATGTAGGGGCGATTCTGTGAATCGCCCACGATATTCTCACTCTTTTCATGGGCGACACACAGTGTCGCCCCTACATCGCGGTAGATTTATGTGACATTCGGCACATAATTGGTTCTGGTGCGATTGCTCTGGTTGCAGACAGGCGGCCTCTAGCGCAAACCGACCCTCTCCGCTAGCATGGTTACAGCATTCGCAATTGGAACCCGGGGAGGGCTATCGTGAAATTTGGAGTCGTTTATCCACAGACGCAATTGGGGGCGGACCCGGTTGTGATGCGCGATTTCCTGCAAGCAGCCGAAGAATTGGGCTACCATCACCTGCTGGTTTATGACCACGTGCTGGGCGCCAACCCCGCTCGCGCCGGCTGGCAATCGGGAAGACCCTATACGTATACGGACAGCTTCAATGAACCCTTCACGCTTTTCGCCTGGATGGCCGCGCTGACAGAGCGCATCGGCTTCATGACCGGCGTCTTGATCTTGCCGCAAAGGCAGACGGCTTTAGTCGCGAAACAGGCGGCGCAAGTCGATCTGCTGTCGGGCGGTCGCTTTCGCATGGGCATCGGCATCGGCTGGAACGAAGTAGAATATACCTCGCTTGGCATGGACTTTCGGACGCGCGGCGCTCGCTGTGAGGAGCAGATAGAGCTCCTGCGTATGTTGTGGACGCGCGATTTGGTGAACTACCGGGGCCGCTTTGATACCATTGATGACGCGGGCCTCAATCCCTTGCCGCGGTGTCCTGTTCCCATTTGGATCGGCGGCACGGCCGATGCGGTGCTGGAGCGAGCGGCGCGCATGAGCGACGGTTGGGTGGCGCAATCGGGCGATCCGCAGTTTCATCGGGACCATACAGCCAAATTCTGGGCTTATGCCGAGGCTGCGGGCAGCGCCGACCGCGTGGGCTTGCATACGCGCTTGAGCACGCAGCAAGTGCCGGAGAGCGAGTGGGAGAGCTATGTCGCCGGTTGGGAGGCGCTAGGCGCGACTGAGCTGGCGGTCTATCCAGATGGTGAAAAACTTGAGGACTATCTGGGAATCATGCGGCGCTTCCAAGCGCGGTTTGGCTTTTGAGCGTTCACCATTACCATCATTACCATCAAAACCATATTCGCTTATTCAAACGATGCGCGCGACTAGCGGCAAACCGAAGCAAAGCCACAGTTAGTGAATCTTAAACGCGCCTGCACCGGGGTCCGCATGAGGGCAGCTTCTTGCTAGCTTTGCTCCGCCTCGCCACACGGCATATCGGCCGCCGTCTCTTCCAGAGCGCGCTTTTCGTCTTGGGCGTCGCGCTGGGCGTCGGCGTGATCGTCGCCATCGACATCGCCAACGGTTCCGCCAGCCGCGCCTTCGCCTTGAGCAGCGAAAGCGTGGCCGGCAAAGCCACCCATCAAATCATCGGCGGTCCCAACGGCTTTCCCTCCGACCTTTACACACGCTTGCGTCTGGAATTGAGCATCAAAGTCAGCGCGCCGGTGCTGAGCGAGTTCGTGCGGGCAAGCGGCAGCGATCAAGCCTTGCGCCTGCTGGGGCTTGACCCCTTCGCGGAAGCGCCTTTCCGCTCCTATCTGCAGGGCGAGAGCGACGACACAGACTTCGACGCGCTGAATCAGCTTATCGCTATCCCGGGCGCCGTGGTGATCAACGACGCCTTGGCTGGAAGACTCGGGCTGGCCACGGGCGATGAGCTAGAGATCAGCGCGGCCGGGCGCTTCAGCAGCGCGAAGATCGTCGGCATCCTGCGATCGGAAAACAATAGCGCTCGACAAGCGCTGGATGACCTGATCATCAGCGATATCGCCACCGCGCAAGAATGGACGAGCATGGTCGGGCGGCTCAGCCGCATCGACCTGATCCTGGCCGGGGACGATGCCGAGCGCATACGCTCCGAATTGCCGGCGGGCCTATCGCTGGTGGACTCCGGTGACGGCGATGCGCTGGACCAGATGATCGCCGCCTTCGAGATCAATCTGCAAGCGATGAGTTTGCTGGCGCTGGTAGTCGGCTTGTTCCTGATATACAACACCGTTGCTTTCAGCGTGGTTCAGCGCCGCGCCGTCATCGGCATCTTGCGCTCCCTGGGCGCTACCCGGGCGCAGATCTTCGCTTTCATCTTGGGAGAAGCCTTGATTCTGGGCGCTGTGGGCGCGGCGCTGGGGCTTGGGCTGGGCCTCATCTTGGGGCGGGGCGCGGTCGCGCTGGTCTCTCAAACCATCAGCGATCTCTACTTCGCCGTGAATGTGCGCGGCATCAGCGTCGAGGCTTCGACATTGTTGAAGGGCGCTGGCATCGGCATGCTTGCGAGCGTCGTGGCGGCGCTGCTGCCTTCCCTGGATGCCACGCGCACAGCGCCGGCCGGCGTGATGAAACGCTCGACTGAAGAAGAACAGACCCGGCGCCTGCTGCCTCATATCACGATCCTCGCGGCTTTGCTCAATCTTGGCGGGCTGCTGCTCTTGCAGCTGCCTGGCGCCGACCTCCGCCTTAGTTTTGGCGCTTTGCTCATGATCATCGTCGGCGGCGCATTTTTCACACCGGCGGCGTTGTTGATTATGATGCGCCTGCTGCTGCCCATTGCCGGGGGCGCGGTTTTTGGCATACTGGGGGTGATGGCTTGCCGCGCCATCACCCGTTCGCTGAGCCGCACCTCGGTCGCGGTCGCGGCGCTGACGATTGCCGTCAGCGTGATTGTCGGCGTCAACACCATGATTGGCAGCTTCCGCGCGACCGTGGCCGATTGGCTGAGCAATTCCCTGGGGGCGCAGATATTTGTCTCTCCGCCGCTTTTTTCCAACAACAACGCGAGCGTCGATGTGGATGGCGCGGTGCTGGGCTTGGCTCGCGCGGTCCCGGGCGTCGAGGCGGTCTCTTCGGCGCGCGCCGTGACGGTCTATTCGCCCGACTATCCCGATTTTCCACCAGTCAACTTGCTGGCCTCCGACTTTGATATCGCCGGGGGAAATCGCCGTTTTACTTGGACTCAGGTTGCAGCGGCGGACCATCAAGCGGCGCTCAATGCCGGGCGCTTGATGGTCAGCGAGGCTTTTGCCAACCGGCGCGGCATCGACGAATCCAATAACAGCATCACCTTGTCCACGGATCTGGGCGAGCGCAGCTTCGAGATTTTTGGCGTCTATTACGATTACAGCACGGATCAAGGCACGGTTTACATGGCGCGCTCCGTCTATGATCAATTCTTTGACGATGCCTTCGTGACGTCGCTGGGCATCTTCCTCGAAGCGGGAGCGGATGCCGATGCGGTCATCGCCGCCCTGCGCGCGCAATTGGCGGATTACGACCTGCTGGCGCAAGACAATGCCAGCTTGCGGCGGGGCGCTTTGGAGGTCTTTGACCGCACCTTCGCTATCACGATCGCCTTGCGCTTGCTGACGACGCTGGTGGCTTTCATCGGCATCCTGTCGGCGCTGATGGCGCTGCAGCTCGAGCAGACGCGGGAATACGGCGCCATGCGCGCCACCGGCATGACCCCCCGCCAACTGACGCTCTTCACTTTGATTCAGACTGGGCTAATGGGACTGGCGGCCGGCGTCTTGGCTCTGCCCATCGGCACGCTGCTGTCGCTGGTGCTGATCTATGTCATCAATCTGCGCTCATTTGGCTGGTCGATGCAATTCATATTGTTGCCCGGCGAATTCCTCGAAGCCTTTCTGGTGGCGGTCGTCGCGGCGCTGCTGGCCGGGGTCTATCCCGCCTGGCGGCTGGGTCGGCTGAAACCGGCTGAGGCGCTGCGCAGCGAGTAAAAGCGCTTTTCCTCTCGTCATCGTGTCCTTGACGCTTTACAATCCCCCCTATGCCCACGCCCTTCACCCATCTCAAAATCGCGCAGGATTTGCTCGTCGACGCCGCCTTGCCCGCGCTCTATCGCAACTTGCTGCTGCGGCAGCGCCCCGCTTTTCAATTAGGCAGTATTGCCGCCGATGCCCGCGTCGCCAGCGGCGATGGCCGCGAGGTCACGCATTTCTATGCCTACGGCCAGCCCACGGTCGAGCGTCCCTGGCGCTTGATGCTGCGGCAGCACCCGCAACTGCAGTCGGCAGCGGACGAAGCGCACTTGGCTTTCCTGGCCGGCTATGTGGCGCATTTGGCTGCGGACGAAGCTTGGGCGCTGAAAATGGTGCGGCCCCATTTTTGGGGCAAGGAATGGGCTGGTGTGGAGCGGCGCGACAAATTCTTCGCCCTGCATTTAATCCTGACGGTCATGGACGAGCGCGACGAGGCCGCGCTGGCCGGCTGGCAGGCGGCTTCGCTGCGCCGCGCCCAGCCACAGCGCTGGCTGCCCTTTATGCCCGACGCGATTCTGTCCCAATGGCGCGACCTGGTGGCTCGACAACTCGAACCAGCTGGCGAGAGCCTGACGCTGGAGATATTCGCGCAACGCCTGAAGCTGGGCCCGGCGCTTGTGCGTGAGGTTCTCGATGACGAGACCGCGATGCAAAGCCGCCTGTGGCGCTTTATCCCGCAGTCGCTGCTCGACGCGGTGGCGCGGCTCTGTTATGTCTTCGCGCGCGATCAGCTTGCGGTCTATTTGACCGAGACCATGCCGGCCCTGGCTTCCGCCTGAATTGGACCGCGCCTCCCACAATACTCTGTGTCGGAGGGCTGTGTCTACGCGCCCCTCCGCGCCCTTTGTGTTGGAAAAATAGTTGATGCGATTGCCCTGTTCCCGCTGCCGATTCATTGAGCCTGGCTCAATTTCTTGTTAGAATTGGCTGACAACTCGCTTATCCATGGGCAAGCCCGATGAAAGCGGCAGAAAAACAGACGATCGCCGCCAGCGAAAACGACCTCAGGAACAACCGTCTGGGTTTGATGAGCGCCGCGCAGATTGATATGCTACAGACACATATCGATCTGTTTCAGGCGCAATCCACACAGGTCTTCAAGCGTTGTGTTGGCTTAGCGATACTGGTAACCGCCGGACTTGTGCTTTTGTCATTCGCGCGCGTATTACTGCTGCCGATCGCGCTGGGCGTCGAATTGCTGCTGGTCGGCATCATGGTCTACGTTGCCAGCAGCGTCAGTCGCTTCGCTCAACTGTTGGCTACTGATCGCGAATCGGAAGCCGTGCGTATCATCAAAGGGCGCGTCAGCCAATATGTCTTGCGTACCCATCCCTTCTATCATTCCTTGCGCGTGGAATTGGAAACCTACAAAGTGCTGGACGCGGCGCTCCTCCGGGAGTTCGCCACCGGCGAGCTGTACCAACTATATATCCTGCCGCACTCGGGCGTGATCATCGCCGCGGAACTGATTGGCGAAAAAGGTTTCCGCTACTTGCATTAGGTCGCCCCGGCTCGGGTTGACGCAAAATGCGGATGCTGCGCGCATTGCCATGGTAGCGCTCAATCCAGCCCCATTTCTCCAATTTGTCCAAGTGGCGGATGACACCGGAATTGGACTTGAAACCCTGTGAGGCCGCGATTTCGCCCAAGGTCGGCGGAAAGCCATGCTCGCTGATGTATCGACAGATGAAATCAAAAATGCCTTTGCTGCGATTGTCACGGTATTTCATTTATGTTTCCTTTCTTAGGCGTGACTTAATTCGGATCGCTACATTCTAACATAAACAGAACAAATGTTCTAGTCTAAACTTGATCAATTTGGCAGCAAGTCCGATTGCGTGGCGGGGAAGATATGATGCGATTGCCCTGATGTGTTGGATGTTTGCCCTTTTCGCATTTCGGGGCGATGCGGTAAACTTGCGGCATTAGGCAAGCCGAAACAAGCGGAGCTGCGCTGCGATGGCAAACACCTCCCGACAGTGGTTTTATTCCAGGCCCGAGGCGCGGCCTTATTACATTGAGGAGCGCGTCAACCACAGCTTGTGGAACAACCGGCTGCAGAACGTGTTCATGAGCTGCACGCAGGCGGAAGCGCCCATCAAGCTGGAAGGCAGCCTCGATGGCATGCCGGTGTTCTTCGAATTTGAGGCTGGGCAATACTTCACCCTGCGCATGGGCGAAGAACGTAAAGAGGTTATCGGCACCATCCGGCAAGTCCTTCTCGGCTTGAAGCCCATTTTCACCTACCAAGACAGCGAAGGCATGTTCGTAGTCGAGTGGCATACCGACGGCGGCGCTGCCCGTTGGAAAGAAATTCAGGGCGATCCCGCGTTTCAAGGCTTGCGCAGGATGAAACTCAACTAGCGCTTGCTTTGCGCCTTGCCTGGACCTGATCGCAGCGAGAATCAGAGCGACCGCAGGGTCGCTTTTCTTGTGTCTTGCAATCGTCAGACCTGCTCATCGCTGCGGAAGATTCACAGGCTTATCCGCCCGTGACAGACCTTTCCGCCGCCGCCGAGCGGCTGTTATCATGGTTGGCAGCCAAATAGCGCAGCGAGCGGAAAAGCATGTTCCAACAGCGCCCCGTCGAGCCGGATTTGATCAGTCTTCTGTGGCGCGATCGCCGCAGCGCAAACGCCGCGTCGGCTCAGCCTTTTGCCCCCAACGACGATTTGAGAATTGGAGTCATCGCGGAAGAGATTTCGCCTTATCGCGATTACTTGCCCGCGATTCGCGACATTCTTTGCACGCTGCTGACCGATATTGAGACCCTTTCCTACCGCCACGAGGCGCTTGAAGACTGTCTAAATCAACCGGATTTCATGGCGGGTTTGACAGATCTACTGCCCAAGATACGTGGATTGAGCGAAACCGTCAGTGATATTCGCGCCCGCCGTCATGAATTGGCGCTGGTGCTTTCCCGCTTGGCGGAACTGGAGAATTATGTGGATTGCGTCAGCGAGCTGGACGCGCTGCTGCAGCGCGCCGGACCCGCGCTGAAGGCGCGCGCTTGGCATAAGCTGGCGGAGCAAGTGGCGCAGACCGCCGGAGATCCGCTCTTCCAGCAGATGGCGAGCGAATTGCCGCAACTGCGCGAGCGCATTCGCGAGATCGTCAGTGTCACAATCGGCATCAATCTGTCGCCGGACCTGCGGCCCGTTGCCGCCACCCTGCTGTCCATCAATCGCCGCCGCTTCAAGGGTCCGCGTTTCTTCCGCAAGTTATGGGGCTTTGATGACGAGGAAGAAATGCGCGGCATCGGTCCCTTGCGGCAGGCGCCCTCGACAAGCGGCGGCGGCTTTGTGGTAACGCGCCGCGAGACCTTGGATCGTCTGGCGGGCAACAGCGTTTTCGGAGATTTGGGCAAAATCTTGGATGACGTGATTCGTCCGATTAATCGCGCCCTGGCAACGTACGCTCGGGTCAACAGCCGCATGCTGCGCGCCATTGAAAGCGAAATCGCCTTTTATGTCGGCGCGGCGCGGATGATCTCCAAGCTGCGCGCCCAAGGTTTACCCATGTGCAAACCGACCCTCCTGCCACCCGAAGAACGCCGCATGGATGCGCGCGGCATGGTCAATCTTGATCTTGCCTTGCGCCTCAGCCGGCAGCACCGGGGCGAGGACCTGGGCGCGCATATCGTGGGCAACGACGCGCGTTTCGACGACCAGGGGCGCATCCACGTTTTGACAGGACCCAATCGCGGCGGCAAGACCACCTGGATGGGCGCGATCGGCTTGCTGCACGCGCTGGCGCAATCGGGCTTGTACGTGCCGGCGGCCGCGGCGACATTAAGCCCTGTCGATGCCATCTGCCTGCACTTCCCGGTCGAGGAGGATCCTGAGTCGGAAAGCGGCCGGCTGGGCGAAGAAGCAAGACGCCTGCGCAATATCTTCAGCCGCGCTACCGCGCATAGCCTGATATTGATGAACGAATCCCTGGCCAGCACCAGCGCCACCGAAAGCTACTTTCTGGCGTGCGATGTCCTGAGCTGCTTGCGCATCTTGGGCGCGCGCGCTGTCTTCGTCACGCATTTGCACGAGCTGGCTGTGGACTGCGGCAGCATCAACGAGGCGGTAGCGGGCGAAAGCCGCGTGCAGAGCCTGATTTCCGAAGTCGAAGAGGACGAGTCTGGACTGCGCCGCACCTATCGTGTGCTGGCGGCGCCGCCGCGGGGCCAAAGTTACGCGCGGGAGATCGCCCGGCAGTACGGCATCAGCTTCGAGCAATTGCGGACATTGCTGGAAGAACGACCGTCCCAATCTCAATAGGGCAGACACACGCTGATTCGGCTGCAATCGCCAGGGCAATCGCTTCAAAATGATGGCGACTGAAATGGCGCAATCGCAAACTGAAAATCTACTACAGAGCGCGCAGAGTACGCAGAGGAAAACAGAAATATATGCTCTTTCTTTTATTCTGGCATGTTGTTTAGCGACAAATCACATCGCGCTAACGCCCGTGTATTTTAGGCTACAGATTTTGGTGATCAGTCGTCTGTATACCCAAAAGCTCTGTGCCCTCAGTAAATCCAATTTAGTCACTGACGTTACGCAGCACATTCTACGAAATAGAATAAACTGGTTGTATGAATGATAAAGAAATGCTTGATCTTTACTCTGATTATCTCATTAGTTCCTTCGGACAGGTGACGGGAACCGGTCTGGCGAGTTTGCTTGATGGTCAGATCAGCCATGATCGTGTTCAACGCTTTTTGGCGGGTTCGCGTAAGACATCGGCTGATTTGTGGCGTGTGGTGAAACCGTATGTGCGCCAAGTAGAAGCCGATGACGGGGTTTTGATAGTGGATGATAGTATTTCCGAGAAGCCGCATACCGATGAAAATGAGATTATCTGCTGGCACTACGACCATGCCAAGAAAAGACAAGTAAAGGGCATTAACTTCCTGTCTTGTCTGTATCATTGTGCTGAGGTTTCTTTGCCGGTCGGCTTTGAGATTGTTGACAAGACCGAGTATTACTTTGACAAGAAAGATGGCAAAGAGAAACGCCGTTCGTCGGTCAGCAAAAATGAGCGTTATCAATGTTTGCTGCGACAAGCGCAGCGTAATGAAGTCAAATTCCGCTATGTGCTGAACGATGTCTGGTTCTCTTCCGCGAAGAATATGATGTTTGTTAAACATGAACTCAAGCGCGATTTTATTATGCCTATCAAGGCGAATCGTAAACTGGCTTTGAGTGAGGCGGACAAAAAGCAGGGTCGCTACAAGAAATTGGAAACGCTCGAACTGGAAGCGGAGACCACGGTAAGGATATATTTGGAAGGGCTTGATTTCCCCCTCCAATTGGTCAAGCAAGTCTTCACAAACAAAGATGGCAGTGTCGGTATCCTTTATCTGGTTTCGAGCGATCTGAGTCTCAGCTACCATGCCATGATCACAATCTATCGCAAACGATGGAACGTGGAAACCTACCATAAGTCGCTGAAACAGAATGCTGCTCTTCAAAAGTCGCCTACCCGCACGGTCACGACGCAAACGAATCATCTCTTTGCCTCGTTGTGCGCGTATATCAAACTGGAAGGGCTCAAGTGGAAGTGGAGCGCCAATCATTTTGCCCTTAGATCCCTGTTACTATTTCGCGCCACTGCAACTGCAATTCAAACTTTGCGAACACTACAGCCTATTCGGTTCTCTGCGTAACGTCAGTTAGTCATGCAAAACACGAAAAGGTCGAATTGGTAGAGGCGACTCGCTGAGTCGCCCAATCTGTCTCCCACGTTGCTGCGTATAGATTTCGGGCGACATGGTATGTCGCCCCTACGTTTTTTGATTATTTTATGGAATTACTTCTGTGCCCTCGGTGGTAAATGTAATTCCCTTATCTCCGTGTCCTTTGTGTCTTGACGGTCAGTGTCGGCGGTCAGTGTCTACGCGACCTACGCGACCTGTGGTTATCAATTTGTTGCGATTGCTCTGCTACCCAGCTCACGCTCGCTTGTCATGTCGCGATTCCTTTGCCATAATGCGGAGAAACACAGCTAAGCGATGGAGTGTGCCGCATGGCAAAGCGTCGGCGCAAGAAGCCCAATATCTCTAAATCCGTGCTGGAACAAGCGCGTCAGACCGCCACGGGCGAAGGTGCCCCCGCGGACGATACGGGCGCGACAACGCCAGAAAGCGCGCCGTCTAGCCTGCCCGCTGCCCCCGCCGCCGAAAGCCCGCGCAGACAGCGCCGCCGCCGTCGCGACCTGCAAAGCGTGCAACTGGAACGCCGCAAAGACGAGGGCGCGCTGGATGCCGAGTACGTGGCGGACCTGCTTGCCAACCCCAGCAAAGAAGTCTCTGAAGAAGAATTGCGCGCCGACTACGGCTTCGTGATCAAAGACCTGCGCAACATGGGCATATTGGCGGCCGGGCTCTTTGTGGCGCTGGTTGTCATAGCGCTGGTCGCGCTTTAGCGCAATCAGCCCACGGCAGCGGACCGGAGTTAATTTCGGATGTCCTGGCCAGCTCTGCAACGGTTCGTCCGGCGACTGTCGCGTCCGGTCAGCCATCTGACGGCGCTTTATACAGCGCTGGTCGCGCTGTTCACGCTTGCGCGCATCCTGCGCCTCAGCGGCTTCTGGTTGATTGACCTGGCGAATACCTTCGCGCCCTATTGGTACATGCCTCTGGCGCTGACCTTTCCTCTGTCCATCATCGCCGCTCGGCAAGGGACTGCGCTTTCGCGCTTGCGGAAGAATCCTGTCCCCGGCTTAGAAAAAGCGAAACGTCAGCGTCGGGCATGGCTGTCGCGACTGCGCGCCCGCTGGAGCGTGCTGCTGCAAATTGTCTGGATGCTCGTCGGTTTGATCTGCTTTGCCTGGCCCAGCCGCTATAAAGCGCTTGATCCCCCGCAGGGCGAGACGTTCTCGGTTGTAACATTCAACGTGCAGGGCAGCAATGCGGAACTGGACGAGGCGACCGATTGGCTGCTGTCGACCGGCGCCGATGTCATCGTATTGCAGGAAACAGCCGAGGGCTACGATCAGCGCCTGGAGCGGCTCTACGATGTCTATGCCCACGAAGATCATATCGCCGGCAGCGTGCGCATCTTCTCTCGCTATACTATCCTGGAGCGGCAGATCCTATCTATCGAAGACGAGCCCGAGCGCTTGGCGCTGCGGCTCGTGCTGGATGTGGCTGGACGGGAGCTGGCGGTGTACGCCGCGCACCTGACGCTGCCACAGGCGGATTGGCAGCCCTCCGCGCATTTCGCCCTGGATATGCTGTTGCGTTACAACGAAGCGCGCCGCAACGCCCAGGCTCGACGGCTGCTGGAAATCACCCGTGGCGAGAGCAAAGCGTACCTGGTGGCGGGCGACTTCAACATGAGCGACAGCTCGCTCATCTATGACGAGATCGCCGCCCAGATGAATGACGCCTGGCGGGGGGCGGGCACAGGCGCCGGGCGTACCTGGCCCGTGGCCGAGGCGATTGGCTTGCCGCGGATTGTTCACCCCTTCTTGCGCATCGACTATATTTGGCACAGTGACGACTTGCGGACCGTGTCAGCCAGCATTGGCGGCGCGATCGGTTCCGATCACCTGCCGGTCAAAGCAGTCTTCGAGTGGCTAAGTGACTAAAAGACAGGCTTATTTCTGGTTGACGGTCAGTGTCTACGCGATCCTCTGAGCCTCTGTGGCGAACCATAATTTGGCGCGATTGCCCAGGCTCGCCTGGCCACAGGCTTTCGACATTCTGTCATCGGTCTTATACTGAGATACATGGACGCCAACCAGCAGTTTATCCCCATCATGATCGTGGGTTTCGCCGCTGCCCTGTGCCTGACGCCGCTGACAAGACAAATCGCCATGCGCCTGGGCATGACCGCGGCCCCCAGCGGACGCAATATCCATGGTCGGCACATGCCGCTGATGGGCGGAGCCGCCATCTATGTCGCCTTCGTGCTATCTATCCTCTTGTTCAGTCCGCCGGCGCATTTGCAAGAATTGGGCGCGATCGTGGCCGGCGCCACCATGCTGGCTTGGATCGGCTACCTGGACGACCGCAAACATCTCAGCCCGCGCCTGCGCCTGCTGGTGATGACGGCGGCGGCTTTGGCGGTCACCTTGGTGGGGGTGCAGATACGGCTCTTTGGCAATCAGTGGATCGATATCCCACTCACCTTGTTCTGGATTGTCGCGCTGATCAACGCCGTAAACTGGATTGACAATATGGATGGCTTGGCGGCCGGCAGCGCCGCCATCGCCGCCGGGTTCTTCTTGTTCATGGCGGTGACGGAAGGACAGATACTGGTTAGCATGTTGGCGGCGGCGATCTTCGGCAGCGCCATTGGTTTCTTGACCTACAACTTCAATCCCTCGAGCAGTTTCATGGGCGATATGGGCGCCTACACACTGGGCTTCGTCTTGGCGATTCTGGCAATCAAGCTGAAATTCGCGCAGCAATCGCTCAATGTAACCTGGATGGTGCCCGTGCTCGTGCTGGCATTGCCTATCATCGATATCAACCTGGCGATATTCACGCGCCTGATAGAAAGGCGTCCCTTGATGCTGGGCGGCAAGGATCATGTCTCGCATCGGCTGCTGGGCATGGGTTTTACGCAACGACAGGCTTTGCTCTTGCTTTACGCTTTTTCTCTCATCTTTGGCGCTATCGCTGTGGCTGTCAGCCAAATCCCGCAGCGACAAGCTTGGCAGCTGGGGACGCTGGCTTTGGCGCTGCTGGCGCTGATCTTCGTCGCGCTGGTCATCCTGCGCAGGCGCTATCAGCCACTGGCAAAGCGAAGCGGTTAAGACCGTTGACTAAGGGATATCCAAGCGGCTCATTTGACACAGCTGGGATACAGAAGTAAAACCAAGAAAATAATTAAATGCGGTAGGGGCGACTCGCTGAGTCGCCCATTGGCAATAGACCCGAATTCTGCGCAAATACTTCAGTATCGGGCAAGCCTTGTATACGCGACTACGCGTCCCTCGGTGCTTGTGGAAAAAACTGGCGCCAATGCCCTGGACGGGGATAAATCGCGTCTGCATTTTTCAGCGAAATCTGCGATAATGCGCCACAAGCTCATCCGCGCTCTCTCGAAACAAGTGTGACCCATGACGCGAATTGCAGTCTCGGAAAATCTGCTCGTCGACTATAGCGAAGACCGCTGGCGCCTGATCCAGCTCGACGCCGCCGCTGCACCGACCCTGCTGGTCGAGGTCAAGGCGGGCAGGAGCTTCCGCTACGACGATGATTATGGCAACCGCCGCGCCTTGCCGCCGCTGGGTGAGGTCGCCCCGCGGGATATCGGCGAGGTGGTCCTGAGCTGGTCGGAAGAAGAGGCCGCCTGGCAACTGGGCATGACGCTAGCGCCTGACCTGTCATTTTCGCACGCCAGCCGCTGGTTCGAAGTGCTGCGCATCGACGACCCCGATCAGTCCCGCAGCGAGCGGACGATTCAGCAAATCGGCTTGGCTTTGGCGGATGTCTTGGGCAAACCCTTTGCCGCTAGCGCGCTCGGGGATGCCTTGGACCAGCCCGAGCCGATTCCCTTGATTGATCTCCCCCTGGACTTGGGCAATTGGACCCTGCAGGAGCGCGGACAGGCGGGAGGAAGCGAACTGCAATTTGGGCGCGACCGCCGTTGGATGCGGGGCAGGTATCGTCAAATCGCCTGGTACGGCTTGTTGGCGGCTTTCTATGCCTGGGTCTCAATCGCCTCATTAAACCATCAACTGGCTTTGCCCAATGCCGGGACGCTGATTCCCAATCCCAGCCTCTTGCCCTATTTGGGACTTGTCGTGTCGCTACTGCTGCTTGCGCTGATCGCGCTGCAAATCAAACAGATCATGCAAGAACCGGATACCTTGAAGATCAGCCTTGAAGGAAAGCATATCAGCGCCCTGCGCGGCGCTGATATGCGCTGGCAAGTTGACGCCGGCGATGTGCAATCGGTATATGCCAGTGAGTTGGTCAAGAAACGCGGCCGCCAGTCGGTTGTTTTTCATGGCGAGATAAATTTGCACCTGGTTGATGGCAGTTTTCGGCGCTTGCTGGTCGAAGACGAAAAACGCGCGGACGCGCTGTTGCCCGGCTGCGACGCCGCTGTCGAAAAGAACCGCCCTGCGGGTGTCAACGTCTTGGAACCTGGCTCTGTCGCGACTGCGTTGCAAGCCGCCGCCGTGCATGTTGCCGTCTGCCTGGGCGATTTGCCCGTCTGGTACGACCGCCGCTTCAAGTAGCGCGTGGGATCGCCTTCACTCGACTTGGTCGCGGAATTAAGTAAAACCAACAAAATAATAAGAAACGGTAGGGGCGACTCAGCGAGCCGCCCCTAGGATCCATAATAATTTCGGATTTGCAAACCTTTCTTGGATTTACTGAAGAGAAACATTATGAAAAACAAAGTCATCGTCGATCCCAGTTTCCGTCAGATAGACGAGATATTCTCGCCGGAAGATCGGCAGCAGCTATATGACCTGGTCGATGTAATCTGGGGGCGCGACGATCCCATGCCGCAGGCGGATTTCCGCGCGGCATTGCCCGCGGCTGATTTTGTCATCTGCGCCGATTGGCGCTATGGCGCAGTGCTGGAGCGAGCGCGGCGGCTCCAGGCGATCATCACTGTTTCCGGCGCTTTTCCGCTGCGGCTGGATTACGCGTTTTGCTATCGCAATCGTATTCGGGTGCTCAGCGCGGCGCCAGCTTTCGCGCGGCAGGTGGCTGAGTTCGCCTTGGGCATGGCAATCGCCTCGGCGCGCGACATCGCTATTGGCGACCGCGCGATGCGGGACGGAAGCGAGAAATATTTGCGCGCCGGCAACGTTGGCACTTTTATGTTATACGACAAGCCGGTGGGTATGATTGGCTATGGCAGCCTCGCGCGTGAATTGCATAAACTGTTGCAGCCCTTTAACGTGAAGATTTCCGCCTACGATCCCTGGCTGGGCGACGGCTATCTGCGCCGTCAAGGCCTGGAGCCACTGGCGCTGGAAGAATTGCTGGCGCGTTCGCGCCTGATCTTTGTGCTGGCGTCGCCAACAGCCGAAAACCGCGCCATGATCACGCGAGAGCTGCTGGAATTGGTTCAGCCCGACGCCGTATTCGCATTGATAAGCCGCGCCCATGTCGTCGATTTCGACGCGCTGACGGAGTTGACGCTGGCGGGGCGCTTCAAGCTGGCGACGGATGTCTTCCCCACCGAACCCCTGGAGCGCGATCATCCTATTCGCTCGGCCGAGGGCGCCTTGCTCTCCGCGCATCGCGCCGGCTCGGTTGCCGAGGGCATGTTCGAGTTGGGTCAGATGGTGGTCGATGATCTGGAGGCGCTGGTACATGGATTGCCGCCGCGCCGCTTGCAAGCTGCCGAGCCCGAACTCAGCGGACGTTACGCCAGCAACCGCGCGAAAGCGGGGCATGTGATCTGAGAGTTTTTGCTGATGTTCTTCTTACAATAACTCTCCCTGTGCGGGTCTTTCGATATCACTTGGGTATTGGGCTTTTACAGACCTCTCGAAATCTATTGAAGGGCCATTCTGGTTATTTAGAAACCAGCGTTTGTGATCCGCTAAGTATTTCTGTCTAATCTTTTCATCACGCAAATCCAATGGAATACGTTCCATCCTGGGATCTATACTATCAAATCCGTCAAAGTCTTTTTGCAATCGTTCTTTAGTAATTCGAACATAGTCAGGGTTTATTTCAATTCCTGTGCCGAATCGATTTAGTTGCTGGCAAACCCTGAGAGTGGTTCCACTGCCGAAGAAGGGATCGAGGACAAGATCGCCCTCATTGCTCGAAGCAAGAACCATTCGCTCTATCAATCCTTCTGGCTTCTGTGTGGGATGGTTCTGCCTGTTTTCGTTGCAATAGTGAACATGAGAAAACTCCCAAACATCACCGGGATTCGCTCCCCGCATATTATTCCGCTCTCGATAGTATTTCTGTGGTACACGAACATCATCTAAGTTAAACACGAAATCTCTTGATTTGGTAAACATGAGAATGTCGTCATGTCTGGGAGAGAACCCCTTTGTTTTGCCAATGCCCTGGGTGTAATGCCAAACGATCCAACTATTGAAAAACATACCTAGTTCACGTTCTAAAATGTTATAAAGGTAAGCTATGAACCGGAATCCCATGAAGACATAAATCGTGCCATGTGGCTTGAGCACTCGATACGCCTCACTGAGCCAACTGTGGGTGAAGTCTAAATATTCATCGAAACCCTTGATGTCATGATTGTTACCATAATCCTTGCCAAGATTGTAAGGCGGGTCGGCAACAATCAGGTCGAATGTTTCTGATTTTATTTTGGGAATCTCGGAGAGCGCGTTTCCTAATACTGCTCTTTGTTCAAACATCTACCTTGATCCATTCGTGTTTACTTGCGAGTTCCAGCCAGTCGGCGAATGACCGACGCGAAGAGTGCAAATACTTATGGTCTAGCAGTTGACAGAACTCCCAAGTGCTACGCTCCTCTAATTCGACATAATGAATATCACGAATCTGAATCTGACCGGTTCCTAGTGCAGGATTATAATTGATGTCTCTAGCACTTATAAATTTCAGATCGTATGCATTATTTGCGACAACTTCCATAGTTCCATCCATGAGCCCCGTAATTCGATTCCGCGATGAATAGACTCGATGTTTGAGGGACAGAATAATGAAAATGTAATCGGGATCTTCTACATACGCAGTACGAATCCTAGCAAATGAAGTGATGTTTGGACTTTTTCCGCTTGACTGGATATCTTCGGCTGTTGCCTTTACATCCACTTCGGCCGTTACCCCACTCTCCGCCTTGCGCCGTTTCTTGAACTGAAGGATGACATCAGCCATGTGCAGACGCTCTACCGCTTCGACGTTAATCAAAGAATACTGATTTGTTGAATCCTCGAGAACCGTATGGAAAGTTTCAACAGCCCAAGCCTCAATGAACGGGCCGGCGATCTTGTTTATGTTCTCCATTGGAAGTCCGAGCTTTAGGTTTGTGTTAATGATGATCTTGTTTTTCCCTTTTTCAATCGCCTCGCTGATGATCGTTCTAATTGATGTGGTTACGAATCGGGAACAAGCTGTATAATCCTCCGATTGAACAGGAATCTTAAAATCCTGAAATTCATACGTCATAAGACTTTAATTCATCACGCCGCGCATCGTCTCTTCGCGCAGGTGCGTCACCACGGCTCGCAGCGCCTCGTCGTCATCGGCGCCGTCGGACTTGCATTGAGAATAGACCGCCAGTTGCCGATCAGAACTGGTGCCCTTGTCCAGAATCGTCTTGATATATTCGATATCCTGGCGTGAACCGAGTTCGTCCACGACGTCGTCTATCAAGCCCAGCAACTCGTGCGCCAGGAAACGCATGGGCACTGCCTCGCGCTTGCCGTAATCCACCAGCTTGCCGTCGAGCCCCCAGCGCACCGCGCGCCATTTGTTCTCGGCAATTAACTCATTGCGGTAAATGCGCCAACTGAGATTATCATTGCGCAGTTGGATTAACTTGGCGCAGAGCGCCTGGATGAGCGCGGCAACCGCGACGGCTTCGTCAATGGTGCTGCACATATCACAGACGCGCACTTCCAAAGTGCCGAACTGTTCTTGCGGACGCGCGTCCCACCAGATCTTGGTGTAATCGGCTTTGCCGTCGGCGCGGTCTTTGCCCAGCGCCCCAACGCGACCGAAAGTCTCGATCACCGCGTTGAAATCGCTGAATGACGAGAAAGTCGGCGGAATGCCCGTGCGCGGCAGATTCTCGAAGATGATGCTGCGGTAGCTTTTCAGCCCAGTCGGATGGCCATGCCAGAAGGGCGAACTGGTGGACAGCGTTAGAATGTGCGGCAGGAAATAACGCAATTGGTTTTGAATGTCGATTAGCAGATCGAGTTGTTCGGGTTCGGCGCCGAAGCCGATATGCACGTGCATGCCGAAGATCAGCATCTGGCGCGCGACTTCTTGCATGTAGTTCTTGAGGTCTTCGTAGCGCTCGCCCGGATTGGCTTCTTGTTCTTCCCAGCGGGCGAAAGGGTGGGTGCTGGCTGCTATGATGGCATAGCCATGCCGCTGCGCGACAGTGTCCACCTCGCGCCGCAGCCGCAGCAACTCCATGCGGGCTTCTTTCACATTGCGGCAGATGTCGCTGCCCACTTCGATTTGCGATTGCAGGAACTCGGGTTTTACCTGATCGCCAATCTGCATGATGCGGTCATCGTGCAAGAGTTCTTGCGCGACCGCCGCCAATTCGCCAGTGGCCGGGTCAATCAGTTGATACTCTTCTTCAATGCCGATAGTCAGCGGAGCGGAATGCACCTCATCACCCCCTTATAGCATACGCGCGGGACTTTAGAATAGTAACATAATGTGAAGGACTGGCAAAAGATTAATGCCGGCTCATCTATTAAATTTCGGTGGCGATAATTAACGGGAAGGCACAGTTTGGCGCTGCGCCGCAGGGGCTTGCTCTGGCAAGTCAAAACTTTATTGCGGTCCCCGCATTCCTGCCGTGAAAACGTCTAATCCAGGGGCCAATCTCGCACTTCGCAGCGCCGCGCCCAGACATCATAGTTTGCGCTCATATCCCGGACGCGCTGCGCTTCGCCGGCGGCCAGGTCATTCAACTCGCTGCGGTCTTCCGTCATATTGTAGAGTTCCCAGGGACCCGGGTGCTTGCTGACCAGTTTCCATTCGCCGATGCGCAAGGCGCGGTTGCCCTCGTGCTCCCAGTAGAGCGGGTTCTCGCGCTGCCATTCGCGCTGCTCCAGCGCCGGCAAGAAGCTTTCGCCTTCGACGGGTTGTATCGATTGTGCGCTATATTCGGCCGGGTATTCCGCCCCCGCTAGTTCGGCGAAGGTCGGCAGCACATCAATGAACTGGACCGGACTATGAATAAGCGAGCGAGCCTCTAGCCCCGCGGGAAAATGAACGATGCAAGGCGAGGAGATGCCGCCTTCGTGAACCCAGTGCTTGTAGAGGCGGAAGGGTGAATTGGAGGCGTTCGCCCAAGGCAGGTCATAACTCATGTAGGTGTCGGCGGGTCCGGGCAACAGATCGCGCCGGTTGCCCAGCCGCACGCTGCGGCCATCGGGCAATTCCGGCACATGCGACGAAACGAAGCCGTCTTCCGCCAGGTACTCGGCGCAGCCGCCATTGTCGGACAGGAAGACGATCATGGTATTATCCGTGATTTCCAGCGCGTCCAACTTCGCCAGGATGGTGCCGATGCCTTGATCCATGCGATCAATCATGGCGGCGTAAGTTGCCATGCGCAGATCTTCCCAGTCGCTATGTTTTTCGTCAGCCCAGGCATGCGAATCCGCATCGCGCGGCGAGATGCGCCAAATCGGGTCGAGTATGCCCAAGCTGTTGAGCTCTTCGTGGCGCTCTTGCCGCAGGGTATCCCAGCCGGCGCGGTATCGTCCTTCATATTTAGCGATGTCCTCTGGCAGCGCATGCAGGGGCCAATGCGGCGCAGTATAAGCCACATGTAAGAAAAACGGCGCGTCAGCGCCCTGGGCGTCTTCGATCATCTGCGCCGCTTTGTCGCTGATGGCGTCGGTGTAATAAAAGTCGTCGGGATATTCGCGCAGGAATTCGCCGTCTTCGGTCAGCGCGTGCGGATAGAAGAAACTGCCGGCGCCGACCAATGTGCCAAAAAAGCGGTCGAAACCGCGCGTCAGCGGACTGGGGAAACCTTCCTTGCCCGGCTGCCAGGTCTCGGGTTCCAGCGCCGGCAGGTAGCCGCCGACATGCCATTTGCCGCTCATCATGGTCTGGTAGCCAGCCCCCTTCAGCACTTCGGCGATGGTGACGGCATCGTCGCGCAGGTATCCTTGATAGGCGCGCGAGCCGCGGTTCTGCACCATGTGTCCGACGCCGGCTTGCTGCGGGTACAAGCCGGTCAGCAGCGCCGCGCGTGATGGACAGCAGCGGGTGAAGCTGTACATCTGCGAAAAGCGCGCCCCGCCGGCCGCCAGGCGATCGAGGTTGGGCGTGGCGATTTCCGAGCCGAAGCAGCCGATGTCGGAGAACCCCATATCGTCCGCCAAGATTAAGATGATATTCGGTTGGGACATGAGAACGCTTTCTCTTGATGAATTTGCTGGAGAATCGCCTTGAGAATAGCAAATCAAGGCAATCGTTACAAATTATTTTTCAAGATGCGAACACGGCGGACACAGCGGGCGCAGAGTTTTGGGAGTTTAGATGTCTATTCTTCTAAGTGATTCCAACAAAGAAATGCAATTTCAAAATAAGTATGGATTTGTAGGGGCGAGCCTTGGCTCGCCCAACGTGAATTGAATCCTACAGATTGGGCGGCACAGCGTGCCGCCCCTACAGATTACGAATGAAATGGGAAGAATAGTCGCAGTCAGCGCAATTACTTTTTATTGCGATTCTTCTGATTGCCATCAGACAAAACTTGTACGCAAGATAAAGATAAGTTAAGCTCCACATTAGCGATGAGTTTCTCATGGCTATTGTATAGGGTCTCCTGCGGCAGTTGCTTGGTTGGCTGCCAGGCTGCCGCAGGAAACTGTGATTCAGTGAAAACCGACACGGTTCTCGCCCCTAGTATACCCTATGCAAATTATCAGCGCATATTGTCTCGCGTCTATTCAAGCATAAATACCTTTGCGGGCTGAGCGCGTTTTTCCGCGCCCTCTCGAGTAGCCGCGTCGCTATTTTATCAACGATCGTGGTCATCCAAGCCCTGGGCAGCAGCCACATCACCTTTCCTTTTGGAGGATGCTGTGTTGAGGATTATGCTTGTGGCGGCAGTGGCTTTGGCAATGACAATTTCGGTATCGGCGCAAATCACGCTCGTGCCAGAGAACCGTTGCTCACCTTACGACCGCAGCGATTACTCTTATCCCCAGAGCATTGAGTTGCGCATCATTGCGGAAAATCTGGACGGCCAGATCATCAGCCCATACACGGGTGAAGTTTTCACCAGCCGATCGCAAACGGACATTGAGCATATCGTCGCGACTTCCGAAGCGCACGATAGCGGATTATGCGCGGCGACTGCTGCGACAAGACGGGGATTCGCGCAGGATCTAGACAATCTCACCCTCGCCAGCCCCAGCCTCAACCGCCACCAGAAAAGCGGCAAAGACTTGGCGGAATGGAGGCCGGCTGAAAACGTATGCTGGTTCGCGCAGACCGTCGTACACGTTAAAGCGAAGTACAGCCTGTCGATGGATGATAACGAGGCGAGCGCCGCCGTCCCTCTGCTGAAGCGATGCAACCCGCGCGCCGACTGTCAATCGCTAAATTCAGTTGATACGCTGAATTGTTACGCTGGCATCGCCCCGGCGAACACGGTGTCTGCGCCGGCAAGCAACACGAGTTGCTTCGCGTCCGATACCGCCTATCTGGCTGGTGCGATGAACATCCGGTCGCAAGCGTCTGTCAATAGCGAGAAAGTTGGCATGGCGCAGCCAGGTTCTTACGCTGTCTCGGGTTCAGCGCAAGGCGCGTCTTATTGCTGGCTGAACATCGGCAGCGGTTGGATAGCCAAAACGTCGCTGGTTAGTGCGGCGACAACTGCCAGCCAGCCGCCGGCCCGTCAACAGTCTCCTGCACGGGTCCAAGCTTGCTTCTTGTACGATACCGCCTATGTGACCGGCGCGATGAATGTCCGGTCGCAAGCGTCTGTCAATGGCTCGAAAATCGGCTTGGCGCAGCCGGGAACCTATTCTGTCGCGGGTTCAGCGCAGGGTCAAACCTATTGCTGGGTCAATATCGGCACAGGTTGGATAGCAAAGACAGCAAGGGTTAGCGGGACCAAGCCGGTTAGCAGTCGTTCTAGCCAGCCCGTTTCTCAACCCGCCGCGCGACAGACGTCGCAGCAATCGACACAAACGCAGCAGCAGCCAGCTCAGCCGCCGGCGCAACAAGCGCCTGCGCCGGTAAACGCTTTGGCACTGTACGATAATAACGGCAATGGCAGGATTACATGCGCCGAGGCGCGCAGTCACGGTATCGCGCCGGTCAGCCGCGGGCATCCCGCCTACCAATACATGGATGACCGCGACAACGATGGCTTTGTCTGCGAGTAAGGCTGCGTTGGGCGCTGAAAGTATGCGCTTCGTCCATGGCGAAGTGTATCCATTTCGGTTTATGTAGATCCAGACAGCCTCGACAAGAGATCCTGGACCCAATAAACGAACGATAGGGTAGGGGCGACTCGCTGAGTCGCCTTGGTTAAATGACTCTACTTTGCGGGCGGCTCGTGAGCCGCCCCTAGATCTCAGTAGATTTTTGTGACATTCGACACATAATGGGTTCTGGCGCGATTGCCCTGAATTAACTGAGGGGAAAAACTTGCAAGGAGGCCGCAACGAGGTTCAATGGCGGCTTTGTTCTTGGAACTAGCGCGACCAAATCAGCTAGGTTTCAGCCGCAAGGTGAGCACAGTGGAGTTCGAAGGAAAGTACCAGCGGTTGCAAATGGGCAATGGTGGGTCTTGGTGTCGTGATGACGGCCCGCTCGCCCGAAAATACAATATCCGCAGACACAAGGAGGGGGGCAAAATCGTAGCGGTAGAATTACAGGGTTACAAGAAATTGGCTATCGAAAAGCCAATACCGGCTTGGATAAGAGAAAAACTCCAGCATCGGCGCTGTGTGGTTCTGGATACGAGCAAAGTGGAAATCGACCATAAAGACGGTCGCAGAGATGACCCGCGTCTGACTGATCCCAGCAGCGTAACCCTCGACGATTTCCAGCCGCTATCCAAAGCCGCCAACAATGCCAAGCGCCAACACTGTAAACAGTGTCGGGAAAGCGATCGCCGTTATGACGCCAAACGGCTGGGATTTCCCATATCACAATATGCTGGGAATGGCATCTACAATGGCACTTGCATCGGCTGCTACTGGCATGACCCGAAAGCGTTTATTCGAGCGATTAGCAGCAAGCGAAAATAGAGTACGCCGAGCATTTATTCTCACGCGTCGTTCTCACCTCTCCCCGCCATAAAAGCCCGCGCCTCGCCCACTGTCGGCAGAGACGGAATCGCCCCTTCTTTCAAACAGGTCAGCGCGCCGACCGCATTGGCGAAGTCGAGAATCTCCGGCAGATGCGCGGCGTAATCGGCGCGCCGCGCGAGGATGCCGGTCAACATGGCTGCTACAAAAGCGTCGCCAGCGCCGGTGGTATCGCGCGCCTTCACCGCATAACCTGCGTGTTTGATGGCGCCGCCATCGCGCAGGTGGATGACCGCGCCGCCGGCTCCGTAAGTAACGCAGATCAGCTCCATACGCTCGCGCCATAAGGGCGCGACGCCTGCGCCGCCAGTTAAGAATGCCAGTTCCTCGGCGCTTATTTTCAGCAGATTGGCGTAATCCAGTCCGGCTGTCATGCCGGCTTTGGCCGCCGCCGCGCTCTCCCACAGCGGCAGGCGCAGGTTGGGATCGTAGGAGATGAACTTGCCGCCCGCGACAGCATGATCCAGCGCCATCAACAAGGCGGATTTCGCCGGTTCATGAATCAGGGTGATGCTGCCGTAATGAAAAGCGTCATGCGCGTCTATCACGGCTGTGTTGACATCTTCCGGTCTCATCAGCATGTCGGCGGAGGGATGGCGATAGAACATGAAGCTGCGGTCGCCGTCGATCGTGTTGGAGACAAAAGCCAGGGCGGTGCGCGCCGCTTCCGAAAAGGTCAAACCCGCGATGTCGACCCCCGCGGCCGCCAGCACAGCCGCCAGATACCTGCCAAATGGGTCGGCGCCGACCTGTCCCATGAAGGCGCTCTGGTAGCCCAAACGGGCGACGGCGGCCGCGACATTGGCCGGCGCCCCGCCCGGCGCCTTGATGAAACCAGAGGCGTCGCCGACCGTCACGCCCATCTCCAGCGCGACGAAGTCTATCAGCAGTTCACCGAATGATAGAACGGACATGGGGCATTCCTCGTCTTGCGCCGTGTATTGGCATGTGGAGGACTCAACTAGCCGCCTGGTCGCGCTCAATGAACTCGTTGATGAAGCCGCCGCTGTCGCTGGCGAGCAATGCGCCAGTCGCGATATTCAGCTCCAGCTTGCCCATCAGCTGGATCAATTGACTGATCTGCTGGCGCATGATCAGCATGGTGTCGTCCCAATCGACATCTTCCGGCAAGCTGTGCTGGCGCAGGTCGCGCATGCTGTCGAGGTAATCCATGGCGGGGTCGGCGTCGTCGAAAACAAGTTGGCCGGGCAGGTCGTGCCGGACGACCGCGTAGAAGTGCCGCGCCAGGATACGCGTGCCGTTTTCCAGCGCGAAGGAATCGCTAGGCAGGGTGGGCGGGTGCGCGTGGGCGCCGTTGGCGCTGAGCAAGACGATCGCGCGGCGGAAGAGCACTTGCAATTCGGGCAGGTTGTGGATGCTGTTGGTGGTGGCGAGCATTTTCCCGCCCGGCTTCAAAACGCGCTTGATCTCGTCCAGGCCGCGGTCCACATCGTCCAGATGATAGAGCACATGATTGGCCATCACGACGTCAAAAGAGTCATCGGCGTAAGGAAGTTGCAGCGCATCGCCCAAAGCGAGCGGTCCGCTTTCGGCAGGATGGTTGCGCAGCATAAAGGGAGACAGGTCCAGCGCGAAGTATGTGATGTCAGGGGCTCGGTCGATCAACTGAGCGTAATGTTTGCCCCGTCCGCAGCCGATATCGAGCACCGCGTCATCGGTCTGCCAAACCAGGGTATCCAAAGCCCAGTTCACGAGGTCGCAATTGGGAACGGCGTATTTGGCGTGCGTTTCGTCCTCTACACGCAGATTCGCATCCGTTGCGTAATAACGGCGAATACCCTCCGCTTGAGCCGATCCTGACATAGTCAATCCCAACAAGCACCTGAGCCATAGGCTTACGCTAACTTTACTATACTACCGAAAAAGCGTCGCGCAAACATTTTATTGCATCCGCGCTGCCGTCTTAGCCGCCTGTCGCGCCCCAGCTTTCCCAATAGGTCAATTCACTGGCGGGGACTCGGTCGGCTTTCTTGAAGGTATCGCCCGTGAAATATGCGACCGGCAGCAAAGCCGCGGTGGTGATGCCAGCGGGTATACCCAGGATGTCATTGCATTCCTGTTCGTAGCCGAGGTGCAGGGTGGTCCAGGCGGCGCCAACGCCGCGCGCTCGCAGCGCCAGCATCAGCGACCAGGCTGCGGGTATGATCGAACCGTACAAGCCCGCGTTGACGGCCGGACTGGCGTCGCTGGCGCGGCCCTCGACGCAGGGGAAGATCATCATCGGCACTTCGCCCATGTGCTCAGCCAGATAACGCGCCGAACTGATCACCCGTTTCATCTGCGCGGAGGGCTGCTCATCAGCGCCGGCGGATCGAACCGCCACCCGACTGTAGGCATACCAGGACTCTTTGTAGTATTCGCCGATTTTGGCTTTCTTGTCGGCATCGGTGAGGACCAGCCATTTCCAGCCCTGGCGGTTGCTGCCGCTTGGCGCTTGCAGGGCGATCTTGATGCAGCGCATGACCAGGTCGCGCTCGACGGGACGCGTCAGATCCAGGCGCTTGCGCACGCTGCGCGTGGTTTCCAAAATATAGTCCACGGACCTCAAATCATAGTCCATCGCTGATTCTCCTTTTGTCCTTGTTCAGTTTTCAAGATTGCTCAGTCCTCAGATTGAAAGAGTTGCTCCAGCCAAAGCCTTATCAGTCCGCTGACGCTTTCATACTCAGAATCAAAGAGCCGCGTGCCATGCGCTCGCCCGGTATACATGCGGGCGCTAACTGCGCCCTTGGCATTGAGGAACATTTGCCGAATGGCTGCCGAGCTGCTGCTGTCGCCCGCCGCGGCGACGAGCAGGGCGTCGCGATCGGCCAAGCCGTCGACAAGCGCGGCTTCTGGCGTGACGCCGCGGTAATCCAGCCCGGGCGACAGCGCAATCGCGCCGAGGCAAGGCTCGCTATCGGCGCAGCTGATGATGGCGACATTGGCGCCGATGCTCGCGCCTATGGCGATCCAGCCATCGTCACTTAGTTGCCCGTTCTGATCCAGCCAGTCGATCCAGTCGGCGACATCGGCGATGGCGGCGTCCCAATCGCGCGTCCCGCCCGATTCGCCGTGCCCGCGCATGTCGATGTTCAGGACGGCGTAGCCGGCCGCGCGCAGGTCGGGGATGAGCGCTTCGTAAGCGGCGCGCGCGCTGTTAAGCATGTGCAGGGCGATGATGACCGGCGCGTTTTTCACGTTTTCGGGCGCGGCGTAGAAGTCGGCGACGAGGGCGATGTCGTCTGGCGCTGCGCGGGTGATGGTTTCTGAGGCTGGGAGGTCTTGGGCGAAAACCAAGCTGCACATGACAAATGTTGCGATCATTACAAGTATTCGCATAGTTTATGCTCCCACACGCTAAGTAAACTTGCTTCACTGTATACCATAAGGACGCCGCCGAAGATCATTTCTTCCCCTTCTTCCAACCCCGCCCCAGCAGAAACAGCACCATCAACACAAGCAATCCGATAATCGCCAGCTTGTCGTATGGCGAAAGCTCGGGCGGGGCCGGGCTGTTGGAGACGATGCGGATCATGTGCGGCATGTCCTTGTCGCTGTGCCGATAGATCACGCGCTGCTCGTCCGCCAGCATCTCGTACTCCCCGTCGCTGACCTCAACGCGGTAGCCGTCGGGATACTGCGAGTTGGGCACGTAGATTTCTGTTGGCTCGGCAAGAGCGCTGTCATGGCGGAAGCTGAAAGTGAACAAGCCGCGCGTCGGATTGAAGCGCATATTGAGCGGCTCGCCCGCGACTTTCTTGGCATAGGGACGGACCACAGCGGACAAGGCTCTTCCTCCGGAATTGATATCAGATGGATCGTTTTGCTGGTCGCGGCTGAAAATGGACAGGTCTTCGCCATTCCAATTGTCGCCGTGTTCGTTGCTGTTGTCTGGTGTATAGTTCCATTGCGTGTAATTCAGCAGCTGCGCGTCCAGCGCTTGCAATTGATACTCCAGCGCGCAGGCTTGCTGGCTGAAATCGCCGCTCTCATAAGCGCTCGCCCCGTTGAGATCGAAGGGGATGCCGAACTCGCCCATCACAACCGGCACATCGCCCATGCAATGATCGGCGTATTTGCGATAGCGACCGATCTGCCGCCGCATGTGCGCTTTGATATTTTCGCTGCCTAGCAAAGGGCGCATATTAAAAAAGTCTACATTCACCTGCGGATGAAAGCGCCTGGTGAAGAGCGTCGCGTCATCGTAATAGTGCGGCGCATAGACCATCTTCTTGGCAGCTTTGTAAATGGGCGGCGGCGCTAGCGGCTCGGCTTCGATGAAGATTTGCGCCTCCGGCATCACCGCGTGCATGGCGGCGGCGAAGCGCTCTGTGAAGGGTTTGAGGAAGTCCTGCGCGAAATCGACGCGGGCGAAATGACCGGGCCGCAGCAGGCGCGGCTCGCCGTCCTTGTCCAGATCCCAGATGCCAGCTTCGCGCCAGATATCCTCGCAGCCGTCTTTCCAGGCGCGCATGCCGCGCGGATTGATCGTGGCTTTTTTCGACTTGCCGGGCAGTTGATCAATCAGGGGTCGGCCGAAGTCCAGGCACTCTTGTTCGAATCCGTTGGCCAAGAAGATGGCTTCGGCCGGCGAAGGCGTGATTTCCAGCTTGACCAAAAGATGATCGGTGGCGCGCAGGTCTTCGACGCCGATCAGCCCGGCGCTCGGTTCGTTCATGACGCCAAAGCCGACGACATTGGGCAAATGGGCGATGCGCTGCGCCAACTGTTGATAGGCCTTGATGTAATGGCTTTGCAGGAAGTCCTGCAAGGTCTCGCCCTCATGCTCGCGCCCCGGGGCGAAGCAATTGCCGCCGAAGAAGAGCGTGAACATGGTCTGCGGCGCGAAGCGATTATAATTGCTCGCCCACATCAATTGCGGGAAGCGGTCCAGGCGCTGCTGATGCAGCAGGGCGGCGCCGGTGGCTTCGAAGTTGTCGATCTCCAAACCCACAACGTCGAAGGTCCAGGCCGGCGCGCCATCGCCGCCGCTGAAGCGGCTCCAGACATCTTGATGCGGGTCGATGAAGAGGTTGATGTCCTGCCCATGCGCCTTTTCGATGAGCGCCTCGATATAGTCGAGGAAGGCTTCGTCATAAGCGCCGGGTGCCTCATGTTCCAGCGCCTCCCAGGTCACCACCAGCCGCAGGAAATCCAGCCCCCAGTGCTTGAGCCGCAGGAAATGCTCGTCGGCTTCTTCCAGCGGGAAGGGGCGTCCCACAAAAGAGACAGCGCGGCGCTCGTCCAGGCTTTCCGGCAGGTGGGTATAGCCCAGCGGCTCGGCCGGGACTTTGCTGCCGCCGCTCAGGTTGACGCCGCGCAGGATGCGCGTGCGCCCGGTCTCGTCCTTGAACCAGGGTCCTTCGGCTGTGATGGGCATGGGCGATCCTTGTTTGGTGATTAGGTGGGGAGATTATAGCATATGGCAATGCAATCAAAGCGGATTTGGAATGACTTCCGTCTTCATGTGAAACTAAAGCTTTGTTACACTAGAAAATCTTATTCCGTCATATTTCAGAAAAAGCAACATGGATTACATCAAGAAAATCGAAATCAATCACTTCCGTTCCATAAACCGTCTCGTTATCAACGAAGTAAACGACATTAATGTATTTTCTGGGTCTAACGACGTAGGCAAGTCTAATGTCATTAAGGCACTCAATCTTTTCTTCGAGAATCAGATAGATTGGCAGACGCCACTAAATCTAGGACGCGACACAAATACATTTCACGCGCACAGGTCGCGATGGGGCAAAGTTCGAAAATCAATTTCGGTCAAGTTGACGTTTCAAAAGCCACGCGTGCCACGTGGCCGCTATCCGCGACTACCTGACGTCTATTGGATAAAGAGACAATGGGACAGAGACTATCCAATCAATCCAAACACCACTTGGGGCGCAGAAGGAGAATCTAACCCCCGCACAAATTGGCAACGTGCGCTCACTGAATTTCTAAACAGAAGTCGATTTTATTATGTACCCGCGATTCGAAGTCAGGGGTACTTCCAACATCTTATCGGTCAGTTTTTGGAAATTGCCATTGGCGATAGTGACCAAGAAGTTCTTGAAGCTATCGCTTATTTGGCAGAGATACTAGACACGAGGACATCAGAACTCCGTGACATTCTTTATTCAATTACAGGTCTGAATATGGCATTTGAATTACCGAGCAACTTGCTCAATGTGTTACGAGCAGTTGACGTGGTAACTGAAGGAAACGTGCCGCTGCAATATCGAGGTGATGGTATCCAGAGTTTGACAGTGCCAGGTTTACTTCAATACCTGTGCGGACGGGGAAGAAATGAGTTCTGCTACTGGGGATTTGAAGAACCGGAGAATTCATTGGAATATAGAAGGGTGAACGAACTGGCACGTAACCTATCGGAACAGTACTCCAAAGACGTACAAGTATTCCTAACGAGTCATTCTCCCGCTTTTCTTACAAACGAAGATCCTCATACGTCGATATTCCACGTTATGCAGCAGTTTGAAGAGTATCCGTTGACAGGCCATGTTGAGCAAACATCAAGAGTAGAGCTTGTAAATCGCGACGATGCGCAGCTTTCAGAGGTCTTGGGTTTAAGTGACTTCTCTCGAGAGTTTAGTGAGCGCTTTATTCAGAAACTCAATGAACGTGATAAAGTGGTGAAGTCGCAGGAGACAGAACTTATAAGGATCAAGAAACCGAGACTAATCGTCGAAGGCAAAAACGACCGTAAAACACTTGAGCATGCTTGGGAGCGATTGTACGCGGACGCAATACCCTTTGAGATAAAGCCCGCCAGTAACGCGAATGAAGTTACAAACCAAATCAGAGTTTGGAGAGAACTCAGCGACAAGCGTGTGGTAGCACTCTACGATCATGACGAAGGTGGCATTAAAGCCATAAAAGGACTGAATCGTGTAAACACTTTTACTAGCGATATAAGTTCAAGCAACTATAGATACACGTGCGGAGAACAAGTGCTTGCGATAACGCTTCCAAGCCCACCGGAGCGTGAGGAGCATGCAAAACATGAAACGCTATCAATGGAACTTTACTTTTCGTACTCACTTTTGAGACAAATTGACGAACAGCCGGGCTCGGAAATATTTAGTCGGACCAACTACAGCAAATATGGAGCCATTAAGCACGAATCGAAGCAAGCTGTGCAGATACTGATTAACAATCAAGATGTGACAATAGAGAATCGAAAGATTGAAGGTCCGGGAAAAGATCGGCTCGTGGAAATGTTGCCGGAATTACCTGACAAGGAGTTTGCGTTTTTTGATGGCTTGTTTACGACAATCGCCGCGCATCTTGTACCAGAATTTGAGTTTACACCAAGAGACGCGACGCCGGAAATCCAAACCGAATGTTGAACTCTGAGTCTATATTTGGTGCAGACCCCTAAACCGGCGGCCAAGGCTCATTCCGACCCGGACCCGGCAACGGAAAAACCCCCAGCTCCAGCAGCCGCTCGATCCGCCATCCCAGCATGCGCATCTCCGAGCGGGAGAGCAGAGCCGCCATAGCCCGCGTATAGGCGTCGTCGCTATCGTCCAGCCGCCGGCGCAGGCAGCGCAAATCCGCCAGGATTTCAGACGGGATGGGCATGCCGGAGTAATCCCATATCACCGTGCGCAGCTTCTCGCTGGCGTTGAAGGTCAAGCCGTGGTCGACGCCCCAAAGGCGCTCGTCGGCATCAAGCAGGCAATGGCCCCCCTTGCGGTCGGCATTGTTGATGATGGCGTCAAAGATGGCGATGCGCTCCAGTTGCCGCGCGAAGCGATCGCGGTCGAGCGTGAAATAATGATCTTCGGGATTGTGGTCGATGAAGAGTTGCACCGAGCCGACGCCGCGCGTGCCATCGCGCAGGAAGGTCGGCGGCGCCAATTCCCATCCCAGCGCCTTTGACGTCATGTAAGCGGCGGTTTCGCGCTTGCAGAGCGTGCCGTCGGGGAAGTCCCAGAGCGGCCGTTCGCCCATGCGCGGTTTGTAAATCGCCATCAGGCGAAGTCCCTCAAGTTCGATGTTGACCAGGAAAGTATAGTTGGATGACCAGCGCATCAAGCCGACTTCATCGCCCATCACGCCCTTTTCCATGACTTGCAGCGCTTCGTCGAGAGCGACTCGCGCCGGTTCATCAAGCGCGCGGGCAGTATGCACATGGGTGACCTTCATCATGCCAGACCTGGAGTATGACGAACTATCGGCTATTGTAACGTGTTAACAAGTCCCAAGACAAAATGACGGGCTAAAGCTTAATCTCCAATAACGATGCCGCGATATATTTGAGCCAGCGCCAGGCTGCAAGCCAGCGGGTCAAGCGAAATCACGTCATCCGGGCTGGAAAACTCCTGTCTGCGCCAGCCAGCTTCCGCGCGACTATACCACTCGGCGAAGACGCGCGTCTGATCCAGTACGAGATAGCCCTGTATGCTGAGCACGGCGTCGTAATAAGCCGCTTTATCAATGTGATCATAAGCTATGGAAGATGGCGAAGTCACTTCTACCACCACGATCGGGTTAAGCAGAATCGTCTCGTTTTTGTCCTCGAAAAGCGATTCGCCGCAAACGACGCTGGCATCGGGATAGACATACGTCGCTTCATCAATGCGAATACGCATATCGCTTGAGCGTACAATACATTCGTTATTCTCTAAAGCATTAGCAAGCGCAACTATCGCATAGGCGATAAGCGCGCTGTGATTGCCTGTTCCACCTGTCATTGGGATGATCGCTCCGTCGATGTATTCGTTTCTGATTTCGCTGGCTTCATCGAATGCCAGGTATTCTTCAACTGTCATTTGGCGGATCTTGGTGACCATTGTCCGTCCTCGCTCACTCTGATTTCATGCCACGACTGAATCTTGACGGTATCGTCTTGCCTGTTTCGCTCATTTTTCAATAACGATGCCGCGATATATTTGAGCCAGCGCCAGACTGCAGCCCAACGGTTCGAGAGAAATCACGTCATCGGGACTGGTAAACTCCTGTCTGCGCCAGCCAGCTTCCGCGCGACTATACCACTCGGCGAAGACGCGCGACTGATCCAGTACGAGATAGCCCTGTATGCTGGGCACAGCGTCATAATAAGCCGCTTTATCAATGTGATCATAGGCTATGGAAGATGGCGAAGTCACTTCTACCACCACGGTCGGGTTAAGCAGAATCGTCTCGTTCTTGTCCTCGAAAAGCGATTCGCCGCAAACAACGCTGGCATCGGGATAGACATACGTCGTTTCATCAATTCGGACGCGCATATCGCTTGAGCGTACTAGGCAATCACTGTCTTCTAGTTGATAGATGAGCCTCGCGATAATGGAAGCAATGATTGCGCTGTGATTGCCTGTTCCACCTGTCATTGGGATGATCGCTCCGCCGATGTATTCGTTCCTGATTTCGCTGGCTTCATCAAATGCCAGGTATTCTTCAACTGTCATTTGGCGGATCTGGGTGACCATTGTCCGTCCTCGCTCACTCTGATTTCATGCCACGACTGAATCTTGACGGTATCGTCTTGCCTGCTGCGCTCTTGGCTGAAGGAGTTCGCATCAGGTCCAGTAAAAGATGATGCGGCCGTTTTGCTTGGCATCGGGGCGGCCCGATTTCACCGTGTCCATGGCGTGCAAGCTGAGCGCGCGCATTTGCTCGCGGCTGCACCACATACGCACCACTTGCGGGCCGTCGGGTCCACCTTCAAATATGCTGAAATCGACATCTTCGTCGTCTTCGTCATCTTCATCAAGTCCATCGTCAAATTCGTCTTCGCTTTGCGGCACATGTTCCTGCGCGATTAAAATGACTTGGTTATTGTGCGCCTCGTATGCCAGGCCCATCTGCGCGATGCGAAATAGCGGCTCAATTGGTTCGCGCAAGTCCATATCCAGTTCGCTGAAATCGGCTTCTGTTTGGCTGTTGTCGCGTTCGTCGATGTCGGCGAGCAATTCGGTGATGGCTGAGGAAAGCGCATGCGCCTGTTCCTTTTCGATAGTGAAGGAGACGATGCGGTGGTCTTGCCCGGCTTGCAGGTGGAAGGTGCGCTTGCCTTTGGGACCGATGGCGCCGATGGTCACAAAATCGACCGGGTTGAGTTCAATCACGTTTGACATGACAGGCTCCCACAACCTATGTTTGCGCTTCTTTGTCGGCGTTTTTCTTCAGTTCCAGGACGTGCGCGATATCGTTCATGCCCAGGACAAAGGGCCGACTATGCCCTAAGCGCAAGGTGCTGATCGAGGCCGGCGAAATGACGATGCGCTGGAAAACATCAAGGTGCATGCCCAGGTAATGCGCCAGCGCCATCTTGATCAGATCGGCATGACAAACCAGGGCGATCATTTGATCGGGGTGCTTTGGCGCCAGGGCTTCGATGGATCTTACAATGCGCGCTTGTACGCCGCGCATGGTCTCGCCACCGGGGAAGCGCGCGCGCGACGGGTATTCCTGCACCACGTCCCACATCTTGCGCCGCTGCAATTCGCTGATCGCCTTGCCTTGCCAATCGCCGTAGTGGACCTCTGTGATACCCTCATGCGCTTCCACCGTCAATGTCGGGTGATGCGCGGCCAGGGCGAGGGCGGTTTCCATGGTGCGCTCCATCGGGCTGGCGTAGATATGCTCGAGCGGCGCCGCCGCCAGGCGCCTGCCAAGCGCTTGCGCCTGCGCCTTGCCCTCTTCGTTGAGGTGAATGCCCGCTATGCGGCCCGCCAGCTTGCCGGTTTTTACATAGTCGTTAACCGCATGTCGTATCAAAAGGAAGGTCGTCATCAAGTCCTGCCGAAAGCGCCGATATACCTGTAACATCATAACATAGCCGCGCGCGCATCGGCTAGACAGCCAAGGCAATCGGGTGCATTGCAATATTTTGGTAGAATAAACAATGGGGATTATATCGCAAAGTGCCAAAATGCGGGCTACTCCCGCTTGGTTGTAACATTGCCAGGCGTATCAGACTGGATGCCGAATAGCGCTTTGGCAATGTTTTCTGGTCTGTCATCAATGTGCAGCACTAGCTTCGGTGGGCGACCTGCGGGGCGCTTAGGCTTGTCCAACTTCGGTGGTGTTTCTTCGCTTTTCATCAATCTATCCTTATATGAGTGTCTTACCCGATATTTTCCCACCACGCCGATTCCCATACCTACGCGGTAGTTGCAATGGACGATCATCCAATAGCGCCTCAACGCTGTATCCTTGTATCACAGGATAATCTTCATAATCATCCGACCAGGTTTCTTGGCTACGCTGATTGTTTACTGTACGCATCTGGTTCTCAAAGCAAACCATAATACCCGCAACAGCATCTAACCGCCGCACAGTCTCGCTAAGAGCCTTAACTGAATCGGGTGTTACATTGCCGCCTTTGACCTGCACAATTGCATATTCGCGTTTGACCTTGGCATTGCGAACTACATCAATCTCCATGACGCCATCTACACCGCCATCTGCGCCCCTGTCGCCAGGGTTATGGTACATCCCATGCGCACCAATAGCGCCGCAAACCCACTTCTCAAACTCAAACTTGTCCCGATCAGCTAGGTCTTTTGCGGACCAGAGCGTTTCTGGTACGCCGATGATACGCACATCATCTTTGTTAAGGTGGCGGAAGTTGCCGACAATGCGCTCACGGACTAGCTCTGTAGAGAAGGGCGATATGTCAATTCCGACCCACTTGCGCCCTAAAGACTCGGCTGCGTGTGCGGTTGTGCCACAGCCACAGAATGGATCGAGTATAACATCACCGAGATTGCTACTAGCCTTGATAATACGTTCCAGTAGTGCGAGTGGCTTCTGCGTCGGGTAGCCGAGGCGCTCCCTGGATACATTTCTAACAGGTGGAATATCCCATACATCTGTTACAGCAACTCCCTCATCAGCATAATAAGTATTCCCTGCTTTGATATAATAGTGTCGCCCTTGAGAATCCTTCATATTAAACCTAGAAAGATCTCTGGATTCCTCACGTGGCAATGAAAAGAAGTATGTACTTCCTCGTGAATAAAACAGTAAAACATCATGTTTACGGGCAAACCACCTTTTCCCAATGCCGCCAGTACGATAAGACCAAATAACCTCGTTCTTGAAATTCTTCCTCCCATAAATCCCATCCATAAGTAGCTTCAAATAATGACTTGCTGTCGGGTCGCAGTGGAGATAGATGCTACCTGTCTTTTTCAATACACGTTTCATCGCGTATAGCCGCTTCGCCATATTCAGAAGGTAGGCGGCTAAACTTGCCCCCCCCCGAATGTTTGTTCTATTAACTGGGCATATTCAATCACTATCGCCAAATGCCGTGTACTAGGATTCCGTCCTAACTCTGCCAATTGCGCATTGTCTCCATGTTTCCAAGTCCATGTATCTGTAAATGCGCCTACGGGCTTTAGGCTTTTATCCTTACTGCGAAATGGCAGATTGTAATTGCTCTTTGAATTGAATGGGGGATCGAGATAAATTAAATCAATGGATTCATCTGGCAATCGCCCGGGGTCATTCAACACATTTAAGCAATCATCTGCATACAGAGTTCGGTTTTCTATCATGCAATCAAATCCTCATACCGTAGGCGCTTGCCATCCATGCCGCGGACAACAGCGCTCATCTGGTGTCGTGTATCCAAGCTCCGATTATTATGTCGTCCTGCGAACTCGTTTACGTACCGATTCAAGTGCTTCGGACTCAATTGGTGGTATGTCCCCATTATGCCGCGCTTGAACATTGACCAGAAGCTCTCCAGCCCGTTCGTGTGTATCTGCCCGTTCACATATTCGCCGACATTATGCTTGACCGCTTTATGCTTGCGCGGCATTCCTTCGTAGGCGCGCGCTTCATCTGTGTATACGATTGTATCGGGCAAGGTGTTCTCTACCACAATTTCGTGCAATGTTTCTTGTTTCGTATCTTCGACGACCCGGGCTTTGACATCGCCCGTATCACGATCCAATACGCCTACTACAGCAGTTTTGCCGACTGTACCTCGACCAGCATTTAGCTTCTTGTGCGCGTGTTTGTTGCCCTCTTTACCGCCAATGTACGTTTCATCTACCTCAACTTCACTAAAGAATGGCGCATTAGTGGCGGCATAAGCCTCACGAATACGGTGCAACATAAACCATGCCGCCTTTTGCGTAATGCCCAGATCGCGGTGCAACTTCATACTCGATATGCCTTTAAGATTCGTGGCAACCATATACATTGCGATTGCCCATTTCTGATAACCTATCTTTGAACTGTGCATGACCGACTTTGACTTCACCGAGAACCGCTTCTTGCAACCATTACACCGAAAGGGCATTGTCTTGTGCTTTGCATTGTCTTTGATGTTATCGCTTTCACAATATGGGCAGCGAATGCCATTCACCCACCTTTGCTCAACAAACCATTCCTCAGCGGTTTTGTCATCAGGGAAGATTTGGAATAGCTGTAACAAAGTGATACCCTTGCGGAAGTGCTTGCCTGGCGCGCTCTGTGCCATTTGCCAACTCCTTACTTTAGCCTATGGCACTATTATATCATAATTCAGGAGAGCCTGTCAAGGACTATTTTGGCACTTTGCGATATAATCCCCTAAACAATCACTATATCGAATTTCGTCATAGACTAGCGCTCTGACAGCAAAATCACAAATAAAAAGACGATCGGTAGGGGCGACATACCATGTCGCCCGAAATCAAAACGCAGCAACGTCGGGCGACCAGATTGGTCGCCCCTACAGCGTCCTGATGTTTTCGCATTATTTTCTTGGTTTACTTCTGCGTACTCTGTAGTGAAAAAATATTGATGCGATTGCCTTGGCTTTGCCAAGCGCCGGGCTTAACCCGCCGTTCTCACCAAGGCCGAGTCGCGGCTGATCGTGCCGCCGCTGGAGGTGAAGGCTTCCATCTTCACTTCATACTCGGTATCGGCGTTCAAGCCGCTGAAGCGGTGAATCCGCTCCTCATAGCTCAGCTTGAAGATGTATTCGGTTCTGTCGCCGCGCAGCTCCAGGAAATACTGCACATCGGCCACGGGGATGTTGTTCCAGCTTACGGTGAAGCCGTCTTGGGTCACATCGCTGATGGAAATTCTCACTTCGCGTTTTGACCCAGTGTCTTGCGTTGGCGGCGGGACAGGCGTATCGGATGGGGCCGGTGTGTTCGATGGCAAAGGCGTATTCGATGGCGGGATAGGCGTGTCGGATGGCGGGATGGGCGTGTTCGATGGGATGGGTGTGGCGGATGGTGGAATTGGCGTGTCAGACGGCAGGGGTGTATTAGATGGTGGAATTGGCGTGTTCGACGGGATAGGCGTGTCGGATGGCAAGGGGGTGTAAGTTGGGCTGTTTGTGGCGGTTGGCGATGGTGTGTCGCTCGGCGCAGGCGTATCGGATGGTATGGGCGTATCGGATGGCACAGGCGTGTCACTTGGCGTCGGGGTGTCAGACGGCACAGGTGTATCCGATGGCGGGATAGGCGTATCTGTCGGCAAGGGCGTATTTGTCGGCAAGGGCATAGCCGACGGCGGACCGTCGCCTAGCGTGCGGCCGTTGACGCGCAGGACAAGGTCGCCGCCGCTTTGCCGATGGGCGAAGAGCTCGGCGCTGTAGCTGCTGTCCGGGGGCAGCCCGCCAAACGTATAAGCGCCCGGGAAATCGGCAACGCGGATTTCGAAGGCGCCGTCGCCGCTAAATGTCAGGGTATAAGCGACGGCATCCGGCGCGTCGTTCCACTGCACCGTGATGTGATCTTTGGATATCGAGCTGAAAATCATAGCGAACTCGCCATCCACCAGCAGTTTCGCTCGTTCCAGCGTGGGCGTCGGACTGGGCGTGTCGCTCGGTGTGTTGCTGGCGGTCGGACTGGGTGTAACGCTTGGCGTGTTCGTCGGGCTGGGCGTATCGGACGGCGTGGGTGTGTCGCTTGGCGTCGGCGTATCGCTTGGCGTCGGCGTAAGGCTGGGCGTCGGGGTGTCGGATGGCGTCGGCGTAAGGCTGGGCGTATTGCTCGGCGTCGGCGACGCGTCCAGCGTGGTGAAGCTGCCGCTGATCGTGCCGCCCGTTTCCACAGTCGGCTGACCGTTCACGAAGACCGTGCGATCCCACCGGACTTCCACGTTGTAGGTCTCGCTGGCTTTTAAGCCCGTCGCCGCCGCCGAATTTCCCCTGCTGTACAAGACAAAGCTGTCGCCAGTACCGGAGCTCGGCTCAAGGGAGACGAAATACTCGTTGCCGGCCTCAGTGGGTCCATCCCAGGCGATGGTGGCGCTGCTATCGCTGATGTCGCTGATAAGCAGGTTTTCCAGCGCGTCATCGGGGTCGGGCGGCGGGATGATTTGCCGCTCGTAGTTAGAGCCGCCGGCGCCCGGTTTTGTGTGAACCCGTGTTGTGGTGTACGCAATTTGCCCCCTATTCCCAATAATAGGCATTTGAAACATTCTTACATATAGAAGCGTATTCGCGGGCAAACCCGTGAAGGTGTGGGATGGTTCCCCCATGATGCGCGAATTCGGCAGGAGGTTGGGGAAGACACCTTCTTCCGCGTCTACCAGCACAACCGTTTGCAGAAGCCACCTGAGCTCGCGGATATCAATGATATAGGCAATATTGCCGCCGGCGCGATCCCAGCTGAGGGTGAAGGCGCTGTCGCTGACATCGCTGACGACCAACTGCCGCGGACCAACGACCGGGTAGGGCGTCGCCCAGCCAATCGGCGTGTCGGTCGGCGTGGGACTGTCGGTCGGCGTGTCTGTTGGGGTCGCCGTCGGCGTGGCGGTTAGCCGAGGCAGCGCCTGGAATTCGATGACGCGCTTGCCGGCCAATGCCGCGGCGCCAATGCGATTTTGCTCGTAATAAAAGAAAGAAACGCGGTATGGTGTTTCAGGATTCAAAGCATAGTATTGCTTTGTCCTGACGTTGCGATTCGTGATGACCTCGCTAGACAGGGAACGCCAGTATCCCGCCCCCTACATCAAGCTTCACCTCAATCCACCAAAAATCAGGACCGGGCGCGTCCCAGCTGACAGCGACATTGGAGTGGTTGGCGTATCTGCCGTTGCGAACCATGCTGCTGATCTCAAAGCCCCGCGACGAAACGGGTGTGGGGCTTGGCTCGGGCAGCGTCGAGAATTCTTGGCGGTGCCTCGCGACCACTTCTATACGGCTAGAGAACTGGATATGACGATAAATTATGAATTCAACGCGATATTGCCGTCCCGAATTCAGGTTCAGAACTCGGCGATTCCTGACGCTGCGATCTATGTTACTTGTGCCACGCACCACCCTAACCAAGCTTGGGTTGTGAGGATCGAGTTCATAAAGGCGCAGGACAACATGCGCGATTTCGGGACCCAGCGCATCCCAACTGAAGGAAGCGCTGGATTGTGTGATGCTGCCGATGGAAAAACCCAAAGGCGGCGGATCCTGCGCCTGCGCCGCGCCGAAAAGCGCCAGGAGGCAACCGAGAACAATGAATAACTTGAGAGGGAAGAAGCGCTGGTACATAGTCGGCATGATGAGCCTCCATGAGTACGGGATGAGTCAAACCAACAAGCGTAGTTTACCCAATCCTATAGCCTGTTGTCAATTATCCCTTGCCTTGCCGGGTATGGCTATATACTGACATTTGCAGGGGCGAGCCTCGGCTCGCCCAACACTGCTCATTATGGCGACTCAGCGCTGCGCGTAGACACAGCAGGTCAGTCGCCCCTACCGCTTCAAATTATACGAGGGCGTTTGTAAGGCTTGTCCGCTATTGATGAAATTGCGCCAAATTCGCGTCTTTTGCCATTGGGCGACTCACAGAGTCGCCCTTACAGCCTACTTATTGGGCTGAAGTCAGTTCTATTTTCGTAAGTTTTGCATTGACGATCCTTCTTGATGGGGCAAAGGACAGAAGGATTGCGGTAAGAATTGGTGAATGCGTCACAATAGCGGACAAGCCTTGTAGGGGCGACCAATCTGGTCGCCCGACGTTGCTGCGTTTAGATTTCGGGCGGCTCGCGAGCCGCCCCTACATCTCGGTAGGTTTTGTGACATTCGACACATAATTGGTTCTGGTGCGATTGCCCTGCTAGACAAGCGCGACTTCGTGAGGCTCGATGTGTATGATTTGCAGTCGAAGCATTGCCGATATCGCTCAGGAGGGGGCTATTAGATGAACTTCGCAATAAACTATTCGCCGCAAGCGCTGAAACTATGGCGGGACGGTCGGATTCAGGTCGATTTGTTTAAGTTCCCGCCCTGGGACGACCTACGCCCGCAAATGCAGCTGGGACCAGGCGTCTATATCCATTTTGGAAATATCGCCGGCGGACCTTACGCGAAAGAACATGAGGCCGCGGTCATTCAAGACTGGCTGGATAGCACCGATACCCTCGTCGTCAACACGCATCTCGCCATCTCCGCAAGCGACTTTACCGACGGCGCGCCCGTGACGCCGGGAGCCGTGATCGACAAAGCGATTGACTGGGTCGATCGGCTGGGGCGACGCTTTGGCAATGAAAACATCGTCGTCGAGAACCCGCCCTATCCGATGGCGAATTGGGACGCCGGTCTGCTGGCGGAAGTGGTAGACCCGGCTGTGCTCAGCGAAATAGTCCGCCGCAGCGGCTGCGGCTTGCTGCTGGATGTCGCCCACGCCATCCGCGCCTGCGAGGGCACGGGACGGCCCGATGCGCGCGCCTATCTGAATGCCATGCCCGTTGCCGCCCTGCGCGAATTGCACCTGGTCGGCATCTTGCCGGACAAAGACGAGTTCGGCGCGCGCGAAGATCACTTCGCCATGACCGATGACGATTGGTCCATGGCTGAATGGGCAATAGGGCGGATTCGCGACCGGCATTGGCGCGAACCGGAGACAATGGCTTTTGAATACGGCGGGGTCGGCGAGCTCTTCGCCTGGCGCAGCGACGCCGAAGTCATCGCCGCGCAAGCCCCCAGGCTGTATGCCTTGGCGCGTTCGGTGTAGGGCAGTGAAGACTGTAGTGAAGACTGGCTTGAAATGGGCTTTGGATAATTTGCTATCCGCTGGCTCTGCCGCTGTATTCCAGCAGGCTTGCGGCGATTTCGTCTTTACGCTAGGCTGAAAACGTAAATGCCTGTCGCTTGAGACAACATGAACAAAAACACAGATCCTACTTTTCATTGTCACAACCCGCTTAAGCCAATCAACCGGCGTCATCTGTGGCTGCTATTGCTGGCGACCATCCTGATTCAAGCTGTCATGTACGTCAGTTATCCGCTGGGCGCCGGCAACAACAACGACAACGAATCGGCGCAGAAGTATCTGATAAGCGAATACGCCCGGGGCAACTACCTGGTGGGCAACCTGCGTTACAACACCGGCTATGCGCTGTTCATGGCGCCTTTCAAAACGCTGACGGACCACTTCGGTCCTTTGTCGGAGCGCGCCTTGCTGCTCATACAAGTTCTGGCGAGCAGCGCCGTTCCTTTTCTGGTTTATGACATCATGCGCCGCCGCTTTGACAGTCGCTGCGCGCTGATCTGCGCGCTTCTGGTTCTGATCGATCCTTTCAACTTGCAATGGGCGCATTTTCAATTGCCTGGCTGGCTGCTGGCTCTGACGACCGTATTCGCCCTATGGCTGGCGCAGCTCGCTTGCTCGGCGCCGCCGCGGCGGCGCTTCGGCTTGATAGCGCTAGCCGCGGCCGCGCTGGGCATCATGAGTTTCGCGCGCTTCAATTACGCGCCCTTGGTCGCCATTTATGGTTTGAGCTTTTTCTTGTGGACCCATATCCCGCTGCGACAGCGTTTCGCGCTGTTTGGCGCGGTCGGCTTGATTAGCGGTGGCATCTTGGGGTCCTACATCACCCTGATTCACATCCCGTCAACCGGCACAAGCACCTTGAGCTGCACGGCCGGCGCGACCCTGGTGGCCAGCTTGCCGGGAAAGAACTTCGAGCTGCGCGCTTCCAACGGACCGCACTCGACAAACTACGCGCGCTTGCTGACACTGCGTCCGCAGCGCAGCGTTGATTTTTTCAGTGATACTTACCCGCTTTGGACTAATCCAGGTCCTTGGGTGAGCGCCGAGGAAAAAGCAGTTTTTCTGGCGCAGCCATTTGGCGAAATACAAGAGGAAATCGACATCGTATTCCCGGCCGCGCTTTACTGGCACTTCGGTCCCTGTCCCGCCGATGCCTTGCTCTATGATGTCTATGTAGAAACCATTTCACGCGACTTTCTCAAAATAGCCTGGGAGAACAAGAAAGCGGTCTTCAATATGCTGATTCAACACCCCGAAGCTTCTGCCTTTCCCCTGCAATATGTCGAGCGCCCTGCTAAGCTGACATGGCTGGACGAAGGCTGGCTGGGTTTTCAGCGGGCGGAAAGCGCAACCTACAACGGGCATCGCTTATGGCGGCCCGGCGTCGCGATTTACAGCGCGCTGTTTCCGGCGCTCAACCTGATCAAGCTTGTGACGCCGCTGGCGCTGGTCGCGGCCTTTTGGCGGCGCGATTGGCTGCTGCTTACTGTCGGGGCCATGCTGCTCTCTGGTCTGATATTAATCGCGATAGCCGCCGCCATCGAGCCGCGCTATTACGCCTCGATGGCGCCGCTCTTCATGATCTTGATAGGCTGGTTCCTGGCGGATCTGCTCAATCGGCTTCGACCGGGCGCTTGACGCGCCTCCTGGCGTCGCCGCCGGGCGGGCAATCGCTTCTAATTTTTTCACTATGTTGATTTTCAGTCGTCATCATTTTGAATCGATTGCGCAAGTCGCTATAGACAGCCTGCGCAAAGGATGTTACACTTGCCCTGCAACGTGGCAAATAAGGTAGCTATGTCGGCTTTATCCACATGGTGCAGTGGGTATGCACCCATAAGTCCCCTCGAGAGAATGCGATTTGCACAACGACAACTCGGCGTATTTGTGTCGATGCTTTGTGCTGGTCTGTCATCCTCCCGCATCGGTTCGGTCGCGCGATTGGACTTCATGCCGATGGCAAGATGGCTTTGGCAATACCCAGATAATCGTATTTTTAGGAGCAAGCAGCAATGTCAGAACAACGTATGCAAGGCACCGTGAAATGGTTCAACGCCGAAAAGGGATATGGCTTCATTTCCCAGGAAGGCGGCGATGACCTTTTCGTTCACTATTCGGAGATTCAAGGGAGCGGCTACCGCACGCTTGATGAAGGCTCGCGCGTCGAATTCCTTATAACGGAAGGTCGGAAGGGCAAGCAAGCTAGCAACGTCTCCCTGCTGGAGTAAGTTCGGTCCGAATTTGTAGACAAAGCCCGTCTTTGAAAAAGGCGGGCTTTTTGTTTTTTCGCTTCGCGGCGCGCTAGCCCCGCCGCGATTCTACAAAGTCGATAGCGGTCAGCAGTTTCCGCAAGCCCGCGCCGCGATCGCCGGTCAGATGCAGGCGGATAGCCCGCCGTTCATGATTGCGCAGCGCCTGCAAATCACCGGCCGCCTGCGCGGCGAAGAGCGTGCCGAAGCTGAAATCGAAGCCAGGGATATCCAAATCGGGCGCTGGCTCTGCCGTCAACTGCCAAAAGACGCCGTTATTGCCGCCGCCTTTGTGATATTGGCCCGTGCTATGCAAGTAGCGCGGACCGTAGCCGATGGTGACGGCGCGCTTGGTGACATGGCGCAGCCGGCGCTGTATGTGATGGATCAACCGTTTTTCGTCGGCGTCGGGACTGAAATAAATCAAAAAGGCGAAATAGTCTCCAGCCTGTGTTCCCGCCATCTGCGCCGCGATCACCTGAACAAGGTCGCTGCCATCATAGCCATGCTGTTGGCACAGCTCGCGCAGCGGCTCGAGTGTGGTTTCGTCGGCGAACATCTGTAGGTCCCCGCGCGTCAAGATCGCCTCATCCGAGGGCAGGCGGCCGGTTTCATCGTAAATATGCAGCAGCGCCTTGGTCGCCTCTTTGGCTTCGGTGACATTGGGTTCGTCGAAGGGGTTCACGTTCAGCAAGCTGCCGGCGATAGCCGTGGCATACTCCCAGCGGAAGAATTCCCCGGCGATGCTGTTTTTGTCTGGTATGCGGATGGTCACGCGGGGATGCCCCGCTTCGCGCAGCGCCCGTATCGCCGCGTCCTTTTCGGCGACATCGGGGTCATTATCGACGCGCAGATAGATAAAGAGCCGGTCGGTGACATAATCGTGCGGCTTGCCGATTGTCGCGCCGACAACCGGCAGCGCGCCTTGCCCCTCTTTGCCCAGGCTTTCCGCCAGCAGTTGCTCCGCCCAGTTGCCAAAGCTCGTCAGCGATTGCGAAGTATAGATGCTGACCTTGTCGCGGCTCTCTTTTGCCAGCGCGCCGATGACCGCGCCTAGCAGGATGCCGGGATGATAATGCGCGGGGATCGTCTCGCGATTGGAAGCCATCATGGTGTCGGCGCTCTCCCAGAGGCCATCCATATCCAGCCCGAGCAGCGCCGCCGGTACCAAGCCGAAGTAACTCAGCGCGCTGTAACGCCCGCCGATATCAGCCGGGTTGAGAAAAATATCGCGCACGCCGGCTGCTTCGGCGACATGCTGCAAGCGCGATCCGGCATCGGTGATGACAATGAATTGCTCGCCCGCGCCGCCGGTCCGTTCCCAGAAGTAGTGGTCGAGCGTCAGGGTCTCGATGGTGCCGCCCGATTTGCTGGCGACGATGAAGAGGGTGTCCGCGAGCGAGATTTCAGCCTCGACCTGTCGGATGCGAGCGGGGTCGGTGCTGTCGAGCGTTATCAGGCTCGGGAAGCCTTCTTGTGGTCCAAAGGTAGCGGCCAGCACCTCCGGCGCCAGCGAGCTGCCGCCCATGCCCAGCAGCACAACGTGCTTGAGGCTGCTGCCGCGCACGCTTTCCCGCAGGGCGCGCAGCCGATCGCGATCGATGCTTTTGTCGGTATTGAGCCAACCCAGCCGCTGCACGATCTTCTCCATCGTGGGACCGTGATTCTTCCACAGACTGCCGTCTTTGTTCCAGAGCCGCTGATTGGCGAAGTCGCCGTCGAGTTGCGCGACCGCCCTGTCCACCGCGCCATGGTAAATGCCCAGCGCCAGTTTGCTGCGCTCCATGATGCCGCTGCGCAGCAGGGTGCGCTTGGCAGCCACTTGCGAAATAAGCGTTTCGAAGGCTTCGATGAAGGCGTCCACGCCATCGTCTTGCAAGCGCGACGTCACCTGTCCCAAATCGACCCCGACCTCCAGCAAACGGTCCATGACCTCGTCCGGCGGCAGGAACTTGCCCAGGTCCCGCGTCAGCGTTTCGGCGACTGTGCCATGGTCCTTAAAAGCCGCCAAAGTCGCGGGTGGCAGCGTGTTCACCGTCGCTGGTCCGATCAGGTTATCGACATATACGGTATCGGGATAGGCTGGGTTCTTGGCGCCGGTCGAGGCCCAGAGCGGACGCTGCGCTTGCGCGCCGGCCGCCCGCAAATCGGCGAAGCGTTCGCCAGTGAATATGTGCTGGAAGGAGCGATAGGCATTTTTGGCGCTGGCGATAGCGGCTTGCCCCAGCAGTTTGCTGTTCGAGGCGATGCGGGCGGTATCCCCCCGCAGTTGCGCGGCGCGGATATTGTTTTCCAGGATGTGATCGACCATGACATCAATGCGGCTGAGGAAGAAGCTGGCCACCGACGCCACGCGCGCGACGTCTTCGCCGGCCGCCATGCGCCGCTCCAGCCCGCGGATGAAAGCCTCGGCCACCGCTTCGTAATTTGCGATGGCGAAAATCAACGTGACATTGACGTTGATGCCGGCGGCGATGGCCGCTTCGATGGCCGGCAAGCCCTCGGGCGTGGCCGGAATCTTGATCATCAGGTTGGGGCGATCGACCGTCTGGAAGAGGCGCTTTGCTTCGTCGATCGTGCCTTGCGTATCGCGCGCCAGCAGCGGCGAGACTTCCAGACTGACATACCCATCGCCGCCCTTGCTGCCTTCGTAGATCGGGCGGAAGAGGTCGGTTGCGTTTTGGATATCTTCGATCGCCAGCGTTTCATAGATGTCCTGCGCTTCCAGATCGAGCATAGCCAAGATGGCTTGGTCGTAGATGTCGGAATCGCCGATGGCTTTCTGGAATATCGCGGGGTTCGAGGTAACGCCCAGTACACCTTCTTCATCAATCCGACGCTGCAGTTCGCCGTTTTCCAGGTCTTGGCGATGGATATAATCCAGCCAGGCGCTTTGCCCGTGTTTCTGTATGTCCAGCAGGGGGTTGCTCATGTTCCTCATGTCTCCAGTCCCAGCGTAAGTGCCGCCATTGTAACAGGCATGGGGGGCGCTCGCTAGATTGCGCGGCGAATGGATATTTCACCACAAAGGCGCAGAAGTAAAACCAAGTATGAAATGCAAATCCGATAAAATTATGGATCTGGTAGGGGCGACTCTGTGAGTCGCCCAAAACTTGGACAAAACGTTGTATTTCAGATTATCATCACTTGCTTAGAACTTCTTTCCTGTCTTAACGATCGGCGAAGTCAGTCTTGTGGGCGTCCAAGCGACCTACGCGCCCTGTATGAGAACTATTCCGAATATGCACAGAATCCGCCTATTCTGAGCCACTTTCCATATTGGCGCTGCTGCCGATTTGGCGTTATCCTCCACGAAAATGCCGACATATCAGAGGTGACAAATATGCCGAAAATGACAGGCGCTAAATTGCTGGCCCAGACCGTGCGCGGATACGGTATTGACACCGTGTTTTTTGTGCCCTATATCGCGCCGCGGGCGCTGATGGAGATGGAAGCGCTAGGCATCAAGCGCGTGCAAGCGCGCGGCGAAAAAGCGGCGGCTTATATGGCCGATGCCTACGCCCGCGTGCGGCGCGCGCCCAGCTTGTGTATGGCGCAATCGGTGGGCGCGGTCAATCTGGCGGCCGGCTTGCAAGACGCTTTTCTGGCTTGCTCGCCTGTTGTCGCCATCACCGGGCGCGAGTGGCAGGGGCATCAGTTGCGCCACGCTTACCAGGAAGTTGATCATACGCCGCCTTATTCGGCTGTTACAAAGTATAACGCTTATGTCTCCGATCCAACGGAGTTGGGGCATCATCTGCGGCAAGCCTTTCGCGCGGCGACGACGGGTACCCCACAGCCGACGCACTTGGACCTGCAAGGTATTGACGGCGGCGCGGTGGTGGACGCCGAGGCCGACCTTGAAGTCATCGTTGAAGAGCAATTCGCGCGCCTGCCGCCGTTTCGGCCAAGTGCCGACCAGGAGTCGATTGACCAAGCCCTCGCGCGCCTATCCCAGGCGCAGCGGCCCGTGATCGTCGCCGGCGGCGGAGTCACGTCATCGGGCGCCCGCGCCGAGTTGATCGCGCTGGCGGAAAAACTCTCGATTCCCGTCGCGACAGCGCTCAACGCCAAAGCGATGTTCCCCGCCGATCATCCGTTGGCGGTCGGCGTGCCAGGTTCATATTCGCGCGCCTGCGCCAATCAGATTCTTTGCGAGGCCGATCTCGTCTTTTATATTGGCAGCCATACCGGTGGGCAACTCACCAACAATTACACGATTCCGCCGCCCGGTCTCAGCGTCCTTCAGCTCGACATCAATCCCGCCGAGATCGGCCGCAACTACCCGGTTGAGCTGGGCTTGCAGGGTGACGTCCGCGCTACGCTGCGTCAGATGCTGGCTTCCACGGATGGCTTTCCCGCGCGTAGAGCCTGGCTCGAGCGCCTGCGGGAGCGGGTCGCAGCCTGGTGGGACGAGATCGGCGCGCGCTACCACTCGGACTCTGTGCCGATGCGCCCCGAACGGCTCTGCAAAGAATTGAGTGAGCATCTGCCATCCGATGCGATTCTCGTTTCCGATACCGGGCACTCCGGCGTATGGACCGGCGCCATGCTGGACCTGCGCCATCCCGAGCAGTCTTATATCCGCTGTTCCGGTTCGCTGGGTTGGGGCATGCCGGCCTCAATCGGCGCCAAATGCGCCGCGCCCGATCGGCCGGTGCTCTGCTTCACCGGCGATGCCGGCATCTGGTATCACCTGGCGGAGCTGGAGACAGCCGCGCGCTGCGGCGTCAATACTGTGATCTTGGTGAACAACAACCACTCGCTCAATCAAGAACGCGATGGCGTCGAAGCCATCTATGGCGGGACGACAGCGGGCTCGGACGAGCTTTGGCTCTTCGATGACGCCAATTTCGCGGGCATCGCCGAAGCGATGGGCTGCCTCGGCATCACCGTTACCGAAGCGAGCGCGGTCGGAGCCGCGCTGGAACGCGCCTTCGCGGCCGATCGTCCGGTTGTCATTGATGTCAAGACCGATGTCGCGGGCATCGCCCCGCGGGCTTGGATGCCGGGAGACGGGGATTGAGCGCGGCAGGACTCGAACCTGCAACCAATTGATTAAAAGTCAACTGCGCTGCCATTGCGCCACGCGCCCAAACTGCGCGCCAGTATAGTTATTGTCAGCCGAAGAATCAAGCCATATCTCGCTACCATGCCCAGTAAAGGGCGATAGACGGAATCGACACTGAGCGGCAAGAGCCTTTGCCCCGCGATATAACTTCTGCGCCAAGTTCCCGATATTATCCACCCTCTCAAATTGCCCGAATTTCTTTGTCAATGCTATACTTGACTTTGATTTACTCTTGGTACCTGGATTACATTACCTTGGGGGGAAAATGGCTGAACTGAGACCCCTGGAAGCTGCCGTCGCCACGATGAGCGATCTGCCGCTGAGGCGCTTCGGGAGACCCATCGGGCGCGACGACTTGCTGCGGGCGCTCCTCCTGCGATTGCGACAGAACCAACCCCTGGTCTTGCACGGCGCCTCCAGCATCGGCAAAACCACGATCGCGGCCACCATCGCCAACGTTTATGTGCAGCAGCCGGAGCAGTCTGTTTTATGGCTGCCGGTCAAGGAACCGCCCCTGGTGGAATTGCTTGCGCGCATTGGCCGCGCCTATGGCGCTTTAGATGTCTGCAATGCCGCGAACCCCTTGCGGGAGCGCGCGGCGGTCGCCGAATTGTTGCGGCAACATCAGCCGCTGATCGTGCTTGACGGCAATATAGACGAGATGGTCTTGAACCAGTTTTATGACGATTGCGCCCAGGATCTGCCGCTGGTCGCCACCAGTGAGAAGGCTCTGGCGGGCGGCGCTTGGCGCAACCAAGCCATCGGCAACTTGAATGAAGACGACGCGTTGCTGCTCTTCAAACAGAAAGCTGGCATCCAAGGCAGCGAAGCCGATAGCATGGCTGCCGCCATAGTAACGCAGCTCAATAATGAAGCCTTTCCCGTCGTGCTGGCGGCGCGCAGCATGATCATTTCTCGTCAGTCGCCTGAGGGCTATCATGCCGCCTTGCTGGCGCTGCTGGACGAACACGAGCGTCAAGCAGCCAGCGCCGCCTTGGCGGCCAGCTTAGACGCGCTTAATCCGCGCCTGTGGGAATTGCTGCAGCAATTGGGCGCGACGCCGCGCGGCGAAGCCACGATCTCTTTCCTGCGCCTGCTTAGCGATATGCCTGTGTCGGCCATCGATCAATCCATGACGATCTTGTCGCGCCTTTTCCTTGTCGAACGCTTCCAGCGCCTTGATGAGACATGCTACCGCATGCACCCTCTGGTGCAGGGTTTTGTACAGTTCCGGTCTGCTGAAGAAGATCGCATTGCTGACTTGCGAGAGCGGGTTCGGACTGCTGCTAGCGATTTTCTGCTTGCCCACAGCGCTGGTCCCGACGCGCTGATCCGAGTGGTGAGCGAACTGGATAACCTAATCGCCACGGTAACCTGGGCGGCCGAGAACGACGACCAAGAGTTGGCGGACAACATTGTAGACGCATTGTCCAACGTGGACGGGCTGGTAGACGAAGCGGGTTACGCCTATGAGCTGGCGCTGCTGGAATCACTCCGCGATGGGGGCGAACTTGTATTTGACGCTGACGAGGATCTACGCGCTGACGCAGAATCCGACCAAGACCAGGCGGTCCTAGCTGTGGCGGACCTGCCAGCAGGCGAAGATGACGAAACGGAAAGCCTCTCGGGTGAAGAGGAGGAAGAGGAGCTTGAAGAAACTATTGAAATGAAAGATGACGTCGATGAAGCGACGCAGCCAGCCCTGGCGCCCCTTGCCAACGACTCGACCTTTATTTCAATTGACGACGAAGAATTGCGCTCCGTGAATATCGACCAGCTGCGGACTGCCCTGCATGTTGCCAGCCAGAACAACGAGACCGAAAGGCAGTTGCAGATTCTAAAGGCGATCGCCAAGGTGCAGATCAATCAAGGGCGGGACATTGACGCCGCCGCAACTTTTGGAGAACTGCTGGAGATTTATGAAGCGAGCGCCGATACGGACGGCGTCCTCGAAACGCTTGATGCGCTGGCTGGCCTGCTCGTGAGCAGCGAAAGCGCGCCGTCGATTCTGGAACAGGCGAAGCTGCGCGCGGCGCTCACGCTCGCGAGCCAACACGAGGACAGCCCGCGCGTTTTGCAGATACTGGAAGCGATTGGCAAGGCGCAGATCGAACATAAACACGAAAACGATGCAGTGGCTACATTTAATGAGGTATTGGCGATTCACGAAGCGGGGGAGGACAAAGCGGGCGTACTGGCGGCGCTGGACATGCTGGCCGGCTTGCTTGTGCGCACGGATGCCGCCGTCACGGCGCTGAGCCATATCCAGCGGGGTATGCACCTCGCGGAAGAATTGAGCGATCGTGAAACCGAGATGTTCTTGCGCGTCACGCTCGGCGATGCTCACCGAGCCTTGGACGAAGCGATGACGGCAATCGAAAGCTACGAAATGGCGCTGACCATCGCCCGCGACCGCGACGACCAGCAGAACGAGGCGCATGTTCTCTACAAGCTGGGCATGGGGCAGCTAGACGCGGGCGACAGCAAGCAAGCCATCGAGATGCTAGAAGGCGCCAACGAACTCTTCAAACAGCAGTCCAAGCGAGACATGGAAGGGCTGGTGCTGCGTGGCTTGGGAGAGACCAACGTTGTATTGGAACGCTGGAGCGAGGCGGTCAACTTCCATACATCGGCATTGTATATCGCCCGCGAGATCCAGGATAAAGAACAAGAAGCCCAGCAACTGCGTCTGCTAGGCAAGGTCTTGATACAAGCGCAGCGACTGCCGGAAGCATTGACGCGCTATCGGCAGGCGCTGCATGTGGCTTACGAATGCGGTAATGCGGGCAACATCGTGGGCGTGATCGGGGAGCTGGCGAACTTGATGATGAGGAACCAGTTCTTGGCTTCCATTTGCGAGTTGCTGGTGAATGACGGGCTGGTTTTTGACCCCGACGACCGCGAACTGCTGCGGCTCCAGCGAAAGATCGCCAAGGCGAAAGAGATGGCCGCGGCAAGGGGCATCGCCCTGGCGGTAGTGGCCGGGACAGCGCGGGAGTACGCGGCAAACGCCTACAACTACGCCTGATCCTGCCGCGGCTTATCGACCCGCGACGAATACGAAAAAGACGCGAAAAATGAAAAGGGCGCCGAACTGACGGCGCCCTGCTGTTTCTTTGGGTTATGGGGCGGCCTAGTTCTGCGCGGCCTTCCTGCCGATTTGATCAGGAATATGCTGGAATTCATGCGACAGGGCTGTGTGATGATCCAGATGTTGGGCGATCAACTCGAAGGGTGAAGCCTTTACGGTCTCGCCGAATGCGATCATCCAGTGATTGTCGCTATTCCGCACCCAGCGCCCACCGAAATTGCGCAGGATGGATTCGCCGAGGAAGGCGCCAAATTTTTCCTGGAGCAGCAGTTTGTCCCCATCGTTTAGATCGGCGCGATGCTCGTCAATGTAATTGTCCAACCAGGATATGGATTCGGCTGAATAGTCCAGATGAACTTGCTCTTTTTCGCCGAGCACGTCAATGACCAACTGCGCGTCTTCCTGGAATTCAGAGGTTCTTATGGCTGTAGTCAAGGGGTTCTCTCCTTCGTAATTTCTTTCCTGCCGGCGCTATTCCCGTCAAATGCACACTAAGGCGGACACGCTTGCCAAGGCGCATCTTACCTGGATCAGCAAGTAAAGTGGAAAATCTTCACAAAATAAAAACCAATGCCGACCATTGGTTTCGCGAAGCGGGTAACGGGATTCGAACCCGTGACCTTTTCCTTGGCAAGGAAATGTTCTACCGCTGAACTATACCCGCGCAGTGTATGACAGTATAGCCAAGGGAATCATGATTGGCAAGCCTTCGTTTGGCATGTCGCTTGCCCATATTGATTTGCCGTGCTTAACTTAGCGGGATACCGTTCATGGATTCCCTGCGCGCGATAACATGGCCGATCAGCCGCGATACAAGTTCCTGTTCAATCCATATCAAAAAGACCTCATCCTGTCGATCGACGGCGGCGGCATGCGCGGCATCGTAGCCTTGGCGATGTTGTGCTGGCTGGAGGAACAGACCGGTAAACCCGCTTACGAGCTGTTCAAGCTGGTCGGGGGGACCAGCACCGGCGCGCTGATCTGCGCCGGCTTGGGCTTGGGCATGAGCGCGCGCGAGATGATGGACGACGTCTATAAGGACCTCCTGCCGCGCGCCTTCCGCAAGGTCAAACGCTTTCGCTGGCTGCGCTTTATCTTCAGCGGCCTGCGCTATATGTACACCTACAAGCCTTTCATCGACGCGCTGGGACCCTATTCCGCAGGCAAGCGCATGGCGGATATAGACAAACCCGCGATCTTGCTGACGACAAAGGATGTGCGCAGCAGCAATACCTATTACATCATCAACCAGGGACCAGGCGCCCCCATGTTCGCGCATTGGCCCCTGGCCGGCGCCGTCGCTTCCAGCGTGGCCGCGCCGCTTTTCTTCCCGCCCGTGCAGGGCAACCTGATAGACGGCGGCGTCGGCAGCTATGGCAATCCCTGTCTCGCGGTATCTGTGGAGGCGGTCGAATATCTGGGCATGCAAGCGGACAAGCTCATCCACCTGTCGCTGGGCAACGGCTATATCTCGAATGAAGCGGCTGAGGGCGCTGGCGCGGGATTCTGGTTGAAGTCCTGGATCGAATACCTGATCTTCGAGGGCATAGACGAGGCCGCGCTGCAGCAAGCTTTCATGGCTCGCGCCATTTACAGGCAGATGGACTTCCGCCGCTACAATCCGCTGCTCAGCCGGGAAAATGTCGAACATAACCTGGAAATCGACTGCGGCGATGTCGACCCGGCGGCGCTGGCGCTGGATAGCAGCGCGCGGGTGGAAATCGAATTGCTGGAAAAAATCGGACGCGCCTATGCCGCGAAGATCGACTGGATGAAAGAGCGAGCTCTGCCCTGGAACAGTATCGGCGGCCGCGCCGCGCCGCGCTTCGCCGATGCCGACTGGGAGAATTCGCCTTTCAAGGCCTAGGCGATGCTGAAACTCAGTAATTCCTATAAGATCTGCGAATTCAAAATTATTTTGCTGGAATAAACAGGGCGGCTAATCAGCCGCCCTGTTTGCGCTTGAATAGTATCGCCGCTATCAGCGGACTAAATGCTGAAGTACAGCTCGAACTCGTAAGGATGCGGGCGCATGGCAACCGCGTCCTGATCCTCGACCTGCTTGTAGGCGATGTAATTCTCGATATAAGCCTCGCTGAAGACGCCGCCTTCCAGCAAGAAATCGTGGTTCGCCTCGAGCTCGCGCAGCGCTTCGCCCAAGGTGCCGGGCATGACCGGCGTCTCGTGATCGCCTTCGTACAAGTCAGCTTCGGAAGCCGCGCCGGGATCAATCTGGTTCTTGATGCCGTCGATGCCCGCCATCAAGAGTGCTGGCATAGCCAGGTAGGGATTGGCGGCCGGGTCTGGCCAGCGCGCCTCGACGCGCTTGGCTTTGGGGTTGTTGCTGTACATGGGGATGCGGATGCCCGCCGAGCGGTTGCGCGCCGAATAAACCAGGTTGACCGGCGCCTCATAGCCGGGCACCAAACGCCGATAGCTGTTGGTGATCGGGTTGGTGAAAGCCGAGATTGCCGGCGCGTGTTTGATTAAGCCCCCGATATACCAAAGCGCCATCTGGCTCAAGCCGGCATACATATCGCCGCCAAAGAGCGGAACACCGTCCTTCCACAGTGATTGGTGCACGTGCATGCCAGAGCCGTTCTCTTCAAAAAGCGGCTTGGGCATGAAGGTGGCGTGCAAGCCATTGGCCATGGCGACATTCTTGACGATGTACTTGAAGGTCACCATCGTATCCGCCATCTGCAACAGCGGCGCGTATTTCAGGTCGATCTCGGCTTGCCCGGCGCCGCCCACCTCGTGGTGATGCACCTCGACTTCCATGCCGACATCCAGCATGGTCTGCACCATCTCGGCGCGCACGTCCTGCGTTTTGTCGAGCGGGGACAGCGGGAAATAGCCCATCTTGATTCGATTCATGTGACCCTGGGCCGGATCTTCGTTGCCGCTGTTCCAGTCACCCTCGAAGGAATCGACGCGATAGTAACTGCTGTTTTCCGATGTGCTGTATTGCACGTTGTCGAACATGAAAAACTCGGCTTCGGGTCCGAAGTAGGCGATGTCAGCCAGGTCCGAGGCATGCAAATAGGCTTCGGCGCGTTTCGCCACGCCGCGCGCGTCCAAGGCGTATGGTTCGCGGCTGATCGGGTCGTGCGCGTCGCAATAGAGCGCCAGGGTCTTGTAACGGAAAAAGGGATCGACATAAGCCGTGGCCAAGTCCGCCAGCAGGATCATGTCCGATTCGTTGATCGCCTGGAAACCTTGGATGCTCGAACCGTCAAATCCAAAGCCGTCTTCAAAAGCGCCCTCGTCGACTGATTGTATCGGCATGCTGAAATGCTGCGGGACGCCGCGAATATCGACGAAGCGCAAATCGACTTCAACGATGTCATTCTCATGCGCCCAAGCCAGCAGGGCGGCGGGTGATTCCATCGCGGAAGCGGGGGGAACATACCTTGCCATGTCCATTTATCCTTCTGCTAGAGTCCTATAAAGTTAACAGCGCCATTTTATTGGACGTTTCTTACAACATCCACAGCGAATCTAATCGAATTTGCCCCTGATTTTCTGTAAAAACTAACCAAAGTTTCCTAATCCATCATCGCATTAGGCTTCATTCCGATGCCAATAGCCAATGAGTTTTGCTTTTAACGCTTTCAAATCGAGTCTGGCGGACAGTCGGCGACGGCTGCTAGCATAAGCCAGCCTGTTTAACCAGCAATTGTCCTTGGGGGGATGATCCCGTGCGACGACAGTTGATCCTAGCTTTGCTTATCGCCGTCCTAGCGATTTCAGCGGCCGCGCAAGCGCCGCAGGCGCCCATATTGCTGCCCGAGGTGATCAAAGTCTACCCCCATGACGATGAGGCTTTTACACAAGGACTGCTCTGGGACAGCGGTTATCTCTACGAATCGACGGGCTTGCGCGGTCAATCCACGCTGCGCCGAGTAGAGATTGAGACGGGCTTGCCGCTAGAAACGGTCGCGCTTGATGAGGACTTTTTCGCTGAAGGTCTGGTGCGCGTCGGCGACCGGCTCATTCAGTTGACCTGGCAAGCCGGGCTCGCCTTTGTATACGATTTCAACAGCTTTGAACCGCTCGATACGTTTTTCTATGAGGGCGAGGGCTGGGGACTTTGCTATGACGGGCGCTATTTGTTCATGAGCGACGGCAGCTCCTATCTCAGCCTGCGCGATCCAGGGAGTTTCGAGCTGATTTTCCGTGGCGCGGTCACCTACGAAGGCCAAATCCTGCCAGCCCAGCTGCTCAACGAGCTCGAGTGCGTCGGCGACTATGTCTATGCCAACGCCTGGAATACCGATTACATCTTCCGCATTGACAAGTTCTCCGGGCAAATTGTGGCGGTCATCGACGCCAGTGGATTGTTGAGCGAGGCTGAAAAAGCCGGGCTCGAGCGTGGCAGCGTGCTCAATGGCATCGCCTGGAACCCCGAAAGCGAGACCTTCTTCATCACCGGCAAGAAATGGTCCAAGATCTTCGAAGTCGTCTTCGTCGAAAGCTAAACCCTCCAATTCCTCATCGGAACTGTTTCTAACAATTCTCTTATAGACATCTCAATAAGAATCTGTATAGTTCATATATGGATAATTCAGATATGAACTATTGCGAGCTGCCTGAGCTGGGCGAAGCGCCGACATTCGAAGAAGAATTCTTCCGTCTGATGGCGGGCATCAATCGCCAGTTGCGGCAGCTTTCAGACCAGCAACTGGTTAAAGATTGCATTAGTCCGACGCAGCTCTTTTTCCTCAAGCGCCTGGATGACGCCGGCGCGCCACAGCCCGTCAGCTTCTTCGCCGAAGGTCTTTTCTCCAGCCGCTCCAACGCCAGCCAAATGATTGACCGCTTGCAAGCCGAGGGCTTGGTGCATCGCCAAGAAAATCCTTCAGACCGCCGCAGCGTCTTGGTGAGCCTGACAGAGCAGGGCGCTGCACGATTGCGGGAAGGGCATGCCCAGCATCTCAACCTGGCGAAAGCGCTGTTCGCGCCGTTGAGCGGGCAGGAACGCGAAAGCACGATTCGCGCGTTGCGGCACGTCCTGAGCCTGCTGGAAGCCTTCCAGAGCGAGGGTTCCGCGGGGCTGCAAGATGCCCCAGCCAAGCAAGATTGAAAGCCATATTTCATCGTAAATCATCGTACATTATTCACAGGAGGTCAACATGGTGTCAAACAATCACGCGATAATCGCCGAAGAAGTCTATAAGCACTTCGGGGAAATCAAAGCGCTCGACGGCGTGTCTATCGGGGCGGAAACCGGCAAAGTGCTGGGTTTGCTCGGTCCCAACGGCGCGGGCAAAACCACCCTCGTGCGCATTTTGACGACCTTGCTGAAACCTGATAGCGGCAATGTCAATGTCGGCGGTCTCGACGTCCTGCGGCAGAAGCAGCATGTGCGGGAGATCATCGGCTTGGCGGGCCAATACGCCGCCGTTGACGAAATCTTGACCGGGCGGGAAAACCTGATCATGGTCGGGCGCCTCTATCACATGTCGCGCCCCGACTCGAGCAAGCGCGCCCAAGAACTGCTCGAACAGTTCTCTTTGGTCGACGCCGCCGACCGCTTGGTCAAGACTTACTCCGGCGGTATGCGCCGCCGCCTCGATCTGGCCGCTAGCATTGTCGCCAGACCTGACATCCTCTTCCTCGATGAACCGACGACAGGCTTGGACCCCCGCACGCGCATCGTCATGTGGGATACGATTCGCAGCCTGGTCTCCGATGGCACGACGCTGCTGCTCACCACGCAGTACCTGGAAGAAGCCGACGAATTGGCCGACAAGATCGTCGTCATCGATCACGGCAAGGTCATCGCCGAAGGCAGCTCCGATGAACTCAAAGCCAATATGGCCGCGGACTTCATCGATATCACCGTCGCCAACCCGGTCGAAACCGCCAAAGCGTCGCAGTTGCTGGGTCCCTTGAGCAACGAAAGTCCGCAGACAGACGAAGGCCGCGGCAATGTCAGCATCGCGGTGGAGAGCGGGGCGCAAAGCATCGCCGAAGTTGTGCGCCTGCTGGACGCCGAAGCGATTCATATCGCCGAGCTCAACCTGCGCCGCCCGTCGCTGAACGATGTCTTCTTGAGCATCACAGGCGAAGAAATCGTCGAAGAACGAGCCAAACCCAAGCGCCGCGGTTTCGGCCGCCGCCGCAGCGCCTAGCCAAGCCAGTTTCGCATATATACGAGGACAAGCACCATGACCCAAAATACCGCAAGCGTCGCCTTTAGACAGGACCTTGGCGAATCCAGCGGCCTCCAGCGTTTCCTGTGGAATTTCAGCGACACCTTCGTCGTCATGCGCCGCAATCTTTTCGCCTACCAAAGACAGCCGGAGCTGCTGGTATTCGCTACCATCCAGCCCGTCATATTCCTGCTGCTATTCACCTATGTCTTTGGCGGCGCCATCAGCTTCTCCACCGGTGGCGATTACATCAACTTTCTGCTGCCGGGCATCATCATCCAAACGATCCTCTTCGCCTCCGCCAATACCACGGTCGGCTTGGCGGTGGATCTCTCGCGCGGCATCATCGACCGCTTTCGCTCGCTGCCGATGTCGCGGGCCGCTGTGCTGGCTGGGCGCACCAGCGCCGATACCCTGCGCGGATTATTCACCGTGATCATCATGATCGTCGCCGGCTACATCATCGGCTTTCGCTTTGAAGATTGGGGCAGCGGCATCATGGGCTTGGCGCTGGCTGTGGCTTTTGGCTACGCCGTCACCTGGATTTCCGCCACCATCGGGCTCTTTGTCAAAGACCCGGAAGCGGCGCAGGTAGCCGGCTTTATCTGGCTCTTCCCCTTGACCTTCGCCAGCTCGATCTTCGTCCCGACCCGCACCATGACGGCTGAATGGCTGCGTACCTTTGCCGAGAATCAACCGGTCAGCGTCGTCGCCAATACCGTGCGCGACCTGATGACGGGCACGGTTAATCCGGACGAAATTGTCCTCTCGCTGCTGTGGATCGCCGGCATCGTGGCGGTATTCCTGCCGATGGCGGTTTGGCGCTACGCCCGCGTGGCTTCGCGCTAGCTCGCTTGACAAGCGGCTAATGCTGCGATAGATTTTAGTTAGCGTTGAAACTGCTGTCGGCCGCATAGCGACGCTATCGGGGAAAGGGTGGTGAATGGCTGCGCAATCCAATATGAACGATATTAGCTTAAGCGATCGCGTTCGGGAGAATGAGGTACAGATTGCCAGATTGCAAGGCGGCCGCGAGCACGTCGCCACTAAAGCGGATATCGCGGGGCTCGACGCAAAAATCGAGAAACTGCGGGCGGATTTGACTTGGCGAATTTTGCTGGCAATGGGTGTGTTGATGGGTCTCGTGATGGCTTTCATCGAATGGCGCGTGGTCGGCAGATAAGGTCGCCAATACACTGAAAATCTGATCGCTGGCATCGCGTCAGCGGATTCAATAGGACTAGACGAAAAGGAAAGCCCCGCTCACAAATTGCGGGGCTTTGAAGTTTATTTTGCGAGGTTCTTTACCCTTAAATCCTTGCTCACTCGCCTAGATAGCAACCGTCTAATGGTACTGCGCCCAGCTTCACTGTGACGACACCGGACTTGTAGAGAATCTTCCCGCGCTCATCCAATGCGCGTGCGCGCAGACGAACTCTCTGATTGTCGCCTAAGAATTCGATGGGCACTTTGCTTGCGTTTCCTGTCGAGAGAAAACGTGAATACCTCCAAGTATCGCCCCAAGGATGATCTAACCACTTCCCGCCCTTGTTATTGTTTAGCCAAGCGCCCGATGGAAAATTGTGTCCAAACTCGTAAACGTGTTGTGGCACATGGGTCGACCACTTCGGTTCGCCGCGCCCGGGCGCATTAAAGCGGATTTGATACTTCGCGACATTAAAGTCTTCCACCCAGTCGAGCGTGATACCCCAATAACAGTATCTTAATGCTTCCCCCGGTTTCGTCACATAATCCCAAGTGTCTCCTGCGAAGACCGTTGCCAATAACGGCCCGGATGCGCCATAATTTTTCTGTTGCGTCTGAGGGTTCGCCAAAGCCGGCAAAGCCAAAAACAGACTCAGAACTGTTGCGGCTGCAAGCAATCTTAGCATCAAATTCCATCCTTTAATCATAGCCTTGTGGCAAGCATAATGAATTGCAGACTATATTACAATACGCAAGCGAACTAAGCACAGGGGCGGCTGACCTGCGGTGTCTACGCGCAGCGCCGAGCTGACCATTCCCTTCCTACAGTAGTCTGCGCTAGACCCAACCCGTGATGATTGCTTTGCAATCCATGCCAGTCGTCTTTTTCTGGAAGTTGCCGTCTATCCAGACGTTGTAGCGGAGGACCGCGCTGAGATAAAACCCATGGATGCCGTCTGACTGTTTTTCTCCCTCGGTGATGTCGACATCCCTGATGTCGCCGCTGACATGACGCAACGCGCCATACCTGCGCAGTCCCTTGTTTTTCAGGGTGATTGCGATGGAGCCATAGCTGAATCTGCGGCTGGCTGTGCAATAGCCCGAACTAGCGAAATGCGCGAAGTCGATCCAACCGCCGCCGTCCAACATATAGTCAAATGTGAACTTGGCGGGACCATGCGCCGATACGGGAATCTGAACCGCAACTGCCAAAAGCAATAGCAGTATCGCGAACATCCTTTTTATAGCTCTGCCTCCTATAGATCAATGTCGAACGAAGGAAACTGCTGTCGTTTGTCCAAGTCTCCACCTCCAAGTTATATGAATACAGAATTTACTAGACAGGCATTATTGACGTATACTGCCTAGATATTTTCAATTTATTCGATGCAAGAGATAAATCAAGGTCTTGGGAGCGAACTATCACGCAACTATAATCCCAGGCTCAAGCGGCGTTCATCTCTTGCATGATTTCATATTTGCAGCATGCTTTTGCACGCGAGAAATCTTCTCAGTGAAGGACAGATAACTTATGCGAAATTTAGTCTACATCGCCAATGGCGGCGGCGGAGCCTGCGGCATCACCGTCGCCGAACTTGATTACGCCAGCGGCGCCCTGCAGCCCGTGCAGCAGGTCGCCGACATCCGCGAATGCCATTATCTCAATCCCCATCCAAACGGCAGGTTCTTGGTCGCCAGCTCCATGGATGACGATGTGCGGGTCTGGTCTTTCGCCATTGAGCCCGACACGGGCTTGCTGCGGGCAATAAACAGCCAGCCCGCGGCCGGCACGTCGCCGGCCTACCTGGTCGTCGACGACAGCGGGAAAAACCTGCTGATGGTCAATTACATTGTCGGCAAAACCCGCGGCAATGTGCGCGTTTATCCCATCGACAGCGACGGCCTCATCGGCGCGGCAACCGAGATGATCGAGCATGACGGCAAGAGCGTGAATCCCGAGCGGCAAGAGGTCTCGCATCCGCACATGATCGTCACCACGCCCGATAATCGCTTTGCGGTTGTGCCAGACTTGGGCACGGACAAGGTTTACCTCTATGCGCTGGATGCGGAGCGCGGCAAGCTGAACTTGTCGGGTACCCTGGAGCTGCCCGCAGGCGCCGGACCGCGCCATGTCGCCTTCCATCCGACCTTGTCGCTGATGTACGTCATCAACGAGCTCGATTCCACTTTGGCGACATTTAGATATGACGAAGCTGACAACTGGACCGCGGGACCCATCTTGAGTACCTTGCCCGCCGGCTATCAAGAGCCATCCGAGCGTCCCAATAACACCGCGGATGTGCATGTCCACCCCAATGGCAAGTTCCTTTATGGGTCGAATCGCGGGCACGACTCCATTGTGATCTACAGCTTGGACGCCGACGGCATGCCGCGCTACCTCGCCAACGAATCGACTCGTGGCGCTTGGCCCCGCGCCTTCATGATTGATCCCCGCGGCGAGTATCTGGTGGTCGGCAATCGCCATACCGACAACGCCGCTGTCTTTTCGATTGAGGCCGCCACGGGTTTGCTGACCTTCCGCTCATCGCTGGCTTTGGCCGCGCCCATCGCCTTCAAGATGCGGGCTTCGGGCTAGGCAATGCGCGTACTCGTCACTGGCGGCGCGGGACTTGTTGGCAGTCCCATATCAAAGCGCTTTGTGGAGCTGGGCTGGGATCTGCGGGTTATTGGCGTCGACGCCGCTTGCGACCTGCAAGGCGTCGCCTATTCGCAATGTGACATTCGCGACTACGAGGCGCTGCGGACCCATGTCGAAGGCTGCGACGCCATCGCGCATCTGGCGGCAATTCCCAGCACGCGCACTCATCCTAGTCACGAGCTCTTCGAAATTAATGTCGCCGGCACTTACAATGTCTTTGAAGCGGCCGCGCGCGCCGGGGTCAAACGCATCGCGCAAGCCAGCTCGATTAACGCGCTTGGCGGATACTGGGGCTGCGACGACCGTCAGTTCGACTATTTCCCATTGGATGAAGCGCATCCGCTTCACACCACCGACGCCTATTCTTTTTCGAAGCAATTGGTCGAGCAGATCGCCGCCTACTATTGGCGGCGCGCCGGCATCAGCAGCGTCTCCTTCCGCTTCCCGGCCGTCTGGACGCAGGACCTGATCGAGCAGCGTCAGTTGCGCCAAGATCTGCGAGCGAAGCGAGAAGCGGTTGATGCGTTCAGGCAACTGCCCGTGGGCGAGCAGCGCCGGCAGTTGGCGGCCGCTCGGGCTGAAACGCTGAAACTGCGCGCGCGGCGCATCTTGGAATACGAGGCAGTTCAATCCGGCGACTTTGATCATGCGTCGCATATTGCGAATAATGCTAAAGTTGAAAGCTGGCTGTTTTCAGCTTATTTTTTCGATCGCCTCAACTTTTGGACCTTCATCCATACCGACGACTCCACCCAGGCATTTGAGCGAGCCCTCAGGGCTGACTTCACGGGCGCGCATCCGCTCTTCGTCAACAGCGACAGGAACTATCTGGATTACGATTCGGAAGCGCTGCTCGCGATTTTCTTCCCGGAGGCGCGGGGGCGCAGCAAAGCGATTGCCGGCGCCCAAACTTTGGTCAGCTACGACCGCGTCCGCGACTTGCTGGGATATGAACCGACCGTGCATACGGTTTAGGCGGGCGGCTGCTCCCCGGCATACTGCCCCGAACTGAAGACGTAGACCTGGTTCAGGCTCTCGCCGGATTCATCCGCTGTCGTTTCCGCTGTCCATTCATAGAGCCAGCGCGCGTCGCTGATGCTCAGGTTGACGCAGCCGTGGCTGCGCCGATAGCCGAAGTCATCGTGCCAGTAGGTCCCGTGCAGGCTGATGTCGCCGTCGAAATACATCGTCCAAGGTACATTCTGCAGGGCATAAGCATCGGGCGCGCCGGTGGCGCCGCTCATAGAATCGCGATCGAGCCGCGCCCAGATCTCGAATATTCCCTCGTTGCTTGACCATTCTGGCAAGCCGCTGGAAACGAGTGTGGCGAAGACGGGCTTCTCATCCTCGTAGGCGATGAGCGTCTGCTCAAAGAGATCAACCGCCAGCCAGCGACCGGCAAGACCCGCGGGTTTTTCGGACCGCGCGAACATGGCGACGAACTCTTGCCGCAGCCATTGACGGGGACCAATCAAGTACCAGACCTTGCCGTCGCTGTCTTCCTGGCGGGCGAATATATTGACCAGGTCATAGCGCCGGGTGACATAGCCGCTTTCCGCGCTGCCGCTTTCGCCCGGGCGCAAGGAGGTGTAAATGCCGGTTTTGTCCAGGATGATGGCGAAGGGATGCCGCCAATCCGCCGGCAACAAATAGCCCGTGAAGGTCGAGGCTCGTGTATATTCGGCGTCTGCGCGCGCGATCCATTCGCCGCCCAAGCGCTGAATCCAGCCATCGACATCGGTATTGGTGGCATGGACAAAGTTGAAACCGGCCGGTATCTGGCCAATCACATTCCCGCCGGGCGCGTCGAAGAGATTGACCGCTTGTGGACCCACGCGCCAAAAGCTGAACTGACCGAGGGTATAGCGGTCTTGCAGGATCTCGTCCAGTTGTGGGCGCGGATGCGCCGCCATCATTGCCAGGCAGGCCGCGCTGTCGTCCGCGCCAGACCAACAGACGGCCGGGTCATACGCGATATCGGCAGCCGATTCTTGCGCCGTCAAAGTTATCGGCGCGAAGAAAATTAGTGTGATTAGTGTGATAAAGGAAAGCATGCTAAGCAGGCGCATTGGCGACTCCGTCTTGAAATCTACCTTGAAATTTACAACGTTGCTCCGCCTCAATGACGAATGAGTTGGCAGCTTTTAGCATACAACGTCGCCTGGCAAATTCAACGATTAGCCTGTATTCGTTGTATAATTTTCACAAGGAACTGGTCATTTTGCAGCCCGGTGATGAAGTGTTTGCAACAGTCCGTATAGGCGCGCGCGGCTCCAAGCTGTCTCTTTGGCAGGCGAATCATGTCGCCGATCTGATCCGCGACTGTCACGGCGACCTGCCTGTCGAAATCAAGACCTATCAGACGCGCGGCGACCTGAATCAGCGCGCGGCGCTGCCTGCGATAGGCGGCAAGGGCGTCTTCACCGAAGCGCTGGAGCAGGCGCTGCGGCGGCGCGAAATCGACTTCGCCGTACACAGCCTCAAAGATCTGCCGGTGGAAAATGCCGCCGGGCTGGCCATCGGCGCCATACCCAAGCGGGGCGACCATCGCGATGTATTGCTGAGCCGGGGCGGGCGCGCGCTTGCCGAACTCCCGCCGGGCGCTTGCGTCGGCACGGGCAGCTTGCGCCGGCGCGCGCAGTTGCTGGCGCTGCGCCCCGATCTGCAAGTGCTGGATATACGCGGCAATGTGCCCACGAGAATTGACAAGCTGCTGATGGACGACAGTCCTTATGATGCCATCATATTAGCGGCCGCCGGCTTGAAACGCTTGGGCTTGCAGTCGCAGATCAGCGAAACGCTGGAGCTGCGGCAGATGCTTTCCGCCGCGGGGCAGGGCGCGCTCGCCATTCAATGCCGCTGTGAAGCCGATTCACTGGCTTTCCTGGCGCGGCTGGCGGACGCGCATGCCACGCAAGCCACGGCAGCGGAGCGGGCTTTTCTCCAGGCTCTCGGGGCTGGCTGCGCCCTGCCGGTCGGCGCTTACGCTTATGTCGTGGATAGCAAGCTGTTTTTGCGCGGGCGCGTGACAGCGCTTGATGGCCGTCATCAAATTGATGTGTCCGGCGAAACCCAGGCCCCTGCTGGTCCTAGCGCAGTGCTTGTGGCGCGAAAGCTGGGAGCGCGTTTGGCGCAAGAAGCGCTGGAAAAAGGCGCGCGTCAAATCCTCGCTGGCATAGCAAAAGCCGCTTTATCAGCGGGAAAGGCGGAAAAGGAATGAAAACAGCCATGCCCGGTCAATCTGCCCTAGCAGGCAAAGGCATTGTCGTGACCCGCGCTCTCAATCAAGCGGCTTCTTTGGAGCGGGCGCTGCGCGAGCGAGGCGCAGTGCCCATCAGTTATCCTTGCATCGCCATCAAGCCGCCGTCGGACAATCGCGAATTGGACGAGCAACTGTCGGATTTGGCTCGCTTTGACGTGCTGCTCTTCACCAGCGTCAATGTCGTGACGACCATCGCCCAGCGCCTTCAAGCGCTGGAACTAGCGCCCGACTGGACGAGCGTCCGCATTGCGGTGGTGGGTAAAGCCACAGCAGCGGCATTGCGCGATCTATTGGGACCGATCCCCGATATCAGCCCGGCCGCCGCGACGAGCGATGCGCTGGCCCGCGCCCTGCCTATCAACCCCGGCAGTCGCATCCTGTTGCCGCAGTCGACTGTGGCGGGCGACTATTTGGCAAATATCCTGCGCGAGCGCGGCGCGCAGGTGCGCAAGATAATCGCCTACGAGACGGTTTTGGGGCTTGGCGGCGCCGATCTGCCAGCATTGATCGCGGATGGCGCCGTCGACGCCTTGACCTTTGTCAGCCCATCAGCCGCGCGCAACTTCACGCGGCGCTGTCCCCTGCCCGCCGCGAAAGCCTTGCCCGCCGCTTGCCTGGGACCGGTGACAGCCGAACGCTCCCACGAACTTGGCTTTACTGTCCTAATCACCCCGCCGCTAACAGGCGCCGCGGCGATGCTGGACGCATTGGAAGCGTATTTTGCGGGTGTGGACGGCAGCGGCGCTCCCTAAGCTGCGCGCGAAAAACTGTCTAAAGCGGGCGGGGGCGCATTGCTCGCCCCCGCCTATAGTTGAAATTAACGACATCGGCGATCTCGATTTTATTCTATTTTTACTGTTGGGCAGGCATTTTCGCATATAATGAAGTTATAGGCATTAACATTCATGCTATGAGGCTTATTAACACAATTATTTCGACTGGGGCAACATAGCGTTTCTGGCATTTTCAGCGCCGCTGTGCAGCTCATCAAATACGGAGGACCCATCATGGAGCTGGGTCAGACCATTTATACACATGAGAAATTCACCGAAAGCGGCCAATACTGGAGCCCCGAATCCGAAGAATACGCTGCCGCCAGTCAATTGATCACCGCCATGCGCTCCGGTTGGGTCTTGGCGCTGCCCCGCGTGAGCGCCCGTCAAGTTTGGAACAGCGGCAGCCGTCCGCGCACGGTTTATGATTTCACCTTGTTGCGCGAGGGGCAACTCATGATCATGCCGGTGCTAAGCAATCCTTTCATCGAGCGTTTCATCGTGCAAAAGCGCCTCCGCGTCATCTTCGATAACACCCCCAATCACGCAGTCATTCCCGAATAGACCTCGTTTTGACAAAGCGCTGTTAAAATCGCTTTATTTGGAATAGCACTGTTGCCGCTTGTCATTGCGGGGCTTATAATTGCGCCTAGCGCGACTAAGTTTTTTGGGAATGGTGACATCGTGAAGCAGAACGAACAAGATCTCCGCGTTCAGTATCAAGACATTACATCGCAGCACTGGAGCTACTCATCGGAGCAATACGCCGGCGGGGACAACCTGCTCACTGCCGTCGCCCGCGGTTGGGCGATCGACCAAAAGGTGACGCTGCGGCGGCACTGGTTCGCCGGCATGCGCCGTATCGAGATCTTCCACTTCACGATTCGGCGCGACGAGGTGGTCGCCGATATGGCTGTGGTCGGCAATCCCTACGTCTATCGCTACCTGGCGTCGCATCCGCACGAGCTGGTGGAGGAGGACGCCGCGGCGGTCTAGGGCAGGGCAATGATGGGGTGCTCAAGTCAGAAAAGCCCTTGCTGAGACTTGCCATCGGAGTTGACACTGTCCGACTTATGGAGTCTGGCTCGTTTTATTTCAGTATATTGGCTGGGCATATCGACACCTGCGCCCTCAAGCAAATCCCCTACAGTGAGAATCTGGATCTTGCGATAGCGTTTCCCATTCCGACCCAGAGATTCGTAATATCCAGCTAACAGCCCCTCTTTCCGCATAGCCTGCGTCGGTTTCTCCAACGTGATGAAAACGCCAATTGCTGCATTCTCTCGCTCGACCGTGCCTTTCAAATCGCGAATATCACGGGATGTCACCTTGCCGGATTTGACCTGGACGATAACGGTACCCGCAATGGGTTTGCCTTTTTCATCTTCTTCAAAAAAGTTTATGATGCCGTCTACGCCCCTGTCCGCCCCTTTTTTCCCGCGCCGTGAACCCGGTTTCCCGCCAACCGGCTTTGCCCCTATCAACGACAGCGCCCACCACTCAAATTGATAGCGACCCTCATTTTCGACATCTGTCGCCAACTCTCTCGCGCCCTCGACAGTCGTCGGTTCGCCGATAACCTCATAATCTGTGCCCGAAACCAACTCGAACTTGTCTTGCAATCGGTATTTTTGCAGAGCGATGCTCAAATGGGTGATATCAATGCCTATCCAGCGGCGGTTCAGTTTATGAGCGGCGGTTATCGTCGTGCCACAGCCGCAAAAGGGGTCAAAAACCAAATCGCCTTCATTGCTGCTAGCAAGAATAATCCGCTCGAGCAAAGCCTCGGGTTTCTGCGTCGGATAGCTGAGCCTTTCTTTGGCATGCGCGCCAAGCGGTGGAATGTCAGTGATGATATCTTGGATGACCACGCCTTCACCTTCATCCAAGTAACGCTTGTGACGAGGAACTTTTCCATTCACGGGCCAGGCAACCAAGCCAGCTTCATCCAATAAGTCTAGCTTTTCCTGCACTGTGAGCTCTGACAAATCAAGGTCGGGATAAGCATGTTCGAGGGAAGCGGTTGGCGTCGCCCAGTGCCTGCCGGATTCGGTAGGGTCAACCCCACGCCAAGGTTTTCCCGAATCCCCTTGTGATTTTCCAGCGCCTGTAAGGCTAACAAGCTGATAGGGTCCTCGCTCATCCTCGTAGCGATAGTACTTCTTGACATACTTATCGTCATAGTTTTCATAGACTCGAGTCCACTGGTAGTCATTGCTCTTGGTATAGAACAGGATGTTGTCGGAGATGGGACCCCATTTCTTGGCGCCGCTATGCGCGCCTGTGCGCTTCCAGGTAATGTGGTTGCGAAAGTTCTCTGTGCCAAATATCGCGTCCAGCAGAATCTTCAAATAATGGCTTGCGGTCGGGTCGCAATGCAGATAAAGGCTGCCGGTCGGCTTTAGGACGCGCTCTAATTCCACTAGCCGCGCCGCCATCATCACCAAATAAGCCATCATCTGGTTGTGCCCGATCAAGTCCATTAGCGCTTTGATCGCGGTCGTAACATTTGCCGGCGCATCCTGAACCAGGTCGAAGTAAGTCGAAAGGGCTGTTTCACCCCAATGCCAGGTATCCTCAAATGCCGTGATCTGCGCTTCGCTGTCAGCGCCGCTTTCCGCTTTGAACAAGACATTGTAATCTCGATTGCTGTTAAAGGGCGGGTCGAGGTAAATGAGGTCGACATAATCATTTGGGAAATATTCACGATTGCATAGGATGTCCAGGTTGTCGCCATAGTAGATTGTGTTCATCATGTATAAAACCTCTTTGAATACAAGCTGCTAATCCAGTATACCATTCTACGAGCGCAAGGTCTGGTCGCGGAACTCAGACGCATTCCCCCAATTTCCCCCAATCCCGAGATTCCACTATAATGAAACCCGTAGACATCAGCCGAGCACGGTAATTAACTTATGCCCGACGAGCCCGTCAAACCGCCTGCGGACGACAAGTCAACTGAAGACGCGCCCCTGTCTCCCGAAGAGATGATGCAGCGCATGCTCAATCCACAGCCGCAAGCGCAGGAACCGCTGCCCCCGGAAGACTATTTGCAGCCCCCGCCGGCTGCGGACGAGCCCGCGCAAACTCCGCCGGAAGACTCGGACGCGCCGTCGCCCGCCGTCGAGGTCCCGAAACGCGCCGCCAAGTCCGCAGCGCCGCGGCCGCAAATCGCCCCTCGCCTGCGCGAAGCTGCCGAGCGCTTTGTCAAGATGCGCAATCAAGCGGCCACGCTGACTGACATGCTCAACAGCGAAGAGATCAGCTTCGAAGAATATCAGCGCCTGCTCTATGACAGCATGACCCAGGACGAGAACGGCGCTTGGTGGATGATCGACGCCCAAAACGAGCAGTGGTATCGACACGATAGCGCCCAGAATGAATGGGTCAGCGATTATCCGGCCGCGCTGCGCGAGTGGGAGGCGTTCCAACAGGCGGGGCAAGACAAGCGACCCTCCGGCGCTGAAGGGAGCGCGCAAACGGAGACGGTTTATGATCTGCCGCCCGCGTACCAGGGATCGACCGAGCCGCAGAGAGGCGCGCCTATCCTTGACGACAGGGGCGTCGAAATCGGCAGAATGCCGCCGACCAAAGACGAACTCTATACCGTCCCCAGCACGGCCGCCTTCAAAAACGAATTGCCGGGTCAAGAGCGGACTGTCGCCGTGGACCCGCAGTTCGCCAGGACACAGCCAGCGCAGACCCAGTTTGACGATGCTGGCGATCGCGGCGAAGTGATCCCCCGCGCCATCGACAGCGGCTATGAACTGGAGCGCTCGCCCATCGTCGCGGAATTGCTGGCATCGCGGCGGCGGGACTCGCTGCGCGCGCTGGCCAGCGTGCTGGTGGTGCTGCTGGTGATCGCGCTGGTTGGCGCGATTGTGGCGGCCGGCGGCATCATGTTCTGGTATAGCGACAGCGTGAAGCCATTCCAGGAGCGGATCGGGGCCCTGGCAAATTACAATCCGGAGTATCAAACGGCGCGCATCTTTGACGTCAATGGCGGCGTGATCGCCGCGCTTAATAGCCAGGAAACGGGCGCGCGCACCACCATCCCGCTGGAGCGTGTCAGCCCCTATATGATCCACGCCATCGTCTCGCAAGAAAACGAACGCTATTTTGAGGATCCTGGTTTTGATCCCATCGCCATCGCGCGCGCCTTCTTGCAAAATATCAGCGGCGGCGGCATCGAATCCGGCGCGAGCACCATCACCCAGCAAATCGCGCGTAATCTGGTGCTGCGCGACAGCGAAGTCACGGTCCAGCGGAAAGTGAACGAGATCCTGGTCGCGCTGGAAATCGCCAATCAATACGACAAGAACTTCATCCTCGAGCTGTACTTGAACGAAGTTTTCTTCGCCAACCAGAATTATGGGGTCGAAGCCGCCGCGCAGTTCTATTTCGGCCACAGCGCAGCCGAGCTCAATTTCGCGCAAGCAGCCATGCTGGCCAGCATCGTGCCATCGCCGGCCAAAAACGATCCGGTCAGCAATCGCCCGGTTGCCGTGGCTGGCATGCGCGCCACCATGCGCAAGATGATCGATATCGGTTGCTTGCAATTCCAGCATGGCGACTGGTCCCAGCGCGGTCCATTCTGTATCATCGACGGGCGCGAGGTCGACATCGACGGCAGCCCGCAAGTGCTGGTGCGCGTCGACGAGGGGGGAGAAATCGTCGGCGGCGCGGCTATCGTGCAGATCGCGCAAATCGAAACCACTGCCTTTGAACCCTTGACGGTGCGCTTGCGTTATCCGCATTTTGTCAATTTTGTGCAGGCGCAGTTGGAAGCCGAAATCGGCGCTAATGGGTTATTCCAGCGCGGTCTCAATATCTACACCACTTTGGACCCCGCCTTGCAGGACGCGGCGCAGCAGGCATTGAGCAATCAAGTCAATCATTTGGTTGGGGCGGCGACTGGCGTCAATACCGGCGCGGTTATGGTCACTGATCCCCGTACCGGCGCGATCCGCGCTATGGTGGGCAGCCACAACTTCGAGGATGACTATGCCGGGCAGGTCAACAACGCCCTCACCTGGCAGCAGCCCGGTTCCGCCATCAAACCCTTTGTTTATGCCGCCGCCCTCCAAGATGTGGAGGGCAAGCATCTGACCCCCGCAAGCATCGTTTGGGATGTGCCGACCACCTACGATATGGGGGCTTCCGGACCATACTCGCCCGTGAATATCGATGGGCGCTTCCGCGGACCGGTTTCCCTGCGCGCCGCCTTGCAGAACAGCCTGAATGTCGCCACCATCAAGGTCTATGAGCAGGCCGGCAAGATCCGCTTTGCCGAAATGGCCGCGGCTCATGGCTTGGCTTTTCCCGAAGACGTTCTGATCACGCTGTCCAGCGCGCTAGGCGCGAACGAGGTCACGCTCTACGATATGATGGCCGCCTATGGCGTATTTGCCAATCGGGGGGTATGGACGCCCTTGTACGCCATTGAGCGCGTCACAGAAACGATCGACGGCGAAGAAGTCGAGCTCCCGCGTGAGCGGGCGGGGGCGCGACAGGCGATCTCGCCGGCGCTCGCTTATCTCATGCAAAACATCTTGAGCGACGACGCTGCTCGCGGACCGAGTTTTAATCCCGGCTCAGCCTTGACCCTGGCGCATATCGGCCTGCCGTCGCAGAACCTCGTCGCAGCCAAAACCGGCACATCCAACGGCGCGCGCGATCTGTGGACGATGGGCTTCACGCGCGACGCCGTGGTTGGGCTGTGGCTGGGAACATCAGATAATTCGCCGACTTATAATACCTCTGGCATCAGCAGCGCCGCGCCGGTTTGGAACGCGGTGATGACCGCCGCTTCGGTTCGTAAGACGCCCGCGCCATTCGAAAATCCCGGCGGCGTGGTCGCGCGCGAGATCTGCCGCAGGACCGGCACGCTCAATTATCCGACTTGTCCCGATCCCAGCACAGGTCTTTTCCTGCACGAACAATATCCCCCGCCGGCCGAACAAGCCTATATCAAACGATTGACCGTCGACAGTTGGACCGGCTTGCTCGCCAATGAATTCTGTAGCGGCAATATCATCGAAAAGACTTTCGTCGCGGTTGATGACCCGGCGGCGCTGGACTGGCTGGCAGGCTCCGCCGAGGGCAATGCCTTTGCCAAGAGCATTGGCATGGAGTTGCCTGTGCTGCCTATGCCGCAAGCCGAATGCGCGCAGGGCCAACCCTTGCCCTTGATCAACATCAGCGCGCCTAATGATGGCGCGGTTGTCCGCGACGCCGTGGAAATCCGCGGTCAAGCGCGCGGTCCGGATTTCGGCCGCTTCGAGCTGGTTTACGCTTCTCGCGACGATCCGGACAATTTCCTGCCGATTAGCGCGGCTCTGGTCGAAATGCCTAACTACGGCACTGTCTTGGGTGTTTGGGATACGCGCTTATTGGGCGTCCCGAATGGCGACTATATCTTGCGGCTGGCGGCTTATTCAAGCGGCGGCGGCAACATCAACGCCGAGATCAACTTGCGCCTGGAGAATCCGGCGCCGACTGCGACGCCGGAACAAGCCATTTTTCAGCCGACAATCGTCTCCATTCCCTTGGGTACGCCCGCGCCCTAAGCGGATGAACGCGGTCATTGTAAATCCGCTCGTTGCCCCTGGTTAGATGTATAAATCTATAGCTCATTTATTCTGCTACAATGGTGCATGACTTGGCATTGGAGATCCGCGCTATGAAAGAGCATTTCCTCATCGAAGGCATGAACGAGCGACAGGCGGCCGCCATCACCACCGGCTCTGGTCCTGTATTGGTCTTGGCGGGACCCGGCAGCGGCAAAACCAGCGTGCTGACAAGACGAATCGCCTGGCTAATCCGCGAGGAGCGCATCCCGCATCACCGTATCATGGCGGTCACGTTTACCAACAAGGCGGCGGGCGAGATGCGCTCGCGCGTCGAAGCCCTGCTTGGCGATCGCATGCGCGGTTTGCAAATCGGCACATTTCACGCGATTTGCGCGCGTTTCTTGCGCCGAGAGGCGGAAAGCCTGGGCTATCGCCGCGACTATGTGATCTATGACAGCGACGATCAGGTGGCGCTGGTGAAGCAGGTTGTCAAGCGCGTCGGCATCGACCCCAAGAAGTTCAACCCCCGCGCCATCCTGGCTAGGATTTCCAAAGCCAAAAACGAAATGATTCAGGCGGATGAATTCCAGTCCCTCGACTATTTCGGCGAGGTTGTCAAACAAGTTTACAGCGCCTATCAGGCGGCATTGCGCGCTGCCAATGCCATGGACTTCGACGATTTGCTGCTGAATATGGTCTTGCTATTGCGCCACAGCGATATGCTGCGGGACGCCTATCAGCAGCGCTTCGAAATCGTGCTGGTGGACGAGTTTCAGGATACCAACCGCGTCCAGTACGAATTGGTGAAAACCCTTGCCGCGCCACAGAACAATGTCTTTGTCGTCGGCGACGAAGACCAGGCGATTTACGCTTTCCGCGGCGCCGACTATCGCAACGTGCTGCGCTTCCGCGAGGATTATCCCGATCCCACTGTTATCTTGCTGGAGCAAAACTACCGCAGCACACAGAATATTCTTGATGCCGCCCGCGCGGTCATCGACAACAATCGCAATCGCACGCCCAAGCGCTTGCACACCAATCAAGGCCGCGGCGGGCGCATCCAGGTCTTCGAGGCTTACGACGAGCGCTATGAAGCCGACTATGTGCTGGAACAGATCCAGCAATTGCGCATGCAGGAGGGCTTGGACTATAAGGACTTCGCTGTGATGTACCGCACCAACGCGCAATCGCGGGCGCTGGAACAGGCATTTGTCAACCAGTCGACGCCCTATGTATTAGTGGGTGGGGTGGGCTTCTACAAACGGCGCGAGGTCAAGGACATGCTGGCCTACTTGCGCTTGATTCACAACCCGGACGATCGCGTCAGCTTTGAACGCATCGTCAATGTGCCCGCGCGCGGCATCGGCAAAAAATCGCTGGGTGCATTTTTGGATTGGGTCGCTGGCGCGGGACTGACCATCAGCGAAGCGCTGAATCATCTGTACTACGACGACCCCAGTCCCCTGTCGACGGCGGCTGAGAAAAAGTTCCGCGCCTTCGCCGAGCTCTTATCCAGTTGGCAAGAGCTGGCGAAAATTGGCGATTTGGTGAATATGTTCGACAATGTAACGGCGCAGACCCGCTACACCATGCACCTCGAAAACACCAGCAATCTGCCTGAAGAAGCCGCCGAACGCGCCGACAACGTGCGCGAGCTGCGCGGTCTGCTGGAATACGCCCTGGAATACGAACAGCCCTTGCACGAATTCCTGGCTGAGCAGTCGCTTGTCGCCGATGTCGATACCCTGAAGGATGGCGCGGATGCCGTGACCTTGATGACGCTGCACAGCGCCAAGGGGCTGGAATTCCCCGTCGTCTTTATCACCGGGCTAGAGACCGGCATCCTGCCGCACTTCCGCGCTTTTGAAGAGCTGGAAGGCATCTCGGAGGAGCGGCGGCTCTTTTATGTGGGCCTCACCCGCGCCAAGCAGAACCTCTATCTTTGCTATGCTTTTCGGCGCGCGCTGTATAGCGGCGGCGGCAATTTGTCCCGTCCCTCAGAATTCCTGGCTGATCTGCCCAGGCATCTGCTGGATGGCTCGCCCTTGACCTTGGCGAATTTGAACAAGGCGCGCAGCCTCGAATCTCAGACGCGCTGGGACGGCTCCCCTTCATCGGTCAGTCGGCTGGAGCGAGACTTGAAATCGGACAGTGTCACGCCGTCCGACAGCAAGATTCGCAGCAAGATCATTCCCTTTCCGGGCGCCAAAGCAAGCGCCGGCATTGACAGCCCGTTCCCGGTCGGGGCTGCGGTATCGCATCCGCGCTTTGGCAAGGGGAAGGTCATCGGAGTCGAGAACAAGGGCGAGATCGTCAGCGTATTGTTTGACGAACACGGTCCCAAGAAGATTTTCGCCGATGCTGAGGGTTTCAAGGCGACCCCAGAGTAATTCCCGTTTCAACTTCGGATTGTGTGAATCCGCAATCCAGCCAGACCAGGTAATTTGTTCGCCGGTTACTGCCGCGCGCAGCCGGCGCGTCAGGTCGAGGATGCGGGTGTTATGCGGGGCATTTAGGGGAGGCAGCGCGGATGGCAGGGCAATCGCATCAAAATAGAAAATCATGTCATAAGGGTTCTTTAAGGGCTATAAAAGGATTATCGCAATATGCTTGGGCTTTTTTGACATCTTATAGACTTTAATGACCCCCAAAATGATTTTGATGCGATTGCCCTGGCGCGGATGGTGTGTTCGTGGCAATTGAAACCTGATTTTGATAGAATCCGCAGCACTATTCACTGCTATTCATCAAATCTCTAAGTGATACAAATGAGCCTTGAGTTGATTCATTACGATGCCGAGATCAGCAAAGACTCTGAGCGTCGATTGGTGGCGTACACACGTTCGGGATGGCCAATTACCGTGCCTAGGTTTTCGCGCTCTGATCGGATTCCGTCGAAGGAACATGATGGACTAGTTGAAATACGTACGGCTGAATTAGTTGATATGATGAAGGGAAAAAAGAAGAGAAACCTTAGAGTGCTTTCTACGTCGGAAGATGAGTACAATTGTGTTGGAATGATCTTTTGCAGTCGTAGTGCAAGAGTCGACATCAAATATGTTGATGAGATTCTAAGGTACGACGGTTATGGTAAGATACAGAAGGATGAAGTTGTTGCAGGGGACTTGGTACTCTATACTTTCGAAAACATGTTTTCGCATATAGGTATGGTTTCCTGCGTTTCGTCTTTCGATTTGAGAGTGATAAGTAAATGGGGTAAAGATGGGGAGGTAGAACACGAATACAGAGAAGTACCTGTTTACTTAGGTGTACCAGCATATTTCTATACCACAAGGGCGAAAAATGTCACTGTGCAAGTACGTTAAGGAAATTGAAAGTCTTCGATTCCAGATTCAGTTTTCTGTAGTTGGGGGAATTGAAATACTACTATTGGCAATGGAACAGCAACCAACTCTCGTCGCTCTGAGATCCGAAATCAGTAGGAGCGCGGAATCAGCAGACGCCGTATTTGAGAGAATAGCGATGTTGCTTATAAAAGTTGAGTCGGAGACTCAACTTTCATATGATGAAAGCATTGCTGCCTATTTATTCTGTCTGTTTAAAGAGAAGCCGATATTAGCATATCGGGCGACTTGGAGGATCATCGAACATGGTGGATTGTGGTGGTCAGTGCAGCTTGCTCATCAAGTCAAAGAATATATTAGAGAGCTCGTACAGAGTATCGACACTTCTTCAGGGATGAAGGAACATGACGCCTATCCAACGAGTAACCGCACGGCAGATCTCGCAAAAGATGTGTATGTCGTATCTCGAAAGTTCGACGCCATTAGTATAAGCTCTGCTCAAGTTGAAAAGCAGTTGAGCTATTCTCAACTCAGTTGCGAAGATTCGACTGATTCTCGCGACAAGATTTCTGCTGAACGTAAGGTACGACACAGACATATCCGTTCTTCGTCCGTTCGCCCGGTAGAGTTTATGGTGACAGGTTAGGACAGCACGATGAAACACGTCTGGTCTGTAATATGTCGACACCATATAGTCGACGAGGAATCGAAAAATGTCAGCCTGATTGACATTATTGATCGGTTAAGTTTTGAGGGTGAATTACCCGAAAATCGTCCTTTTGAGGTGCCTTTGCCCACCGTATACTATTTCGTTTCTACTTGGATGAGTGAAAAGGGCGACGTTCAAGATAAGTATGACGTCATGGTCAAGATTATCGACCCAACTGGAGCAAATATTGGCAATTTCACAACAGAATTAGAAATGAAGCCACCAGATGGAAGCCGAACAATAGGTGCTATGGATACGATTCTATATACAGTAGACGGTACATATTGGCTGAAACTGCATTTGTCGGACGAACAGGTCTCATCGCCTATCGCGCACATTCCCATTGAAATCGTACACAGGAAGTCAGAATCAGAACCGCAAAGCGAGCCTAATGAGTAGTTTCGCGCTTTTCGTGAATCTCAAATCCAAGACAGCCTAAGCCCCCGTCACTGCACCATCGTGCGCCTGCGACACCTGCCGCGCGTACTTGGCCATGACGCCTTTGGCGTAATTTGGCGCCGGCGGCTGCCACTGTCCGCGCCGCGCCGCCAGTTCGGCATCGCTCAAGTCGACATGAATCAGCCGCTGCGACACGTCGATGGTGATCATATCGCCCTCTCGCAGCAGGGCGATGGGACCGCCGACCGCCGCTTCCGGCGAGGTATGCCCGATCATCAAGCCGCGCGTGCCGCCACTGAAGCGCCCATCCGTGATCAGCCCGACAGCCCCGCCCAGCCCTTGACCGTAGAGCGCCGCGGTGATCTGCAGCATCTCGCGCATGCCGGGTCCGCCGACCGGTCCTTCATAGCGGATGATGAGCACATCGCCCGCGACGATCTGCCGATTGGAGACCGCTTCGAAAGCCGCTTCTTCGGTGTCGAAAACGCGCGCCGGTCCCGTGAGCGGGGCGGGAGTATCCTTGAGCTTTACGACCGCGCCATCGGGCGCCAGATTGCCCTTGAGCACAACCAAGCCCCCGCTGTCCTTGATGGCTTTGTCGAGGTCGCGCACGACGTCTTGCCCCTCGGTCTCGTCGGCGTCGGCGCAGGCTTCGGTCAGGGTTTTGCCCGTGACTGTCGGACTGTCGCCGGTCATATAGCCGCCGTCAATCAGGCGATTGACCAGGATAGGCACGCCGCCGGCTTGGTACAGATCAAGCGCGACGTATTGACCGGTCGGGCGCATATCGCCGATGATGGGCGTGCGGCGGCTGATTTCTTCGATATCGTCCAGCGTGAACTCGATGCCGGCTTCGCGCGCGAATGCCAGGCAGTGCAAGATGCTGTTGGTGCTGCCGGCGGTCGCGGCTGAAGCGGCAATGGCGTTTTCCAGCGAGCGCCGCGTGAGCAAATCGGACGGGCGAATGTCCCGTTCCAAGATCTCCAGCATCATCTGCCCGGCTTGGAAGGAGACGGTTCCCTTGTCCGGATCTTCGGCCGGCACATCGCCCATGCCCATAGGGCAGATGCCGATGATCTCGCTGATCATGGCCATGGTATTGGCGGTGAATTGCCCGCCGCAAGCGCCCGGGCCGGGGCAAGCGACATTCTCCACCGCCATCAGCTCTTCATAGCTGATTTGCCCGGCTTGGAACTGCCCCAGCGCTTCGAAGACGTTGACCAGGTCGATATCGCGCCCGTCCAGCTTGCCGGGGTAGATGGTGCCGCCATAGAGCATCAGCGAGGGCAGGTTGAGCCGTATCAGCGCCATGATAGTGCCGGGGATGGTCTTGTCGCAAGCCGACAGCGCCACCACGCCATCCAGCATATTCGACATGGCGACCAGTTCGATGCTGTCGGCGATGACCTCGCGGCTGATGAGCGAGCCTTTCATGCCCTCGGTGCCCATGGTGATGCCGTCCGAGATGCTGATGGTGTTGAACTCGAAGGGCGTGCCGCCGGCCGCGCGGATGCCGCGTTTGACATCAACCGCCAGCTTGCGCAGGTGGAAGTTGCAGGGACCAATCTCGGTCCAGGTGTTGGCGACGCCAATCAGGGGCTTGGCGAGGTCGTCATCGCTGTAGCCGACGGCTTTGAGCATGGCGCGGGCGCCGGCGCGTTCCGCGCCGTGGACGAGGGTACGGCTGCGCTGGTTGGCGGCGGCGCGGAGACCGTTGGTGGTGGACATGGGGTTCTCCTTTTGTGGATGGCAGGTGATGTGGCTATTGTAGCTTATGCGCGTGAGAATGGCAGGCGGGTAGCTGATAACGCAGAGCAATCGCACTAGAATCAATTTCAGGGTCATTAAAGTCGACAAGATGTCAGAAAAGTCCATACATTTTTGCGACAATCCTTTTTTCTTTCCTGTTCGTTTGACAAGCTAATACCAATTAGATATATTTGCGAGACGTGTGCCAAAATTGTAAGTAAAACCGAGCTTGCACAATGAAGAGCATCCTTTCATGGTTATTATGGATTTTGTTAGCGGCCGTCTTGATTGTCTTCGGAATTATTGTCGGTGCCGAGATGAAGCCAATTACTGATTTTGCTCGCGAGACTATCGCGATGTTGACGAATTCCAGACTGCCGGAAACGAGCCCGCAGCTGGACTTCTTGCTGACGACCCCGCGAGATTTGATCTTCTCATTTGATGACGTAACCGAAGAGATAGATATGCAGTGGAGCGCTTCCGAATGGGAACCCAGAACGCCCCCGGACTCGGATTTCGGTTATGAGGTTTCGGTATTCGCTCCGGACAACACAAGAATATCCGCATTCTCGTCCAAACAGCCTGCGTTCTCTTTTGGCAACACATTGGGATACTTGGGGGAAAATCTAAGGTTTACCGTCCAAGCTGCCGGTGTGATTCGTATTGGTGAGTACGAATACCTATTCAAGTCGGAGATTGGCGAATTCCGTTGGACAGTGCCGGCAGCAACACCGACGAGTACACCGACGAGCACATCCACAAATACACCAACTAATACAGCTACCAATACGCCGACACCCTCGCCCACAAATACGCCAACGAATACAGCTACCAATACGCCAACGAAACTGCCCAAGGATAGTTCGCAGTTGTCATATATTATTTCGAAGCCGGATGACATTTCGTTTAGCTACAATGAACGTACAGATAGTGGGACAGTTCATTGGGGCAAATCTAACTGGGTGCCTACCAAACCGTCTGGTTCAAGCAACATCACATACGAAGTAAGCGTGATCTACCTGAATCGCACATTTGGTCCTTATAGTGTAGCAGGGAACCGTCGTGCGTTTACCAATCTGGATGTACAAGAGAGTCAGCGATTAAGGTTTAGCGTAATTGCAGTAGGTTCGGTAAAGATTGGGCAATACAGTTACGAGTTCAAATCGAAAGTGGCTGAGGTTGGCTGGACGCGACCGACGTCCACACCGACCAATACGCCAACTGATACACCAACGCATACGCCGACCAATACACCAACTGATACACCTACAGCCACGCCGACTAATACACCTACGAATACGCCAACCTATACACCAACGAGACTGCCCGAAAGCAGCCCGCTGCTTGCTTACGAGATTTCGAAGCCAGAAAATCTGTCTTTCAGCTACAATACCTCGTCTCGGAGCGGGACAATTCGTTGGAATAGGTCAAATTGGATGCCCTCGAAACCAGCCGGCTCCAACAACATCACGTACGAAGTGCGTTGGACCATTGGAAACCGAGCTTTTGGTCCAACGCGCACATTAGATACCAGCCACACGATCACCAATATGAGCGTACGGGAAAGCCAGAGTGTCTCGTTTATCGTAAGCGCGGCTGGTTCGATTCGTGTAAAGCCACATAGCTATGGTTTTCAGTCGAAAGTTGCAGAGGTTGGCTGGACACGACCAACATCTACGCCAACGGTCACACCGACGCCGACGCCTACACGGTTCCCCGCGTCCCACCCACGGGTCGCGTTCACACTTAGTGCTCCCAGTAGCTTGCAATCGACGTTTACCGAGTTTGAAAGCGCCAAAGTAGAATGGGCCGCGTCAAGATGGAGACCGCGAACTCCCTCGGAGCCAACCACGATTTCCTACAAGGTAACGCTCTTGGATTCCGGCTCTTCCAGGAACGAGACAAAGACGACTAGAGGAACGTCCGTTACCTTTACCAGCGTGAAAAAGTATGCATCAAAGAGCATACGTTTTCGGGTAGAGGCAACGGTTACTATGCGCATTGACGGACATACATACGACTTTCGCTCCAAGCCCGCTGAGGGAGGCTCGCTGTATGTACCAAAGTATGACTATATGATGGAGTTGGACGAAACCGATAGTCGTTTGCCAGGATATTGTAGTATTGGTCTGTTTCTCAATCGCGGACGCGGTTACGACTTTAACGTTGCGTATTTTGGCAACACTTACAAGTGGTATCGAGTGGATGTATTCGGACCGGATGGGCGTGAGCTTGACATCTCGAGCACCCGGTCCACCGTACTCGGAGACAAGGCGAATGTACAGAGGTATGCGAATACAACATTTAAGCCAGGGATATACACTGCCAGAACTACAGAGTTAGACCCTAGAAGAGCGAAAACATTTGCCTTCGTGATAGAAAACCAAGGGGATTACAGTCTGCAAATTGGTGGTTGGGGATGCTAGCCGCGCTATCGAAATAACGCATCAACCTGGCATAGTATTCAACACCTGCACTACGATCCCGACGACGATGCCGATTATGGTGTCGCCCCATTCATAGTATTATTTTGTTGCGATTTGCTCACAACTGGCAATCCACCGCGACAAGATGGTATAATCAGCACATGAATCGCCGCTTCGCGACAGGAAGAAACTGATGGATATACTTGCTTTGCTCAGAGAATTGTCTGGATCAGGTTTTTCTGAGGTGATATTGCTGGTCGTTATCCCGCTTATGATGCGTTACATGATTAGCGAAGCGAAGCAGGAATTACGGCGCGATTTCAACCAGGCGATAGATTCAAAGATCAAAGATTTCGGCGAAGTAACAGACGCAAAGAACAATGATTTGCGCGAGTACATTCGCGCTAGATTCGACGCGCAAGACGCAAAGTTCAATGATTTGCGCGAGCACATGGACGCCAGGTTCAATGCGCAAGACGGCAGATTTGACGCGCAAGACGCCAGGTTCGACGCGCAAGACGCCAGGTTCGATCGACTTGAAGCCAGATTTGATCAAATTGACCGAAAGAATGACTCCCGCGCTTATGATATGACTTTGCACCTCATAGACGTGCGCGAGCGCCTCGCCAATATCGAAGGCCGGCTGGGCATGTATCCGCCACGGCGCGGCGTAGACCCGCCTATCCCAGAACCTGCTGCCGAGCCGGAAAGCAACGAACCCGCTCAAAGTTAGCGCTGCGATCTAGCGCAAAACCTTCTAACCTACCAAACGCGGCGCCGTCTGCCCAAGAGCACCAGCCTACTTAATCCCCGAACTCAAAAAACTATTCGTAAACTGCTTCTGCGCCAGCGCGATCAGCACTAATATCGGCAAGGCGACGATCAAGGTGCCAGCCCCCAAGAGATCCCACTGAGCGCCGATCTCCGACGATTGCACCAGCAAGGCAAGCCCGACGGTCAACGGACGCGTCTCGACGCTGCTGGTGATCAACAGGGGCCAGAGGAATTCGTTCCAGTGGTAGGTGATCGAGACGATACTGAAAGCCATCAAGGGCGCGCGTGTGACGGGCAGGAAGACATGCCACAGCACTTGCAGCCAGTTGGCGCCGTCGCTGCGCGCCGCTTCTTCCAGTTCTTTCGGCACCTGCTTGAATGCCTGGCGCATCAAGAATGTGCCGAAGGCTGAGGCGATATAGGGCGCCATCAAACCCTGATAGGAATCGAGCCAGCCCAGTCTGACGAGGGTCTGATAATTGGGCAGGATGAGGACTGTGGCCGGTACCATGAGTTGGGTCAGGAATAAGAAAAATATTTGGTCCTTGCCGCGGAAATCCATACGAGCCAGAGCGAAGCCCGCCAGGGAAACGGTGACCAACTGTATGGCGAGCAGGCCAAATACCCAGATGATGGTGTTGAGATAAAAGCGCGGGAAAGGCGCGACCTCCCAGGCTTCGGCGAAAGCCCCAAGGTGCAGGTTTTGCAGCCAGACCAGCGGCGACCCGTTCAGGAGTTCGGTGGTTGGCACGAAGGCGGCCAGCAGTGTCCAAAACAGCGGCACCATCCAGACCAGCCCGAACACAGCCAGCATTGCAATGGGCAGGATCTCTCGCCAGGTTCGCTTTTTGCCTGTCATTGTATTAACAGTCTCGCATCCAGCTCATTGATAATGTACACGTCGCTCCAGATAGACAAACTGCAGCATGGCCATGGTCAGCAGCACCGCCAGCAGGACGACTGTCATGGCGCCGGCGACACCGGTATTGAACCATTTGAACCCTTGCTCATATACGTAATAGAGCGCCAAATTGCTGGCGTTGTTGGGGCCGCCCAGCGTCAAAACAAAGACATGATCAACCTGTTGCAAGGAATTCAAGACGGCGATCGTAGAAACAAAGTAGGTCGTTGGCGAGACCAGCGGCCAGATGATATGACGCAGCTTCTGCCAAAACGTAACGCCGTCCAGTGTCGCCGCTTCCAGCACATCGTCGGGTAGCGATTGCAGCGCCGCCAGATAGAAAAGCGCAAAATAACCGAGCTGCTTCCACAAATAGACCACAAACAAGCCCGGTAGCGCCAAGTCAGGATCGCTCAGCCAATTGGAGCGCGGCAGTCCCAAACCACCTAGTATCTCATTAAAAAGACCGACGCGCGGACTATACAGGAACAGCCAGATCGAGGCGACACTGACCATCGGCAATCCAATCGTCGCCAGGAAGGGAAAGCGGAAGAAGCCGATATTTCTTAACCCCTGGTTCATCAGGATCGCCAAAAGAAGCCCGCCAATGACAGACAGAATCAGGCCAATCGTTACATAAGCCGCCGTGTTTGTAATTACCTGCTGACTAAGCGGATCGGAAAATATGCGCTCGTAGTTGTCCAGGCCGACAAAGACCTGGTTGCGCCCCCGGCGCGCATGGAAGCTGGTCCAGATGACCGAAACGATGGGCCAGAGCGTGAACACCGTCAGGAAGATCAACGATGGCAGCAGGAAGAGGTAGGCGACGGCGCCGCTACCACTGCGAGTCATGGAAAAAGAGAGGGGGCGGGACATACTCCCGCTTCCCTCGCCTTTTCGTTTTTCGGGGTCAAGCTGATTGGATGCCGATTTCAACGTATGCTATTCCAATTCACAACCGTTCTGTGTCAGCACATCGTTGGCGCGTTCCTGCGCTGCAGCCAGCGCGTCTTCAGGCGATTGTTCACCGGTGTTGACTGCTTCAATCGCTTGGGTGGTTATCACCTGGATTTCCTGGCCGCCGTATGTTGCCGGGAATTCCTTGACGGCATATTCAAGCTGGAAGCGGGCGGTAGACGCTTGCGGCACTTCAGCGGCATAGCTCATCAAGGGGTCAACTTCCCAGGCGGCGTTGCGCGGCGCGACATAGCCGCTGTCGATGCCCCATTGTCCGATTTGCTCTGGACGCACCATCCAGCGGATGAACTCCCAGGCAGCGTCCTGGCGTTCCTTGTCAATGTCTTTCATGATGTAGTAGTTGCCGCCGCCGACGTTGGCGCCGTAACCCGCCGCGCCAGCAGGCATGAAGGCAGTGCCCACTTCAAAGGGAGAGTTTGCCAATAGCGTGCTTAGGCTTCCGGTGGAGTGATAAATCATCGCTGAAGCTCCAGCGATAAAGTCGGCTGGGGCGGTGCCCCAGGCAACCGCGCCATCAGGCATGATGCCCTCCGTCTGCAGGCTGCGCAGGAAAGCCAGCGCTTCTATCGCTTCCGGAGTGTCAAGATAGACGGCGCAGGGATCGTCTCCGAGAGAGCCGATGTGCTGCCCGGCCTGGATGGCGAAGTTAGCGAAAATCCAGAATGACGTTGGTGCTTCCACGCCCCAGCGCGTCACATTGTCCCCGTCGCGCACGACGAGCTGTTTACCGTACTCTACTAATTCTTCCCAGGTTGCGGGCGGTATATCCGGGTCCAGCCCGACCTCGGCGAAGGCGTCTTTGTTGTAATACAGAATAGGCGTCGATCTTTGCCAGGGGATGCTCCAGACTTGACCGTCGGCGATATTGTTGGCCATGAATGCTTCAAAGAAATCGTCAATGTCCAAGCCTTCTTCGGAAGCGATATAGTCATCCAGCGGGATGATGCCCTCCAGTTGGATCAACGTGTAAATGTCAATGCCCAGCAAGATGGCGACATCGGGCGGCTGACCGGACAGAATCGCGGCGGTCGCGCGCGCCATGTTCTCGGAGTAGCCGCCAGTGAAGATCGGCTCGACTTGGATGTCATCATTGAGTGCGTTGAACTCAGCGACATAGCCGTCAATCGCCTGCGCCAAGGGTCCCGCGACGCCGACTGGATAGTAGAATTGCAATGTGATGACGTCTTGCGCCGCAGCCCCGCCAATCAATAGCAGGAAACTACACAACAATACAATCATGCGAAATAGTGCGGATTTATACGACATATTCTTCTCCTCATGTGTCAAAACGGATGGTATTCCGCGTCTTGGTTTTGCAACTATACAACTGCTATAGGCGATCCTTTCTCTCGCATCCCTCTCGCATCAAACGAAGGATCATCACTCCGCTGCTGACTGGCCTGAGCACGCGACGCGATTTCAGACCTTGATTCAGATCGTATTGGGACAAGAGCCGCCAGACGAGAATAAAGATCCAGTCAACTAAACTATATTGTATTGTAGCGTATCAAGGTGGGGCGCACAATGAAGTCTTCAAATGGGCGCATTTCAGATTATTGGCAATTTACCGCGCGGGTCGCGCAGACACAGACCTCCAACACCGTGGGCGCCGAGATTTAACTTCTTGCCTGTTTTAGGCGAACAGACTTTTGATGTCGAAACTGCGCTATCGGCAGCGAGGCGTTATAATAAGCACATGACCAATTGGCTTGTGACCATCAAGCGAAGACCAGACTGATGAACTTCCAACCTATCAAACGCGGCGTGGTCTGCCCGATCGTAACGCCGCTCAAGCCGAACGGCGACATCAATCCCGACATCATCAAGCCGATGGTCGACTTTCTCATCGACCGCGGCATGACCGGCATCTACCCGCTCGGCTCGACCGGCGAAGGCCCGCTCTTCACTATCGAAGAGCGCAAAGCCGTCGCCGCAGCCACAGTCGCGGCTGTAGCCGGACGCCGGCCCGTCATAGTCCATACTGGCGCCATCACCACAGCCGAGGCCATCGAACTGACCCGCCAAGCCCAATCCGTCGGCGCCGATGCCGCCTCGGTCATCACGCCTTGGTACTTCCAGCACAGCGAGGCGGCGCTGGAAGCCCACTACCGCGCAGTCCTCGAAGCTGTGCCAGATTTCCCCGTCTACTTTTACAACCTGCCCAAATTCACAGGCAACAATTTGACGGCGGGGCTGGTGACGAGGCTGGCGCGCGACTATGAGAACGCCGTCGGGCTCAAAGACAGCAGCGGCGACCTGCTGACGATGTTCGCCGTCAACCAGCTCAAAGACGGTCGATTTAATACCGCGATCGGTCCTGACAGTTTGATCCTGGCAGGCTTGTCGATGGGGCTGGATTGCAGCGTTTCCGGCAGCAGCAATTATGTGCCGGAGATGGTGGCGGGCATCCACGCCGCCTTCCGGTCCGGCGACTTAAAAGCGGCGCAATATTTACAGAAGCGGCTTAACGCCGTCAGCGCGGTGGTCGGCAGTGGCGGCTGGCTGACAGTGGTCAAGGGCATTATGGCGCATCGCGGCTTGCCGGTCGGCGGGGTGCGCGCGCCCATGTTTGCCGCCTCGCCGGAGGCAGCGCGCGCCTGTATCGCGCAACTGCAAGCGCTCAAGGTGGATTTGTCAAGTTTGTGAATCTGATGGGGCGCATTTTAATATATTGGCGGAATGAACAATCACTGAATCGAATTTCGTCATTGACTACCCGATCTTACAGCAAAATCACGAATAAAATGACGATCATGTAGGACCGGCTGACCTGTGCTGTCTACGCGACCAAGCGAGCCGCACAGGGGAATGGCTATTGATTCGCGGGCTTTTCAGGACTGCTGACGACGTTCTTCTTCCTCTTCGCCTTGATAAGCCAGCAGGTCGTCGAGGGACATCTTGGGCAGGCGGTTTTCGGTCATCACGGCGCGCATCTCGGTGTTGATCTCGCCGTCTTCGCCGATGTGCCGGCGGATGTTGGCGCCGGTCGCCTCGGAGTATTCGAAGCGATGTTCGGCGATGGTCACGCCGTCGGCGATGATGCGCAGGCTCCACTTGCCATCCAATTCCATCTGATCATGCAGGGGCATACGCGTATTGGGCGTCAAAAAATTGCGTCCGCGCGTCAAATGAAAAGTATCTTCGTGGATGTAAACCGGGTCCCCGACCGCGTCAATGATCTCGAAGCGAATATCGCCGTTGGCTTCCATCGGGACGCGCACTTGCACAAATGGCTGAATATAGTCGATGTCGTCCGGCAGGGACCAAGTACGGTAGATTTGCGGTTCAGTGTCTTCTTTGGTCGTCAGCAAGCCGATATCCACCGCGAGGACCTGTACTTCGTCGGGGTCCAGCCCAGCCCGCGTCACAGATTCCAGCGCGTGGCGGTAGACCCGCTGTTCGGCGCTGGCGGGCTGCTGATGGAAGATTTCGTAGTCGTCGAAAGCCTCTTCTTCCTCTTCTTGCTGTTCATAGTCGTAACTGTAGTCATAAGATTGTTCCCTGACATTGGAACTGGCGCTGTCGTTGTCGAACTGGCGCACCAGGAAAAGCAAACCCAACAATACCAAGATCACCGGGAAGCTGTTGCCCAGCAAGGCGACAGCGCCCAGCGCCAGCAGGATAAACGCCAGAAACCAGGTATTGCGATTGTTGTCCATAGACGGTCCTTCGCTTGATTACATAACTGCCAGCAGCAGGATTTTCCCCGTGAGCGCGGCAGACTTTTTTCGCCGGTTGCGCGCCGCGCGGCTTAGCGGCGGTTGCGCGACAGGTTCCTGCGGCTCGACGACCTGGGCTGCTGCAGCAGGTCTTTTAACTGCATCGTCTCCGGCTCTTGCGCTTCTTCGACGATAACGGCGTCTTGCAGGTTGCGTCCCCGGCTCGTCAGCGGCTCTTGATATTCCGCTTCTCCGCTGAGGCGGCGGCGGCGTTCGTTGACCGAAGGCGCCAGCATCAAGTCGTGCATGCCGATGAGGTTGTTGTCGACATAGACCCGCAAGTCCCAATCGCCGCTGCCGTCGATGCTGGTATTGCCCGCCAGCGGCAGTTGATGTTCGGCGAGCAATTCCAATTCGCCTTCGCGCAGGTAGGTCTTCATTTCGTGCACGAACTGCTCTTCGCCCAGGTGATTGTAAATCTCGTAGCGGACCAGCGCCTGCCGATCGGCTTCTTCATTATCGACGAACAAGGTGATGAAGGGGCGGACGCCATCGTCGTCCTTGGATATATTGCGCGTGCGCCGCATCGCCAAGCCATCGACCCCCGTCTGCATGGCGATCAAACCGATATCGAGCAAGACGATGCCGCTGCGGTTGAAGTAGCCAGCGCGGGAAGCCGCGCGCTCGGCCGCTTCGCGCGCCTGCGGCGTGATGCGCCGGCGCACCGGCGCGCGGTGCAATACATCCAGCAGGGTCTCGCGGTCGGGTCCCAGTTCGATTAACGAAGCGATTACAGCGACAGCGAATGCGCCCAGCAGCGAGATTTGGACTGCGGCGGAGACCGGCGCGGCCAAGAGGGCGAAACCGATAAGCAGCCCCATGGCGATCAACCAGGCTGTGTTGCGTCGTTTTAAACGAATCATGTGTCCGTCGTGTCCAATCAAGCGCGGGTCTAATGCTTATACGACCGCCGCGCCACCTCTGTTGCGTTGCCGTAGCTCTGGAACAAGTCTGCCACAGTTCCGACAGATGTACAGCCACCCTTGTGAAAACGGCGGCGCAAAGTCGCGCGGCAATTCTCACACAGCGTACTAGCCTATTTTAGCACCAATTGCAGTCCAGTTTGCAAGTTGCGGTCGGGGCAGCGGAGTAATCGTATAAAATGGTATCAGTTTGAATAACGAGGGCGTCTCTCGAGACACCCCTGCATTTTCTAGAATTATGAGACATGCGACATATCTTGGTCCTTGATGCGGCGCTCGCCCTATGCCCTTCAGCTTCCGGCTTGGCGGCTTTCTCGCTCCGCCGCTGCAAAGCGCTCGGCTGCGATATATTCATCCTCGTCCGCACTGCCCGTTTGAACTGCGCGCCTGGCGGCGGCAGCATCGCGGCGGCGGCGCGCAGCCGCCATATCAGCCAGTTCCCGCGCCACTTCCGCGTCGATTCTGGCCTGTCGTTTTTCGGGCGAAGCGCCATAAGCGAGGTAGAAGCGCAGGCTGTGCGCCAGCATGCCGATGCCCCAGACGCCCATCACATTAAGCCCGGCGCTTATGGCGGACCAGTCGCTAAAGCCTTCTCTAGCAACTATGGACAACTGGCTGAAAAAGAGGGTAAAGCCGAAGCTAAGAAATACTGCCAGGTGCTGCCAGAGCAAACGGCGGTTTCTCAACTTGTCCCGCTGTTGGATGCGGATCAATTCTTCTTGATCTTCCCATTCGTCGGGGGCTGTCCGCCCCAAGCGCCGATTGATCCTGGCGGCGGTTTCCGCCTGGTGTTTTTCGTAGCCGGCGCCATGCCGGAAATGATAACGGAAGAAATTCAAAGCAAAGGACAGAGCCAATACGCCATATAACATTGCTGAGTCCGCGAGTGCATTGTCCCAGCGAAATGAAAGCAGATTGCTCCAGGCTGTCGGCAGATAAGCCAGGAACAGCGCGGTTCCGATTAGCAAGAGGCAAGCGTGGAAAATGAGAGCCCCGCGCGCCTGGAATTTCCTTTCCACCGCCTCGCGGATTTCGACTTTATGAATCGGCTTGCTTTTGTATTTCATGGCGGTCTGCCTCGCGCGGTTATCTGGCATAGCGTGGAGTAGACAAAGCTTCTTCGTCCAAGACATCGTCGACCAGCTCGCCTTCCGCGGTGATGCGCGCCGACCGCAGCGTGATAAGGTCGCCATCAAGGCCAAAATCATCGTTCTCTTCAATCAAATCTGGCGCCTCAAGCGCCTCAAGCGAATACCTGCGTCCGCGCGCCCGTGCGAGCGAACGATGCCATTGCCGCTCGACTTCCCTTTCTATCTTGAGCGCGCGCCCGGCCGCGGTTTTGCCATGTACGAAATAAAATCGCAGCAGGTGCAAAATACCGGCCGCGCCCCAAATCGTGCTGATTCGGGTCAGATTGAGCTGGTCAAAATAACCGAGTCCTCTCGACTGCGCCTCTAGCCAGAGCAAGGGCAGCGTCAGCGCGATGGTCAAGAGATGGGCGACGAGCAAGCGGCGGGCTGTAATCCGCTTGGCAATGCGCTCTTCGACCAGCGCCTCTTCCTCTTCGTCCAGCGCTGTCAAGTCCAGCTGGCGCTCGAGCTCGCGCTCGATTTCAACAGCGCGATTTTTCGCGCCCCGCCCATTCTGGTAGTAGTAGCGCAGAAACTGCAGAACCAGCGGGATCGCCCAAAAGGCGGCGAAGAAGAGCCTGGCGGAGGCATCCCACCAAGGCAGGTTGACGAAGGCGCCCGCCAAGACCAGCGCATAGACCAACGCATGCAGCAGGAGATCGCGGCGGCCCGCCAGGCGCTTTTCGATGCGATAGCGGATTAGTTGCTCTTGTGTGGATGTCATGCCAGGTCTCCGCTTAAATGCTAGCGTCGCTGGTCCCGTCTCGCGGCGCCTGCCTCCACTTCGTCGATGAAGCTGTCGCTAAACTCGCCATCGTCATTGAGGCGGGCTGACAGCGCCCCCATGTTGTCCATTTCGCGGGAGTCAACTTCATCATTATACACTTCGTCGGCGCCGTCATGATTAAGCCTGGGTGAGACTTTCATCTGGCGCGTGATTTCGCTTTCGATTTCTTCCTCGCCCTGGTCGGCGCCACGTCCATGCTTGTAATAATAGTCCACATATTGATTGACCAAGCCAATGCCCCAAAAGGCGGTGACGAAGATGGGCCAGGGAAAACCGGAGCGGCTGAATACCCACAGCGCCCAGCAGATGCCGTTCACCGCCAAAAACACCGTCAAATGCTGCAAGAAATCGCTGCGGGCTTTGAGCTTCCTTTCCACGCGCCGGCGGATCAACTCTTGCGGCGAGGGCGGCGCTTTCTTCTTTTTCTTGTCGAAGCGGTCGGCGAACTCCGATGCGAACTCCACCCCCTTGCGGATGGATTGATCGATTTTCTCGCTCAAATCGCCCAGTCCATAGTCTTTAGCCTCAAAGTTGATAGCCGACAGCGGATCCTGCCGATCGCCGCCGAAGCTGGCAACATGCAGCGGGGGCAGGCGCGTCACGCCCGATTCGGCCAGCGCCAGCTTGAGATCGCGCATCAATGCCGTCGCTGTTTGATAGCGCCGCGAGGGCTGCTTCGCCAGCGCCTTCAAGAGGACATCGTCAAGAGCCGGTGTCAATTCCGCATTGATTTGGCTGGGCGGCGTCGGCGCGCTGTAGATCTGCTCGTGCACAATCGCGTAAGCCGTGTCTCCGCCAAATGGCGTCTGACCGGTCAAGAGTTCGTAGAGTATCACCGCAAAGGAATAGACATCGGTGGCTGGGCTCAGGTCACGCTCGCCGCGCGCTTGTTCGGGCGAGATGTAAAAGGGCGTGCCCAGCATCATATCGTGGCTGATGGTCGAGTCGCCCGCCTGCGCGATGCGCGCCAGACCGAAGTCGCTGATATAAGGCAGGTCCCGTTCGTCGATGAGAATGTTCGAGGGTTTGATATCACGATGCAAAACGCCTTTCTCGTGCGCGTAGGTCAAGGCGTCGGCCAGCGCGTTCATCATGCTTAGCATGTCCTCGATGGCGATGCCTTCTTTGATGGCGCGCCGTTTCAGCGTGCCGCCTTCGATGTATTTCATGACAATATAGGGTTGGCCGTCAATTTCGGCGTAGTCGTAGATCGGCACGATATGCGGATGCTCCAGGCGGGCGATGATGCGCGCCTCGCGCTCAAAGCGCTCCAGAAAGGTATCATCGCGAGCGAAGGAATCATGCAATACTTTGATGGCGACATGACGATCGAGTCGCTCGTGATAGGCTTGATAGACCGTGGCCATGCCACCGGAACCGATGCGCGTCTTAATCTCGTAACCAGCGAAATCGTCGCCTGTCTTTAGGGTCATATCAGCCTCAAACAAACATTTCGCGCTGTCCTGGACTTATTCCGCAACCGCCAACATGCCAACAGCCTCGCCTTTTATCATTATAGGTGATGAAGACCCGACTGTAAGAACCAGCATACGTTGTTGGATTTCTACTTGATTGTGATTACGCGGCAGTCCAAATCGAGTTGCAGGTAGCGCAGGCGCCTAGCTTGTGCCGAAGCTCAAGCCCAGTTCATTGAGCCAGCGGCGATAGGCGATGGCTGTTTTGTCACTGCGCAGGTGCAGCTCCGACTGCAAATCGAGCGGCAGCAGCTCGGGACGCTGCGATTGCACGATGGGCAAATCTTGATAGGCGATCTCGTCCTGGAAGGCGCGCAGCCTGTCGTCGCTGCTGTCGTTTTGTGTCATGACCATCCACATCCACATCAGCGACTTGAGCTCCTCGACCGGCGTGACCATCAGCAAGATGGCGAATTTTTCTGCGGCTTCTTTGCGGAAGTAAGCCACCAGCGGACGATAGACCTTGTAGGTATAGCTCACCCAATTGGGAACATGGGAGCCGTCGGGATTGGGCTGGAACACGCGAATATCGGAGGCGGTGATGCCGTTCTCGTCGCAGATGACATCGTAGTCCGGTATCTCCGGGCGTTCCTGCGTGCCCAGGATATTCTCGTGTACGAAGGGGAAATGCGCGACATCGAGAAAGTTCTCTACCATGCGCGGTCCCGCGGCCTGAAATTCATAAGCGCCACAAAGGATTTTGCGGTATTTGTCGTCATGCCATTCTTCGAAAACCGGGATCGGATGCGCCGGTTCCCCCAGGCAGACCCAAACCATATCGTAGGCGATGGCGGCTCGGTAAGTGAAGGTTCTGGCTTTCGTCGGCGGCTTTTGTTCCGGGTGCGCGGGAATACGCACGCAGTTGCCATCGGCGTCGTAGATCCAGCCATGGTAGGGGCATTGCAGGGTGTCGTCCGCCAGCACCTCGCCCAGCGAGAGCCGCGTGCCGCGATGCACGCACAAGTCCTTCCAAGCCCGGATTTGGTCGCCAGCGCGCCAGATGACGATATCCTCGCCCAACAGGCGCGCGCCCACGACCTTATTCCGCGCCTCCAATTCGGCAACGGGAAGCACAGCATGCCAATCGTTGAGCAGGATCGGATCGTCAATCATTTTTGGATCTCCTAGTCGAACAACTCGCGGCGATTATAACATATCCGCGCCTGCGCATCGTTCCAGCATTCTAGCGGGTCCAGCGTGCGCATCAGCCAATATGGTCCTCGCATGCTTACGCAAGCGGCAAAGATTGTGTACCATTGCTGGGGGAAACACAAAGGAAAACACGCCGGAAAACAAGAGGAAAATATCATGGCGCAAATGGCAAACAAGGTCGCGCTGGTGACAGGCGCGGCAGCGGGCATCGGTCGCGCGAGCGCCCTGGCCTTAGCGCGGGAAGGGGCGGCTCTCTGCGTCTCGGACATCAATCATCAAGGCGGCCAAGAAACCGCCCAAGCCATCATGGCCGACGGCGGCGAGGCTTTTTTCGTCGCTTGTGATGTGAGGCGGGCTGAGGATGCGCGGGCAATGGTAGCGGCGACGGTCGAGCGATACGGTCGCCTGGACGCCGCCGTGAACAACGCGGGCATCGCCGGTTCGTTCGAGCAGCGCCTGCACGAAGCGGACGACGAGCTCTTCGACCAGGTGCTTGCCATCAATCTCAAAGGTGTCTGGCACTGCATGAAAGCCGAACTGGAACAGATGCTGCCGGCGGGCCGGGGAACGATCGTCAATATCGCGTCGGTAGCCGGCTTGATTGGCGCGCCCAAAGCCGCTGCCTATACCGCCAGCAAGCACGCCGTCGTCGGCTTGACGCGCTCGGCCGCGCTGGATTACGCCAAGCGCGGCATTCGCGTCAACGCCATCTGCCCGGCTTATACCGACACAGCGATGGTGCGCGGCGGCATCGCGCAGAACCCGGCGCTGGGAACCATCATGCAGCGGGCGATACCGATGGGCAGGTTAGGCAGTCCAGAGGAAATCGCGGCGGCGGCGGTCTGGCTTTGTTCGGATGCTTCGTCCTTTGTCACCGGGCATCCGTTGGTGCTGGACGGCGGCTTGGCGGCGACATAGTCTTGCGCTTTCGAGGGCTTGACAAGCCATACCTTTCACAGTCGGGAAATCAGGCAGATAGTGAATTTGCTGCGTGAGCACGAAAGTCTTCTACTAAGCGTTTGGGAACGCCTGAGAATCGCGTAGTCAAGAGAGCGGGAAAGTGAGAAGGATTGCTCGAAATGAAAAAGATACCCTTTGTAAATGATGATCGTTGCGCCCCGCAGGCAGTGCGCTTCACAGGCTCGCATGTGATAATCGATATGGCAGACGGACGCAATCTTGGTTTGCCGCTCACGTTCTTCCCTTGGCTGCAAAATGCCACCGACGCTCAACGGCAGAATTACCAACTCAACTACTTTACTGTCGACTGGCAAGAACTTGACGAAGGCATCGACATGGTCGCCATGCTCACGGGCTTATACATCAATGATATGCCCCATCCCAAAGACGCTACAGAGCCAGTCAAAGTCGCCGCTACTTGACCAAACCCGTCCGCCGCATATCCGAGAAGATCGTGCCCTGGGTCCTGGGGCAGCCGCTAGTGCTGGACGGCGGCTTGGCGGCGACATAAGGTTTCTGTTTCTATTGACTGCAGCCATACAGCTTTTATACTAGGCTACCATGGTCACAGTACTTTACAGACAGCGGCATGGCTATGATGTTCGCATTCATACAGACGATCATTTTCCGGCGCATGTCCATGTGTGGAAGGACAACAGAGAACTTATTGTTGAATTGCGCAAAATGAGGATCCGGAAGAACGAAGGATTTAATAGCCGCGAAGTTCGTCAGATTCTCGCGCTACTGCGAGAACATGAATCGCTTCTTCGCGAAACATGGCTGAGATGGCATGGTACGCTCGGGTAGCCAACAGGGTGTGGACGAGGAGAAAAAATGGGGACAGCGCCAGAGATTCATGACGAGCGGAATGCTCCAACGGGTCTGAAATTCACTGAGGAGTATATCATCATAACTTTGGCTGATGAGCGCACCATTGGGATGCCGCTTTACTTCTTCCCATGGTTGCGTTCCGCGACGGAGCAGCAGCGACGTGATTATCGACTCGGCGCTTGGAGCGTGTACTGGGAAGAACTTGACGAAAGCATTGACATGATTGCAATGATCTCGGGCATGTACATCAAAGCAAAGAAGCGGCCAGAGTCGCAGCCTGCGATTCAAGAGGCCGCTACTTGACCCAATCCCGCCCGCCGCATATCCGACAGAATCACCCGCTCCCAAGGCGCGTCGGTCGCCAGTCGAAAATAGTAGACGCCGCACCCTTGGTCCTCGGGCATCCGCTGGCGCTGGACGGCGGCATAAAGTTTCTGTTTCAATTGACAACCGCCATACAGCATTTATACTGAGCTATCATGGTCACAGTACTTTACAGGCAACGGCATGGCTACGATGTTCGGATTTATACAAAGGATCACCCTCCTGCGCATGCGCATGTGTGGAAGGGAGACAAAAATGTACATATCAACTTGACTACTTTAGAAGTCAAGCATAATCGTGGATACAGTACGAGAGAAATTCGACAGATTCGTGAGTTGGTAACTGAAAACAGAGCAATGCTGCTCGACGTATGGAAAGACATCCATGAAAAAGGCGAGAGTCGAGAATAATGATGACAAGTAGAGACAGCAACATATACATTGAGCCAGTCATTCACGATACGCGCAACGAGCCGCAACGCGTGACTTTCACCGATACGCACGCCATGATTGATTTGGCGGATGGCAGGATTATTGGTGTTCCGCTGCATTTTTTCCCATTGCTGGAGGCGGCGAGCGAAGAGGAGCGCCAAAACTACCAATTGGGCAGTTCTGAGATCTATTGGGAAGATATCGACGATGGCATAGACTTGACGGCTATGTTATCAGGTCTCTATCTCAAGACAAGAAAAGAGTATCAAGACTATCTGAGCAAGCTAATCGCCGAACGCAAGGCGAAAGAACCTGCTACTTGACCAATCCCGTCCGCCGCATATCCGAGAGGATCACCCGCTCCCAAGGCGCGTCGGTCGCCAGCGGAAAATAATAAGCGCCGCGCCGCAGGCATTCGTCGCGGATCTCGTCGCGCCAGGCGCTTAAGCGCTGCTGATAGATGCCGCGCATGGTCGCATCCACTGTGACTTCCTGGGCTCTTCCTGTTTCCACATCGATCAAGCGCAGATCGCCGACCAGTGGCGGACTGATCTCTTCCCGCGCCAGCACGTGTAAGAAAGCCACCTCGTGCCCGCGGCTGAGCAGGGCATTCAAGCCATCGACATAACCCGTGGGCGAAAACATATCGCTGATGATCAGCGCCAAGCCCGGTCGCCGCGCGCGCCGCGCGTAATCGCCCAGCATGATATTCAGATCGGTGATGCCAGCTACGTCGAGGTTTTGTATGAAACGCAGCATGGCGATGCCGCGGCCCCGTCCGCGCGCGGGACCAAAGGTGGCGCTGCCGCCATCGTTGACGGCGGTTAGAATCAGACGATCATTGCTGGTCAGCGACAGATAAGCCAGCCCGGCGAAGATGCGCTTGGCATAGAGCAGCTTCTTTTGATCGGCTTCGCCTGTGGGCGGGAAATCCATACTGGCGGAAGCATCCAGGATCAAATGCACCGTCAGGTCTTCTTCGTCTTCCAGCAGTTTGATGAAAGGGCGCTCCAGCCGGGCATAGATATTCCAGTCGAGCTGACGCAGGTCATCGCCCGGCGCGTAGTTGCGGTAATCGGCGAATTCGATGCTGTTGCCGCGTTTGATGGAGCGGCGGTCGCCTTTCATCGCGCCTACGCGCACCTTGCGGGCGACCAGCATCAAGGGTTCAAAGCGGCGGCGAATCGTTTCGGGCAAAAGCGTCTGGGCGGCTGCTGGCTCTTCGGACATGCTAGGCTCGCTAGATTGACAGGAACGCGCTAGATCAGGGTAGGTATATTGTTGTCATCGTCGTCGGCATTGTCTTCCATATCCTCCGGCTCCGCGTCTTCATCTTCATCAGAAGGCGCGTCATCATCATCGTCTTCAAACTCGAATTCCAGAATCGCGATATGGCGCCCGCGGAACATATTCTCTTGCTGTTGGAAGTTCAAGCGTTCAAAGAGCAGGCGGGCGGGTTCGTTGTCGGGCTTGTAACGGGCGATGACCATCTCGCTGTTTTCAAAATCGTGCACCATGTCAATCAGATAGTCAACAACCGCGTAAGCATAACCCTTGCGCTGATGATCGCGGTCGATAGTCAATCGCTCGATGATCCACTGCGTCGGATTCTCGGCATGGATCAACATGACATAACCAATCGCTTGCCCTTCCGCATCAATGCGGTAGGAGGTTACGGCGGGATGGCGCGTCTGCATGAACGTCATGAGCAGATTCTTGCCGAAGCGGCGCTGCTCCCGCTCAAGACGGATATGGCGCAGATCCAGGAACTCGCCCAGCGCCTTGATTTCGGTCAGCTTGAAATTCGTCATCAGATGTCTTGCTCCAGCTCGGATGAACCCAAGGCGGCCAGCGCCACTTCTATCGGGTGTCGCGCTGCATAACCGGCGTCATGGATCTGCGCGCGGCATGACGTGCCGGCCGCAGCCAGGATAGCATCGGGATTTGCGCGGATGGTCGGCAAAAGGCGGTCCTCGGCGATTTTCATGCTCAGGTCATAATGCTCATAGCCGAAGCTGCCCGCCAGGCCACAGCAGCCGGTATTCATCTCTTCGACCTCGGCGCCCGGAATGCCGCGCAGCAATTGGAGCGTATCAGCCGTTCCCCAGAGCGCCTTTTGGTGACAATGTCCATGCAATAATATCCGCGGCGCTTCCGCAGCCCAAGCGAGGGAATCCGCGCGGCTTGTTAGGCGATGGGCGAAGAAGCTCTCGACGCTCTGGCAGCGCGAAGCCAGTGACTGCGCCGCCGCCTGAATGCCCGGATCCACCAGAGTCAAGTAGTCGTCGGTGAAGGCGCTGAGGCAGCTTGGCTCGATAAAAATATAAGGTAGATCCGGGTGCTGCCGGTACAAGCCGAGCACATTGGCATGAGCCAGCGCTTTGGCATTGTCGAGCAAACCCTGGCTGATAGCCGGCCGGCCGCAGCAGCCGCGCTCCGGCAAGGAGCGCGCGTTGACGCGCAGCCCGAGCCGCCGCGCCAGTTCCAGCACCGCCCGGCCAATTTCGGGATGATGCCACTCGGTGAAGGTATCGACTATCAAGATGGCATCTGGCTCGGCATGTTGGGGATAAGGCTCGGCGGAAAAAGCTCGTTCTGCATATCGCGGCAAAGGTCGTTCCGTGGGCAGCCCGAGCGCGTCGGCGCCGATCTTGCCCAGCGGATGATTGAGCATGAAGTTGCTCAGCCTGGGCAACTGCCCCGCAAGCCGATTGACGCGATGGATATTGCCATAAATCTTTGTCGCAAGCGGAAGGCCATGCTTGTCGTGCCAGGCAGCCAGAAATTCCGATTTCAGTTTGGCGACATCGACAGCCGACGGACATTCGCTGGCGCAGGCTTTACAGGACAGGCAGAGCTCAAAGACCTCCTTCAGCGCGGCGTTGCCCAGGTCATCGGGCAGCACCCCGCTGATGGCCGCGCGCAGGGCGTTGGCGCGGCCCCGCGTGGAATGCGCCTCGTCGAGCGTCGCTTGATAAGACGGACACATGGTCCCGGCGCCTTCCTTGCGGCAAACCCCAGCTCCGTTGCACATCTCGACTGCGCCGGCAAAACCTTCATCCGCGGACCAATCAAATCGCGTCGGCAGGTCGATCACCTGATAATCGGGCGAATAGCGCAGCAGCTTGGCGCTGTCCATGGGCGGAGAGTCGATAATTTTGCCTGGATTCATCATGTTCTCGGGATCAAAGGCGCGTTTGACCTGACGGAAAGCCTCCATCAACTCCGCGCCGAAGAGATACTCGCTGAATTCGCCACGGGCTATCCCTTGCCCATGCTCGCCGGTGATAGCGCCTTGATACTTCTTGACCGTAGTCGCTACGGCGTCGGCGATGGCGCGATACTGATCGCGCCCCTTGACCGTTCGCAGGTCAATCAGCGGGCGGATATGCAGGCAGCCGGCGCTGGCATGGGCATAGATGGCATAGCTCGTATCGTTGTCGTAGATGATGCGCTCTACATCGGAGATGTAATCAGCCAGGCTCTCCACCGGCACCGCCGCGTCCTCGATGAAGGAAATCGGTTTGGCGGCGCTGCGCTCGCTCATCATCAAGCCGAGACCGGCTTTGCGCACGGTCCATACATCATTCTGGCGCGTGGGCGTCTCCGCCACCGTGACCGCCCCGCGATAGCCCAGCCGGGTCAAATGCGCTTTGAGATCGGCGATCTTCGCGCCCAGCTCGCGCGCCGTCCCGACGAACTCGACGACCAGTATCGCCGCGGGATCGCCATCGACAAAGGTCAGGCGATCGCGATAGCCGGCGGCGGCTCGCGTCTTGTCCAGCAGAAATTTGTCCATCAACTCGATGGCGCTCGGGTCCAACTCCAGGATGCGCGGCGTCGCTTCCAGCGAGGCGCGCAAGCTGTCAAAGTGAACCAGCGCCAGTCGCTTGTTTTCGATCTTTGGGGAATCGACCAGAGACAATTCAGCGCGAATGACCGTCGCCAGCGTCCCTTCCGAGCCGCAAAGCAGCCAGTTGAGATCCACGTCGGCGGGGTCGATTTTGTCCAGCGCGTAACCCGCGACAGTCCGCCAGGTGCGGGGATAGCGTGCTTTGATCTGCGCGCTGTGTTCTATCGCCAGGTCGCGCACAGTGGCGCGAATCTGCTTGAGCGCGGCTGTCGATGCGTCCAGCCAGACCAGATCGCCGTTCGCCAGCGCGACCTGCAAGCGAGAGACATGATCGGCGGTCATGCCATAGCGGATGCTATGCGCGCCGGTGGCGTTGTTGCCGATGACGCCGCCGATAGCGGCGCGCTCGGCGCTGGCTGGGTCGGGAGCGAACATCAAGCCCAGCGGCGCCAATTGCGCGTTGAGATTGCCGAGGATTAACCCCGGTTCGACATCGACCGTCCGCGCCTCGGCATTAACCGAGCGGACGCGCCGCATGTGGCGGGTGAAATCCATGATGATCGCTTCGCCGACAGCTTGCCCGGCCAAGGCGCTGCCGCCGCCGCGCGGCAGCACCGGCACATTGTACTGGCGCGCGGTCTCGTGCACGGCGATCACGTCATCGGCGTCGCGCGGGAAGGTAACCGCCAGCGGCATAATCTGATAATTGCTGGCGTCGGTGCTGTAAAGGACGCGCGTCATCTGATCGGCGCGGACTTGCTCGACGCCGAGCCGGGATTGCAGGTCGTGGAGGAGATCCGTGATTAGCATGGCTGGATTGTAGCGGATATGGAGTGGGAATGGCACAGGGTAAATTGGCTGGGAGGGTCGGGCGGATGCATCTTTTTTTCACTGCGCTGTCGGTCAAGTAATTCCAACAAAGAAATGCAAATCCATTTTATGTATGGATTGGTAGGGGCGACATACCATGTCGCCCGAAATCAAAACGCAGCAACGTCGGGCGACCAGATTGGTCGCCCCTACACATCCCCATAATAATTTGCATAACTAACTTGTGTAGTGGTCTTGAAAAACTGGGCACCTAGAAAAGAGAGTATTCTAGAGTAACAGTGAAAGGGACACGCTCATGGGGAAATACCGTAAGCACTCGCCGGAAACGAAGGTTAGAATTGTGCTGGAAATCCTTCGCGGCGAGAAATCTCTGGCGCAAGCCAGTCGTGAATACCAGATCAAGGACAGCCTGCTTTACCGCTGGAAAGACCAGTTTCTTGAAGGCGCGAAGCAGGCTTTCGCCTACGGTCAACCAGCAGAGCAGAAGCGTCGCGCGGACAAGATGGCTGAATTAGAGCGCCTAGTGGGAAAGCTGACCATGCAACTGGAAATTGCAAAAAAAGCCTCTCACTATGTGCAATCTCTACCACCCGAAAGCGAGAGCTAGCGCAGATGCTCAGCCAAGACTTTCCGGTGTCGGCAAGCTGCGCCGTGCTCGAACTGCCCGGCAGCAGCTATTATCATCAAGCCAAGCCGCGCGACTGTCAAAGCCTGCGTACTGCGATAGTGGAGGTTGCCGGGCGCTATCCCACCTATGGCAGTCGACGGATAGCGGCGGAGTTGGGGCGGCTGATGCGGGAGTTGGGCTTGACCCGGAAGCCGAAGCAGCGCCGGGGCAGCGGCACCGATAGCCGACATGGCTATGGGCGCTATCCGAATCTGGTCAAAGGGGTGCGGGCGCTGCGTCCGAACCAGATTTGGGTTGCCGATATCAGCTACCTGCGCCTGCGCTCGGACTTCATCTACCTCGCCGTCGTGATGGATGTGTACACGCGCGCGGTACGGGGCTGGCATCTGAGTTGGTCTTCGGATAAGAGCTTGACGCTGGCAGCCTTACGCCAAGCGCTAGAAGGTCATCCGGCGCCGGAGATTCATCACTCCGACCAAGGGTCGCAATACGCCGCCAATGACTATGTCAAGCTGCTGCACGACGCCGGAACGCAAATCAGTATGTCAGCCGCGGGTGAGCCGAGCGAAAACGGCTATGCCGAGCGGCTGATCCGCACGATCAAGGAGGAGGAAGTGTATCTAAGCGATTATCAGAACATGGAAGAAGCGCGCGAGCAGCTTAGGCGCTTCATCAAGGTGGTCTATAATACACAGCGCGTTCACAGCGGCATAGGCTACCGAACGCCGGCAGAACACGAGGCGGCATGGAACAAATGTCCCCCCAAAAATTCTGCGATTTCCTGTCCAGTTTTGCAGGACCACTACATTGGATCTACTCACACCTCTATGTCGAATAAAACAGACGCGCCCCCGCTCAACTAAAGCGCTCGGCGAGGACCAGCACGTAAGATCCGGCTGTGTTGGGATTGCCGTTGCCGCTGAAGAAGCGCCGGGCGCGAATGAAATACAAGCCAGAGAAGGGAATGGTGTAGCTGTCGATGAGGGCATTTTGTCCGTTGCCGCCGTCATCGTTGCTCAGCAGCACTTCTTGCGCGGCGTCTAACAATTCCAGGTAGGCGTCAAGATCGCCGTCCACGCGCGTCATGGATACGGTGATGATCTCGCCTTGGCGGGCGTAAAAGGCGTAGAGATCCTGCTCGTTCGCCGCGTCAATCACCCCCGGAACGCTGGTGCCATAGTTGATGCTGCTGGCATCGGGCGGCACATCTTGGAAGGCGCTGCCGACGGCGTCCAGCGTCAGCAGAAAAGCGCCCAGGCTATTGCCCTTGCTGCCCTCGAAGCGGGTGGCGATGATATGATACTTGCCGTCGGCCGGGATGCGATAATCCGCGATCTTGGCGTTCTGCCCGCCGCCGCTGTCGTCGTCCTCAAAGATAGAAGAAAAGCGCTCGTCAGCCAGGATGAGATAACTGTCAAGTTCGCCCGCGCTGCCACGCGACATGCTGATGGTAATGAGATCGTCTTTTTCCGCGTTGAAGCTGTAGAAGCGCTCATACTGCCGGTGGCTGAGCACAGCGGTTTTGGCTTCGCCATAGCGCATTGGCAAGGGCGCTAACTGCGAGCTGCCGGTGCCGCTGTTTTCAGCTTCTTCAAGCGTCAAGACAAAGCTGCCCGCGCTGTCGCCGTCAAGCTCTCGATAGCGCGACGCCACGATGATATAGGCGCCGGTTCGATTGATGATAAGGGCGTCGATGCGGGCATTGCGTGTATCGGCGCCGGTTTGATCATCGTTGTCGGCGATGACAAAGCGCTCTTCGTCAACGACTTTCAGATAGGGATCCAGGGTGCCGGAAGACCGCACCATCGCTACAGTCAATATATCGCCTTGCTGCGCTTGAAAGCTGTAATAGACTTGCGGCTCGCTATCGCTGATGGCGCCGATGACGGAATCGCCATAGCGCAGGGCGCTGCCCTGTTCGGACAAGACGCCTGCCCGCGTCATGCTCAGCTCATAAGCGCCGGAGGTGCTGCCCAGGCTCTGCCCGAAGCGCGCGACAATCACAAAATATCTACCCGTGGCTTTTAAGGTTAAGTCTTCTGTGATGCTTCCTTCGCCGCCGGCGAGGCCGCGGTAGAACTCGAGCTCGCCGGTGTTGTCGAATACGCCCAATACAGGTTCGAGGTCGCCGTCCGTCGCGCGCAGCTCGAACTGAATGACCTCGCCGCGCAGGCCCTCAATGGTGAAGACTTCGCGCGGCTGAAGATCATCAAGCTGACCGCGGATCAAACCCTCCGGTTCGCTGCGCGCCTCGTCCACAGGCAAGTCGCGCTCCTGCGCGGATGCGCAAAGCGTCAGTACCAGCGTCAAAAGGACGGCGCATATTTTCCGGGCAACCATGCCAGTATTTTAGCCTATCTTGGCTTATCCGGTCAGCCGCATGTGGCCTGCGGGGCAATCGCGCCAAGGACCAATATATGTCGAAAATCACATAAATCTAGCAAATGTAGGGGCGTCTCGCGAGACGCCCTTATAAAATGACTTTTAATCTGTGGGTGTTTCAGCGGGTCGCGTAGACACTGACCGTCAAACGCCCTTACAAGGCTTATACGGACAGGCTGCGGTCCCGCGCGCCTTCAGACCGCAGCGGCAGCTCGACCAGGAAAGTCGCGCCGATGCTGGATTGTGGCGGCAAGCTGATGAAGCCGCCATGCATCTCTATGGCTTGCTTGGCGATCGCCAAGCCCAGCCCGGTCCCCGGCAGGCAGCCGACATTAGAGGCTCGCTGAAAAGCGTCGAACAAACAGGCCGCTTCGCCCGGCGGGATGCCGATGCCTTCGTCGCTGACCGAGATGCGCGCCTTGCGGTCTTCTTGCCAGATGCAAAATATCACACTGCCGCCCCGCGGCGAATACTTGATGGCGTTGTCAATCAGATTGGTCAGGGCGCGGCGCAGCAGCCTGCGGTCGAAATCGACAAAGAGTTCCGTGGGCGCGCACTCGAACTTGAATTTGTGCGAATGGCAGTGATTGATCTGAAATGACTCGACAATGTTATGACAAAAAGTCGTCAGATCGCCGCGCTGTGGTTTGCATTCAAGTTCGCCGCGGTCCGCCTTGCTCAGGCACATGACGTCGCCAACCACTTCGTTCAGATGCTCGACTTGCAGGCGGATGTTGTCCAAGTACTGCGCGCGCTCGTCTTCGGTCGCCCGCTTGCCATACTGAGTCAGCATGTCGTATGACAGACGGATGGATGCCAATGGGGTACGCAATTCATGAGCCATCATCGTGATGAACTGACTGTTCAAGGCTTGCCTTTCCCGCTCGACATCTCGCGCAGGACCGATTGCGCGCGCGTCTCGCTTCTCGAATTGCTGATTATTTTTTAACAAAGCGCCTTGCTCCTGCCGCAGAAAGCTTGCTATTTATGTGAGCGCGCCTTTCCGGGCGCCTTTTCGCCAGTTGCGCGTCGCGCAGCGTTCTTTCGGCTTTCAGTGGGCAAGAAGTCGTCTCCGCATGTCAGACTTTTAATGTTAGTTAATTAAATATTATCATACTAAGCGCGATTCTCACTAAACGCTAATTTAATTAATAGAAATTGGCATTGCTAAGATGCACATCACAGCGATGTCCGGCAGGTCCTATCCGAGTAGCCAGGCGGCGTCGCGACCAATGATATGATTGGAGAGCCGCCCTCGACCGCCGCCCAGCAGTTCTCATTAATTTTGCGCCCGCTCATACGTTTTTAAGGTTTTGACTGATGTAGGCGCAGTTTCAAGACGCTGTGTTCGCGCCGCAGTGGCTTGCCCTGTTGCGTTTCAATGCCGATGCTATAATGCCTTGCCATCTGCAGACGGTCTATTGATGGGAGCGCAGCTTGCGACGGTGCTGGCCGATTCTCTGGGTCTGCCTGGTATACGGGCTATCCAGTCTGGCGCAGTCGAACGACAGCGTGGCTCAGATTGTCCATGTCGTTGACGCCGGCGAAACCTTGTCAGCCATCGCAGTCAATTATGGGGTGACTGTCGACGAGATCGCGGCGACCAATGACCTGAACCCCAACGCCATCTTGCAGATTGGGCAGCGCATTATCATCGCCTTCAACACCGGCGCGGGGGATCAAAGCGCGACGCCCCCGGCCCAACCTGAGGACGCCGACCCGCGCGCGCCGGCAAGCGACCTGGTCACTGAAGAACCGCGGGCGATCGGCGGAGCTGCCTTGGACAATGACCTGCCGCCCGCGCCGGTCGCGGCCGCCGACGCGCCGATGGTGGATCCCGCGGCTCTTAATGCCCTTGTCTGCGTTTCGGTTTATGCGGATGAGAACCAGAATGGACTCATGGATCCCGGCGAAACGACCGTTGCCGATGGTCGCATTAGATTGTTGGACGAGCTCGGGAATCAGCTTGACGAGCGACAGGTCGACGCCGAATCTCAACCGCTTTGCCTCGGCGATGGCCAGCCGCAGGTCTATATCGTTGCGGCTGCCGCGCCACAGGGCTATGGCTTGACCGTTTCGGAGGCGCTGCGGGTAGATTTGCGCGATGGTCGGCTCCTCCGCCTGGCTTTCGGCGTGAAAGCCGGCTTCGCCATGCAAGAGACGCCTGGCCTGGGTTTGTCGCCCACGGCCGTCCCGCTCCCGGATGACAACGAGGACGAAAACCTGTTAAGCGAGTTGAGCGGCTTCTTCGTCCTGGCTTTGGCGGGCATTGTTCTGGTCTGTGGTTTGCTTGTTTCCTTGTTTTTGCGCTTTCGTTGATGCCCGGCGGAATGGAAAGAGTTTCGAGAGTTCGTGATGAAGAAGCTAAAACGAATTCCGATTCTTCTGTTCTTGTCGCTTACGCTTGTTGCGACTTCAACGTCGCAGGACGGGGGCCAGATCTGCGTCATGTCTTTTGAAGATCGCAACGGCAACGGCAGCTTCGATGAGGATGAAGCGCCGGTCACGCAGGGCGTCGCCGTCAATTTGCAGAGCGCGGACGGCATTACGCTAGCGACAAAATTGCTGGAAGCCTCAAGCTATGCTGTGCCGGGCTTGCTTTGTCTCGAGGATTTACCACGGGGCGAATACCGGTTGCTCTTGACGAGCGCGCAGTACCAAGCGACGACCGGCTCCGTCTTCAGCGCGCTGGTCGCGCCTGGCTCGGCGCCCCTTCGGCTCGATTTCGGTCTGACCTCCTTAGCCCCTGTTGCGGCGGATGAGCCGCAAAGCTCAACCTTCCAGTTGACTGCCGAACAGCTTCAGAGCTTGCGCAGCATGGGCATCGGCTTGCTTGCCAGCATGTTAATCGGCTTTGTGATGTTCTTGCTCGGCTGGCTAAGCTACAGCCTGCTTTTCCGCCGACGCCTGAAAAAGCTTCGCGCGGCGCAGCTTCACAGGCCACCCAATTCGCCGCCTGATCCGTCGGGTGGAGCGACCACGCAACAGCTGGGCATGGCGCTCGCCATACAGACGCCGACCGTCCCAGCCCGATTTGAACCGGGGGCTGGCTCGCCTGCGCTCTTCGCCGATGACGACACCAACCCGAATCCTGTGGCTTAGACATGGCAGGCTTGTTTCATAGCGCCGAACACCTGGCATTGGCGCGCGACAACCGCGAGCGCGAGCCAGTGGCCAGCGCCCTGCGCCTGCTGGAAAAGCGCGCCGATGAGCCCCTGAAAGCCGCGTATCTGGCGGCTCTGCGCTATCAATTCCTCGCGGACAGACCGGCTGCCGAAATCGCGCTTGAACTGCTGGGCAAAGCCGATGCGCCGGCCGGCGCGATTGTCGATCAAGCGCGCTGCAAAGCCCTGCTGGCTTGGTTGTCGGTGGCGGCTCTGCTGCGCCAACATGAGGCTTGGCGAGCGCTGCGAACTGAGCTTATGCCAGCCTATGTCGCCGCCGTTGCGAGCCTGACAGAGCCGCGCGATCCGCTGGAGGAACTGTGGCAAGGCGCCCTGCGCTTAGGGGCGGGCATCGTATTTGAGCATGAGAGTTCTGCGCGTATGGGGGCAGTAGCCTATCGCAAAGCCGTCGATCATGTCATCCATCCCGAGGGCTTTCTCAAAGGCATCGTCGATGTCGACGGCAGCGAACAGACCTATGCGAAGCAGGTTTCCGGCGCCTGCGCCTTGACGCTCATGGCAGAAATGGCGCCGCAAGCGGGCTTGGACCTCTGGTCCTACGACAACCGCGGCGTCACGCCAGTCACCGCCACGACCTATTTGCTCTACTATTATTATTACCCAGAACATTGGCGCTGGAGCGAAAGCCTGTCAGCGCAGGATACGGCTGCCGCGATGGCAAACGAAGGCGCATTCATCGAAATGGTCAACCGCCGGCATCCGCTGCGCGGCGGCGAGCAGTTGTTGGCGGAGCTGCGTCCGATGTTCTGCGCGAGCGGCGGCGGGCTAACTACCTTGACGCACGGGCTATCGCCACCCAAAAAACGTCGCTGGCGTCTGCTGTGAGCCAGGCGCAACCGGGCAATCGCGTCAATTCATTCACCACCAAGACACAAAGGACACGAAGTTAAGGGAATCATTTTCATCGCCGAGGGCGCAGAAGTGATTCCAACAAAGAAATGCAATTTCATAATATGTATGGATTTGTAGGGGCGAGCCCGTGGCTCGCCCAACGTGAATTGAATCTTATTATCTTTACTTTCTTGGAATTACTTACGCGATATTCGGCATATATCGGTCGTAAATGCGATTGCCCCGCAAGGAATCCCTTGACAAGTCTTTTAAGCTAGGCTAAAAATACTATTAGTTCCGCTAAAATATCCCTTGTTGGAGGTATATTCCGATGAAATACCTAGCAATTTCCCTGCTGGCGATGCTGGGCTGCTTTTCTCTGGGCTACCCGTCTCTGGCTGCGGATGAGACACTGCGCGTTGTGGCGACCACCACGCAAGCCTCTGACCTGCTACGCATCTTGAGCGCTGGCCAGGACGGCATCACGATTACATCGCTGATGGGTCCCGGCGTCGATCCACATCTCTATCAACCGACCGAGTCGGATATCGCAGCCATGAATCGCGCTGAAATGGTTGTGTACAGCGGTCTGCGCCTCGAGGGTCAGTTTGATACGGTTTTTGCCGCGCTGGGCGAGCAGGGCATCACGACCTATGCCATGGGCAGGCCTGTCAAGGAAGCGGGATTCATCGTCGGCGGCTTTAACCTTTCCGATGAATACAGCAATGTGGACGATCCGCATTTTTGGTTCGACCCCCGCAATTGGGAAATCACTGTGCTGGATCTCGCCGAAACGCTGGCCCAACTTGACCCGCAAAACGCCCAAGCCTACCGCGACAATGCGGCCGCTTATAGCGCGCAGCTTCAAGCTCTCTTCGCATGGGCGAACGGCGGCCTGCGCTCTATCGACGAAGCGCGGCGCTTTCTTGTGACCTCGCACGACGCCTTTCAGTATTTCGGCGCGGCTTTTGGCTGGAAGATGCAAGCCATCCAGGGCTTGAGCACCGAAGATGAAGCCGGCGTAGGCGATATCCAGGCGACGGTCGATTTTGTCATTGAAAACGAGATTCCGGTGCTCTTCGTGGAGAGCAGCATCCCGCCCGATACCGTCGACGCCGTGATTGAGGCGGTGCGGGCCCAGGGCGCTTCCGCGCGCGTGGGCATCCGCGAGCTCTTCGGGGACGCCATGGGCGAGCCGGGCGCCTTCGGCGGCGCCTACATCGGCATGCTGGCGCAGAACGCCTTGACCATCATGCAGTCTTATCAATGTATGGACGTGGCTGTGAAGATCCCCGAATGGGACGAGACGCTGCTGCCAAAACCTCCCGATGAGCTGTGGAATGCCGATTGCGATGAATGACCAAGCCCCATTGGCATTGTCGGTTGAAGACCTGACCGTCGCCTATCACAGCAAACCGGCCATCTGGGACATCGACCTGGGCGTCCCGGAAGGCGTCTTGATGGGCATCGTCGGACCCAATGGCGCCGGCAAGAGCACCCTCATCAAAGCCGTTCTGAATCTTATCCCGCGGGCTGCTGGCAGGGTATCGTTTTATGGCAGTTCCTACGAGCAAGCCCGGTCGCTGGTCGGTTATGTGCCGCAGCGCGGCAGCGTCGATTGGGACTTCCCCACCTCGGTCCTGGATGTGGTCACCATGGGACTCTATGGCAAGCTGGGTTGGCTGCGCCGGCCCGGGCGCAAGGAGCGCGATCTGGCGCTTTTCGCGCTGGAACAGGTCGGCTTGCTCGACCTGGTTGACCGACAGATCAGCCAGCTTTCCGGCGGGCAGCAGCAGCGTACCTTTCTCGCTCGCGCGCTTGTTCAAGATGCCCAGATCTACTTCATGGACGAGCCTTTTGCGGCTGTCGACGCCATCACAGAGCGCGCTATCGTGAACATCTTGCAGCAACTGAAAGAGCGCGGCAAAACCGTCCTGGTCGTCCATCACGATTTGCAGACCGTCGAAGATTACTTTGACTGGCTGGCGCTGCTCAATGTCGAAGTAATCGCCAGCGGACCCACCGCCGCGGTCTTCACGCCAGAGAACCTGCAAAAGACCTATGGCGGTCCCGTCTCTTACTTGCAGGCAGTGCAAGCCCTGGCGGCCGGGGATTGAAGGTGAATATGCAGTCGATGTCCGCCGCGGACAAGCGCGTTTGGCTGGCCATCGCCGGCATCGTCCTGCTGGGAATCTGTTTCTTGCCGCTCAGTCAATGGCTCTTCGGCATTCGTTACACCTATACCGTGCGCGTGGTGGCTTTGGGCGGCGCCCTCCTGGGGCTGATTAGCGGCGCCCTGGGCTGCTTCGCGGTCTTGCGCCGCGAGAGCTTGATGGGCGATGCGCTCTCGCATGCGGCGCTGCCCGGCGTCGCTGTCGCTTTCCTGTTGGCGGGCCGCGATTTGGGTCTCTTGTTGGTTGGCGCGGGCATCGCGAGCTGGATCGCCCTGCGCTTTATTTCGGCGCTGCTGGCTACCACTCGGCTAAAGCAGGACGCGGCCATGGGCATCGTCTTGGCAAGCTGGTTTGCCGGCGGGATCGCCTTGCTGGCCTATATCCAGTCCATTCCCGACGCCAGTCAAGCCGGCTTGGATCAATTCATCTTCGGCCAGGCGGCCGCCATCATCGAAAGCGACCTGCTCTTGATCACTGGCGTCGGCGTCCTGGTCCTGCTGGCGCTGGCGCTATTCTGGAAAGAGTTCAAGCTGGTGACATTTGACGCCGAGTTCGCCGGCGCCAACGGATTCCAGGTCGGTTTAATCAACACCCTGCTATCGACTTTGATTGTGATCGCGATTGTGCTGGGGCTGCAATTGGCTGGCGTCATTCTCATGGTCGGCATGTTGATCGCGCCCGGCATCGCCGCGCGCCAATGGACAGGTAAACTGCATCACATGGTGATACTCGCGGCGCTGTTCGGCGCATTTGCGGGCGGCGTCGGGGCTGTCATAAGCGCCATCGACGCCAATATACCGACAGGTCCCATGATCATCGTGGTGGCTTTTTCGCTGGTGCTGGCCTCTATCACGCTGGCGCCCGGGCGCGGATTGCTTTGGAGCAGTTGGCGCCGCCGCCTGGACAGCCGCCGCTTCGCGCGTCAAAATGCCCTGCGCGGCTTGTACCGCTATGCCATGTCGCATGGCGCGCCCGCGACACCGGCGCCGGACGCGTTCATTCGCGGCATCGGCGATCGCAGCGCCGCGCTGGGCTTGCAGCAATTGCTGTCGTCCGGCTTGGTCGAGAAGCTGGGCGATAGCTGGCGCTTGACGGATAGCGGCGTCAAAGCGGCGCGCCGCGATGCCCACAGCCAGCGACTTTGGGAGCTTTATCGGCTATATGCCGCCGATCTGGGTCTGCCGCTCCTGCCAGAAGATCGGCATCTGGATATCCGCGCTGTTTTGCCCGCCGCCGCCATTCAAGAACTGGAAGCGCTGGAAACGCTGGAAACGTTGGCAGGACGGCGCGACAACTGATGATGACCTTGGAACGCTGGCTGATCGATCTGCTGCTGCATTTCGCCGCTCGCGACGAGATTAACGCCTTCCTGCGCTCGCCACAAAATACGGCGACCATCATCGGCTGCCTAATCGCGGTGAGCGGCGCCTTGCTCGGCGCGTTTTTGCTGCTGCGCGGCATGGCGCTAACCAGCGACGCCATCAGCCACACCGTGCTTCTGGGCATCGTTGTCGCCTTCCTGCTCATGACCGATGTTTTCGGCTTGGCTGGGGATACCTCGTCTCCCTGGCTCATCCTGGGCGCGTCCCTGGCTGGGGTCGGTACCGTCGTGCTGACGGAGATCTTACATCGTTCCGGCCTGCTGCGGCAGGATGCCGCGCTGGGATTGGCTTTCCCCTTGCTATTCGCCATAGCCGTCATTCTAATTTCGCGCTTTGCCGAAGATGCGCACCTCGACGAGGACGCTGTTCTGGTCGGCGAAATCGGCTTGGCTTGGGCAAATACCAACAGTCATTGCTTCGATAATTGCGCGACAGTCAGCATCAGCCCCGATCATGCTCAAGCCAAAACAGCGCGCCAATGCCGCAACTGCCGCGAATTGGGCATTAGCCCGCGCGACGACGGCGCTGAATTTGTCGAAATCTGCACAAACTGCGGCAGCTATTCGCCCGCTCAAGCCTGGCAAGCGGGCTACTTGCCAGAGGAACCCGCGCTCGTTTTCTTCCCCAAGTCAATCACGGTGACGCTGGTCATGACGGTCTTGTCATTGCTGTTCGTCGTCATTTTTTATAAGGAACTCAAGCTGACAACCTTTGACGCCGCGCTGGCGCAGGCACTGGGCTACCGGCCCGGGCTCATGAATTACGCGCTGATGATTCTGGTGAGCCTGGTGGCGGTTGGCGCTTTTGACGCGGTGGGTTCGATCCTAGTAATCGCCTTTTTCATCATTCCGCCCGCGGCCGCCTATCTGCTGACCGATCGTCTGGAGATCATGCTCTTGCTCAGCCCGCTCATCGGCGCGGCCGGGGCATTTTTTGGCTATGACCTGGCTCGGGGAAAGTTCTTCGGCTTCATCGAACTTAGCGACATCATCGCCGGGCTCAACAGCTTATTCGGGCTGGGCTTGCGCGAGAAATGGGACTCTTCCATCAGCGCCTCGATGGTGCTGATGATCTTCATCTTGTTCTTGCTGGCTTGGGTGCTGTCCCCGCGTTATGGTTTGATAACGACCTTGCTCCGCCGCGCCAATCAAAGCCGCCGCTTCGACGATCAGGTTGTGCTGGGGCATATCCACAACCATCAATTCACAGAGCGCCATGCGACAGAATTGCGCGTGAAGACGCTGCACATTCATTTTCGCTGGACGGCGCGCAAGATGGGGCGGGTGCTGGCTCGGCTGCGAGCCTTTGGTTATGTAACGCTTGTCAACGGATTCGCCCAGTTGACCGAGCGTGGCCAGACCCAAGTTCAGGCTTTTCGCAGCGCTATGTTTGAAGCGAGCAACATGCCCGACATTAACTGATTCGGCAGATGTCGCTGCGGAATCAGCCCTTTAGCGCCGCTGGCTTTGCCGCTAGCATAAGCCTCGCAAGTACAGACGGCGGCAGTCACATGATCAGCCTGATCGCGACCGTCCTCAACGAGGGCGACAGCATCCATCTGCTCTTCAATTCCATACAAGCGCAAACCCGCTGCCCGGACGAGATCGTCATCGTAGACGGCGGCAGCAGCGACAATACCCGCGCGATCATCGAGGGCTATCGCGAGCGCTTGCCGGTGCAGCTGCTGCTTGAGCCCGGCTGCAATATCAGTCAAGGTCGCAATCGCGCCATCGAGGCGGCGGCCGGGGATATTATCGCGGTCACCGATGCCGGTGTGCGCTTGAGCGAGACCTGGCTGGAGGCACTCACAGATCCGCTGCTGCTCAACCCCCGCTTGAACGGCGTGGCGGGTTTTTTCCTGGCAGATCCCCAGACCGCGTTCGAAGTCGCCTTAGGCGCCGCCACCTTGCCCTTGCAAGACGAGATAAGGGCGGAGACCTTCCTGCCCAGCAGCCGCAGCATCGCCTTCCGCAGATCGGCGGCAAAGGCAATCGCCGGCTACCCAGAGTGGCTGGACTATTGCGAAGATCTCGTTTTTGATTTGCGTTTTAAGTCCATGGTCGGTCCCTTTGCTTTTGAGCCAGCGGCTGTCGTTTATTTTCGCCCACGGTCATCCATCGGCAGTTTTTGCCGACAATACTTCTTATACGCCCGCGGCGATGGCAAGGCTGGACTCTGGTTCAAGCGCCATGTCATCCGCTACGCCGCTTATTGTTTGCTGACTCCCGCGATATGCTTGCTCGGCGCATGGAGTGAACCAACCTGGTGGGGATTGATAATACCCGGCGCGGCGCTTTATCTGTATCAGCCCTTCCGCCGCTTGCCCCATGTCATGGACCGCTGGCGGGGCGGCTCGCTATGCGCATGGCTATACTGCATAGTCATGATTCCCATTCTGCGGCTGCTGGGCGATGTCGCCAAAATGCGCGGATACCCGCAGGGCTGTCTCTGGCGCTGGCGGGAAAAGCCACCGGACTGGCGAATATAGCGCCATCGCGCGGGAGCAGGCGATGGCTTCAAATTATTTCATAACCACCGAGAACACCGAGATTTAACTCCTTTTCTCGGTGTTCTCGGTGGTGGAAAATCTGCTGCGATTGCCCCGGCGCAGGGGCGGATATGTTTGACTATAAATATGCCTGATGTATACTTAGCGAAATAAGGCATCCAGCCTGTAGTGCGCGAAAATGAACAGAAACGACGCTAGCGAATGGGTCAGCCTGCGGCGCGCTGCCGAGATACTCGGCGTGCATCCGGCCACGGTCCGCAACTGGGCGGAAAGCGGTAAGCTGCCCTTTCGGCGCACGGCCGGCAAACACCGGCGCTTCAACGTGAACGACTTGCATCACCACGCCCAAACGCAGGGCGATATTCAGCCCGTGGAACTGCAGCTGATCATTCAAAACGCCCTGGGTCAAACGCGCATGCAAGTGGGCAGCGCCCAGTTGGAGCAAGCGCCCTGGTATATCGCCATGAGCGATGATAGCAAACAGCACTTGCGAGAGCAGGGCAGGCGCGTCTTGGAATCCATCCGCGACTATGTGGCGGCGGGAGCGCCGGATAGGGGCTTGTCGGTGGCTATCAAGCTGGGCAAAGATTACGCCACACAACTGATCGAAGACGGCTTGAGCTTGCCGCAAGCCCTGCGTGGTTTCTTTTATTTTGGCGATTTTGTCCTGAACTCGATTTTGACCTGGTCGGAAGTTTCGCAACCGCGCAATTCCTCGGAATGGTCGCTGCATTTGCGCCAGGTCAATACCTTCATGCACGCCATGCTGCTCTCCATCGTCGAATACTATGAAGCCGATTGACGCCGAGCCAAAGTTGCAGTGGCTAGCGCTCAGCCTCTTGCCAAACATTGGCGCCAAGACCCTGCACAATCTGCTGGCGCATTTCGACTGCGACCTGAGCGCCATCTTCAGCGCGGAGCAGACTGAACTGCGCAAGGCGCCGGGCATCGGCGCCAAGACCGTCCGCGAAATAAAAAACATAGACCTGGCCAGACTTGCGCTTGAGCAGGCGCAATGGCAGCGGCAGGGCGTCCAGACCCTGACCGCCGCCGAGGCGCTGTATCCCGCGCGCCTCAAGGATGCGCCCGATCACCCGCCGACGCTTTTCTACCGCGGCTGCCAGCCGCCGGCCGCCTGGCGGAAATGCTTGTCAATCGTCGGCACGCGCTACCCGTCGCAAGTGGCGAAGTTTCTGACGCTGCAACTGTCGATGAAACTGGCGCGGGCTGGTCTCACGATTGTTAGCGGCTTGGCGCTGGGCATTGACGCCACGGCGCAAGCCAGCGCCCTGGAAGCCGGCGGCGCGAGCATCGCTGTTCTGGGCAGCGGCGTCCTCAACGTCTATCCGCCGCGGAACAGGTTGATCGCCAGCCGGATTCTCAAGTCGGGCGCGTTGATCAGCGAGACGCATCCGCGCCTGCCGCCCAACGCGCAGCGTTTGGTAGCGCGCAATCGCATCATCAGCGCGCTTGGCGAAGCGCTGATCGTCGTGGAGTCCGACGCCGAGGGCGGCGCCATGCACAGCGCGCGTTTTGCCCGCGAGCAGAGCCGCAAGGTCTTCACCTTTCGTTTGCCCGCTAGCGGCAACCAGCAACTGATGCGCGACGGCGCCGCCGTTCTGCCCAGCGACCCGGATAAAGCGCTTGGCTACTTGCTCAGTTATTCCGCCAGCCTCGGCCCATGAACCTTTACTCTGTGTCCATCGTGTCTTTGTGGAAAAAATGATTTGCCGCGATTGCCCCGGATTCCCTGACTAGAACATTTGACATACAAACAAATGTTCGTTATACTGTGGAACAGTTGGATAAACGAATGCGGTCCGCGCAACCGAGGCTAGCGATTCAGTTGGGCGGACGAGACGCGGGGGACAACCCATGAAGGATTTCAAAAGGCTGTCGCTGCGACAGCAAAACATGCTGCGATTTATGTCCGAATACACAGAGGAACGCGGCTTCCCGCCGACGATCCGAGAAATCGGAGAGCGCTGCGATATCGCCTCGACTTCGGTGGTCAACTATAACCTCAATAAACTGGTTGAGGCGGGTTACCTGCAGCGCTCGGGAAAGGTGTCGCGCGGGCTGCGCATCATAGCCGATATTCCCGGCGTCGCGCCTCTGGCCAGACTCGCGGCGAACAGCAAGGCGCCGCGCGTCCCGCTGGTCGGGCGCATTGCCGCGGGCGAGCCGATTTCCCTGCCGGAAGACATCGGGCATCATGTTGACGAAGATGATTACATCGCTGTACCGCAGGAATACCTAATGGGTTTCGACGAGAACGAAGTATTCGCCTTGACCGTTCGCGGCGACTCGATGATCGACTCGATGATACAAGATGGCGATATCGTCATCCTGCGCCAGCAGAGCACCGCCGATAACGGCGAAATGGTCGCGGCCTGGCTGCCCGAGGACAACGAAACGACGCTCAAGCATTTTCATCGCGAAGCGGATTCCATACGGCTGCAACCGGCGAACGAAGCTTATGAGCCGATTTTTGTTCACCCGGCGAATTGCCAAATCAAAGGCAAAGTATTGTCTGTCATGCGCAGCTACAGCTAGCCGGCTAGCTCCCTGCGCGCGCTCTCGCACAGGCGCCGTCCTCCCGCTTCCAGCCAGGCCTCCAAGGTCTCGCTCTGGGCGTTTCCGGCGCTGGCGTCGCTATAAATGCCCAGCCCCCAGCGATAATAGTTTTGCGTCTCTCTGGGCCAAGTAGTCCGCGCTTGCTTGATGAGGCCGGGACCGCCGTTATAACAGCCGAGCGCCAAACCTATCACGCTGTCCGCGGCCTCAACGCAATAGTTCAGGTAGGTCGCGCCGCGCCGAGCGTTGGTAGCGGGCGCCAGCATGTCTTCGTCGGCGGAAAAATGAAAGGGCATGACCTGGAACAAGCCGCGCGCGCCGGCGGCGCTGACAACAGTGGGATGCCCGCAGGATTCGATTTGCATGACCGTCGCCAGCAAATCGCGATCCACGCCGTATTGATATGCCCATTCCTCGAGCTCCTCCGACCAATGCCGTACCGACGGCGCGAAGAACGGCGCCAATTGGTTTTGCTTGCCCTGCCGCAACATGGCCAGGCTCCCTTGGACAAGCCGAGCGGCATCGTCCCAGATCGGCAGCGTCGCCAGCACAAGCGCTAGCATGACCGGCAGCCAAAGCGGGATGTAGAAGACTTGATTGCGCTTGATCAGCAAGGGACCCCGGCGCATCTGTCGCCGGCACAGCCCCAGCAAACGCAGCGCCCGCTCGCCTGTGACGCGAATCTGTCTTTTCAGCGATTGCATTGAACGCCGAATCATAAGCGATTTGCCCTAACTCCCCCCAACGGCAATGGTAGAACAGCGATTTGAAACCTGTCAATCCCGCCGGATGCCTGGGGTGCATTTCAGATTATTGCAATTAACCACCGAGAACAACGAGAGCAACGAGATTTAACTGCTTGCCTGCCAAAAGGAGGCGATGTAGGGGCGACATACCATGTCGCCCGAAATCAAAATGCAGCAACGTCGGGCGACCAGATTGGTCGCCCCTACACCGCCCCTGTAAAATTTGCATTATTTTCTTTGAACTACTTATGTTTGTTCATTCTGCCAAAATATTGAAATGCACCCCTGTAGTTAAATTTTCTTTGCTTTTGCGCTACACTATCGGCTATGACTATCATGCCTAGATACATAACATGAGCAAACTGCCGTTTCGCGAGCGCCTGCAAATGCCCCAGCCGCTGCTGGCCGATGGCGCGATGGGCACGATGCTGCATCATGAATCCGAAGCCCGCGCCGACGCTTGCTTCGACGCCATGAATGTCGATGCTCCCGAAGTGGTGCTTGCTGTCCACAAGGCTTATATCGACGCCGGCGCCGATCTGATCGAAACCAATACATTTGGCGCGAACGTATTCAAACTGGGTAATTCCGGGCGCGCGCCCTTTGTCGAACGCTACAACCAGCGCGGGGTCGAGTTGGCGCGTTTGGCGATTGCGGAAAGCGGCCGGCGCGATCTCTATATCGGCGGTTCGGTCGGTCCATTGGGTGTCGGCATCGCGCCCTATGGCCGACTGTCGCGGCAAGAAGCCATCGCGGCTTATAGCGAACAGCTGAGCGCATTGGTCAAAGCGGGCGTCGATGTCATCGTCTTCGAGACCTTCAACGAACATCGCGAACTGATACTGGCGGTCAAGGTATTGCAGGGCATCGCCCCAAAGCTGCCGATCATCGCGCAGAGCACCTTCTATCACGAGAACCTGAGCTACGCCGGCTTCCCCCCGGCGCGGGTGGCGAATGACCTGTACAAGGCGGGCGTGGACGTCATAGGCGTCAATTGCGGCAGCGGTCCCGCCGGCATCGCCGAGGTGCTGCAACAGATGTCTTACGCCATACCCGAAGCGCGCTTTTCCGCCATGCCAAACGCCGGCTTCCCCGAGGTGACAGGCGGCAGAATTCTCTATCCAGCCAGCGCGGAGTACTTCGGCGATTGCGCCGCGACCCTGGTTGAATTTGGCGCTTCGATCATCGGCGGTTGCTGTGGCACGCGGCCCGAACACATCGCGGCCATGCGCGCCGCGCTCGACGATCCTTCCGGTGATGTCGTCGACCTGCATGTGAGCGACGTCTATGTCCATCACGAGGTGATGGATCCCGATCATCCGACCGAGTTATCCGATCGCTTGAGCGACGGTCTGTTCACTGTAACCGTCGAAATGGCGCCGCCCCGCAGCTATCATACCGAGGCGCTGTTGCGGGCGGCGCGGCGCTTGCGCGCGGCCGGCGCTGACTTGATTAACGTGGCGGATACGCCAGCGGCTCGCATGAAAATGAGCGCCTGGGCGGTGGCGCACCTGCTGCAAACGCAGATCGGTATCGAAACCGTCCTGCACTTCCCCACGCGCGGACGCAATATGCTGCGCGTGCAAGGCGATTTGCTGGCTTCGCACGCCCTGGGCTTGCGCAATTTGTTCGTCGTCATGGGCGACCCCACCCGCATCGGCGATTTTCCCGATGCCAGCGATGTCTACGATGTGGCGCCGTCGCGCCTGATTGATGTCATCAAAGGCGGCATGAATCAAGGCGTAGATATGGCGGGGCATAGCATCGGCAAACCCAGCAATTTCACCGTCGGCTGCGCGCTGAATATGGGCGCGGACGATATCGACCGCGAGATAAGAATCCTCAAGAAAAAGCTGGAAGCCGGCGCCGATTTCGCGCTGGGACAAGCTATCTTCGAGCCGCGGCGGATTCTGCGCTTCCAGCAACGCTTTTTGGAAATGGAGGGCAGACCCTTCGACCTGCCGGTGCTGATGGCGGTCATGCCGCTGAACAGCCCGCGCCAAGCGCGTTTTTTGAATAACGAAGTGCCCGGCATCAACATCCCGGACAATATCATGCGGCGCATCTCGCAGGCTGGGGCGGACGCGCCACGAGTGGGTATAGAGATCGCGCAGGAATTGATCGACGAGATGGCTGATATGATCCAAGGCGCGTACATCATCCCTTCCCACGGCGACTACGACCGCGCGGCGGAAGTCGTCGCTTATATCAAAGGAAACGAGAGGACATGGCTGGCATGAGCCGCGGAACGGCGAAGACCCTGGTGCGAAATTGCGGCATCGGCGAAGTCGATCTGCGCGTCGCGATCATCGACAGCGACCGCTATGCCTTGAACGCCATCAACGCTTACCTCGCCTGGGACCGCCGGACGCGCGTCGTCTTGAAGACGGACTCGCTGTCGGAGCTATCAGCCAAGCTAAACGAATGGAATGAGCATGAATATCCTCATGTGGTGATTCTTGACGCCAATTACATTGATGGCGCTGGCGGATTGTTCCCCGCCATAAGCGAATTGCGTCGCTCGATTCCCGACGTGATGGTGATCTGCCTGGCGCAGATAGTTGACTTGAACGCCATCTATGAAGCGATTCATGGCGGCGCGCGCGCTTTTTTCCTAAAGGACGACGTCCGGCTGCATATCGGCTGGGCGCTCTATTTTTCAGCGATTGTCGAGGAGCGCTGTTTCTTCATCAGCCGCGGCTTGGCCGCTGCCTGCGACAAGCTAAGCCACGCGCGCCTGCGCGCAATAAAACTGCTGCCGGGACCTCGCGACTACCCGGGCATGACGCCGCGCCTGCGCGAGGCGATCATACTCTATGCGATTGAAGGCATGCGCTCACGGCTGATCGCGCACGAAATGGGCATCAGCGAAATCACAGTCCACGATTACATCAAGAAGGCTTATCGCATCCTCGAATCCGCGGACGACCATTGCGACTATCCCGCGGACATGAGCCAGCAGGAAGTCGCCTTCATGCGCTTAACAGCCTTGGATGCGATTGCGATCGAGTGTGACTGAGCTTGTCTCTGGAATCAGGTGATCTGCGAGCAGGCTTCCGAGGGATCGGTTTCCTCGGGCTCCGTTTGTTTATCGGCTCGCATGCGTAGGGGGCTTCTCACCTGCTGCCGCGTCAGCAGGACCGATTGATCGTTTTCGCTTTCCAGCGCCTCTGGCACGCTCACATGCTCCTCTTCGAGAAAGGTCTTGAGCGCGCCGCTGAATGACTGCACAGGCGCCCGATCGCCGTACTGATGGCGCAGGTCGAGCAGGTTGTTCATCAGCCACAGGAACAGATCGCCTTCGGTGCGCTCTGTATGCTTGCCCCGCGCCAGCTCGAGCACGCGATATTTGCGAATCATTTGAATCGCCGGCTCATAAACATGATGATACCAATCAGCCGTCACTTCCTCTGTCGTTAAAGGATGCCCCTCGACTTTTTCCTGTACCCGTTCGTGCAGGAAGATATAACCCATCAGCTCGTGATAACGCGCCGCCACGGTGAGTTCAATCGACTCGTGATTTGGCACCGCGCGCGACAAGCCTGTTTCTTCCAGGAAGTTGGCATAGGCTTCCGCAGCTTCGATTTCCCGGTCGCTCATTTTCGGGCGCAGCGGCACCGTCGTGGGCAATTCGATCACATGCGCCTGTATCGTCTTGCTGCCCAATTGGTGCGCCACCGACACGCGGTGGTTGCCATCGCGGACGAAATAGACTTGACCCACCTTGTAAAGCTCGATTGGCGGCGGACCTTCCATGCTGTTCGCCAGGGCATAGACGCGGCTCCAGCGCTCTTGCATCTCGGCTTTCTTCGGCAGAAACGACGCCGTGAAGTCCTTGTAGCGGCCGACGCTGCCCGCAATTTGATTCAGCGGCACATCGTGTACGCCTTGATAATGTTCTTCGTGCAGGTGCAAGCGGCTGCGAATCTCGTCAAAGTTCAACAATTCGTTATGCTTGCCGGTAAAGTGGTGCAGCATCTCTTGCCAGAACGCCTTGTTGCGCACCGAGCGGAATTTGCTTACACCTTCATTGTAGCTGGTGCGGAAGGTCTGCTCGTTTGCCATCCTGTCCTCTTTTCCTTCGGGTGACATCGCAGGCGACGTCACCGTCCGCCTTCTCAAGACTGTTGGCGATTCCGTACCCAAGATCCGTACAGAGCGTCGCCAGCAGTGAAATAAATCACATCAAGAACCGACAGGGCAACAACTCTACGGCATATACACACTATAACATATCTTCTGTTGAAGTCCGTAATATCCGTAACAGACCCAATTGTGATTTTCTTGCTCGCCAGCGAATAGCGAAGGAAAGGGAAATAGAGGAAAAGTCTTTTGAGATGTTATGATACCGATGGGCTGGCAGGTCCCGATCTTACCTCGATTAGCAGGGCAATCCGACTTGGACCAGGTTACGCGTACCCGCTTGAACCAGATCAACCAGGCCTTCTATGCCAAGGCGGCGGAGGGATTCGACCAGACGCGCAGGCGAGCTTGGCTCGGCTGGACTCAGGCGCTTTCCATAACCGACTCGCCCATCCAATCTGTCATAGACATCGGCTGCGGCAACGGCCGCTTCGCCATTTTTCTCGCGGGGCGTCAGCGAGCTTCTTTTGATTACACGGGCATCGACAGCAGTCAAGTTCTGCTCAGCCTGGCGCGCGAGCGGCTCACCAGGCTCGAGCGGGTGAGACCCCGATTGATCGAACATGACCTGGTCGCGCATGAACTGCCGGCTATGCGGGCACAGTTAGTTGTGCTCTTCGGCCTGCTGCATCATGTACCGGGCTTAGCCCAGCGCCGCGCACTGCTTGCCCGCTGTGCGGGATTGCTTGCGCCCGGCGGCTATTTGATTTTCGCGGCTTGGCGCTTTTATGAAGAGCAACGCTTCCGCGCTCGCATCCTGCCTTGGGGCAGCGACTATTCTGTGGAAAAGAACGACTATCTCTTGGATTGGCGCCGCGGTGAGCGCGCCCTGCGCTATTGCCATTACGTTGATGACGCCGAACATGAGGACCTGGTCGTGGCGACAGGTCTGTCAGTCAAAGCCGATTTCCGCGCCGACGGCTCCAGCGGGAGGCTCAACCGATATTCTGTGTTAAAGCGGGAAATTGAGGGGTGAACAGAGTCGCCCCTCAATTATGAATGTCAATTATGAATGACATTGACAAAAACTAGCAGCCGCCGCGCCTTAGGATATACGCTGCGGTCGCGCCGTGATTGTCGTTCTCATTGGTTTCCGCCACCTGATTGCCGTTATCGACGTACAGGTTCACGTGGTGGACTTCCTCGACGTATTGGCTCTGCGTGATGCGCCCGAAAGCGGATCTGGATTGGCCCGCGGGGATCGGCGGGTAGCCAATTCGCGTCGTCGCTTGTCCTTCGCCGGTGCCCATGCGCGAGTCCCTCACTTCGACCGTGAAGCCTGCAGAATCGCCATTGCCATTGTTCTGGACGGTGACATTTATGGTGTAAGTTTCATTACAAGTCGCCGGGTGGGGCTCCATCCGTATCTCGCCCAAGACCAGGTTAGGTCCGTTGGCAGGCGCAACAACAGGCGCTTGCTCGACCGGGATAGCCGTCGGCAATGGTATCGGCGTCGGTGGCAGGGGCGGCGGCGCGATTTGTTGCAGATTGCTCAAATCGCCTTCGGTGCGGACGATATTTGGATGGATGAAACCCCTGGCTCCGTTGCCTAGTTCGATGAAGTACCAACTGGTGCCGCGGCTGCTGATGCCAAGGATATTGGCGCTGCTGCCCTCGATCAAGAAGCCGACGACCTGATAGAAGGTGTTGTCTCCGGCGCGGACGTTGCTATTCACCAAGGCGACCACGCGCGGCGAATCGTCGCCGGCTTCCGCAGCCGGTTCTTCGGCTGTTTCATCCGCCTGCTCTGGCTCAGCCGGCGCTTCAACTTCTGGCGGCGCTTCAACTTCTGGCGGCGCTTCAACTTCCGGCGGCATCATTTCTTCGACAAAAGGCGGGGGATTGTTCTCGACGCGGATTGGGCTTAGACGCGCGTACACGGGACCATCCCCGGTGTTTATGCGCAAGCGCAGCTCATAAAGACCGTCGCGCGCGGTCAGCGTATTCCAGGTACCGAGAATGTCGTCAACGACCCCCAGCCGCTGGGGCAAGGTTGCCGGGAACCATTGGCTCTCCGCTGGGTCCTCTGAATCCATCATGTCGATCGCCAGTGGACGGAATTCGACGTAATAACTCAAGACAGTCGGCAGGTTCACCGTGCCGCGAATATCAATGCTGCCGCGCACCACATATACCGGGGACGGGTAGCTGATATAAGCATCGGGATTCACCTGCGATGCGTCGGCCGGTTCGATTAGGCTGATGCCATCTTGGACCTGCGCCGAGGGAACTAACAGAAACAATACGATAATCAGGAATCCTGTCAACCTTGCTCTCATCACTTCACCTCCCGAGAAATAGCCTTAGGCTGGCGCATGTCCAGTCCCTATGCCAGGCATCATGCACCTTGACTGTATTTGCATTCGCTGCTTCCGCCGAGCAATAGATCATCCAAGTCATCTGCCATTGCCAAGCTTTTGACTTATGCACAACTTATGATAAACCGAAACGGGATTAGCTGCCCGCCGCATTGCCTGCAAATTGGCGTCGGAATTCATAATTCAGATTATGAGTCTTATTGTTTCGGGAGCGCCTGGCAAAGCCAGCGACAGTTTCTGAGGACTCGCCATAGCCCACAATGATGATACAATAAGCGCCGCTGACCGCCGCACAGGGCGACTATGAATCCCTCAGTCATTGTTCGTGTTCAGGATCTGCTCAAGACTTACACCGAAGGCGAGCGCCGCCGTCTCGTTTTCAACCGCGTCAATCTCGATATCGTGCAAGGCGAATTTTTTGTCATGCTCGGCAAGAGCGGCAGCGGCAAGAGTACCTTGCTCAATATGCTAAGCGGCATCGACGCGCCCGATGCGGGCAAAGTGCTGATTGACGGCGTCGACATCACGGGCATGAATGAAAGGCGACAGACGCTGTTCCGTCGTGACACTATCGGCATCATATTTCAGTTTTACAATTTGATACCCACGCTGACTGTCTTGGAAAATATCACGCTGCCACTGGAACTGCGGCGCGACCGCAACAAGGCGAATGAGATACGCGTCCGCGAATTGCTCGAGCGCGTTGGCTTGGCGGACCGCGCGGATTCCTTCCCGGACAAGCTCAGTGGCGGCGAGCAGCAACGGGTTGCCATCGCGCGCGCTCTGGCGCCCGAACCGAAGATATTACTGGCGGACGAGCCGACTGGCAATCTTGACGAAGATACCGGGCAACAGATCTTGCGGCTTTTGCTCGAACTAACGCGAGAAGCGGGCAAGACCTTGATTATGGCGACCCATAACCCGGAGATTGCGCCCTGCGCCGATCGCGTCTGCCGCATTCACGAAGGCCGGCTCTACGTCAGCGACAGCCACGCTTTTGATCCTGTGGCGGGAGCTACTGAGATGGTTGCGCAGAGCTAAGACATATTCTGCGCCACGCCGGACATCGCTGCATTGCTAGCCGAATTTCATAGACAAATATGATATGCGATTTGTCCGGGTAGCAGGTACAATATCCCTTATGGTGAACGATTTATACTGTCGTCGATGCTGGCGGGTAGGGACGCGAAGGTTAAGTAGTAGAGCGGATTTAGAGAAGCCTTCCCATGAAGATCTCATATTCTGTGTCCTCTGTGCTGAATTTTCTTTACTTACTTGGTTCTACTTTACCTGTCTTTGTGGTGAAAAATAGATTTTGCGAATGGCTGTCGTTTCAACCGAGCAGGCGAAAGGCAGACGCCAATGATCGATCCAGATAGCCCCAACGCCGTACACCTGATCCTCACAGAGTTGCGTGATATCAACAAAGACCGGCGGCGCGCGGCAGTTGTCAAGCTAGGTTTGCTTGGTGGCGACCAGGCTGTGCGAACGCTCATGAATATCGTGGAGAATCAGCAAGAAGATTTGATCGTGCGTGGACGCGCCGCGCTCATGCTCGGCAAGTTACGGGACGATCGCGCGGTTGCCGCGCTAATCCGCGCCTTGGACGCGCCCGGGTTCCAGACCCCCTACAACGCCGCGGTCGCGCTGGGCAAGATCGGCGATCCACGCGCGATTGACGCCCTCCTCAACTTCGCCGATAACAGCCGCGACAAGACAAGAGCGGCCGCCCTGCAAGCGCTGCGCCAATTGGGATACGAATTCGAGCGTCCACTATACGCCGACGCGCAACCCGAGATCTGATTATCGGCGCAAAACGCGACAGGATAAGTAAACCAGCAGCCAAAAGCTTCCAGATGAACCGCCGATGGAGAGGACTTTGTCCATTCAGAACAAGCTGGCCCGCCCAAGTTCGCTCCTAGCCCTGTTAATGCTGATAGCCTATGGGCTTCGCCTACTCTTAATCGTCAACGGCGGACAGCTGTTTCATCCGGACGAGCTCCGCTACTATCGCTCCATCGAAACGACAAAACACATCTTCAACGCCGACTTCAAAAATGCCGTCAAAACAGTTCTGAAATACGAGTTTCATCAAGGCATCGCGCTTGCCAAGCTTGCGCCGGCATTGTTTCACCGCTTCGTCTACAGCCTTAACCACGACGACAACTTGCTGTGGAAAGATCTCTGGCATACTCCGCCTCAGAATTTTCGCTTGCCCGCGCTGATCTTTGCGCTGCCCTCTGTTCTTTGCATCGGCATGATTTATCTGATCCAGCGAGAAGCCGGCGCCAATGAAGGGGAAGCGCTATTGAGCGCCTATCTGCTAGCGACTTCCCATTCATTTTTCTTCTTCGCCAAACATCTTCTCCCCTATGATATGGCGATTCTCATCGGCTTGATCGCCATTTATTTTGCGCTTCGTCTGCGCGCTGGGCGCATCATCAACGCCTTATTTGTAGGTTGCCTGGCTTTTCTCGTTTTCTGGATCTACAACGGTTACGCCGCCTTCACCATCACCATCGGCATTCTGTACTGCGGCCTGCTGGCTGCGGACCCGCGCGACGCCTTGCGCAGAGCGCTTGGCATGGCCGGCGGCGCGCTGCTGTTCTTCCTCCCGGTCGCCTTATTCAACAGAATAATCCTGGATGAAAACATCTTTCTACAGATGATGACGTTCTCCGAAACAGTCGATCACGGCGCGTTTTCCGAAGGCGCGATCTTCCCGTTTCTGTATTTCCGCGATGTCGAAGGCGCGATGAGCGGCGTCTGGGTATGCGGGTTGGTCCTGGCTGCCTGGCAATTGCGTAGCCGCTGTCCTGCGAATGACCGCCGGCGGGTCTGGATTTGGTTTGCCTGTCTGTTTTGTCTCTATCTTTTGCTCACGTTATTATCCGCTGGTTTGCAGCTATTTGTTGTCTATGGCCGAGTGGTCCGCTCGCTGACGCCATTTATCGCGCTGGCCTGCGCCTATGGCTTTTCAGCGCGCCTTTTGCGCTATGGACGCGGCGCGCTAACTTTATTTGTCCTGGTCCTTGGCGCGCTATCGCTGGTCAACTTTGTTCCGGCGATCGCGCAGCAATATCCTTTGGAAATCGCTTGGGAAGTGTATCAGACCTACGATGATGTCTCCTTCGAAACAACTGTTGAAACAAGCGAGAATCCGGTATTCAGTTGGTGGGATCTCCAGCCCGCGCTGCCTGAGGCTCGATACCGACTGCTCAATGCCGCCAATTACTATCCGATAAGGGGCATCCGCAGCGATCTGCCGGACGGCGAGGTACTGTTGGAGATCTCCCATCCCTTCAACTACCGACCCTGGCAATATGAAGGCATGACAGCCGAGATGCGCGATATCGTCAACCGGAGCGACTTTAAGATTTGGCTCATCGACACGCAGCCGGACCCGGAGTGAAGCGGTAATATGGCAATGGAGGGGCGGTTTCAAACGCTGGTAAAGCCATGAGCCTGAATTTGCGCGCGACACAGTCTTTGTCACTATTGATGCTCCTGGCTTACCTGCTGCGTCTGTTGCTTATCATCAATGGCGGCCAGTTTTCTTTCCCCGACGAAAGTCGCTATCAACGGTCTATCCGCGCTGTTCACTCTCTGTTTGAGGCTGACTTTCGCAGCGCCATAGACAAAGTATTGGCTTACAACAAGCATCACGGTTTCTCCGCCGTTGGGCTTCTTCCTGCCATCATTCACCGCGCAATCTTTAATGCGAGCCCGCCACCGGGCTTTTCTTGGACAACATATTGGGTATATCGCGATAATGACTATCGTGTTTCGGCTTTGATATTCGCGATTCCTTCAGTGCTTTCAATTGCCATGATTTACTTGCTGGCGCGTCGCGCCGGGGCAGGCGAAGCTGAAGCTCTGGTCGCGGCATTCTTGCTGGCGGCATCCAACATCTTTTTTATCTATTCCAAGCATTTCTTGCCCTACGACTCGTCGCTGCTGATTGGCTTGGCTGCTCTCTGGCTCGCAATTGGCAATCGCCAAACGGACCTAAAGCAGGCGATTGCAGTCGGGAGCGTGACATTCCTTTGCCTATGGGTTTATTATGGCCATATCATCTTTGTGCTCCTGATCGCCTTGATCTACTGCGGTTTCCTGGCCTCTAATTGGCGCGACGCAGCAATCCGAGCGTCGGGAATGGCATTTGGCGCGCTGTTTATAGCGGCGCCACTTTTTCTCTATAGCAATAATGTCCTGGGCATTGATATCCTATCTGAATTGGCTGCGTTTTCGTCAACGGCCACTCAGGGAGAATTCGCCGAAGGCATCGTGTTTCCGTTCTTATATCTTGGGCATGCGGAAGCGGGAGTCGCTTTGATCTGGGTGCTGTGCCTGTTGGCCGCCGGGTGGACCTTACGGAGTCGGTGGGAGTCAGAAAGCAGGCAACGCGCCGTTTTGTGGTTGGCTTGTCTGGCTTCTTTGTACCTACTGCTCTGTCTTTTTTCTTCTGTTTTGCAGCTATCCGTGGTATATGGCCGCCTTGCTCGAACTTTGGTCCCGTTCATTATTCTCCTTTGCGCCTATGGGATTACGCCATTGCTGCTGGATCGCGGCTGGCCCGCTGTCCTGTTTTTTCTCGGGATCGTCTGCATGTTTGCGCTCGCAAACTTTGCTCCGGCAATCAGACAAGAGTATTTCATTGAAGTCGCCAGGCGCGCAAGACAGGATTACGGTGAAGTGTCATACGAGACAATGTTGAGTCCTCCGGCCATGCCCTTTGGAGTATACGGAGAAGAGAATCCGCTCGCGCGTTATAAGCTGCTTAACGCGGGCTATTATTATCCAATTACCGAAATGTCAGACCTCCCGGCCGGCGAAGTTCTAATGCAGGTCTCCCATCCCTTCAACTACCGACCCTGGCAATATGAAGGCATGACCCCAGAAATGCGCGAAATCATTAATCGTGACGGGCTGTACATCTGGCTCATCGACAAAGGACCCTCCGTTGAAGAGTAGCTAACCCGTCTGCCCGACAGGCGCGGGACTGGGACGCAGGCCGACGCCGACACTTGCCTGCTGTGACGTTTCCGTCTGGGTGAGTGCCGGACACAGTTCATTCGCCTGGTCGCGTTTGTCCATGACAGCGCCGCGGCTGATGGTCGTCACGGTTGGCTGCAAAGCCAAAGCCGCCTCGTACTGGTCGCTCGCCCGGCAGTGCTCGCCTCGGAAAGCTAAGGCATCCCCATAGTTGTGATGCGCGCCCTGCAATTCAGTGATGACCTGGCCGTTCAGATAGGTCCCGAGACGATATTCATAGACGATTATGCTAAGAAGGCGGACGGTCTCGCCGGGATTGGCGATCTTCAATTGCAAACCCCTCAAGTAAAGTTCGGCCACAGAACGCTCGAAGTTTAAGTCTGCGACATCGCCGTAGTTTTCAGCGCGTCCTGTCGTCAAGATCGCCTCGGATAATCTCCCGCTGCGGAAGAGCGCGGCCGCTTGCGATGTCAGCGCGGCAAACAAGAGTTCGCGCACGCGGTCGCGCTTAAAGCTCTCGTCTAGCGCGATGATGGCATCCAGCGTGTCTATCGCTCGCCGGTATTCTTGCGTCACTATATCCGCCTGCGCCTCCAGCAGCAGGGCTTCCAAATCGTATACTGGCTGATTGCCGCTTATCGCCACTGCAATTGCCGCTTGCGTGACAGCGGTCGGCAAGGTGGCAGTGGGCTGGATCAACTCTGTTGGCTGTGGAATGGCGGTCGGCTGAGATTGTTGATAGAGCGCGGTCGCCGTTGGCATGATTTCGGCGAGGCAAGGCGGAGCAGGCGTCAGCTGCAGCAAATAGGCGAGCCTGGTCTGCGCCAATTGCTGGTTGCCGGCCTCCAATTCAGCCCGAATGCGCTGGCACTGTTCTCTCGTATCCGCTTCGACCGTGGCGGTCGCGTTTTCGCGCGCGACAGCGATGCCAGAATTCCAACCAGCATAAGCGGATGCCAAGGCGATCAGGACCGCTGTGACGATGCAGATGAATATAACCATTACCCAGAACAAACAGCCCCGGCTTTGCCCCGAAACGCGCCTCTCTTCGTGACTCGTGATCTGCCCGGGTGGGTGCGAATTGCCGGGTAGATGGTCTCCTAGTGGTTGCGTCAAGCGAGTGGATCCCGTCCCTTTGCGGAGAAGCGGCGAGTATTGTAGCCGACGGTCAAGTTCCACGCTAGCCGTCGCCTGCCCGAAGCGCTTGACGAGATAAGAATTGCCATGTTACACTCGCCGCATGGTTGTACAAACGAGCGTTGCGATGCCTATGCGGATGCCCGCCGTCCCCCGGGACAGACGGAAGCTGTTGCTCGCTTAGGCGATACTTAGCTGAATCTTGATACCGTCTGTCCTCGACAGGCGGTTTTTTTGTTGGTGTACAATTGCATTGCCGAGCTGATGTTGAATGGCTCGCAAAAAAAGGGGAAACCAGATGTCAGCACAATATATTCACGTGTCTGTGGCTTGGCCCTACGCCAATGGCGACCTGCATATCGGGCACCTGGCGGGCGCCTATCTGCCGGCGGATATCTTCGCGCGCTATCACCGCCTGCGCGGCAATCACGTGCTGATGGTCAGCGGATCGGATAGCCACGGCACCCCGATCACGGTCGAAGCCGACAAGCGCGGCACGACGCCGCTCGCGGTCTTCGAACATTATCATGAACGCTTCTTGCGGACGCAGCGCAAAGTCGGCATTAGCTATGATCTCTTCACCCACACCGACACAGAGAATCATCACCAAGTGGCGCAGGACATTTTTACCACGCTGCTGGAACGCGGCTACCTGTACAAAGAGAAGCAGACCCTCCTGTATAGCGAAAGCGAAAAGCGCTTCCTGCCCGATCGCTATGTGGAAGGTGCCTGCTATCTCTGCGGTTATGACGGCGCGCGCGGCGATCAATGCGAAAAATGCGGCAATCTGATGGATGCCATCAAGTTGATTGAGCCGCACAGCCGCAACAACCCCGATGACAAGTTGATCCCTCGCGAATCTGAGCATTATTTTCTTGATCTTGGCCGGTTCAGCGACCAGATTCTGGAATACCTTGCGGCGCACGCGCATCATTGGCGACCCAATGTCAGCACATTCAGCCGGAACTATGTCGAAGATGGTCTGCATGGTCGTCCCATCACCCGCGATATCGAATGGGGCATTCGCGTACCCCTGGCCGGTTGGGAAGACAAACGGCTTTACGTCTGGTTCGACGCGGTCATGGGTTATTTCACCGCCAGCATTGAATGGGCGAAGAATATCGGCAAGCCCGACGAATGGAAAAAATGGTGGTATAACCCGGATGCCAGGATTTATAATTTCATCGGCAAGGACAATATCCCCTTCCATACCATCATCTGGCAGGCGGAGTTAATGGGTATCGATGGCATCTACAACGAAGATGATCCCGTTTACGGCGATACCTCGCTGCAGTTGCCCTACGATGTGCCCGCCAACGAATTCATGAATGTCGAGAGCCAGAAATTCTCAACCTCGCGCAATTGGGCGGTCTGGCTGCCCGACCTGCTGGAACGCTACCAAGCGGACGCCCTGCGCTTCTATGTCGCGCGCAGCTTCCCCGAACGGCAAGACAGCGACTTTTCTTGGAGTGGATTCCTGGTGAGGGTCAACAACGAATTGCTGGCGGCTTGGGGCAATCTGGTCAATCGCATGTTGGGTTTCGCTTTCAAGCGCTTTGACGGCGCTGTGCCTGCTTTCGATGTATTTATCGACGCCGATATTGCTATCATCGCCAAAACCGAAGACGGCTTTGAGACTGTCGGCGCGCTACTGGAGCAAGTCCGCTTGAAAGAAGCGCTGGAAGAGACGCTGAGCCTGGCGCGCGAAGTCAACTTCTGGCTTAACGAACGCCAACCCTGGAAGCTGATCAAGACCGACCGGGCAGATGCCGCGCGCGCGGTTTACGCGGCGCTGCGCTGCATCGACAACTTGAAAATCCTCTTCGCGCCTTTCACCCCCTTTAGCTCCCAGCAGGTGCACGAGATGCTCGGCTATGACGGGCAGCTCTTCGGCGAGCTGAACATCGAGAATTACAGTGAAGAAACTCGCGATCATCTGGGGCTGGTCTACGATGGCAGCGCGGCGATAGGCGAGTGGCAAGTGAGCAAGCTGAAGCAGGGTCAGAAACTGCGCCAGCCGTCGCCGCTTTTCACCAAGCTCGATCCCGAGATCGTCGAGCAGGAGCGTCAGCATCTGGGGCGGGAGCGGGTGGAGGGGGAGATAGGGTAGAGCACAACAGCAGAAATCCAGTTTACAGAACCATATTCGATTCCATGCTTTGGAGCAGTGTGCCTCCGTGTATGCGGGCAAGTTCCTATATAATTGTGAAACCACAGACCTTGGGAGGATTAAGTGCTCATTCGAGAGAGAATTGCCCTAAAGGTTCTTGAAGAGGCTGGCGGAAAGCTGCCCAAAACAACATTCGTGAAACTAGTTTTTCTGCTTCGCATGGAAACAGCGGTGAAGCAGTATTCAAGTTTCTATGATTTTGTACCATACAATTTTGGACCCTTTTCTTTCGCGCTTTATAGAGATCTCGACCGTCTGGAATCGTATGGGTATGTTTCAAGAGGCGAAGATCACATTGCGCTCAATAAGAAACTCTTGGATGAAACACAGCAACAAACTACAAAACTAGCTAGATATATGCAATTGGCTGTAGTTGAAATAGTGGAGCGCTACGGACAAATGAAGCTTAGCCCGTTGATAAAAGACGTTTACGACAGATATCGATGGTATGCACTAAACAGTGAGAGATCCGAACGCAAACTCTTTCCGATTCCTGCGCGTCCAAAGGCGGCGGCCGCTATCTACACGATTGGATATGAAGGCAAAACAGTTGACGCCTTTTTTAACTATCTGCTGGAGAAAGGAATCGCGACTATCATTGACATACGAGCGAATCCCATTTCCAGAAAATATGGTTTCGCAGGAAGCCGGATGAAAAAAATTGGACAGAGTATAGGGCTAAATTATCAACACTTTCCAAGTTTGGGCATTTCGAGCGACAAGCGGGCGAATTTAGGCGCTACATCATCTTATGCGCAATTGTTAAATCAGTATGAAAAACATTCTCTTCCCCAGCAGAAAAAAGAAGTGAGTGAAGTTGGGCAATATATGTTTAGCACCCCGTCAGTGCTTGTTTGCGTTGAAAAAGATGTCAATTGTTGTCATCGTAGCACATTGTCACTAGCAATAGCGAAAGAAACCGGGATGGAGGTAATTCATCTGTGATGGCCAACACTCAAGATGAGCAGACTCTAAGAGTGCTGATCACTGTAAAAACATATCCGATTCCTTCAGATACCTACGACGAACTTGTCTGCACCGCTGGCGTAACAGAAAATGGTGATTTTGTTCGACTTTATCCGATTAACTTTAGAGATCTGCCGTATATTCAGAAGTATAAGAAATACCAGTGGATCGAGGTCAAAGCTGCTAAGCATGGCAGTAGGGATAGGCGGAAAGAGAGTTACAGACCCGTTGACGGGTCGCATATAAAGCTTGGTGAATCACTTAACACAAAATACAATTGGAGTGAGCGGAAAAAGTACGTCTTAAAGAAACAAGCCAAATCGATAGAAGACCTGCGAGAACGCCAAGACGTTGATCAGACTTCACTCGGTATCTTCAAGCCTAAAGCTATTAATGATCTTGTGATCTCATCTGATGAACCTCAATGGAAACCCGAATATCTTGCGGCCCTCAAACAAAGACGTCTTTGGGAAACGCGCCAAGCAAGCGGAACTCCTTTGCGGAAAGTACCGTTCAAATTCCACTATCATTTTGATTGCGATGACCCAAGATGTAATGGCCACAAGATGTCAATCCACGACTGGGAAGTTGGGGCGCTGTTTTGGCGATGCGTAGATAGTGGAGATTCACACCAATCTGCCGCGGCGAAAGTGAAAGACAAGTTCCTGTCTGATATTTGCGGTCCAGATAAAGAAACTTACTTCTACGTTGGGACTGTACATGGACATCCTAGAAGTTGGATTGTGCTAGGGGCATTTTATCCTAGCGCTGAACACAATCCGCAACTTCCTCTCATTTGATCTCTCATAATTCGACCTAAATCAGTCCAACACCACCCACTCGGATTCACCCCATGCCCGCAACCGACCCCCGCTGGAAAGCCGTCGCCGAAGTCCTCGTACACTACTCGGCCGCCGTCCAACCCGGCCAGCGCGTCATGATCGCCATGAGCGAAATCGAGAGCTTCCCGCTGGCGCATGCCGTCTACGAAACCTGCGTCAAAACCGGCGCCTACCCGCAAGTGCAATTCCTCTCGGAAAAACTGCGCCACAGCCTGCTCCAGCACGGCTCGGCTGAACAGCACAGCTGGCGGCCGGAAATCGAAGCCCAGGGCATGGCTTGGGCGGATGTCTATTTCGGCTTGCGCGGGGCTTACGACCTGCGCCTGCACGACGACATCCCGGCGGCGGCGCTGGCGGCAAATCAAGCGGCTTTAGGACAAATCTCGAGCCTGCGCTGGCAGAACACGCGCTGGTGCCTGGTCCGCGTGCCCAACGCGCAGCTGGCGCGGCAAGCTGATACCGATCTGGAAACGATTGAAAACATGTTTTTCGCCGCCTGCCTGATGGACTATCGCGCCGCCGCGCGCGAATGGCGGCGGCAAGCCGAGCGCCTGGCGGGCTGCGAGACCCTGCGCATCATCGCCGGCGCGGAAACCGATCTCGAATTCTCCCTGCGCGGCCGGCAATGGCGGATTTTCGACGGCAAGATCAACCTGCCCGACGGCGAGATCTATACCGCGCCGGTCAATGCGACGCTTAACGGGAAAATCCACTTTGAGTTGCCCGGCCTGCTTGGCGGTCAATTGGTGCATAACATCCGCTTGGCATGGCAGGACGGTCGGCTTATCCGCGCCAGCGCCTCATCCAATCAAGACTTCCTGCGGCGCATTCTGGAAACGGACGCCGGCGCCACGCGGCTGGGTGAGTTTGCCTTTGGTATGAATCCCTACATCAATCGCTTCTGCAAGGATATACTGATAGACGAAAAAATTGGCGGCTCCATCCATTTGGCTCTGGGCAGAGCCTATCCCGAGTGCGGCGGGGTCAATCAGTCCAGCATCCATTGGGATCTGGTCAAGGACCTGCGTCAGACCGGCGCGGTCTTTGTCGACGGAGCGCCCGTATTGGCGGATGGTAAAATCCTGATCTGACGCTATGGCGAGGAGGCGCTTATTGAATGAATTCCGTCGCAGCATTTCACTTACTTACAGGCACAGAAAGAAGGAGTAAACGATGTCCAAGAAAAACTTGAGTCGCCGCGATTTCCTGCGCATGAGCGGCGCGGCCGGCGCCGCTGTCGCCGGAGGACTGACGCCTTTGGCGAATCTTCCGCGCGTGGCCGCCCAAAGCGATAGCACCATCAACGTCTTGACCGTCGGCGATCCCTGGGATCTGGCGCTGCAAAGCGTAGTCGATCAATTCACCGAGATGACCGGCATCGGCGTCAATATCGAGTCCCTGGGTTATACAGCCTTGCAGGCGCGCCTGGTCAACGCTTTCCTCACTCAAAGCGCGGATGCCGATGTCATCGCCGTCGACCAGATGTGGATCAGCCAATACGCCGACAACGGCTGGATTCGCTCGCTCGATGAATTCATTTCGGCCGATTCCGATTCCGCCATCGACGACTTTGTGCCGGAATGCCTCTATTCCTTGAGCACCTGGCGCAACCACGTCTGGACGCTGCCCATCGCCTCTTATGGCCAGGGCATCATGTACCGCACCGATCTCTTCGAAGCCGCGGGCCTCGATCCGCTGCCCGCGTCCGTGGCTGACGCCGGCGACTGGACCTGGGAAGACTATTTCGGCATACTCGACCAGATCAACGGCATGGACCTCGATGGCACATCAATGTACGGCACCACGGTCATCGGCGCGCAGCCCGTGCCCGTCGTGCACATGTACACCCAGCTTGCCGCCAGCTACGGCACGCGCTGGTTCACGCAATTCCCCGAGGCGCCCTGGGATTTCAAGCCCCACCATCAACAGCGCGTCCAACGTTGCCGCGCTGCACGACTGGAACCGCCTCTATGGCTGGTCGCCGCCTGAATCGATCAATTACCTCTGGTTCGACGCCGGCACGCGCTTCTCGCAAGGCGATATCGGCATGTTCTATCACTGGACGCCCTACTTCTACCTGGTCAACAACGATGGCTATCTGACCGGCACGCCCTCGACCGTGGTCGACAAGTTCGAAACGGCTGTGCTGCCGACGCAGACGGCCGGCGGCGATCAAGTCGTCAGCCTGGGCGGCTGGTCGCTGGGCATGCCATCCACCTCCGCCAATCAAGACGCCGCCTGGCAGTTCATCAAATGGGCGACGGGTTCCGATGGCCAGAAGGCGATGGGACAGGTCAATGTCGCGGGCAATCAGTTCGCCGATTTCAGCCGTAAGTCCAACTATGACGATGTCGATTTGAACGCGATCTATCCCTTCCTCGGCACGCAGCTCGAGATGATGAAGCTGGGCGATGGCAAGGTGGTGCGTCCGCCGGCGCCGATTTATACCTCGCTGGAAGGCGTTTATGGCTTGCAGATCAACCAGGCGATGACCGGCGCGGTCACGCCGGAACAGGCGCTGGAGACAACTCAGACGCTCTTCCAGAACATCCTGAGCGGCAACCAGATGATCCCGTACAACGTCGACAGCTTCGACGACACGCTGGACAACACCAAAGCTTTGATCGCCAGCCTGGCGGGAATGTAGCGCATATCTCCCCGTCCCTCCTAAAACTTGAGGACGGGACTTGTTTGCAGTATCTCGGTATGTTAGCAAGGGGTCAGCCACAAGCTGACCCCTACTGGCACTCATTATATCGAAAACTGTAGGGGCGAGCCTTGGGATTCTGTTGAAATTCTACCCCGTCCCCTTCCCCGAAGCATCAGGGAAGGGGAGTCTTATGACCTGTATTGAGCCGTTAAGCCCCTCCCTCTTTATGGGGGAGGGGTTTGGGGTGGGGGTAAATCAAGTATTTCAACAGAGTCCAACGAGTCGCCCAAAATCGTCGAAATATATCAGGTTTTGCGGCGAAATCGCGCCTGATGAAAACCTGTCATGCCCTCTGATCATTTTGGGGGCAGAGGGCAAGCCAAGCGCGCATGAAGCTCAACAGACGACTCCCATACCTCTTGCTCGCGCCATCAATCATCATCTTGCTGGCGCTGATTTTGTATCCCCTGGGCTTTGCCCTGCGCAACAGCTTCTGGTTCTGGAACTTGCAGACCAGCGCCGTCCCCCTTTATCACTCGGGCTTGGACAACTACCGCATGGTCTTTCAGGTTACGCCCTTCACAGAAGCGCTGAAGAACACGCTTCTGCTGGCGGGCTTGGGCACACTGGCGCAGTTCTGGCTGGGCATGGGCGTCGCGCTGCTGCTGCATACCCACCTGCGCGGCATGGGCTTCTGCCGCGCGCTGCTCATCATGCCCACCACCCTGGCGCCGGTGGTGGCGGGCTTTCTCTTCCGTTATTTGCTCGAGCCCAAGGGCGGCTTGCTGCCCTGGCTGCTGGATGGCATCGGTTTTCCCGTGCCGCCACAAGGCATCCTGGGTTACGCCGGCAGCGCGCTCTTCGCCATCGGCATGGTGGACACCTGGCAATGGACGCCCTTCTTCGCCATCGTGCTTTATGCCGGTTTGCTGTCAATTTCGGAAGAGGTCAAGGAAGCCGCGCAAGTCGACGGCGCGAGCGGATGGAGGATGTTCTGGTCGATTACGCTGCCGCTGCTGCGCCCCATTGCCGCTTTCCTGGTCATGATCCGCTTTATGCAGCTCTTCAACAGCTTCGATCTGGTCTTCGTCTTGACCGGCGGCGGACCCGGCACCTCGTCGCGCACGCTCAGCTTCAATCTCTATCGCGAGGGCTTGGTCAATTACAACATCGGCTTGACTGCGGCCATGACCTGGCTGGTGGTCATCATCGTCACCGTCATCATCAATCTGTATATCATTCTCATCTTCCGCAAGCGGGAATGGTAGGCGCCATGAAGACCCTGCGCGCCCGGCATCAACTTGTCATCTACGCGCTTATGGCGCTGGTCATGATCTTCTTCATCGGTCCCATTCTCTGGTTCATCCTTTTGGCTTTCCGCCATCCCAGCGAAGCCTATACCATCCCGCCGCAGCTATTCTTCGAGCCGACGCTGCAATCCTTCGAGCGCACCTTCGTCGACCCGGGCAACAATCGTCCCCAGGTCTTCAACAGCCTCATCGTCAGCACGGGCGCCACCTTGCTCAGCTTGCCCTTTGCCATGTCGGCCGCTTACGCCTTGTCGCGTTTCGCCCTGCGCGGCAAGGACTTCATCATGAACTGGTACATCAGCTTGCTCATCGCGCCGCCGATCGTCTTTGTCATCCCCTATTTCATTCTCATGTCGCGCATCGGCTGGTCCGGCACTTACCAGGCGATGATCCTCACCTTGCAGACGCTGGCGATTCCATTTTCGGTCTGGCTGCTCAAGAGCTTCATGGACGAAGTGCCGCTCGACCTGGAAGAAGCGGCTTGGGTCGATGGCGCTACACGCTTCTCCGCCTTCTTCCGCATCATCATTCCGCTGGCTCTGCCCGGCATCATCGTCACTTCCATGTTCACATTCGTCTTCAGTTGGAACAATGTGCTCTTCCCGCTCATTTTGAGCAAGCAAAGCACGACGACGCTGCCGGTCGGCACCATCAGCTTTTTCGCCTCGACCGGCGTCTACTGGAATCAAATCGCGGCGACGGCTGTGGTCGCCATGCTGCCGCCGATGTTTATTTTCTTGGTTCTCGGGCGCTATGTGGTGCGCGGCTTGACCTTTGGCGCGGTCAAAGGTTAGCGTCAGCTGCCGAGGAGAGTCGCTTTCGCTAATGCGCGAAGAGAAAAAGGGGATGTACAGACCGGATGATTAGGCGGATATGATGCCAAGTGTTGCAAGTGTAGTTATCAGATTGGATATACCGACCAATACCAGCGCGAGGATGCTGGCGGCACCGGTGACTTTCATGCGCCAACTGCGTTCTTTGTCGATTTTGTTGCTGAGCTGCTCTAACTTGTCGTGGATGTCTTTTGTCTGCGTGTCGATTTTGGCGTCGATTTTCTCATCGATCACTCTGACAGCTTCATTGACTTCTTTACGGACAAATTCTTTTGTGGCGAGGGATTCTAATTTCCCCTCGATTCTTCCAATGCTGCGTTCGTGTCTGTTTAACGTATCTTCAATGTCCATGCGTTTTCCCGTGACAATAGCATCTACCTGTCAAGCGGGAGTGTAAACGGAATAGAAATAAATGTCAAGCAAATACGATGCAAACTCAATACCAGCTATTATTACCAATAATGACATGAATTTGAGATTCGCATTCCAATGAGAAGGAGATGATATGAGTCAAACAGGATTCGGCGTGATCGGCACCGGCATCGTCGGCGGCGCCTGGCATGCCCATGTCTATCACAATATGCCACAGGCGGACCTGGTCGCCGTCTGTGATCTGGATGAGAGCCGAGCGCGCGAAATCGCGGAGCGCTACAGCGTGCCCCACGTTTACAGCGACTATCGCGATCTGCTGGCACGTGACGATATCGCCGCCGTATCCATCGCCACGCCCGATTTCGCCCATCGCGACCTTGCCGTAGCCGCCGCAAAAGCCGGCAAACATATCCTGGTGGAAAAGCCGCTAGCGACCACCGTCGAAGATGCCGAAGCCATCCTGGAAGCTGTCGAAGCAGCCGGCGTCAAGCTCATGGTGGACTTTCACAACCGCGTCAGTCCGCCCTTTGTTCAGGCGCGTCAAAGCGTCATGGACGGCGAATTGGGGGATCTGAAATATATTTACGCCCGCCTGAGCAATACGACCTTTGTGCCCACGCGGATGCTGCCCTGGGCTGGCAAAAGCTCGGCGCTCTGGTTCCTGGCCAGCCATACCCTGGATATGTCCCACTGGCTGCTGAACGATAAACCCGTTCGCGTCTATGCCGTCAGTCGTTCGGGGGTCCTGCGCGACATGGGCATTGATACGCAAGACTTCCACATCGCCATTGTCGAGTTCGCGAATGGCGCGGTCGTCACGCTAGAAAACAGTTGGATCCTCCCCGAGACCGAGCCTAACGTTTTCAACTTCAAGATGGAAGTCCTGGGCAGTCAAGGCGCGCTCTATATCAACACCTCGGACAATCGCGCGGTCGAGAAATACACGCGCGATGCGATAAGCCTGCCCGATGTGCTCGGCTTCACGCTTGATGCCAACTCGGCGCGCATGAGCGGCTTCGTGCTGGAAGCGATCGCGCGTTTTGTCGATGCCGTTGTGGACGATAAACCCGTCCTGGCGACAGGCGCCGAGGCGGCATTGGTCACGCGCGTGCTTTGCGCGGTCGAAGAATCGGCGCGCGCCGGTCAGCCGGTCGATTTGGACTGAGAAGTTCGTGACTTATGAAAGACGATCGGCTGCTGCTGGGCATTGATATCGGCACTTCAAGTTCCAAAGGCGCGCTGGTCAGCCTGGATGGCCAGGTGCTGGCTACGCGCGCGGCGCCGCACGGCTTCGATATCCCGCAGCCGGGCTGGGCGGAACAAGATGCGGACGCGGTCTGGTGGCGCGACTTCTGTACGATTTCGCACGCTCTGATCGAAGAGACGGGCATTGATCCAGCGCGCATCGCCGGCGTCGCCGCCAGCGCCATCGCGCCCACCATGCTCCCGCTCGACGAAAACTGCCAGCCGCTGCGTCCCGCCATCCTCTACGGCATCGATACCCGCGCCGGTCAAGAGATTGAGGACCTGACGGCGGAATTGGGCGCGGATGAGATTTTCTCGTGTACCGGTCAAGCGCTCTCGGCACAGTCAGTCGGTCCCAAAGTCCTCTGGTACCGCCGGCGCCAGCCCGAGCTTTTCGCGCGCACCCGCAAGATCGTCACGGCCTCAACCTATCTCGTCTACCGCCTGACCGGTCGCTTCGTCGTCGACAACTACGTCGCGCCCTACTTCGCGCCCTTTTTTGACGCGCGCGAATTGTCTTGGCGCAAGGAATGGGTTGAGCGCATCTGCCCCCTGGAGTGGCTGCCGGAGACGCTCTGGTCCGGGGAGCAAGCCGGCGCGGTTACAGCCAAAGCCGCTGCAGAGACAGGCATCCTCGCCGGCACGCCGGTCGCCACCGGCAGCGCTGACGCCCTCGCCGAAGCGATTGCCGCCGGCGCGACCCAGGTCGGCGACCTGATGGTGATGTATGGCAGCACGCTCTTCTTAATCCAGACCACGGCCGCCTATCGCCCGCACCGCGACCTGTGGGCATCCGTGGGTATCGCGCCGGGCAGCGCAATTCTCGCGGCCGGCTTGTCGACATCCGGCGCGCTCTTGACCTGGTTCCGTGATGAACTGGCGCTTGCCGAAAGACAGCGAGCGGAGGGTGAGGGCTTGCATGCCTTCGCCCTGCTTTCACAGAGCGCCGCGCACATTGAAGCCGGCAGCGAGGGCTTGGTCAGCTTGCCCTATTTCAGCGGCGAACGCAGTCCCATTAACGATGTGCATGCCAAGGGCATGATCTTCGGTTTGAGCCTCAGCCACAGTCGCGCCCATCTCTATCGCAGTCTGCTCGAGGGCATCGGCTATGGCCTGCGTCATAATATCGAAGCTATGGCCGAAGTTGACGCCCATCCGCGTCGACTGGTTGCCATCGGCGGCGGCGTACAGGACCCGCTTTGGCTGCAAATATGCAGCGATATCACGGGCTTGCCGCAAGACCTGCCGCGCCAGACGATCGGCGCAGCCTATGGCGACGCCTACCTGGCCGGACTGGCAGCCGGCATCTTTGAGGATTTCGCGCCCCTGCGCGACGCCTGGGTGCGCATCGACCGCCGCGTCACGCCCAACCCGGCCACGAAGGCGATATACGACGAGCTTTATGCCATCTATCGCGATCTCTACCGCGATAACCGACACAACATGCGCCGGCTATCTGAATTGGCTTGAGCGTAATCGGAAACGGGTCAATGTCCCCGCGCGCCGCGCCTTCAAGCGAGAGGCAAGCCGTCAGTGGCAAGAACTTGCTTGATGAAGTATCGTCTCGGAAGCGCTTGCATGCGAACATGGCTCTCAATCCTGTTGTTTATTGAAGAAAGAGAACTTAAATGTCAAGCAGGAAAGCAAAGAAGGATGCCGATAACCTAGCCGCCGTACTCGAGAAAATCCCGCAAATGTTTAAGACCCGCGCCGCGCTGGGAATGCGCCTGCATGAAATCATCATGGCAAGCAATCCCAATCTCAAGCCGAGACTGTGGTATGGCATGCCCGGCTACGCCGTGAGTGGTCCTGTGCTCGTCTTCATTCGCATGGACGATTATGTGACCTTTGGTCTCACCGAGAAAGCGAACTTGCCCATCGAAGAGGACGCCCCCGACAAGCTCATCGCCAACGCCTGGTTTTTGACCGAGCTGGACGAAGCCACCGAGGCCAGCATCGCCGACATCGCGCGCGTGGCCACCAGCTGAGAATGCGCCATTTGGGGGCGCAGTAAGCAGGGCAATCGCTTCTATTTTTTTACAACAGAGCACGCAGAAGCAATTCCAAAAAAGTAATGTAAATCCAATATATCTATGGGCTGTAGGGGCGACCCTTGGGTCGCCCGACGTTTATTGAATTCTTCAGATCGGGCGATTCAGCGAGTCGCCCCTGCCGTTTCTCATTATTTTCTTGGTTTACTTCTTGGGCATATCAAAGACATCATAGACATCGCCCCGCTTCTGCGCCACAATGGGCTTCTTGCGTCCGCATCCAACCCCCGGAGCCGCCATGCCCTACGAAGCGAATATGTACGATTCTCACATGCACACGACTTTGTGCAAGCACGCCCGCGGCCTCCCATCCGATTACGCGCGGGAAGCCGAGAAAAAGGGCTTGCGCGGCATCACCTTCACTTGCCACAGCCCCATGCCTTTTGGCTGGAATCCCGGCGTGCGCATGAGCGTCAATCAACTGCCGCAATATGTGGGCATGATCGCGCAAACGCATGAGGAATTCGCAGGGCGCGTCGATGTGCGCCTGGGCATGGAAAGCGATTATATGCCCGGTATGGAGCGTTGGCTGGAGGACCTGCACAAACAAGCCGATTTCAGCTATATCCTGGGCTCGGTCCATCCGCAGACCAAAGAATATCAGGCGATCTATCTCGAGGGCTCATCGCGCTTGGCATACGAAAAGAGCTACTTCGAGAACCTGGCGAATGCGGCTGAATCCGGGCTATTTGACTGCCTCAGCCATCCCGACATCGTGAAAATCGTGCATCCCAAGCAATACGATGTCTCGGATCATCTGGATACGATTCGCCGCGTCCTGGATCGCATCGCGCGTACCGGCATCGCGCTGGAACTCAATACCAGCGGCCTCAACAAACCCTATCCGGAAATGAACCCCGGGCTGGAAATCTTGCGTGAAATGGCATTGCGGGGCATTCCCGTTGTGCTCGGCTCCGACTCGCATGACGCTTACCGCGTTGGCGCCGACTTCGACAAAGCGCTCGACAAGCTCGAAAGCGTCGGCTACGAATCAGTCAGCTATTTTCTTGATCGCCGGCGTTGCGATTTGCGCATCAGCGAGGTCCTGTTGCTACAATTGCAGCCGCGGCTGATCTGAGCAACGAAGGCGCGCAACTGCTTGCGAACCCTTTGCCACACTTGAAGAATGTCGCCCCTGCACTGGTAGAGTTGTTTCCTTTTCAGTTGAAATTCATTTTACAGTGCGCGACATGGGATCCTTAACCCATAATACGAAGGCGTGGTAGGGGCGACTCGGCGAGTCGCCCAATCTGTAGAATTCATTTCATGCCTATTAAGGACGCGCAATCAGGCTCCGCGCTCATACCAGTCGGCGCGTGTCAGCGGCAGATGACCATGCGCGGTCTTGCCGTCCTGCGATTTGTACAGCAAAGCCTGATGAATGGAGTTGTAGCCGGATTCGAAGACCCAGCGCGCGCCCGCCAGGTAGATGCGCCATTGACGATAGCCGGTGGGTCCAAGCATATCGAGGATGGTCTGCTCATGCGCCTCGTAACGTTCCAGCCAGTTCTTGAGCGTCAAGGCATAATGCTCGCGCAGGCTTTCCACGTCGCGGCACTCGAAATTGGCTTTGGCGGCCACATCCAAAACGTAGGCGATGGGCTGGCTGTCGCCGTCGGGAAAGACGTATTGCTGGACGAATGAATCCTTCGCTTCGTACAGCGCCTCAAAGGGCGCGCTCAAAAGCGTAATCCCGTGGTTGAGAAAGACGCCGCCCGGTTTCAGCAGGCGATAGGCTTTCTCAAAATAGATGCCCAGGTTTTCCCGCCCGACATGCTCCACCATGCCGATGCTGACGATCTTGTCAAAAGGCTGCGACTCGTCCACGTTGCGGTAATCCAACAACTGGGCGCGGCAGCGATCAGCTAGCCCGGCCGCGGCGATGCGCTCCTGCGCCAGCGCCAATTGCTTTTCGCTGAGTGTGATGCCCAGAGCCTCCACGCCGTAATGTTGAGCGGCGTGCATAATCAGCGCGCCCCAACCACAGCCGATGTCCAGCAAGCGCTCGCCCGGCTGCAAGCGCAGCTTGCGGCAGATATAGTCGAGCTTGCGGCTCTGCGCGGTATCGATGCTTTCGTCGGGGTCGGCAAAGTAGGCGCAGGAATACACCATTTTTTCGTCCAGCCACAGCTGATAAAACTCGTTTGATACATCGTAATGGTATTGGATCGCTTGTTTGTCGCGGTTGACCGAGTGCTTCTGCCCGGAGATATGGGCGATCTGTTGGTTCGAGCTGGACGAGTGAGCAGGCAAGCGCAGCAGCTTCGGCGCGAAGCGCAGCGTATCGCGCCAGGTCCAGTTTTCCCACAGGTAGCGCGCCAGGTAGATCGCCTCGTACATATTGCCTTCGATTTCGAAATCGCCAAACATATACGCTTCGCCCAGGCGCCGTTCGGTCGGCGGAAAGAACATGCGGCGCAGCGCCGACGGATGATTGAGCGCGATTGTAAAGCGGCGCTCGGTCCTGCCTTCCTGCTCCCAGATTGTTCCGTCCCACAAACGCACGGCAAAATTACGTTCTGGATAGCCGGCAAAGACCCCTTGCAACAGGTCCAGGGTCTGCGGAACAAAGCGATCTTGAACTGAGATTCTCGCATCAGCCATAGGGCGCCTCCTATTACATCTGCCGCCGCTCCACGCCAATGGCGCGGCAACAAAACTGCTACCGTTCAACTGACATTATAACAATTTTGCCCGCCTCTTGCGAAAAACCAGTTTGGCAGGGCAGGGCAATCGCATCAAGGACTAGAATAATTTACATTCAAGACGTAATGTTCTGGTATGATTGCTCTAATGAAACGAATTACATTTAATCGCACTGCCATTTTTCTCTGTGCTCTCAGTAGATCCAAGTTAGTCATGCAAAACTCGACGAAGGGTCTAAATGTAGGGGCGACATACCATGTCGCCCGAAATCAAAACGCAGCAACGTCGGGCGACCAGATTGGTCGCCCCTACACCGCCCCTGTAAAATTTGCATTATTTTCTTTGAACTGCTTCTGCGCCTCTGTGGTGAATCTTCTTTACATACTCGGTTTTCTTCAATGCCAACCTGAATGATATGCCCATGACGGATACCGACCTGCGACTGATTGTGGTCGCGGAAAACTTGCTGGCTCGCGCCGGTTTAGCAGCCTTGCTAGAGGCGCGTGGCTTCATCGTGCTGGCACAGAGCGACGGCGGCGATCTGGACCTGCTCGTCGATGAAGGGGGAGCGGATGCGCTGGTTGTTGATCTGGGCTGGCGCAGCGAGACGCTGCGCCAATCCCTTGCCGAATGGGTCGGTGGCATACCCATCCTGGCTTTGGTGGCGGATGACGAAACCGAAGAGTCCCTGCTGGCGCTGATGGGCGCCTTGGCATCTTGTCCCGGCTATGCTGTCTTGCCGCGCGAAAGCGATCCGGAGGCTTTCGCAAGCGCCTTGCAGGCCATCGACTTCGGCTTAATCGCGCTCGATCCCAGCTTGCGCCTCTTGCCAGCCGCCTCATTGGAATTACCGCTGCTGGCGGACGCGACTCCCTTAACGCCGCGCGAAAACGAGGTCTTGCAGTCGCTGGCGCGGGGCTTAACCAACAAAGCCATTGCCCTGGACCTGGGCATCACCGAACACACGGTCAAATTCCACGTGAACGCGATCATGGGCAAGCTGGGCGCGCAGAGCCGCACCGAAGCGGTCGTCCGCGCCACGCAACTGGGCATCATCACGCTTTAGGCGGGCGGGGACCACAAGTAAATCCAACAAAGAAATGCAAATCCAACATAATAATGGATATTGTAGGGGCGACAGACCTCCTAGTGGGTGTCTACGCGCAGTACCATGTCGCCCGAAATCAATACGTAACAATGCGGGCGACCAGATTTGTCGCTCCTACAGCGTTCTAATTTTTTGCATTTCATTCTCTGCGCTCTCTGCGCTCTCTGCGTCCTCTGTGTTGAAAAATAATTTGATGCGATTGCCCTGGCTTGTCCTGCCGCCGGACTTTGCATTTCGCCGAAACGCGACTAGGATACCCTTTGCGAATGACACCTAAACCCTGACCCGCCGAGGTGGCATGAGAGTTTTCATAACCGGCGCGACCGGCTTCGTCGGCTCGCATATCGCCCGCCAGCTGGCTTCGTCCGGTCATGAGCTGCGCGTCCTTTACCGCTCAGAGCCGAAGCTGGCGATCCTGGAGGGCCTCCACTATGAGGGCGTGGCCGGCAGCCTCGCTGACGTGGAAGCGCTTAAGCGCGCCTGTGACGGCTGCGATATTGTCTTCCACGTCGCCGCCAAAGCCGACTACTGGAAAGACGACGACAAGGCTGCCCTGTGGCGCATCAATGTCGAAGGCACGCGCAATGTCTTGCGCGCGGCGCAGGCAGCCAATGTGAGGCGCGTCGTCTTCACCAGCAGCGCCGCGACTGTCGGGATACGCCCAGGTCCCGCGCCTGCGGACGAGAGCGATCGCTTCAATCTGCCGCCAGAGCGCTATCACTATGCCTATTCCAAGCTGAAAGCCGAGGAAGTCGTGGCGGAATATGTCGCTTCGGGGCTGGATGTGGTAACCCTGAATCCGACGGTGGTCATCGGTCCGGGCGATCTCAACGCCATCTCTGGCACCTTTGTCATCGAAACGGCGCGCTATCAATGGGCTGTGCCGATTAGCTCCGGCGGCTTGGCTGTCATTGACGTGCGAGATGTGGCGGCGGCGCATGTTAATGCCATCAAGCGCGGGCGCAGCGGCCAGCGCTATATTCTCAACAGCGCCAATTACCCCTACAGCGAGTGGTTCCGCCTGATCGCGGCAGCCTGTGGCGCGCGGGCGCCGCTTTTTAATACACCTGATTTCATGCTGGAGCCAATCGCGCGCTTGATAGACGCCCTGCGCCGCTGCGGCATCGAGACGCCCATGGACGCCGATCAAACGCGGCTGGGCGCCGCCTTCATTTATTTTGACGGCAGCAAAGCCTACCGCGAGCTGTTCCAGCCTCAAATCGACATCGCAACCAGCTTAAAAGACACCTGGCGCTGGTACGCCGAAAGGGACTACATCAAGCACAACCTGCTCACGCGCCTGATTGGCTTGTTCTAAGGCGCGTCCCAGCCTTCACACGCCCGCGCGATCAAATCCGCAAAGAGCGCGCGCGCCGCGCCAGCCATGCGCTCGGGATGGAACTGCACAGCGACAATCCGCCCATCTTTCGATTCCAGCGCTTCGATGACACCATCCGCCGTCCACGCCGTCGCGCATAGACCCGCGCCCACAGTGGCGACAGCTTGAATATGATGAGAATTCGTCGTCAGTTGGTCGGTTTGAAGCACGGCCTGCAAATGCGAGTTCGCTGAAATGCGGATCTCGTGTTCGCCCCCGCCGCGATCGGCGCTGTGACCGGCGGCGCGAGCTTGCGCCTGGACGTCGCCGTAGATGGCGCCGCCCGCCATGGCATTGGCGAACTGCATGCCATAGCAGATGCCGAGAAAAGGACGATCCGCCATAGCGCGGAAGATGAGCGCATCGCTGCAGTCGCGCCGCGGGTCGACCGGCGGCAGATCAGCCGGCAGCGCGCCAATCAAGCCGCGCTTGATGCCCGGTCCGCCAGTGATTATCAAGCCATCCAGCAGCGCCGCGAAACCCGCGGCCGACTGGACCGTCTGCAAGAGTGGTACGATGACTGGAATGCCGCCGGCTGCTTCAACCGCCTCAACATAGCGCAGGTCGAGCGTCTGCCGCCCGTCTTCCAAGCTGGTTGTGATGCCGATGCGCGGCTTTTGTTCCATGGCTCAATCGCCCGGGCGGTAGGGATAGTCATTCAGCGCGCCCACGAATTGCGGCAGGTTGCGCTGCCCCAGCATCTGCCGGATGGCATGCGCCTCGCCCAGATGAAACCAGTAGTGATAGATGGCGCGGTGCAGCATGGTGCCGATGGACTCCCCCAGCGGCTCGCCCTTCCAGATGATGCGCTCGCCCAGTTTTTGGCTGTCCAGCGTATCCAGGAAGCTGTCGGCGCTCGCCGTTACCTCGCGCCAAGCCCGCCACATTTCATCCAGCTTGGGCGCGGAGGGCGGGCTGCCGTAACCGCAGATTTTACGCAGACCCGGCTGGATCTTGACCCCCTGCGCCAGGAAGACAAAGACCTGGTTTTCGTGCGACGCCAGATGCCCGATCGTCCAACTGATGCAGTTCAGTTGACCCTGCCGGACGGCGGCCTCTTGCGGGCTGACGCCATCCACGCAGCGCAGAAACTCGCCGCGGCTGAAACGCAGCTGCTCAACCAAGGGATGCGCCATCGCTCGTTCCTTTCCTTAAGGCATAGCGCGAGAGTAAACGAAAGCCGCTATCATTGCAACAGCCCAAAAGAAAAACTCGCTGCCGGGTATCGACAGCGAGTTAATTGCGCTCTTGAAAGCGGACCGTCCGACTATTCCGAGGGCAACGCCCATTTGCCAGTTTTGGGCCGACTGTCCTCGCATCCGGGAATGTTCGGCGCCGCCCATTTTTTATTGGGAGCTTTTTTGTTATTGGCATAGCGCTTGAAGGGCGGCATCTCCCCAGTATGCCAGAACTTCTTAAGTGCCCAGCAAGGCGGCATAGTGTCTTTGACTCTCTTTGACATTTGGCTCTTGTTGCCCTCGGCGTCAATGGCGCGGATGCGGAAGTAGTAGGTATCGCCCGGCATGAGGCCATCATTTACATCTATTCCAGCATCTGAGTGTGAGGCTGCATGCCAAGCGTCTTCGTTCGAGGCTGGCGATCCGCCGGGACCCTTGACAAAAACCTCATAGCTAGCGGCTGCCGGATCGGGATACCAAACGACGCTCGCTCTGCTAGGATAGGTGCTGTGACCATTACCAACATGCACGATAACTGGGCGAGCCAATGTCTGCGCTTGGGCGATGCCGATGCTCATCAGCAAGACGAGCAGAACCAACCATCTCATCCGCTTGTTTATTAAAGATACAGTATTCATGATAGTTACCCCCTAGACTAATCGAACCACCACTAGGTTAACCGGGATGGTCAGCTTAGTCAAGCTAATTTAATTACAATTTGATTACAATTTTTGCGATTTTCAAGCAAGCGGGGCATTATAGAGCATGTTCGACATTGATGATTTCGAGCCTACTGCCAGTGGGCGATACTTAAATCGCCCCTACACAGCCCCTGTATAATTTACATTTTTTCTTTGAACTACTTGAAGTAATTCCAACAAAGAAATGCAATTTCAAAATATATATGGATTTGTAGGGCTTGTCCGCTACTGTGACTAATTCACCAATTTTCCCCCAATCCTTCTGCCCCTGTCCCATCAAGAAGGAGAGCCAATGCAAAACTTATGAAAATAGAACTATTTTCAACCTCATAAGTAGATTGTAGGGGCGACTCTGTGGACTCCGTTGAAATTCTACCCCATCCCCCGTCCCCTTCCCCGAAGCATCAGGGAAGGGGAGTCTTATGACCTGTATTGAGCCGTTAAGCCCCTCCCTCTTTATGGGGGAGGGGCGTTGGGGTGGGGGTAAATCAAGTATTTCAACAGAGTCCTGTGAGTCGCCCATTGGCAAAAGGCCCGTATTTTGCGCAATTTCATCAGTAGCGGACAAGCCTTGTAGGGGCGAGCCTTGGCTCGCCCAACACTGCTCATAGGGCGACTGGCGGTCAGTGTCTACGCGACCCAGCGAGTCGCCCCTACAAGATCCATAATAATATCGGATTTGCATTTCATACTTAGTTTTACTTCTGCGCCCTCTGTGTTGAAAAATATTTGGCGCGATTGTCCTGCGCGCAAAGGCGCCGCAAGACTCAATAACCCAGCTTCAGCGCCACTTCATCCAGGCTGCCCGTGGGACCAATCAGCGTCAGTTCATCGCCGACGTGCAAATTTGTGTAGCCATGCGGCACGATGGAATGGCCACGGCGCACGACGGACAGCACCAGCACATCATCGGGCAAGATCAGCTCGCGCAAGTGCAATCCATCCACGGTGGGATCGGTAATGGTTACTTGGATGACATCATGCTCGGGGTCATCTTCAAAGACCATGGTCGCCAACTGCGGCGCGCGCACGAAATTGTCCAGCAGATGGACCATGGCATTGCTCGGATCCAAGACATGCACGCCCAATTCGCGGAATTGATCGACCCGGTTGAATTCGTTGAGGCGGGCGATCTGCCGCGTGATGCCAAAGTCCTCGTAGAAGATCTGGCACAGTTTCAAGCTGTCGGCGTCGTTGGGCAGCAGGGTGACGGCGACCTCGGTCTTGGGTTCGATCAGCTTGCGCAGATCCTCGGCCGTGACTTCCGGCAGCCAATGCTCATGCCGCCGCCCGTCCGGCGCGGGCAGCACCGAGACATGCGATTGGTCGATATCCAGCAGCTTCACCCGCCAGCCATGCGCCAGCAAACGCTCCGCCAGCTTCCGCGATTGATTCTCTATGCCGACGATCACCACATCCAGGATTTCGTCGTCTTTGATGTCCTTGGGCAAGTGCGATTCGCCCACCAGCCGAATGGCGAATTTGAAGAAAGGCGGTCCCGCCAATTGGCTCAAGACGATAACCGCCACCATCAAGGTCGTGAAATCGTTGCCGAGCTGCGGGAATTCCAGCGCCACCTCTTTTGCCAAGCCCAAGCCAACACCCGCCTGCGTGATGTAAGCCATCCAGGTCAAGCGGTTGAACTGCGGCGGATCCCCCGCGATTGTCCCGCCGACATAGCCGCCTATGAAAAGCGCCACCAGCCTCGCCGCAAAAATCAACACGGTGATGGGAAGTATGGTTATCACGATACCGATATCCAGCGACCCGCCAATCAATGTGAAAAAGATGACAAAAATTGGCATTTCGACCCGATGCAGCAGGTGGCGCAATTCGCTGCGATAGGGCGATCGATTCGTCAGCCAGAAACTCGCCACCATACATATCAGCAGCGGCTCGAAGAGCAATTCCACTGGCAGGTGCTCGTGGCTCCAGTGCCGTATCTCCCCGGCGAAAAAGAAGACCAAATAGCCGATGAATAGCAGAATCGGGATTTTCAGCCAATCTTCCCAGTGATTGCGCAAGATTAGCTGCATCAAGCGCGCGACAGCGATACCCAGCCCGATTGAGCCCAGCACCTCGAAACTCACCAGCACTATGAAACCGAGATCGAAACTGCGGCCCGTCAGCAGCGTCGCGGCGATGGACGTGCTCAGCGCGAAGAGCACGACAATCAGCACATCCTTGACCAGCGTCACGCCCAGCACCGTCTTGGTGAAGGGTCCGCGCGCCCGTAATTCATTGATGATGGCGATGGCTGAAGAGGGCGAGCGCGCCGCCAAAATGGTACCCCCGAGGATGGCCGCAGCCAGCCGCCCCGCGGGACTCAAATCGCGCATAAAGGGTATAGAATCGGCCAGCAGAAAAATGACTGCCCCACAGATGACATAGACCGCGACAATCTGTGTCAGCGTATTCCAGCCGATGCTGCGGTAACGTCCGCGCAATTCATCCAGCGCCATCTCGCTGCCGGCCGCAAATGCGATGAAAGCCAGCGCTGTTTCATCCAGAAAAAGCAGCGCCTCGATATTGATCATTTCGATGTATTGGAAAAAAAAGGGACCTGCCAGGATGCCCGCCAGCAAATAACCGCTGATCAAGGGCAGATGAAAACGAGTCCCGAATCGTCCAATCTGGATGGACGCCAAGGCGACAAAAAGGAAGCTGGCGAGGGAAAAAGCCAGAAATTCGATATCCAATGTCCAGTCCTCAATGATTGCGTGAATGCCAAAACTGTTATGCAAAGCGCGTGTATTTTAGCAACTTACAGCTAGCTGTACAGCCCGTACAAATTGTGGAGCAGGGCTATAAGGCTTGTCCGCTACTGATGATTTGCGCAAAATGGGGTCTATTGACAGTGGGAGACTCGCTGAGTCGCCCAAAATCTGGACAAATCGTTGTAGCTCCAGATGATCACTACTTTCTTGGATTTCTGACTGATAGCTTTTCTCGGCGCCCGTGGCCCCCGGTGCTTTAGTTTTGCTTGTAAGCAGCTAATCAGTGAATGTTTTTGCTGTCGCGATTGCTCTTGATGTGGAGGGGAAAATGAATTATTCCGCTGCGGCGGGAGCTTGTTTGAGCCGCGTCTCTAGCTCCGCCGCCAGCCGGCCCATGAGCAGAACAGTTTGCCGCAGATCGGATGATGTTGTACGCGGATTGTTCGTGACCAGGCGCATGGCTGTTTTTCCGCGCAGCCTGGTGGTCGAGGCAAAAGCGAATCCATTCGCGGCCATGGCGTCCGACAACTCATCGGTCACCGCATTGGCCAGGCATTCGTCACCGTCGCGCGGTTTGTAACGAAAGGTTACAATCGCCATTTGCGCCGGCGTGACGATCTCCCAGCGGCCCGAATCTCGTAAAAGCGATTCCGCCAATTCCGCCAGTTCAAATCCACGTTCAATCGCTGCCCGCATGGCGCTAAGACCAAATACTTTTAGGCTCATCCAAAATTTCAAGGCGCGAAAATAACGTGTTAACTGAATGCCTTGATACATGAAGTTCATCTCTTCGCCAACTTCTTCTTTACTGTGGGGTGCATTTCGGATTATTGGCAAATGGACATAAACTACAGTTAGGTTTAAGCATGTCGGGGGGATCGGGATGTCAAAGCAACGGGAAGAATTGAAGGCAAAATTGTTGACCGAAGCAGAAACAGCGATTGATAAGATGCTGTCCGATCAGCGAATGAGCCAACATATGCACATCAATGATATTGAAGACCTGATAGGGGATACAGAGGGGGCGTTTCGTGAAAGCGTCTTGCGAGAGCTCATGTCGATCCAGGACGGGACTTCGCCCGCATGTGGGGGCTGCGGTGGGAGATTACGTAATAAGGGCAAGCGCAAGAGAAGGGTTCTAACCTTGCGCGGTGAGGCGGAAATCGAGCGCAAGTACTACCAATGTCAAGACTGTGGCAAGGGATTTTTTTCCCCTGGATGAGCAGTTGGGTTTGAATGGAAGCGGTTTCAGTCCGACTTTTGCCAAACACATGGTCTGGCTTAGCGGGATGCTGCCTTATGAACAGTGTGTGGAAGTGTTTGAACGGATTGCTGAGCGTTATGTATCGCCTGCCAGCATCTGGCGGCAGGGTCAGCGCTATGGTGAAAAGCTGCAAACCTATGTGGAAGGGCAGCGTGAAGCGGTCAGTCTGGAGCGGATCGAGTTGCCGGATGCGCGTCACGATCATGAGCAGCGCAAAGGGCTGTCGATGGATGGCGGTATGGTCAATATTCGTCAGGAAGGCTGGCGCGAGTTGAAGGTGGGAGCGGTGTTTGATGTGGAGCAGCGCCTTGAGCGCAATCCGCAGACCGGTGCCTTAGAGGAAATGGCGCATGGAGTGAATGTGCGTTACAGCGCCGTATTAGGCACAAAAGACAAGTTTGCACCAGCGTTGTGGGCTTTAGCGCTCGCCCATGACCTGCCAACCGCCCGTAAGCGCAGCGTAGTGGCTGATGGCGCTTTATGGATTTGGGATGTAGCCGAAGAGGTCTGTCCCGATGGACGGCAAGTGCTGGACTGGTTTCATGCCGTTGAACATCTGTCCGATGCCGCTACAGTACTCTATCCCGATGAACATGATGCAAAAAAGCGAAAACGCTGGCTCAAAACCTACAAAAATCACCTGTATCTGGGGCAAATTCACAAAATTATCAGGGTCTTACGCAAGCGCGGTCTGTCACAACAGTCCAGATATTTTGAACGGCATAAAGACCGCATGCAATATCTCGAATTTCGGAAAAAGGGCATACCGATTGGCTCCGGTACTGTTGAAAGCGGGGTCAAACAATTCAAGCAAAGGCTAAGCGCAAGTGGAATGCGATGGAACGCTGACGGAGCCAATCGCATGGTGCTGATTCGTACAGCGATTTTAGGCCATGAATTTGACGACCTTTGGGACAAGGTAGCCTGATTGCCAATAATCTGAAATGCACCCTTTACTGTGCGCTTCGGCGTCTGTGAGGAAATGCGCCGTCTCCTTGAAGGTATTGCCCAGCCAATGGCGATCCCGCACCAGCAGGGTGCTGCACTCAACCGGTTGGAACATCCATTTATGCGCGTCCCAAGTCAGCGTATGCGCGCGTTCGATGCCAGCTAGAGCCTGTTTTCTATGCTCAGTCAAGCAGGCAGACGCGCCATAAGCGCCATCGACATGCAGCCAAAGACCTTCCCGCTCACACAGATCCGCCAGGTCATTCAGGGGATCTATCGCGCCGGTATTGGTCGTGCCGGCCGTGGCGGCAACGCAGAATGGCTGCTTGCCCGCCGCTCGGTCCTCTGCGATTGCCCGTTCGAGATCCGCCACCGGCAGCCGGAAATCTTCGTCCGAAGGGATTTCGCGCAGTTGTCCCGGCGCAAACCCGAGGATGCGTAAGCCGCGCGAGATCACAAAGTGCGCCTGATCCGAGCAGTAAATGACGGCATCGCGCATATCTCCATCCAACTGGATCTGTCGCGCCACCGCCAAACCCGTCAGATTCGCAACAGAGCCCCCGCTTACAAACAAGCCTCCTGCCTCTTCCGGCATACCGCAGAGCTTGCGCAGCCAATTGATGGCCAGCCTTTCGACCACCGCCGCGCCTGTTCCAAGCGGGTACAAGGCGTTGAAAATGTTGTAGCCGGAAGCCAGCGTGTCCGCCATGGCGCCAACGAAATTGCTGGAGGACGGAATATAGGCGAAGAAGCGCGGATGATCCAGGTGGTCGATGGTTGTCAGCACTTGACGCTCGAACTGTTCCAATACGTCTTGCCAATCCGACCCCGTCTCGGGAAGCGGCTCATCCAGGATTTCCTCGAAAGTCGCGTGATCCAATGCCCGCGTCACCGGAAACTGGGCTTGCGCCCCAGTATAATCCACCAGCATGTCGATGATGCGGTAGCCCATTTCGCGCATCTCATCCGCGCCGAGCTTGAGCTGGTCTCGGGGGTTTGTATTGCGCATATCAGGTCCTTTCTGATAAAGAGCTTGCGCTAGGCGCATCGACAGCTAAGACGCCCTTAGCCAAACATGCTAGAAAGAAGTGCTTGAATTGCCAAGCTGTGGCGCCAGCATTGCACTACTCATTAATGAGAGTTGCTCAACTTTTACGGAATCTTGCTGGGCTGTTAAAGCAGTAAGTATTTTACGGCAAACTGCACAGCCTGTACAAGGCGGACGCTCTATTCCGCAGCCGGCTTTACTTTGAGCGTCGCTTCCAATTTGGCAGCCAGCTGGCTCATAAGCAAAACTGTTTGCCGCAGATCTTCCGGCGTCGCCCGCGGATTATTGCAGCACAGTCTCAAAACCGTTTTCTCGCGCAGTTGCGTGCCCGAGGCGAAGGCGTAACCATCCTCCAGCAGCAGTCCTACAAGCTCATGCGTTATGCGATTCGACAGATTATCATCACCATTCGCCGGTTTATAGCGAAATGTGACGATAGCCATCTGCGCCGGCGTCACAATCTCCCAGCAGCCGGCTTGGCGCAGCAGCCGCTCCGCCAGTTCCGCATGCTCAAACCCAAGCGCGATAGCGTCGCTGATGGCCTCCAGCCCGAAGACCTTGAAGCTCATCCACAATTTCAAGGCGCGAAATTGCCGCGTCAGTTGTATGCCTTGGTACATGAAGTTGATTTCTTCGCCCCTTTGCTCGACGTCTTTTAAGTATTCCGGCTCTTCCTTGAAGGTCTGTGCCAGCCAGCGCCGCTCCCGCACCAGCGCCACGCCGCACTCGATCGGCTGAAACAGCCACTTATGCGCGTCCAAAGCCAGGGAATCTGCCCGCGCCAGCCCTTTCAGCGCGCGCTTGCCTTTGTCGCTCAACATGGCAGGCGCGCCATAAGCGCCATCGACGTGCAGCCAAAGCTGCTCTTGCTGGCACAGATCCGCCAGCGCGTTTAACGGATCTACCGCGCCAGTATTTGTTGTGCCAGCGCTGGCGACGACACAGAAGGGCTTCCTGCCCGCCGCCCGATCCGACGCAATCGCCTGTCTCAACAGCGGCAGCGAAATGCGATAATCTTCGTCGCTTGGGATCTTGCGCAGTTGCTCCGGCGCGAAGCCCAGCACGCGCAATCCACGGGAGATGGCGAAATGGACTTGGTCGGAACAATAAGCGACCGCATCCTGCATATCGCCGTCCAGGCGAATACAGCGCGCCACCGCCAAGGCCGACAGATTCGCGACCGAACCGCCGCTGACGAAAGTCCCGCCCGCCCCTAGCGGGAAACCAAAAATCCGCCGCAGCCAATCCACCGTCAGCCGCTCGATCTGCGCCGCGCCCGGTCCCTGCAGCCAGACCGCATTGAAGATGTTGTAACCGGCCGCCAGCGTATCCGCCATCACGCTGACAAAATTGTTCGCCAGCGGGATATAGCCGAAGAAACGGGGATGATCCACGCGATTCGACGTGTCCACAACTTGTCGCTGGAACTGCGCCAGAACATCGCCCCAGGCCGAACCTTCCCGCGGCAGGGGCTCGCGCAGAATCGCTTCCAGCGCGTCATAGTCCAGCTTTTCCGCCACCGGTCTCTCGGCGCGGCTGGCGTAATAGTCCACCAAGCTGTCAATGACCTGATAGCCAAATTCCCGCATCTCGTCCTGGCTAAATTCTAATGGCGCGCTCGGCGATGTTTCGCTCATGTTCAATCCAGCTCCTGTCAGAAAATCGCGTTGCATGCGATCAGGACCAATACCGCCAGCGCCAAGCGGTTGAGCAACTGCTTGTCAAAGCGATTGCCGAGCCGCACACCGATCGTCGTGCCCAAATAAATCAGCGGCGACAATAGCAGCGCGATCAAGATCACATCGACGCTCATGGACCGCGACAGCAGCAGTAGCAGCAGCACTTGAATCGGCGCGTTTAGCAGAAACAGCGTCATGGTGAAGGCTCGCGCCTGCCGCGCGCGGAAGTCGCGCGTCGTCATCCATAATACCAGCGGCGGTCCTCCCATCGCTATCAAACCTTGCAAGACGCCGCTAAGCGCGAATGCGGCGACGGAAACAGGCCGGGGCAGGTCGCGCTTCAGTTGCTGCGGAGCGGCCAAGCGGATGGCGACGCCGATCAATACGCCGATGCCGACAAGCGGCTTGACATCCGAGCCATTTATGTCCTCCACCAGCAGCAGCAGCATAATGCCGATGGGCACGGTCGCGTAGCGCGTGAGAGCCGCCAACTTGACATCCGACCAAGGGATATGATCCCGCAATTGCCAAGCGCCCGCCATCACCTGTATGCCGATCGACAAGGTGGTCAGCGCCACGGCTTGCGATAAGCTAAAGCCAGCGTCGACCAGCAGAGGCACGGCGATCATACCCAGCGCGAATCCGATCGCGCCTTGCACAAAGCTGCCAAAGAGCAATATGAGTCCCGCAAAAATCAGCGGCATTGGCGCCCCGTTATTGGATGCCCAGAACGCGGAATTGTCACACAGTCCTGGACGATCCACAAGTCCTTACTCCGGCTCCCATACTGGGCAGACTTGCATTTCAGTCAAGCTGTGTTTATAATTTGCTTTAATAAAGTCCAACGCTGATGGTGAAATGTCGTGGCGGAAAACGATCCTGTTTTAGAACAGCGCGTCGAAGCTTTGGAACAATTCTCGCAGACTCGGGTTGTCGAGCAAGTCGGCGAGTTGACGGAGCGCGTCTCCGGCTTGGAAAGCGCGCGCGCGGCCGAAAACCCGCATCTGGCGAGCAAGTCCGATATTGTCCGCCTGGAAGAGCGGCTGGATGCCTTTAGCGAGCAATTCAGCAAAGACCTCACTGCCCAGTCCGAGCAGTTTAACACCCAGCTTGCCGCCCATAGCGAGCAATTCAGCAAAGACCTCAAAGCCCAAGGTGACCGGTTTGACACCCAGCTCACTGCCCAATCCGAGCAATTCAGCAAAGACTTCAAAGCCCAGTCCGATCGGTTTGACACCCAGCTCACTGCCCAATCCGAGCAGATTTATAAAGACCTTAAAGCCCAGTCCGATCGGTTTGACACCCAGCTAAATTCCCTATCCGAGCAGTTTAACACCCAGCTCACTGCCCAGTCCAAGCAATTTGACAGCAAGCAGGATGCCCAAACCGAGCAGTTGCGACGGGAATGGGAACAGCGGATAAATAAACTGATTTCCTGGATGATCGTCGCGATTATCGCTTTCTCGGGTCTTGTCATCTCCGCGGCCGCCTTCATCATCAACAACCTGCCCAGCTGAAAGCGAGCCAATCATGCGAGCCACTCGCTCACCTAAATCAGGAGCAGCCATGTACAGAAGCATCCGAGACTTCGCGTCTTTAATACTTCATAATATTACCCCCCCCCCCCCCCCCCCCCGAAAATATGTTCTAATCACTGGCTGCTGCCGCTAATCCTCCTCGCCATTCTGCTCCATCCCGCCATCGAGACCGACGCCCAAACCGCCGACTATGGCCTTCAGATTATCGGTACAGGCCGCAACATAATAGTTGTACGGTGGAACAACGCGGGCGCCTACGCGCTTGAAGTGCGCCGCGGCGGCACAGTGGAACGTACCATAACGCCTAATCCACTGAGCATTACATATACTGTTCTCGAGCTCACTCGCAATACGGAATATGAATTCAGACTGCTCAATGCCAACAACGTCAATCAATATGACACGCTGACGGCGCGGACCGCGAATATCCCAGCCATCCCCAGCAATACCGCGATTGGCGTCATCACGCATAACAGCATCGAGATCACCTGGACCAAAGCCGCCGACGCCACCAGCTATGAAGTGATGGGCGGCGCGCTCAGCGACTGGACCGATGTCGGCGATGTCGCCAGCTATACCTTCACCGGCTTGAGCGCCGATACCCAATACACGCTGGGCCTCCGCGGCAAGGACAATTTCGGCGTTTCCGTTCAAATTTCCCGCTCAGCCCGCACCCTCGCGACGCCGTCCGCTACGCCCACGCCATCTGACACGCCCACGCCGACCAACACTCCTTTACCGTCCGATACGCCAACACCGACGCCGACGCCGACTGCCAGCCCCACGCTGCCGCCCGGCGTCACGCCATCCGACACGCCTGTACCATCCGACACACCTTTACCGTCCAATACGCCAACAGCGACTGACAGGCCACCCGTATCAATCCGGCCGAACAGCAGACCGAGCAGCGGCGGCGGCTCGTCCGCGAAAGCCAGCCCAGCGCCCTTGCCCACGTCCACGCCCAGCCCTATACCCATGGTCTACACGCTTAATCAACTGCCGCCGGACCTCCAGGTCCGCAACTGGGTGGAAGGCGCGCAGGGACAGCGGGTCGGCGCTGACGGCGTTGGCAGAGCCGATTTGATCGCCCAAGGCATGCTCGACGCCATTGACCTCTGGGGTTATATCACGCCGGGCGTTGAGGTCTGCTTCGCGCAATACGGGCGCATCGTTTTCCTCGACGCCGCCTATGCGCCGCGGCAGCTCCTTGACTTGAGGGCTTATCAGCGCGATGGCAAGACCTGCGCGACCGTCAACCGCGCCGGCACTTTAGTCTTGCTGCGAAGCCAAGGCGGCGCCCCGCCCGCGGCGGTCATTGGCGGCCAAAGCCCGGCTTTGAGCGATTGCATGGTGCAGCCAACAGCGAATCTCAACTTGCGCCAAAGCCCGCCCGATGGCTTGATCATCGGCGGGATCTGGGCGAGCGAAAGCGGCTGGCTGCGCGCCAGTGAAAAATCTCTTGGCTATTTCAAAGTGCTCTACGACGGCGCCGAAGGCTGGATCAGCGGCGAATATGTCCTGACGCGGGGCGATTGCGGCGCGTAACAGGACCTTGCCGCTGCTGATTTATATGCCCGAATTTCGCCAAGCCCAATGCGCAGAGCAACTTCATCAATAGTGGACAAGCCTTGTAGGGGCGACCTATCAGGTCGCCCGACGTTGCTGCGTTTTGATTTCGGGCGACATGGTACTGCGCGTAGACACCCACTAGGAGGTCTATCGCCCCTACATCGCGGTAGATTTATGTGACATTCGGCACATAATTGGTTCTGCTGCGATTGCTCTGCCGGCTAGCCCTTGACGCCGCTATTTAACGCTGACCTGGCGCTTAGCTGACATCCTGAGCAGCGCCACTTGTGCATTGCGTACAAATCCTGTGACATCGCTGCTCGTCCCGCGTATAAACATCATGAGGAAACGTGGTTGCGATATCTCGTCAAGCGCCCTGCGATTCCGCTGCAGGATGGCTCGAAGGCCGCTACAATTACGTCAAAGAGAACAGACCGAGTTGCGCCGCGCAGGCGCGCGGAACAAAGCCCATAAGTTGGGCAGCTAGTTTTCGCGCTGTGCTCATTTAATCGGAAAGGAGCCTGGCAATCCAGCCGAACTAATGGCTGCTTTGCCCAACCAAGATGGACGATCGCAAAATCATGGAACTGACTGTTGACGAACTGGAAGAGGTCATCAAGCGCACCGTGAAGAAGTCGGTTGCCGAAGTCATGATCGAGTTCGCGCTGGAAGCCGATATCGAGGCGCAGATTGCCTACGAGGCGGAATTGAACGATATGCTGCGCAACGAAATGAAATCTTACGGCAAGGTCCATGTCTCCGATATGGACACAATGCCCAAAGCGGACGATTAACCCGGGCCGACCGCGCAGCCCCATCCAATCAAAAAATAATCTGGAGAGATATCGCATGCAAGTTTGGGAGGCGATTCAAAACAAACGAGCCATCCGCGATTATAAGCAGGAAACGCTGAAACCCGCGCAGGTGGAGCGGATCTTAAAAGCGGGCAGGCGTTCCCAAAGCTCAAAGAACAGCCAGCCCTGGCATTTCATCGCTGTTCAAGACAGAGACTGTCTGAGAAAGCTGGCGCAGCTTGGCGCGGGCTTGGGGCACGTTTCCGGCGCCGCCCTCTGTATCGTGATCGTGGTGCCGACGCAGAACGAACGGACCTTGTGGCACTTCTTTGATTCCGGGCAAAGCGCTGCCTATATGCAGTTGGCGGCTACCGAGATTGGCATCGGCTCTTGCCTCGGCACCATCTACCAACCGGAGGACGCTAGCGCGCTGTTGGGGATACCCGATGGCTACCAAACGCGGCTGCTGATTTCCTTCGGCTATCCAGCCAATAAAGTCGAAGCCGAACAAGCGCTGCGGGCTGGCGGCCGCAGGGTCTTTGATGAAGTTGTTCATTGGGAAACCTGGTAATTCACTCCGCTCGCGACCGTCCGCTGACCCTGCAATACTTGTATCCCTGCCCACATAGTTTCGTTTATTTGCGCCGCTCCATTGTCCAAACAAAGCGCGACTGATGTCAGGGCCTTTGGCGCTAACAGCTTCAGTATTGCGGATTGCGCGCCTAGCGCTAAAATCCTTGATGAATCCTCTGGCTGACGGGTACATTCGATCATGTCGCGATTGCTCTGGGTTTTGAGGGAGCACCTGCATTTCCTTATAATTACGCCTGCTCTTATCGTCGTGATGACATATCCGACGATTCTCTATGTGTTTGACACAGAAGTCTTCTGGCTGCCCACCATCGTCTACGATGTATGGACGAACATTTGGAACGCCTGGTACGCCGAATTGATCCTGGCCGGCAGAGCCGATCTGCTATACACGGATTTGATGTTTTATCCCGACGGCGTATCGCTCGGTTTTCACAGCTTTTCGCTGCCGCATGTCGCGATGCTCAGCGCGCTCAACTCTGTTTTGCCTCTCTCAAACGCCTACAATCTCGTCTACCTGCTGATCATTTTCGCGACGACTCTGTCCGCCTACATCTACCTGCTTTATCTCTTCCGGCTGAAGTGGGTCAGCTTATTCGGCGCGATTATCTTCGGTTGCAGCATCTATGTCACGGCTCGCCCTTCGCAGCCATTGGTAACAACAATCGCCACAATACCGCTGGCGCTGTATTTTTTTCATAGAGCCGTATTGGAAAGGCGCTGGTTCCTGGCGGCGCTGTCTGGCTTCCTGGCCGGCGCGACAGCTTTTGTTGGCATCTATACTTATATTTGTCTTATGATGGCGCTCGGCTTATTCATTTTGTACTTCGCCCTGCAACACTGGCGACATTCGGGTTTTTGGTTGCGGGTCATAACGCTACTCGTCATCGCCGGGTCAATCGGCCTGCTTCGGGTCTATCCCATGCTGAGCGACGCCAATTCCCTCGGACATGCGCTTGAAAAATACCGCGGGGAGTCTTTCAACTCCGACCTGCTGCATTATTTCGTTAATGTAGATCACCCAATCACCACACCGATCTTCCGCGAAGTTTTTGGACTGGACATCGACCCGCGCTTTAACACTTCGTATCTTGGTTACATCCCGCTCGCGCTCATCATCTTCGGATTCACACGCGCGGCTTACCGACGCAAAATGCTCTTCTGGCTATACCTGATGCTTCCCTTTCTCATTTTGCGGCTTGGCACAGCGCTTACCATCAACGGGCAGAGCTACGATGCTATCGTATTGCCCAAACAACTTCTGGATAACTTGATACCTTCCATATTTTCCGCAATTTATTCGTCTGACTACTTTTATTGCGGCGCGCTCCTCCCGCTGGCGGTCTTGTCCTGCTATGGCGCCTTTACTCTTTTACGCTCGTTTTCGCGCAGATTCCGCGGAACGATAATCGCCTTGCTCATTCTGGGGGTCGCTTTTGAGTATTATAGTTCGCTGGACAATACTGTCATTCCCGATGAGCAACTTGCTTTTCTCGGCTGGTTGGCGGAAGAGGATAATCAGCAAGACATCCGACTGATTAACGTGCCGATGGGGCGCGTAAACTCCAAGCTCTATGACTTTTATCAGACCTTGTCGGCTTATCCGCATGCGGAAGGGGTCGCCGGTCGCACGCCGCCGGCCGCCTACGATTACATCAATAAGAACTCGCTGCTGAGCGCATGGAGCAACAACCAGAGCATACGCTGCCAACTTTCAAATCAAGCCCAATATCTGGCCGCTGTAGACGCGCTTTCACTGGATGGTTTCACGCATGTGGTCATGCATCACGAATCGTTCTTTGCTTCAAAGGTCGAAGATAGCTTTGCCTTTGCCGAAGCGGCTTTCCAAAATGAATACAATGCTGTCTACCGCCTAACCGACCTGCGCAAGAGTTGCCCGCAGGAAATGCCCGGCCATGAAGCAGCCGCGCACCTAAACGAATTCTTCAAGTTATCCTCCCCAACTCCCAAGCGAAATGAGAGCATCGTCAGCCTGCATGCCAAGCAGCCACTCTCAGCGAAGTTGTTCCGCTTCTATGCCGACCAAGCCGCAAAATGGAAGAGCCTAATACATATTTCGACTGATGAGCGGGAACAGATACATATACAATCTTCTGACGAGCGCGCTTCGGACCTAGACAGCATCGTGAACAGAAACAGCCTTGTCTGGCTTGTATATGACCCGCAGCAAACAGAACTCGAAAGCATGCCAAACTTCAATTCCTGGTTCGCCCAAGAATATCACCGCTGCGAGCGGGCGCATAACAGTTTCCATATCAGCGTCGAGCGCTTTTTGCGCCGCGCTTACCCCTGCGAATTGGTCGATGCGGAAGCTGCGCTTTCGGTGCGCTACGACAACGGCATTCACTTGGCAAATCGGCTATACAGTGTAGCGGAGAACGAACTACAGGTCTTTTTGTGGTGGTCGGACCCTCGTGGAGGCGACCATGCTTCTTCCATACAGATCTTTGATAGTGACGGCGTGAAGGTCGCCCAGGATGCCGACCGCGTCATTCGCTACGATCCTCTAGCATTTCGCCGCATTGACATTTCGCAGCTGCCACCGGGTCTTTATTCCGCGCGGCTGATCGTGTACCACGCCGACAGCAAACAGAGCCAGCCAGGGACCGTCGTGCAAGACCAGCGCAGCTTCAACCGAGAACTGGAGATCGCGCGTTTTCGCGTAGAGACCTGAGCGAGCGGTCGCTGAACGCTTTTTTTCGTTAGCCTTCGACAGTTTGCCTGTCCAGTGATTGTCCATTATCCAAGCAGTGCTAGAATGTAGTTGTCCCGTAATTTACGTCTTGAGGATTCATGTCAAGCATACGTAGCATGTTGCGCAAGCACTTGCATTTCATCGTCATCGTTAGCATTCTGCTGGTCTTGATGACATGGCCCACCATCGTTTACGTCTTTGACACAGAAACCTTCTGGCTGCCCACCAACGGAAGAGACGTTTGGATGAACATTTGGGACGCCTCGCACGGCCGATTAGTTTTCGCAGGAGAAGCTTCGCCATACTTTACTGATATGCTTTTTTATCCGAGTGGCCTGTCTCTTGTCTATAACCCCAACAATTTGATTCAGAGGACATTGCTTTGGATGTTCCAACTTTCTATGGGAACGTCAAATGCTTTTAACCTGATATATCTCTTGATCGTCTTAACTACGGCTGTGTCAGCTTACATCTATTTCAACTACTTGATTAAGGACCGCTGGCTGGCGCTATTCGGCGCTGTCGTTTTTGGATTCAGTCAACATGTAGTTGGGCATCCCAATCATCCTATGGTTAACATGTTGACAACGATTCCTCTCTCTCTTTATTTCTTGCAGCGCGGTATTGATGAACATAATTTGAAATGGATGTTGCTGAGCGGATTTTTGGTTGGCATCACCGCTTTCATAGGCATGTATATATTCGTCTGCCTGCTTCTGACATTGGGCATCTTCATCCTAGTCTTTACCTACCGTTTGTGGCGGCAGCCGCGATTCTGGATCGGATTAGTTCTTTTGCTTAGCATAGCCGGTACCATAAGCATGTCTCGCGTTTATCCGATGATCAGGAACAGGTCGGGCTTGGAAAATGCTTTGGAAAAGAACGACGGGAAGGAATGGAACAACGATTTGCTTTCCTATTTCGTCAGTGGCGGCCATCCCTTGCTCACGCCGGTTTTTGTCGAGGTCTATGATTTGAATGACAGCGAGCAGCATAAAACCAGTTATCTGGGATATCTGCCATTGCTATTGATCGCGCTCGGGCTTAGCTCAGCCAAGCATCGACGCAAAATGTTTCCCTGGCTATTGCTGCTTCTGCCATTCTTGATCTTGCGTCTTGGTTCGACCCTCCTCATAAACGGGATCGAATATCCCGACGTGCTGCTGCCCAAACATTTTCTCAACACCATTCTCCCGTTTATCTTTCAGCCGTTCTACGAGATCGACCACTTCCAAATTGGCATATTATTGCCATTATCGGTTTTGTCTTGTTTTGGATTGCAAGTCCTTTTGCGGTCTATCCCCAATAGATATTGTTCCATTGCCGTTATTGGCGCGGTCGCTTTGGTTACCTTTGAATACTATCAGCCGATTGACAGTCAGGTCATACGAAAACGTCATCTCGCGTTTAATGATTGGCTGAGAAGCGAGCCAAATCAAGAGGACATCAGACTCATAAATTTGCCAATGGGACGCAGCAACTCCAAAATTTATGGGTTCTATCAGACTCTCAATGGATACCCTCACGCTGAAGGTCTTGCAAACCGCACACCAGATCGATCGTACAACTATATTCGGCAAAATCACCTTCTGGCAGCTTGGCACACAGGTAGCAATCCCGATTGCTCATCCGACGTCTTCGACCGTTATCTGTCCGCCACAGAGCAATTGTTGGACGACGCCTTCTCTCATGTGCTTCACCATCACCGAGAGCGTAACTCTGAAGCAATTGACGACAGCTTCAGCAACATTCCGCCCGTCTACCAAGACGAATACGTCTCAATTTACAGACTAAAAGCCCTGCGTGAACACTGTCTGAACCGCGTCGAGGGCTACCAGAACCAGCTTCCAATTTTGAAGGAATTCCTGCTTTCTCCCATCAACCGGCCGCGTAGCGATGTTTCTCTGCTGGCTCTGTATCCTTCCGCAGTTTACAGTAGTGAGGCGCGCCGCCCCTACGATATCGCCCTGGCGGGGTGGAGAGAGCTCATCCACGTTGTTCATGACTCGCGGGACGCTGCCACGGTCAAACTTTCCGATGTGGAGAACATGGACCTGGAAAGTATCGTGGTGGAGAACAACCTGTTTTGGCTCATATACAGCCCCCAGGAAAGCGATCCGAACAGCCAAAGTCATTTCGCAACCTGGCTGAATCAGAATCTCAGTCTCTGCCAGGGGGTTCACCGGAGCGAAGATCTGATTGTCGATTATTACATCGACCACGCCTACTCCTGCGAACTTGTCTTGACAGATAACCCTCTCGAGCTGCGTTATGACAACGGCATTACCTTGGCGAATTTACTGGCAGGGTTTGACGGCGATCAGTTTTCGGTCGACTCGTGGTGGCAGCGTGGCGATATCGATGGCTACGCCTATACGATCCAAGTGTTCAACGAACATGGAGAAAAGAAGTTGCAAGTTGACCGCGTGATCGACTCGCGGCCCCTGTCGCGCGCGCAGTTCGATACCAGCAATTTAGAACCAGGCGACTATGTCGCGAAACTCATCGTCTACGAAACGGAGTCCGGCGCGAGCCAAAGTGGCGTGATTCTGAGCGCTCAGCAGGCCTTCGAGCGCGAATTTGAGATCGCGCGCTTTTCTATTCCGAGCTGATGTCCATCGGATAAACGCTAAGCGTAAATCCGCTGGCTGCGCCATTCGCGGGCTTTCGCCACCAGCGCGTCGAAGATCGCCTGCTGGCTAGGGTCGCGCTCGGCGGTCACTTCCGGGTGCCATTGGACTGCCAGCAGCCAGGGATGTTCCGGCATTTCCAGCGCCTCGATTATCCCGTCGGCTGCCCTGCCAGCGACCCGCAATCCCCGGCCGAGCCCCTTCACCGCCTGATGATGACCCGAAGACGGTTGCAAACTGGTCCTACCCATGACTTCCGCGAGCAAGCTGTCCGCTTCTACCTCGACCTCTTGCAGCTCCCACAAGCCTTCTTCATTGCGGTGAATGTCCTGGTCGCGTATGTCGGGAATATGCTCGTACAGGCTGCCGCCTGCCGCAACGTTTAGTATCTGCAAGCCGCGACAGATGCACAGCAGAGGCTTATCCTTCTCCTGCAGCAAATGCCGCACGAGCGTCAACTCGCTTTGGTCTCGCTCGCGGTCGGCGCGCAGCAAATGGGGGTTGCCGCTGTCGCCATTGTATTCGACGGGATCAATGTCCGTGCCGCCGGTGATAACAAGTCCATCCAGCAGCGGCAGCAGTTCGCGCCAGGCGTCCTTGCCCGGCGGCAGCAAAACCGGGTTGCCGCCCGCGCGACGCACGGCATCCACATAAGGCGCCGGCGTGCTGTAGAATGCTTCATAATGCCGCGATTGAATGTAGCCCTCGCTGCGCCCGCCCGTGCTAATGCCGATCACCGGTCTGGTCATGTGGATGTCCTTTACAGTTTTGCCTAGCACACTATAATCGAGAAACGGGCGCGCGGGCAACGGGCATTGTCGCGACGATAGCGCCGAAGTGACGTAAGGTACTACGAGCAAGTTCTTCCATCTGTCCGCGATCTCCTAGACGCGATCTTTCAGAACCAGGCAATTCAACTACAATGAGACAGTTCACATTTAAGGCGCAATGATGATTCATCGACTCAGATTCTATCTGGTATACGCGCTGCGGAATATCCAGCGTGGCGGCCGCTGGACCGCGCTGGCGATCCTCTGCATTACGGCCGGCGTGGCCACCGTCGTCGCTTTGCGTTCACTGGGTTTGGCGATTGGCGACACGCTGATTAACAACATGCGCGTCGAAACCAAGGGCGATATGCTCATCCGCAACGACGGCTGGTATACCGGCTTCGGCAGCAACGATCCTGACGCCTTCGCGAATCGGCAGCTAAAGGCGCTGCTCGATTGGGCTGGGGACGAGGGCGCGCGAACCACCGCATTCATGAGCGGCCGCAATATGCAGCTTAGCAAAGCCGATCAGCAGCAGTTCGGCCGACCCAGTTTCATCGGCAGCTTTTTTATTGATCCGGCGACCTATCCGCCAACGCATACGATTCTAGCGCTCGACCCGCCCGATACGCCGCTCGGCAGCTTGTTCAGCGGCGGCAACGACGTCGTCATCAGCGAAAACCTGGCGCAGCGCAGCGAAATAAGCGTCGGCGATACCGTTCGCGTCAGCGGCACGCAAGAACTTTATACCGTGCGCGGCATCGTCTCGACAGCGGAAGAGAGCAGCGTCAGCAACTTTTTGAACGCCTTTTTCGGCTTTGCCTATTTCGATTTAGAAAACGCTAGCCAAGCGATTAACGAAGATATTGCGCCAAACCGCATCGGCCTGCTCTTTCCCCAAAACGTCGATCGCGAGCGTATGGACAGATATATCCAGGAAGTCGGGGAAATTGCGCCGGATGCCCGCATAAACACCACCTTCGACTTGCAAGAACGCTACCAGGATATTTCACAGTACTTGGGTGATTTCGTGGTTGTGATGGGGCTGGGCGCATTGCTCATCGGCGGCGTCGGCATCATGAATACCATGCTGGTCCTGGTGCGGCGCCGCACCAACGAAATCGCTGCGGTGAAGACCTTCGGTTTGCGCGCTCGCCAGATTGCCATATTATTTCTGACCGAAGGTTTACTGCTCGGTCTAGTCGGCAGTACCCTCGGTCTCCTTGTCGGCCTTGGGCTGAGTCTGATCGTCAACGAGTATGGCTCGGTCGCCTTGCGACAGCCCTTGATTTGGCGCGTATACCCCGAGGCGCTGCTTTTCGGCTTCGCCTTGGGCATGGTCGTGACAGCTATATTCTCTGTAGCCCCGGTTTTGACCGCCGTGCGCGTGCGCCCCAGCATCATCCTGCGCCCCAACGAAAATCATCTGGTCCCGCTCGGTATCCTTCAGTCACTCGCCTTGTTGATTTTCGTGACAGTCAGCCTCGGTTTGATAGTCGGGCATATCTTGCGCCCGTCGCTGGAGCTGCTTGCCGCGCGCAGCGCTGAGGTTGCAGCCAGCGATCCGGCGGACAGCGGACGCGGAGCTCCTTTGCGAGGTCCAAGAGCCTCCGAAAGCGAATCGACCAATACGGATAGTGAGGAAAACGATCGCCCCAGACGCCCCGGTAGTATCGCAGACTCTAACTTGCCTTCCCCGTATATGCTAGGCGTCTTGGGCGTGGCTGCCGCCTTTGCGGTCTTTGGCTTGTTGATTGCCGTCCTTTGGTTCATCGTCTTGCTGATTGGCAAATTGCCCTCCTTCAACATTGTGACACTGCGGCTGGCTTTGAGAAATATGAGCGCCAGCCGCCTGCGAACCGCCACCACCTTACTGGCATTGAGCGCCGGCATGCTGGCGCTTAGCAGCATCGCCTTTGTCGGCGAGGGCACGCGCGAGTTGCTCAATATCCAGTTGAGCCGGACCTTCGGCGGCAACGTGCTGGTTTTCCCTTTTCCGGGTCTGCCTGCGTCAATGGTCGAAGGCTCGCTCGAGAATGCGCTTGGCGAGATCAATTTGCAGTACCAAACGACCATCGCCAATTATGAAGGTAGCGTGACCGCCGTCGGCGGCCAGACAGTCGACCAAGGCAATGACCTGCAATTCAGCGTCTGGGACTCGGACAAACCCGATATTTACGAAGGGCAAGGCGCCGTGCAATCGGGGCGCATGCTCACGCTGGCGGACCGCGGCCAGTCCATAATTGTTCTGCCCCTTGCGCTGGCTGATTCACTTGCTGTCGCAGTTGGCGATCGCATCGCCGTCGACCTGGACCGCACTGCCCTGGAACTGGAAGTGGTGGGTCTCATTTCAAGCTCGGGTTTCTTCAACGATGAGGATTCAGGCGCTCTAGTGCCCCCGCAAGTCATCCCGAACTCCGTCAATCCGGATTTCAAATTGTATAGCTATCAAGTGTCCAACGACGAACTGAATCGCGCTTTGACAGAATTGTCCTCCGTCATTTTTGCCTTCGCCATCGACGTGCAATTCATCGACGGCCTCATCGGTCGCTTGATCGAGCAGTTCGCCGCTATTCCAACTGTCGTGGCTTTGCTTTCGCTCTTCGCGGCCGCCGTTATCATGGCGAATACAGTCGCCTTGGCGACGCTTGAGCGCCGCCGCCAGATCGGCATCCTCAAAGCAATTGGGCTAAAATCGCGCCGCGTGCTGCAAATCATGTTGATCGAAACCAGTGTCGTAGGCTTGTTGAGCGCCGTCATCGGCATTGGTTCGAGCGGGCTGCTGATTTCATTGCTGTCACGGGCATGGGGAGTCGCTATTCCCCTGCCCGCGGACGCGCGCGCCGCCGCCGTCGCGCTGGTGGTCGCCGCCGTCTTGATCGGCTGGCTCGCCACCTTCCTCAGCGCGCGGGTCGCCGTCAAAGAACGGGTCATGAATGTCCTGCGCTATGATTGACCAACGATAGTCCGGAACAGGATCAACACGCTTGAAATGCCTAGCGGAATTGATACAATTCTGCGCTTCATCAGTTGCGCAACCATCAATCGTATCCGCTCTGTATAGGAGTTCACATCATGAAACATCGACCCAGACACGACCAAGGTCAAGGGCTGGTTGAGTATGCCTTGATTCTGGTGCTGGTCGCCGTGGTTGTTATCGTCATCCTGGCGCTGCTCGGTCCCTCCATCAACAACATCTTCGCCAACGTTTTGGACACAGTCAATCCCAGTCCCCCATAAATCTGAGCTCAGCGCGTATTAGAAGCGGGCGGCAATTCCCAGCCCACTTTGCTAGATTGATGCGAATTACCTATTTACCTATAGTCGCACTGCGTTTTTTCTCTGTGCCCATCAGTAATTCCAACAAAGAAATGCAATTTCAAAATATATATGGATTTGTAGGGGCGAGCCTTGGCTCGCCCAACGTGAATTGAATCCTACAGGTTGTGCGACTGGCGGTCAGTGTCTACGCGACCCAGCGAATCGCCCCTTCACTTACATTATTTTCTTTGAACTACTTCCGCGCCCTGTGCTGAATCTTCTTTTTTGCCCAACTGATTGCCAACGTTCTTGACCTGTGCTATATTGATTAAAAGTAGAATGACACGAGAATGTCGTGCGGCGGGAGATCTATCATGCATCGGTTGCCTCATAATGACGAAGGACAAGGACTGGTTGAGTACGCGCTGATACTGGTCTTGGTGGCGGTAGTCGTGATCGCCATTCTGGCTCTTTTAGGTCCTGCAATCGGTAATATCTTCTCGAATATCATCGACAGCTTGAACACGCCCTCCTAGTTCTGTTCGGCGGACTGTTCCAGGCTGTCGACAAGCGACCCTCCCGAGTTTAATCACCCGCGCTCGCGCTTTGCCAGGCGACTGCCGCTCCCGCAAATCGCCCGATCGAGCGCGCAACCCACTAAGGACAGACCATGATCCTGCGAGAATTGTCGGAAGCGATTGGCGTCAGCGGCGAAGAAGACGCCGTCCGCGAAATCATCATACCTGCTATACAAGACCAGGTCGCTTCGCTCGAGGTGGACGCCTTGGGCAACCTCACGGCTCTGCAAATGGGCACGCAATATCCAGAGTTCACCGTGATGATCGCGGCGCACATGGACGAAATCGGCTTAATGGTGACGGCTGTCGAAAGCAATGGCTTGATCCAATTCACCAATATCGGCGGCATAGACGCGCGCATACTGCCCGGCCTGCGCGTCAAAGTGGGGCGAGATCGCACTCCCGGCGTGGTGCTGTGGAAGCCAATTCACAAGTGGCGCGACATGAAAACGGTGGCGATAGATAGCTTGCGCATAGACGTCGGCGCGACTGATAAACAGGCGGCACAGCCCGGCGACCGTATCGCCTTTGACAGCGCCTACACGCAATTGGGGCATGACAGCGTCCGGGGCAAAGCTTTTGATGACCGCGTCGGCTGTTCAATCCTTGTCGACATCCTGCAAGGCGGACCCTATCCGGTCACAGTAGCAGCAGCCTTCACCGTGCAGGAAGAGATCGGATTGCGCGGCGCGCAGGTCGCCGCGCGCCGCCTGCAGCCTGATGCGGCGATCGTGTTGGAAGGCACAACAGCCTACGATGTGCCCGATCCCAATCTCGAGCTCGATGCCGATGATTTGCCGACCAATCCCGGAACCAAGCTCGGCGCCGGCGTGGTGCTTACCCTCGTGGACGGGCGCATGATTTCCGATCCGCGTGTCCTGGATTTCTTGCGGGAAACTGCCGAAGCCCAGGGAATCCCCTACCAATTCAAGACCATCGGCGGCGGCGGCACCGACGGCGGCGCAATTCATACGGCGCAAACCGGCCTGCCGACCATGACGCTATCCACGCCCTGTCGCTATATTCATAGCCCTACGGCGCTAATGAACCTCAAGGACTATGACAACACGCTGCAACTGTCGACTGCGGTCTTGAAGGCCATCACACCCGCGACATTCGCGCGGGAGCCAGCTCGCGTCTAAGCCTCAGTCGGGGTTGATTCCGCGTCCTGTACTTCCTGAGTATCTGGCTCTTCTGGGGTCGTCTCTTCTGCAACCGTTTCTGCGGGACTGTCGTCTGCAAGCTCGTCAACGGCTGCGGAGTCCTCTTCACTCTCGGGGATCACGAGTTCCTGCCCGACAAAGAGTTGGTCATCACTGGACAATTCATTGGCAGCCAAGATCTGGTCGACGCCGAGCTCATAACGCAAGGCGATGCTTGACCATGTTTCGCCGGCGGAAACCACATGAATCCGGGGTCCTTCCGGCAATTGCAGTGTTGTTCCCTCGCTGGGATCCGTAATGATTACCAGCGGCTCTTCAGTCGCGGCTTCAATATCAACCGGTCCCGCCGTCGCCTCAGCGACGGGCTCCGTAGGCTCGCAGCCGGGGACGAGCAGCAACTGTCCGATCTGCAAAGCGTCGCTCTCCAGATTGTTTTCTTCAAAGAACGCTTCCACCGTCGTGTCAAATACCAGCGACAATCGGAATAAATTGTCGCCGGGCAATACGCTATAGACGCATTCATCCTCCGGATCTAGCGTTTCTTCAAAGGTCTCGGTCGGGGTCGGCAATGTGAAAATACCGCGCGTAGGCGCTTCCCCAGGGGTCGCTGCGATGACCACGATGCTCGTTGACACAATGCTCGTAAGCTGCACGACTTGGCCGGGCGGCGGCTCCGGCGTGATGAATCCGCTGGCCGGGCTTGGCGCCTCGCCCTCCGGGGCAACAGCGCCTGATTCGCTCATTTGGATGGCGGTGACGGCGGGAACCGCGCTGTCGATTTGCTCAACTTCGCTGCTATTGACCTGCTGAAATTCTTCTTCAGCCTGTCGATAGCAACCGGCAAGCGCCAAGACACAGACCATCAATGGCAAGAGCAATCTATGCTTCATTATGCCGCTACCCCCCCCCCGAAATGGACGACTGCTTCTGACTATTATATCCGAGTCGGAATATGCGGGCTAGCTAGGCAGCCGTATATTCTGGTGCTTGCGCCGGCGGTGAAGCTATTCTGAATGTATTTTGATTTCAGGCATCCCGCCGGCCGCGGACAAAGCGTCTATCCAATCTGCGGCAGGGCTTCCATCGCGCGGTCAATCTCGGCTTGCGGGTAGTCATAGTTGCTCAATTCCCCGCCCAAGTAGGCGTCGTAGGCGCTCATATCAAAATGCCCGTGTCCACATAAGTTGAAGAGGATCACGCGCTCTTGACCGGCCTCTTTGGCGGCCAGCGCCTCGCGAATGGCGCCGGCTATGCCGTGCGCCGCTTCCGGCGCCGCCACGATGCCTTCGGCTTTGGCGAATGTGATGGCTGCGCTGAAGGTCTCCATCTGTGGTATGGCGCTCATATCCATTAGCTTCTGGTCCCACAGCTCGCAGATGATCGAAGCCATGCCATGGTAGCGCAAACCGCCGGCGTGCAGCGGCGGCGGCACGAATCCATGACCCAGCGTGTACATCTTGATCAGCGGCGTCATGCCGACCGAATCGCCAAAGTCATAAGCGTAGACCCCGCGTGTGAGGCTCGGGCAAGCGGCCGGTTCTACGCCCAGCAAGCGCGTCTTTTTTCCGCGAAGCAAATTCTGATGCAAGAAGGGCAGGGCGATACCGGCGAAGTTGCTGCCGCCGCCCGTCGGTCCGACGACCACGTCCGGATATTCGCCAGCCAATTCCATCTGTTGCAGCGCTTCTTGCCCGATCACGGTCTGGTGCATCAACACATGGTTCAAAACACTGCCCAGCGCGTATTTGTATTTGCCGCCGCTCTTGGCGGCCACTTCGACCGCTTCGCTAATAGCGATGCCCAGCGAACCGGTGCTATCCGGATCTTGCGACAGAATCGCCTTGCCCGCGTCGGTCGTATCGCTAGGGCTGGCGGTGACGCTGGCGTCGAAGCTCTGCATGATGGCGCGGCGATAGGGCTTTTGCTCGTAACTGATGCGCACCATATAAACGATGCACTCCATGTCGAAGAAACTACAAGCCTGGGCGAGCGCCGTGCCCCATTGCCCCGCGCCCGTCTCGGTCGTCAATCCGCTGACGCCTTCCTGTTTGTTGTAATAGACTTGCGCCGTGGCTGTATTCAACTTGTGACTGCCAGAAGGCGATACCCCCTCGTACTTGTAATAGATGTGAGCCGGCGTATCGAGCGCTTTTTCCAGCCGCCGCGCCCGCAGCAATGGCGTGGGCCGCCAGAGCTTGTAAATCTCGCGTATTTCGCCGGGTATCTCGACCCAGCGATCCTGGCTCACCTCTTGGGCGATCAAGCCCATCGGGAACAGCGGCGCCAGATCATCCGGCCCCACCGGCTGGCGCGTGCCCGGGTGGAGCACAGGCGGCAAGGGGCGCGGTAGATCCGCCTGGATGTTGTACCAGCTTTGCGGGATTGCGCTTTGGGGTAGATCAAATCGAATCGCGTCGGACATCGCGGTTTCTCCATCGCTGAACAATGCGGAAATTATGCCTAAGAATCCGCTTTGGCGCAAACGAGCAACCTTATTCTTCCTCTGAACTGATCGATTCCGCAGCTGCTTTCTTCTCCGCCTGCAAGATGAGTATAGACGCCGTTGTGTCCAGCGCTTCCGCGATTGCGAATACAGCGCGCAACGAAGGCGACTTCAACCCTCTTTCGATTTCGCTGATATAGGTGCGGTGAAGCCCCGACCGAAAGCCCAAGTTCTCTTGCGATAAACCCAGCTGCCGCCGGTGTTTTCTGACGACTTTCCCAAAAACGCTTTCAAATCGACGCATAAGTCAATTTTCCGACCAACGCGTCAATTCTCTACAGACTATTGACTGAATCTATTTTGCAGTCTATAGTCTGCATTTATAGTTGGTCCTATTAAGGATGGCCGTTTCTTCTTAAAGGTCAGGGAGTATTGAATGAGAAAAATAAGAGTATACGAATTGGCTCTCTTTCCCCTTGTGTTTATGTTGATTGCGGTGGGACAAGTTAGTGCTGAAACCGTGGGCGAGTACTGTCGCCGCACCACACTGCCCGAATATAGTCATCAACCCTGTATTGACGATTTTGGCGGGGACGCCAGCGCATATTACGGACCCGATCTGGAATCCGAGGACGACGACGCGACACCGCAGAACGAAACCGTGGGCGAGTACTGTCGCCGCACCACACCGCCCGAAGACAATCATCAACCCTGTATTGAAGATTTTGGCGGGGATCCCAGCGTCTTGTATGACCCCGTGGATCCCTTGGATACAAGCCAGCCTTCCAACGAGGGCGTCGACAGTGGAGACGGCGGTAGCGGCAATGGCTCCAGCGGCGGCAGTACTTCCAGCGGCGGCAGTAGCGGGAGTGGCGGCAATGAAAGGCGAACGAGCGTTTCAACGGCGAGCCCGCCGCCCTTGTTGGACTATGTTGACCACAGCGTGCTTGTCTCTGGAAACGCGTTCTTCCAGCCAGTAACAGGCGGCGGCATAGGCAACCCGACAGTAATCGCTCTTGGCGTCGTTTCGGCGACCGATGTCTGGGGCATGGTCCCGCCCGGCACGCGCGTCTGCTTTGTTGGGCGGCTGGGCAGCGCCGTCGCTTTCCTGGACGCAAACACCTCGCCGCGCGCGCTGTCTTGGCTGGACTACTATTTTGACGGGCATGACACCTGCGTGGATTTGCCTGGCGCGGGCACGGTGGTTTTGACGGGTCCGATGAGCGCGCCAGTGAGCGCGCCAGCGCCTGCTGTTGATGTCTTGCCGCCGGCTGCCTGCCAGATTAAATTGACCCAAACCCTCTACTTGCGCGCCCAGCCCGCAGGCGAGATTATTGGGCTGGTCTGGCTCTATTCGGAAGTGCCGGTCTATGCGGTTGAAGGACACTGGTATTATATCGAGTTCGAAGGTCGGTATGGCTATATCAGCCGCTACCACCGCAATGTTCTGAGCGGAAGCTGCTGAGCGTTGCCCGGCTGGCCCAAATCGCTCCCTCCCATCTCCAGGCTGTGAGCAGAGGACACCTTTTCATTGGGCGCGATTTCGCCGCAAAACCTATCAGTTTTGTGACGACCCAAGGATCGCCCCTACAGGTATTCTTTATGTCTGAAACTGTAGGGGCGACATACCATGTCGCCCGAAATCTATACACATCAAATTAGGCGACTTGATAGGGCGCCCCTACACAAATCACCTTTGCCTATTCCTAGCCGCGAATTTAGTTGAATAGTCGTCTAAACTACCAAAACTCTGCGTCCTCTATGTGTTGAAAAATAATCTGCTGCGCGTTGCCCAGCTACCCCAACCAGGCATCTTGACTACCGCCATCTCTGCCACTATACTTCCGCATTACCATGCTTGCTCGCGATGATGAGTCGGGCCCCTTGCGGCAGAAAATTCCGAACCGTGTCAGGGCTTAACGGCAGCAGCACTAAGGAATACCTCTGGGTGTCTTGCGGATTCCTGACTCATCTTCATGGGCAAGCATGGTCTTTCGAGGGATGTCACCCTCCTCAGCGCAAGCGAGCGCTGGTGATCACAAGCTCGAACTGCCTGCAATAAACCACAGCCGATTGATAGATGCTTAAGTCCTGATTTTCCGGCAAAATATAGTTCTGATTGCCAATATCGCCCTTCAGCCGGCCCAGGTTCAAGAAATCATCCCCCAGCTCCAGCGCGCTCCGCGGCTGTGGATCGCGCGATAGATAGACCCGAACATCGCCGCCGCGGGCTGACGAAAATCCTTCAAAACGTAAAATGCGCCGATCATCAAACTCATAAATGGTCGCTGTGCCTCTCCCCCAATGCAAGGCGTCAATCGTGCCGAAGCTCCCGCTAGCCAGAACGCGCGCTGTTTCCGTGCCCAGCTCTCTTTCATCTTCGGGCGCCAGGTCCGATTCGCTTATGGCGACGAGGACCATGCCCAGCGCCGTTTCCGGACTCGTCTCGTGCATCTCGATCAAGGCTGCGCGCTGATCAGCAGGCAAGGCGAAGAAGTCGTCCTGCAAGTCCAGTTCAAGACCCGGGAAGGCTTCGTTCGCCTGCCGCTCGCGCAGGAAACCGCGCCAAGCGGGGAAGGTCCAAACAGCCAGGGCGATCAGCCCGATTAGCGCGATGAGTATGATTCGAAATCTCAGTTCCATAGACCGGCATTCTTGCGCGAATCCGCTAGCAATTCATTGTGGCACAGCCGGATTAAGCGGACAAGACCATCCGCCGGCATGTGCGACCGTCTTCCGCAACTATACTATACATACAAGCTATCGTCCGCTTCGTAGGCGACAGGGAGTCCGCAATGCCATTTCGCTATGAATGGAAAGACAGCTCCAAGCGTGTCATGCGCTACAGCGCGGAAGGCGACTGGAATTGGAAGGACTATCACCATGCCGCGCGCGCGTCGACCTTCACGCTTTCCGCGGTCGATCACCCGGTTGATTGCCTCATCGACCTGCGCGGGAGCGGACGCCAGACCCTGCCGGCCGGGCTTGCGGCGCATGTCCGCAGCTTTGGCAAAAAGCTGGCCGCTTGCTTGACCGGGCGCGCTCTTGTCATTGGCACGCCAAAAGAAGGCATCGCCGCCCTGCGGCTAAACGATGAAAACACGCTGGTCACTGCCGACGGAACGGTGAAATTTGTCGCCGATGAGTCCGAGCTCGAGCAAGCGCTGGCAGCCTGGGCAGCCAATCCGCCCGCTCAATAGTCCTCATGCCGAACGGCGGGTTTGCCTGGCAGGGTAAAGATAAAGGGTAGGGAAAGCAAGGAAACAATTGCGGCGATGATAAAGGCATTCTGCAGCCCAAAGGCGTCGCCCAAGACTCCGGCGATCAGCACATTGATCGCCCGGATGCCAAAGGCATAGAGCATGAAGATGCCGTTGGCGGTGGAGCGATTGTCCGGCAGTTGATCCTGCACCAGCGCCAGGAAGACCGGCGATACCGACAGCGCCGTCAGCCCCAAGCCGATGAGAATCGGGATGAGCAATAAGCCCTCCACATGCACAAATACCAGCATAAGCAGCCCGGCCATCGCCGTCGCCACAGCGACCATGCGCCGCCGCCCGAAACGGTCGCTGAGCGTGCCGCCGGCCAAAGCCCCGCCCACGCCGGAAAATTCGTATAATGCCAAGGCGCTTGTCGCCACGCCCAGGTCATAGCCGCGCGCGTCAACCAAATACACCACCATAAAGATGCCCAAGCTGCTCAGCGCCATATTGCGCAGCAGCATCACCCCCAGCAGCGGCGCGAAGACCCGGGCAAATCGCTTCAACATGGGCTTGGCGCGGCTCTTGCGCGCAGCCCGCTTGGCCGAGACGTCCCGCAGCCGCCAATACAAAACAGCGCTGGCCAGCCAGCCGAAGAACATCAAGCGCCACAAGCCGTCAATGCCCCATTGCGCTACGCCGAAAGCCACCAGCAATGGACCGACCGAACGCGCCAATTCGCCGGAAGCCATGAAAAAGCTCATGCCGCGCCCGACCTTTTCCCCCGAAATATGCGCGATCATCGCCGGCGCCGGCGCGTGAAAAGCCATGATGTTCACCCCGACGCAAAACAGCAGCAGCGCCGCCGCGCCATAAGTCGGCATGAAACCGATCATCGTCGCCAGCGTCGCCGTGATTGCTGGCGCGAAGATCACTAGATAACGCACCGTGAAGCGGTCAGCTAAATAACCGATGAAAGGACCAAAGAGAGAAGGCATCTGCATGAATACGGGCAATGAACCCGCCATCAACAGCGTCAAGCCGAGCTTGTCGATCAGCAAAGGCAGCAGCGGCGCGATGAAGGCGGAATAAATATCATGCACAAAATGCCCGCCACAGATCAATAAGATGCGGTTGAACTGAAAACTTTCACCCTGTTCCGCCTTGCTTTCGACCGTCGCGCCTGTCGCTGTCATGTCACATCCATCGGGGACTGTTGACCAATCCCGCATTATAACGCGACTCGCATCAAGCCGCACGAACCATGCGCTTGCCGGGCGCTTGCCAGAAGGACAATCGACTCAAAACAGCATTGCGCTGGCATCGACTATTTTCCCCACATTTTCGCAATCTTTAGGGGCGGCTGACCTGCGGCGCCTACGCGACCCCGGTGGTAAATTGCCAACAATCTGAATTGCGCCCCCACTTGGCCGCAGGTTTGCGCCCACGGCAGCCAAAAGGTATAATTTAAGCATCTCGGAGCAACAGGAATACGATGAGCGAACAATACAAAGTTGACAAGTTGAACGCCGCGGAAATCGGCGCAGACCCTGCGATGATTCAGCGATCCTTCGCCTTCAACAGCGAAGTAATCAGTCCTGATTTACCCCAAAATATACAAGCGTCATTGACTTGTGTTGAACCACGAGCCAACGTCGTAGTTTTGGAGTGCCAAGACAACATAGAATTCTTGCGCAGCCAAGCAGACGAGAAGTTCAAACTTATCGTGACCTCGCCACCATACAATATCGGCAAGAGCTACGAAGCGCAGTCCACCCTTGATCAATATCTTGCCAAGCAAAAAGAAGTGATACGCGAGTGTATACGCGTGCTGCACCCGCAAGGGTCAATCTGTTGGCAAGTCGGCAACTATACAGACAACGGGGAAATCATCCCATTGGACTGCTTGCTCTTCCCGATCTTTCGCGAATTTGGCTTGCAGCTTCGCAATCGCATTATATGGCACTTTGGCCATGGCTTGCATTGTCGCAACCGCCTTTCGGGTCGTTATGAAACCATAAATTGGTGGACCAAAGGAAATGACTATACCTGGCATCTAGACCCAATCCGCGTGCCGTCCAAATATCCCGGCAAGCGCCACTTCAAAGGACCCCGCAAGGGTCAGTTGTCCGGCAACCCCAAAGGCAAGAATCCCAGTGATGTTTGGGTATTTCCCAACGTCAAAAGCAACCACCCGGAAAAAACGATTCACCCATGTCAATTCCCAGTCGAATTGGTCGAACGCTTGGTACTTTCCATGACGGACGCCAACGACAATGTACTCGATCCTTATGCAGGCGTCGGTTCCTCCATCATCGCCGCCTTGAAGCACGGACGAAATGGCTACGGCTGCGACGTCGTCGGGGAATATGTTGATATTGCAAGGGAAAGGGTAGACGCTTTCTGCGCCGGCACGCTAAAAACCAGGCCAATGGGCAAACCAGTTTATGATCCAATGCTGCCAAACGGCGGCCATTGATGCAAATCGCCGCGACCTACTCTCATCTCAACGGTATGGAATATCTGCTTGTGCATCGTTCCACATTGTGGAGCGAGATACAGGACGTGATTGCGAGCGTCGATGCGGCGGCATGCAAGACAAAAGTGTCAAAAGAAAAAACCATGCGCGGCAAATTGTTGTATTCCCCGTTGATTATGAACGACGCATTCAAAATAAGTTTCAGAAACCAAGGTTGGACAGAGCGCAGAAATACCTTCTGGGTTACAGATGACGAAGAACTCATGCGCAGCCTATACAATCAACCGGCCGCAGAACAAAAGATGGCGATCCGAGCTGCCGGCCGAGAGCCGATCATGTCATACAACCAAACGGATTTTGTGAAGAATCGGATAGCAGTTGAAGTTCAATTTGGTAAATACACCTTTGTCGCGCATGATCTTTTTGTAAAGCATTTGAGCTTTTTTGTTTCCGGAATCATTGATGTTGGCATCGAAATTCTGCCGATGAAAGCATTGGAACGAGAAATGTCCTCCGGTGTGCCCTACTATGAGCGCGACCTTGTCAATGTGCTAAGGCAAGGTCGGGGCGTTCCTGCCGTTCCACTCGTGCTGCTTGGCATTGTCCCTTGATGCGAATCCTGCTAAAACAATTCAGATAACGCAAAAATTCCAACTGCCCATCTCTCCAATACGCTGGAAACCCTCAGCCTATCTGCTATCATACTCGCCATGAAAAACATGACCCGACACTTCAGCAACCGGCGCTATCTCGATGCCATCGAGGACCATATCCTCATCTTCGACGGCGCCATGGGCACCAGCATCCAGTCTTACGACTTGACGGCAGCCGATTACGGCGGTGAACAATACCAGGATTGCCTCGATTACCTCGTCATCACCCGCCCCGATATCATCCGCGAAATACACGAGTCCTTTCTGCGCGTCGGCTGCGAAGCCGTCGAAACCAATACCTTCCGCGGCAATCGCTTGACCCTGTCCGAGCATGGCCTGGGCGAGCGCGTCATCGAGATTAATAGCGCCGCCGCCCGCATCGCGCGCGCCGCCTGCGACACGCTCGAGACCGAAACCGGCATCCCGCGTTTCGTAGCCGGCAGCATGGGACCCAGCGGCAAATTGCCCTCCGGCGAAGATCCCGATCTCAGCGATATCAGCTTCGACGAGCTGGCTGATTTGTTCTATGAACAAGCGCGGGGGCTCGTCGAAGGCGGCGCCGATTTGCTGCTGCTGGAAACCAGCCAAGATATCCTCGAGGCAAAAGCGGCGATACACGGTATCAATACATACTTTGCCCACAGCGGAAAGTGTATTCCGCTGCAAGCGCAAATCACGCTTGATGTCAGCGGTCGGATGCTTTTTGGCACGGATATCGCCGGCGCGCTGACCACCTTAGAAGCGCTGCCCATTGATGTGCTGGGCATGAATTGCTCCACCGGTCCCGAATACATGCGTCAGCCCATTCAATACCTCTGCGAACGCTCGCCCTTTCCCATTAGCGTCCTGCCCAACGCTGGCTTGCCCATCAACGTCGATGGCGAAGCGGTCTATCCGATGCAGCCGGGTCCTTTCAGCGACATGGTCAGCGAGTTCACGCGCTGGGGCGTCAACGTGGTTGGCGGCTGCTGCGGGACCACGCCCGAACATCTGGCCAGGCTCTATGAAAAAGTCCATGGCAGGTCCTATCAAGCCATGCTCAGCGAGCCTGCCAAACGGCGCGCCCCCCAAAAACGCCAGATTCTCCGCGCGGCGCAGGCTTCCAGCGGCATGACCGCCACGCGCATGATCCAGAACCCGGGTCCCACGCTCATCGGCGAACGAGTGAACAGCCAGGGCAGCCGCAAGGTGAAGCGCCTGCTGCTCACGGAGGACTACGACAGCATCGTGGAAATCGCCGTCGGACAAGTCAAGCGCGGCGCTCACATGCTTGATGTGGCTGTGGCGCTGACCGAGCGCGATGACGAAAAAGAGCAGATGAGGCAGCTTGTGAAAAAGCTTTCATTGGCTGTCGAAGCGCCATTGATCATTGATACCACCGAGGCAGATGTGGCAGAAGCCGCGCTGGCGCTCTATCCCGGTCGCGGCGTCATCAACGGCAACAACCTGGAAAACGGCCGCGAGCGCATCGACCAGATTATGCCCATCGCGGTGAAACACGGCGCCGCACTGCTGTCTATGACCATTGACGAAGAGGGCATGGCGCATAGCCGCGACAAAAAACTGGCAATCGCCCAACGCATCACCGACATTGCGCTTAACGAATATGGCTTATCTCCCGAAGACCTGATCTTCGATGACCTGACCTTCCCGCTCACGACGGGCCAGGAAGAATTGCGCAATGACGCCGTCGAAACGCTCAAAGGCATCCGCCTGATCAAAGAACAGATCCCGGGCGTGATGACCGCGCTCGGCATCAGCAATGTCAGCTTCGGCGTCGGCGCGGCGGCCCGCGGCGTGCTCAACAGCGTCTTTCTTTATCACGCCGTGAAAGCCGGCTTGGATATGGCCATCGTCAACCCGGCTCATATCACGCCCTATTTTGAAATCCCGCCGCAACAGCGAAAGATCGCCGAAGACCTCATCTTCAACAGCGACGCCGATGCCTTGCCGCGCTTCATCCAGTATTTCGAAGAAAACGAGGTGCAGCTCGCCGGCGGCGAAGTTGTCGACCCCACCGCGGACATGAGCAGCGAAGAAGCCTTGCATTGGCAGATCGTGCATCGCAAAAAAGAAGGCGTCGAAGCATTAATCGACGACATGCTCAAGCGCAGGGACGCGGTCGATGCTTTGAACAATGTGCTGCTGCCAGCCATGAAAGAAGTCGGCGACAAATTCGGCGCTGGCGAGCTCATCCTGCCCTTTGTCTTGGGTTCGGCCGAAGTCATGAAAAAATCCGTGGCTTATCTCGAAAGGTTCATGGACAAAATCGAGGGATTGAGCAAAGGCGTCGTGGTGCTGGCTACGGTTTACGGCGACGTTCACGATATCGGCAAGAACCTGGTCAAGACCATCCTGAGCAACAATGGCTATACCGTCCACGACCTGGGCAAGCAAGTGCCCGCCAATACCATCATCGACAAGGCGCTGGAACATAAAGCCGACGCCATCGGCCTGTCGGCGCTGCTGGTCAGCACATCCAAGCAGATGCCGCTTATCGTCAACGAGTTAGCGCGCCGCGGCTTGCGCATTCCCGTGCTGGTGGGCGGCGCCGCCATCAACCGCCGCTTTGGCCGCCGCATTCTCTTCCTCGACGAATCAAAAGAACCCTATGATGCCGGCGTCTTCTATTGCAAGGACGCCTTCGAAGGCTTGGCGGTGGTCGATCAACTGCTCGATCGCGATCGCCACGATCAGTTTCTGGACGAGGTCTTCAACGAAGCCTATGCCGAGGTTAACCGGGAGCCCCGCCGCCGGCGCGCCAGCCGTCGACAGGCCGGCAAGACCGTCAAGGACGCGCCCGCCATCCCGACGCCGCCCTTTTGGGGCAGCCGCGTCATCCGCGATATGCCGCTGCAAATCGTCTTGCAGCACCTGCACAAGCCGGAACTCTTCCGCCTGTCCTGGGGCGCCAAAAATACCCAAGGCGCGGAATGGCGGCAGCTGGAAGCGGCATTTGAAGAACGCCTGCTGCGCATGGCGAAAGCGGCGCAAAAACGCGGCACGCTCAAGCCGCAAGCGGTCTACGCTTATCTGCCCGCTAACAGCGACGGCGACGACTTAATCGTCTGGCACGCCGCTGCCTATGCTGACAACGGCAAGAAGATTGAAGCGGCTCGCTTCCGCTTCCCGCGCCAGCCCGACGGCGACTTCCTCTGCATCAGCGACTACTTCGCGTCTTGTGACAGCGGCGCAACGGATGTCATGGTCTTGCAGACAGTAACTGTCGGCGCTGTCGCCAGCGCGGAATTCGAGCGCTTGCAAGCTGCCAACGAATACAGCGAAGCCTATTTCTTTCATGGTCTGGCAGTGCAAGCGGCCGAGGCGACCGCCAACTATCTAACCCAAATCGTTCAGGGGCAGCTAGGCATTGCGGCAGGGCAGGGCAAGCGCTACAGCTGGGGTTACCCCGCCTGCCCCGAATTGCAAGATCATCAGATCGTCTTGCAACTCCTGCCGCAACTGACAAGCGAACTGAGCCTGTCACTGACCGAGTCCTGGCAATGGGTACCCGAACAGAGCACAGCCGCCCTCTTCACCCACCATCCCGAAGCCAAATACTACAGCGTCGGCAATCTCGACCGGGCGGAGCGGATTCTGGGATAGAATTATTATTGTTTTTGCTACAGTTGCTACAGGGAATGCAAATTATTTCTTGTACCCCTATAAAAACTTAGGCTTGACTTTATAAGTCTATGTGTGATAAATTGTAGCAAGTGTAGCAAATACTTTAGGAGGTTGATGTGGCTGACTACCCGTACATGAATGCAACAAGCAAAATCGAAGAATTCTTCAGTAAGATCAAAGGAATGGGAGCGCCGAAATCGGTGACAAAAGAGTGGTTAGGTTCTATTGGGTTTACAAGTCAAAATGATCGACGTGTTAAACGTGTTTTGGAACACATAAATTTTATCGACAGTTCGGGGAGTAGAATGTCAAAATGGGATGATTATCTCGATAAAACTAAAGCAGAATTGGTTTTGGCCGGCGCAATTCGCGAGGGCTACTCAAACCTTTTTGATACTTACCCTGACGCTAATCAAAGAACAGATCAGGAATTGCAATCATTCTTCTGGGCAACTGATAAAACACTTTCTCCAAACACTGTAAAGATAATGGTGAATACATTTAAGGCATTATGTTCAATGGCGGATTTCAGTAGTGAGTCATCAAATGGAGCAGGCAACGGTGTTAGCGGAAATGCGACGACAGCAGATTCTGACATGCCGCTAGTTGCCCCGCCACCAAGCCTGGATTCTCCAACACCTACTCTACACATCGACTTTCAAGTGCATATTGCGGCGGATGCGCCACCAGAACAAATCGACAAGATATTCGAAAGTATGGCGAAACACCTCTATAACAAAACCGCTGACTAAGCCTAATGAGACAATTTGCCAAGAATGCTCTCAATGCTGTCAGGCAGATTCAGCAAAATGCACAGGAATCGTCTCAACCACCACTCGAAGGCACGAAGCCGAAGACAGCGCGAGTTATTGACCCTTCGCTAGTCGCCGGGACAAGAGGATATTTAGAGAAGGTCGTAGACCAGATCAACGGGACATACGAAAATGGCTGGTATGACGCCTGCGCCGTTATGTTAAGACGCTTTGTCGAGACACTGATCATTGAAACATATATTTCGAAGAATGAGGAAAGCGTTATCAAGAAAACCGATGGAGACTTCTATTCTTTGAAACACCTAATTGATGAAGCTTGCAGTGGCAAAGATCTAAACCTTAGCCGAGACACGAAAGACATACTCCGAAAGCTGAAAAAACTTGGAGATCGTTCCGCTCACAATCGCAGATTTATCGCTAAACGCAGCTACTTCGACGAGTTATTCGAGAATCTTCATCTTGATATGCAGACGCTGATTGAGGATTTCATACACGAAGCAGGCTTCAAGTGACAGAATCGATTACTATTCGAGGAATCCCAGACCTACACTCTCAAACGCATCGTCATTTTGCCGCAGCTGACAAGCGAACTAAGCCTGACTCTGACCGAGTCCTGGCAATGGGTGCCCGAACAGAGCACAGCCGCCCTCTTCACCCACCATCCCGACGCCAAATACTACAGTGTCGGTAATCTCGACCGCGCGCGTCAGATACTGAGTTGAAGCCCTGGCGCGGCGCCCCATGAACGCTGCCGCAATAACGCGCGGCGCGCCTGGGGCAGTGGCGCTTGATAGTCGGCGCTGCATAACGTACTATGAATGTGTCGCAATCTTCCAGGAAAAAGCAGGACCATGATTGACTACCCTTACATTAAGACTACCGCCAAACTTAAGGAATTCTTCGAAAAGATACCGTCCATGGGCTCGCCACCGTCGGTATCAACGCGCTGGCTGCCTAAGAATGGTTTCAAGTCTGCCAACCACCGCCCGATAATACGTATCCTGGAATTCATTGGCTTTATCAAATCCAATAAGCCGACGGACCGTTGGCGCTCTTACCAGGTCAAGCGGCAATCGAAACCTGTACTCGCCCAAGCGATTGCCGAAGCGTACAGCGAACTTTTCGATGTCTTTCCCGATGCCCATCTACGCGCCGACGCCGAGCTTAAAGATCATTTACAGAAGCATCTACCCGCCAGTGACCAGGCGATAAACGCGACGATCGGCACCTTCAAGACATTGTGTTCTCTTGCCGAATTCAAGCGACAAAAATCCAAGCGCGAGCACGCACCAGCAAAGCCGGCAAGCCCGGCGCATCTGCAGCAGCCTGACGCCGCCGCGAGCGCGACTTTGGCAGCGCCTCCGCCAACTCCTGCGCCAGAGATTCCAACCCTGCACACCGATATTCAGATTCATATTCATCCCGATGCCGATGCCGACCAGATCAGAGAGATTTTCAAGAATATGGCGAAATATCTCTATGACAAAGAGGTCGACTGAGCGCCATGATCGACAATGCCACCCAGCGACTGCAAGCCGCCAGGCGCTTTCAGAGGAAAGTCTACGAACTCACCAAGCCACCGGCCGAAGGTTCAAAACCCGCTACCGCTAGAATAATTGACACGGCGCTGCTTTGGGGCGCGCCGGGCAACTTTATCAGGGTTGTCGATCAAATCAATGGCGCCTACGAGCACGGCTGGTACGATGCCTGCGCCATCATGCTGCGGCGGCTGCTCGAGATGCTGATCATCGAAGCCTTTGTCGCCAATGGCATGAAAGAAAAGATCAAAGGCCAGAATGGACGGTTCCTGAACCTAAACGGGCTGATTCGCCAAGCCTGTAGCGAGTCGAGTTGGGCGCTGGACGACAACGGCGCCATCCTGCGCAGGTTGAATGCCATCGGCAACTGGTCCGCGCACAAGCGGCGCTTCGTCGCCAATCGCGACGACATCGACAAGCACGTCTCGGCCTTGCGCATCGTCATCCAGGAGTTGGCGTTTTTAGCGAAGCTGAAATAGTCGCGCGCTAGACTACTGCTGACGCCTCGATATGAAGTTGGAACTGTTCTGACCGAGTCCTGGCAATGGGCGCCCGAACAGAGCACAGCCGCCCTCTTCACCCACCATCCCGACGCTAAATACTACAGCGTCGGCAATCTCGACCGCGCGGGTCAGATTTTGGGTTAAGCAGATCGCGGACTTAAATTGTCTATATCACACAAAGAGTTTTCACCACCGAGTACACTGAAGCAACCCAACAAAGAAATGCAAATCAGAAATTATTATGGATTTGTAGGGGCGACCCTTGGGTCGCCCAACTAGAAGTGCATCCTAAAGATTGGGCGACAAAGCGAGTCGCCCCTACAGATTCTAATTATTTTGTTGGGTTTACCGAGTTGGAAGAATGCTAGAGTTTGACGACCTCATTCTGACTACAAACAATGTGGAGGACTACAGGTGAGTAGTGACGGTGCGACGCTTTTCCCCCGCTTTCGTATAGTGAGTGTAAGATGCGAGTTGCCTATCGCGTCCAACATTGTCAATGATATCATCGCCTGAGTGTTGCTTAGGCCGCATGTATCATCGACTATATGAATTTGCAGCCTTATGTTGCGTTGCAAACAAATGGGGTCCATCAAGCGGGGAAAAGAGCAAAGGCTATGGTAAATCAAACTTTGAACCAAATCGCAGTAGCTATACCGGTCGCCCTTGCGACCGGTATCTTCATGTTGACCTACTTAGCAGTAATTTCATTGGGCATTGATGTTCCGCTTGATGAGCTCCATGTTTGGGCGTAGCTTTCTAGGTCGGGCTTATTCTGCGCTTCGACCGGAGATTTGATATCGGAAGTGGTATGACGGATTTGATTCATTTATCATGACCTACACACTCAAACGCATCGGCTTTGTCTCCGCCGTCAAAATCTCCGCCATCGTCTCAGCCGCCGCCGCCGCGCTGCCCATCGCCCTTCTGCTGCTGCTTAACGCCATCTTCAAATTCCTGGACCTCATCATCCCGCCCGAGCTGATCGGACAGGTCCTGGCGTCAACAGCGCTTTGGGGCGCTGCCGCCGGCGCGGTCTCCACCGCCATCGTGGTTGTCATCTACAACATCTGCGCCCATTATTTCGGCGGCATCACTCTTGAACTCGTGGCGGAACGTCCCCCGCGCAAATCCAAAGCAGAAGTCGATATCGACTAGCGCAGACCTCGTGGCGCTTTTGGGCGACTCACAGTTTTCGACATAGAGGGATGGGCGCGCATTACGCTTGACATTCCCCTCAATTCATTCCATCATCAGTCCACAATCGCCCAGGATTTCTCGGTGCGGCCATCCAGAAACGAGGCGCAAAATGCCCACCCCCTTGCAACAGGAATATGACGAAAAAGGCTATGTCATCGTCCGCAACGCCATTGATGCCGAGCTCGCCCGCGAAACCGCCGCCCATGTCCACTGGCTAGCGGAACGCAATCCCGACCTCCGCCCCGAGAAATTCGGTCACGACATGCTGGTGACGGATCCATTCATGCACCGGCTGGTCAGCGACCAGCGCTTGCTAGACATCGTCGAGCAGTTCATCGGCTCGCACATCGCCATGTGGGCGGCGCATTATATCGCCAAACCGCCCAAGCACGGCCAAAAAGTCCTCTGGCACCAAGACGGCAGCTATTGGCCCCTGGAGCCGATGGAAGTGACGACCATCTGGCTGGCCGCCACCGCGTCCACCCGCGAAAACGGCTGCCTGCGCGTCCTGCCCGGCACACAAAACAATCGCCTGCTTTCCCGCAGGGAAATGATTGATGTCAAAGATGGCAAGAATGTGCTGGAATCGGGCATCCACCCGTCGCAGATTGATGATTCTCGCGTGGTCGATCTGGAGCTGCAGCCCGGCGATGTCTCGGTGCATAATCCCAAGATCATCCACGGCTCGGATGCCAATACCTCCGACACTTGGCGCATCGGCCTCACCCTGCGTTACATCCCGACCTCAACGCGCGTCAAACGCGCGGGCGACCGTCCCATCCTCGTGCGCGGACAGCCGGACGCCCGCAACAACAACACCTACGCGAAGCGCCCCGCCTTTGATCCCGCGGCGCACATGCCTTTCCGCGGTCAGGAAGATTGGATGTCGGCATGAGCGGCGCCATGAGCAAACCGAATATCCTCTATATGCACTCACATGATACGGGCCGCTACTTGCAGCCATATGGCTACGGCATCCCGACGCCCAATCTGCAGCGCCTGGCTCAGCAGGGTGTTTTATTCCGCCGCGCCTATTGCGCAGCGCCCACTTGCTCGCCTAGCCGCGCGGCGCTGCTGACGGGCCAAGCCCCCCACAGCGCCGGTATGTTGGGGCTGGCCAACCGTGGCTTCGTCCTGGGCGATTTCCGCCAGCATATCATCCATACCTTGAAGAGCGCTGGCTATACTTCGGCGCTGGCAGGCATCCAGCATCTCACCAGCGCGCAATTCCATCGCGGCGCCGAAGCGATCGGCTACGATCGCATCCTGAGTACCGACCATGCCGAAGCGCATCTGCGCGCCATCGACTACATCAAGGACGCGCCACCGCAACCCTTCTTCTTGACGGTGGGATTCTTCGAAAATCATCGTGAATTCCCGCTCCAGCACGATGTCGATCCCGCTTATGTGTCGCCGCCCGCGCCCCTGCCAGACAGCCCGCGCATCCGACAAGATTTTGCCAACTACATCGCCATGGCGAAAATCCTCGATGACAAGCTGGGGCAGGTCCTGCAAGCGCTGGATGACGCGGGCTTGCGCGAAGAGACGCTCGTCATCTACACCACCGATCACGGTATCGCCTTCCCAGGCATGAAATGCAGTTTGACCGATGCCGGCATTGGCGTGGCGCTGATCCTGCGCGGACCGGGCGCCTTCAGCGGCGGACGAACCGTCGACGCCATGGTCAGCCACATCGATGTCTTCCCGACGCTCTGCGACCTGATCGATATCGAAGCGCCGTCCTGGCTGCAAGGGCATTCGATGCTGCCGCTCCTGCACGGCGAACAAGACTCGATCCGCGCCGAAGTCTTCGCCGAAGTCTCCTATCACGCCACCTACGAACCGAAACGCGCCGTCCGCAGCGATCGCTACAAATACATCCGTCGTTATGACAACCGCCAGTCGCCCGTCTTGCCGAATATCGACGACGGGCTGACCAAAGACGATTTCCTCGACCAGGGATTTGCCGCGCGCGCCCCGGCCGCCGAACAGCTCTACGATACCTATTTCGACCCGACAGAACGGGATAATCTGGTTGATGATGCGGGCTACGCCGACGTTCTGGACGATATGCGCGCCCGGCTGAATCGCTGGATGCGCGACACGCAAGACCCGCTGCTGCGCGGACCCGCCCCCGCGCCGACCGGCGCTGTCGCCAACCATCCCGACGGCGCCTCCCCCAGGGGGCCATTATTGCCAGCTGACCAGCTTTGAACCGCGACGAAGGGAACAGACATGCTGCAACACCAAATCGAATATTACTCCGCCCGCGCGCCGGAATACGACCAATGGTTCTATCGGCAGGGACGCTACGACCGCGGCGCGGATTTCAAGCGGCAATGGGACAGCGAAGCGCAAATTGTCCGCGAGCAATTGCTGAACGCGCCGCGGCGAAAGCGAATTTTAGAATTGGCGCCCGGCACCGGCATCTGGACCGAACAGTTGGTCAAGTTATCCGATCAAGTCACCGCCCTCGACGCCTCGGTGGAAATGATCGCCATCAACAAAGCCAAGCTGGCTTCGGACAAGGTCGCCTATATGCAAAGCGACATATTCACCTGGCGGGCGCGGCGGCAATACGACATGGTCTTCTTCGGATTCTGGCTGTCCCATGTGCCCGCGGAAAAGCTCCCGACCTTTTTGCGCGCGGTTTATGATGCGCTGGCGCCCGGCGGTCGCCTCTTCTTCGTCGATTCAAAACGACCGGATTCTTCAAGTGCTAGCACCGAAACTGAAGATCTCGGCGGAGACTTGCAGCAGCGTGTGCTAAGCGACGGGCGGCGCTATGAAATCGTCAAAATCTACTACGATCCAACTCAGCTCACAGCCACCCTGCGCCAATGCGGTTTCGAGATAGAAGTGCGCTCAACACCGAACTTCTTCATCTATGCCGACGGTCTGAAACCAGCCTGAGCGCCAACCACAACCGCTAAGTGGCGGAACGAACTATACACCGCAAAAACACAAAGGACACAAAGTTAATTTGTAGAAATCTCTGCGCCCGCAGTAATTGCAACAAAGAAATGCAATTCCAAAATATGTATGGATTTGTAGGGGCGAGCCCGTGGCTCGCCCAATTTGCTGTGTATAGATTTCGGGCGACATGGTACTGCGCGTAGACACCCACTAGGAGGTCTGTCGCCCCTACTGTCTCCACATTTCTGACAGCCGATTACATCGCCTCGTCGTATAGCCGTAAAACCCGCTCCGCCACCCGATTCCAGCTCTGCCGCAGCGCCCGCTCCCGGCCCGCCGCGCCCATCAGTGCCGCCTTGCGCGGATCCGACAGCAATTCCAGCAAGGCGCGCGGCAACTCTTCGGCGATATGGTCTTGCGCGACGACCAAGCCGCTGACGCCCTGTTCGATGGCGTCAGCAACGCCACAGCCATCCGTGCCTACCACCGCCGTGCCAGCGGCGCCCGCTTCGTACAATGTCAAACCGAAACCCTCGAAAAAAAGCCCGTCATTCATGGCGGGCAATGCCAAAACGTCGGCCGCCGCAAGCCAAGCCCGTTTCACTTCCTCATCTACGAATCCCATGATCTTCACGTTGTCCTGCAAACCATGGGTTGCAATCGCGGCCTGTACGGCGCTTGTGTAGACGCTGCCGAACTGCGGCGATCCCATAATCAAGCATTGCACAGCGGGCAGCTCCGCGCGTACCTGAGCGATCGCCTCCACCAATTGCAGCGTGCCCTTGCGTGGCTTGATCTCGCCGATGGCGATGACTGTCGGCGCGCTTTTTTCCACCTGAACCGCCGCTGGCTGGCTGAATCGGCTGACATCGACGCCGTTTGGGATCACCTGAACCCGCGCCCCCGGCAGCGTCGCTTTTGCCACCTGCGCCGTATAACTGCTGACGCAGATCAAACAGGCGCGGGAGAAAGCCCGCCGGTAAAACTCATTCACGGGAAAAGCCCGCATCCGCGGCAGGTTGACATAGCTGCCATGCGCGGTAACGAAGAGCGGCCGCCCACCCGCCACAGCCGCCGCGACTATCGCCAGCGGCTCGGCTGTGCAGTGGATGATGTCGCAATGCCGCAGCCGCCGCCGAACAGCGAGCGCCTGTCGCAGCGACTTCAAGAAGGTATGCCGTTCCGGGGGACTTACTGTCGGCAGCAGCCGATGAATCTCAAATTCGACATCGGGGCTGTTGCGCGACGTGACCGCCGTCGCATCAACGCCGCGGGCACGCAAAGCTCGTATCAATTGCAGGCTGTAGGTCGCCCATCCGTTTTGATTGCTGAACTCGGAACTGATGAAGCCAATCCGCATGGGCAGGTGGGGTAAAGGCGCCGACTAGGCTTGATCCGCGGCGGCATCGCCCTCGCCGGCGCCCAAGCGCGCGCGCCAGGCTCGCACAGCGTTCGATTGCTCCGGCGCGACTTCGGCGCGATGCTCGCCCAGCGTGCCAAACCGCATCACCGCCAGCAGCAGCGCGATATTCAAGATGATGATAATCGCCATCACCACCATCGCCATGATCAACCTCCTGGTCCGCGACACCGCCGAATCTGCTTGTATTATGCCCGACATCGGCGCTTTGGTCTAGGCTGCTGATAGCGGTTTTACAAATCCAGTAGCGCCCCTTGCCGCCGGCGGCCATAAGTCGGCAAGTCAAGCGGCTCATTCGCCAGCAGGTTTTCGACGCTATAGCCTTGAATGACCGGATAGTTGCCGAAGACATCGGCGAAGGAATCGCGGCTGCGCTGATTTTCCACCGTGCGCATATATTGCGCGAAACATACCAGCACGCCCGCCGTCACACCCAGTCGATCGACCGTTTCGCGCAAAGCGCGCACCGCGTCCGGGCTAACTTTCCCGCCCTTGACCTGCACGACGGCGTATTCGGCTTTGGCGACTTTCTTGGGCGCGAAGCGATAGAACTTGAGCAAGCCATCGACGCCGCCGTCAGCGCCGCGCTCGCCCGGCTGACGGAACATTCCCTCGGCGCCGATGAAGCCGCAGACCCATTTCTCGAACTCGAATTTGTCGCGCCGCGCCAGGTCCCGCGCCTGTTCGATGGTCTCGGGGATGCCGCGGATGCTGATGTCGGATTTGCTGAGCAGCGGGAAGTTATGCGCGATGCGCTCGCGTATTAAACCCGTCGAAAAAGGCGAAATGTCGATGCCAATCCAGCGCCGCCCCAGCGCTTCGGCCGCATGCACGGTCGTGCCGCAGCCGCAAAATGGATCCAGCACCAGGTCGCCGGGATTGCTCGACGCGCGGATGATGCGCTCTAGCAGGGACAGCGGCTTCTGCGTCGGGTATCCCAGGCGTTCTTTGGCCTGCGCTCCAATTACATTTATATCTGTCCATACATCTCCGACAGCGCGTCCCTTTTGTTCATCCAAGTATCGTTTCCTTCGCGCTAATCCAGTGCGTGTGTAATGTAATTGTTTCTCGCTTTCAAGTCGTTCCATTGTTTCAATTGGGCATCTCCAAAGACGAGTTACGCCATTCCATTCATATTCATATCCGCCTCCAGATAAGCCCGAAGCGCTCAAATTGTCCGACATCCATCGACGGCCGTCGTCGTCTTTGTTGCGATAAAACTTCTCTACGTAATCGTCCTCGTAAGGTTGATAGATTGAATTCCAAGATGCCAACTTTGCTTTCGAGTAATGTAGAATAATGTCGTGAATATGAGCGAAGCGCTTTGCGTCACTATGCGCCGATGTTCTTTTCCAAACAATTTCACTTCGCACATTATCGAGATCGAAAACCGAATCCATCACCAGCTTCAAATAATGACTCGCCGTCGGGTCGCAATGCAGATATATGCTGCCCGTCTTTTTCAGCACCCGCCGCATGGCTCGCAAGCGCAGCGCCATGTGCAGCAAGTAGGAGGCCAGGCTGGTCTTATTCTTGCCGCGTCCACTCCCTTTGCCCTCCACTTCCCCCGCGAACTTGATGATGGTCGCCAGCGAGCGCGTCCGCGGGTCGCGCTCCATTTCTTCCAAGCGGCCGCTGTCCTCGGGCTTCCATTCCCAGGTGTCCTTGAAAGCCTCGACCGGCTTGAGGCTCTTGTCCCGGCCTCGGAAGGGCAGGTTGTAATTGCTGTTGGAATTGAACGGCGGGTCAAGATAAATGAGGTCGACCGACTCGCTCGGCAGCTCGTCGACATTTTCTAGCACATCCAGGCAGTCGGCGGCGTACAAGATGCGATTCATGCGCGGCAATCCCCTGCGAATATGAGAAAACACAGGCGGCATTCCAGGACGGGCGCGGCTGGGGGTATACTTCACGCTGAAGACAGTAATGTCTTCGTGTTTTGTAGTAACCTGTAGCAGAGCGTAGGCTTCGCATCCATTCTCTGCTACAGGTCCCTCATTAACGGGTCGTGGAAGACCATCTTCATAAGCTAACATAGCTAGCGTGTTTCTACAAATGCGGATTTAGGATGTTGGCGCAAGAATTACCATTTTCCTATAGAATATGATTGAATCCGTTAGGAGGTGCGATAATGGAAATATGCAAAAATCGAATTCCACGAATTGAAGAGGCAAAGGAGATATGGGAAAAGTATTTCAAGACATCAATCAAAGCGCTACAAAATGAGGAACACTCCCATTATGCTGCCTTCATCTTAGCTACAATGTGCGTCGAGCACGCGTATAGGGCCATAATGGGCAAAGATGTCAAGGAGAATTGCATTAAAGACGCATTGAAATGGGTAATGCAAATGTACATTGCCAATAAAGAAATGAAAACTGATCAAGATAATTTCAATGCAGATTTTTTTGGAGAGGTGGCGTCGGAATTCATTAGGGAAAATGTGTTTAATCCCCTTAAACACCAAGGAAAACTTGTGTTTAATGTAGATTTTTCTGAAGATGGGAAAGTAATGAAAGTAGAAAACGAAAGAGATGCGAGTGGAAAAGTTACAGTGGAGTTGATATCTGATCCGCAAAAACATTTTGTTTTTAGTAGGACTGGAGATACGGAATTAACAGGTTATGAAGAAGACGATAAGGGAAAACGATGGGCGACACACGATGTGGAACCCGATTCCCAAAGGGTGATTTACAACGCGCGTTGGTGGATTGACGCTTTTCAAAAAGGGATTGAATATGGTTATAGGTGGGCAGTCGAGAAAGACGATTCTAATGATGTTGATAGCTTCAACCCCCATCCCCCAGCCTCTTCCACATAGAGATGTGGAAGCATCCCCACAAGGAGGGAAGGGGAGAACTTTTAGTGGCTTGACAGGTAGTATAAGCCCCTCCCTCTTTATGGGGGAGGGGTTTGGGGTGGGGGCAGGCAACGCGCTCCCATGAAATTAGACAGCCCCGCCCAACCCTTCCCAGCCATCCGCGGCCTCATGACCGTCGCCCTGCAAGCTTTCGGCGACGGGCGCGGACGCTTCATGGAGACCTTCCGTAAGGAATGGTTCCCCCAAGCCAACTGGAACCGCCTGCAAAACAACCGCAGCGACAGCGTCGCCGGCGCGCTGCGCGGCTTGCACTACCACTTCCGCCAAGTCGATTACTGGTACTCCACACGCGGAGTCATCCGCGTGGGCTTGGTCGATCTGCGCCGCTCGTCGCCGACCTACCTGGCAGCCGCGACCATCGACATCGGCGAAGACAACCTGCTCGGCATCTTCATCCCCGAAGGCGTGGCGCACGGCTTCGCCGCGCTGACGGACTGCACGCTCATGTATATCGTCAACAACTATTATGACGGCGGGGCGGACGAATACGGCATCGCCTGGAACGATCCGCAAATCGGCATCGACTGGGGCATTCCAGCCCCCAACTTGTCAGAGCGCGATCGCAGCAACCCGCTCATCGCGGATTTGCGGACCGAAGCGCAGCCGCAATAGCTGCGCCTGTCAAAGCGCAAAATCCGAGCGCCGCGCCACCGTCAGTTCCCTCATGCGTTCGAAGACATCAACGCCGAGCTGATGATAGACATCCAGCAGGTCGACCAAAACCCAATTCTCGCGGATCATGCCCTGCTCGCAGCGCCAGAAATCCAGGCTGCGCATGGTCAGCGCTTGCTCGGATGGCGCGATGCCCAGCCAGCCATCGCCGCTGATGGTCATCTTCATGCCGGGGAAAGCCGTGAAACCGACATAGTCGCCATCGCCAAAGAAAATGCCCTTGTCCATCAGCGCGGCGCGGTCCGGCATCGCCTTCAAGAAGGGAACCTGATGCCAGTGGCGGAAGCCCGATATGCGCCGCATCGAGCCGATTCCCGCCGGTCCATACCACATCATTTTGGGATGCCAAAAGCGCTCTAGCGCCATAGCCGCGGCGCCCTGCGGCGAACGTTTCAGCGCGGCCAGCATATCGCCCACCAGCTGCGTGCTGTCCGCAGATCGCGCCTCGTCGTATGCGCTCCTGATGATGCCGTCCAGCGTCGCCGGACCTGGCACAATCCACTCCACCGCCAGGCTGGGCGACAAAGACCAGGCGCCCGCCTGCATCATCACCTGCGGGATATCCCATAAAGCCTGCATCTCGACGATACGCTCGTCCTCGATGCGAAAGAATTCATGATAGCGCATGGCCATCAAGTGCTGGGTCGGCGGGATCTCCAACCAGGTCCCTTCGAATACGCCCATATAATGCCCGGCGCAGCCGACCCAGTTCTGTCCCCTGGTTTCGCCAGCCATCACGATGAAATCGCGCCGCTCCAGATCGGGCGCGGCATGCAACAGCGGCCGATAAGCCTGTTCATAGAGGGCGTCGATACCGTGCAGAGATTCAAGCGGATGAGCCAGATGCGCTTGGCAGTCGGCGGCGAAAACCTCGCCCAGTTGGCGCCGCAAGCTGCCCGCGTCAATATCGTAAAGCGCGGCGCGCAGCCGGCCAATGAACTCCTTGTTGCGGTTGTGAATCGACATATTTGTCTTCTTAGTCTCCTGGTCAAAATCCTGCACGAGCAAGCCGACACGGCAATCGCATCAATTATTCTTTCACAACAAAGAAGCCGAAGTAGTTCCAACAAAGAAACGCAAATCCAAAATATATGTGGATTTGTAGGGGCGAGCCTTGGCTCGCCCAATTTGGTGTGTATAGATTTCGGGCGACATACCATGTCGCCCCTGCATTTACATTATTTTGTTGGTTCTACTTCTGTGCCCCTGCGGTGAATTTTCTTACTTGACCAGCCACTCGCTCGTGCTGATCGGCTGATGCTGGCGGAACTGATGCCGCATGCGCCCGAAGACATCGACGCCCATCTGCAGCAGAATATGCGGCACATCAATCGGCACCCAGTTTTCCACAATGGTCTCGTCGTCGCAGCGATAAAAGTCCATCACCCGCATTTTGAGGCGCGCCCCCGTCGGCGGCAGGCCAAAGAGCTCGCCGCCAGTATGCGTCGCTCGCAAGTAACCCCAGCCGCCAGTCACGGCGAAATAACCATCGCCTATGCGTATGAAATGCCCCTGTTCAGATCCGCCGCGATCAGGAAATGCCACCAAAAATGGAATCTGATGATAGTCCTCAAACCCTTTTAAGCCGCGGGTGCTGCCGATGCCCGACGGTCCATACCACATGAAATCCTTGTGCCAGTGCTTTTCCTGTTCCATCTCATCGAGCGTGGCGCGCGTCGGCGGCTGCCCGCTGTAATAGCCCAGAGCCGCGTGCATCTTGAGAATCGTCTCGATGGTCTTTTTGGAACGTTCTTCCGCTTGCGGGCCTAAAATCACGCCATCAAGCGTCCTCGGCGGCATCCAGCGCATTTCGCTGCCCAGGCTGGGCGCGATCGGGACGTATCCGGCCTGCCGCAGCAAATCTAGGAAGTCGATGAAGACATAACTGGTCGCGATTTTGCCCTCGCGCAGCTCATGCCCCTCACAATATCGTACGCAGACCACGCCGCGTGTGGCCGGTATGCCCAGCAGATCGCGCTCGAAGCTGCCCATATAGTGGCCCATGCAAGCGATCCAGTCCGCGTCGCGGTAGCGTCCGCCCGCCACAAAATGATCGCGCCGCTCCATATCCGGCAGGGCTTGCCGCAGCGGCTCCCACAATTGCGCTAAGCCAGCCTCAATGCCATCAAGTTCATTAATCGGGTGCGTCACATGCAGCGCGGCGCCTGTGTCATAGCCGTCCCGCGCCACCTCTGGCAAATCCTCAACCGGCGCTTCGCTCAGCGCGCGCATGATTTCAATCACGCGCAGCTTGTTGGCGATGTTCTGCGCTTGGTCGACCGGGCTATATTGAAAAGACGCGGTGCGATACTTATCCGTCGCAGTTGTCATTGCCGCTCGTCCATCTAACTTATGACTAAATCGAAATGGTGGGACGACTGGCGGTCAGTGTCTACGCGACCTACGCGCCCTACGCGAACCTGCGAGTCGCCCTTCTTGGCGAACATTCGCGCATACGCCGCACTATTCGCTCTCTCTATTTACTTGCGATGCGTGTCATAGAGATTGGGGGAAGGGGCACGTGAGGCAACTGGTTCCTGAACCCAGCTCAAGCGACGATCTGCTTGAGCAAGACAAATTCGTCAAACACGGTCGACTCGCTTTCAATGCGGCCCTTCCTGATCACATGATGGCTGAAACCCATCAGCCGGATCGGATTGCCCGTCGGCTCTCCATATATGCCGTAACCTGTGTGAGTCCCGCGCATCGACCAGCGCGTTGCCACGCGATAACCGGCCCCTTCATCCCCGACATGGCAGAAGTGATCGAGGTGAATCGAAAGATCGGGGAAAGGCGAGAGCAGCGACAGCGCGTAAGCCTGGAATTCGCCGATGCCCTTGAACGAGCGCCCCGACGGCCCGTCAAAGACGAAGTTCTCGTGATAATACTCGCGCGCCTTGTTGAGCAGTCGCCAATTCCAAATCTCGTGCATCATCCGGCCGATGAAGTCTTCCGGATCAAAGCGCTCGGATTGCGCTTCGGGCCAGGGTTCTGGCGGAAGCTGCCCGACCCGGTGATCGATATCGCCGGGGATGCGCAATTGCAGGTCGCTGTCCTTTTCCTTCGCCACCATCTCTTTGGCGGTCTGCACCGGATCTAAGCCCAACTGCATGACCAGCGTCAACTCATCGCGCGAGATCCACTCTTCCACCATCATATCTTGTACGCAGACACAATCGGCGATGGCGCGATAACTGACACGTTTGCCCGTTGGCGGACCGTATGGCGTCCAACCTCGATTGGTTCCCTCATGCCGCAGCCGATGCGATGTATAAAAACCATCGACATTGTTGCCGCTCCAGATCACTTCTTCGCCAAACAGACGTCGATCGGGGAAGGAGGCCTGAGATTCGATGGTCGCCGCGATAACCGCCTCACGCCCATACTTCAATCCGCTCGCCGTGTGCATTTTCACGGTATTGGCGTAATACTCATACAGCTTGCCGATGCCATGCTCTTCCCAAATCTCATGCGTGACGCCGATGATATAATCGACGATGTTCTTGTAACGCGGGTTGTAACCCTCCATTGGCTGCGCTTGTTTGTCGTCCGCATCGTCCATATACTGAATGTCAACCAGCTTCGGCAAGGTAATTCTGGACTTCTCCTCGTCGCAGATATTCTTCACGTCCAATTTCTTTGTAGCCTGCTTGTCTTCCGCCATTTGCTCACCTAAGCTATCTAGTGCGTCTGCTTTTTCGATTTTGCCGCTCAATTGAGAATCGGGCTGTCCAGCGCCGCGCGCTTGGCGCGAATGATGCCAAGACCTAGCTCCGGACACCGCGCTTGCTGAAAGCAGACCAACCCGAACACGTTTGCGACACCTTAACATGTTGTGCAGCCAATTGCAAATCGCTAGTGTAGCTAGTGTATCGAATACGGTTGAATTGAATTACAACATCAAGACAACCGGTAGGGGCGATTCGCTGAATCGCCCGACGAGAAGATACTGAATGAGTATGAGGAGACTGCCGGTCAGTGTCTACGCGACCTATGGCGCGGCACAGAGTCGCCCCTACAATTCCTTGGTTTTATGTGATATTTGGAACATAATGGTTCTGTACGATTGCGCTGATGATGCAATTAAGTAGTTCAAAGAAAATAATGCAAATTTTACAGGAGCGGTGTAGGGGCGACCAATCTGGTCGCCCGACGTTGCTGCGTTTTGATTTCGGGCGACATGGTATGTCGCCCCTACATTTAGACCCTTCGTCGAGTTTTGCATGACTAACTTGGAACTACTTACATATAGTCGCACTGTGTTTTTTCTCTGTGTCCTCTGCGCCTCCGTGGTGAATCTTCAGATGTCAGCGCGAGCGCAATTGCCGATGGTCACGATTTCAAATGGAGGACGTCTTTCGCTATGCCAGAACAAAACTTGGCGAACAAAGGACTGGTTTATGACTTCTTATCTCAGGTTGAGCGCCTCCGCCATTCGCCCGCGGCGCGGGGCGACTACTTCGCGGACGATGTAGTCTGGCGCGGCTGCGCCCCATTTGATACCCAGGCAGGTCCCAACGCACTTTGGCAGGCTTTTTGGCAACCCCTCTTCGCCAGCTTTTCCAATTTGCAACGCCGCATCGATATCTTGCTGGGCGGCCTCTGCGAAGCCGAGCATTGGGTCGCCAGCACAGGCTATCTCTTCGGCCGCTTTGAGCGGACTTGGCTGGGCATACCGCCAAGTAACCGAGAAACCTTTCTCCGCTACGGCGAATTCTACCGCATCGAAGCCGGCAAGATCAACAAAGTCTACGCGCTCTACGACCTGATTGAAGTGATGCAGCAGGCGGGCTGCGATCCATTGCCGCCGAGCTTGGCTCTGGCCGGCTTCGTTCCGCCGCCCCGAAGCGCTGATGGCGTCCTGCTCAAGGACCAAGCGCCCGGCGAATCGGCTAAAACCTTCCAGATCGCCTACGATATGCTCTTTCAGGGAATGAACGAGTTCGATCAGAAGAACAAAGAAAGCATGCAATTCACGCGCTATTGGCAAGACAACATGCACTGGTACGGTCCCGCCGGCATCGGAACCACGCGCGACCTGAACGAATTCGAAGAAAATCATCAATTGCCCTGGCTGCGCGCCTTCCCCGATCGCCAAGTCGTCTGGGAATCGCCCATGTTCGCCGACGGCATTTACGCCGCCACCGCCGGCTGGCGCGAGGTCGTCGCCACGCACAGCGGCGAATATCTTGGGCATCCTCCCACTGGCAAGCGCATCGAGTTCCGCGTCATGGACTTCTGGCGGCGCGAAGGAGACCTGCTCAGCGAGAATTGGGTGCTGATCGACCTGATTGACGCCTTCCGCCAATTTGGCCTCGATCTCTTCGCGCGTCTGCCGCAGGCGGGTGACAGCTCATGAAACATTTTGACGCTATCGTCATCGGCATCGGCGCCATGGGCAGCGCCACGCTCTATCACCTGGCGAAGCGCGGCTGGAACGCGCTGGGCATCGAGCAATTTGAAATTCCGCACCAAATGGGCTCGTCTCACGGGCTGACGCGCATCATCCGTTTGGCATACTACGAAGACCCGTCCTATGTGCCGCTGTTGAGACGATCCTATGAACTCTGGCAGCAACTGGAACGCGAATCGGGCGAAAAACTCTTCTATCAAACCGGCAGCATCGACATGGGACCCGAAGCCAGCGAGGTCTTCGCCGGCAGCTTGCGAAGCTGCCTTGAACACGATCTCGAACATGAGATCCTAAACAGCCAAGAACTGAATCAACGCTTTCCCGGCTACCAGATGCCCGGCGAAACAATGGCGGTCTATCAACCCCAGGGCGGCTTGCTGGTTCCCGAACGCTGTATTTCCGCTTACGCCCGTCTGGCGCAAAGCTATGGCGCTGCCCTGCGCGTCGGCGAACGGGTCACTGGCTGGGAGCGCCTCCGCGATGACCGCCTGCTGCTGCGGACCGACCGCGGGCAATACAGCGCGGACAAGCTCGTCATCTGTGGCGGCGCCTGGGCTTACAAGCTGGTTCCCGAGCTGAAGGGCAAAGCCGTCCCGGAACGCCAAGTACTGATCTGGCTCCGCGCCCAGCAGCCGCAGCTCTTCGCGCCAGAACGCTTCCCAGTTTGGAACGCGCTGGTCGACGAAGGGCGCTACTATGGCTTCCCGGAATTCAATCCGGACGGCGCGACGCCGGGCATGAAATTTGGACGCTGGCATCACCGCGAAGAAAGCTGCGACCCCGACACCGTCGACCGCGATACCTATCCCGAAGATGAAGCGCTGCTGCGCCAATTCGCCGAGCGCTACTTCCCCGCCGGCGCCGGCGAAACCTTGCGCATGACCACATGTATGTTCAGCAATACAGCCGACGAAAACTGGATATTGGATACGCTGCCCGATCTTCCGCAGGTTTCGATCGCCGCTGGCTTCAGCGGGCACGGCTTCAAAATGGCCAGCGTCATCGGCGAAATCATGGCTGATTTGGCGCAGAACGGCTCGACGCGGCATGATATCGCCTTGCATCAGCTTGGACGACTCTAGCGTGAAACGAATGATTAGGTAACTTGTCGGTAGGGGCGACTCGGTGGACTCTGTTGAGAAACAGACTCCATCACCCGCCCCCTTGCCCAAAAATGAGGCAATTGGAGTCTTATGACCTGTAGTGAGCCGTTAAGCCCCTCTCCCTTTATGAGGGAGGGGCTTGGGGTGGGGGTAAATTGAGTATTTCAACAGAGTCCGGTGAGTCGCCCGCTGTCGCCACAGAAGAGAAGCAACTATGAAAACCATCGGTCTCATCGGCGGGCTTAGCTGGGAATCCAGCATCGAATACTATCGCATCATCAACCAGGAAACACAGAAGCGCCTGGGCGGCCTGCATTCCGCCAAGTGCCTGCTGCACTCCTTCGACTTCGCCGAAATCGAATCCCTGCAAGAAACGGGCGATTGGGAGACCGCGTCCAAGCGAATGATCGCCGCGGCGCAAAATCTTGAGCGCGCCGGCGCGGACTGTATCGTTATTTGCAGCAATACCATGCACCGTATGGCGGACGATGTCGCTGCCGCCGTCAAGGGACCCTTGATTCACATCGCCGACGCCACCGCCGAAGTCATCCGGGACGACGGGCTGCAAACCATCGGCTTGCTCGGCACCCGCTACACCATGGAGCAGGAATTTTACAAGGGGCGCATGACCGACCGCTACAGCCTGAATGTGCTGATTCCCGACGCTGCAGGGCGCGACATCGTGCACAGCATCATTTACGAGGAATTGGTGCGCGGCATTATTCAGGACGAGTCGCGCGCTTTATATCAAGCCGTGATCAATAAGCTGCGGACGGCTGGCGCACAGGCGGTCATTCTCGGCTGCACAGAGATCGGCTTGCTAATCAAGCCGGAAGATTGTCCCATCCCCAGTTACGATACCACTTACCTGCATGCGCTGGCCGCGGTGGACTGGGCTTTGGGCTGACGGTCTCGACCGCCTGGAAGGGTGAAGCCACGCTTACTTGGCGCGCCCTGCCTGCCTGGAGCAGCGGAAAACGGCTACTCGTCGCTCTCGGGCGCGAAGCCCATCGAAGGCTTGTAGTCAACATCAAAGTGGCTTATGAGCGCGTTCATCTTGCTGTCCAAGACAGCAATGGCTTGTCGATTCTGCTCGATGGCTTGTCGATTCTGCTCGATGGCGGTGACAATTGCGGGCAACGAACGATCCAGGTCATACAGGATCGTGTTTTGCGCGTTGCGCAATGCCTGATATTCTTCCTCGATTCTTTGAAACTTTGTTTCAATCATGGCTCGCCTCAGCTATGTATTTCTAGATACGATCTGAACCAGGGACTATGAAAAGCGCCTGCTTGATTATCATAACATTTCTCACGCGCCTCCACAAGTCTGCCGCATCAGGCGCCAGGGCAAACGCTTCATTTTTTTCACAACTAGAGAACACAAGTAGTTCAAAGAAAATAATGTAAATTTTACAGGGGCGGTGTAGGGGCGACCAATCTGGTCGCCAGACGTTGCTGCGTTTTGATTTCGGGCGACATACCATGTCGCCCCTACATTTAGACCCTTCGTCGAGTTTTGCATGACTAACTTGGAACTACTTCTGTGCCCTCTGCGCGCGCTGTAGTTGATTTTTTCCGTTGCATTCGCGCCAATTAACCCGCCATCATATCTCAGCGATTGCCCCGCAGAAGCCGCTGGAACTACCTGCAGTCCCCTGCCACATCCAGCAGCCAGACGCCGCCCTCAGTCCCATTCGCCGCCAGTGCCAGCTTACTCCCATCCGGCGACAGCGCCGACCAAGCCCGCGCTTCGCGCGTCAAGCGCAAGGGCAGGCTCGCCAGCGTCCGCAACTCCTTCGCCCCGCGATCGAAACATTGCAAGCTTGGTACGCCCGCCACATCACGTACGACATAGACCAGCCGCCGGTCGCCGGAGCGCGCCATGATCGGCGCCGGATAGTTGTTGCCCGGCAATGCCGCCTCGAAGAGCAATTCCCTGCTGCCATAGGCGTAGCGCAGATAGTACCCGTCTCGCTCGTCGATGCGCCAGCCGACCACCGCCGCTAAGCCATCCGCCGCCGGACCCGGCACGATCAAAGACGGCTCCAGTTCTTCCAAACGTCCCATCAGCATCATGCCGTTGACATCGCCGCTGAAATAATGCACCGGCTCGCCGTAGGCGCCGAAGTAATATGCCAAAAAGACGCCGGGCTTTCCCGCCCAGAGGAAACCGCGCAGGCTGTGCTTGTGCAGCGCGTCGTGTATCAGCCGCTTGAAGCTGCCATCCGGCTCGGCCGAGAGGATGGTATGCAAGTCATTCTGGTAAACGGCGCGCCGCGCATTCGGCGCAAACGTCATTTGCGAACCGTAAAACAAATCGGGATTCAGCTCGCCGGACTGGGTGATCATCGCCGCGCCGCTGCGCTCGATCATCGCTTCAGTGACATGTCGCGCGGCCGGATGTTCTGTGGGCGCCAGCGCGTGATCGGATACGCTGTAGCGCCACCACACTAATTCTGTGAAGACCTCGCCCGCGCAGCCCAGCCCATAAAGCAGTGTCTCGTCATCCAGCCATTGCAGCTGGACCGCTTCCCCGCGCGCAATCAAACGCGCCGCCGGGGTCTCCGCCAGCGCATCGCGCTCGTAATCAAGGGCATCGGCGCTGAACCGCGCTCCCACGCGCTCCACGTCGCCATCTTCAAAGAGCTCGAATGGCGCGCTGAAGGCTTGCAGACCGCCCGGGGGCAGGGCATAGTCCAGCAATGCCGTGCCACAAGCATCCACCAGGAAACCAAATCCCTCGCCAATTAGTTCGCCGGCAGCGTCGTATGCTTCAACCAAGATATTGATATTGGAGTAGGCTTGGCTGCCGTGATTGTATAGCTCGCCAGAGACCACAGGGCTTTCCCCGCCGAAGCCGTCTGCCTGCGTCCCCACCTGCGTGTTCAAGAGCAATAGCTCCGGCTCTTCCTGCGCCAAGACAGGCAACAGGCAGAAAATCAGCAGAGCGCAGACTATTGTGGCATTTGTCATGCTCGGACCCCGGTAAACAGGTTCAGGTCGCCTCTTGTAAAGTTCATCAAAGGTCGAAAATGTAGGGGCGACTCTGTGAGTCGCCCGAAAATCAACTTAGTTGTAGAGATTTTGCTACGATACCACCCTCGTTCAAGCAGGGGGCAGACTGAGGCGGAAGCCTATTCGCTCGCGCCGACCATGCCTTCCAGCAATTGCGGGATGAACCAGATATCCAGCAAGGTCACGGCTTCGCCGTCGCCAGCCAATGCCGCGCCGTCTTGCAAGTTCAGCGGTCCGCTCCACAAGAACATCTCGCCGGCGTGCATGGGGTCGGTCTGGAAGTCATGGATCTCCTGGGCGAAAGCATGCAAGCTCTCGATGGTTTCCATGCTCAAGGCATCGCCAAACTTGTAACCGGCCACGCTGGTATCGGCATCGGTATACAGACCATCGTCATTGATCTCGTCCCATTTCGGCTCCAGCCACAGCCATTCCTGCGACCAACTGCCATCAGCGACGCGCTGGACAACATCAAGATAGGCGGGACCCCAGTTGTAATAGGCTGCGCCCAGGCAAGCATCCGGCGCTTCGGAACAGCCGTTGACATTGCCGTATGGCACGCCGTAGCTGGCATCGCCCTCTGCCATGTACTGGCCCGCGACCGTGATTGCCTCGGTGGTGTCAATGCCGGAGATGATGACATCGGCGCCGCCATCAAGGAAGCCAGTCGCCACCTCGGTTGGATCCAAGGTTACGCCCGGGATATTGAACCAGAAGCCGATCCATACCACCTCGAAGCTGATGTCGTCCGCCATCATGTCATCGCGGTAGTTTTCGGCGCAGTAACGCGCGCCCAAATAGCTGGACGCCGCCAAACGCCGCGTCTCGGGATTGATCAGCGCGCCCAGGTAACCGATGCTGCCGCTCTCGCTGGTCAGCGCCGCGGCGCAACCGGCGATCAAGCGCGGCAATTCCATGTAGACGTTGAAATTGCCCACATTGGCTGGCGACATTTCCGGCAATTCGTGCATGATGGCATGGTCGCCCTCGGCAATCGCGCTGCCCGCGATCGCGTTGCTGCCGGTGATATTGATGAAGGTGACATCGGGGAAGGCCGCCGCCACCACGTTTGTGTCTTCTTCAAAGCTGTCCGAGGTGGTGAAGATGACCGACGCCCCTTCGTCCACCATGAACTCAACCACGTCCATCAACGTGGTTTCCGGCGAATCGGCTGGGTTCAAGCTCTCGAAGAAGAGCATGGTTGCCCCGGGCATATTCTCTTCGACATAGAGCCCGGCTTCATAATGCGAGGTGCTCCAACCCCGATCGTCATTCGGACCGACGAGCACGACGCCAAATACCAAGTCGTCCTGGGCCGCGGCCGGCAAGATCAGGACTGCGACAAGAACTATAGACACGAGCAATATAGATAATTTGCGGAACATAGAGTCCTCCAACACTGAATTATCATCCGATCGTTTTACAAAGCTGAGCCAAGTGTAGAGTGTAACAAATTCTATTCGTTGGGCAAGCGAGAAAATCAAGCAGCGCAATCACTTCAATATCAAAATATGTCGGATGTCACATAATTCTAGTAATTTATAGGGGCGTCTCGTGAGACGCCCACGTAAAATGACCTCTGATTTGCGGGACTTTCTGCGGGGCGCGTAGGTCGCGTAGACACTGACTTTCAAACACCCCTACATTACCTCTCTTTTGGCGGGCGAGCCCAGGCTCGTTTCACCGAAAAATCAAGCCTATAAACTGCGGTAGCGCGCGATGACAATCTCGCGCGCGATGCGGATGCTGTAGTCCCCGCTTAGATCCGCCACCAAACCCGCCACACGCGCCATGACCTCCGCTGGCAGCGCCGTCCGCCGCAAGGACGCGGCAAAATCACGCAGGTCCGCCAGCGAATCCATTTCGCTGATATAGAAAAACGTCTCCTTGTGCTCGGCGTGGAACAATCCAGCTTCTAGCGCCCCGTCAAGCGCCTGGTCCGCCGCCACCCGATCAGCGTTGCTGGCTGCGGCGTCGATTTCACCGGCGCGCAGCCACGCCCCTCCCAGCACCACTTCAACGGTCCGGTTGCGCGTGGTCGGGCGCATGTCAATCAAAGCCCCGCCGGGCGCCAATACGCGATGTACTTCGTCAAGGGCATGGACCATGCCCGCGCGCTCAATTCATCAGAAAGACCAGGCAAAAAGCGCGTTATGAAAGCTGTTGGCGGGGAAAGGCAGGTCTGTCGAGCTTGCCAGCGCGAAATCGACCCTGCGGGCAAAACGCGCGGGACGCCCCGCTAAGCCCTCTCGCAACGAATCATCGGTTACATCAATGCCGACGACGGCAGCGGCCCGCTCGGCATATTGCCAGGTCAGCCGCCCGTCGCCGCAACCGATCTCCAGAATGCGCTTGCCTGGAGCCGGCAGCATATCCAGCAGATACTTCCCCTCGAGCCCTGCGCTGTCACTGCGTATCACCATCGCGTCATCGCCACTGGGTGCATTTCAATATTTTGGCAGAATGAACAAACATAGTATCGAATTTCGTCATAGACTATCCGCTCTAACAGCAGAATCACAAATAAAAAGACGATCGGTAGGGGCGACTCGCTGAGTCGCCCAAAACCAAGATCTCACATTTGGGCGAGCCACCGGACTCTGTGTTGAAATACAGCCCCCATCCCCCGGCTCCTTCCCCAAAAACGAGGTAACGGGAGTCTTAAGACCTGTATTGAGCCATTATAGCCCCTCCCTCTTTATGGGGGAGGGGTTTGGGGTGGGGGTAAATTGAGTATTTCAACAGCGTTCACCGGCTCGCCCCTACCGAGTTCCGCTTTTTGATAGATAGGGCTTGAAGCGCCAACAATCTGAAATGCACCCACCGCAACTTCGCTACTTGCTATTATGCCAGCCAGCCGCAGCCGGGGCAAAGCCGCCCGTCAAGCCCAGGCGCAGGCGCCGTGCCGGCGGACCAACTTGTAGTAAATCCAGCCAACTTCGCCAGCATATTCAACCTGGTACCACTCTCCCGCCCGCGCGCTGGCTGTCAAGCGCGTCCGATACGGTATCTCGCTTATGATCCCATAGTCGAGTCCCGGTCCCTGACGCAAATTGAGTATGTCGCCGGTCGTCACGGGGCAGTCGACCAGGGCGCGCGCCTGGGGAAAATCAAGCGCCGGCTGCGTTTCATTCCTTGCGGCGGGCTCTGTCTGCGCTGGACTCTCAATTGTTGTCGGGCTTGGCTCTGTCGCTTGCATCAAGACCACTGTGCCCGCGCGATTAATCGTCCCGCAGGTCATATCGCCGACGGTCTGCGCAGCCAAATCCGATACCGCGCGCGGCGAAGTGGCGGCATCCAGGAACTTCAGCGAACCCTGATTGCGGAAGCAGACTTTTACGTCGGATTCGACGATGTTCCAGATATCAACAGCGTCAAGCACGCCCTGCGCGATCAACTCAGCCTTGCCAAGTCCAGCCGCGCCCACCCGCTTGCATTGGGTGGTATAGGTGCCGAAATTGCTGACGGCGATCTCCGCCGGCAGGTAGGAGCAAGTATCAACCGAGGGTTTCGGCGTCGGCGTCGGAGCTGGCGAATAATCGTCCTCCTCGCAATCACCCTGTCCGTAAGTCGTCCCGCTGATGCGATTGGTACTGGTGTAGAGTTGTCCGTCAACCTCTGTATCCACATAAAACGAATAAGAACTATCGTTTCCTAATCCCTCGATCTTGCAATCACTGTCAGATGTATAGCAGACGGTCTTTTCCTCGCCGTCTTCCCGCACTTGCACCACTCGATAACTATCCGCGTCAGAAGGATTCCAGCTAATTCTAAGGCCGTCTTCACAAAATGGACGCGCTCTAGCGCCCTGTTCCTCGGTCTGCGCCAACGCGCTTGTGGCGCACAGCAGCAGGAATAAAGCCGCCCAACAACATAGACCGATTGAGAAGTAAGCGAATCGAATCTTCATGCGCCTTGCCCCTCCAAAGTACATCTCCCGCTGTCAATACAATAAACTTGATTCATATCAATTGATAACTATTGGCAGAGCGAGCTACAGAAAACCGAAATCATAGCTCGCATGATACGCTCTTTTGTCGGAAAGCAGAACATCTCCATGATGAAAACAACATTAATAATATAACGCTTAGCCAAATTATATGACAAATATCAATTATCTGCTCCCCGGTCTATAATGCAACATGATTCGGAGACGAGCTATGAGATCATCCGCCTTCTTGATCAAGCTCGATCGCGAAAGCGAAGAGCCGCTTTATCGACAACTCATCCGACAGATTCGCGCGCATATCGACAGCGACTCGCTGCCGGCCGGCGCGCGCCTGCCCGCCAGCCGCGATCTCGCGCGTCAGCTGGGGCTCAGTCGCGTCAGCGTCGTCAAAGCCTATTCAGAGCTGCGCGCGGCGGGCTTGCTCAGCGCCCAAGCGGGCCGCGGCACCTTTGTCGCCCGCGTCCGCGAACCTGCTCCCACAGCCAACGTAGAAGCAGGTCCCCGTCAAATGACAACGCGCCGCGCCAGCTCCATTCGCGCCATGATGCGCCTGGCTCGCAAACCCGGCGTCATCAACTTCGGCCACGGCGCGCCGCCCAAGGAATTCTTCCCCGTCCGTCACTTGCGCGACGCCATCAACCACGTCATCGAACGCGATGGCGCCGACGCCCTCTCTTACGAAGTGCCGGAGGGCTACCTGCCGCTGCGGGTCGCCGTGCGCGACTACGTCCGCGCCATCGGCATCAAGTGCCGCCACGACGATGTGCTGATAACAGGCGGCGCCCAGCAAGCCATCGACCTCGTCCTGCAATCGCTGATGCGCGACGGCGAAACGCTGGTCACCGCCAGCCCCACCTATCTCGGCATCATGGATATCGCCGAGGCGCGCCGCGCGCGCATCCAAGGCATCCCCATCGACGAGCAGGGCATGCGCATCGACGCTTTGGCGAAGCTGCTGGAAAACCATCGTCCGCGCTTGATTTATGTCATGCCCAGCTTCCAGAACCCCACCGGGCACCTGATGCCCATGTACCGCCGGCGTCAACTCATCCGCCTCGCCGAAGAACAGGGCATCCCCATCCTGGAAGACGATGTCTATCGCGAATTCCGCTTTGATGGCGAATCCCTGCCGCCATTAAAAGCCCTGGACGAAAGCGGTGTCGTCATCCACGCCAACGCCTTTACCAAGATGCTGCTGCCGGGCATGCGCATCGGCTACTTGATCGCCACCGAACCCTACTACGAGCGCCTTGTGCGCGTCAAACAGGCCGCGGATATCTCCACCTCGGGCTTGAACCAGCGCGCCATTCACCTGTTGTTGCAGCGCGGCGTCCTGGCCAAACAGTTGGAGCGCAACCGCCAGGAACTGCGCCGCCGCCGCGACGCGGCGCTGATAGCCGCCGAAAGCCATTTGCCGCCCGGCAGCAGTTGGTATTCGCCGCAAGGCGGCTTGTACCTGTGGGTGGAGCTGCCCGCCGACGGTCCCAGCGCCGTCGAGACCTTCATCAGCGCCATCCAGCGCGATGTCGCCTTCGCCATCGGCAGCATGTTCTACACCGGCGACGGCGGCGCCCGCGCCATGCGCCTGAACTACGGCATCCACAAGCCGGATGTCATCGCCGAGGGCTTCCGGCGCATCGGCGCCGCCTGGGCTGCGCTGGTCACGGAATACGGCGCCGTCGAGCGCTCGGCGGTGATGTAAAACACGGATCATTATGAGTCGCTAGGGGCGGCTGCCAGGTCGCCCCTGTACACGCTTACGACGCAGAGCAATCGCACCAGAATCGTTTTGTGGCGAAAGTCACGAAATTGTAACGAATTGTAGGGGCGAGCCTTGGCTCGCCCATGAAACAGTGAGAATATCGTGGGCGATTCACAGGGTCGCGTAGACACTGACCGTCAATCGCCCCTACATTGCCTCCTTTTTGCCAGAAAAAGAGTTAAATCTTGGTGTCCTCGGTGGTTAAAATAATCTGATGCGATTGCTCTGGCTTACGACGGTATAACCATTGACAAACGTAATTTCTGAGGTATATTTATCTCTGTAAAATCCAGAAGTAATCGACGCAAAACAGAGACGCGACATGGCGACTGCCGATATTCGTTTCAAACGCATGGACAAGGAATACCTCAACTTGCGCGAAACACAGGGCGAACCCTTTGATAAAGTGGATACGCTCGAAGCCGCCATTCTAGGATTGACGCAAATGGTGGCGGAGAATCGCGAGATGCTGCAAGCCATCATCAAACACCTGGAAGTCCCTTACAAGCCGCCTACGGGCTTCATCAAAGAATGAGTGACAATCCCAGCGAGTCCCTAGAAAACCGCAAGCAGAAAGTCGATACCTTCGAATCCTCCATCTTGCGCTTGACGGAAGAGGTTAAGGAAATCTCGCGGAAACTGGACGCCATCATCAAACACCTGAAAATCCCCTACAAGCCGTCCACGGGCTTCATCAAAGAATGAGCTGCGGATTTTCAAGGTCCGTAAAGACGCATATTTTGCAGCCCCAGAAGGAGTTGTTCTATCGGGAAGCCGGGCATCACTTCGTCAACTTCCGTCATGACGCGCTGTCGTACTTAGGCGGATGTAACTGCTATCGCATTAGATACCAGTGATGCCAGCAAACTCCGGAAAGAAAGCTCGCTTGACGGTTCGTGATATTCCCCACTTTCTCTACTGTCCCGGCCCGAAAGCAGAATACATGCGGAATCGTACAATCTTTCGCGGACTAGCTTGGTCAACAGAAGCTCATAGCGCTTGGCATAGGAAGCCCCGCTAAACTCCGGGAAGACCTCGAAATGGGGTTGCAATACCTTGACGGGTCGCGTCGATTTAGGCGAACTCTCAAGCAGCATCAAGTATCCAAGCCAAGGACGCGGCGAAGGCTTGAAAGCGCCTTCACGATACGCCGCCCAAATATCAGTTGCGTTACCGATCGCCTCTTCTGCGCGGTTGTTGAAATTATTCCCAAAGGACGGTCCGGCTTGGGATTTTAGTTCTAGACCTGCTGCAAACTTTCCATTGGCGACAACAATTAGATCCCATTTCTTCTCGGCTCTGTACCAACCTGGCAGCTCCAGCTTTTTCTCGTGGTGGATATGGGCTTTGCTAACTCCGGCGCTGTGCAAGGCTTCGGTAATAAGATTAGCAAAACCATCCATCTGGGCGCCAGCTGTGACGGCCGCTCGAGCGCCGGCATCCCTGACACCTGTCGAAGTTCCTTGTACACGTGCCTGTGACGCGCGCGTCATCCAGAAGTGCTGGATTGCTTTGCGCAGCTCTAAATCAATATCGGCTTGGAAACTGGTCATACTCTCTTAGCGCAACGTCTGGCATGAATCGTCACCCCGCCAAATGGAAGCAAAGTCGCTTTGCTCAGGCGCTTACGTGCGAATTCATGGTAGTCTTCGTCGATTTCGAAGCCTATGCTGTTTCTACCCCATTTGGCGGCAGCCACCGATGTGGTTCCCGTGCCCAAAAATGGATCAAGAACGGTGTCGCCAACGAAACTGAACATGCGTATCAACCGCTCCGCAAGCTCTAAGGGATATGGCGCTGGATGTTTTTTCGTCGAAGCCCCGGTCAGCCCTGTCCAAATCTGTTGAAACCATTTCCTGTGATTCTCAGATGAGATTACACTGAGAACTCGAGCCGCAATACTCGGAGATCGGTATCCACCTGGTTTCCGCTCCATCAGTATGAACTCTATGTCATTCTTGATGACGGCATTGGGCTCGTATGGTTTGCCCAGAAAACCTGATCCATTCTCTACTTCATAAGTCGCATTGGCTATCTTATGCCATATTATGGGCGCTAAATTGTCATATCCAATCTTGCGGCAGCGTTCCTGAATGGCAGCGTGAAGGGGAACGACAGTGTGACGGCCGCGGTTTTTTCGTCGAGATAGACAGACATCCCCTACAATGCAAACGAGCCGACCGCCGGGCGCCAATACGCGAAAACATTCGCGCCAGACTTGATCCAATTCTGCTAGGAAATGTTCGTAATCGGGCATATTCCCTAGCTGGCCTTCAAGGTGAGGATATTCCTTTAGGTTCCAGTAGGGCGGCGATGTTACCACAAGATGAACGCTATTGTCTTGTACGTCTACTGCGTTTCGAGCATCTCCAAGACAGATGATGTGCCTAGTCGGTATAGTTTGGATAGCTTGCTCAATAGAAGCGGTAAGCTGCGAATCCTTTGCAATTTTCGGAATACCAGTCTGAGGATTTTCTAATCCACGAACTGGAATCGGTAAGTACATTCCCAAATCAACTGGGATATTTTCACTCTGCCTAACCTCGAACATGGAGAAAACCCACTACAGAATTCCTTGAATGGAATTGTACCATACTCCACTACTGGTCTCCCTGTTTATGTAAACCGCGGCGCTCATGCGACAAGCAGGTTTGTTATTTTCTGTGAGCCAAGTTCTGGCTTGCGAGTGGCTGTGGTAAATCATCCTGTCAGGACTTCATATAGTAGAATTTGTCTTTGATATTGCCCTGTATTGTCATCCCCCAAGGGGATCCACACTTCCATTATCAGAACAAATATGCTAAACTTATCTCGCTTTCTACCATTCTCAAACAGGACCGATCATGCCCAAACAACACCCGCCCGCCCGCAAGATCGAAGCTCTCGAATTGCTCGCCCTCTATGACAAAGTCTCCACCGTTCAGCACTTGACCGGCATCCCCTCTAGCACCCTTCACCGCTGGCGCGCCGAAGAATCCCAAAAAAACGCCCGTCTTTTGGCAAAAAAAGATTTTCCGCTTGCCGAAAAAAACGCGAAAACCACCCACATGTCCCCAATACCTGCCGAATCGACCGCAATGCACGCGCAATCGACTCAAAACGCTCCCAAAACGACGGCTCGTCTCCCTTATGAATACACGTCCCCCCAAACGGCAACTGAAATTGGTGCCGCCGCTCCTGAACAGCATGTCGATTCCGACGATAAATACTTTTGGGAAAAAGGGAAAACGCCGGCCGGCATTCCCGGCAAGACTTATCCCTATCCGCTTGAAGAAGACGAAGACCCCAACAGCCGCTTTGAAGAATTCCGCGAACTGCGCGACATGCTCCTGCGTCACGCGCGCGAACTGGCGGCCGATCTTAAACCCACCGATCCAGACATCAACCTGCGCAGCCTCGCCCTGGCGCGCATACTCGATCGCGTGCGGCAGCTAGACGACCTGCTGCCCGATCTTAATCCCGAACGTGTTATGCGCTTTGAATATGTTTACGACGGCATGGTGCATAATGTCCCGCCATGGGAGGGTGTTATCGAGCATCAGGACGAGTATCGTGAGGAAATGAGACGCAAAATTAGCGAAGCAGGCGTCATCTAAACAACAAATTCACCACGCCCATGTCCCCCAGCATCCGCGCCGTCTCCCGCGCCACCAGACCCGCGTCCCGCCAATCCCGCAGCGAGCCCTCCGCCTCGATCGCCTCGACGCGGCTGAAACCCATACCCAGCGCCTCCTCCAGCGCCGCCTGCGGATCGTGCCCGAAGGCTCTCAACGCGCTGGGATTGTACTCCATCACCAGCTTCAATCCCGGCGAAGCCGCTATCATGCCCCGCATGCCGCGCAGCGCGCCCAGCTCCGCGCCCTCGATATCCATCTTGACCACATCGACCCGCGCGATGCCCAGCTCGGCCAGGCAGTCGTCCAGGCTCACCGTCTCGACCTGGAAACGCTGCATCTCGAAGCTCTCTCGCCCGCGCGGCGCGACATCGTCCGCGCCCATACGCGCGCGCTGCAAATGCGCCAGGGATTCGTCGTAATGCAGCGAACCGCTGCCCGACATCATCAAATAGTCGTAAAGCTCGGCGCTGCCCGCGGCTTCCGCCACCGCCACTTGCAGCGGCCTCACATTTGCCAGCGCGCGTGTATTGTGCCGCAGCGCCTGGTGACTGCGCGGATGCGGCTCGAAGGCGATGACGCGCCCACCCGCCCCGGTCCGCCGCGCGAGCAGGCGCGTGTAATAGCCGACGTGCGCGCCGACGTCCAGCGCGACCATGCCAGGCTCGACCAGCCGCCGCAGCAGTTGCGCCGTCTCGCGCTCGTGTTGGCTCGTCAGCAGTTCCAGCCGAAACCAGAAGGGATCTTCGGGGATGGTTTTGAAGTCGTAACGGCGCTCCAGCGCGGGGATCAACACCCGGTCCATCAGTCGGTGCATGGCGATGTGCGCCGGGCGAACGCGTTTGATCGTCTTGCGATACAGGCTGAGGCTGGAATCGAATAGGCGCATGATAATCGAGCGGGAGCGTGTAAGTGGAAATAGCCTAGCCGAGCGACAAGCGCCGGTCAATCCTGAAACGACACTGGGGCTGCCGCCGTCGCGATGCAATTCAGGTCGCCGTTGATCGCTTCCAAGCCCTGATGTATCCGGTCAATCGTATCGCTGTAACCGGTCGCCGCCTCCGCCAGCGCCAGCGATTCCTGGAGCAGCGTCCAGCCGGTTCTGCAATCGCCGGTGTAATAGTGCGATAGACCCAGCCGATAGCGGCAGGACAAATCATAAGCGCCGTCATCATGGTCCAGGCATTGCCGGAAGGTATCGCGCGAATCAACAAAGCGGCGCTCGCGGTAATAGAGCAGACCAAGGTGAAACAGCGCTTCGGCATCGCTGCTGTCATTGGCCACGGAGTCCTCGCAGAAGCCGAGCGCGCGCGCGAATTGCCCGACCTTGCGATAGGCCAGGCAGAGCCGCAGCATGGCGCGGGCATTGCGCGAGTCAATCGCCAGTATGCGGCCATAGAGATCAATCGCTTGCTGATCGCTGTCGCGCGCCAAATAGAGCGCGGCCAGCTCGAAGTGTATGGGCAGATAGCTGGGCCGCAATTCAATGGCGCGTTCGAGATGATCCGCCGCTTCGTCATAAGCGCCGACGGACTGCAGAGCATAGGCATAGGCGCGCGTCAGCTCGGCATCGTCGGGATTGATCGACAAGCCGCGTTCGCCCGCCTCCAGACCATCGGGCCAGCGCTGCGTGTCAATATAGGCGCGGCTCAGCGTCGCGTAAAGCGCTGTGAAACTGGGATCCAAATCGAGCCCCGAAAGCGCGACGGGGATAGCAGCGGCGGGCTCCCCCTGCGCCACCAGCGCGTCGGACTTCAGCGCGAATCCGCGCGCGTCTCTGGCGTCCAGGTCGATGATGCGCTCGGCGACTGTCAAGGCTTCATCGCTTCGTCCCAGTTCAATCAGCGCTATGCCGTATTCATAGAGATAGGCGCTGTTCCGCGGACGTTCCAAGACGGCGGTCGCCATCAGGTCCGCTGCTGCGGAGAAGTCCCCCGCCTGCGCTTGCAGCGCCGCCCGCGCCGCCAGATCGCCGGGCAATGGCGTCGGCGTCGCCGGCTCGCCAACCAGGGACTCGATGACAAGCTCGACCGTCGCCCGATGCGACGACATGACGGCCAAGCCGAGCAGCAGCCCGAGGAAGGCGGCGATCAATCTGTTGCGGCTACGGTGACGCTTCGGTTCACGAAAAAACGGATGCGAATAATCGCGCCGAATTCTCATCGCCTAGATGCCTCCGATAGGCGTCGGCGGGACGGCTGTCGGGGGGATGGGCGTCGGCAGCGTTACATTCTCATAGCCCGCGCAGTTCACGCGGATGTTGGAAAGCCCGATGTTGATCGTATCGATGATCTGATCCGCAACAGCGTATTGCAGCGCCTCTTGCAGCACGCGCCAGGCATCGTCGCATTGGGCAAGAAAATAATGCGCCCATCCGCGCAGGTAAAAGCACTCGACTTCGCTCGAGCCGAATTCGACGCAGTTTTCGAAGGACTGGATCGCGCCTTCATAGTTGCGCCGACTGTATTGCGTCTGACCCAGCATGCGCCAAGCCGACGCGTATTGACTGTTGATCGCCAGCGCCTCTTCGCAATAGCGGCTGCCTTCCTGGAATTCGCCCACGGCGGCGAAGGTCTCGCAGAGCCGCAAGTAAGCTTTGGCATTGCTCGGTTCCAGCTCCAGCACGCGCCGGTAAATGCCGACAGCCATTTCCGGGACGTCAATGGCGCGGTATTGGGCGGCCAGCTCAAAGTAGGGACCGGGCAAGTTGGGGTTGATGGCGACCGCCTGTTCCAGTGTTTCAATCGCCTGGGAATTGCGTCCCGTGAAGATCAGCGGGATGGAGTAGGCGCGGTGGGCGAAGGAATCCAGCGGATCAAGCTGGATCGCGCGGTCGCCTCGGCTCAAGCCCTCGTCATAACGGCCGATATTGGTATAGGCGATGGCAAGGGCGGCGTGCAAGGGTGCGAAGTTCGGGTCGATATCCAAGCCCGATACCGCGACCGGAATCGCGTTGCCCGGGTCGCTCCACATCAGCGCGCGCGCTTTGAGGGCGTAACCGCGCGCGTCATTCGGCGCGGCCGCGATGGCGCGGTCGCCGATCGGCGCGGCCAGGTCATACTCGTCCAATTCGATGAGGATGCGGCCGTATTCATAGAGGTAGTCGACGTCATTCGGCCGCTGCTCCAGCGCAAGTTCAAACTCAGCCAGGGCAACGCGGATTTTCCCGTTGTTATACTGTTCGATGCCGTCTTGGGCATGCTGGCTGGCGAAGGGCGTGGCGGTCGGCGCGATGCCCAACAGGTCAAGCGCCACGAACTGCATGCGGTCGTAATTGGTCAATGTAACCAGAATCAAGCCGAGACTGCTGCCTAAGGTCAGCAAGACCAGCAGCAACAGCGGGATGCCGCTCAAGCCGCGGCGGCGGCTGCTGAAAAAGGGTTTGCTATGATCGCGCTTGATCCTGCGATTTGGTCTCATTGCGCTCGGTCGCTCGCGCTTATACCGTTCTCATTATGTCATTATACGGGAAACAGCCTCAAGTGGCGCGGAATGGGGGTGGAGGGTCGGGGCAATTGCTTCAATGTCGCATGTCACTTAGTTCTGGAAAATGTAGGGGCGACTCGCTGGGACGCTGTTGAAATACTTGATTTACCCCCACCCCCACCCCACCCCCTTCCACATCTCTATATGGGAGCCTCTCCAAAATGAACGGATATGCCTTGCTAACACACGATGAACAGATTACTGGTCATATCACCACGCGGTACAGAGAAGGCAAAGGACACGCTGGCGTATTTATCGCCGGTCACCATCTGCAAGGAGAACACGGCATCGGCACAATCGTGTCATTTATCTTGGAGTACAATGAACTAATCGCTGGGGGCGCCGGGACTGTACAGAATGATATTTATAGCCACGTCGTTTATATCTGAGGTAGCGCCATGATTCTAGAAATTCGAGAACACATTGAATTGCGAGGCAATAATCCCTTGGAAGCTGCAGTTGCCGGGACCCATCATAAAGCCTATCTGGTAGCAAACCTGGCTTTGAACGATGGCCCACAAGCCGCCGTTGACCACTACCGTATACCTCTGGCAAAAGTGTATGGAGCGATGGCTTTCTATTACGACAACGAAGCCGCGATCGAAGAAGCGATCCGCCAAGCACGAAAACTCGGCGAGCAACTCGGCGCTCGCTCCGCGCAATCGGCCCTCGAAGAGATCAGAGGACGCAAGAACGCATCCTGATAGTTCGCGCACTCCTACTAATGCCCGTAAGCGTCTCTGTCTCGATTTGAGTTTGACGCGATACTTCCTAGACCGGCGACCAACGGACAAGTCGAGCGCATGAACCTGAGCATAAAGAAAAGACGGTCTATCGCTACCTTTACCAAAGTCATGAAGAACTGCGTCAGCGCCTGGAGTTGTTGCTGAAGACGCTAAAGCACAGCCCACTCGACTTCAACCACGCCTTGGCGAATGCCATACAGCTTACGATGCAAGATGATCGTACTGTCGGTATAACCCACGATGAAGTCAAGCGCATCGCCCACCTTGACTTGTTCATCGGCATGCTCTAGCGATATGATGCCGTGCTCTGCCGATGAAGCGTGGCTCTTGACGGACCCCAAACCGATACCCCTGGGCTGCGCGTGCCAGACAGGCAGCGTCTTGAAGCCGGCGTCGACAACGATGCGATCGGACGCGGGCCGACTGCTGACAATGGTCTTGACGAAGAGGCAGGGTCTGGTTTCTACGCCCCAGCGCTGATAAATCACATCGCAGAATATCGCGCCGCCGGCTTGAATCTCGGTCATGCCCTTGATGAAAGGGGTAATCTTATAGGTGCCGCTGCCGCCTCCGCTCACGATAGACAGCTCCAGGCCGGACGCTCGGCAGTCAGCAGCCATAGCCAAGAGTTGCTTGATTGCGTCCGTGGTCGCCCGCGTCCGCGCCTCGGGGTCGGCGATCGCCAGGGTATGGCCCTCCCAGGTCATCAACCCGAGGAAGCGCAGCCCCTCGCTGTGGTCGACAGCTTGCGCCAACCGGACGACCGCAGGTCCCGGCAGCAGCCCGGTACGGTCCATGCCGGTATTGACATCAATCAAAACGCCGATCCGCACACCGTGCCTACGCGCTGCCACGCTTAATGCGCGCACGTTTTCGGCGTTGTCGACGATGACCTTGACGTCGGCTTGGCGGCAAAGCCGCGCCAGCCGCGCGATCTTGCGCTCGCCGACCATCTCATTGGCGATTAGAATGTCCGCTACCCCGCTTGCCGCCATCGCTTCGGCTTCCCGGATGGTGGCGCAAGTCACGCCGATTGCGCCCGCGGCGATGGCTTTATGCGCGATAGCTGGCACGCGAATGCCTTTCATGTGGGGACGCCAATGCACCTGCGCCGCCGCGAAGTGTCGCGCCAATTCCGCGATATTTCGCTCCATGGTATCCAGGTCCACCCATAGTGCCGGCGTATCCAGGTCGGCCTTTGTTCTTGCCGCTTTACTCATGCTGTCGCTCCCGCTTTAGGCGCGGTTATTGGCGCCTTCAACATCACTCATGGCAGTCCCCATGCGCTTGGGTCCAGCAAGTCGGCCCGATCGCAGCGCAGCTGGCGGAAGCGCTCGACAGTCGCATCGCTCCAGCGCGGCGCGCGCGCAGCCGCCAGGCTCGCTTCCAGCTCGGCGATATCGCGGACTCCGATCAAGGCGGTGGCGATAGACTCATGCGCCAAGACGAACTTTAGCGCCGCCGCTTCGCGTGTCAGTGGCGGCGAAAGCGCGGCGGCGGTTCGCTTGACAGCGCTGGAGCGCGCTTTCAGCGCCGCCAGACGCGCAGGCAGATATTCGGCCCGCCGGCTGAGCGCGCCCTTGAGAAATACCGACCGCGCAATAATGCCTGCGCCCGCCGCTTTGGCGCAAGCGAATACCTCAGGCGCCAGGCGCTGATCGAGAATGTTGAAGGCGACTTGCAGCGCGTCTACCCCCTGAGCGATGGCGATACGCGGCGCGTCCTCTCCGTAGGTGGAAGCGCCGATGAAGCGCGCTTTTCCTTGCATCTGGAAGCGCTTCAGCTCTGCAATGGCATCGCTGTTTTCCAGCAAATCGGTTGAGGCGCTGTGCAATAGCAGAAGGTCGACATAATCCGTGCCCAGCAGCCGCAAACTGCTGTGCAGCGATCGCTTCATCTGTTCAGCCAGTTCGGGACGAGCCAAGGTGATACCGGCCTTGTTGTGGCAAGTTACTTTTGTCGCCAGCAATACTTTGTGCCGCCGATCCCGCAGCGCTCTGCCCAAGACCTCTTCGCTGCGGCCGTAGGCGCGCGCCGTATCAAAAAAATTGACGCCGCGGTCGGTGGCATGGTGAACGAGCGCCACTGCCTCGCTGTCAGCCGGCGGCGGCATTCCGCCTGCGCTATGCGCCTCCGCGCCCAAGCCATAGGGCAGGCCCAGCGCAACTGTGCCCAGGGACAGCTCCGAAAGGCGCAGGTCTGTTTTCCCTAGCTGACGATATCGCATCAAGGGATTCCCCGAATCAATGCCGGCGCGAAAATGCGTGTTTTTGGCGCAATTTCGTATTCAAAAAAGCGACCGTCGCCGCGGCGCTGAAGCGGGCGGGCGAAAAAGCCTCGATATCCAGCTCGGTTGCGCCCACGGTCGCCAATTCCGCCAGCAGCTTGCCAGCGACCGGATTATAGGCGAAACCGCCCGAATGAAAGGCTGCGCCAAGCAACAAACCCGGTAATTCCGGCGCCGCCCCCAGTATTGGCTCGCCGTCCATGCTAAAGGAGATAAGCCCGACCCGTTCCTCGGCGAAGGGATGCCGTCCGAGGATGGGCAGCAGCGGTTGGACCTTGTCGCGCAAGCTGTCGCTAAAACCGCTCGGCGCGCGCAGTTGGTCCATGCCAAAAGCGAGCGTAGGCGTCCCAAACTCGGGGCGGTCAGCTGTTTCACCGCCAACCAGAATGCGATTGCCCTTGGCGGGGCGCAGATAAGCCCCATAGGGATTGGCGTTCACGGCCGGCAATTTTGCCCTTTGGTCCAGTGGACTGGTCAGGTAGCGCTGATGCACAAAAGATTTGATGGGCAATTGCCTGCCGACCTCAGCCAGCAGGCGATTCGTCCAGCTGTGCGCGGCGCAAATAACTAGGTCCGCCTCCCGGAGTTCGCCATCAACCACAGGTCCCTTGATCCGCCCGCGCTCCTTCACGAAATCGCTGACAATGACCCCTTCGCGGATGTCGACGCCCAGTTCGCGACATTTCTGCGCCAGTGCCGGGACGTAGTCATCCGGCTCGCTGTAGCCACCCAGCGGATCGAAAAGGCCGATCGCGTCATCTTCAGGCGTCAACAGGGACCAACGTTGACGAATCTCGTCGGCGTCGAGGATCTCGTAGGGGACCTCGCATTCGTCATATAAGGGCAATAATCGCTCACGCTCTGCCCAAGCCAGCGGCGAAAACAGATTCAGGCAACCCACGGCCTGATACTCATAACCGTAGGCTTTGAGCTCCTCAGAAAGCTCGCGAAAGAGGCGCAGGCTGATCTTGCGCGCGGCGATGCCGGTCTTCGCCCACAGGTGTCCCGTGATGATGCCGCCGGCGCGCGAGCTTGAGCCGGCGCCGACTGTCCCCTTCTCCAACAAGGTCACGCTGACGCCGCCGCTCCGCGCCAGGTGATAGGCGGCGCTTAATCCGATGACGCCGCCGCCAACGATGACAATGCGCTTCGCGCTCATGCCGATGCCATCCCCGGATATGTCCCCCTGCAGCTCGGCGCGCAGGGACCGGCAGAGCCCCTGTCACTCGTTATGGTCATGCCGCGCCCGGAAGATTGTGTTCCGCGAATTCATTTGCACGGTTCGCGAATAGTGATTCACCGATATGCCCTCGTTCAGCGGACTGGCCGCCTGCAAGATGAACTCCGCCCAGTCCGCGCTGTTAAAGGCGACATAAGCCAAATGGAAGCTGTCGATCCAGCTGCGACAGTCCACGCCCATGTCCGGGAACAAGACAGGTCCCGTGTCTGTCTGATAAATCCACTCGCGTTCGTTGGCGTTCATTGTCTTGATGGGAAAGTCGATCTCGATGTCATAACGGTCGTGCAGGTTGTAGGCGCAGCGCCCGACCAGCAGCTCGTCCGCCAGCGTCGCCCGAACGATCGCTTCGGCGCTTTCCAGTCGCTGCGCTGTCAATGGACGCAAATTGATGGCGACGCGCTCGTAAGTATCGCTGACGCGGCCGGACTGACGCTCGGGCTGCTCGCCTAGCGAGGCGGGATATCGCATCACGCCTTTATTGTTGCGGTCCCAGCTTTTGAGTATCAGGAACGATTCCGTCGACAAGATAATACAGAAATCGGCGTTAGGCGTCGTCCACATGTCCTTTTCGACGCCGACGTACTCGGTCTTGCAAGACGCGCCCAGCACAAAGGTTTGCGCCGCGCCGCTGACGCGATCGCTGATTTTGCAGCTGGACTCGATCTGAATCCGCGCGTTGTTAAGCGTAAAGGGCGGCTTGTGCGAAGAAGTGAGGCTCGGTTTCAGGTTCCAATCAATGCGGAAGGTCAAGAAAGATCCGGCAAAATCAGAGACTATCATCAGCAATTCTGTTTACGCAACGAACAGGGTGAATAAGGACCTGGCATGATCGGCGAAAGATCGTCCAGGCGAACAAGGCTCGGGGAGATGCGATGCCGAAGCCAATCGCCTATCCTTTGAGCGCGCCAACGGTAATGCCTTTGATAAAGTAATTCTGGAATAGCAGGAAAATCAGCAGCATAGGGATGAAGGCGAAGGTCGCGCCAGCCATGCCAACGCCGATGTCAATGCTGCCCACGCCCGATGCGGTCAGCTTGGCCACGCCCACCGGCAGCGTCAGCCACAGCTCGTCCGTCGCCATCACCAACTGCCATAAATAATCATTCCAGCCGGCCATGAAGGCGAAAATGGCGATAGCGCCGATGGCGGGCCGACTGAGCGGTATGATGATATGCCGGAACAGCTGAAATTCGCTGGCGCCGTCCATCTTGGCCGCTTCGAGCAATTCATCGGGGATAGACTGCATATACTGCCGCATGAGGAAGATGCCGAAGGGATAGACGATATACGGGGCGATCATGCCTTGGTAGCTGTTGAACCAGCCCAGACTTCTCATCAGCACAAACAAGGGAATGATATAGATCTGGCGCGGCAGCATCATGGTCATCAAGATCAGCCAGAAGAAGATCGTCCGGCCGGGAAACTGCTTCTTGCCAAAGGCGTAACCGGCGCAGGTGCTGGTGATGACGCCGAAAAGCGCGATGCCGCCAGCCACGCAGAAGGAATTCAGCAGCCAGCGTATGGAGGGGCGATCAATTAAGAGCCGTTCCCAATTGTCCATGACCGGGTTGCTGGGGATGAGTTCCGGCGGATAAGCCAGGGCGACCCGCTGGATCTTGAAGGAGCCGAGCAGCATCCAGAGGATGGGAATGAGCAGAATGATGGCCAAAGCCACGATAATGGCCAGCGCCAGGTAGCGCAGCCAGCGACCGACCCGGTAGCGGCGTCGCAAGATATGGTCCCCGGGCATCAATCCCGCGCTGGACTCAAATGTTGTTCCTGTCATAAGTCGCGTCTCTCACCAATCCACAGCCGGATCAGGTCAGCTGCCGGTCCAGCAGCTTGAACTGCACAATCGCCACGACGCTCACGATCGACAGCAAAATGACCGCCATCGCCGAGCCATAGCCGAACTTGGAGCCGACGATGCCCGTCACCCAGATGCGATAGACGATGGTCTGCGTCGCATTGGCTGGTCCACCCAGGGTCATGAGCTGCACCACCACGAATACCTGGAAGACGGCAATCGTCAGGACCACCAGGACGAAGAGCATGGTCGGGCGCAGCAGCGGCAGCGTGATCTTCCAAAAAGCCTGCCAGGAACTAGCGCCATCGATCTTGGCGGCGTCGTAGAGCGGCTCCGGTATTGCGCCCAGCCCAGCGAGGAAGAGAATCAAGGGCTGTCCCAGGCTCCAGCTCAAAACGACGATCGCCAGGGACAGCAGCGCCGTATTCGTCTGCGCCAGCCAGCCGATCTTCTCACCCGCGTTCAAGAGCTTGAGCAAGCCGAGGGACTCGAAAATGTAATTCAGCAAACCATATTCCTGGCTGTAGATGTATACCCAGACCATAGCCAGCACGACGCCGGCCGAGACCACTGGCATATAAAAGGCGGCGCGGAAAAAGGTCTGCTTGCGCTGGCTGAGCGGGTAGATCAGCACAGCGACGAAGAGACAGATGATCATAGCCGCCGGCACCACGCCCAGCACAAAGAGAAATGTATTCTTGATGGCGGTGGGGAAGACCGGGTCCCTAGTCAGCAAGTTGGTATAATTCTTCAGCCCGATGTACGCCCACTTGTCGCGATTGACGCCGGCTTTATAGAAGCTGAGCAGCAGCCCTTGCACCAGGGGATAGGCGGTGAAGATGGCGAAGGGAATCATGGCCGGGGCAATGAAGACATATCCCCAGCGCCCTTCCCACACTCTCGTCGTGAACCTTTTGAACATGACGAACCCTGCTGTCTATCCGCCGGCGGTCAGTCGCAAACCAGCGTCGGAACAATTAAGAAAACGTAGTTTAGCAAAAAATTGCTCTAGCTCGGCTGATCAATCCAACATGGTAATGAAGGCATCCGACAAGCGCCGGATACCTTCATTACCGCTAGCCTGTCTTACACTTACATATCCAGGATGAACTCGGCTTCGGAGGCCAATGCTTCCAGCGCCTGCTGCGGTGTTTCCTGGCCCAGGAACATCGCTTGCCAGTGCGGCGGCTGCGAAATGCGGACTTCATAAAAGCCGGGGCAAGCCAAGCCCAGGTTCTCGGTGCCGCGCTCCTGTATCAGCGACAGCGTCAAGGCGTAGTTCGCGTCATCCGCCAGCGGAACGCCCGCAGAGGCGCGCGCCGGGAACTGCGAGTTGTTCTGCGTGTAGGTCACCTGGGACTCGGAGGAATTCAGGAAGAGCAGGAACTTGATGATCCACTCCATCTCGTAATCTGAACGCCCCTTGTCAAAGACGGCGAAGCCGGAGGGACCAACGCCCAAACCGGAGACCTCGCCTTCGGCGTGGGGATAGGTGACGATGACCGGATCCATCTCGACCGTAACTTCACCGTTCTTGACGGCGTTGCCGATGGTGTTGTTCAAGACGCCCATGCCGCCGCCCATGATGGCGCTCTTGCCGGTGAACAGGTTGTTGGTCTGGTCGGCGTAAGCGGCTGTGGTGGCGTCGGAATTGATCAAGCCCTCTTGATAGAGCGTGTTGACGAATTCTAGACCGGCCAGGGTTTTCGGATCGTCAAAACCAGGGCTACAATCCGGATTCCAGATTTCGCCGCCACCGCCCCAGATGAAGGCGTGGAAGTCGTAATCGCCCTGTTCCGACGCGACCTGCAAGGTATACGGGAAGTCGACGCCGATGCCCGCTTCTTTGATGGCGGTCGCGGCGGCGTAGAATTCGTCAAAGGTCCAGTCGCGGTCATCAACCGGGATCATGTCGCCCAAGCCCGCTTGATCAAAGAGCGCCTTGTTGACGATCATGGCGTGGTTCCAGAAGTAGGTCGGCATGGCGTGCAGCGAGCCGTCGATCGTATAGAGCTGAACCAAACCCGGCAGCAGATCGTCGACGTCCTCTTGCGGCAAATGCGCGAAGAGATCAACCGTAACGCCTTCAACACCGTAGCCGGAGGTGCGTCCCAGGTAGTCCTTGAGAATGTCGGGCGGGTCGCCGGCGGCCAGCGCCGTTGGCACAACCGTGGACAGATCGGGCCAATCCAGACCGCGTACTTCAACGGTGACATGCGGGTGCATTTCCATAAATTGTTCCGCCTGCCAGGTTTCAAACTCCGCCAATTGGGTGAATTGCGGCAAGCTGATGGGTTGTGCCAAGGCGGGGTCGGTCCAATAGGTGATGGTGACCGGTTCCTGCGCCTGCGCCGGCGCGAGCAAGACAAGCAGCGCGGTCCCCAGTACGAGAAGCAATCGTAGGTGTTTCATGTTAGCTCCCTTTTTCAGATAGTTGGCGCAGCTCTTGCGAGCTGCGTCATAACGGTTAAGGTCTTGCAATCGTTTTTTTTCTTGTCTAGGCTCCTCCCTGCTAATCCGATAACTACCCGGGCATGACAGGCGATGAAATACTCAAGAATCATCAACTGTCGCCGGATACACTTGTATGACCAGGTCTCGTTCGAAATCCATGTGCGCCCGCAGCGCGGCTTTCGCTTCTTCAGGATCTCCGTTAGCAACGGCGTCCAGAATATCTCGATGAAGCTTGACCTGGGAATCCCGCAACTGCTGCAAGTCAATCGACTTGGGAAAACTGAACTCTCGTTCGCGCAGCGTCTGTGGGACGGCCCGGATGGCCGCGTTCGCCAGCATCACGTTGAAGGGATTTTGCGACATATCAGCCAGGGACAGGTGAAAATCCGCGTGGGCGGCCAGGTAACGCGGGTCGCCGAAGTCATCAATGTAGCGTACATAGTCATTGAAGGTGGCGCGCCACAGTTCAATTTGCTGTGGCTTTGCCCGGACGGCCGCCTGCGCGGCGATCTCAATCTCGATCATCCGCCGCGCCTCTATCAGTTGCAAACGCATTTCCCGCTGTAAATTGTCTGACAGGCCCGGCTTGGAAAGATCCGGAATGAAACTGTGCAGATTACTCTTGACATAGCTGCCGTGGCCCGGGCGCACCTCCACCAGCCCCATCATGACCAGACCCTGTAGCGCCTCGCGGACCGAAGACCGACCGACACCCAACATCTGAATCAATTGCCGTTCAGAGGGCAATTTGTCGCCCGGTTGCAGCGTGCCGTTCTGTATATGCTCGACCAGCTGCTCCACGATCGACGCGACTAAGGTTATCTTGCGCGGGTGCTTTAGCGTGATGCCCGGTTCTGCCATACTTGGCTTCTACTTTCGAAAATGCGCTCCCAATGCCTTCTCAATAAAAAACTGCGAGAAAACTGCGCGCGCCGCCGAATCAAAAGGGGCGACGGCGCCTGCCTACCCTTGCGGTCAATCTGTTAGTGGCGGCAGCGCAAATTGACATTCGCCGAAATTTGACATAATATGTCATGTCAGCTAGTCAGACCAGTCGCATGAGTAGACTGATATTATAACACACGCTCGGGCTTTGTCAAATTCCCGCTGGGCGAGGTGGCGAGGATGAAGAAAAACAGACGCTTCTTAATACTCGGCGGCGGCTCCATGGGCAAGCGCCGGATTCGCTGCTTGCAGGCGCATGGCATAGCGGCGAGCAACATCCGTCTGATTGACCAGCGAGCCGATCGCCGGGCGGAAAGCCAAGAACGCTATGCGGTGGAGAGCTTTGACGACTTCGCTTCCGGCTGGGTCTGGAATCCGGATGTCGTGATCGTCTCTACGCCGACGGCGTACCACATGCGCTATTGTTTGGCAGCCGCCCGCGCCCAAAAGGATTTCTTCTGCGAAATCGCCTTGTCCGACAAGCTCAATGGCGCCGATGAACTGCTGAGGCTGGTGGACAAACATAGGCTTGTCGCCGCGCTCGGCATCAACAATCCCTGTCACGCCGTCATGCGACAGGCAAAAGCCTGGCTGCAGGATGAGGCATTCGGCGCGCCGCTGACCTATCAGATGGCTTTTGGCAATTACCTGCCCAACTGGCACCCTTGGGAAGCTTATCAGGACTTCTACGACGAAACCCAGATCATGGGCGTCATCGCGCAAGAGCTCGGCACGCTGTATGCTCTTTTGGGCTCTAGGGTTAAGGCGCTTTACGCGCAGTCGGGTCATTCCGGCGCTTTGGAAATCGAGGGACCGGACAACCTGCAAATCTTGGCGCGGACCGCCGCCGGAACCGCTGTCACGCTGCAGCTTGATCTCTTGCAGGACCGTCAGGTCTATGCGTATCGCATCGTCAGCGCGCGCGGCGTGATAGAAGTCAAGCTGTTGCCGGAAGCCAGGGTCCGGCGCTATCTGAATGCGACCGGACAAAGCGACGAGATGCGCCCGCCCGCCGGCTACACCTTCGAGCGAGCCTACATCGACGAATTTGGCGTCTTCCTCGACGCCCTGGAATCGCGACAGGAGTGGTATCATCCCCTGCACGACGGCGTTCAGATCCTGCGCTGCCTTGACGCGGTGAAACAGAGCGCCGCCAGCGGACAGCGGCTAGAGATTAGCGATTGAAGGGAATTACAACATGAGTTTGCTTGGCAAGACGGCGCTGATCACCGGCGCTGGTCGCGGCATCGGCAAGGGTTGCGCCCTGGCCTTGGCGCGCCGCGGCGCCACTGTTGTCATAAACGATCGACCCGGGAGCCCCGACCTGGAAGAAACAGCCGCTGAAATCAGGGGAGCGGGCGCTGAAACGCTGACGCTGGAAGCGGATGTCTTCAGCCGCGCCGGTTGCGCGTCCTTGATAGGCCGAACCCTGGACCAGGTGGACGGGATTGATATTCTCGTCAGCAATCCGGCCTACAGCGTCCGCGGCGCGTTCCTGGACTATGATCCGGAGGTCTTTGAGCGTGTTATCGGCGCGACCCTGGTCGCCGGCTTTCATTTAAGCCAGTTGGTGGCGCGCCACATGGCAGCGCGGGGAAAAGGCGGCAAGATGGTCTTCATCTCCAGCGTGCATGCGTCGATGCCGCTGCGGGGTGCCATCGCCTACAATACCGCCAAAGCCGGTCTGAATCACATGGCGCTGTCGATCGCGCGCGAACTCGTCCCCCACAAAATCAACGTCAACGTCATCGAGCCGGGCTGGATCGACACGCCGGGCGAACATGAAAGTTTCGGCGCGGAAGTGCTGGCGCAGGGTGGGCAGGCATTGCCCTGGAAGCGGCTGGGCACACCGGCTGACATCGGCAGCGCGGCCGCCTTTCTGTCATCGGCCGACGCCGACTACATCACCGGAACCATCATGCGCGTCGATGGCGGCTACATGCACAAAGACGCTTGACACCTTATCGTACCCACCGCAGGGGCAGCGCCCTATCCCAGGGGCGCCGCAGCGGAACATTCGGTCCTGATTGCAAAATTGAGGAGAGAAAAGACATGAGGAAAAGTAAAGTTTTGGCGCGGTGGCGGGACAATCAGTTCGCGCGCTTTTGCGGGATGGGGCACGTGCTGCCCTTCTTCATCCGCTATGCCGCGCACTACAAATATGACGGCATCTGGCTTGATATGGAGCATCGCAACTTCGACGCCCGCGAAATCCAGCACTTGCTGGCGCTCTGCCATCTCTACGACATCGATTGCATGATCCGCCCGCCGACTGTGCAGCGCACGCGGCTTTACCGCTATCTGGAAGACGGCGCGGCCGGCTTGATGATTCCCTTCGTCTCCGATGCCGAAATGGCGCGGGGGATCGCGGCGGCGACCAAGTTCCCGCCGCTCGGCAATCGCGGTCTGGATGGCGCGGGTTTGGATTGCAACTTCGGCGGCGATACCTGGATACCCGATAGCAGCTACATCGCCGACGCCAACCGCGAGACCTTCATCGTCGCGCAGATCGAAACGCCGGAAGCGGTGGCCAAAGCTGAAGAAATCGCCGCCGTACCCGGCATCGACTGCCTCTTCGTGGGACCGGGCGACCTGGGCTTGCGCCTAGATGCCTATCCTGAAGTCGGCCAGACTCTCGACGAAGCGGTGGCGCAGGTGGCGGCCGCTTGTGACAAGCACGGCAAAGTCTGGGGACGAACCGCCTCGTCGATCGACGAGGTCGACCGCTACCGTCATCAAGGTTCGCTGATGATCCCTTACGGCGGCGACTTCGCTTTGATGAACGTCTTGCGGGACGCCAGCGCCGATCTGGATCAAATGCTGGCGCAATAGCGCAGCGAGTTTAGTCGGGCAGCCAGTCCGCGTACTTGCTTTCTAGCAGTTGCCGGCAGGCGCCAAACTGCGCCTCGCTGAAGCCATGATAGGGCGAGAGCAAGCGCAGGGGCATCTGCTCGAAGCCGCCCAGGCGCTGCCACAGTTTGTCATAAGCGCCGTCGATTTTGCTTTCGCCGGCTAGCGTCTTGAAGAGATCCGCCAGCAGATCGTGGAAGCCCCGCTGCAAGGCGAGCATGGTTGGGAAATCACCTGCCAGAGCAGCGGCGAAATAGGCTTTGACTTTCTGCGGGCTCAGCGAGCCAAAGGTCGCCAGCAAGGAGCATTCGCCGTAGAAGCAGCCTTGCAAGAAATTGCCCTCGCCCAAAAAGTGCTGCAGCTCGCCGACTTGGCTGACCAGCTCGGCCGCCCGCCGGTGACCGCCGCCGGTGTTCTTGGTGGCGACCAGATTGGGCAGGGCGTCAACCAAGGGGCGATAGTCGCGCGCTTCCAGCAACCGACCCGCCCGCGGCAAGTTGTAATGCAAGAAGTTCGCGCTGGAAAATGCGCCGCAGACATCGCGGAAAAAGGTCATGACTTCGGCATCGGTCAGCGCGCCCCAGGAGGGCAGCGAGATTTGGAAAGCGCGGAAACCGCGGTCGTAGGCGTATTGCAGCTTTTCCAGCACGATCGGCGTCGACATGCCGATCAAGCCGACCATCGGATGAATGTCGTCGCCGCGCGTTCCCTCGTAGAAGATGTCGACGATGCGCCGGAATTGCGCCTGACTCACGGCATAGCCTTCGCCCGCAGTGCCAAATATGTAGAGATGGTTGTAGTGCTCTAGCGTCGTACGCACCGAGCGCCGGAAGACATCTTCCAGCAGTTGATCGTTTTCGTCCCAGGGGATTTCACAGGACACCAGAATCGCTTGTGGATAACGCGTCGCCGAAGCGCTCATGACAGCGCCTCCTGCCCGGCGCGCAGCGGCAGATCGCCGGAGACATATTCCCGCTGCCACAGGGCGACCGTCTCCTCGATGAAGCGCTCGACGGGCATATCGATGTTGTTCCGCGCCATCAATTCCGGCAGCCACTTCGTGCCAAAAGCCACATGCTGCCGCTCGTCAGCCATATCGTAGCTGACGTATTGCGCTGAAAGCTGATCGCCGACCGCTTCGTATTGCGCCAGGCTGCGCCGCCGATGGGGAAAGGCATGCGCTTCATTGCCTCGCGTCAGCAGACAGTATTGTGTGGCCGCGTCATATTGCGAGCGCCAGGCGTAGATGCGCGTATTTTGCGGCACACTCGTGTAATCCAGCCCATGCCGTCGCAGCCATTCGATGCCCAGCAGGCAATGTCGCGTCTCGTCGTAGCAGTGCCGCGCCGAGTCGTAGACGAAGCCCCAAGGCATGTTCGGCGACAAATGAATGATCAGCGCCACCGTCTCCGCCGCCAGCATTTCTTGGCTGTAATTCTCGAATTCGTCCAGTCGGCGCGCCGCCGCGTCAGTTTGCCGGCGCGCATCCGCATCGCCCCAGTGCCGCTGCAGGATGATGAAGCGGTCGTCGCGGGCGGCGGTCATCGGCCTGCGGAAAGCGACGCGCGCGGCCGGCCGCGTCGGTTTCTCGGCGCGGGCTTCATCACCCGTGACGCCGCCGGCATGCGCCAGCAGCTCGGCGATGTAACGCTCCCAGTCGCTGGTCGGCTGCCCGGCGAACTCGGCGCCCGCCCAGGCGACATGTTCCGCTTCGTCCAGCAAGATATGCTTCAGCGCATAGAGCGTGGGCGCGTCGGGATTGGCGAAGGTCTGCCGGCTATGCCAGCGATAGGCCTCCATCAGCCCCGGCTTGATGACGCGGAACAAACCCGCCAGCAGGCTGCGCTCATCGGGCGCGTGGATCGCCTCGGCCATCAGTTCTTCCAGGGCGGGATCGCCCGGCGGGCGGAAGGCTGGCGTCTGCACTTCGCGCAGCCGTTGATAGAGGTGCTGGACATGCTGCGCCTCCTCCCACAAGAAGCGTCCCAGCGCCAGCTTGTACTCCATGCGCGCGGTGGCCGGCAGCCAAGCCGCCAGAATGCGAATGGTCTCGTATTCGATGAAACGATAGCGATTCAGCAGGCGCTTATTGCGCGCCATTTCGACTTGTTCAGCGGGCTTGACGATCTGCATGCTTGCGCTCCCTTACCAAGCGGTCCAGCCGCCATCAACCAGGATGTTCTGCCCGGTGATATAACTGCCGGCGTCGCTGGCCAGCAGCAAGACGACGCCCTTGAGTTCTTCCGGCTTGCCCATTCTTCCCAGGGGCACCTTCGACTCGAGGCGGTTGATAAAGCCGGGATGCGCCTCGTCGATAGCCGGCATCTTGGGAAAAGGACCCGGGCTGATGCAATTGACCCGTATATTGTCCCGCGCCCAATAGGCCGCCAGGTGGCGCGTCAGATGCACCAGTCCGCCTTTCAGTCCATGATAATTCGGCGGGCTGTTGATGCCCAAGCCTTCATAGGCTTCGGGGTAACTGGCGACCACGCCGTACATGCTGCCGATATTGATGATGGAGCCGCCGGCGCCGCGCCCGCGCAAGTGCAAGGCGGTATCCCGCGCCAGCAGAAAATATGCTGTGACGCCGACATGATAGGCTTGGTCAAAATCGTCGGCGGTGGCGCTGTCGATATCGGCTGGCGGACCGCCGTAGGCATTGTTGACCAGGATGTCAATCGCGCCCATGCGCTCCACGACGTCGGCCAGGAAAGCGGGGATGCTATCGGTGTCGCCCTGGGACAAAGCCAGTCCCAGATGCCCGGCGCCCGGCAAGCCCTCGGCGAAGGCTTCCGCCTGGGCGGCATCCCGACTGGTGACGACCAGACGCGCGCCCGCTTCCGCCAATGCCCGGCTCATCGCCGAGCCCAGCCAGCCGGCCGCGCCGGTCACGATAGCGACTTTCCCGTTTAAGTCCAGCAAGTTATGCACACTGCGTTCCGGCGACTGCATGGGTCTCTCCTCGGCTAGGCTTGGCGAGTAAAAAGCTGATTTGCATTATTGTAGAAGATATCTTCAACTTGCCCGTCGCGCAGGCGCATCCGCCGGCAAGCCAGGCGCAGCGCGCGCAGCGACTCCAAGCCGATCAGCACGGGCCGCAGCTCGGCATGTTTCTCCGCCAGCTTGAGCTCATCGGCATAAATCCAGTGAAAGGAATCGCCGATGGCGACGCAGCGACCGTGTACATGACTGACGGGAAAGTCCGATCCGTAGAGCAGGCGCTCGTGCCCCATGACATCCATGATCGCCTCGAAAGCCCCCGCTTCGGTAATAGCCGATGTATCGAAGAAGACATTATCAAGACCGCGCAAGCTCTCTATGCCTTCGATGGTATGCCAGGGGTTAAAGCCGCGCCCGGCGTGCGCCAGGATCAAGCGCATATCGGGATAGCCTTCGCAATAGCGCCGGATGGTCGCTTGATTGAGCGGGTCGGCCAAAGCTCGGTCGCGCACGATATGCAAGGTGATGGACAGACTGAGCTCAGCTGCGACCGCGACATGGCGCTCCGGCAGGTAGGCTTCGATTGGCGCCGTCCAGGTGCGCTCGTGGCCGGTCGCCAGCGTATGATAAGGCTTTAAGCCGACGAAACCTTCGGTTTTCGCCGTCTGGTAAACCTGCTCCGCCGTCATATCGGGCGCGATGATCATTTGCCCGAAGTCACCGTCCCGCGGCGACTTGCGGACTTGCTCAGCGACGAAGCGGTTGTTGGCGTCGCGGTCGCCGGTGAAAGCCAAGCCGAAGAAGAGGCCGCCCCGCGCCCGCGCGCCCGGGTGAATCCACTCGATGAAGTCGTAGTAGGCAGCCAGGTCCAAGCGCGCCGGCATATCCTGATAGCCAGCGGGAAGCGGATCAAAATGTTCGTGACAGAAAAGATGAGCGTGCGCGTCAAAGATGCGGTCGGGCAAGAAGGGCTCGATATCGCGGGCGATGAACTCGCGGTCGGCTTGCGTCAGTGACCAGCGCGCCATGTCAGATTTCTCGCGCGGCCTGGCGCCGCCGGTTATAAGGACAAACGCGCATAGTGAATATCCATTGTCCGCTGATCGCCGGCGTAATAAACAACCATGACATCGCCGTCCCTCAAGGTCTCGGCATAGGGCAAGCCATAGGACCAGATACTCATGTCATCCAGCGCGCCGGCAATGCCACTGCGGTGCTTCTCCGTTCCGCTATGCTGATATATGAGGACCTCGCTGGAAGGGTCGAAGTCGGTGGCGGCGCGCGCGGCCACACGGGCGCGGATCGAGCCGCTGCCGAAGCGGTCGACCCAAGCCAGGACGATCCGTCCATCGGGCAGCATGGCCGGATGCCCGGCTTGGTCGGCGATGCCGATGTCCTGCGCTGCCGACCAGGTGCGGCCCGCATCAGCGCTGAGGCGGCGGCGGATATTGCGATAAGTCTCCGCCGCTGTGTCATATACCCAAGCGAAGCTGACCAGACGTCCGCGGTCCGTCAAGCCAAGGCGCTGATCCCAGTGGAAAATGCGTCCTGTCGGATCGTAGCCGGCATCACTAGGCGCGTCCCAGCTCGCCCCGCCGTCGGTGGAGCGAAGCGTGACGGCGCGCTGATACCACTTGGACTCATCGTGATAATGTTTATTCGATTCGATGGACAGCAGCAAAGCGCCGCCAGGCAGCTTGATGATGGGGTTGGTCAGGCTGGGCGGACCTATATCGGCGGGCAAATCCAACTGTCGCCAGGCGCTCCAAGTATGACCGCCATCAAAGGAATCCGCCAGAAAGACGCCCATGGGCAGGCAGCCTTCCGTGCGCGGATTAAAGAGCGGCGCGCCCGGATGCGTCTCGCGGTCGATCCACATAGACGCCGCCAGCAAATGCCCCTCATCCATCTCGCTCAAATACACGACGCGCAATGAGCTAAGCGCGCCCGCAACACGCGCCGCCGGGAAATCGCTGTCGACGCGCGTCCAGCGCCGCCCGCCGTCATCCGAGCGGTACAGCTCGACCCATTCATCGGCGCAGTCTTTGTCCGACCCGCGCCGGCAGGTCATCAGCAAGCTCCCATCGCGGCGGACTAGCAGCGCTGGAAAGGTGTAGACGGCGCGCTCTGTGTTGGGCGCGCTGTGCGTGATGGGACCTGCGTCAAGGATTCTCATCGCACCAGGCGTCGAAAGGGTTCTTGGGTCAAGTCGCTGTCCAGCAGCGTCATCAGATCGCCGCTTTCCAAGCCGCCTTTGATGAGGGCGAAGGCTTCGGCTGCGCAGTCCGCTGTTCGCTCTATATCTTCCTGCGTATGCGCCAGCGTGGCTTTGAAGCTCATATTGCAGTGAATGCCGCGGCGCGCCATCTCCTGGATGAAGATGGTGTTGGCAAGCGCGCGCAGGCCGTCGTCAGCCAAGTCCAACTGAATCACTGGATTCCAGAACATGCCGCCGCAAGCGCCGGCCAAACCGACTTCGCGCAGCGCGCGATTCAGGCGGTCGCTGAGTTCCTTGCCGATCGCCTCGAAGCGCTGGGCGGAATTGCGCCGTTCGAGCTCGCGCAGGGTCGTCAAGCTGGCCGCCAGGCCGAGGTTGTCACTCCAATAGGAGCTCGAAATGAACATGCGACTGGCCGGTTCCATCACCGCGCGCGAGCCGACCACCGCGCCCATCGGATAGCCGTTTGACATTGCCTTGGCCAGCACGGTCATATCTGGCGTCAAGCCCAGGTATTCTTGCACGCCCCCGATTCGCGGCCGGAAACCGCAGGAGACTTCGTCAAAGATGAGTACGGCGCCATGTTCCCGCGCCAGCGCTTGAACGCCTTCCAGGTAACCCGGCGGCGGCAGCTGCGAGCGCATCGGCTCCATCATGATGGCGGCGACATCGCCTTCGTGGGCGCGCAGCAAATCGCGCAGCCCAGGCAGATCGCCCCAGACGAAGGGCAGGGCGGTGCCAGCCAATTCTTTTGGCACGCCGATCGGCTCGATGCCGGCGAAGGGAAACTCGCCGCTCACGGGGTCGACTAAATAATTGGCTGATTGATACCAATCGTGCCAGCCGTGATAACCGCTGAAGAGAATCAAGTCACGGCCCGTGACGCCGCGGGCGATGCGCGCCGCCACTGCGTTTGCCTCGCCGCCGCCTTTGGTGTAACGCGCCATCTCCGCGCTGGGTATGACCGCGTTGAGCAATTCAGCCAGCTCGATCTCCAGGGCGCTGTTGAGCGTGTAGATGCTGCCGCGGTCGATCTGCGCCTTGACCGCGCTGTCGACGGCGGCGTCCGCGTGACCCAGAATGATGGCGCCAACCGCGTTGACCCAGTCGATGTATTCGTTTTCATCCACATCGACGAAGCGCGCGCCCTTGGCTCGGACCGCGTAAATCGGGCTGTTGCCATGGGCGAATTGGCTCGATCGTCGGCTGATTAGCTGCGTCCGTCCGGGAATGAGCGCTTCCGCCCGCCGATAGAGTTCCAGGGATCGCGCCACGCGCTGTTGATCTGGCATGAGGGCTCCTGCATGCTTTGGGCTGCGCCATGTTACTGATTGAACTATCGAAAGCATAGCCGACAGCCGCCTTCAGTTCCAGTGCCGCCCAGCGAAATTAGTGTCCGTTGTCGACCCATAATAGAATGTACGAAAGTAAATCCTGCAAAATAAATCGAAGCGGTAGGGGCGGGTCGGGTAGACTCTGTTGAAATACTTGATTTACCCCCACCCCAACGCCCCTCCCCCATGAAGAGGGTGGGGGCTTAACGGCTCAATACAGGTCATAAGACTCCCCTTCCCTGATGCTTCGGGGAAGGGGACGGGGGATGGGGTAGAATTTCAACGGAGTCCGGGTAGATCGCCTTATGAGCAGGATTCATTTCTTGTTGGGCGAGCCTTGGCTCGCCCCTACATCGCCTCCTGTTTGGCAGTCAAGAGGTTAAATCTCGGCGCTATCGGTATCCTTGGTGGTTATTTGCATATAATTTGAAATGCACTCTATTCTGAGTCAAATCTTGACAAAATAAAGAACAATTTAGTATACTCCCCTCAGAAATAACTGAGGGGAGTATGTGGCTACTGCCGTCTGGCATGTATGAAATGCCAGATGACGACGAGCAATAAATGCCCGTTGACACGAACAGTTAGCCTAAAGCAAACGTAACCGTTCACAGCCTCCTCCTTTCAGAATAAACAAGCGCCGGGCGTGGCGCTTGTTTGCTTTCTGGCGAAGGATTACGCCTCGAATAACTTAGCACAATACGTGAAAACTGGCGATATTGCCTGTCAGGACAAATGCTCTATCGTCTCGTGTTCCTCTACTGTTCGTATGAGAATCGGATGTTTTCAGCTACAGCGCTCCCGCCAGGGCAAAGACTATGCGCAATGAATAACAAGTATCGGACAAGCCTTGTAGGGGCGACATACCATGTCGCCCGAAATCAATACGTAACAATGCGGGCGACCAGATTGGTCGCCCCTACGGCGTCCTAATTTTTTCATTACTTACTTGGTTTCACTTTTGTGCCCTCTGTGTTGAAAAATAATTTGCTGCGATTGCCCTGCCCGCGCGCGGACGCTCACATCACCGCGCCGCGCGCGACAGCGCGATAGGCGGCCATCGCCGCCGCCTTGACCGGCTCCGCCACCAGCGGGAAAGTCCCCAGCACGTGGGCGAATTCCGCTTCGCTCAGACCGTAGATATGGGCGATGATGCCGTCCAGTTCGGCGCGCAGGCGGGCGCGTTCATGCGGGTCGATGACGCCATTGTGATGTCCGCCCAGCCCGACCTCTGCCGCCAGGTCGTCGTAGGCCGGCGCGGTGCAGATGAGGCGAGCGGCGCGGCGGACGATGGCGTCAAAGAAGGGGTCGCCTTGTGCGAGGCGTGGGACTGGGAGTTGGTACACGTAGAACATAGTCAGTTGCGTTGCCACACGCTGTCGAAGCGAGAAGTCAACAACAAAGCTGCTCATCACAGATGAGAAGTACAGCATTTCGCTATTGTTGAAATACTCCGTGTCGCGTTTGACTGCACTAAGTGAATGCCCGAAGAAAACGTTTTTCGGCAATATAGTGCAAACCATTGTGCGCTCATTCGTATTACCTGTAATGGCGCGATACGCAAAGCGATATTGCTGATAGTCAAGAATCTGCCCGGTATCTGACCGCCTTTTACCCAGGACGCGCTTTCGGCCGGCCTCTTCATCAACCCAATAGCGCGTGTCGGCATATCCAGCCGTGAAGTGCCAGATCATTTTGCCTTCATACAATTGCACTCTTCCGCCGCTGGCTCAGTGTGAAAGAGATGTGCATCATTTGTCATGTCCAACTCCCTATGAAGTTTGACATTCCATGTATCAGTCACTTGGTCACCATGCCGAGAGAGAGAACTTTGGCGCTGAGACGATAATCATCAACATATTTCTGCCACATTTGTCGAAGGTTTGGCGGGCAGATGATTAGACTGTTCCAATCGCGATCCTTCTCGAAGATCTTCGCCAAGGCGGTGGCCATCAAGGTTTTGCCCAGCCCGACCACATCCCCCAGCAAGACCCCGTCGCGCGTGTTGAGATGACGGGCGGCGATGCGGACTGCGGCGGCTTGGTAATCCAGCAGCTGATCGGCCAATTCAGGCGGCAGCTTGAATTCGTTCAGCCCGGCGCGCGCTTCTTGCGCCAGGTGATAGGCAATCTTGAGATATAGCTCGTAGGGACTGAGCATATCTTCTCTCGCCCAGCTATTCTCGATAACTTCAATCAAGTCCTCGGTGATGTCGACGCACCATCTATCGTCCCAGCGGTCCTCGAACCACGCTTTCAACTTCTGACAAGCATCGTAATCGCTGATTTCGGTATTCAGTTCACCTTGCTTGGATAGCCCCGCCAGCGTGAGATTGCTGCTGCCCAGGAAAGCCAAAGTGGGCGTGTTGTAATCCCGTTTGTGGATGAGGTAGAGCTTGGCGTGGAGCGGGTATCGCAAGAATAGCTTCACAGTTAATATGCCGGAGCGCAGTTGGCGAACGAGATCACGAAGTCCCTGTTCATCTTCGTTGTTAGGCGCGCCAAAAGCCAGTTGGCGCCGGAAGTCTTCGACGATCCGTCGTTTGCGTCGCATCACCTGCTGCTGATCAACCGGCTTGCGGGCTTTCAGGCTGAGGTATTCACGCAGTTCTTCGCGGGGACTGGGATTCATGCCGATCAGAACGCGACAGTAACCCTCATCACCGCCTGATAGCTGCTCTATATCGGATCGCAAGAGTCGCCAGCCGCGTAGATTGAAATAGCCCACACAGAAATCCGCCCTATCAGCGGATTGCATGGTATTCTGCAACGCGGTGAGCAGCTTTTCAGATATGTTGTCGAATATTCTTGACACAGGAAGCCCCTTGCAGACACTGATGTAAGCAATTGGTCAGTTGGCCGGCTGCACCATTGAGCTTCGCGGATATCTTGGAAGAATTCTAGGCTTTAAACCCACACCTTGAAGTAGGCGCTATCCAAGCGGTCGCGCAGCTTAGGCTGCAAATATAGCGTGAAAGCCTTACGTGGTAATAACGGGCTGGTCGTCATCAACGGGCCGCCGCAAGCGACGCTCCAGGATTGGGAGACTCTCCTTTGTGTGATTGCTCATGACAGCTCCTCTACAGTACGGCGAATCACTGACACTGGCGCAGGGAGAGAGGCAGCAGCCAGCCCGCGCGTGTATAATCGCGCATCATGCCAAGCGCGGAGGACAAACATGAGCGTGACCATCGAATGGGCGCAGCGCGTCGCCGCCATCGCCAACACGGGTTTATATTACGCCAAGGACAACTACGATCGCGACCGTTATCAGCAGCTTCTCGATATCGCCGCCGAGATGCTGGCAGGCGCGAATGACAGCGCATCGCCGTCCATCCGCGACATGCTGGACCATGACGATGCCTATATCACGCCCAAGGTCGACGTGCGGGGCGCGGTCTTCCGCGACGGCAAAGTGCTGATGGTCCAGGAAGCGGCCGACGGTTTATGGTCCTTGCCCGGCGGCTGGGCTGATGTCGGCGATAGCCCCGCGGATGCTGTCGAGCGCGAGATCCGCGAAGAAAGCGGCTACCAGGCGCGCGCGGTCAAGCTCATGGCGGTTGACGACCGCAACCGGCGCAATCGCCAATCCATCTTCGCTGTCTACAAGCTCTTCTTCTTTTGTGAGCTGATCGGCGGCGAAGCGAGGACCAGTGACGAAAGCCTGGCAGTGGATTGGTTCGCGCCAGAGCAGCTGCCGCCGCTTTCTCAAGGGCGCGTCACCGAGACGCAGATGGCGCGTTGGTTCCGCCACTGGCGGCTGCCCGGTTTGCCGACCGAGTTCGACTAGCAGCGCTGCCATGATGATGTTGACGAAAAAACGGAAGCGGCCATGATCAGCCATTTCATATTGCCGGCCTTCAGCTTTGGCTTGAGCGCCGCGGTCATTCCCGGTCCCTTGCTCGCCTATGTTGTGAATACAACTCTGACGCAAGGCTGGCGGCTGGCATTGTTGATCGTCCTGGCGCCATTGATCACCGATGCCCCCATCATCATATTGATGACCTTCCTGCTGGGTCAGCTGCCTGATATTGCCTTGAAACTGATTCAGGTCGGCGGCGGCGGTCTGTTGCTGGCGATCGCTTGGGGCGCGCGGAATCAGTATCAAGCGGGGGCGACAATGAATCTGGCGGCGGGGACCTCGCCGGGGCCGGCGATTAGCGCGCGCCGCGTACTCTTGACAGGCATCGCGATGAATTTCCTAAGCCCGGGGGGACCTTATCTCTTCTGGGGCAGCGTCAATGGTCCTTTGCTGGTCCAAGCGCTAGATATTTCCGCCTGGCACGCGCTGGCTTTTTTGTTTGCCTTCTACGCGACCTTCTTGTGCGGATTATGCGCCTGGGTGCTGCTTTTTCATCACATCGGCCGGGCGCCGGTCGGGACCCTGCGGATGCTGATTCTAGCGTCGATGCTGCTGTTGCTGTGGTTCGGCATGCGCCTAATCGCGGACGCGCTTGATTGGACCGCCTATCATCTGCCGGTCTTCGTCGCCGTTATACTGGTCTTGGTCGCGCGGGAGGCTTGGAAGCGGCGCAAAACGAAAACCTGAGCCGATCCCCTGCCCGAAACCGCGGGCAGGGGAAACTGAACTTTGAAGCAGGCGGATCGATGCCGATGCGCTCGGCTTGTGATGTTTCAGCCAGTTCGCAGTTGCTCCGCTTACATGTCGGTCAACGCCAGGATGCGCGCTGGACCGCCCGAGCCTTCTTCGAATTTGGGAATGCCGCAGACAATTGTTGCGGACATGTCTTTGATGGCTGTCAGATTCGCCACACTCTCAATGCCCAGCAAGCCAGTGCCGAGAAACATGAAGTGGGCGTCGAATGTTTGGCTGACGGCGCGGTCAAGGCTGAGCGTATCCACGCCAACGCCGTGGATGGAGCGCTGGCTGACCAGCCACTCGGCCGCTTCTCCGCTGAAACCGGGGAAATGCAAACCGCTGTCATCGCCGAAGAAGGCTTGCGTGCCGATGAGATGTTCCCAGCCGGAATACATCAAGACAAAAGCGCCTTCGGGAATCTCGCCATTTTTCATCTCCCAGGCTTGCAGATCATCGACAGTCACCCAGGCGTCGGGGTCGTCTTCCGCGCGGGCGGCGATATCGATCACCACGGCTGGTCCCACCAAGCCTTCCGCTGGAAAGGCGTCTACACGCAGGCCGTCGGCGATGAAGTGGGCGGGGAAATCCATGTGCGTGCCTTGATGTTCTTCAAAGGTCCAGCGCTGCGAATAGATAAAGTTCTCTTCGACAGTGAATACTGTGTTACGCTCGCCGGGCGTTACGACGCCGGGCCAGACTGGATTGTTCGGGCTGAGCGTATGACTCAGGTCGACGACGCCTTGGGCGTGCATGTCCGCGCGGACAACGCTGGGAGCCAAGGCCGCGCCGGCTGTCAGTACGCTCCCGATCTTAAGGAAATTCCGGCGGCTCACGCTGGGCAAGCCTTCTTTCTTGGTCCGCTCGCGGACCGTCTCCGCCACAATATGGTTACACATTTTTCATCTCCATCATTCACTCGGATATAGGACAATACTGCCTCCAATTATAATGTATACCAAAATCGAATTACGAATAGATTAACAGTTGCTGGACGCATTTCAGATTATTGGCAATTAACCACCGAGGGCACCGAGAGCATCGAGATAACCGCTTGCCTGCCAAAAAAGAGGTCGATCAGAATGGGCGACTCAGCGAGTCCCCCCTACCGATTCTTATTATTTTGTTGGAATTACTGAGGAAAGCATTTACTTTGAAACGTCTTCGCTTTTTTTGAACGATATTGAATAGGTGTGGAAAATATAAACTGATAAGAGCAGCGTCTTTTTGTTATGTTCAGCAGTATGATAACGTTTCGCCTGGAAGAATCTTTACTCGGCGCCCTCGGTGTTCTCGGTGGTAAGAATAATTTGAAGCGAATACCCTGACATACAACCTGGACTATTGCGCCGTCTTTCCCGCATGTTACGATGGACATAAACACAAGGCAGGTTCGCTCAATGCCCGAATATTACGATCTGGGCGCGCATACACGGCGCGTCGCAACGGTGTCCCAATCAGCGCAGCGCTGGTTCGACCGCGGCTTGATCTGGCTCTATGGCTATAACCATGACGAAGCGGTCAAGTGCTTTCGCAAGGCGCTAGACCACGATTCACATTGTGTCATGGCGTACTGGGGAGTGGCTTATGGGCTCGGCTGCAACTACAACAAGCAATGGGAAGCCTTTGCGCCGAAGGCGCTTGCGCAAGCACTGCGACAGGGGCGCGCGGCGATCCTGGAAGGCTGCAAGCATGTGCAGCGCGCGACGGCTGTCGAAGCCGCGCTGCTGCAAGCGCTGGAAAAACGCTTTCAGCGCGACGATGAAAGCGATGTGGAGGTTCTGGCAACTTGGAACGACGAGTTCGCGGCTGCCATGCGGGGCGTTTATCGCGCCTTTCCCGACGACTGGGATGTGGCCGCGCTCTTTGCTGAGGCGTTGATGAACCGCAGGCCCTGGCAGTTATGGGACTTGGAAACTGGCCAACCGGCGGAAGAAGCCGATACGCTGGAAGCGATCGCGGTGGTCGAAAGAGCCTTGGACCAAGTCGAAGCGTCCGGGGCGCAAGCTCATCCGGGCTTGCTGCATCTGTACATCCATCTGCTGGAAATGTCCCCCCAGCCGGAGCGGGCTATGCGGGCTGCCGACCAATTGCGGGATCTGACGTCCGAAGCGGGTCATCTGCTGCACATGCCGTCGCATATTGACGTGCTTTGCGGGCAATATCATGACGCCGTTATAGCGAATCGCCGCGCCATCGCTGTTGATAATGTCTTCGCGGCCCGCGACGGCGCGCTCACCGATTACACCTTTTACCGCGCGCACAATATCCATTTCAAGGTCTACGCCGCCATGCTGCTGGGACAGTTCAAAACGGCGCTGGAAGCCGCTGATGAAATCGCTGAGTTGGCGAATGAAGATCTACTGAGAATCGACGATCCGCCCATGGCCGACCACCTGGAAGGCATCTTGTCGATGCGGCTGCACGTCCTGGCGCGTTTTGGCAGGTGGCGCGAGATATTGTCGCAGCCAGCCCCGGCCGATGAGGAACTCTATTGCAATTCGCTTGCCATGTTCCATTACGCGCGGGCGATCGCCTTGGCGACGCTGCATGAACATGAAGCGGCCGCCGGCGAAGTCGCGGCGTTTACGGCGGCGCAAGCCAAGGTGCCGGATACGCGCTTCATCTTCAACAACTCCTGCATTGATGTTTTGCAAGTCGCCGCCGCCATGATGGAGGGCGAGGTGGCTTATCACCGGGGAGACACCGAGCGCGCATTTGAGCGCCTGCGGCAAGCAGTCTACCTGGATGATCATCTGGAATTTGCCGAGCCTTGGGGCTGGGCGATGCCGACTCGTCATGCGCTGGGCGCTCTCTTGTTGGAATGCGGACAGGTCGAAGAAGCGCTCGCTGTCTATCGCGCGGATTTAGGGCTTGACCGCTCCCTGTGTCGGGCGATGCAGCGCCCAAACAACGTCTGGAGCTTGCAGGGCTTTGTAACCTGTTTGGAGCGCCTGGGCAGAATGGCCGAGGCGGACCTGATGCGCCCTCAGCTTCAACTGGCGCTGGCCCGCGCCGATGTCGAGATTGCGACATCTTGTTTCTGCGCGACTGGAAACAGTCGCCCTGTCAGCGCCTGCTGCCATGAGCAATAGACAATCCCGCAGCTGGCGGGATTCGCAATTCGTGTCTTTGTGGTGAAATAGAATTGAAACGATTGCTCTGCCGGGGGCATTGGAAAACGTTGACATAGATGTCGCTCTTGGGTATGATGATTCAAGATATGTAAGATGTTTCGTAATGATACTGGGTCTCAGAAGCGAGCGGCGACAAATGGCACAGAAGCGTTATCAATTAGGCAATATGGACTGCGCGAACTGCGCGCGCGAAGTGCAATCCGCCGTTGAGCGCCTGCCTGGCGTGGAAGCGGCAGTAGTAGACTTTGCTAGTAGCGAGCTGCGGATTTCTGGAGAGGTAGCCTTTGATGCGCTAAAGGCGCGCGTCGAAGCCTTGGGCAAGACGATTGAAGCTCCCGAGCTACTGAAAACTTACTTGATCGGCAACATGGATTGCGCCGGCTGCGCGCGCGAGGTGGAAGCGGCCGTCTCCAAACTGGACGGTGTGCATTTCGCCGAGGTCAACTTTCTCAGCAAGGAATTACAGTTAATCGGCGCTGTCGATTACCAAGGACTCAAGGATCGGGTCGAGGCTTTGGGCAAGACCATTTCCATAGACGCGCCTGCCCAATCACGGGAGGTCGAGCCGCCGCGGCGCGTGGGCGTCTTCGGTTTCTGGGATTTCTTGCTGGAACGTCCGGCAAGCCGCATGGCGGTATATGGCGGTATCCTGCTTTTGTTCGCCATCGCGCTAGATTTATCCGCGATGGTCCCCCCGGATCTCAGCAACTTGATTTATGTATTGGCGATGGCGGTGGCGATTAGACCGATCGCTGTAAGCGGGGTTAATTCCTTACGAATCAGCCGCGAGTTCAACATTAACCTCTTGATGACGATCGCTGCGCTGGGCGCCGTGGTTTTGGGCGAATTTCTGGAGGCGGCGACGGTCATCTTCCTGTTCGCCATCGGGGAGGCGCTCGAAGGCTATACCACGGATCGAGCCCGCGACAGCTTGCGCGGTCTGGTGGCGCTCAAACCGCCGACGGCGAACAGGATCATAGGCGAGCGCACGGAAGTGGTCCCGGTGGAGGCGCTGCGCATTGCGGATCGGATTCGCGTATTGCCCGGCGAACGCATCCCGATGGACGGGACCGTTTTGGCCGGCAATAGCACTGTGGATCAGGCGCACATCACTGGCGAGAGCCTGCCCGTCGAACGCGCCCCGGATGATGAAGTTTACGCCGGGTCTATCAATGGCGCCGCGGCGCTGGACCTGCGCGTCGACCGCCTTGCCCAGGATAATACGCTAAGCCGCATAATTGAATTGCTGCAAAAATCCCAATCTCGCCGGGCGCCTAGCCAGCGCTTGATTGATCGCTTTGCGCATGTCTATACGCCGTTGGTTGCGCTAAGCGCGCTCGGCGTGGCGCTTATTCCGCCGCTGCTTTTCAGCCAGCCTTTCTGGGACAGCGCGACGGGAACGGGTTGGTTGTATCGCGCGCTGTCGATGTTAGTGATCGCATGCCCTTGCGCGCTGGTCATTAGTACGCCTGTGACCGTGATCAGCGCCATCACATCGGCCGCGCGGCGCGGCGTGCTGATCAAAGGCGGGGCTCATTTGGAAGCCTTGGCCGGCCTGAAGGCAATCGCTTTCGACAAAACCGGCACCTTGACGCGCGGCAAGCTGGACGTCGTCGCCACGAGCACCGGCGATTGCGATCACGCGGGAGCCTGCCAACCTTGCGACGAGTTGATATCTTTGGCGGCAGCGGTGGAAGCGCAGAGCGCGCATCCTTTTGCGCAGGCTATCCAGACGGCGGCCAGCGCAAACGGCATCGACTATGGCGCTGCGGCCGAAGTGGAAACGCTGACAGGCTTTGGCGTGCGGGGGCTGGTCGGGGACCAGCGCGTGACGATCGGCAGCCATCGTTTCTTCGATAATGAGTTCAACCATACTAGGCAGTTGTGCGCGCTCGCGCGGGACTTCGAATCGGCGGGAAAAAGCGCCGTTATGGTGCATGATGGCGACCAGGTGCGCGGCGTCATCGCCCTCACCGATATGCCGCGCGATGAGAGCAAGCGCGTGGTGGGCGAGCTGCGCGCCATGGGCATGGCCTCTGTGATGCTGACCGGCGACAACGAAAGCGTCGCCGAGTCAATCGCCGGGGTAGTTGGCGTTGACCGCTTTCGGGCAGGGCTATTGCCGCAAGACAAAGTGGACGCGGTCGAGAACCTGGAAACAGAATATCAACGAGTGGCGATGGTGGGGGACGGCATCAACGACACGCCCGCGCTGGCGGCGGCAACGGTTGGCGTGGCAATGGGCGCGGCAGGCAGCGCCCAGGCGATGGAAACAGCCGATGTTGTCTTGCTGGCGGACAAGCTGGATTTGTTGCCGGCGACGATCCGCCGCGCGCGTTTTGCCCTGCGGCTGATACGCGAGAATATCGTATTGTCAATCGGGCTGAAATCGGTCTTCCTGCTGCTGGCATTGACCGGCAATGTGACCATGTTGGCGGCGGTTTTCGCCGATATGGGCATGTCGCTGGCGGTAACGCTGAACGGGATGCGCGCTTTGCGGGATTAAGTGCCGAAGTCGCGCTCGACGACTTGGTTGAAGAATTGCAATACTAGATTCTGTGGATTCCGCTCGCGAATTCCCGCTCTGCCAATTGTGAGAAACTTCCGCTTTTTCAAGTCGTAACCTATTTGAAAAATGTCGGGCACAGCGGCGCCGTCGCGGTTCAGTTTGTATAGGCTTATGTATTGGTCCGCCAAATCTGAGTATTTCGCAGCGACAAGAACGACAGGAGTTCGTCCTCTCATGGCGCCTAAGGGCGAAGAGAAAAAGAAAAGATAACGCGATCGTTTTGCAGCTCCACTAAATTCGATGCCAAAGAACCAACTTTTTGCAACTTTCTCCCCTCTTTGGAGCAAAACATAATTTTCTATTTTCGGCTCGCCGAAAGTACGGATTCGACCGCGTAAAGACATATTCGGATTGCTAAGGTCGTCGATGAGATTCTCGAAAAGAGCCTTGAGGTAGTCCATTTTTTTGCGCCAGGAATTGTATTCCGGCTGCAAGTTCCTAGGCTCGGCAATCTCAAGCTTTGATCGCAAGGAATTCAGCGAATCCGCGTTGTCCATTTGTTCAGATATGTTTTCATGCATTAACTCGATAAGCAGGGACAAGTCGCCGTTTTCCCAAGAATGTTCCAATGAGTCAATATAACGAGGACGATCATCCTCGAAGATAATGCAAGGCGGATAGCCATTGCGTCTTAATATCAGATTCATCAGCGCTCTGGCTGCGCGCCCATTGCCATCGGTAAATGGGTGAATCTGCGCCAACCATGTGTGCGCTGCCGCAGCGCAAAAGATTGGATAGTCCGAATTACTGGCGTTGCTGGACGTTACGGCGCGAACATAGTCGCTTAGATCAGTCATCATCTGTTGAACAAGGAAAGCGTCAGGCGTCGCGTAACTCGAACCTGTTATTGTGTTGGAGTCTTTTCTGTAACTGCCGGCATCGTTTTGAATGTCTGCCAACAGAAGGGCGTGGAATTCGCGTAGAAAGTTCTGGGTCACTATTATAGATTTGTCAAGCACGACCTCTTGCGCATAATCAAGCGCGGATGAAAGATTGATCGCTTCTCTCTGGTCTATTGTCGGATTTCCTGAAATAGCGTCGCTATTTTGGATTACTTCTTTGGTTTCGCCATAAGTCAGCCGATTGCCCTCAATTCGGTTGGAATGATAAATCTCATGTAATTTGGTCTGTTCATAGAGTTGCCTTTGAATCTGCGTGGAAAATCGACCGTCTCCCCAACGGTCTTTTATTTCCGCGTCCAATTTGCGCAGGCGAGTGTTCAGCCAGTCATCAAAATGAAATGGTTGCCCATTGATCGTTTTTGGTCTTTTCATACCGAAACCCCTCGTCACCAACGCGGATGCCTGGCAACGCTATAAGCGTCGTGAAAACCGCGCGATTGCTGAAGCTGTTGGTATAGCTGACTGAAATGCTGCCGAACGCTGGAATCGAGACTGACGCGCATATCGTAGGCATCTTCTTTGTCGCTGCGATAATAATTGCGCTTGCGTCCGTGCCGGCTGAAGCCATATTTTCGATAGAGATTTTGCGCCACGGCGTTGCTCACGCGCACCTCCAGCACCAGGTACTCCGCTTTCAGCCGCAGCGCTTTGCGGAACATGCCCGCCAGCAGTATTTCCCCATAACCGCGACCGCGCTGCTCGGGATGGGTGGCGATGGTGCTGACATGCGCTTCGCCGTCGATTTTCCATAAGCCGCCATAACCGACGATGAGGCTCGATTGGGCAATCGTCGGCGAATCTTGCCGGATCCAGCCGCTGAGTCGCCGCATCCAGCCATCGTCTTGTGGCGGCAGCGCCGGTATTGGGTGCGCCTGTTCCTCCAAGACGACCATGTGGCTGATCTTGGATTCTTTGATCTCGAAGGCGTATGAATCTCTTGACCAGGGCGGCTCGAAGCAGAGGCGGTCAATCCTGGAGACTTCGCGGATATCGTCGGCGCGCATATAGCGCAGGATCAGGCTCATGAGTAATTGATCCAGTTGATCGATATTGCCAAAAAGTCTAAGGATGAATGGTTCGCGCTAGCAGTCAATTATCGTAATTATCGTTTATAAATGACGCTTGAAGATCATTTATTGCTGGAATCCCCGCTTGTTTGAAAGACAGAATTCAAGCGGGGAGAATCGGGACCGAGAAGATTCCCGGTCTTATGCCGCGCGCTATTTCATCTGCAGATCTATCCCATGTCAAAGATCTGTACCACGTCCACTGGGGCGAATTCGACGAAGGGGCTGCTCTGCGCCATTGCGACTGCCGCGTCCATATCTTCCGCTTCGACAATCGTGATGCCTGACAAGCGGTCCTCGGTGGGGCCGGGCGCGACGCCGTCAGCGGTGACGCGGGTCGGGGGTCCCATGGGCATGCCTGGATTGACCACGGCGTCGCCCAGGCTGCCGATCCAATCGAACCATTTTTTTTGATGCGCTTGCGCTTCGTTGGGGTCGTCAACCTGTGGTTCGCCTATATAAAGAAATCCGAATTGCGCCAAGATGTTCTCTCCTGATTATGGCTTGCGATATGCTGCTTTGCTTAGTCGCGCCGCTGGCTAAATTAAGTGCCGCCAGAGGCCGCGTCATTGTAACGTCTGATATAGCGGAAGTCTATCAGCAAATGATGACGTCAGGGCAATCGCGTCGAATGTCACGAAAAGCTGAATTGTGTAGGAGCGGCTGATCTATAACACCGAGAAAAGCAACATAAGTACACTTGTCATATATGAGTCTCGTTATAGCGAAACATCATTCCTTGCTCAATAAACTCTTATAACTAAAAGAGCGGCGTCCCGGCGATGCGGCTACGCACGCGATACAAGGTCGTAATTCCCGTCAGATAGATGCTGCGCATATCGTCGTCGCCCCAGGTGAAATTTGTTATTTGCATCGGGCTTAGCAAGCGCCCGAGAAAGCTGCCGTCGCGATGGTAAACGTGCAACCCGCCTTGAGCGCAGCAGTAGAGATTGCCTGCGCAATCGATCTTCATCCCATCCGGAACGCCCGGTCCAGCGCCTTGCGTGCCTGCGAAGAGGCGCTGGTTGGCGATGCTGCCATCCGCTTCGACATCAAAGACATGAATCTTGTATTCCGGGCTGTCGTTGATGTAGAGCAGCGACTCATCGCGGGAAAAGCAGAGGCCGTTGGGTCGATTGAGCGCCGTTGTTAGCAGCGTCAGCGCGGCATTTGCGGGGCCCAGTCGATAGACGCCGTTGAAGTTCAGTTGGGTTGCGCGCGGGATGCCCACCTTGGCTTCGCGGCCAAAGGGCGGATCGGTGAAGTAGATACTGCCGTCGCGCTTGACAACGATGTCGTTCGGGCTGTTGAGTTCTTTGCCCTGGAAATGCGAGGCCAGGGTCGTCATCGTTTCTTTGTCATCCATGTCATCCATGCGCGTGACGCGGCTACTGGCATGGTGACAGCTTAGCAGCCGTCCCTTGCGGTCATAGGTGTTGCCGTTCGCCATGTGACTATTGCGCCGATAAATGCTCAGCCCGGCGCTTTCGCTCCACTGCAAGGTCGAGTTGCCGAGAATGTCACTAAAGCGCAGGTGGCGCTCGTAGGGGTGCCAGGCCGGTCCCTCAAGGAATTTCAGTCCGGAAACGACGGTTTCAATCTCGCCGTTCGCTTCAAAGATCTCGCTCAAGCGCGGGTCATGGATATCGAGTTGGATTTGGGGCATCTATCGCTCCTGGGAATTTTTGATTATTGACGCGATTGAAGTTTAGTTCTTGCGTTTGCGTGGCTGGGGCTTAAGCGTCTTCGCGTAGGCGTAACTCTGTTCCAGGTAAGGCAGCAACTTGCCGGTGTCGCGCAGCAGATGATCGGGTACGGCGACATATTCTTTCATCACTGTGCCATAAGTTACGAGCAGATCGCTGTCGTATTTGGCGATGAAAGCCTCGCGCTCGCTTTTGCCCAGGCGCAGCCCGACCGTGCCGGCCTTGTTCAACTGGGAAAACATATTGCCTTGGTAGGAGGTGTAGGGCAGCTTCAACCCGCCTTTGAGTTCGATCTCCGGGTGCGCGTCAATCAGTTGTTTATAGAGTTCCAACTTGTCTTTGGGTACCTGACCTGTCTTCCCGCTCACTTCCCGCTCCTTTGCGCGCTTCCGCGTATCCGCCTGCATGATGCTTTGAAAAAAGCCTAGAGGCAATGGTATCCTTTAGCGGGAATGGCGCGAAGGAGGGCGAGGAATACAAATGACGATTTATGACATCGCGGTAATCGGCAAGGGCTTGATTGGCAGCGCGGCGGCGCGTCATCTGGCTGCGGGATTCCCCGAGCTGAAAGTCTGCATAATCGGACCGGACGAGCCGGCGGACCGCAAGACGCACGATGGCGTATTCGCCAGTCACTACGATCAGGGACGCATCACGCGCGTGTTGGATCCTAGCCCTTTGTGGGGGCAGCTTGCGCGCGAATCGATCGCGCAGTATCCGATCATCGAGGCGGAGAGCGGCATACAGTTTCATCATCCAGTTGGCTGCCTGCGCGCCACCGACATCCCCGAGCGCATATTAGAGATTGACGATTGCGCCGCAAGGCATGAGCCGCCGCATCGCCGTTTGGACGCGGCAAGCTGCCGCGAAGCCTACCCGTTCCTGTCATTTTCAGATGCCTTTGTCGCCTGGGACGAGGGCGGGGCTGCCGGTTACATCAACCCGCGTTCGCTGATCGCGGCGCAACTGAAGATCGCCGAGGACAAGGGCGTGGCGGTCTTTCGGGAAATCGTAACGAGGATAGAGCCTGTCGGCGATTGCCACGAGATACGCAGTCGCGCGGGCAAGCTGCGCCGCGCGCGCAAAATCTTGTTGGCAGCGGGGGGATACAGCAATACCTTGCTGGAAAAGAAGCTGCGTTTGCGGACTAAGTCGCATACGATCTTGCTTGCGCAGCTGCCGCCGGCGGAGGTCAATCGTTTGCGGACGATGCCGGCAATCATCAGCTCGTTTGACCATCCGCAGGTCGCTTCGCTCTATATGCTGCCGCCGGTAAAGTACCCCGATGGCAAGACCTATATCAAGCTGGGCGGGAGCGGCTGGAACGAAGATATCCTGGACGCGCGCGAGAAAGACGACGAACTGCTGGACTGGTTTCATAGCGATGGCCGGCAGAATATCGCCGACGCCTTGAAAACAGCCTTGCGCGCGATGGTCCCCGGCTTACGAGCCCAGTCCTATCATTCAGTGCCTTGCCTGATCAGCAATAGCGCGCATGGCAAGCCCTATATTGATGTCTTGCGAGAAGGAAGCATGTATGTGGCGACGGCCGGCAATGGCATGGGCGCGAAGTCTTCCGACGAAATCGGGCGCATCGGCGCGCTCTTATGCGCCACGGATAGCTGGCAGAGCGAATTGGCTAGAAACGAGTTCCGCGCTGTCTATCAAGAAGGTGGATTGAAATAAGCAGCGCGATTGTTCTCTAGCCCTTTGGCGACGATCCAGCGATGGCGCGGCAGCATGTCCGCCGGCAGATCGCCAACTGGGAAATAGCGCATCTCCAGGGACTCGTCGTCATTGACGCGCGGCGCCGTTTCCAGGCGCGGCCGGCAGCGGAAAACGCAGGCAACAACCCCGATTTGGTCGCCGTTGGCATAGCTTGTGGTGAACTCGTCGCCCGAAAGCACAGCGACAATCGACTCTGGGATCACCTCAATGCCCGTTTCCTCAAGCACTTCACGGATGGCGCATTGCGCTAGATTCTCGCCCGGTTCCAAGCCGCCGCTCGGTGGCGCCCAGGTTTTGGTATCGCGCCGCAACTGCAGCAGCACCTCATCGCGGCTGTTGACGACGACTGCCGTCACGCCAGGCAGCAGGAGCAGATCATTGCCTATTTTGGCGCGGATCTGCTTGATGTATTCGGAAGCGGGCACGGTCCCGGCTCGATTTATGCGACCGAGACCGACAGGTTCACCGATTCTTTGAGCGTGTTGGCGACGATGCAAGCGCGTTCCGACATCTTGACCAATTTCTCGAAGGTGTCGCGATCGGCGAATCCGGATTTCACGACCATGTTGATTGAGGAGAAGCGAGCGGGCGCCTCCGCCAGATCGCCGCTGACTTCTATCGCGATGTCATCGATCTCAAGGTCGCGGGCGCGTATGGCAGCCAGCAGATTGCTGTTGAAACAGCCGCCCAAAGACGCCAGCAGCAATTCGCCGCCCATGGCACCTTTATCATTTCCCCCCTTGGCGGCCGGTCGGTCGATATCGATGGCGTGTTGGCGGATTTGCGCGGCGGTCGTCGCGGCGTCGACTTGATTGAGCTTTACAGAGATTGTTGGCATGATACTCTCTCATCACAAAACATTAAACGAAATCCCGAACAGGGTCAGCCCTTGACGGCGCCCATGGTGAAACCCTGCACCAGGCTGTCAAGAAAGAGATTATAGGCGAAACCGACTGGGATGGCGATGATCAGCGCGGCGGCGAGCAAGGGCTGCCAAAAATAAACATCTCCCAGGATCAATTCGGTTGGCACACCGACGCTGAGTGTGCGCCGAGAGGTGTTGGTGATGAAAACGAGCGCATAGATGAATTCGTGCAAGGTCAGCGTGAAGGTGAAGACAATTGTGGAGATGATGCCCGGTAAAGACAAAGGCAGGACGACGCGTAAAAAGGCTTCGACGCGGTTGTAGCCATCGACCAGCGCGGCTTCTTCCAGTTCCGGCGGCACCGCCTTGAAGAAGCCCTGCAGCAGCCACATGCTGAATGGCACAGTAAAGGAGGGATAAACCACGATCAGCGCCAGTGGCGAGTCTTTCAAGCCCAACATGACGACGATGCGAAACACGGGGATGAAGAGCAAGGTGGGCGGCACCAGGTAAACAAGGAACATCAAGATGCCGGCGCGTTCGCCCCAGCGCCCGGTTAATCGCGCCAGGGCATAAGCGGCCGGCAGAGCCAGAATCAGCGTGATGATGACAACCGCGACGCCGACAATCACTGAATTGCGGATAAAGTCAAGATAAGCGGTGTTGGTGAAGAGCGATTCCAAATGCTCGAAGGTGGGATCTTGCCGATAGATAAAGGGCTGGGGCCGGCGATAGAGATCGCCATCGGTCTTGAAGCTGTGCAGGAACATGATCAGGAATGGCGCCGCGGCGAAGAAGCAGAAGATCAGCACGACCAGATAAAAGGGCGAGCGCCGCAGAATGTAGGATAGCTCGGCGCGCGTGGCGCCGTATTTGCGCAAGCGGTAGGCGATGCGCAACCCAAGCAATGTGGCGAAGGACAGGATCAAGAGCGACCAAAAGTTCTGAAGAATCCAGACCAGCAGAGCCATCAGCGCACCTCGGCTCGGCTTGCCACGCGCAGCATGAGCAGCGCCAAAGCCAGCAGCAATGGAAAAGCGAAGAGCGCCATCGCCGCGCCTTGCGCCAAGTTGCCGCCTTCAATGCCGATCTGGAAGGAATACAAGCCGATGATGCGCGTGTAATCCACGGGACCGCCGCGCGTCAGCACATAGACCACGGTCATATCGCCGAACATGGTGATCATGCTGAAGAGCAGGGCGATGACCATGATGGGCAAGATCAAAGGCAGCTTGATTTGCAGCAAAGTGCGCATAAAGCGCGAGCCATCGACCTCAGCCTGGTCCAGAATATCAGTTGGTATCGACGACAAGCCCGCCATCAGGATCACAGTCGCCAAGGGCGTCATGCGCCAGACTTGCACGAAGATGACGCTGATCTGGGACAGGAGCGGGTTCGCCAGCCAATACAGATTGCGACTATTGGATAGCACGCCGTTAGGACCCAGGAAGCCGGTCTGCAAGAGCAGATAATCGATGGGACTGTACTTGGTATCCAGCATCCATAGCCAGCCGATCGCCGCCAGGGAGACCGGCGTCGCCCAAGGCAAAATGAAGATGAAGCGCGCGAACCATTTGCCCGTGAATTCCTGCGTGAAAATGATCGCCAAAATGTTGGCGAAGATCAGGATGAAGACTTGGGATACCAGGGTGAACATGACGGTGTTGCCGAAGACCTGGCGAAAAATATCATTCCCCCAGACCGCGGCGAAATTGTCGAAACCGATGAAGTTGAGTTCGGTATTGCCGACGGTGACATCGGAAAAGCCGAAGGCGATGGCCAGCAAGAAGGGCAATCCCACAAGCAGCAGGATATACAGCAGAGCCGGCGCCAAGAACAGGACGCCGACAAATCGGCGGTCGTCCATGAGGTAGCGGCGCGGATTGAGGACGGCGCTGGTCATCAGAGGACCCCGCGCAAGTTCTGCTGTTCGACGCGTTTGCCCGTCGTTTTATCGAAGAACTTGATGTCGCTGTTGTGCACGGCGAATTCGTAGTTGCTGTCGACATCCAGCGAGACGCGCACGTTTGATGGCACCTTCGCCAGTGTCAGTTCCTTGTCGTGGCTCTGGACATAACCATAGAGCAGCCGATCGGATCCGAGATATTCGACCCGCTTGACATAGTAGTGAAAAATGCGCGAGTTTTCCGGATTGTCGGCCAGGGTCTTGGGCAAGAAGTTTTCCGGGCGGAAACCGAAACTGAAGCCATCGGCGCGCAGGATGTTCATACTTGGGGAGCCGAGGAATGTCGCGACGAACTCGTTGGCTGGGTCGTCGTAAATGTGTTGCGGCGTGCCGACTTGTTGGATTTTCCCATGTGAAATGACCACAATTCGGTCGCCCAGACCCATCGCCTCGATCTGATCGTGGGTGACAAATACGGCGGTAATGTTGGACGAGCGCTGGAATTCCTTGAGCTCGTCGCGGGCGTTGGCGCGCAGTTTGGCGTCGAGGTTGGAGAGCGGTTCGTCCAGCAGCAGCAGGGCCGGCTGCGTGACCATGGCGCGGCCGATGGCGACGCGCTGCCGCTGACCGCCCGAAAGCTGCCGCGGCCGGCGGTCGAGCAGCATATCAATCTCCAGCAGTCGCGCCGTGTTTTCGACCTTGTCGCGGATGGCGCGCTTGTCGTATTTTTTCTCGCGGCTTTGCGCCTTGAGCGGAAATGCGATGTTGTTGAAGACGTTCATGTGCGGGTAAAGCGCGTAACTCTGGAAGACCATGGAAACGCCACGCTTGCGCGGCGGCAGCGCCGTGACGTCTTCGCCCCCGATGAAGATTTGCCCGGCGGTCGGCTTTTCCAGCCCGGCGATCATACGCATGAGCGTGGTTTTGCCACAGCCCGATGGACCCAAAATGACCAGGAACTCGCCATCCTCGATTGCCAATTCGATGCCGTCCACGGCGCGGACATTGTCGAAGTATTTTTTTATGTCGCGCAGTTCTACCAGGCTCATGGCAAGACCGAAACAGGCGGCAGCAGGCGGCTCAATGAGCCGCCCTGCACCTTAGAGAATTTCAAGGGGAATGGCGGGAAATGGAGAAGTAAGCAAGCGCTTATTCGCCGCCGCCGACCATGCCTCTGGCGCGCCAACCCGCAAAGATTTCTTCGACGCGTTCCTGCGCTTGCGCGACAGCTTCTTCCGCGTTCATTTCGCCCAGGGCGACCTGCGCCACCATATTGGGAATGATGCTTTCCGCGAATACCTGGCTAACGGCGGGGTTCGTGACGCCCGGGAAGCCGAGATGCACGGACCAATCGTTGACCGTCTTCAAGACCTCGAATTTGTTCGGCGGCTGCGAACCCCAGGGATCTTCTTCCAGCCAGCCGTCAAGCTCGGGCACGGTGCTGGCGTGGCAGGGGAAATTGTAGAGTTCGCTGTTGTAGGTGACATCGCTGTAGTTGGCGCTGTGGTCGAGGATGAATTGCTTGGCTGCCGCCAGCTCGTCGCCTTCCACATATTTGGGGATGACATAGATCTGCCAAACGTGCGAGGAAGCGTAAGCGCCGGCGGGTCCCGCGAGGGCGGGCGTGAAACCGATATTGGCGGCGGCCGCCTCGTCGATTTTTTGCAAGCTGCGGTAAGCCGAGTTGGAGTTGAGGATGTAGCTGACTTCGCCCGCGATCAAAGCCTGGTTGTTGCTGGCGGCTGTCCAGCCGAAGACCTCGTCGGTCATGGCTTCGTTCTGCAACTGCGCCAGGTATTTGACGGCGGCGATGGTTTCTTCGCTGTTGAGCACGACATTTTCGTTTTCATCCTGGACGCTGCCGCCGAAGCTCCAAATAGCGGCGCGATTCGCCATGCGGCTGTCCAACTCGGGGCTCATGCCAATGCCAACTGGTATGCCGGTGGCTTCAAAGATGGCGCGCCCGCCTTCGAGCAAGTCGTCATAAGTCTTGGGACCGTCGGGGTAACCAGCCTCGCTCCAGAGCGCGATGTCATAATCGCCCGGGTCGGGCACATAGCCGTGCGTATAAGCATAATAGGTATCAACAACCGGCAAGTAGGACGCCGCCTGACAGGTGCTGGCGCGCTCGCCAAACATCTCCGACGCCATGGCGTTGAGATCGCCCAGGTCGTGCAATCCGTCTATGAAGCTGGCTGGCGAGAACAGGACCTCGACGATGCTATGCCCATCGCCGGCGTCAATCTCGGCAGCCAGCGTCGAAAACAGTTCGGTGAAGTTGACGTGATCAACGGTGACGCCAAGGCCATTGGCTTCGCCCCATTCAGCGGCATAGGCGTCGAACCATTCGTCGTAGCGGGGCACGAAATGGCTCCATTGGAGCAAGCTGATTTCTGTGCCTTCGGCATAAGCGTCTTGGGCGCTAATGCCAATGCCCAGCCCAGCGCAAAGGCTGAGCGCGATAAGTATATTCATTAATCGTTTCATGGAAATGTCTCCTACAATCCTAGACGCGGCTTGGTTAGCTCCGCTGCTGCCATCAAAGAGTGATTGTAGCGAACAGTCATGTCGATTTCAATGATTTCGCGCCGCCGGGGTGCATTTCAGATTGTTGGCGCTTCAAGCCCTATCTATCAAAAAGCGGAACTCGGTAGGGGCGAGCCGGTGGACTCTGTTGAAATACTCAATTTACCCCCACCCCAAACCCCTCCCCCATAAAGGGAGAGGGGCTTAACGGCTCACTACAGGTCATAAGACTCCCATTGCCTCATTTTTGGGCAAGGGGGCGGGTGATGGAGGCTGTTTCTCAACAGAGTCCACCGAGTCGCCCCTACCGTTTCTAATTATTTTGTTGGGTTATACTTCAGTAAAATCAAGAAAGTCATGCAAAACTCGACGAAAGATTTAGATGTAGGGGCGACAGACCTCCTAGTGGGTGTCTACGCGCAGTACCATGTCGCCCGAAACCTAAACGCAGCAACGTCGGGCGACCAGATTGGTCGCCCCTACAGCGTCCTGATATTTTCGCATTATTTTCTTTGAACTACTTCTGCGCCTCTGTGGTGAATTAACATTGTAGCGATTGCCCTGGGCAAGACGCGCGTCAAAATAGGCGCAGTTGCTGGGTCGGCTGCCGGCCATCCAAAAGCACGTAATTCGCCATTTTATGCGGACTGCGGATGCCAAGCTGTTTGAGGTGCAGCAGCTCGCTCAGCCGGCCGCGGCGGCGGGCGCGGATGATGGCGTCCGCGCTGACGGGTCCTATGCCAGGCACGCGCAGCAGCAGCTCGCGCTCGGCAGACATGATTTCAACAGGCTGATGAATCAGGTTTTCCTCCGCCCAAGCCTGCTTGGGGTCCATGTCCGTGCGCAGGTTGCCATCGCGCAGGAAGGGCAGTTCTTCCACGTCCCAGCGGTAATCCCGCAGCAGGAAACTCGACTGGTAGAGGCGGAATTCGCGGATGGCTTCAATTGCCGGCAGGTTCTCGAAGGGCGTCCCGGGGACTGGACCAAAAGCGGAATAATAGACGCGCGCTAATTTCGCTTGAGCGTAAAGGTTGTCCGTCATGGAAAGCAGTTCCAAGTCGGTATCGCCAACTGCGCCGACCACAAACTGAGTGACGCTGCTGGCCAGCTTCTCATGCGGATTTTCTGTGCGGATGCGCTGCGCCCATTGCAGCATCCGCAGCAATTCCTCGATGAAGATTTTCTTTGGCGCCAAGTCCGCCAGTCTTTCGCTGGTCGGCCCTTCCAGGTTGACCGAAACGCGATCGGCCAATTGCATGGAACGATAGAGCTGATCGTATTCGATGCCGGGCATGATCTTGAGGTGGATGTAACCGCCGTAGCCTTGTTTGTTGCGAATGATGTCCGCGGTGTCGATGATTTTGTCCTGCGTGGCGACGGAGCCCTTGATGATGCCGGAGGAGAGGAAAAGCCCATCCACTTTGCCCGAGCCTTGCAAAGCGTCGAAGGCGGACGCCATCTCGTCGGGCGAGAAAGTCACGCGCTTGGTCTTGGCGCGCCCGGCGCGGAAGACGCAGTAATTGCAGTTGCGCTCGCAGGCTGTCGTCATCATCGACTTCATGACGGTTTTGGGACCGCGGGGGGTGCTGAGCTGGGCGACGCAGTCGTTGAGGTTGAACTCCTGCTTGCGCGAGCGGCGTTTGCGTTCGGCTTGCGGGCTGTCGCCGGCTGGCTCGTGCAAGGTAACGTCGCCCATTTGGGAGAGCTTGGTCAAGGTTTCGAAGACAGTTTTTCTAGCCATGCCTCCATGATATAGAACATTTATTCTATTGTCAAGTGCGGAAACGACGAGTTTTTGTGATATTTTGCGCTGGCGCGCTTAGTCCGCCGAATCGTTGCCGTGCCAATCGAACAGCAGGGGCGGCTGCATGCGCAGCCAGGCGGGACCGTGTTTCTTCAGCGTAGCCAAGACATTTTCCCGCGCTTGCGCCAGGGGCGGGTTGGCGTCGACCTCGACGATGCGCTCGCCCTTCCCGCGCAGCAGCGCGATGCCAGCTTGGTATTTCTCGGCGCGTTCCACCATATTGCGCTCGAAGAGTTCGCGGTCGGTCGGGCGATTGCGCAAGCGGGCATAGCAGTTATGGGGATTGACCTTGAGATAGATAGTCAGGTCGGGCGGGCGGGCATAACGGTTCAGGTCGTGGATCTCAGCCATGCTCAATCCACCTGTTGACTGATAGACCAGCGAAGACAGGACATATCGGTCGCAGATGACGATGGGCTTGTCGGCGGACCCGAGCCCGGGGTAGATCACGTTGTCGAGGTGGTCGACGCGGTTAAGCGCGAAGGCATAAGCCAGCGAGAGCGGGCTCACCTTTTTGCGCTTTGCCAAGACATCGCGGATGTGTTGCCCGGCGGCCGATGCGTTGTGCGGCTCATAAGTGAGCGTAACAGCATCGCCATGCGCCGGGCTCAGCGCGGCGTGCAGGTAGCGGGCGAGGCTGGTTTTGCCAGCGCCATCCATGCCTTCAATCACGAAAAAGAAGCTGTCAGCCGCCATCATATTCCGTTATTCGCTGTCTTGGTCAAGCCAATAGCATACCCGCCGCCGGCATGGCTGACAAGCGGCGAGGCGCTGCCGTGGCGAAAGCGCTATAATGCCAGATGATCTGCTTTGGACGATGAGAAAACCTGTGCGCAAAATCCCATAACTTTCCAGTCCTAAGCAATCCTGGGGGCGTTTCCTGCAGCGCAGGGCGGCGAATTGAACTGACCTTTCGCGGTATAATATCTGCGATTGGACCGAACAAGAAACGAGCAAGGGAGAATTGAGCATGGCGACTGCCTTGAGCGACACAGCAATCAATGAGAGATTGGCGCAGTTGAACGCCTGGTCTCGCGAGGGCGATGTACTGGTGAAGACCTTCAAGTTCGACAGCTACCTGGCTGGCTTGGCATTCGCGTCGGCTGTGGGCGTGATTGCGGAGGGATTGAATCATCACCCCGACATGCGCATCGGCTGGCGGAATGTCACGGTTTCGTTCAGCACGCATGAGGCCGGCAACAAGCTGTCGGCGAAAGATTTTGCGGCCGCGGAGGCGATTGACGCGGTTGGTTATCCAAGGTAGACGCAGGTGAAGGCAAAAATAAGAAACACCTGCCAAATTAATCTCTAATGCTGAAATTGAATTCCACTCGGCTGTGGACAAGGATTTCGTCTCTGACGGATATTATCCGCCCGGTTACAGAATGGTCACGCAAGATACTTAAGAGTTGAGGGATACTGATAACTTCTTCGATTGAGGTCATGTATTTTTCCACTACGGCTCTAACGGGATATAGTTCTTCCGCCTTTTTCTGAATTGCATCTATCAACTCTTCAGCAGTGAGATCGGACTTTATGACGAAGGTAATTGGATAACGCAAAACTTTATCGATGTCGAGGAAATACTTTGATATGTCTGTTGTTTCCGTAACTTGAAAAAATCGGCCAAGCGGTTTCATAACAAAATCTATGCCACCGTCATTTGCATTTGTACGTCCCGTTTTGTAAAGAGTCAGAGACTCTGCCTGTAAAGACTCGAGCGACCATCCCCAATATATCATATATTCGCGAAAATGGGTCTTTAGGATTGCGTAGCGGGTGCATTTCGGATTATTGGCAAATGGACATAAACTACAGTTAGGTTTAAGCATGTCGGGGGGATCGGGATGTCAAAGCAACGGGAAGAATTGAAGGCAAAATTGTTGACCGAAGCAGAAACAGCGATTGATAAGATGCTGTCCGATCAGCGAATGAGCCAACATATGCACATCAATGATATTGAAGACCTGATAGGGGATACAGAGGGGGCGTTTCGTGAAAGCGTCTTGCGAGAGCTCATGTCGATCCAGGACGGGACTTCGCCCGCATGTGGGGGCTGCGGTGGGAGATTACGTAATAAGGGCAAGCGCAAGAGAAGGGTTCTAACCTTGCGCGGTGAGGCGGAAATCGAGCGCAAGTACTACCAATGTCAAGACTGTGGCAAGGGATTTTTTTCCCCTGGATGAGCAGTTGGGTTTGAATGGAAGCGGTTTCAGTCCGACTTTTGCCAAACACATGGTCTGGCTTAGCGGGATGCTGCCTTATGAACAGTGTGTGGAAGTGTTTGAACGGATTGCTGAGCGTTATGTATCGCCTGCCAGCATCTGGCGGCAGGGTCAGCGCTATGGTGAAAAGCTGCAAACCTATGTGGAAGGGCAGCGTGAAGCGGTCAGTCTGGAGCGGATCGAGTTGCCGGATGCGCGTCACGATCATGAGCAGCGCAAAGGGCTGTCGATGGATGGCGGTATGGTCAATATTCGTCAGGAAGGCTGGCGCGAGTTGAAGGTGGGAGCGGTGTTTGATGTGGAGCAGCGCCTCGAGCGCAATCCGCAGACCGGTGCCTTAGAGGAAATGGCGCATGGAGTGAATGTGCGTTACAGCGCCGTATTAGGCACAAAAGACAAGTTTGCACCAGCGTTGTGGGCTTTAGCGCTCGCCCATGACCTGCCAACCGCCCGTAAGCGCAGCGTAGTGGCTGATGGCGCTTTATGGATTTGGGATGTAGCCGAAGAGGTCTGTCCCGATGGACGGCAAGTGCTGGACTGGTTTCATGCCGTTGAACATCTGTCCGATGCCGCTACAGTACTCTATCCCGATGAACATGATGCAAAAAAGCGAAAACGCTGGCTCAAAACTTACAAAAATCACCTGTATCTGGGGCAAATTCACAAAATTATCAGGGTCTTACGCAAGCGCGGTCTGTCACAACAGCCCAGATATTTTGAACGGCATAAAGACCGCATGCAATATCTCGAATTTCGGAAAAAGGGCATACCGATTGGCTCCGGTACTGTTGAAAGCGGGGTCAAACAATTCAAGCAAAGGCTAAGCGCAAGTGGAATGCGATGGAACGCTGACGGAGCCAATCGCATGGTGCTGATTCGTACAGCGATTTTAGGCCATGAATTTGACGACCTTTGGGACAAGGTAGCCTGATTGCCAATAATCTGAAATGCACCCTTGCGTAGCTGACTATCTCAAAGATTCTGGCATCTACATTCGGACGGAGTAGTTCGTGTATAAATATGTATGCCTTTGCAGGATCATCAAGTGATACTTTTCTCAGATTATTTATATCGGAGATGAATGATTTGAAAGCGCCTTGCTTACTTTCTATGTAAGCATCTATTATGTCAATTATTGCTCGACAAATGTTGAATTGCATATCATTGACTTCTACATGCACGAGCCTTTCGTTGATCCAATATCGTGAAGTTTCTCTATCTCTAATAATTGGCAACAAGTCTTGCTGTGGAAATTGACGCTGAAATTCCTGGTTCAGTCTGTGATTTAGTGCATGGTTCTGCAGTTTAGAACCAAATGGCATCTCCCTTTGACGTTGAAACAAATCAGAGAATTGGGCGCCATCGTAATCCGAATAATCATCATTCAAATCAAAATCGTGATTCAAATAGTCTTCTACCAGAACGTAAATGGCGTAAATGTTACCAAACGATCCTCGTGCTTTTGATCCACGAGAAGCAGATCTTGTTTTATAGTTGAGATATTGTATTAAGTCACTTCTAGATAGAATCTCGTCTGCATCTTTGCCGAAATGATCATTCAAAACTCCTCTTATCCTATCAGTGAATTCATGCTCCATTTAAGACTGCCTATCGTCTTCAAATAATGACAACTGTGAAGACACTGTTTTCCGCCCAAAAGTCTTTAAGGGCGCGCACAATTTCTCACCTTGGAATTCAGTTTGAATTCTCAACCGTCGTAGCCCAATCTTGAAGTATTCCTCTTGCAATTCTATTCCGATCGATTTCCTTCCCAAACGTTTTGCGACGGCGCACGTAGTAAATGTGCCGGAAAACGGGTCCATAACCTTATTTCCAGGGTTACTGCTTGCCCGAATAATCCGCTCTAACAAGCTTTCAGGCTTCTGTGAAGGATGATTTTCATACTCAGGCATGCGATAGCGAACGCGAGGGAAATACCATACATTGCCAGGGACTTTCTGAGAATTGTATAGTTGAGGTCTTGCCTTTCGATAATCTATTAGCTTGCGTTTAGCTCCCGTTTTCGCCTCGATTAAAACATCCTCTGAATTGAAAGTATAGTTTTTCTTGTCCTTTACACAATGAAGGATAGGTTCGTAGAGCGATCCAAAATAATTTCTTGCCTGTACGCCTGAGCTATCGTAATGCCAGACAATTCGTGACAAAACATTTAGACGCTCTCTAAGAAAAAGATCAATATAAGGAATTCCCTGTGTGCTTGACATTACATATATTGTCCCGTTAGGCTTGAGTTTCTGAATACATAATTCCAACCACTCACGGCACCACTCGGAGTATGCACGTTCACTTTCCCACTTGTCAATGAAATTAGAGAAGTTCTTACCGATATTGTAGGGGGGGGTCTGCAAATATCAAATCAATAGAGAGATCAGGAATGTATTGTGACATGACTTCTAATGCGTCACCACAGAATACCTCTACATCACCACGTTGAAAGTTGTGAATTGTCTTCATGTGTGTTTTTGGAATATATTGATATCACTGTATTCAAGTCTGGGCACCGTATGATAATGTTATCACATAGCTCTAGTGATTTGCAGTAATTTTGAGGGCCGGTTTGCGACTGCTGCTCTTCAATCTGGCGACCGATGCGAGCGACCCTGTGCTGGGTTTCGGCAGTGTCTGGATACGCGAGCTAGCTGGGCATTGCGAAACGATTGACGTGATCACCATGTATCGCGGCGTCGTGGATCTGCCGGACAACACACGGGTGTTTTCGGCCGGGCGCGAACATGGTTGGAGCAGGGCGCGGCGTCTGGCTGCTTTCTATCGACATTTGACGCGCCTGCTGTCGGCGCGCCGCTACAACCTTTGCTTCGCGCACATGATGCCGCTCTTCGCCGCTTTGGCCGGACCGCTTCTCAAAGCCCGCGGCATCCCGCTGGTTTTGTGGTACGCGCATCGGCAAGAGACGCGGCAATTGCGGGCAGCCACAGCCATGTCTTGGCGCGCGGTAACATCTGTCGCGACCAGCTTTCCGCTCCCGACAGACAAGCTGCGCGTGGTCGGGCAGGGCATCGACAGCGACTTTTATTCGCCCCCACCCCCCGGCCCCCTCCCCCAAAACGAGGGAGGGGGAGTTCAGGAGCCGACTTCGGACGGTTGCCCGCTTGTTATCCAGGTGGCGCGGCTGGCGGCGATCAAACATCAGGCGACGACGATTCGGGCGCTGGCGGGAACTGAGGCGCGACTCGCCTTCGTCGGAGGCGTGCAGCCCGGTTATCCCGACCGCTATCTGCGCGAACTGGAAGCGCTATGTGAGACTCATGGGCTGGGCGAGCGCTGCCAGTTCATGGGCGATCTGCCGGCCGAGCAAGTGCGGGATTGGAACCGGCGGGCGACGGTCGCGGTCAATACCAGCCCGGTGGGCTTGTTTGACAAATCCGCGCTGGAGAGCATGGCTTGCGCTTTGCCGACAGTGGTCTGCAATCCAGCGTTCGCGCCGGCCTTGGGCGAGTACCGCGAACTGCTGATGATTGATGGACCGGAGGATGTGACGGGTTTGCGCGAGCGCCTGGCGCATTTGCTGGCATTGCCCGACGGCGAGCGCGAGCGAATCGGACAGGCGCTGCGAGACGGCGTCATACGCGAGCATAGCCTGAAGACGCTGATACAGCGTCTTCAAGCGGTATTTGAAAGCGGCGAATTGCCAGCCGGATGACAGTCTAGCCGCGGGCTAGCCGGCGTAACTCCAGCCCAATTGGGTCAGCGAGAGCAGGTCGGGCGGATCGGCTGCTTTCATCACATCGGCGTTGATCGCCTCGCCCACCACGATGTTGTGGTCGCCGCCGACATCGACGATCCGCGTCACTTTACATTCGATGTAAGCGGCGGCGTCCGCCAAGACGGGCACGCCGGTCCGCGGCGCGGCGCTAAATTGCGCTTCGTTCATCTTTTCCGGCTTCTTGGCGCGTCCGCTGGTGACGCCCATGATGGCGTCTTTGTCGCTTTGCAGAAAGAGATTCAATCCAAAGGCTTGACCCGCTTCCACCAGACCGTGCGAGTAGCAGTGCTTCTGAATGCCGACGGCGAGCAGGCGCGGCTCGTAAGACATCTGCGACACCCAGTTGACAACCATGGCGTTGACATCGTCGCCGTTTTTGCTGGTGAAGGCATAAAAGCCGTAGGGCATCATCTTTAAGGCATCTTTGATCTTGTCGTCAGACATAACATTTATCTCCTGAGCATTCGAACTGCATAAACTATAGCCGATGCTGTCATGCCTTGTCGAGCTGCGCCGAGATTCTCTCCAGAACCGCCAATATCTTTTCATCCGTGCTTGGCTCCGGTTCAGGTTCGGGTTCCGGCTCTGGCTCCGGTTCGGGTTCGGGTTCGGGCTCTGGTACTGGCTCCGGTTCTTCGCCATCGAGCATGTCGCCGATGTCATCGACGGCTTGGTCCAGCTTGTTGACGAATTTAACCAGAAAGAAGATGGCGGCGGCGGTGATGAGAAAGTCGATCACGACATTGACGAAGTTGCCGATATTGATGGTGGCGACGGCTTCCGCGGCGACTTCCCGTCCGAAATTCAAGAAATCGAGCGGGATGACCCATTGGGAAAAGTCGAGCCCGCCGGTGAGCTGGCCGATGGGCGGCGTGACGACGTCTTTGACCAGCGAGGTGGTGATGCCTTTGAAGGCGCTGCCGATGATGATGCCGACGGCAAGGTCGACGACATTGCCGCGCATGATGAAGGTTTTGAATTCGGCAGTTGCGCTTTGCGCGCTGCCTCTCAGTCGTTGAAACATGGCGCACTCTCCCTGATATGTTGGATGGTTTCATTGTAGCAGGGGCGGGGATTATGCTCACCACAAAGACACGAAGGTCACGAAGGAACACATATTTGGTTTCTAAGTTGCTTGGCGTCTCTGAAGTCTCGGACTGTTTTTGCGCCTAGGAGCGGCGCGTCAAAAGAGGCTGCGCAAGATAAGAGGGGTAGTTCCACAGATGATGTTCAAAACAAGTGTCAAAATGTGATATTGAGAATCGGATATCATGTCAATTAAAGTAAACTTCGCGCTCTTTGTGTCTTTGTGGTGAATCACCTGTGGCCTCTTTGGCGAAAAATAATTTGATGAGATTGATTTACCATCCTCACAGTCCTTCCACAGCCCCGCAAATAGCGCCCCGCCCAAGTATCCCGAAATGCCGCCCCATGCTATACTGCCTTCTATGGAAAATCCTTACCGAATCCCAGCCTGGATTGACAGCTTAAAAGTCCGTGGCGGCGCGCCCTACGCCTTGCTGACGCTGGACGTCATCGAACCGATCGCGCCGGTTTTGGCGCAGGTTATGTGGATGGCGCAGCCGCTGGCGGGATTGTGGGGCGGGCGGGAGGACGCGCGCGACCTGGCGGAGCTGCTGGAAGCGCCCGACGGCATCGACAGGCTGCGGCGGCGGCTGGCGGACGATTAGGAGATTGGCGGGTGGACGACGCCACGCTGCAAGTCTATACGATTCTGTTTGTCATGATCACGATCGTGCTGGTGTATAGCGCGCGCTATTTTCACGCGCGGCGCTCTGCCCGCATGTCACAGCAAAGGGCGCCGGGTTTCAAGCGCTTGTCCGGTTGGTTGGGACAGGCGATAGAAGCGGGCAAGCCCCTGCATTTATCTTTTGGCAGCGCCGGCGTCGACGCGGAAAACGCGGCCGTGGCCGCCGCCGAAGCGGAACTCTTTTATCATATCATCAAAGCGGCTGGCTCCGGCGATGTCGCGCCGGTCATCAGCACGTCCTCGTCGGCGACTATACCTTTGTGCCAGGACACGATTCGCCGCGCCTGGCAAGGCCAGGATCGCCGAACCCGCGCCCAATGGCTGCCGCAAGGTCCCCGCTCGATGGCTTTCGCCGCGGGTTTGACAGCGACCATGGCTGTCGAGCAACCCTCCGCCCATATCCTAGCTGGCAGTTTTGGTCCGGAGTTGGCGCTGATACTCGATAGCGCCGAACGACAGGGGCAGGGCAGCTTCGCCGTCAGCGATCAACTGGAGGGACAAGCCATCGCTTATGCCATGGCCGACGAAGTCTTGATTGGCGAGCAGCTCTTCAGCGCGGCCGCTTATCTGTCGCATGAATCGACCGCCCGCGCCGACGCCTCGGCACAGGACGTATGGCGCGCTTTGTTGATCGCGCTTATGGCGATCCTGCTGTTGATAAACGTCAGCGGTCAATTGGGAATCGGCAGTTGGACATTGCTTGTTGGGGCGGCACTCGCGCTGATTGTCCTTGGCATTATGATTTTCCGCAGGAAATAAAGCATGAGCCGCGTCCAGCGAATCGGCATCGCGTTTTCGGCTTTTATCGCTTTTGCGGTTGGACTGATTACCTTGCTCAGCTTGCTGCTGGGCGACCAGCCGGAATTGTATGGGGATCTGGCTGGCGCGCCGCTAATCGCGCGTATGCTGGGCTTGCCAGCGGCGATCATGCTGCGCCTGGTCGCGATCACCTCCGCGGTCACCATCATCATCGGCATCGCCAACCTGCTTTATGTGCACCTGAACCGCGTGTTGCGCGGGGCTTTTTTTAGTATTGTGCTGGTTGCCAGCTTCAGCCTGACCATCTGGTGGTACTGGAGCAACCAGGGCGACACGTCGCTGCTGGCGGCGGTTCAAGTGCCGATCGAATCGGCGCTGGCGGCGCTGCTTTTTCTGTCCATGGTGCAAGGCGGCGCCCGGGTTATGTCCAAGCGCGCCGATATCTGGGGTTTGCTCTTTGTCACTGTCCTGGTACTTGTGCTGTTGGGAACGTTGCCGATTGAGTCGCTCGCGCCCCTGCGCGTCTGGAGCGACTGGCTGCTGGAGGTACCCGTGAGCGCGGGCGCGCGGGCGATTCTGCTCGGTATCGCTTTGGGCGCGGTGGTAACTGGCATGCGTGTCCTGCTCGGTCAAGATCGCTCTTACCGGGGTTAGGCATGAACGACGACTTCAACTGGCTGCCATACGAGGAAACGGAAGAGCAAGAGCCCGCGCAGGGCAGCCGGCGCGGGCTTTCTCGCTTGGTTCCGCGCTTCTTGCGCGGGCGCGGCGGCGCTTCCGCCAGCGCGCCCGGCGAGGGATTGGCAGCGAGTGGACCGCGGGGCTTTTTCCGCCTGATCCCAGGCTTTCTGCGCCGAGCAAGAGCCGCGCCGACGGAGGCGACAGCCGCGGATTTGGCGCTGCAGCTAGGCGAACGTCCGGTTGAGGAACTGGACGACCGCTTGCTGGCTTTGCGGGATCGCGCGCAGGTTCGGCCGCAGGAGGAAGCGGCGTCCCCGCGCGAGGCGCTCTACGATGTCGATGAGCTGCTGGTCACGCCAGAAATCATACATCGTCCCGGCGGCGTGATAAGCCCGCTGGCTTTGTCCAAGGCGCAGCAGGAGCAGGTCGAGCTGCTGCGGGATATGGTTGGCGGGACGGCGGCGACAGACGATAGTGAATCCACAGGCGGTCTTTTGTCGCGGGGAGAGCGCGTCTTCTCTCTGGGGGCTGTGCCGAATGTGCTGGTGTCGATTCTGCTGCTGTTGGTGCTGGCACTGCCCTTTGCGTCGTCTGGATTCATCGAAGGCGAATTGCCGCCGCTGGAGTTCAAAGAGGATCGCCGCAGCGCCAATGCTGCTTTCAACTTATTGGATAGTCTCACCGGCGCCGATTACGCGCTGGTGGCATTTGAATATGGACCCACGGCCGCCGGCGAGCTGGATGATCTGGCGGATGTGATCTTGCGTCATATCTTCGCCCAAGGCGCGAAGCCCATCATCGTCAGCAGCAATCCGATTGCCATCGCGCACGCGCGCAACGTCATCGCTGCGATTGCGCGCTCGGTCGCGCCGCTGTCGACGCGCTTGGAAGAGAACAGCGATTATTTCATCTTGCGCTATTTGAGCGGCGGCGCCTTGGGATTGCGCGATCTGAGCCGTAATTTCGCCAGCATTGTCAAGAGCTCGGCTCGTGGCGAGCCGACCGGGCTTGAATTAAGCTCTTTGGACAGAATGAAGCTGATCCTGCTGATCGCCGAGCGCGCCGAGGATATCCGTCATTGGGCGGAGCAGGTGGCGCCGGAGACCGACAGTGATTTCATCGCCGCGGCCGGCTACGCCGCTCAACCGCTCGCGCAGCCATATATTGACGCGCACGCGGACATCGTGGGCATGTTCCTGGGTTTGCGCGATGCTTATACCTATAACCAAAAACTGCAAGCCCAATACGCCGACTATGATTTGCGGCCCCAGCGCGAAGTTGCCCTTACAGAGGACGAGGCGTCCGCCCCGCCCCCCACGCTGGCTGGGTCCGCGACAGCGGCGGCGACCCAGACCCCGTCCGTAACACCGACGTCCGCGCCGTCGCCAACAGCGACGATCATGCCGACCGTAATGCCTTCGGAGCCGCAAGCAGAAATCGCGCAGCCTACGCTCGAGCCTACTGCCACGCAGACTCCCAGCCCGGTGGTAGAGGTGATTGCGGGGGGTTTGGTAAATATCCGCCGCCGACCGAATACCGCCGCGGATATACTGGCTGTGGCGACGGCCGGCGATACCTTCCCCGCGCTCGGTGAAAACGGCGACGGCAGTTGGATCAATATCTTGTTGCCGGACGGCATTGAAGCCTGGATCGCATCATTCCTGGTCGAACAATACTTGTCGCCGGCCGCCGGGGCTGGATCGTCGGATGACAGGGCCAGTGCGGAGAGCGAGCGGACAGTCTTGCGCTTTGATTTCTCCTTGCGGCTGGGCAAACCTCAGCCGCGCTTTTATCAAGCGGATCCGCCAATACAGGTCGATCGCGCGGAATTCGTGCTGCTGCGCGCCGACCGGCAAGAAGAACAGCGCCTCAATGCCATGACCCTGGGCACGATCGCGGCTGTGCTGGTGATCGTGGCGGGCAACGTGTTTTATGTGGCGCGGGCGCTGGCGCGGCGCAGAAGCGCGCCCAAGGGCAACTGACGGAGCCGCCTTGATGTCAGAAGGTATGATGACGCTGCTGAGTTTTGCGCTGACCCTGATGGTGTTCAGCTATGTTCTGGGTGATTTGCCTCTGGTCGGTTATTTGTATCGAACAGCCGTCTATATCTTTGTGGGGATGAGCGCGGCCTTCGCGACCATCGTTGCTTATGAGAGCCTGATCTTGCCCTACCTGCTGGATATTCAGAATCCCGAAACCAGTTGGACCGTACTAGGCAATAGCGCGGATGTGGCGATATTTCTGACGGCGCTGCTCTTTGGGCTGCTGCTTCTGATGAAGCCGATCGCGTCATTGAGTTGGTTGACCAATAGCGCGCTGGCGGTTGTCATCGTTGTCAGCGCGGCAACCGCCGTCGTCGGTGGATTGCGAGGCACTTTGATTCCCCTGATTGTCGCGACGGCTGCCGTTCCCGATGGACTTGCGACTGACTTCCAAGCATTGACAAATACCTTGCTGGTTTTCATCGGTACCATGACCGCGCTGGTCTACTTCCAATGGCAGGCGCGGCGCGATGAGCATGGCGCGCCAGTGCAAAGTCCACTTAGCCGCGGCATTCGCAACTTCGGCAAGATCTTCATTGTGACGGCGCTCGGCGCGATCTATGCGACAACCATGATCACCACGTTGACCATCTTGGCGGAACGAATTGGATTCGTCTTTCAGTTTGGGAGCTGAGGATGACTGAAGGGCGCAAAGACTCCATACTGGCGGTCGATTTTGGCAGCGTGAATACGCGCGTCTTGCTGTTTGATGTCGTCGATGGCGAATACGCATTGGTGGCGCGCCGCCAGGGCAAGACAACGATTGACGCGCCGGCTGATGACGCGCGGCTTGGCTTGATCAAAATCTTGCGCGAGCTGTCGGCGGCGGCGGATCGCCGCTTTCTTGATGATGACGGCGAGTTGATCAAGCCGGAGCAGTCGGAACGCATTGGCATTGACTTTTGCATCACAACCGCCAGCGCGGGAGCGCCCATCAAGCTGGTTTTGCTAGGGCTGCTGCCGGACAAAGGACTCGCGTCCGCCCGGCGCGCGCTTGTGCCCTTTTACACCGACGTGGTGGCGCAGGTTCACTTGCAGGATGGCTTGAGCGACCGGGCGCGCTTGAACCGCATCGTGGAAAGCCGTCCGCATCTGATCTTCATCTGCGGCGGTACGGACGGCGGGGCGCGCGCCGCCATGCAAAACATGCTGGATCTGGCGCGGCAGGCGGTAGCGGCGATTCAGCCCGGCAACAGACCCACGGTTCTTTATGCCGGCAACAAGGATTTGGCGGCTGGCGCGCGCGAAACGCTCGGTCAATTGGTGGAGGTGATGACCGCGCCGAATATCCGGCCGACGCCGCAGCGCGAAGCTATCGATGCGACGCAGCAGGTTCTCTCGCGCTTCTATGATGAGTTCCGGCGGCGTGCTGGCGGCAGCTACCGGAACATCGCGCCGATCAGCGACACGGGCGTCTTGCCCTCCGCCCACAGTTTCGAGATGATGACGGCGTTCTTCGCGCGCATGCTGGACACAGCTGTGCTGTCCGTCGATATTGGCGGCGCCAAAAGCGCCCTTTGCCTCGCGCAGGGCGACAAGCGCCATTCCGCCCTGCGGACAGATATCGGCATGGGTCAGAGCGCGGCCAACACGCTGGAACTGGCCGGGGAAGAGGCTGTCAAAGCCTGGTTGCCTTTTCACCCGCGCCAGGGCGAACTGGCGGGTTACGCGGTCAAGAAAAGCCTGCGCTCGCTCAATATGCCGCTGGACATGCGCGAGCGCTATATCGAATTCGCGTTGCTGCGGGCTGCCATTCAGTTGCTGCTCGCTGATGCGGAGCGGTCCGGCGCGGAAAGCGCTGCGCGAATCGCACTTTCGCGCCTGGGTTTGATCGTGACGGGTGGCGCGACGCTGGCCAGCAGCGGACAGGGCGCGCTGGATATGCTGCTATTGTCTGACGCGCTGCCAATCAGCGGTGTGGCGCAGGTCATGTCCGATCGCCACGGCGCTTTAGCCGGGCTGGGCGCGCTGGCGCCGACGAATCCGTCGGCGGTCGTGCAATTGTTGCAGAGCGGCGTCGTCGAACATGTAGGCAGCCTGATCAAAGCGACGGGGACGGCGCCCGCGGGCAATCGGGCGCTGAAAATCAGCATCAAGATGCCGAGCGGCGAAATCATCGGGCGCGAGATCGTGGCGGGCGATGTCTGGCATTTGCCGGCGCCGGCCGGCAGCAGCGTCGACATCAGCTTGCAGACGGGACGCGGCATCCGCGTCGGCGACAAACGACGGCTGCGCTTGCGGTTGCGTGGCGGGCGTGGCGGCATTCTCTTTGACACGCGGCTGTCCACCATGTCGGCTGCCGAGTCGATTACCGAGCGCGCCGTGAACATGCTGCGCTGGTACGCCGCGGTGACGGGTGAGGACAAGCCGGTGGCGATTCCAGAGAGCTGGCTGACTGCGCCCGAAGATAGGGCAAATTATTGACATTTTCTGTTGTTTGTGTTAGTTTGCGGTACGCTGTTGGGTGATAATTGTTTTGGGCCAGCATCAATTTACCGCGTAGGCTCTTAAACTGATCGTATGCTAAGTGTTTTCCAGACACGTGCTATCTATTGGGATCGAGGGGCCTCCGAGTTTGATGATTCACTTATGACTTCAATTGCCACAGCTATGCTAAATAACCCTGTTTTTTGGACGGAGCTTGAAATAGGTAAAGCGCAGACACATACGATAAACCATGAGGGTCGCCGTTTGCTAGCTGTTGTTGACTGTTTAAACCCTGTAGACGACATCCAATTGCAGATATTGAGTGTTCAATACATATAGAGGAGATATTCATGAGTTTCCAATATCCGCAAGAGATTCTTGATCAGCAGGCTAAGGTTAGGAAAGAGCTTAAAAAGTTGGCAGAGATGCGCATAGATTATCTCAAATCCACCGGTCAGATGCCACCTTCGGGTACCAAAATCAAGTCCGCATCAAATAGCGGAAGCCGCGCCGCGCCCTTGCCAATTTCAGGTCATCCCGAAAATACCGCCTCTTAAATTGGAAATTCTGCCGCAAGCTCAAGCATTCGGCTGTTAAAGAGCAGCTACTCTCTATACAATTTCGTGTCTACTTCACCGCGCCCATAGTCAAGCCGTCGACAACGTTCTTGCGGATGAACATCGCCAGGAAGAAGATCGGCGCCATCACGACCAAGCCGGCCGCCGCCATCTGTTCCCACATGATGCCGCGGGCGCCGCTTGTCGTCATCAGCGCCACCTGCATGGTGCGCATCTCGCGCCCGATGATCAGGGCGAAGAGAAACTCGTTCCAGGACATGATAAAGGCGAAGACGGAAGCGACCAACACGCCGGGGCGGATCAAAGGCAGCGAGATGAAGAACAGAATTTGAAAGTCGTTGCAGCCGTCGACGAATGCGGCTTCTTCGATTTCACCGGGCAGGGCGTCGACGAAGCCCTTGATCATCCAGATGGCGTAGGGCAGGACGATGGACATGTTGACGATGATCAAGCCCAGTTGGCTGCCGAGCAACGGTCTGCCAAAGACTTCGATTGTGCGAAACAGCGTGAAAAAAGGGATGGCGACCACGATGGCGGGGATGAACTGAGTAGTCAAGATCCAGACCAGCAGGACGCCGTTGCCCAAGAAGCTATAGCGGCTGAAAGCGTAGGCGGCGAGGGTTGCCAGCGGGATGGCGAAGAGTATGGTCGCGCCGGAGACGACGACGCTGTTGATGACATTGGGGAACATGTTACGGCCGACTTCGCCGCGCTCGCGGTCGCTGCCCTCGTTGATGATGACCGATGTATCGGAAAAGATGATTTCAAAATTTTCCAGCGTAGGCGAAAATATCAGAGTGGTTGAATAGGCTTTTTCCTGCGGCTTGATGGCGGTAATCGCCAACCAGAGAATCGGCAGCGCAATGAAGGCGATGATGAGAAGCAGCGCCAGCGTCTCAAGGACTTTGAGGCTCTGCAGGCGGAGGTTGCTCTGTTGAGATCCGATTGTGTTTGCTGTCATCAGATTGGCTCAGTCGCGGTTCAGCACCAGCGATACATAGAGCGCCGCGAAAATTGTCAGCACGACGACGAGAATATAGGACATGGCGGAGGCGTAACCGATATCCAGGCTGCGCACGAAACCGATTTGATGGATGTAATAGTTGATGGTCTGGGTCGCGCGGACGGGACCGCCGCCGGTCATGGTGACCACTTGATCGAACATCTTTAGCGAAAAGATGGTTTTGAGCATCGTTACGATCAGAATGACGGGCCGCAGCAGGGGCAGCGTCACGCGGAAGAAAATCTGCAGTCTGTTGGCGCCGTCGATGCGCGCCGCTTCGAAGATCTGCTCGTCGATGGAACCGAGCGCGCCGACGAACATCAGCGCGATCAGCGGCGCCCAGCCCCAGGTCTCGCTCATGGCCAGCATGAAGAGCGCCCAGAACTTGTCGCCCAGCCAGACGATAGATTCGCTGATTAGGGGGATCTCGACGATGGGCAGCGCGTTGATCAGCGACAGCAGGGCATTGATTGGACCTACGATAAACTGGTCGATGATCAAGTCGTAAACGCCATATTCTTCGTTGAGCATGAAGCGCCAACTGTAGCCCTTGAGGGCGGGGCTGACGGCGAAGGGGAAGATCAGCAAAACTTTGGTCAGCGTATGCAGCCGTCCGCCCTTTTGCACGATGACGGCGATGAACAAGCCGATGATGACGGACAGCGCGACGCTGATGACCGTGAACCAGAATGTTACCTGCAAGCTGTTGATGAAGCGCGAGTCGCTGAAAGCCAGGGTGTAGTTGTCCAGCGAGAGCAGACTCCAGTCAATCTGGATGCCGTTCTCGCCGATTTGGATGGCGAATTGAGGCGGACGCCGCAGGTTGTATTTATGGAAGCTGAAATAGAGGGCGGCCAGCAAGGGATAGATCGTCGTCAAGACGATGATCAGCAGGGCGGGTCCCACAAGCACCCAGGGGACCCAGCGTTTCTTGCGCATAGTATCTTATCGCCACAACTAATGAGAGCGTAGGGGCGACTCAGCGAGTCGCCCGTTCTATTTAGGTTTGCGCGCTTAGTCGTAGTAGCCGGCTGCCTGCATGACAAAGCGGACGTCATCGGCGGTCTGGTCGAGCACAGCCTGGATATCCGCGCCGGGATCGGTCACGATCTCGTTGATCGCTTCCGCCAGGAAGGGAATGATCTCGGTGTATTCCGGGATCAAAGGAATGGTGCGCGCGTCCGCCAATACAGCGGAGGCCACGCCCTGCAAGCCGTTGTGGACTTCGTTCACTTCTTCATCCGCCAGGACGGAGAGGCGAACCGCCACGTTGGTATCCAGCGCTGGATCGGAGGCGTCGAGGACGATGCGGCGCTCGGTGATGGGGTGCGTCAGCCATTTCAGATATTCCAGCGCGGCGTCGCGGTCATCGGATTGATCGAGCACGCCGACTGCCCAGAGATAGCCGTAGGACGTGGTTTCGCCGCCTTCCCAGCCGGGCGCGGGGGCGAAGGCGGCGTTATCAGCCACTTCAGCCACCTCGGAATTGGTCATGCGCGATGCCATCCACCACCAGCCGACGAACATGGCGGCGCGGCCCTGCACCAGTTCCTGGTTGGCTTCTTGTTCATTCCAGGCGATCGAGGCATCGGGGCTATAGCCGTCGCGCACGTAGCTGGCGTACTGTTCAGTCGCCGCCAGGCCGATTTCATTGTTGAAAACGGGTTGCCAGTTTTCGTCGAAGATGTCGGTGCCGGCGCCCCAGAGGTGGCTGTACCAGTTAAACAGGTTCTGATCGACATTCAGACCGTAGTACATGGCGATGGGGGCGATGTCCATGCCGCTGTCGATGATGGCCTGGCTGATGGCGGAGACGTCCTGCCAGGCCGCTGGCGGGTCCATGCCAACCGCTTCCAGGACATCGGCGCGGTAGTGCAGCAGCAAAGGATGACCGCGGAAGGGCATGCCATAGATGGTATCGCTGAGGCCCGTGGCGGCGCCTTGATAAGCGGGTCCATAGTCGTCCCAGTCAAAGCCGGCCTCTTCGACGAAGTCGTTGAGGGGGTGCAGGAAGTCGTAGATATTGGTGCCCCAGGCGTCAACAAAGGCGACGATGTCAAACTCGGTATTGGGGTTGGTCGCTTCCAGGTAGAGCTGTTCCTGGAACGAGCCGAAAGGCAGATCGCCCCAGCTGACGCTGATGCCGGTCATGGCGGTGAATTCGGCAGCGCCTTTGACAGCGGCGGAGGCGAATTGCGGCGCGGTGCTGCAACAGATCAAGAAGTTCAAGTGCGTGCCATCGTAGGGCTTGTCGGGGTTCAAGCCAAATGTGGCTGGATCCATGACGTCCATGTCATCGGCATAAACCGACGCAAGCGGCAGGACCAGGAACAAGGCAACAAGAAACAGACAGATAAGTCGTCGTGAGCTGCGCATGGCAAATCCTCTCTTTAGCTTAGGTTTACAGAAATCGTTCTCGCTTGACCTGACATAAGGACAATGCATAACGAGCATACCGCAAGAAGGCGCAGAAATCAAATATGCCGCGCAGAGCGCAATTTTGCGCAGTCGCGCGTATTCGATTTTGACGAGCCGCTATTCGATGGGATGCCAGGAAAAGGAATCGCCGCTTCGTCTTACCGTGCCCAAGCCCGGGAATCGCAGATGATAGAAGAGCGTCAGCAGCCCCTCGTCGGCGCAGCGGCCCAGGACGCGCCGCCGCGTTTGACTTGCCAGGTCGCCATCGGAATCGAAGATGAACTGCCAATCGACGTAGGCGAATTGGAAGGACTGGTGCAAGAGGTCGACGACATGCAGCAGGCGCTCGCCACCCGATTCCACCAGCAAGCCCGAATGCCCCAGGGTATGCCCGGCCAGGTCGACCACGGTTACACCCGGCGCGACTGCATCCCCGGCTTCCACGCAACTGAAGCGGTCCTGCAAGGCGCTCAAGCGCTGGAACTGCTGGCGCTGCTGGGGATTGTTTGATTGCCCCCAGCGCTCCATCCATTCCTGCCATTCAGCCGCCACCGTGATGAAGCGCGCGTTTGGGAAGTCGAGCGGGTCCTCGTCAGCGACTAAGCCCGCGATATGATCGCCGTGAAAATGCGTCAGGTATACGATGTCGATATCGGCGGGTCCCAAGCCGATGCTGTTAAGCGCCGCAATCAGCCGGCCGTTGTCTGGCAGACCCGCCGCGCCAAAGCCGACATCAGCCAAGATGCGCGTCCCGCCGCTGTTGATATACAGGCAGTTGAGGCTGTCCTCCGCCGCCCTTCCGCCGAGGGCGCCTTCAATCTCAGCTCGGCTAACGCTTGGGTAGCGGGCGGCGATCGCCTCGCTTGATTTGCTTGCCGCGCCCTCGTGCAGTACGGCGCATTGGATATCGCCGATGCTCAATTGATATGATTTTGACATGGTGTCCCCCTTTTTGATTTCTCGGAATCGCGAGCGTTAGCGTGCAAGTGAATACAATATGCAATGAGTTTACAAGCCGGTAAGCGCCAGACTTGTCAATAAAAAGATTAAACCGGCGCTTATGCGCGCGACCAGCACGGACAAGCTGGAAGCGCTGTGCGCCTTGAGCAGGCTAAAGGCGAGACAAACAGAAAATGGATAGACCAGCCCATACCACAGGGCATCGTAGACAGATTGCCAGGGCGAGAAAAATACGATCAGGCGCAGCAAGACGAAAACGAGACAGACTGCGAAAAGTCCGCGCCAGGCACCCAGCGTCCAGCGCAGCGATGGCAGGAGCAATGCCTGGAATACCAGTGTTTCCGCCAATGGCTGCAAAAATACCAGCAGCAGGGACCCGGCGATGAGGCTCATGGGTGCTTGCGCGCCTATGCCATATACCTCTGGCAGGGGCAGGAACTGACCGCTGGGCAGGCTGACGAGCAAATTGATGAAGAGCGCGATTGCCACGCCAAGCAGCGCCATTAGCGGCAGTGGCGGACCGCGCTTGCTCAGGCGCAATGCCCGCCAACTTTCCAAGTTGCCGCGGCGGTTGACGAGGACAAAGAGGGCTGTGGCGCCCATGCCCAGCGCCCAGCTTAACATGAGCAGGTCGGGCGTCGCTTGCTGGCGGCCGAGCAAGAGCGATGCCAGGGCGGGCCCAATCACGATGAGGCAGACGAGCATCACGCCGACGGTCAGCGCCGCGGAGAACAGACTCCAGGGCGGGGCTGATTCCTCGGGCAATGAGAGCTTTTGCAGCAAGCTCATTTCTCGTCTGTCGCTTTGATCGGATGTCATCGCCCGGTCCTAGAATGTGATGCTAGGTTCGCTGAGATGGCGCGCGCAAGACCTCTTCATAAACGGCTAGCGTCTCTTGGGCGGTCTTGCGCCAGGAATACTTGCTGGCCAGCGCCAAGCCTTGATTGATCATTGCCTCGCGCAAGGGCTGCTGAATCAAGAGCGCGATGATCGCGCCGGCCATCTCCCGCGCATTATCCACCATATAAACGGCATCTTCCAGCACTTCTTCAAAGACGAGGGCATTTGAGGTAACGACCGGCGTGCCGGAAGCAAGGGCTTCCAAAGCCATCAAGCCAAAACCTTCGTACAGGCTCGGGAAGGCGAAGACATCAGCCAGACGATAGAGCGACGGCTTGTCCGCTTCGTCGACAAAGCCGATCCAGCGCACATAGTTGTCTAAGCCGAGCTTGCTGCTGTATTGGCGCATGTCGGGGAAAAGCTGATCGTCCCATGCGGGTTCGCGCCCGGCGATCACCAGCGGAAACGTATCGCCGTCGGCTTCCGCCACGTAGGTATAGGCCAGCAAAAGCATATTGACCTGCTTGCGCCAGTCAAAGCCACCCAGATAGAGCGTAAAGCGCTCGGGCAGGCCGTATTTCTCGCGCACGGCGGCGTCGCGCTCACTGCCCAAACGGGGATGGAAACGCAGGTCATGGGACAGGTAAGCGACGCTGATCTTGTCTTCCGGAATGCCCAGGTATTCTTCGATATCGAGTTTGGCGGTTTCGCTGATGGCGATGATATGGTTGCTGCCGCGCGCCGCTACGCTGACCAGAGAGGTATACAGGCTGGTCAACAGGCCCCGGCTATAAATGGGAAACTGCAAGGGGATGACATCAAGCACAGTTGTTATCAGCTTGACCGGACAGCTTAGCGGCGGAGCCCAGTAAGGCACATGGGCGATATCTGCGTTTATCCGTCCCGCGATGCGAGGGAAGGCGAGTTGTTCGAAGAGCGCTTTTCCAGCTTTGCCGCGGGGCGACATGCCGCTGGTTTTAATCGCGTTGACGCCTGCGGGAAGGTCCGCCGCTTGAGGGAGATGCGGGGGCAATACCAGCGAAAGCTGTAGCGACGGCGAGACTTTTTTTAGGTTGGCGACGAGGTGACGCAGATACTGCCCGCTGCCGGTAGATTCTTCAGCCCAAAACCAGCCATTGATGGCGACGTGCATGGCGTCCCTCAAGCCTTGATACAGCCTATATTGTAAAGGACAAATGCGCGCTTATGCCGGGAACATCTCTGCTTGATAATAGGCGATGATCTGATCAATGGTCTCGTTGAGCGAGGTGCTGGGCTGCCAATCAATTGCCCCCCGGATTTTCTCGATACATGGCACGCGCCGGCGGAAATCCTCGAAGCCGGGTTGTTTATAAGCCTGCTCGTAGGGAACGAGCTTGATTTCCGAGGCGCTGTCGGCGCGGTCGCGGATGCGCTGGGCGAGTTCCAGGATGCTGATTTCTTCGTCACTGCCGATATTATACAGTTGACCGACTGTGCTTTCGCTTTCCGCCAGGCGCTGAATCGCGCTAACGATATCGTAGACATTGCCGAAGCAGCGCTGTTGTTGGCCGTCGCCGTAGACCTGAATCGGTTCGTTCGCCAGTGCCCAGCGCACGAAGCGCGGCACGACCATGCCATATTGACCGACCTGGCGCGGCCCCACGGTATTAAAGAGCCGAAAGAGCGTGATGGGCAAGCCGACTTCGGCGTGATAGGCAAAAGCCAGGAATTCGTCTATGGCTTTGGACGCGGCATAACTCCAGCGGCTGCGCACGGTGGGACCGGACAGCGTGTCGTCATCCTCGCGGAATGGGAAGCTAACGCCTTTGCCGTAGACCTCGGAAGTGGAGGCGATCATGATGCGCCGGCGATAGCGGCTGGCGGTTTTAAGCATGGTTTCGGTGCCGCCGATGTTGACCTCGATGGTATTGATGGGGCGGTCGATGATATTTCTGACACCGACAGCCGCGGCAAGATGAAAGATGATATCACATTCGCTGACCAGTCGGTCGATGACGTGGATGTTGCGGATGTCTTCGATGGCATAGCTGAAGTTGGGCTTGGGCGCGAGCTGTTCGATATTGCCCAGTCGCCCGGTAGAGAGATTGTCGATGACGGTTACGCTATATCCGTTATTGAGCAGCCGTTCCGATAGGTGACTGCCGATGAAACCAGCGCCACCGGTGATCAAGGCGCGAATCATGCCTGGTCCTTTCCTGTGGGTCAAATGCCAATAGCGGATTATACACGTGAAAGGCGGCGCGCGCTTAGCCCGTATCCGCCTGCGCTAAGCCGGGCTCTACAACCTGCGCGCCAAATACAGCAAAGCGACGGTCTCCCGAATGATCTTGCCGCCAAATTCCGCCTTGATGACCGTCTTGATGCCCGCCAGCAATCGTTCTCGTTTTGGAGCCTCCAGCGAGCGATTGTCGGAGAAAGTATTAAGCAGATTGATATATGCCGCGGCGCTGTATTCGGTGGCCACATAGTGCTTTTGCACAAGCAAATCGCCGAAGAAACCGCTGTCCTTGATGAGCTGGTCGTATTCGGTGCGCAGGTCTGCTGGGCTGGGCGGCGGGGAAAAGCCTCGCGCCAGCTCCGGGACGACGCGCTCATACACGCTTTGCAGCGCTTCAAAATAAGGGTGGCTGAGCTCGGTCAGCGTGGGCCTGTGCCAGAAAAGCGCCAGCGCGGCGCCCGGCTTGAGCAAGTCGCGCGCTTTGTGAAAGCGCATCGCGGGGTTGATCCAGTGAAAGGCTGTCGCCGATAGCAGCAGGTCATAAGCCGCGTGGGGCAGCGAGACCGTCTCGAAGTCCGCGCATTGGATACTTGCTTTGGGATAAGCCGCCAGCTTGCCGCGGGCGATGGCCGCCATGCGCGCGCCAAGCTCAACAGCGTCAATGCTGTAGCCGCGCCTCGCCATGGGCAGGGTCGCTTGCCCGGTGCCGCAGCCGACTTCCAGGATGCGCGACATCTCATCAAGCCGCGCGTAGGACGCGATGTCATCGAAAAGCGCTTCGGGGTAGGCTGGGCGGGCGCTGTCGTAGAGCCGCGCCACGCTGTCATAACTGTTGCGGCGATGTCGGTTTTCGCTCATTGTTTTGCTCAGATGCTACGCTCATAAGTTAGGCTCAGAAACGATCCCGCATGGAATCAACGTAGCCGGTCAGCTCGGCGTAGCCAAATCCGCTGACGTCGCCGCTCACTTGCACCGCGCCTTCCCAATACTGTATTCCCGCGCCATGCAGTTCTTGGTCGGCTTGCAAGGGCGCGACGCTGAATTGGAAGCCCTCCGCGCCCAAGACTTGAACATGCCAGCCGGCCGGATAGACGGCGTCGGTATGCGGACTGCGCCAGGTATCGGTGACAGTCAGGGTGAAATCGGCCGCGTCCAGCGCGCGCGCGCCGCCGTCCGGATAGACTAGCAGGCCGCCGAAAGCCGGCTCAATACTGCCGTCAGTCCGGCGAATTTGCCCGATCATAAGTTCGCTGTCGTTGTCGAAGATCAAGCCGAACCAATCCCAACCCTGCGCCTGGTCGCCTAAGGCGCTGGTGCTGAATTCATGGTCCATCCAGGTATTGCCGCTGACCGAGAAAGACTCCGCGCCCAGCGTGATGGTCCCGCTTGTCGCCAGGCGCGTCAGGCTGTAGTAGTAACTGGCGTTGCCGATTTCCTCACTCTTTGGGCTGAGCCCCATGTCGCCTTGCAGGGCGGGGGGCTTCGTCTGTTCGAGCCTCAGGTCCAGGGCGAATTCGCCACTGGCGGCGCGGATGCGCTGAACTGTGACGGTGGCGTTTTCGGCGAAGACTTGCCAGTCTTCCAGCCAGGCGCGATAGCGCGACAGCTCTTCGCTGGGGCTCGCGCCGGCCAGTCCGGCGGCGCCGCGGCTATAGCGCGTATCGTGATAAAAGCGTGCCGCGGCGATATCGCTGATGGTGAAATGCGCCATATAGATGTCCCTGGCGCGGAATTCGGAATCCGAATCCACTGGCAGCGGCGAAAGCGCGCGGCGAAAAATCGTGAACTGAAAGCCGAAGCGTCTGCCGTCGTCAGTAGCCAGAACCCCGGTGTAATACCACCATTCGGTTTGAAATTCGGGATGCGCGCCGTGGTCACGCGGGAGCTGCCAATCCCAAGGGTCGATGGCGCGGGCAAACCCGGAAATATCAGCCGGCGGCGCTGCAAATTGCGTGCGCGCTGCCTGGGAGGCATTCGCGCTGCCGCTATGGGGTTCGATCAGGCTGAGGCCGAAGATGAGGACCAGTCCAATCAGGAGCAGGAGTGTGATGATGCGCCAGTTCACGATGCTACCTTAAGAATGTATAGTTTCGGATCATAATGGTATGATCTGGTAAGGGCGACTGACAGTCTATTCCTATGCAGTTTCTACTCGTCGGACGCTACAGCGTATCACCCCTACCGGTTGTCAGGTAGATCTTGTTCTTCAATTCAAGCGAATTCAATACACTGCCCGGCGTTTAGCTCGCCACGCCGGCGACATCGAGAACGGCATGCAGCAGCGCATTGCCAACGGCTTCGAGGTCTTCGGCTTCCGCGCTTTCCGATTCGTGATGGCTGATGCCATCTTTGCAAGGCGCGAAGAGCATGGTCGTTGGCACGATGTTGGCGACGAAGCAGGCATCGTGCCCGGCGCCCGAGGTGATATAGCTGTGCGAAATGCCGAGTCGCTCGCAGGCGCCTTTGACCGCGGCCACGCAGCGTTTGTCAAAGGCGACGGGTGCTGTGTAGGAGATTTCTTCCAAGGACAATTCGAGGCCGATCTCGGCGGCGACTTCGGCGCAGACGCCGCGCAGCGCGGCATCCATCGCCAGCAGCGTTTCGGCGGAGGGGTGGCGCATATCGACGGTGAAGTTGACCTTGCCCGGTATGATATTGCGCGAGCCAGGCGCGACCTCGACTTGTCCGCCGACGGTGCCGCGAGCCAAAGGCGTGTGTTCCTGGGCGATATCATCGACGGCTTGTACGATTTTCGCCATGCCAAGCAGGGCATTGCGCCTGCCAATCATCGGCGTTGAGCCGGTGTGCTGGGCAAAACCTTCAAAAGAGATGTCGTACCAGCGGAAACCCTGCGCCGTGTCCACCACGCCCACCGTAATGCCCTCGCTATCGAGGATGGGACCCTGCTCGATATGGCATTCGAAGAAGGCGGAAAAGTCGTGCTGGCGCGCCGATTGCTCGCCGTGGTAGCCGATGCGCTTCAGCTCGTCGAGCACCGTCGCGCCGGTATCGATCGCCACACGCGCCTGCGCCCAATCGAGGTCAAAGACGCCGCCGTAAACCCCAGAAGCCAGCATAGCCGGCGCGAAACGCGCGCCCTCTTCGTTGGTCCAGTTGACCACTTCCAACGGGGTCGTCGTCCTGATGCCGTGCTCCTTCAGCGTGCGTACCACCTCCAAGCCGGCTAATACGCCAAAGACGCCGTCGAATTTGCCGCCGAAGGGTTGCGTATCGAGGTGACTGCCGATGCCAACCGGCGCGAGCGAATTGTCGCTGCCCGGGCATCTGGCGAACATATTGCCCATTTCGTCGATGGACATGGACAGTCCCGCGTCCGCGCACCAAGCGGCGAAGAGGTCGCGCCCGATCTTGTCTTCATCGCTGAGCGTCAGGCGATGGCTGCCGCCCTTGGCGGTGGCTCCGATCTTTGCCATTCCCATGATGCTTTCCCAGAGGCGCGCGCCGTCAATGCGAATGTTTTCTGTCATTTCTTAGTCTCCTGTGATAGATGCCGGGTGGCGGGGTAGATAAAAGGAAGCGCCTAATTGTCTCGCAGTACTGGATCTTTCAGCCGCGCTTGGCGTTCTTTCAGGCTTTTCATCAACTTAAGCATCAGGCGGCTGTATTCCTTGTCATGTACCAAGTTCTTCAATTCGTGCGGGTCCGCTTGCAAATCGAAGAGCTGCCAGGTTTCGCGACCGTCGAGCACCGACTGAATCAGCTTGTAGCGATCGTCCTTGATGCTGCGCTGGTAGGGTCGGCCGAGCGGGTGACCGAAGACGCCTTGATAAGCCGAGAAGATTGAGCGGCGGTGCTTGTGCGTCAAGCGACCCAGGATCCCGTTGAGACTGTAGCCGTCTTGCCCGGCGGGAACTGCGACATCGGCGCGTTCCAGCAAGGTGGGAAAAAGGTCGAGCAGATATACCAGGGCGTCGCACTTGTATCCGGCCGGGATGCTCGGTCCGCGCACGATGAGCGGAATGCGCATGCTGTGGTCGTAGAGATTCTGTTTGCCCATCAGACCGTGCTGGCCGACGCCAAGACCATGATCGGAGGTATAGATGACGATGGTGTTCTCGCTCAAGCCCTTGTCTTCGAGCGCCCCCAAGATGCGGCCGATATCGGCGTCCATGTGAGAGATCATGCCGTAGTAGTCCGCGATATGTTGCCTAATTTCGGCTTCTGTTCGGGGATAGTCGGCCAAGACTTCGTCGCGGATATCGCGGATCCCGATATCGAAGGGGTGTTCCGGCATGACGTTCGGCGGCAGTTCGATGTCTTCGGGCGTGTACATCTTGTCATAGGGTGGCGGCGCGGTACGCGGATCATGCGGCGAGGTGAAAGCGATATAGGCGAAAAAAGGATCGTCCTCCGCTTCCCGTGAATGCAGGAATTCAATCATTTCATCGGCGAAGACCGTTGTCGAAAAGCCATCGGCGATGTAGCTGTCTTCGGGATCATAGGCGCCGGTCGGGTCGAAGTTGTTCACTGGCATGGCGTATTGGTCGTTCATGCCGCCAAAGAAGACCTTTCCGCTGCTGTTGAAGGCGCGGGCATAGCTGCCGCGGCGATTGTGCCACTTGCCGGTCGCGAAGGTCTGGTAGCCGTTTTGCGCTAGCAGTTCCGGCAGCAGGGGCGCGTCATCCGGCAGGGGATCGGGCGTGGCGAAGAGGTTGCGCCCGGTCATCAGCATGCCGCGGCTGGGCATGCAGACTGCGCCCGATGTCGAGCCCATGATATGCGCCTGAGTGAAGCAGGCGCCGTCGGCGATCAACTGATCGAAGGTCGACGTGCTGACGGCTTCCGTTCCTAGCGCGCCAATGGCGGAATGGCGGTGGTCGTCGGCGATCATGAGCAAGATGTTGGGTCTGGACATGGTTACTGCCTTAAAGCATATCGTCTTACTTTGATGATACTGTTAGTGGGCGCGGCTGGCAAGGTTGCGCGGGCAGGCGGGCAGGATATTCATAACGAAACAACAAGATTCCGCGTCATCGGAATTTAAGATTTCTATGGTAAGCTGTAACAATATCGTCTCCATTAGAAATGGACAGGTAAGACCATGTTGAGATTGTTTTCGGCTTTGTTCGCTTTATGCCTCATCGCATTGCACATATCGCCCATTGCGGCGCAATCACAGGGGGCCACACTGGTTTTGGAGCACAGCGGCGGCGTGGTAACCGCGTCCTGGAATCCGGCGGAAACGCAGATCCTGACGGCGGCGCAGAGCGGCTTGGCGCGGGTTTGGTCGGCGGAAGATGGCGCATTGCTGCAGTCGATTGACCACGATGGCAGCCCGCTGACACAGGCTCTGTGGAGCGAAGATGGCCAGACCATATTGTCCGCGGACGAAAGCGGATTGGTCCTGCAAAGCCGAGCTGAGGACGGCGCGCGAATCACTGCCTGGCAAGTCGACGGCATGCCGATTCATCTGGCGCTGAACGCCGATGGAACGCGGGCTTTTGTCTTCACGGCAAATGGCAAGGGTTCGATTCTGTCATTGACCGACGGCAGCACAGCTGTAACCTTTGAACGCTCCGGCGCGATTGTCAGCGCGGCTTGGAGCGCCGACGACTCGCAGGTGAGAGCCTGGTCGGAAGACGGCCGCATTGTGGCTTGGGACGCGGCGTCGGGTGAAAACGCCGCGACTTATTCGCTGCCTCACCGCGCTTTGCTGCAGGGCTTGGTTTGGAATCACGATGATTCCAGGCTGCTGGCTTGGTTCGCTGACGGCACAGTCGCCGTATACGAAACCGACGGCGCCAGCGTCAATGGCCGTTCGATGGCGGGTGTGCGCCATCGGAGTTTCGCGCAGCGAGCGATTTGGTCGGGGGACGAGACGCGGGTGATGTCCTGGGCGGCTGATGATACCGTGCATGTCTGGAGCGTCGCCGACTCGCGCTCGGCTTTGGTTCTGCGCCATGAAGACTGGGTGGTCGGCGCCAGATGGGATCCGGACGAGACAAGGGTGCTGTCTTGGTCGCACATTTATCTCTATTTGTGGGAAGGCGAGACGCTGCAAAAGCGCTTCCAACATGGGAATTTGGTGCGTGGAGCCGTCTGGAACAAGTCCGCCAGCCAGATACTTTCCTGGTCTTGGGACGGCAGCGCGCGCGTCTGGACACCTTGATTGCGCCCAGATGATTTCCCCATCCCCAGTTAAGGAATCGCCAAGGATAAACCAGCGATGACAAGCAGGGGCGTACAGGTACCAATCAAGGCGCCGACGACAATCTGCCAGACCGTGTGACGCCGCAGCGCCAAACGCGCGAGTATCACCAAAAGCAAGAGCGGAATAAATATCAGACTCTTGTGGAAACCATAGATGATGGTGGTGGCGGATATGATGCTGGTCATCGCCATCGCGTGCAGGCTGATGTGGCTGAAGAATGTGCCGATCAACATGATTGTTAGTTCGATAATGGTTACCAGCGCCACCACGACCAAGACCGGATTCGCCTCAAATTGCAGGTAAAGCAATTCGGTCAGCAAGCACCCGACAATGGCAATCGAATAGGGGATATAGCGCTCGTGGCTGTGGCGCATGTGCATGTCGCTGATGCGACCGGCTTTGACCATATAGGCGACGAAAGCCATGGGCAGGATGCAGATCGTCAGCGCGAAGAGGCTCGCGAAGAAGGTCGCCTCGAACGGATTCCGGCTGAATTGCTGCGCGATCAACAGGATCCAAATCGCCCAGACGACGGGCGGGCTAATGAACAGCGAGATGAAATGCGCCCAGAGTTTGTCCCCCGCCTCGACCTGATGACGAAGGGCGGCGGGCAGCGGTATGCGAATGTCTATCGCTTTTCCCCTTTAGCCATTGTCTGGAATGATTATATCAGGCATTCGTCACCTCATAAGTAATTCCAACAAAGAAATGCAAATCCATTTTATGTATGGATTGGTAGGGGCGACATACCATGTCGCCCGAAATCAAAACGCAGCAACGTCGGGCGACCAGATTGGTCGCCCCTACAGTGTCCTGATGTTTTCGCATTATTTTCTTGATTTTACATATAGTATCGCATTGTGAAGATTGCAGTAAGGCAAGGGACCTGAACGGAGCTGAACGGCGCGTCGGTTCCAGCTGCTTCCAGATTATGCCAAGGTCGATCCGATCGTGTCCAGCAGCTTGAGCAAGCCAGCGGGATACAGGGCTGCGGCAGCCTCGCCGCGAAACAGTGCCAGGGGCAGCCAGCTCGCTTCGTAAAGGATTTCGCCCTTGTCCTCGCCGCGCAGGCGCAAGTCGTCGTCATTGAAGCGCTCGTCCACGAAGCGAGCGCTGTAGATAAGCGCGATTTCGTGACCAGGCGCGCCTTCGTACTCAAATATGTTCTCTAGCGCGCCCAGGTATTCCAGGTCGCTTACTTCGGCATTGATCTCTTCGCGCAGCTCGCGGATGACAGCTTGGCAGCCGCGCTCGCCGAATTCTATCCGGCCGCCGACGGGCCGATAAAAGATGCTGTCCGTATTTGAATCGTAGCCCTGCGCCAGGAAGATTTTGTCGTTGAGCAAGAAGACGCAGAGCGCCAAGGGACGAATGCGACGTTTTTTCCGCTTTTTCTTCGCCATGGTCCATTGCCGCGCTGCGGAAACCGCTTCATTCCATCTCGAAGCGCGTGCCCAGCGCCTTGGGCGGGTCGGAACGCAAAAAGGCGCGCATGCGATGTTGCACGGCGCGCGGCATGTATTGCAGCAGGCGCTCGGTGAAGCCCCCGCTGACGATGAGCAGGGTCAGGATCATCAAGAGCCAGGGCAGCGTGTTTAACAAGACGAAGGGGAAGTTGATCTCTTGCCCGAAGATGAAGAGACCGTTGGTCTGGATATTGGATGAAACCGCGCGCAGCGCCGCGAAGAGCCATGCGCCCAGGACAACGCGGAAGGGATGCCAGCCGCCGAAGATCACAATCGCCAGGGCGATCCAGCCGTCGCCTTGCATGGCGGGCGGGCTGGACCAGCCGGGCTTGACGTTGAGCGAATAGGCCACCCCCGCCAAACCGACCAGGGCGCCGCCCAGGAATGTATACCAATAACGCAGACGCTGCACTTTTGCTCCGCGCGCATAGGCTGCTTCGGGGCGTTCGCCGATGGCGCGCAATGACAGACCGCCCTTGGTGCGGAAAAGCCAGAACCAAATCACGAACATCAAGATATAGCTGAAATAGACCAGCGCGTTCTGTTGGAAGAAGATTGGTCCCAAAATGGGCAGGTCTTGTAAAACCGGCAGGGGGAATCGGGTGATCTGCGGACCTGGGATTCGGGTGAAATCGGCGCCGAGAAAGCGCGCCAGGTCGGCCGCCAGCAGCGTCAGCACAAAGCCGACAGCGACTTGATCCCGCCGCAGCTTGATGCTGGAAAAGCCGATGAGCAGGGCGATGAGCGCGCCGACGAGCATGGCGACGACAATGCCCAGCGCGATCTGCATAGGCGCATCGAGCACACCGGCTTCCTGGGCGGTCCAGGCGGCCGCGAAACCGAGCACAGCCGCCAGCGTCAAGCTGCCATCGAGGGAGAGGTTGACCACGCCGGCGCGTTCGGTGATGGTCTCGCCCAGGCTGGCGATGACCAGCGGCGTCGCGGTGCCGATGATGCTGCCCAGGGTGTTGAGGAATTCTTCGTTCATCGCGAATCCCTCCCATCCCCCGACCCCTTCCCCCGCAAGGCGGGAAGGGTAGCCGAAGTATCTGATGCCTGCGGTTTAAGCCCCTCCCTCTTTATGGGGTCGCGTAGACACTGACCCGTCGGGGAGGGGTTTGGGGTGGCGGCGTTGTCGCTCAAAGTCCTCGCAAAAAAGACTTCTCGCAGGCCCTGGAACAAGATGACAAATAATACCAACATGCCTTGCATGACTCCCGCCAGCGACGAATCGAGCTTGAGCGAGGGCGCGATTTGCAGGCGGGTGCTGCCGGTCAAAATGGCCGCGAAGGCGAAGGTGATCAGCGGCGCCCAGAGCAGGCGAATGCTCAAAAGCAGGACCACCAGCAAGCCGAGAAAACCAATGCCGCCGGAAGCCAGCGGACGCAAATTGTCGAAGGTGAAGAGGACGCGATAGGAACCGGCAATGCCCGCCAGCGCGCCGCAAACCAGAAAGGCGCTCATCGACGTGCGTTCGGTGGCGACGCCTAGCAAAAGCGCCGAGCGCATGTTCAGGCCCACGGCTTTCAGGTTGAGCCCCCAGCGCGTGGCGTTGAGCAGAATCATGACGGCGAAAAAAGCCGCGAAGACCAGAAAGATCATGAATATGTTGACCGGAAAACTCTTGGAGAATTCCGGCAGCAGGGCCGGCAGCGGGAAGGGTTCCGTCCCTTGTGCCGAGCCGCCGATGCGCGGCTGCCAGGGACCGGAGATCATATAAATGGAGATGACGTTGACCAGGGCGTTCAGCGCCACGCCGCCGAAGATCTCGTTGACGCCCAGGCGGATCTTGAGCGCGCCCACGACGAAAGCCCAGAACATGCCGCCCAGCGCCGCCAGCGCGATCAGCAGAATATGCAGCAGCGGCGCAAGGCTCTCGCCCAGGGGGATGAACTGCGCGCCCCAGCTGGCGAAGAGCGCGCCCATCATCATCTGGCCCTCAACGCCGATATTCCACAAGCCGGCGCGAAAGGTGACGACCAAGCCGATGCTGACCAGGGTGAGCGGAATCCAGAAGTTGACCACGCCGCCCAGCTTGCGGCTGTCCTTGAACGCGCCTTTCCAGAGGGCGTCGACGACTTCCAGCGGGTCGCGTCCCACGGCGGTGACGAGGGCGGCTGCGACCGCCAGGGAGATGGCGATGGGGAGAATGAGGAAGGTGGCTTGGGTGGCGAGGTTGCGTGGGGAGGTCATTGGGATAGAATCTCTGTGATTTCTTTACGCATCAGTTTGACTGGCGCGTTTACTCCTTCCGAAGGTTGCCAAGCGCGCGACATCGTAATGATCTCGGCCAAGTCTCGGCTGTCGGAGTGTATAATGCCAAAGCTATTTGCATAATCTTGTGCTCCACTGTGTAATCCATTATGAGCGACAAACCAACCAACAATTGGACCGCTTTCCCGAACGAACCAATTTGGGATCAGTGTTCTGACGTCTTCACTTCGCTGCTGAACACTGGTGACTGCCGCTGTGAGCTTGACGACGTAGTCACGGGCTACTTGCGCAGAGTGCATCTTACTCTGTCCAACAATTCTAATCGGGCCACCTCCGCCGTTGAAGACATGCGATTTGCCAACGGACGGAATAACCGCGAAAAAATCTATGCCAAACTCATCTGAATGTGGTGTCAAGGTATAGCGAGAAGCCCCGCTTAGCCGGCAAGCCAGAACACAGAGTGCCTCAAATTGGCGATAATCTAGCTCGCGTATGCTTTTTGTGACCTGATTTCTGCTAAGAAGTCGCGTGCGTCTGTGTCTTTCTCCTTTAGAGATATCGTGTGGCAAAAACTTCGCATGCCAAAACAGACGCTTTACTCCTGGTGCAACTTGCGAGAATGTGGGGTATAGACCTCTATTTAATTCATCGGCAATTTGAATCTTCAGCGAATCCCAAAGCATATCGGAATGAACGTCTGCATACAACTCAGAGCTCATGATATTTTTGCCCGTAGTTTGAACAATAGCGTCAACCAAATAGTCGTCGAAATCAAAGTCAGCTCGTTCGAAATCTCTTTCGAAATACCAACGAACTATATGGTCTCTAGCCGACATAGGTAGCCCGACTCAATCACCAAAGTGAATCTTCACTTTACTCAGACGATCCTCCAAATTGCGGATCTTATCCAAGAGCTTTTGCCGTAAGTCCAAGTCCTCCTTAAAGCGAATTGGCGTGTCCGCAAGTTGATTTTCCAAAGTCTCCATAGATTCTAAGAGTCGTTCCGCTGGGTGGTCTTGCTTTATTCGGATGCGCTCTCGCCTTTCGTCAGCTTCTTTGACTTTAGCCTCCGCAACTGCCGTCTCTAATTCAGCGCCGTGCAAGAATCCCTCAAACTGCTGCACATCTGTTCTTAACAGGTATGAAACATCACGCAGTTGCTGTACGTTGCCAACTCTACGCTCTTCCCAATTACCTCGAATGTCATCTAGGTCTCGACCGTCTTCTGGATCATCCTTTGGATACAGCCAACTTAGAAAGTGATCTAAGTTATCCTCGTTTTCAAACCTGTAGACATTACTGTCATTGTTCCAGCCCAGCCATTCTACAAGTTTTACGTTTGAGCGCCCAAATAATTCCTGAAAATATGGATATGCTCGCTTATTAATTTCCTGTGTATAATTGGATTCGGTCTTGGCCTGAATAAATGCCTTGTATGCGCGAATCCATTGCGCTGCACCATATCTAGACAGTCCAAATTGATTGCCAAGTTCTGTCATGTTTTGCGCACCGTCTTCCCAGCGTTCTGTCAGCATTTTAGCCTTACTAAACGCTGACCAACCGACGATACCTGTTATATGTCGAAGACCTTGTAAAATCCATGAAGCTTGTGAATCAGTTCCGACGTATTCTAGGCAGGGGATTTTCTTTAGCGAGCTAAGAACAGGCTCGCTTACTTGTGCCCCTTGTTCGTAGATCTCCAAAATCAATTTCGCAGCGGTAATTCGGCGGTTTCCTTCAAGTACTACGTACTTGTCGTCGCTAAACCTCCGAACAACAACCCTATCAATTGGAAGATACCCATTTATTTCCATGTTTGCGCGCAACTTGTCTACATTGAATGATCTGGCCATCATTCTTTCCCGAGCTCTGAGTTGAACATTTGGTTGGTCTATTTTGCTGTCTTGAACAATACGCCAATTGTCGTCGACAAATCGAGGATTGTTCGGGTCGAGATAGATTTGCTCAATGTTCAACTCAACCGGGGTTAGTTGCTCTGATATCTTGCTGTCCATGTGTGCTCCTTGCTGTGGCTAGCTATCTCGCTCGTCGTCCCAATCTTTGAACTCATCATACCAAGATTGCCCGTCCCAGAAAGTGTACTCATATTCTTCATTTGTTTCCAGCACAACGAATCTTGAACGGTTTCGAAATGGCGCAAGCATGCTGACTATCTGCTCACGGCCATAAATCGGATATCGTTGACGCGCATGATAATCTTTAAAATCATTCAAATCCAATACCAGACGCCAGGCGCTATCTTTCACGTCGAACCTCCATCATCGTATCATGCAACGATGATAGCGGCGCCACAAATGGTGCCAAGACTCCTACTTCAACGTAATCTTCACCCGATGCCAGGCGTTATTGACGTAACCCTTGAAATTCCAGGTGCTGGCTATCGTCTCCGGCTGGCTGTTCGCCGCGCTGTCCCAAGCCCGCACCACCAGCTCGCGCGTGCCCGGCGGCAGCTCGAACTCCGTCCGCCACAGCTGCCAGGTCCATAGCTGCGGCTCGTTGAGGAACTCGGCGCGCTGCCAGGTCGCGCCGCCATCAGCCGAGACGCTGACCCAAGTAATCTCGTGCTCGCCGTCGCTCATGGCATAGCCTTCGACGGCGATTTTGCCCGCCGCCAGTAAACTGCGATCTTCCGGCTGCACGATCACGGAATTGACCGGCAGCTTGGTCAACTGCATGCCGTCTGCATAATTGACGTTGTACATATTGACGCTGGGCGGGAAGAGCTTGTAGCCGACTTGCTGGAAATAATTGTCGGAGGGCTGTTCCAGCACGCCGATGCCGCAAAGCCATTTGACGCTGCGCGCGCCGATGTAGCCCGGCACGATCATGCGCAGGGGGCTGCCATGCGCCAGGGGCAAATCGGCGCCATTCATCTCGTAGGCGAGCAGGACTTCGCATGCCAAGGCTTTGTCAAGCGGGATGGAGCTGCCGTAAGCGGAACGTTCCCCGTCTTGCGTAATGCCGTCCAAGCCCAGGAAAGCGATATGCGCCGCCCGGTCGCTGGCGATGCCGGCCGCCTTGAGTACATCGCCCAGGCGAACTCCCGTCCAGGTGGCTGTGCCGATTGCCTCGATGCCCCAGGCGAGCTGATCGTCGATGGGTTTGTAATCCACCAGTTCTTTGCGCCGGTTGCCAGCGCATTGCAGGGTGGCGGTCAGCGTTTGCCGCTTGAAGCCGCTCTTGATTTCATCCAGCGTCAGCGAAAGCTCGCGGCTGACCAAGCCATTGACCTGCAGCCGATAGTTGCTCAGGTCGACGGCGGGAATGCTGGCGTGATTGCGCACGAAGAAGAGCTCGGTGGGCGTGATAAATTCCTTCGCCAATTGATTCAACGGCGGACCGGCGTTGAGGATGTCGTCATAAGTTTTGGTCTCGTCGTGCTTTTCGCTGAGTGGCATCGCGTATGTTCCCCTATTGCCGATCGACAAGCCGCGGCTTGCGCAAGCGATTTTCAAGCGCGCTCGAATTCCCCGCCGATCAAATGCCCGAGCTCGTCGATGCTGGTCGCGGCCACATCCGCCACCTCGTGCACGCGCCCGGCGTAAAAAACGAAGATGCGGTCGCTGTAGGTGACTAACTCTTCCAGATCGGAAGAATTAAAGATAATCGCGGCGCCGCCGCGGCAGCGTTCCAGCAATTGCGTCCAGATCCAGCGCGCCGAATCGACATCGAGCCCGCGCGTGGGCTGTTCCAAGATCAGCAGTTTGGGCGCGTCGGGGAGCAGACCTATCAGCACGCGCTGCTGATTGCCGCCGGAAAGCTGCTCGACATGATCGTCGGCGGAACCCTTGACGCGGTATTGGTCGATGCGGGACACAGCGCGCTTGCGCATGGACTTCCAGTCGATGCGCAGACGGTCCTCCGCAACCAGCGCCGTGTGTTCGGTCAAGGTCAAGCCGGCGATCAAGCCTTCTTCCAGCCTTCCCGCCGCCGCAAAGACGCAGCCGCGGCCGAACAACTGACGATAGCTCGCGCCGGAGATCCTGTCGCCGTCCAGCCGCAGGTCTCCGCCGCTAGCACGCCCCAGGCGGACGCAGGCGCGCATGAACAATTCTTGGCCGCTGCCGTCCAAGCCCGCCAAGCCGATGACCTCGCCGGCGCGCGCGCTCATGGAAATCGGCTGCATATTCAAACGCTGGTCCTGCACAAGCAGTCGCTCTACTTCGAGCACGGGCGCGCCCAGGCTGTAATGTTCACGGCTTTGGGCTTCCAATTCCTCGCCGAACATCATCGTCACCAAATGCTGTTTGGTTTCGGCGATGACGGCGCTGGTCAAATTATCATCGGCGCTGGGCATGTCCATGTCGCCGACCAAGACGCCCGCGCGCAGGACCATGACCTCGTCGCAGAGTTCGATGACGTCTTCCAGCTTGTGTGACACCAGCAAGACGATCATGCCTTCATCGCGCGCGAGTTTTCTAAGCGCGTCGAAGAGGATGATCTTTTGCTCGGCCGATATGCCGGTGGTCGGTTCGTCCAGGATCAGCGTCCGCACGCCCAGCGCCAGCAGCCGGACGATCTCCAATTGCTGCCTTTGGGCGATGAGAAGATTGTCGATCAATTGGTGGGCATCGAGCTCGAAACCGAAGCGAGCGGATAGGTCAGCCAATGTCGCTTCGGCTTGGGCGCGCCCCAGCGTGATGCCTTCTCCGCCGCCATATATGAAGTTTTCCAAGACTGTGAAGGCGCCTACATCAAGCGGATCCTGCTGCAGCATACCGATGCCGTTGGCGATGGCGGCTGTGGGTCCCGTGTAGTCGATGACCTGGCTATCAATCAGGATTTGGCCCCGGTCTGCTGGTTGAAAACCGGAAAGGATTTTCATCAGCGTGGATTTGCCGGCGCCGTTTTCCCCGAGGATGCCGACAATCTTGCCTTCATGGAAGGTAACGCTAATGTCCTGGTTGGCTTGGATCGGACCGAAGCGCTTGTGGATGTTTCGCAATTCGATTTGCATGGTCCCTGCGATTCATGCCTCAGATCTGGCGAACAGGTACTCATTGTAGCTCAGTGCAGCATTTTCACCAATCAGGCCCCCCTGGGCGTCGATGATTGTCAGCGTGGGATGACTTCCAGGGCGATCTTATGTTCATCGCTTCTTGTGCCATCGTCGCGCAGGGCGACCGCCGTAACGGTATGCCAGCCCAAGCCCTGGGCGAACCAATTCATGGCGACGCGGTATTGCTGCTTGACGCCGTCTGTCGTTTCGCTGCTCTTGACAAAGAGATTATCCACGTAGAGTTCGACCCGGCGGATGCCCAGCGATTGGTCGACAGCCAATATGTCTATATCGAATTCAGTGCCTGCGATGACCTGTTGTTGGTTGGGCGGCGCGAGGATTTCTACGCGCGGTAGATCGGGTGTGGGAAATGGGGTCGGGGTTGGTTTATTGAGGTTGCAGGCGCTGGCGTGAACAAGGCAGAACAGAATGAGAATAAGATTTCGACATTGTTTCGCGGATCCACGCATACTGTGACTTGTCCGGGGTCGGGGGGCATGTCCTTGCTGGCGGAATACACAAGCTGAGCCTGCATTTTCATTGCGACGGGGCACAAATCTATCGCAGGCGCATGATCGCTATTGCGCTAAATTATCCGCTAGGGAGGCGGGTATTGCAAGCGAGAATACGGCGTCATCTCCCGTCGAGTGGAGGAATCATTGCATCCCTTGTGTCTCTGGCGGCGGACATGCCGCCAATGTGAAAACCGCGGCAAGAAGATATTGCTTTTAATATCGCTTGCGGGCTACCCGCCTGACACTATACTGAATAACAGTTTGTTTATGATGAGAAAACGAAATTGCGAGGCTAAGCGATGATGAGGATCAAATTAGATCCAAGACTTGCATTATTCTTGACATTGTTGTCCCTGCTGTGCATTGCGCCGATGACGACCTTTGCCGCCGATATTTCGGTCAATGGCAGCACTTGTACGCTGGCTGACGCGATTGCGGCCGCCAATATTGACTCTGCCGTCGCCGGCTGCTCCGCCGGCAGTGGCGCGGATACGATAACCCTTACAAGGAACGTCACCTTGACAGGAAGCCTGCCGATCATCAATTCCGAAATAACAATTGAAGGCGCCGAGTATAGCGTCTCTGGAGATGACGCCCATCAAATCTTTATGGTGGATGGCGGAACCCTGACGCTGAATGACCTGACTGTTAGCAATGGATTAAGCGCCACCACGGGCGGCGCTATTTATATCGCGAATGAGGCGAGCTTGACGCTTAACAGGAGCATGGTTCTGAATAGCGCCGGCAATGACTCCGGTGGCGGCATCTATTCCAACAACAGTGATGTTACGCTGAATGAGAGTACAATCAAGGGCAACACGACAAAGAGAAGTCACGGTGGCGGCGTCTATTTCGTCAGCACCACCGACGATCATTTCTTGGATATCACTCGCAGTTATTTCAGAAATAACACGGCTATCCAGGATGGAGGCGCTGTCTATCTTTCCGGCGGCGGCGCCAAAAGTCTCAAAAGCAGCTTTTTCTACAATACGGCTGATGAAGGGGGAGCGCTCGAAATCAATAGCTCCACCTTGGTCGCCACCAATAGCACCTTTGGCTACAACTCGGCCAGGGAAGGCGGCGGTTTGAGCGCCTTCGCCTCGAACATCAGCTTGCTGCATACCACTTGGGCTTATAATTCCGCGTTGGAACAGGGCGGGAGCTTGGCGCTCATTGGCGTGGATAGCAGTCTGAGCATTCTCAATACCATCATCAGCGACAGCCCCAGCGGTGGAGACTGTCACAGCGGCCTCGATCCGGAACAAATCATCGCCAATACCTCCAATATCATCAAAGATGGCAGTTGCCCCTTGCTGACGGCCGGGGATAAACCGCCTGAAGATAGTCAAGCGGCTTCGGCGGAAGACGAGGCGGATCTGCTTGCTATGGCGCAGCCTGTTGGTGAAGCAAGCGCGAGCGACGAAGGAACTGTGCAGCTGGCTTCGGCGCAGTCCGCTGACGAGGAAAATGCTGGCGACCAACTTCGCGCCCAGCAAGATCCGCCAGATCCGTCGCCGACGCCCAATGATCCCAAGCTGCGGGCAGCCACAGGCTCGCCGCCGCACTTCCCGCTGGCGCCGGATAGCCCGGCCATGAATGCCGCCGACGACGGCTTGTGCGAGAGCTTGGAGATTGACGAAGATCAGCCCGGCACGACCAGACCTCAAGGATCGAATTGCGAGATTGGCGCCTGGGAAGCGCCGGTTGTTACACCGACGGAGCCGCCAGAGGAGACGCCTGTGGACCCAGGTCCGCTAGCGACAATTACGCCGACCCCAATCTCCACACTGCCCCCGCCGGATGAGGGCCCGCCGCCGGAAGCTTGCGTGCACACGGTCGTGAGCGGCGACACTTTGTACGGTTTGGCGCTGCGCTATGGCACAACCTTGGAGGCTTTCCGCCGCTTCAACCAGCTCGAATCGGATTCGCTCAGCGTCGGTCAAACGTTGTTGGTGCCGGTTGAAAATTGCGATCCGGATCCCTATATCTGCGTGAGCCCCGCCGACGTCTTTGTACAATCCGTCAGCGGTTATATCGAGTGCGCGGACATTACTACCAACAGAATTGACAAACATCCGGCGCTTGCGAATGGCATGATCATGGCTGTAGAGATACGCGGCTATGTCAACCTGGGCAGTGAAGTGTGCTTCCCGACGCCAGGCAATATCGTATTCCTGGACACCATAGCGTCACCGCCAATCGTTTCGACCTTGGCGACCTATTCTCGCGCAGGCATGGTCTGCAGCGAGATTGATCGCCCCGGCATCGTTGTCTTGGTCGCGCTGGAGGCGCCGGAAGACGCCGTTCAAGCCGAAGCGGTTTTGCCATCGTTCAGCACCGGCATTTCTAAAGAGCTATCCAATTGCGAGGTCACGACAACTGAAGTGGCTCAGCTGCTTGATACGCCCGGGGATGGCGCTGTCGCGGGTCTCGTTCCCTTTGGCACGACCCTCAGCGCCCACGAACGCACAGCAGACCAGTTCGGCGTTACTTTCCTTGGTACAAGGGGCTGGGTCAACGCGGCTCAAGTTAGCGCGCAAGGGAGCTGCGAATAGCGCTTGCTTGCTGGCTGGATGGAACTAAAGTAACGGGCTGGCGCGCCTGAACTGCGGCTGATCAATTGCATCTGCTCAGATGATCAGTTGCGAGGAAGGCGCGCCAGCATGTCGGCTACGAATGCCCGCGCGCGCGGTCTTATTTGCTCAATCTCGAGTTTGTTCCCGCTAGGATCGACCCGCAAAGTCAAAGCTAGCTGAATAAGCGGCGCCCACTGCGGCAAGGTCTTCACCGCCCAGTCCGCCGCTTTGACTTTTGAAGTCGGCTGCCCGTGCAGCACCGTGTATAAACCCCGCGCCGTTGTCAAAATGATGTATGACAAATACGACTTGCTTGTGGCGGAATCCGGAGCCTCGCGGTAAATTTCGATATGACTTTGAACAGCGTCTATGTAGGCTGTCGATTCCATCGGCTCAATTAGGCTGGCGATATCGGGACCCTTCAGCGCCAGTCCCGTCTCTCTCAACATGTACCAACTGATTAACCAATCCGCTCCAGCCTCAATTTGATGAAAGGGCTCGCCCGGGCTGATGATGCCGATACGGCTCTTCCGCTCGCGAAAAGTCCGCAGCGCTTCACGTGAAACGTAAGCCAGTTCTAGTCTATCGTCCCATTCGGGATAGCAGAGAACGACATTCTTGTGCAATGCGTCTAGCGCTTGAAAGCGGGTCTCATCAAGGCTTTGGTTCAAGATCACAACCAAATCGAGGTCGCTGACTTGCGCGTCAAAATCCCCCGTGACAAGCGAGCCATAGAGATAGATCCCGACCAGGTTGTCTGCCAGAATGTGGCTGAGACCGGTCACGAGCCGGTCCAAGACCTGAGCTGCGGTTGCGCATTCGCTAAACTGAGTGGCTTGGGGCTTTGGCATTTATCGATTGATCGGCTAGGAGTTAGACGCTTAGGCGCTGCGGATGACAGACGCATGACGCTGACCATTGCTGCGCCATTTGCTGAAGTTTCGGCTACAATATAGCCTATTCAAAAGCAAAACGAAAGCGCAGCGGGATGAAAATCGTTCAAGTAGAAAGCTATGTTGCCGAGCAGACCCTGGAGGCGCCTTTTTTCTTCTCGCAGTTTGCCTTCGACCGGCGTCAAATTTGCCTTGTCAAAGTCACGGCTGAGGATGGCAGTTATGGCTGGGGCGAGGGCTATGGACCGGCCGGCGTCATCCAAGCGGGTGTGGAGTTTCTGGCGCCGCTCGTCATGGGCGAAGACCCGCTGCATGTCGAAGCGATATGGAACAAGCTGCACCTGCGCGCCTTGGATTATGCCCGGCGCGGCGTGTTGGTGGCGTCGCAGAGCGCGCTTGACATCGCCATCTGGGATCTGCGCGGCAAGCTGCTTGGGCAGCCGATTTCCGTGCTCTTGGGCGGCAGGCGGCGGGAGCGGGTCAAGGTATACGCCACCGGCATGTATTTCGTCGATAGCGCTGACCTGACCGGCAAGCTGGTGGACGAGGCGGCCAGCTATGTCGCGGAGGGATTCAAAGCGCTCAAGATGAAAGTGGGCTTGGGCGTCGATACGGACGCGCGGCATGTGCGCGCGGTGCGGGAGGCGATTGGCGCGGATGTGCAACTGATGGTGGACGCGAATCACGCTTTTTCACGGAGTGAGGCGCGGGCTTTCGCCGGCAAAATCGAAGAATTGGACATCACTTTTTTCGAGGAGCCCCTTTCGCCGGAAGATTACGAGGGATACCGCGAGCTGCGCGGGCGCACGACCATTCCCATCGCGGGCGGCGAATGCGAGTATCTGCTGGCGGGCTTCCGACATTTGTTGAGCAATCAATGTGTTGATATCGCGCAGCCTGACATCTGCGGGGCAGGCGGACTGACCGAGACCAAGCGCATCGCGACCTTGGCGCGAGCCTTTCAAACCAATGTGCTGCCGCATAGTTGGGGCACGGGCATCGCCTTTGCCGCCGGCTTGCACCTGGTGAGTACGCTCGATCCTGTGCCGGGACGGTTGCGGATGCCGGATATGATGCTGGAGATGGACCGCAGTGAAAACGCGCTGCGCGACAATCTCACATTTCCGCGGTTCCACGCGCAAGACGGCTATGTTGCCGTCCCGACGGCACCCGGACTGGGCGTGGACGTGGATCCCGAGCAGTTGGCGCGTTTCACTACTCAGACTAGCGCATGAATCCTATTCCCCTGCGCGAGATTGAAGCCGCGGCCAGCCGCATACGGGATTCCGCCCTGCGCAGTCCGCTGCTGCGCTTGCCGGTTGAGGACGCGCGGGCTCAGATCTATTGCAAGCTGGAGAATCTGCAGCCCATCGGTTCATTCAAGCTGCGCGGCGCGGGCAATGCCATGGCATTGGCGCCACCGGAGCGGCTGGCGCGGGGCGTCGTCACCGCCAGCGCCGGCAACATGGCGCAAGGCGTGGCTTGGAATGCGCGGCGCATGGGCATCCCATGTTGGGTAGTCGTGCCGGATCACGCGCCGGAAACCAAGCTGGAAGCCATCCGGCGCTTGGGCGGCGAGATCATCAAAGTCCCCTTTGACGAGTGGTGGACGATTATCCTCAGCGGGCGCTATGACGCCTTGCCCGGTCTATTCATTCATCCGGTGCGGGATCGCGCGGTCATGGCCGGCAATGGCACAATCGGCTTGGAGATCCTTGCGGACTTGCCCGATGTCGATGCTCTGGTCATCCCCTACGGCGGCGGCGGATTGAGCGGCGGGATCGCCTCCGCGCTGCGCGCGCTCAAGCCCGATACGCGCGTCTACGCCGTCGAAATCGAGACGGCGGCGCCGCTGGCGGCGGCCTTGGCTGCGGGAGGACCGGTCGAGGTCGATTATCAGGCGAGCTTCGTCGATGGCATCGGCGGCAAGAGCGTGCTGCCCGAGATGTGGCGCTTGGTCAGCGGCTTGCTGGACGGGGCGCTGCAGGTAACGCTGGACGAGGCGCGCAGGGCGATTCGCCTGCTGGCGGAACGTCAGCGGGTTATCGCCGAAGGCGCGGGCGCGGTCCCCGTGGCGGCGGCGCTGGCGGGCAGGGCGGGGGCCGGCAAGGTCGTCTGCGTGGTATCGGGCGGGAATATTGATCGCGGGGTCCTGGCGGGGATCTTGGCGTCTACAGATTGACTCTCAGTCAACGGGCGGGACGGCGGCTAGGACGGGCAAGCCCGCGGCGATTTCGACGTCTTCGCGGCGGCGCACGATGGCGCTTTCCAGGTATTCCAGCGCGAAAACGATGATGCCGCCGACGAAGAGGCCGGCGATGAGACCGACCAGGGTGTTAATCATCACGTTGGGGCGGGCGCGGAAGGGCACGGGATTGTCTTGCAGGGTGGCGACGATGCGGTCTTCGCGGCGCGCCTGTTGATTCAGCCGGGCGCGGTATTCCACCAGCAGTACCCCCCATTCGGCGGCGATGCGGCTGGCTTGCCCCGGGTCGGAGTGATCGGCGTCAATCTGGATGAGCAAGCTGTTGATATCGGGTACGATGCGCACGTTGGCCAGCAACTGCTGCGGGACTGTGTCCATCTGCAAGCGGTCGATGACCTCGGCCGCGCGCAGCGAGCTGTCGAGATGGGCGACATGGTTGTTCAGCGTTTGCTTGGCGGCTTGGGTCAAGCCGAAGTCGCTGCGGCTAGGCACGATGAGCACCTTTTGGGTGGCGCGGTAGATCGGCGTCATCTGGCGGCTGAAGAAGAAGGCGGCGCCGGCGGCGATGATGCCCAGCAGCAGCATGATCCAGCCGCGGCGGATGAGGATGCTTCCGTAGTCGATTAGGTTCATAGCCTGGATTTTACCATAGCGGTGAGATGATGTATACTCATGCTGCGCTGTAGTTGGGGATTCACACTGACGAGGGATTTAAGATGGCCACCCAGGATATTCGCTTGGAACGGATTGACAAAGAATACAGCAGTTTGCGCGGGGCGCAAACCAAGTTGTTTAACAAAGTAGACAGCTTTGAAAGCGCGGTTCTGGGCTTGAGTGAAGCCGTCGCGGAGAACCGCGAGCTCATCCTGTCGAACCGCGAGTTCATCATGTCAAACCGCGAGCTCATTGTCGAGAACCGTAATTTAATCGTCGAGAACCGCAATTTAATCGTCGAGAACCGTGATTTGATTATCGAGAATCGTGATTTGATCATGGAGAATCGCAATATGATCATGGAGAACCGCGAGATGCTGCGCGCCATCATCAAGCACCTGGATGTGCCGTATAAGCCGCCGATGGGCTTTAGCAAAGAGTAGGCGGCATGGCCACGAAAGCCGATTTGGAGTGTCAGACACGGCTCTTGGTGATGTGGCTGGTACTTGTCGGCGTGACGCTTGCTGGCATGTTCGCGGCGGGATTTCTGTACATCATTGAGAGGTTGCCGGCTTAGATTCACGGCATGAGGCACAGAGGTTTTTCACCACAAAGGGTACAAAGGTACGAAGGTCATGAAGAGGTCTGGCTCTCTTCCGCGTTTGTTGTCGTTCCTGAATCATTTGCTTGCTGGCTTATGTTTTGCTTGGCGAATTGATACAGAAACCACCAATAGAGCACGACAAAATAGATGATGACGACAGAAAAGACAGCATTTAGTTTTGGCAGGAGATTTTCTGTATTTAGACAAGTTGGAATCAGATCCGCTATTTTCATCAATGCAACCAATACGAAAATAAGCGGAATGATCTGTTTATAAAGTGTGTCGAGCGCATCAAGAAATTTCGGATAGTTCTCCAAATAGCTTTCTCCTTCATATATGAATATTTTATCTCCAAAGAGTCGATTCAACTGATCTTCAAGGCGGTTAGTTGAATGATAAGATCGCTCAATGTTAATAGAAATCTGCAAATAACGCACGATAAGTAACATCAGAGCAAATGAAAAGCCAAATTCAACAATCTTGAAGCTGATTGTGATAGATTCACTCCGCAGAATATGCTCAAGGAATGTAGAGACGAGCTTCTCAATATCAGTGGGGAATTTGGTTTGCAGCAGAAACAACAAAGTGACGATGAGAATATAAAAGAGATACCGATAGCGAAATCTGATATTGTTATTGCGAGTGAGTACAATATCTCGATAGTGCGCGTACAGTATATCCAGTTTCTTGTCATCAGTCATATTGATTAGGCTTCGTTTAGTGCCTTAAGTATGGCGTCCTGTGCGAAGCTCATTGCCCAGCTAGCCCCAGACCCGAGTAACTCTTCAGGGCTTTCATAACTCTTGTTAACTTTCACCCCTACTAACTTTTTCTTATTATCTTTGCTCCGAGCAACTTCAAAGTTTATCCAGTTCTTGTAGCCGATTGCCACGCTGTCTCGATGCTTTCTGTTTGCATTCTTCCCCACAATTACGAGCGTATAGGTGGCTTGTCGTATCTTCGTAGTAAGAACCGCCTTGATACGGTCAACGCTCCACGATTGAATTTCGCTAGGAGTTAGGTCGCGGAATGTAAATTCGAAGTTAGAATTTGCGTCCCAAGCACTCAGCAGATTGCGATAGTAATTATCGTCTTCGTAGTCGAAACTTATGAACACTCTCTTCTTCGCCATTGCACAGTTCCTTTGGTTGATTGCTACTCGTGAATCGTATAATCGCGTGAATGAATCAATCAGAAACGTACCACAAAATTAAGAGGCGGTACAGATGTTCGCATAATGTTAATGTAAATTTTATATTACTCGCCCGTCACAATCCGAATCTCAGCCTCGCTCAGCTCGTACAGCCGATACACCAGCGCGTCAATGCGCCGGTCAGTCGCGTCAATCCGCGCTTGCACGATGCGCCGCGCCTCGCCGGACAGCGCCGGCAGCTGACGGTGCAGGTCGAGCATGACATCGACCAGGGCGACCATCTCATCGTGCAGCAAGACGTCGGCTGGATTGTCGAAGTCGATTGTGCGGATGGGGAGTTGGGCGAGATATTGATAAATGAAACGCAGGTATCCGCCGCGATAGGTAGAGGAGATGCGTTGGTACACGAAAGTAGAGAGCTGGGAGTTTAAGATTCCGAGCAAATACTTATCATTTACCGGTATGATATATGCCGTGTTTGCACAGTAGATATTGGCCGTATCGAAAGAGAAATTGCCTTTTAAAGTTATATCTGGGAGAATGATTTTCGGTTTCTCAAAGCTCTCCCAATAGTCTACAGTGTCTTGAATCTCAAACCATTTATAGTTTCCTGGCTTACGGCCCGCCCAAGAATCGCCTTGCCAATTGTTGGGTTTCGGTTCTAGTGAATTTCTGAAGAAACTCAAGTATTTATGAATTGCGGGATATCTTGCGATGTCAATACCTCGCCTAGCAAAGATAAGATACTTACTTGGTGTAAGAGCACCATATTTCTTCACTTCTCTACCTGCTACAAAGGGCTTGATTAGTTCGGAACTGTTGGCACATTCATCAATTAAACTTGCTTTGGTGTCATCATCAATTACGAATGCTCGGTTCAATCCCGTAGTGACGCCTCTGTATATTTGCTTATCTACGTAGGTCTCTAGTGTGTGCATATTTATCATTAGACGATTGATGAGTAGTTGAACTTCCCGCCGCGCCAGCGACCAGCCGCCATCATCCAGCAGCGATTTCTCAACTTCATAGCGCAGAGGCTTGACATGCTCGGTGAGATTCGTGAAATCCAGACTGTCGATTTTCGCGGCTTTGAAGCGCATTTCACCCCCACCCCAAACCCCTCCCCCATCAAGAGGGAGGGGCTTTTCGTCGCTCTTTGCGAGTTCGGCGTTTTCTTCTGAGAATTGCGCCAATTGAGTGTCTACATTATCTTGACGCTTACGCTCCTCGATCTCCCCCTCCCTCATTTTGGGGGAGGGGGCTGGGGGGTGGGGGTTTCCGCCACGCACGATCAAAATGCAAGGATAAGTCGTCGCTTGCTCGAACACGGGCAAGTCGCCGAAGTCGATGATTTCAAGAATTGCCTGCTGCTTTAGCCAAGTCCGCAGCGGCTTGCCGTAGCGCGCGCGCATCCACTTGTTGGCGACGATGATGCCAAACAAGCCATTCTCGTTAAGCAGCTTAACGCCTCTTTCAATGAAGTAGGTATACAAGTCCGCCGTGCCTGCGTATGTTTCGTACTTCTTCTTGGCATAATCCTTGAAGGCTTTGCCCAGCGTTTCTTGCCGCACATAAGGCGGATTGCCAATCACAGCGTCAAATCCGCCGGCCGCCATAATCTCGCTGAAGCCATCCGCGCTCTCCCAATCGAAGGGCTTGACGCGCAGCAGCGCCTCTTCGTCGAACAGGTCCATTTGCCGCCCGCTGTAGAAATCGCTGCCGATGAGGGAATTGCCCCATTTGACATTGGCGCTCAAGTCGGGCAGGATGCGTCCGCCGGCGCTGAACATGATGGTCTGTCTGCCGGTGGCGTCGCTTTCATTTTCCAGCATCTTCAAGAGCAGCGAGAGCTTGCTGACTTCGACGGCGTTCTGGTCCAGGTCGACGCCGTAGATATTTTGCTGCAAGATGCGGCGCTTTTCGGCTGTTGTCAGCACAGTGCCGCCGACGACGCGGCGGATGCGGTTGCGATAGCGCTGGGGCTGCTGGCTGTAAGCGTCCAGATGCCAATCCAGCAGGTATTGATAAGCGCCGGTCAAGAAGGAGCCACTGCCGCAGGCTGGATCGAGGATGCGCAGATTCTCGACTTCCTTGGGATTCTTGCCTTTCAGCAGCGCGCCGACGGTGCTTTCCACGATGTAATCGACGATATAGCTGGGCGTGTAATAGACGCCGCCGGCTTTGCGGACTTCGGGTTTTTCTTCGACGCCTACCGCGCCGCCGGGTTTTATTTCGATGACTTTGCCGAGGAATTGCTCGTAGACCTGGCCCAGGATATCGGCCGGCAGCACGGAAAATTCATAAGGGCTAAAGGGAAAATACAGGTTCTTGATGATGTGGCGCAGGGGTTCGTCGGGGATGTGGATGTTCAGCGAAAGGTCGTCGGGCTGGCTGGCGCGCTTTTCTTTGCCGAAGTGGAAAAGCCCGGAATTGTATTTGTCGTCGGCTTCGTTGAAGAGGATTTTCAGTTCTTCATAGACTTGCTTGCCGTCACCGGCGGCGCTGCGCAGGCGTCCGTAGGCTTCGATGTCGCGGTCTTCGGCGATGCGAAGGAAAACGATGCGGTCGATTGTGCGCTGGACGAGCAAGTTGAGTTGGCGCTGGCTCAAGTCGCGGTTGTGCAGGGCGATGTCTTTCGCCAGCAGCTCGCGCCACTCTTCCATGTCGCGCAGGAACGATTGATCGAAGCTCAAGATGCCGCGGACTCGCTCGCCTTCGATCCACTCGCGCAGCGCGCCCTCGGCGACGGCTTCGCGGCTGAAGCGCGCTTCGAATTCGTCCCATTTGTCGATGTAGTCGCCATATTGGTAATAACGCAGGCGGGCTTTTTTGGCGGGGTCGCTTCGTTGGGGCTTGATACGGCAATCGTAAATGCTGAATTCTTCGAAGTCAGTCAAGACGCTGACGAGTGTTTGACCCGTCCAGCCATAGCGGCGCAGTTGATAAGCCGGGATGGGGTTGCGCTCGAGGTTGATATGCGGCATTTTGGTCTCGACGAAGAAATGCCTGGCATTGCCAATATGGAAGCTGTAATCGGGTTGCTTGGATCGTTCGAGGCCCTCTTCCTTTATGATGATTCTCGGTTCATGCCGGACTTGGTCTTTGTCGCGCGGGTCCCAGCCCAGCGCCGAAAAAAGCGGATCGACGAATTGGATCCGCACTTCGGTTTCGCTGCCGGGCTTGTCGCGGTCGAACTTCTCGACCAGTTGGTAGATGCTGTCGGGCGCGCTCATCGTCACTCCTCGCGGAAGTCGGTGGCGGGCGACTTGATAGACTCTGTTGAAATACTCAATTTACCCCCACCCCAAACCCCTCCCCCATAAAGGGAGAGGGGCTTAACGGTTCACTACAGGTCATAATACTCCAATTGCCTCATTTTTGGGCAAGGGGACGGGTGATGGAGGCTGTTTCTCAACAGAGTCTGATAAGTCGCCCCTACAGGTTTCGTTAAGCCTCCATGTCAATCACGATCTTGACCGCGCCTTCGTCTTGCAGGTGATGCAGTTCGTAGGCTTCCAGCACCTGCTCGAACTTGAAGGTATGCGTGATCATGGCGGCGGCATCGACAGCGCCGCTGTTGATATAATCCAGTGCCTGGCGGGTGCAGGCGTGCTGCGGGTCATAGATCGTGCCGACGCGCGATTTCACCGTTAGCGACTTCCAAAAGGCTTCGAAGATGGGGAAGTCCATGGTTTCGAAGCGGGGCACGCCGAAGATCAGCACGAAGCCGTCATGCCGCGCGATCTCGATGGCGAGGCGGATGGACTCTGCTTCGCCAGCCGCTTCAATGATGACATCGGGCGGTAGTTCATTGTTCATTGCGCGCATAGCGTAGTTTATTGAGGCTGGCGGTAAGCCACAGTTTGGTATCGTGTGGCTGGCGCCATAAGCTTTGCTGTAATTCAAGCGGTAATCCTTAAGATCGAGGGCGATGATTTTGGCCGCGCCGCGCTGCTTCAGCGCGAAGTTGAACCACAAGCCGGCCGAGCCTTGCCCGATGACGGCGACGGTCTTGCCGTTCAGGTCGGGCAGGGCTTGCGCGGCGTAGAGCACGGTGCCGAATTGCTGGGCTTGGACGGAATGTTCCAGCGGCGTGGCGGGGTCGAGCGGCAGCAGGTGTTTGATGGGCGCGAGGTAGTACTCGCTCATGGCGCGGTGATCGGGCGCCAGGCAGAGTACGCGCTGGCCCACCTGGAAGTCTTCATTGGCGGGGTCGATGGCTTCGATGCAGCCGACCATCTCGTGCCCGGTTTCGCCGGCGGCCGTGGGGTAGCGGTCTTCCGGCAGGTAATGGATATGTCGGATGTCGCTGCCGCAGAGGGACAGGCGCAGCGTCTTGATGAGGGCGTGCTTGGCGCGCAGCGCCGGTTTTGGCGTCTCGACAAAGACGGGTTTTCCCCGCTCGATGATCTGGACGGCTTTCATGGGTTGGTTTCTCCGGGTGTCTCGGGCACAATGGCGCTGATTATAGCAATTTCGTCGACTGCTGTTGATAACAGATTTGAGTTAGAATTACATGCGAGATGTTTTCCAAACGAAATGTAGAGGTCTGGGATTGTGAATCAGGATAGAGACAATGATTATCTCAGAATTATCTTTGATAGACTTGAAGTTTGTAGGCGGTACAAGCCGAAGTTTGGACGAGGACGCGCCGGGCTTGACTATCAGACATTTCGAGAAATATACAGCAGCGATGTGTTCTACGTTTGGTTCGGCCTCGATAACCCCTTGATATATTCGGCGCACAAAGCCGCTGGCGGAATCACGTCTGTATATCGACAGATCGGATTAGGCAGCGAGCAACTCATCCGTAGAATAATCCAGGACGAACTAGGTCTGACAGATGAGCAGGCAACTTGGTCTTATCAAGTTGAGACCAGTGGTGGTCGTCTGCGTAAGTTAAAATTAGATGGGAGAATCTCGCCGGAGTTTATTTCGAATGAAGATAAGAGAGGAATAGTGCTGAATTGGATGGATGCGGCAAGCGCAGGCCTTTCACTCAATCCAAGGATAGCTTCCGCAATGCAAGGCATAGTTTTCGAGATTCGACAAGGTTACAAAAGTAAGGATTCTAAGCGTCAGAATGCGGACATGGCAAACGCCGCGGAAGCATACACACAGGGTTATCTACCAGTTCTTACAGTGATGTCGAGTCAAATTGACAACGCTATAATGGAACGATATGAACGCGGAAAGTGGTTTGTCTTGCGAGGGATCTTGGTTGATGATCCGTTGATTTCTACTTTCGCGTTTATGAATCAAATAATTGGCTATGACTTGGCCTCGTTCTTTGAGCGGAACTCTTTGATAATTCGTGAATTCACGTATGACGTGTTGCAGAGCTTACTCAGGGCAGATGATGGTTAAGCAGCGGGCAGAACTAACATTCAAAAACAATCTTAAACACGGGCGACACGGCTGGGTACGGTTGACACCGGCTTATTCCGTTAGTTTAGTGAGCGAATTGATTGCTCAAAACAATGCCTATGTAAATGTTCTCGATCCTTTTTCCGGTACAGGTACAACTGGGCTGACTTGCGCCCAATACGGAATCAATGCGACTTTGCTCGACATCAACCCTTTTTTAATTTGGCTCGCTCAAGTCAAGACTGCGAATTACACAACTGTTGATAGAAACCTGGCAAAAAAAATCTCAAATGTTGTCGTGGACACTTCAAGACTTCTTAGTAAAAGCGCAAAAACTTGGACTCCGCCAATTCACAATATCCATCGTTGGTGGTCTCCCGACCGATTATCTGTTCTTGCAAGTATCTATCAACAGATAATGATTTCGTGTGAACGGAAATCTACGCGAAATTTGCTGTTAATTGCTTTCTGCAGACTTTTGATTGACTGGTCTAACGCGGCCTTTAATCATCAATCCATGTCCTTTCGTGATGAGCTAACAAGTATGTTTGATGAAAGCGAAATGATGTTTTCTGCGTTTACTGAGGAAGTTGAAATGGTAACGCGGGCCGCAGCCGAACATATAAGTGGAAATGTAGATGTAATTCTATGTGATTCGCGGGAATTGGCCGTGGATAATGAATGCATGTTTGACTGCGTTATTACTTCGCCACCTTACGCCAATCGCATGAGCTATATCCGAGAATTACGACCATATATGTACTGGCTCGGCTATCTTGTTGAAACGCGCGATGCGGGAGAATTGGATTGGCAAGCGATAGGCGGCACTTGGGGGATCGCAACAAGCAGACTTAAGGACTGGGAGTCGTCAAATACATTCGAGTCGTCATATTTACAGAATGTTGTTTCGTCAATCGCAAGGAGTAGCGAGACACTTGCGAACTATGTCCATAAATATGCCGACGATATGTATTCGCACTTCTTACGCATCAAAAAGCGCCTGACTGCAGGTGCTGAATTGCATTACATTGTCGGCAATTCTAAATTCTATGATACATTGGTTCCGGTCGAAAAAATGTACGCGGAAATGATGAGAGCTGCCGGATTTACCGACATTGATATTTATCCGATTCGAAAACGTAATTCAAAGAAAGAATTATTCGAGTACATAGTCTTTGCACGTAACTCGTAGCCTTTGGTTAATTTACATCTTACACAGCTTTGCTATAACAGAGTGATTATATTGGTTTTCCTGTTGACAACGGGAAATTGGCTTGGACATCAAAGGAATGAAAATGAGCGAGCAATACACCTTTCAAGCGGAAACACAGGAACTGCTGAATATCTTGATTCATTCGCTGTACACGGAAAAGGAGATCTTCCTGCGCGAGCTGATCTCGAACGCGTCGGATGCCTTGAATCGGCTGCAATTCCAGATCTTGACGGACGACAATGTGCAGGATGCCGGGGCAGAGTTGGAAATCCGCATCACGCTCGATGAAGAGAACAAGACGCTCACGATCAGCGATAGCGGCATCGGCATGAACCGCGACGAGATCATCGATGGCTTGGGCACGATTGCCAAGTCCGGCGCCAAGGCATTCTTGCAGGCGCTGAAGGACAAGCCGGATGGCGGTTCGACGGCGGATATCATCGGGCAGTTCGGCGTGGGCTTTTATTCGGCGTTTATGGTGGCGAAGCAGGTGGACGTGGTTTCGCGCTCGTTTCGCCCAGGGGACGAGGCGGTTAAATGGTCGGCGACCGGCGGCGCTAATTATACGCTGGAAACAGCCGAAAAAGACCAGCGCGGCACCGAAATCACGATTCATCTCAAGGATGACGAAGAGGAGTTCACGCGCGCCTTTCGCATCAAAGATATTGTCCGGCGGCATTCCGATTATGTGGCCTTTCCCATTTTTGTCGACGATGACGAAGAGCCGACCAATAAGCAGCAGGCGCTCTGGCGGCGCAATCCCTCCGAGGTGGAAGCCGAGGAATACGACAGCTTTTACAAGATGCTGACCATGGACTTCGCCGGCGCCAACCATCACATTCACATGCGCGCCGATGTGCCGATGCAGTTTTATGCCCTGCTCTTTGTGCCGAGCGGCGCCCAGCCCAATATGTTCAGTCCGCGCGCCGAAGCCGGGTTAAAGCTATATGCGCGCAAGGTGCTGATCGAAGAGTACAATCGCGATCTGTTGCCGGAATATCTGAGCTTCGTGCAGGGCGTGGTTGACAGCGAGGATCTGCCGCTGAGCGTCAGCCGGGAGAGCATCCAAGCCACGCGTGTGATGGCGAGCTTGAAAAAGTCGGTCACGCGCAGGGTGCTTTCCGAACTCAAGCGGATGGCGAAGAATGACCGCGACAGCTATCTCAAGATATTTGGGGAATTCGGCGCCTATCTGAAGCAGGGCTTGGTGATGGAAAGCGAGGACCGCGACGATCTGGAGCCGCTGATGTTCTTCCAGACCACGCATGACGAGGATCCGCATGCCTATCACTCGCTGGACGATTATGTCGAGCGCATGTCGGAGAACCAGGACGACATCTATTATGTGGTGGCGGACGATTACAACAGCGGCTCCCGCAGCCCGCACTTGGATGCCTTTCGGCAGCGCGGGATTGAAGTGCTGTATTTCACGCACCCGGTCGATGCCATGCTGCCGATGGGCATGAATGAATTCAAGGGACACAAACTGCTCAGCGTGGATTCCGCTGAACTGGATTTGGGCGATGTCGGCGCAATAAGCGAGGCGAAAGAGGCGGCGCGGGAAACGCTGGAGACGGATTCATTCGCGGCCTTGACGGGGCGTGTTCAGGCGACACTGGGCGGCCGCGTCAGCGATGTGCGCGAGAGCAAGACGCTGGTGGATAGCCCGGCCCGCCTGGTCAGCGAAGACGAGAGCGGCAGCCGCTATATGTTCCGCATCAATCGCTTGCTGGACAAAGACTATGAATTGCCGGTCAAGGCGCTTGAGCTCAATCCGCGGCACCCGCTGATGCACAACCTGAGCGCGATGATCGCCAAGAGTGGTGAAGCGGGGCTGATTGACGCGGTGGTGGAACAGGTCTTCGAGACGGCGCTGCTGCAAGACGGCATTCATCCCGACCCGTCGAGTATGGCCGATCGGCTGACCTTGTTGATGCAAGCCGCGACCGGTTCCGCGAGCGGGGATTTGGACTTCGCCGACGTCCGAACAGTGATCAGCGAACCGGTCCTGGATGCTCACGAGGACTTGATCAAGCTGGATGGCCTGGATGACCTAGATAACATTGAAGATGTGGATTTCCAGCCGATTGAGCCGGCAGACGACGCATCCGCGACCGAGAAGGAATAACGGATATCGGGCCTGAGATTGCCAGGGAGCGCTTCTATCAGAAGGGCGCGGGAGCAAATCCCAAAAATGCAACTCCAATTTATGTATGGATTTGTAGGGACGCCCAACACTAGCTCATAGGGCGACTCAGCGAGTCGCCCCTACCGCTTCTAATTATTTTCTTGGATATACTAAGTGAATCCAAGTTGGTCATGAAAAACTCGATGACAGGTCGCCCGAAAGCTGTACACTGGGACGGCAAAAGCGCCATGCGGGGGACAGCCAAATGAGCGAATTGAAGACGAAGCGCAATGACGGCGATGTGAGAGCCTACCTCGACTCGGTGAAAAACAAGCGCCGCCGCGAAGACGCGCTTATCCTGCTTGACATGATGGGCGAGATCACGGGCGAGCGGCCGGAAATGTGGGGCGGCAGCATCGTTGGCTTCGGCAGCTATCACTACGTCTACGATAGCGGGCGCGAGGGCGATTGGTTCTTGACCGGCTTTGCGCCACGGGCGCAGTCGCTGACGCTGTATATCATGCCGGGCTTCGCGCAATACGACGATTTGCTGGCGCGGCTGGGCAAGCACAAGATCGGCCGCTCCTGCCTGTACATCAACAAGCTGGCGGATGTCGATATGGACGTATTAAGCGAGCTGATTGCGGAATCGGCGTCGCACATGCGCGGGACGCATGGCGCAACCGAATGAGCGCCCCTTCGTAATAATGTACACAGGGCATCCGCAAGGGGGCGAATCCTGTATAATGAAGGCAAGTTGGAAACGCGATTCAATGGATCAGACACGGGATCAGACGCGATGGATGGTCTGAAGTTGCTCGGTCAAATTGGCAAGGGCATTGTCAAGACGATGGAATTGCTTGGCAAGGGCGTCGGTTTGACGGGCAGAGCGATCAATGACGGTTCAGTTGCAGTGAGGACAGCCATGCCAGTGACAGAATTGACCTCGGTGTTTAATACGACTGATGAGACAATCAAGTTTGTCAACCAAGAATCCGCGCGGGACAGCAAGGAGATCTTGCCGCAGAGCGCGGTGTCCCTTAAAACCGATAAGACGGCCGGCGCCTGGGTGCCTTGGTTTCATCCGCCGCGTTTTTCCCCCTTCAGCCGCAAGCGCCTGGAGATTGTGGTGGATGATGTCGCGGTGATATACATGTGGCAGCGCGACGATCACATCTATTGGTGCAACCGGCTGGACAGCCAGGGCAATCCAGCCAAAGCCTACGAGGTGCCGGGCATCTCGCATGTGGGCGGCAAGCGCATGCTGGTGGTGCGCAACGACCCGGAGAACGGCTACAGCGCATTCTTGAGCGAGAGCGTGGAGAAGTAAGCGGCGTGTCAATCGCGCTTGATATCGCTCCGTCCGCGAGAGTCGTCAAGCAAGTTTTGCTCAATGCAACATTCCTTCAGAAACTCAATTTAATGCAGGACCTTGGAGCGAGTAAATGATTACCACCATCGCAACCGTCACCGTCTTCGTCGAAGACCAAGATCGCGCCAAAGCCTTTTACACCGAGAAGCTGGGCATGACGCTCAATAACGATGCCGAGATGTTCCCGGGCTCGGGCATGCGCTGGATCACTGTCGCGCCGGCAGGCTGCCCGACAGAGCTGACGCTCTTCCCTATGGGCGAGCAGTGGGAACATTACCGCGAGGCGATGGGCAAGCCGCAATGTTTCACCTTGCATTGCGATGATGTCGACCAGACCTATCGCGAACTCAGTGAAAGGGGCGTGCAGTTCCTGGGGGAGCCGCAAAAGCAGCCATGGGGCAGTTTCGCGATTCTGGTGGATTCCGAGGGCAACCAGATCGTCCTCGGGCAGCGCAGTTGACTTATTCCATACTGGCTGGACCGAAAATCCTCGAGATAAATAAGACGCTCGGTCTTGCGCGGCGCGACGTCGACTATTGCGCATCGTCAGCGCTGCCTTATACTTTGCCTCAAAGCGCAAAGGAGATAGTCAATGATTAACAGAGTTGGAACGGTGTCGATCTTCGTGGAAGACCAAGATCGCGCCAAAGCCTTCTACACCGAAAAGCTGGGCATGGACTGCACAGCCGATAACGAGATGTGGCCCGGCGCGGATGCGCGCTGGCTGTGTGTCGCGCCGCCGGGCGCCGAAACACAGATCGTGCTTTACAAGTTTGATGAGAATTGGGAGCATTATCGCGAAACATTTGGCAAGTCGCAGTCGCTGACCTTGGAATGCGAGAATATCGACGAGACCTATCGCGTCTATAAGGAACGCGGCGTACAGTTCTTGGGCGAGCCGGAAACCCAATTCTGGGGGCGCTTCGTGCTGATGGTGGATAGCGAAGGCAATTCGCTGATATTAGTTCAGGTCGCTCATTGATGGATCTGCTGGGCTTGTCGCGGCAGGTCGGCGCGGCGCTAAAGCGGGCTAGCCTCACCATTTCTACAGCCGAATCTTGCACGGGCGGGTCAATGCTCAGCGCTTTGACCGACGTCGCCGGCAGTTCCGCCTATGTTGAAGGCGGCTTGGTCACCTATTCCAACGAAGCAAAGATAAAAATGCTGGGCGTCCGCGAAGCGACGCTGTTTGAAGTTGGGGCGGTCAGCGCGGCGGTGGCGGGAGAAATGGCTTGTGGCGTCCGCAAAGTGTTTGACACGGACTACGCTTTGAGCGTGACCGGTATCGCTGGTCCTGGGGGCGGCACGCAGGAGAAACCCGTCGGCTTGACCTTTATTGGGCTGGCTGGGCGCGATGGTCTCCTCGCTGTGGAGCGATATGTGTGGGCTGGCGACCGGATTGCGAACAAGCTGCAGAGCGTCGATGCCGGGCTTAAGCTGTTGTTACAGCAATTGACCGCCTAGTTCGGCGGCGCCTCTTCAAAGCTGATGCCGCGGTAAATATCGGCGAGCGGCAATTCGCAGTTGAGCATTGCCAAGGGAATCACGTCGGCGGGATCAGTGTAGACTTTCAGCAGCCATCCCAAGTCGGCACGGGTATAGTGCTCGGCGCAGACGCGATGCTGATCGATTATGAGATAGCCTTGGATGGATGGAACTTCGCGGTATAAATCCCGTTTGGCAATGCGGTCGGATTCTATTGACGATGGCGAGGTGACTTCGACAACAAGGATAGGATTTAGTAGAGAAATCTCGCTCTCGTCCTCGTAGCTCGATTTACCGCAAACTGCGCTTAGGTCGGGATAAACATAACGCCAGTCATTTATTTTGACCTTCATTTCGCTGCTATGAAGCGAACAAACCGAATCACCGAGTTGTTGCCCAATTGCTACCGTGATGTTTATCATTATGCTACTATGTTTGCCTGTCCCGCCGGACATGGCGAAAACTTCGCCATCAATGTATTCGTGCTTGATCTCGTTTTCCGCCTCCCAGGCGAGATACTCCTGGACACTCAAGCGCGGTTTAAGTTTAGTCAGCGCCATGACGCACCTCATTTTCAACGTTGCGCTTCATATTATAGCTGGCGCTAACTGAAAATCAACAACATCGCGCGCAGAAAAACCGTTTTTATTGGAACGCATTCTCCAGTGACCGCCTAGTTCGGCGGCGCCTCTTCAAAGCTGATGCCGCGGTAAATATCGGCGAGCGGCAATTCGCAGTTGAGCATTGCCAAGGGAATCACGTCGGCGGGATCAGTGTAGACTTTCAGCAGCCATCCCAAGTCGGCGCGGGTATAGTGCTCGGCGCAGACGCGATGCTGATCGATCACCAAATAAGCCTGAATAGAAGGAACCATTCGGTAAAAGTCGCGCTTGGCAAAGCGATCGCGCTCAATGGATGACGGTGAAGTGACCTCGATTACAAGAATTGGGTTGAGAAGCGAGGTTTCGCTTTCGTCTTCAAACTGTTCTTCACCGCAGACGACACTCAAGTCGGGGTAGACATAACGGTCTGCTGCGACCTTGACCCTCATATCGCTTGTATGTACAAAACATATCGAATCACTCAATTTGCGGACGATCGCGGCAATTGCATTCGCAGCAACGCGGCTATGCTTGCTCGTCCCGCCGGACATGGCGAAAACTTCGCCATCAATGTATTCGTGCTTGATCTCGTTTTCCGCCTCCCAGGCGAGATACTCCTGGACACTCAAGCGCGGTTTAAGTTTAGTCAGCGCCATGACGCACCTCATTTTCAACGTTGCGCTTCATATTATAGCTGGCGCTAACTGAAAATCAACTACAGAGCGCGCAGAGAATAACAGAAGTAATTCGATCAACATAATGAAAAAACGTAGAGGCAACAGAACTGCGGTGTCTACGCACAGCACCATGTCTCCCGAAATCTACGCGCAGCAACGTCTGGCGACAGATTGGGCGACTCGGCGAATCGCCCCTACCAATTCTAATTTTTTCGTTGGATATACTTGTGTTCTCGGTGGTGAAATAAACTTTGCAGCGACTGTCCTGATTTCGGCTGTACTGGAGACGTCTCCGCTGCTTACCACAGACCCAGCGTGCCGCGCAGGATGCCGAACTCGCCGATGTGATAGGAATTGTGCGCGGCAAGCACCAGGATCTCGCGCAGGATGCTGTGCCCCGGCTGTCCATGCGGGATCTGGGCGCAGAGCTCGCGCGTCGGATCCTTGACGATGTTGATGAGGGCTTGCAGGTCATGGCGAAAGCCGATAATCGTTTGCTCCCAGTTCTCGGCGTCCGCTTCCATATTGAGATCGGGCCAGTAGTCATCGGGAAAACTGGGATAGCGGTAGTTGGGATTTTCGATGTAGTCGAGGATATCCCATTGGGCGATGCGGATATGCTCGAGCAAATGCCAAAACGAATAAGGCAGGTTTGCCGGGCGAGTATTGAAGTGATTCTCAGGAAAACCCCGCAGCGCCTGGTCGAAGCTTTGATGCGCCTGCCGCTTTGCCAGGGCATTGACAAGCTGTTCGCGCAGGTGATGATCGTTCATGAGGGTACTTCCTTCATTCAGACAGGACAGTTCAAAGAGTATAACCGCAAATTGTCGCAGCCTACTTTGCTCCTTTACGTAAAGCGTATCACTTCGGCGCGCTATGGCGCTTAAAAAATCCGATGCGATTGCCCTGGTCAAAACTGCTGCTGCCGCAGAGAGAACTTAGGTTTTCTGGGGAAATCGCGCTGATGAGCGCAATAAGCGCAGCGTAGGTTAATCGTAGGATTATTTGGGATTTTCTTGACATATCCGCCATAATTTGCGCTACAATACGGGAAATCGATGGCGATGATCGCTATGTACGATAGTTATCCTCAGCACGATGTACCGCAGAACAATGTGATTCAGCGTTTTTTCGCGCAGCGCTGGAGCGCGATTGTCATTGAGATTCTCATGACGATTGTGATCACCGTGGCGGCGGGGCGCGCCTTTGACATCTTCGATCCCTTTGACAGGTCCGAAGATTCCGCTTCCTCTTCTCACGTGGAGATAATACTTCCGTCTGAAGTCCTGCGGCCGGGCGTCGGGATTGCGCTTCGGGAGCTCGAGCGAAAAGCTATAGATTATCTAGCGAGCGGGCAGTATGCCGAGGCTGCCGCAGTGATTGATCTGCTGACCTTTGCCAAGCCCGAAAGGGTCGACCCAAACTGGTATTTGGAGATCGCTCAGTTTTACGTTACACTTGGCGCAAGTGGGCAAGCGGCTTTGAATTATGAGCGTTTTTTTGAACTTGTTGGCAAAAACGCGGATCCTGTGGCACAATCGGGTTTAGATGCCGAATGAGGCGCGGATTAGAATGGCTTTGAACTGACGAATAGCTTGACCGCTACCTAGTCAGATGTGTTATACTCAGGTTCAAGCAATGGACCGCCTTTGTCGGAAGCTGAAAAAAGCGAGGTGCTTATTATGACGAAGCAGTATCCGGAATATGACATTCCCAAACGTTCCATAAAAGATCGTGTGTTTAGCCAGCGCCCGAGCGCTCTAATCATAGAGGGTTTGTTGGTGCTGGTGGCCGTTGTTGTAACTATCGGATTCTTGATTCCCGCAGCGCCGGTGGATGACAACCGCGATGAATTGATTGCGGAGCTGCAAGCGATTGTGGCTGCTCAAGAAGCTGCGCTGTCGAATGCCGCCGAAGCAGTGCAATCTGCGGAAGCCGCTGCCCAGCCAGCCGGGATGTTGAACGCGTCCGCCTTGAAGAATCTGGCTTGGTCGAATTTGTCGAACGAAGAATATCGCGCGGCTATCGCCTTGTACAGCATTCTGATCGCCAAGGGCGAGTACGACTCCAATACCTTCGCCGCGCGCGGCTATGCCTACAGCATGGTCGACGAGCATGCTTTGGCGGCGCAGGATTACAGCGTTGTGCTGGAGATAGAACCGGGCAACCTGATGGCGCTGAACAATCGCTGCTGGGCATTCAGCGAAATTGATCATTTCGAACAGGCGCTGGCGGACTGCAACCAGTTGATGTCGCATGTGCCAGAAGCCGACTATCCCTTCCTCAATCGTGGCATTGTCTACGAAAAGATGGGGGATATGGACAATGCGCTGCCGGACTATGTCGAGTGGATCAAGCGCATCAAGCAGCAAGTGGTCCGCAATGACAACCTGGTCTGGCAAGACAGCCTGGAAGTGCCGATGTCGGAAGGCGCAGTCTACTTCTTCCCCTTCAGCGCCAGCGCGGGCCAAGATGTAGTCGTGACCGCCGTCAGCAGCCAACGCGACCTGGACGCCGATCCCTTGGTCTTGATCCTGGATCCGCAAGGGCAAGCCATTACCGCTAATGACGACACTGGCGAGTGGTGGGACAGTTACGTGAACTTCACCGCGCCGGCCAGTGGCGAATACGCGGTTGTCTTAACGCATGCCGGCGGCAGTACCGAGGGTATGATCGAGGTATCGCTGGACGTATCCGGCGAGATCACCTTGGGCAACGAAATCGCCGCCTACAAGAGCATTGCCTACCGCGCGCTGATGTCTGAGGACTACGCGGCAGCGCTGGACAACTTCCGCGGGGCTTTGAACCTCAACAGCCAAGATGCGGAAGCCATGAACTGGATGGGCGTTACTTACCGCTACATGGGCGAGTACGAGACTTCGCTGAACTACATCAGCATGGCGATGCGGCTGGATGACGAGTATGCGCTGCCCTATCTGTCGCGCGGCATCACTTACGAAATGATGGGCGAGTCCTCCTCCAGCGCCGCGGACTATTACCACTATGCGATGCTCAACCGCAGCCGCAGCTTCTATCACAGCGAGCTGCAGGGCGACAGCCAGTTCCAGTTGCCCATGCGCGAAGGTTGGGTTTACAGTATTCCCTTCAATGCCGAAAAGGGCCAGACCGTCGACATTGATGTCGATACGGTGGAACCGGGCTTTGTCGATCCCTTGATTGTGCTGGTCGGACCGGGCAACCGCGCCCTGGTCGGTGATGACGACATTTCTCGCAACGAGTATGACGCCAGCATCGACGGCTTCAGACTGCCGGCGGATGGTCAATATGTCTTGGTCGTCAGCCATGCCGAAGGCGGAGCCAACGGCAATATCAATGTCGACATCGAATTGAAGGATCCGGCTCCGATGAGCGCTTACGAATTTGGTTTCGGCTGCTCAGGCGGGGGCCACTGATTCCCGAAGCAACATTAGCATCCAGAAAGGGCAGGTCAGGTGACTTGCCCTTTTATTTTCTCCTTTATTTCCCCCCGGTCGCGGAAACGACGTTGCGGAACATGCGCTTCAGGCGAGCGCTATGCCGCGCTGGCAGAGGCGGTCGCGCGAATGAGGCGATGTTCGCCGCGAGATGCTTTGGATTGCTGGTGCCGGACAGGACAACATGTACGCCCGCTTCATCGCGACAAAAACGATAGGCGGCGTCGGTTGTATCTAGGGCATCTTCACGCAAAAACGCCAAGGGATGATCCAGGTCGATTTCCCGCGCGTCGAGTTCGCCGCTCTCAATTAGCGATTCAAGGGCGCGGCGCAGCTGCTCCGGACGGCTAAGCGCCAGCCGAACCGCGAACATGATGAGCACTCCGATTTGTTTTTCCGCCGCTTGCGCCAGCACAGTTTCGCGGGCAGTCTGATTGAGCAAGTTGAAGCCGACCATAAACACGTCCCAGATCTCGTCTTGCAGCGCGCGCTGCAACATCTTGTGTTGGAGGTCGCGGCCCCAAGACTCGGTTACACCCAGAAAACGAATCTTTCCTTGAGCTTGCAGGTCTTGCATGAGCGGCGCGATTTCGTTCAAGTAATAGTCATAATCTTCGGGGCGCAAGCCGTGCAGGTGATAGATATCGACATAATCGCTGCGCAATCTGCGCAGGCTGTTTTCGAGGCTCACGCGCAACTGCGCTTTGGATATTTTGCCGCCGCCAAGGCGCTTCTTGGTGGAAATGACGATCGAGGCGCGATCGCGTTGGGCGACCGCTTTGCCGACGATGTCTTCGGTTCGGTAGGCTTCCGCCGTGTCGATGAAGTTGACGCCGGCATCTAATGCCTGCAAGACCAAGTTGACGGATTCGGCTTCGCTCCTGAGCTCGTCGCTTTGACCAAGGCGGCTGGGTCCGCCGGCGCCCAGCCCCATGACCGATACTTTTAATCCGCTGCGGCCTAGGATGCGGGTTTCCATGAGCTCTCCTCGAATCATGTTTGGCTTATTCGTTGAAAGCGTTATTCTGCCGCAAAAAGCCAGTTTTTTCGATGTTATGTATCTCAGTAAATCCAACATCATAATGGATATTGTAGGGGCGACATAGCATGTCGCCCGAAATCAAAACGCAGCAACGTCGGGCGACCAGATTGGTCGCCCCTATAAAATTTGCATTATTTTCTTTGAACTACTTCTGTGTCTCTGTGGCAAATTTTCTTTAATTGCTTGGTTTTTCTGAGCCCATGAACGCAGTAGACAAATTGCCGTGGGCAGGACATATTTTGCTATAATGCCAGTCCCATTGGAGATCTGAGCTTGCGATGAAAATCAGCGCCTTTGGTTCGCCCCGGGCAAATGATTGACCAGCGGAGCCATGAATAGCTTCCGCGCGCGTTTATTGCTCCTGCTCTTGGCGGGCGCGCTGCAATTTCAGCAACTGGGGCGCGATATCCGCTTTCATCCCGATGAAGCCCATTTCATGACCTTCGCGCGCGGGGCCGCGGTCAATGGCGGCTGGCTGCTGCCGGGCGCGCTGGACAAAGCGCCGCTTACGATTTATCTGAGCGCCATCAGTATGGTGGCGACAGGTTTGCTTGCCGATGACAATGGCGTTCTGCACCTGGATCCGCTGCAGGGCGAATTCGCCGCGCGCCTGCCCAATGTCATGCTGGCGCTCTTGCTCGTCGGACTGATGATGCGCCTGTCTCGCGTCGTCTTTCGCGATGAAGCGGCCGCGCTGGCCGCGGGGCTCTTGACAGCGCTATCGCCATATATTTTGGCATTTGGCGCAACTGCCTTCACGGATATGGGCTTGTTGTTTTTCTTTATGCTGACCATGTACTGCTTGGCTTGTAAACGCTTTGGCGCGGCGGGGATAGCGCTAGGTCTGGCGTTTTGCTGCAAACAGCAGGCGCTATTGCTTCTGCCATTGGTCCTGCTGCTGCTCATGGCGCAGCAGCAGGTCAGGCGGGCTGCGGTCATTCGCCTGACTCTACCGCTGGGGCTGCTGTCATTGTTGCTGCTTGTATGGGATGGCGCGCGCCCGGGGACTAGCGTGTTCCTGCTGGGAACTGTCAATAATCTGCCGGCGCAGTGGATTGCCGCTCCCGCGGAATGGCTTGGGCGGTTGCTGGAATGGGCGCGTTTGGGTGCGTGGCTGCTGGGTCCGCCGATTGTGACAGCGACGCTGCTCGGCCTGGCGATATTGGGTCGATTTGCCGCCGGCGCTGCGCCCCGCAAACAGAGCCACGCTCGCAGCTATCTGATTTATATCGTGGCTTATATCACCCTGCACAGCGCGCTCGCCTTCAATCAGTACGACCGCTACCTGCTGCTGGTCTTGCCGCCCCTGATCCTGGTCCTGAGCGGTCATTTGCCGGCGCTGCTCCGGCGGGCCCGCTTATGGAAGAGCCTGTCGCTTTCCTTGGCGCTTGTTCTGGTATTCATTGCCTTATGGTCCTTGCGACTTGGGCTGCCGATTGGCGGGGATCGCGGCGCGCATGATGGCATAAACGACCTGGCGCGCGCGCTAAACAGCAAGCCGGTGGCGACGGTGATATATGACCCCTGGCTGGGCTGGGAGCTGGCTTATTATATGGGACAGTGGAGCGACAAACGCCGCGTGCATTATCCGACAGCGGAGGCGCTGGTTGCTGGCGCGCTGGCGCTAAAGGAGCTCGGCGACCGTTATTTGGCGGCGCCCGTCGACCGCGATCATGCGGATTGGGCTGCGGCGCTGGCAGCCACTGGCTTCACATTGTCAGTTGATTATGAGCAAAATCGCTTCATTGTGTATCGCATTTCCCGCGACTGATAGCTGATTGTCGCTCGAAGCCCCCATAAATTGGGGGGAACATGGCGCCATTTTCGTCATATACTGAATATAGAAATAGATTGCGGGGGCAGTGATGGGTTGTTTGGCGCTTTTGATTCTGGCAGTTATTTTCCGCGGGCTGATCTTCGCAGTCTTATCCGCCTTCTTTTCTTTGATGCTTAAGATAGGTGTATTCGGTTTTCTTTTCTTCGTGATACTCTTAATTGTCGCCGCCATGGTGGACTAAGGGCGCATTATGGAAATGCTTCAAGATCCCAATCTGATTTACTTGCTGTTGATGGCTGGCTTGTGGGTCAGCGCCACCGGCACTTATATCCCCGGCACGGGCCTGGCTGAATTCGCGGGGGCCGCATTAATCCTCGGCACGCTGTATTTGTTGAGCGCCCTGGCTGTCAACTGGATAGCTGTTGTCGCGATCGTTGTTGGGGCGGCGCTGTTCTTCTTGCTGCCATTGCTCAAATCGGGATGGGAGCCTTTTGCGCTGGGCGGATTGGCGGCACAGGGGATCGCGAGCTTCTTTCTGTTTGCCGACGGCTCAGTTTCGCCAGTTCTCATTGTCTTGGGCGTGGCATTGGCTTGGCTGTATCATCGCGGCATATTAAGAGCGATCTTGCGGCAGCAGCGCGAGCTGTCGTCGACGCAGAAGGATGCTTTCCTGGTGGGGGCGCGAGGGCGCGTGATGGGCACGATGGAAGATCGGCTCACCGTGCATGTCAACGGCGAATTGTGGACGGCGCGCAGCCGGACGCGGCTGGAAAGCGGCGCGGAGGTGGTGGTAACTCAGCAGGATGGGCTGGAACTGCAAGTGGAAAAACCCAAACGCAGCGCCTCTGATGGGGGCGAATGAGTCAATGTAGGCGAGTCCGGACAAGTTAGTCTAAGGAGCTAAGTGATGAATATTGACAATTTTTCAGAAGCGCTACAGTCGGGCGGGCAAGCGGTGATCCTTGTTGTCTTGCTCTTGATTTTATTTGGCATATTGCGCAGCGCCATCCGCGCGGTCAAGGAATACGAGCGGCTGGTGATCTTTTTCATCGGCCGCTTCAGTACTGTGCGCGGACCTGGCTTGACATTTGTCCTCCCATTTGTCGAACAGGTGATGAAAGTGGATATGCGCGAGCGGTTTTTCGATATCGAAAAGCAGACCGCAATCACCAAGGACAATGCCTCAATCGGCATCGACTTCCTGGTTTACTTCCGCATCACCGATCCAGAATTGGCGACGACCAAGGTCAAGAACGTGGTTGAGGCGACCACCAATATCGCCATCACGACCTTGCGCGCTGTCATCGGCGATATTGTTCTCGACGATGTCCTTTCGCGCCGCGAACAGATCAACGATGTGCTGCGCGTCAAATTGGACGAGACCACCGAACGCTGGGGCATAAAGATCACCACAGTGGAAATCCGCGAGATTGACCCGCCGCGGGCGATTCAAGAATCGATGAACCGCCAGATGAGCGCCGAGCGCGATCGCCGCGCCGAGGTGATCATGGCGGAGGGCGAGCGGCAGGCGGCCATTGAACGCGCCGAAGGCAGCAAACGGTCGGCGATTTTGGAAGCCGAAGGTCAGCAACAGTCACAGATTCTGCGCGCGGAAGGCGAGCGACAGGCGCAGCTTTTGCGGGCGGAAGGTTATGCCGATGCCTTGCGCGCCATACACGGACAGGCGCGCGATATCGATAACAAGACCATGGCGCTGCAATACATGGAGATGCTGCAGAACGTCGGCAGCAGCCCGTCTACCAAGTTCGTGCTGCCGATGGAACTGACCGGTATGGTTCAGAATATGATGGCGACGATGAGCGGGACGGCGCCCGCCACCGGCGACGCAAACGGGTCCGATTCACTTGAGAGCCGCGTGAAGGCGGAGATCGTCGAAGCTTGATTTGCGGCAAGGCGAAGGGCGAGGGCGCTTCAATCGAATCGTCCCGCCCCAGGCAATCACAGCATAAGCGATTTATGTCGAATGTTACATAAATCTACCAAGACGCAGGGGCGACCCTTGGGTCGCCCAGCATGTAATGAATCCTGCTCGTATGGCGACTCAAGGAGTCGCCCCTACCGCTTCTAATTATTTTCTTGGATTTACTTCTGTTACCATCGGGTTCAGAAGCCAAAATCCATGTTTTCGATTTGATATGCGATTTGCCGCGCTTTAGCGCTCTATTACTGCAGGGTGATGCTCCAGGAAGAAACGCCCAAGACAACACCGCCGTCTTTGACGAAGATGACCGGCGTCACTTCCGCGTCGGCGGCGACAAAGGGAATGCCCGCTCCAATCTGTGAATCATTGAAATAGGCGTAGATGATGCCTGTGAGGGGGTCGCGGTCCAGGCGCAGGCGCGCGATGACGGCGTTGACCGACCGCTGACTGACGAAATCCGCTTGGTTATTGGCATAGAGCGCGAGGTTGATCACGTTGGGACCGATTGCCTGCACTTGAATCCCGGCGTTTTCGCCACCGCGCGTGCTTTGGAACAGGATGCCAAAATAGACCTCTTCTCCGCTGACCACAGCCGGGTTGAAGCTGCGCAGCGTTAGCTGGGCTTCTATGCGGCTGATGCGGCGTGGCGCTTGGTTGCCGTATTTGCTGTCGAGCAGCTCCGGCGGCGGGAAGTGGAAGGTGGTTTCGCCATCGGTCTGGCTAGCGATGCCGAGCCGCCATGTCCCATCTTGGGACGAGAAGCGTTCTTCGTTCCAGAAGGGCGCGGCGAGCGAGCTGCTGTAGAGCTCTAGCAAGTTTTGCGCGCCCCGCAGTCCTTCGGGCGGCAAGGCGGGCGTGGGAGTCGAGCTGGGCAAGGGCGTCTGTGTGGGCGGGGCTGTGGCGGTCGGCAGATCTGTCGCTGTTGGCTCTGGCAGGTCGGTGGGCTGCGGTGGCTCGGTATTGGCGGGCGCGGCATCGTCCCGCTGTTCAGGGTTTTCGGTGCTATCCGGCGCGCCCTGCGTATCCGAATTTGTCAGCGCTGCTTCTCTATCTGCGTTCGCCGCGCCAGATTCGCTTTTGGCAGTGGCTTCGTCGGTTGAATCAAGCGCTGCTTGCGCCACGATGGTAACCGCCGGCACAGTTTTGCTTGGCATTGCGGTTTCGGTAGGGTTCTGTGCGATGTCAGCCAAGAGGCTTTCGATATTGCCATCGGCGGCCAGGGAAATCAAGCCGCCGACAACGAGCACGATGCCGATAACAGCCGCCATGTTGAAGAGCAGTCGGCTCATGCCGGCGCGCTTGCCATTGATTGCGGCGGCGGGCGAAGACTCGACAGCCGGCTCCGGCTCGGCGACGGCTGACGCCGACCTTTCATCATCCGCGTCCGGCGAGGTCTCGGTTGCTGTTTCGGGCTCTTGCGGCGAGCTTTCGACCAGGCGATACCAGTGGCGGAAGAGCGCATAAGCCGGATTGCGCTCGATAAACAGCGCCTTGAACAATTCGTTCATGTCGTCGAGCTTTTGGCTGCGGCGCATGTTGCCGGTGTAGATATTCAGGAATTGCTCATAAGTATCGCGCCAGGACAGCATGTTTTGCGCATGCGGCTGCCCCAGCAATTCGTCTGTCAACTTCGCCTGGGTGTGGATGGCCTCTCGTATCGCCTCTTGCGGCTCGTCGGATTGGCGGTCTATATCTTGCAGCAGGCTGCGTCGCTTGACGCTTAACTCGGCGAGCGCCTTCTGCAATTCCATCATCCAGTCGCGGTAGCCGCTGAGATCAATGTTCGCGTTGGTCTCGATTTCGCTGATCGCGCGCAGCGCTTGTTCGATCTTGCTGCCGGCCGCGCGGAACTCGGCGCTTGCCCAATCTTGCACCGCCGCTTCCAGCGTGCGCAAACTGTGAACGCCGGGCGCTAGCATTCGCGCCTGTGGGTTTTCTTCAAGTTGCTTAACGATGTCGTCGATTTGCTCGAGCGCTTGTTTGTCGTTCACGGAGTCGAGCAGGCTTTGCGCCTCTATCAATGCTTGACGCCGCGCGATGAATTCATCCAGTTTGCGCATAGCGGGTTGACATTCTTCGGATTCGGGCAGGGCGCGGAGTGCCGCCGTCCGCCAGAAGCGCGCGTCTTCAATGATGCCATCGTGCGCGTCCAGGACCCCGCAAAGCGCATATTGAGCGAAGAGTATGCGCAGCGACGCGGTGTTGCTATTGCCGAAGGCTTGTACGAGACCCTGGCCCATCGCTTTGAGATAGGTGTCGGTACTGGGCATTTGGCTGGCGAAATGGCTGATGGCTTGGTTTTCCGTTTCTGTGAAGAGCTCTTCGATATCCAGCAGCGCCTTTTGACTGCGGCTTTCGCTTTCGACGCCGTTTCGTTCGACCCATTCACGCAAGAGATGGGACAAGCTATAGAGGCGCTCGGCGATCGCTTGCTCGCTGTCGCTGCGCGCGATTTCTAGCGCTTGCTGGCCCAGGCGTTCCGCATCCGCCAACTGCCCATTGTCAAAAGCCGCCCAGCCATCGGCCAGCGTTCGACCTAGATGGCTCGGAACGGAGTGGCGTTCGACATAATTGGCGCCTTCTATCACGCTATAGAGTTGATCAAACCAACTGGAGAGCGTTGGGCTGATGGTAGAGACCGCTTTCGCGGCTGTTCTCAAGACCTTGAGCGCTTCGTTCTTGTTGCCGGCGACGATGACATCTTGATAGCCTTGCCAGGCTGCTTGGGCGGCTTGGATGTTTTCCAGCATGTCGCTCAGCATATTGTCAAAGAGATCTTGGGAAAATGGCGCGAGCTCGTCGTGTTTTTCTTGCAGCCATTTGGACAAATCGGAACCATCAACCGCCGGTACGAAGATTTGACTGGTCTGAAGGATCTCATAAAGGTGGCTGAGGGAATCTTCGATCTGGTCCCAGACTGGATTCGGCGGATCAATGGCGCGGCTGGCATCGAGAGCGGTGAGCGCGTCGCGCGGGTTGTTCGCGGCTTGCTTGCCGATGACGTGCATATTGTCCGCCAGCGCCATGGCGGCGTTGAGCGCGCGAGTCAGGGCATTAAGCGGCAGACGGCGTTCGGAGAATTCGTGCTGCAGGCTGAGCGTTTGCAGCTTCGAGCTAAGCGAACTGATGCTCTCGACCACTTCGCCATAGACATCGCGCAATTCCGAAGCACTAGGCTTGTCCATTTCTTCGGTCTGATCCAGGATGCGCACGATGCCCTGTAATATCGCCCGTAACTCGTCTACCGGGATGCCCTCGGCGCCCAGTTGACGAACAGCATTGTCCAGCCGACTGATATTAGGACGCAGCAGCAAGACTTCGGAAAAGCGCGCGGTCACGCGCTCCGCCAATTGCCACTGCAACTCGCGCGCGCAGGCGGTCCCCGGCTGGTGGTCCATCAGCGCATTAGCCGCTTTATCGGGCTTGTAGTCGAAGAGCAAGAGCGTGCTTTCCGGGATGGCGGCTGGAATCTCCTCCAGTTGGGCGTCAAGCAAGATCATGCACCAGTCCAGCAGCAGGTGTACGATGCCGGAGGTCTTGGTCCCAGTGCGCTCGCGCATGTCGTTGAGCAACTCCGCCGCCCGCGACCAGTTGCTATTGCCCATGTATATTTTCACGGCGTCCAGATCGGCCGAAACCTCCAGGTCGCGCAGGCGGTCAACAATGTCCGAGTGGGTGGAGCGGGCGACCGGATAGGCGGGGTTTTGCCGAATCGCCGATTCAAGTTGGGTCTGCAGCGTAAGCAATTCGTTGCGGCTGAGATTGGGGTTCTTGAGCCGGGTCATGGTGCGGGATACGATGGCGTTGCGAACGTGTTCCAGGGGCGTGCGGTAACGCGACAGGTCGGCGTTTAGCGCTTTCAATGACGTATAGCGAAAGCGCAGGTTGGGATGCACGGCTTTGCTGACGATTTCTTGCAGGCGATGGTTGACAACCTGGGCATCCTGATGAAAGTCCAGCCGAAAATCTTGCCCGGCGTCGCGCGGGACATCTGCCCTGTGCCCGCCAGACAAGATGAAATACAGCAATTCGCCGACTTGGTAAATATCGGTCTGGCGGCTGATGCCCTGCGAAGTTGCTTCATCGCCCTCAAGGAAAACGGCGTTGCCCCAATCTATTACCTTAAGCGTATAGTTTTCGCGATTCCAAAAGAGATGCTTGGCATCGACATCGTTGTATACGATGTCTTTATCATGCGCGGCTTGCAAGAGCTGGATGAGTCGGACGACGATTTCCAGCATTTCCAGTTCGGGCAAGCGTTCGTTTTGCGCGGCCAGCTTGACGACTTCATCGGCGATGATGATGCCTTCGGCGCGCTCCATCACGATGTATTGGTGCGGGATGCCGCCAACGAAGAATTGCCCGCTGCCGACCAATTCAGTCAGCGTGGGGTCCCCGGCGAGGCGGGAAAGCGCCTCGCGTTCGTTGACGATGCTGACTTCTTGGCCCGCGCGGATGGGCGGCGCGTCGTTGGGCGCGGGGCGCTTAATCACGACGGGACGGTCTTCGGTCGCTGTGTCGACCGCGCGCAATGTTTCGCCAGAGCGCCCACGCGGATAAATGAAGTTGTAGCGGTAGCGGTTGTCGAATAGGCTGTCCGCCATGAGACTGTTCCAAACGGTTGGACTATTTCAGCCAGAAAAGCCTGCGTTGATTCGGCTCTCGTAATATAAAGGGGATATAGGCATGTCGAGAAAAATGGCTTCCTGAGATGCGTTCTTTTGTAAAATCCCCGGCCGCGGCAGGTCGAACGTCTTTCATTGTATGCCGATTCTGAAGGCGCGCAAGGGATATACGCCCTGTTATTGGGATATAATGACAGAAACTTGGGATATCCATGTGGTTATCCCTTTGGGTGGCGCAGATTGACGCGCCTGTGTATAACAACAGTCCTTGCTTCAATTGGGGGGCGGCGCGGCAATTAAAGACGGAGTTCCAATTTATCCGATGACAAGGCGCATCCTGCCGGATCTAAGCCTGATTGTATTATTGTTGCTAATGCCATTGTTGATGTTCCATCAGCAAACTTTAGGCGACCGTACGCTGCTGCCAACCGAGAATCTCTATCAGTTCCTGCCGTACGCCGCTTATAGAGAAGTCGTCGGCGCGCCTGATGTGCCGCACAACCACTTGATCTCGGACATGGTGCTGCAGAATTACCAGTGGAAAACCTTCATCCGAGAGCAGATTGCGCAAGGGGAGATCCCGCTTTGGAATCCGCATCTCTTTGCCGGCGCGCCATTCTGGGCGGCGGGACAGCATTCCGCCGCATATCCACTCAGCTTCGTCTATTACGTCATGCCCTTGAGCGGCGCCTACGGCTGGTTCATCGTGCTCAATCTTTGGCTGGCTGGGCTCTTCATGGCGGGTTATTTGCGCAGCCTGGGCAGCAATCGCTTCGGGGCTGCGCTGGCCGGGCTGGTCTATCAGTTGTCGGGCTTCATGATCGCGAGCGCGCTCTTCCCGATGGTGATCGCGGCCGCGGCCTGGCTGCCGCTCGCGCTATGGATGGTCGAAAATGTCTTGCGGAGCCGAACTTTATGGATCTTCCGCCGCTCCCCCATTCCCTGGGTTGTGATAGGAGCGGGCGCAATCGCCTGCAATATCCTGGCCGGGCACATTGAAGTCTCCATTTATACCATGATGACCACGACGGTCTACGCCACCCTGCGTTTGCTTTACGAGCTTGGCAGGCGCTGGAGGTTCAATGGCGCGCTTCCCATCCGCTGGGCGCTGAAGAGCGCCGCCTGGCTGCTATTGATGCTGCTGCTGGGCACGGGCTTGGCAAGTGTGCAATTGATCCCCTTGGTCGAATTCGCACAGACCAGTTGGCGCGCCGAGCGCGACAGCCTGGCGGCGGTACTGGACTATGCGCATAAGCCGCGCGATTTCTTGCAATTTTTGCTGCCAAACTTCTACGGCAACCCCAGCCATCATAGTTATATCGACGTATTCACGGGGCAATCCGTAAGCGACTTGCGCAACGCCGCCGGGCAATCTATTGATTACATTGATTGGGGCATCAAGAATTATGTGGAAGGCGCGCTTTACCTGGGTGTATTGCCCTTGCTGCTGGCGGCTTTCGCGTTTTTCGCCGGCATAAGACGCGGGCAATTCGCGGGCATTGTCGTCGCCCTGGCATTGATCGCCTTGTTGGCGCTGTCTTTCATGTTCGGCGCGCCTACCTATGCCTTTGTGTTTAACCTGCCGGGCATGAATCAGTTGAACTCGCCTTTTCGCTGGGTCTACATTCTGACGATGGCGGTTGCGGCGCTGTCGGGAATTGGCTTTCATCTGTTGACCGAGCGCCGCCGTAGCGTATTCCCGTTGGTCCTCCTGGGGCTGCTGATCTTGGCGCTGGGGGTCCTGCTATTGGGTGGAGCGGTCTACAGTTACAACAGCTTCGCAGAATTACAACTGCTCTTTGACAGGCTCGTCGCGGAATTGGCTGGGGCTGATGGGGCTTTTGCTGACGGTCGCATGTTTTACAGTTATCAGCTTCCGCAGTTTGTCACGCTGGGGGCGCTGCTGCTTGCCAGCAGCCTGATTTTCCTCTGGGCAGCGCGCTGGCGGTCACGCTTCTGGATGGTCCTCGCCTTGGTGATAACCGCCCTCGATTTGTTCAGCGCGAGTTATGGATTTAACCCCGCCAGCGATCCGCTGCTGCTGGAATTCACCCCGCCGGCGATAGAGTACTTGCAGGGTCAAGACGGACACTTTCGCATTACGAGCCTGGAAGCTGATCCGCAGCGGCCGGCCATTCTAAATCCCAATATGGGCATGAGCTATGGACTGGATGACGCGCGCGGTTACGAAAGCATCATACCCGCCAGGTACGTGGCGACCATGCGCGCCTTGCAGCCACAGCGTTTTATGGACCACAATCGGATATCCCCGGTCTATACCTTGCCGGACTGGAATCATGCCGGGGGATATGAAGCGGCGCTCTCTGCCGACCTCTTCAATTTGCTTAATATCCGCTATGTTTTGACCCCGCGCGACTGGCAAAGTCCCCCGACCGGTTGGCAAACCGTTTACGCCGACGAGGCATTAACCATTTGGGAGAACGAGTCATTTATGCCGCGCGCCTTCGCGGTCGCCAAAGCGGACTGGGATCCGCGCTGGCTCGCCGAAGCGGGTGGGGGATTCAGATTTGGCGAATTCACCAATACCGGTTCCAGCCTGCATATCCCCGATTATCAGCCGGCGGCAATTTCCCGCGATACCGCGCGTGAAAAATTTATTGACATCAGCCTGGATGAAGCGAGCTGGCTGGTGATCAGCGAGAGTTATGCCCCGGGCTGGCGCGCCTTCGCCCGCCCTTGGGGCAGCGGAGAATCGGCGGAGTTCGGTGTGGCGGTGCGTCTGGTGTTGGCGAACTTCCAGGGTGTGGAATTGCCGGCGGGCAATTGGACGGTCAGGCTGGTATACAGCCCGGCCAGCGTACATTTGGGCATGTTCGCTTCGACGATATGCGTCGTTTTGACCGTACTCTTATTTGGCGCTTGGTTTTGGCGCGCTTATATTGGCATGAACACCGCGCAGTCTTCGGGCGTGGCGAAGGTCGCGCGCAATAGCCTGGCGCCAATCATTCTCAACTTGTTCAATCGCGGTATCGATCTGGCTTTTGCCATTGTGATGTATCGGCTGCTGCAACCCTTTGAGATTGGCATTTACAGTTTTGCGGTGGTCTTGTTTGTCTGGTTCGACATTTTCACGAATTTTGGACTGGACCTGTTCCTGATACGCGAAGCCTCTCAGCGCAAGAGCCGCGCCGGACATTATTTCTACAACACGTCATTCTTTCGTCTGTTATTGAGTCTTGTCGGCTTGCCCTTGTTGGCTGGACTATTGCTGCTGTGGCAAAGCTCGGGGGCGGAAGCCATTAGCGCGGAGGGCTTGACCGCGATCGGCTTGCTCTACCTGGGTTTGTTCCCCGCCAGCTTGTCCAAGGGCATGACATCGCTCTTCTATGCCAAGGAACAAGCGGAAAAACCAGCCGCCATCGCCACCATCACAACCGTCAACAAGGCGGTCTTTGGCGTTGTCGCGCTGTTGCTGGGGCATGGCATCGTTGGCTTGGCGGCGGTCAGCATCATCAACAATGTCTTGACGCTGCTGGTTCTGGTCTGGGCTGGCAGGCGCTTGATCGGCAAAATCGCTCAGCGGCTGCCCGATCGGGTCTTGATCGCAGAAATGATAGGCGAAAGCTTCCCCTTGATGCTCAATCATTTCCTCGCCACTATTTTTTTCCAGATCGACATCGTCATATTGCAGGCGATCAAAGGAGCGGAAACCGTCGCGCAATACAGCACAGCTTACAAGTGGCTGCTGGCCATCAACATCGTGCCGGCTTTTTTCACGCAGGCGCTCTTCCCGGTCATGTCGCGCCAGGCAAAAGAAGACCGCACGGCATTGACGCGCAGTTGCGCCTTCTCCATCAAATTGCTATTCGCCATTACCTTGCCCCTGGCTCTGATATTCACTGTATTGGCTGAACCATTGACGCTGATCTTGGGCGGTAACAGATATGTGCCGGACGGCGTGATCGCCCTGCAACTGATGATCTGGAGCATTCCTTTCGGTTGGATGAACAGTTTGCTGCAGTACGCGCTGGTCGCGCTGGGGCAGCAGCGACTCATCACACGCGCCTTTGGGCTGGCGGTCCTATTCAACATCGCCGCCAATATGATATTCATCCCGCAATATGGTTTTCAGGCCGCGGCAATCACGACCATCGCTTCCGAAGTGGTTCTTTTCCTGCCATTTATTTATCTGACGCGCGCATCGCTGCCACAGCTGCGGCTGCTAAGTTCGCTCTGGCGTCCGCTAGCCGCCTTCGTGGTCATGTTCTTGGTGATGACGCTATTCGGTCAAGGGCTGCTCGTCCTGGCGCTTGCAACGCTCGTATACGCCATTGTACTCATCAGCTTGCGCCCTTTGGATGCGGAAGAAGGCGCGGCGCTGCTGGCGCTGCTGCCCGCTGGGATGCGCGGCTTGCGCTTGGCGCGCTGGCTCGGTGGGGCATAGGCTCGCTCCAGACGCCGGGGCTAGCGCTATTCATTTGCTGATTGCGTCTTATTTTGAGCTGGCGGACATGTCCGTCGCCATAACATGATCATGGACCCCGCCGCCGCTCGCGGGGCGCGCCCAGAGCTTGCTGAAGATTAGATCGCCAAGCACAGTTGAGGCTTGGTCTTCAGCCATGAGCATGTCCAAGATTGGGATTGACAGTTGGATCATCTCGCCTGACGCCAACTCCAGGTGGAGCCCAATGCTGGAGCCGGGTTTCAAATCGGTCTTCAGTTGCCGCAGCATGATGTGCAGGCCGCCCGGGCGCAGCTCCAGCCGCCCGCCAGCGGGGATGACCAGCGTCTCGACTTTTTCCATGCGCGCGATGTCCTTGTCGATGACGCTGCGGTGGAACTCGACCAGATCTGCGGCGCTGGACTTGGCAGCGGCGATGACAAGGGCGGAGTCTCCGCCGTTTTCGATTTGCATATAGACGGCGCTGGCTTCGCCCATTGCGGCGCCGTGACCGCTGCCTGCCAGCGCCCGCTGCTCGCCGCCACTGTGCCTTTCGTCGTGATTCATGTTCGACATTTCCTGATCCCCGGCTGGCGCGTGAATCTCGTAGCGGAAACTTTGCTTAAGCCCTTCGCCCGAATCCAGGGTCAGCTTGGCTTCCAGTATCCATGCGCCAGCCATCGTCCATTCAAATGGCAAGGTGAATACGCCATCGGTCGCTTCGCTCGCTTCGGCGAAGACCGGCGCCATGCCGGCGTGATCCATATCGCCGCGCAAGGCTAGCGCGCCTGGGTTTTCAACCGGAGCGCCATTTTTGTCGCGAACGCTGACGCTGATTTGCGCCGGCCCCACCAGCAGTCCATCAACAGAGACATCAAGGCTAAGCTCGCTGGAAGACAGGCTTTGCTGTCGGCAGGCTGTCAAGAGCAAGACGAAGGTGAAGAGGCAGCTAATCTGTCGCAGGGTTGTCATCAAGGTGATGGCGTCTCAGGTCGAAGGTCAGTTGGCGAGCTGCGGCGGGTGAAGGAGCAAGCTGAGGCCAAAGCCAATTGCGCCAGCCAGCACTGGCGCGCCCAGCCACATGTGCACCTCCCACCAGAGGCCGCCTTTTCCCCAGGCGCTGTCGCCCAAGATTTGCAGCGCAAGCAGCGCGCCCAAACTAAAAACGGCGGGGAGCAGGAAAGAAAACAGACGCAAGCCTCTCGTCGATGCTATGATCTTGCGGCTGAGTAGCCAATCGCAAAGCAGCCCCGCGAAAGCGGCGTTGAGGACTAACAGGAACTCGGCATTTGCGCGCAGGTGCATCCAGGTCATCATCAGGGCATTAACCGTGTATAGCAGCGTGAAGACGCCAAATGGCAGGTTCCAGCGCCGGGCGCTGACAAGCACGACGCCGAGCAAGATATTGCTATGCGCGACGAGGGCTAGCACGCCATAAACGTCATATAACCCATGGGTCTCTGGCCTGGGACCGGTCATGATGTGCATGCGGCCGGTGACGGCGGCGAATGCCATGAAGAAGGTGAAGACCGATGCGACTAAGGTTAAGGCGAGGATAGCCGGCAGCAGGTTGCGCCAGTTTTCTTCGCTTTGTCGCTGCCACAGCGCGCGGATGGGTCCAGTGATAATCAGCAAGCCCGATGCCGCGAGCAGGAGATGCGTCGGGCTGAGCAAAGCCTCGGTACCTTCTTCGATTCCGAATAACTGGTGCCAGAACATATCGCCCAAGCCACCGATAGCGAAGAGCAAAGCGCCCGCAAGCGCGGGCATATAGCCGGCGGGCAAGGCGCGCCGCCAGTGAAAACCCTTGCCGACATTGCGAAAATGGAGGGCGACCAAGCTAAGCGCGGCGACGCCATAAGCGCTGTACAGGAGGGCGTGCCAGGGCGTGAAAAAGCTGTCATCCACGCGATCGTGATTGTGCGCCCAGCCATCGACAAAGAGGCCGAAGATCATGAAGCAACTGACGATTGTCAGCCACCAATCCAGTCCCGGGCTATCCGCGGGGCAGTCCCTGCGAGCAGCCGGCGAGCCAGCTTTTAGCGCGCGTGTGTCAACAGCCGGGATTGATGACATGGTGCTTAAGCCTTTCACAATCCTATGTCGAGAAGCAGCAATGCGAGGCATCTATGCGGCATTGTATACAATTATTATAGCACTGTAAGCTGCGGATTTTGCAGTCCACCAGGGCAATCACATCATAATGCCGGCGACTGAAATAAAACCAAGAAAGTATAGAAAATTCACTACAGAGGCACAGAAGTAGTTCCAAGAAAGTAATGTAAATGTAGGGGCGACATACCATGTCGCCCGAAATCAATACGTAACAATGCGGGCGACCAGATTGGTCGCCCCTACAGCGTCCTGATATTTTCGCATATTTTCTTGGATTTACATTTCTTTGTGGGAATTACTTGTGCGCTCTGCCGCAAAAGAAAAAGTTTGGCGCGATCGCGCAACAGTCCAATGGCGCTAGCGTAGCGCGATTCACATCTTGATGTAAAATCAATTAGGTTGTTCGCGCGCGATGATTCTCGTATGGCATTTGAATTAGAAGCTTTGGTGGGACATTTATACATTGTTGGGGGCCGCCCCATCAATGTGAATCCGCCCGGCGCGCTGGTCGTGGTGGCGCCGCCGGATGCCGCGCGCGGCCGCGTGGGCGATACTTTTTTCACTTTGATTGTGCCCTCGGGCACGATCGCGCCTACCACGTTTTATGAGCAATTGGCGGTATTGGCGGCGGAACGCTATTTCAATACCGGCGGCAGCGTCACCATCGCCATGCGCACGATGTTTCAAGCGCTCAACCGCAATCTTTACGAGCACAATCAAGAACATAGCGAGCATGAGCAGCAGCAATTTGAAGCTAGCGCCATCGTGGTCGTCTTGCATGGGGACGATATGTATGTCGCGCGTGTGGGTCCGGTCGTCTCGGTATTGCAGACGGTTGGCTTGACCCTGACTTTTCCCGATGATTTCTCCCAGGAAGAACCGCTCTTCAGCGCGCCATTGGGCATCGCGCCGGAACCGGAAGTCGCTATGGTGCGTTATGGCGTAGACGCGGGCAGCCGTCTGGTGCTGGCTGACGCCAACCTGTGTGAAATCCCTGTCGACCAGCTAAGCAGTACTTTGTTGGAAGACGACATTGAACAGGTTTTGGACGGCCTGCGCGCTGCGATCAAGGTGCAGGGACAATTGATGCTGGTGGAGCTGCTGCCGCCGAACATCGAGAGCCCGGTCCCGGCTGCGCCCGGCGAATCTTCGCTAGAGGTAAACGCGAAGCTGAACGAAGCTCGACAGCAATTGGCAGGCGCCGGCTCGAGCCGTCCCGCGCGGCGCAAGCGCGGGTTGGGCGCCGTTTTGCGCTGGGGCTTGACGCGCTTGGCGCGGCGCGGGGCCGCCTTTTTGCAAGGCATAAGCCGCTTGTTTCAGCGCTTCCTGCCTTTGCCGGAACCCGGCAGCGACCGCAATCCCGCTGCGGGCTCGATGGCTTTAGGGGTCTTGCTGATACCCTTGTTCATCGTTGCTGTTGTCGTGTTCTCCTGGGTCTCCAATACCGGGGAATCCGAATTTGAACAGTGCCTGCAGCGCTTGCAAGAGACCGCCAGCCTGGCCCGCTCTATGGACAACAGCAATCGCAGGAGTATCACCTCTGCCTGGAATGCCGCGCTGCAAGTCGTCGATGTCTGCGATAATATGCGCCCTGACGACCCCGTGATTGAGGCGATGCGGCAAGAAGCGCAGGAAATTGTTGATAATCTCAACAATGTGCAGCGGCGCGTTGCAATGCCGCTGACGAATTTCCAGGATGCCAGCATCGCGCGCCTTAGAATCAAGGGCAGCGATATGTACGCGCTGGATACCAAGAATCACTTGGTATATCACATCAAGATCTCGGACGATGGCACGGAGGTAGAGCGGCAGGAGCCGGTCCCCAACATGCGGCGCGGGGCAACAGTAGACGGTTTCAGCATCGGCCAAATCGTCGATATCGCCTTCGACGATGTTACCGGGGAACTGGCGATGATTGACGAAAACGGCACGCTGGTTCGTTGCCGTCCGCAGTTTATCATGATCTGCAACGCCCAGCGCATTCTGGGCGTCGAGCAGTGGGAGCAGCCGTCGGCGCTGACGGTTTGGGGACGCCGCCTGTACATACTGGATAGCGCAGGCGGACAGATCTGGAAGTACGATCCCTCCGGCGCGAGTTATCCCAGCGCGCCTCGGGAGTATTTCACCAGGGACGCGCGTCCAAATCTGCGCAAGGTCGTCGATTTCACCATCAGCCAGTCTGGTGATGTTTACGTATTATACGATGACGGTATCATGAAGAGATACAATGCCGGTGAAGAGAGAGCCTTCGCATTTAGCGGTTTTAACGAGGGCAGTGAACTTTACACGGCGATGACCGAGGGCTTTTTTCTCAATGACAGTCCCTTCGCGCCGGCATTCTTCGTGATTAGCCGCGGCGCCCGCGCGGTATACGAGACAACGCTTGCCGGTACCTTCATGGACAGCTATCAAGCGCTGGAACAAGACAAATTTGAATTGCTCTCCGCCATAGTCGCTTATCCGATTCACGATATCATTTATGTGGCTTCTGGTAACAGCATATTCCGCTTGCACAAGGATCCCAATGCCTAGCCCGGGCACTCTCTAAATATATTTTTCACCACAGAGACACGAAAGCAAAATCAAGAAAGAAAAGAAGATTCGTCACAAAAGTATATCCCACAAAATAATTAGAAACGGTAGGGGCGAGCCCGTGGCTCGCCCAACGTGAATAGAATCCTACAGATTGGGCGACTCAGCGAGCCGTCCCTACATTGCCTCCCAATTTGGCAGTCAAGAGGTTTATCTTGATGTCCTCGGCGCTAAAGAAGATGTAGTGCGATTGTTCCGAGCGCTGTCAGGATAATATGTGAAATCCGCCTGCGGGCGTCTATACTTGTGGCAAGTTAGCTATCGATACGAAGGTGGAGCGAAAATGAGCAAGCGAGTACTGATCGTTTATGGCGGCTGGGATGGTCACGATCCCGAAGAGACCTCGTTCTTATTCGCGGGGCTGCTGCGCGACGCGGGCGTGGAGGTGACGCTTTCGCAGTCATTGGACAGTTTCTTGGATGCCGATCTAATGGCATCCATCGACATGGTCGTGCCAGTCTACACCATGAGCGTGATTTCCAAGGAGCAAGAAGCGGGGCTGCTGCAGGCGGTACGCGAAGGCGGCGTGCATGTCGCAGGATGGCATGGCGGCATGGCCGACGCCTTCCGCCAGAATACCGAATATCAATTCATGGTTGGGGGCCAGTGGGTGGCGCACCCGGGCAATATCATCGATTATCGCGTCAACATTCGCGATCAGGCGCATCCGATCACGGCGGGCATCGACGATTTTGCTATGCGCTCGGAGCAATACTACATGCACACCGATCCCTCCAATCAGGTCTTGGCGACAACGACATTCAACGGGGATCACGCTGATTGGGTTGATGGCACGGTGATGCCGGTGGTCTGGACGCGGCGCTATGGCAAGGGCAAGGTATTCTATTGCTCGCTGGGGCATGTCATAGGCGATTTCGATGTCCCGCAAGCCCGGGAAATCGTGCGCCGCGGTTTATTATGGACGATTGATTGCCTGTAGTTCTGTAGACAGTTCACTCCGCGTCGTAGGGCGCCCTGCGGCGCTGAGCTGGGGACAAACTGCGGTGGCGCAACATGATCTCTAAGACGCGCAGCGCCGCTTCCGCAGCGATGGCTGGCGACATCTTGGATTGGCCCCGCTCACGATCCGGGAAATGGATCGGGATCTCTTTGATCCGGTAACCGAGTTTGTGCAGCACGTAGATGACTTCTACTTGAAAGACATAGCCGTTCGCCTTGATCCGGTCCAGGTCCAGGCCGATAAGGCAACTGCGCTGGAAGAGCCGGAAGCCGCCCGTGGCGTCGCGGATCGGGGTGCGCAGGATGCCCGGCGTATAGAGCCGGTTCGCCCACCAACTGAGCAGCTTCCGCAGGGGACCCCAGCGCTCGTCTACGCTGCCGCCGGCGACGTAACGCGACCCAACCACGACCTCCTGCTCTTGCGCTTGCTCCAGCAATTGCGGGATATACTTGGGCTGATGCGAGAAATCGGCGTCCATCTGAATGATCAACTGGGCGTCGAGGTCCAGAGCGCGCTTGTAACCCGCAATGTAGGCTGGTCCCAAGCCCTGCTTTTGTGGTCGATGCAGGACATTGACCTTGCCGCGATATGATTGGCTTTGGGCGATCTGGTCGGCGATTTTCCCCGTGCCGTCCGGCGAATTGTCGTCGACGATCAACAGATGAAAGTTCGAGATATCGAGCTTGAAAAGCGCGTCGACAAGGTCGCGTATGTTTTCCCGCTCATTGTAGGTCGGCAGGACAACCATCACTTTTGGGCTGGGCATGTCGTTCTCGCGCTGGGTCTTCGCATCGAATTAAGATTTCACTGCCATGACGGCAAAATTCACCACAGAGGTCACAGAAGTAGATCCAAGTTAGTCATGCAAAACTCGACAAAAGGACTAAATGTAGGGGCGACATATCATGTCGCCCGAAATCAATATGTAACAATGCGGGCGACCAGATTGGTCGCCCCTACAGCATCCTAATTTTTTCATTACTTTCTTGGAATTACTGAGGTCACAGAGAAAAGATGTGGGGGCGGCACGCTGTGCCGCCTGCGAAAACGACCAAAATTTGCAAGCGTTTCGGCGCGCTCGGCGCTTACTTACGGGATTGGATTCGTACATTTCAGTTGCCGTCATTTTGAAGCGATTATCCTGTACCTAGTTGTCGAGAAGCGAATTGACAGCTTCGGCGACATGCCCCGGTGTAAGGCCGAGTTCTTCGTAGATCCTCATGTAGGGCGAGCTGGCGCCAAAGCGGTTGATACCCAGCGCGATGCCCTTGTCGCCGATGTAGCGCTCCCAGCCGAGCGTCGCGCCCGCTTCAATGCTGACGCGGCGCTTTATGCCCTCGGGAAAAACGCTCTGGCGATAGTTCTCGTCCTGCGCTTCAAACAGCTTCCAACAAGGCATCGAAACGACGCGCGCGCGGATATCCGACTCTTCAAGCAGTTCCGCGGCTGCCAGCGCGATGCTCACTTCGCTGCCGGTGGCAATAATGATGGCGTCAATGTCGCCTGACTTATGTTCGGAAAGGACGTATGCCCCGCGGGAAACGCCTTCGTGTATGCCTTGGTCGTTGCCGGCCAGCACCGGCAGGTTCTGCCGACTTAGCACGATAGCGGCCGGGTGATCAAGCTCGGCGATAGTCGCCCAAGCGCCGGCGGTCTCCGTCGCATCCGCGGGCCGGAAGACATAAAGATTGGGCATGGCGCGCAGCGCCATCAAATGTTCGATGGGTTGATGGGTCGGTCCGTCTTCGCCCAAGCCGATGCTGTCGTGCGTGAAGACGTAAACAGTTGGCAGGTCCATCAGCGCGCCGAGGCGCATGGCTGGGCGCATATAGTCGCTGAAGGTGAAGAATGTGGCGCTATAGGGCTTGACGATGCCGCCGTGCAGCGCCAGACCGTTGACGATGGCTCCCATCGCGTGTTCCCGGACGCCGAAGCGCAAGTTCCGTTCGGTCCCCCGTCCGGGACCTGTATCGCCGGCGTCTTTGATAAGGGTCTTGGTGCTGCCGGCCAGGTCGGCGTCGCCGCCGATCATGGTGGGCGCATGGCGAGCCAGCGCATTCAGCGCGTCGCCGCCAGCGTTGCGCGTGGCCAGCTCTTGACCGGCGGTCCAACTAGGCAGCGCCTCGCGCCAGCCATCGTTGAATTGACGGGCTTGGGCGCGATCCCATTCGCTTGCCAATTCGGGATAGGCGCTGCGCCAGGCCTTCATGGCGCTTTTCCATTCCGCTTCAGCCGCCGCGCCCGCATCCAAGGCGCTGCGGAAGTGCTGCGAAGCTTCTGCTGGAATGTAGAATTTGGCCTCCGGATCCCAGCCGAGCGCTTCTTTCGCCAGCCTCACTTCGTCCTCGCCGAGCGGGCTGCCATGCGCGTCACTGCTTCCCTGCTTGTTGGGGCTGCCGTACCCGATGATGGTGCGCACCGCGATTAGGCTCGGTTTGTCCCTGACGGATTTTGCCGCTGTGAGCGCTTGATCAATTGCCGCGACGTCCGTTCCGTCAGCTACACGGCTAACATGCCAGCCGATCGCCGCGAAGCGCTGCGCGATATCTTCGCTGAAGGTCATGTTGGCGTCACCGTCCAATGTGACCTGATTGTCGTCGTACAAGAATATCAGCTTGCCTAAGCCCCAATGACCGGCCAGAGCCGATGCTTCGATGCAGACGCCTTCCATCAAGTCGCCGTCGCTGACCAGGACATAGGTGTAATGATCAACAATCTTGTGCTCCTGGCGGTTGAAATGCTTGGCGAGGAAGGCTTCCGCCAAGGCCATGCCGACGGCTGTCGCCGCGCCTTGCCCCAGCGGACCCGTTGTGGTCTCTACGCCGGGCGTATCGCCGTATTCCGGGTGACCCGGCGCGCTGCTGCCGAATTGCCGGAAACGCTTTATTTCGTCAAGCGACAGATCGTAACCGGTGAGATGCAAAAGCGAATAAAGCAGCATCGAACCATGCCCGGCGCTCAGTACGAAGCGATCGCGATTGTGCCAGCTCGGGTTTTTCGGGTTATGGCGCAGATGCTTCGTCCACAGGGTGTAGGCAAGGGGCGCCGCGCCCATCGGCAAGCCCGGATGGCCGCTGTTCGCCTTTTGTACCGCATCCATGGACAGGGTGCGGATCGTATTGATCGCCAAAGTCGCTAATTCCGCCACTGTATCGCTCCAATCTTGTCTTCAGTCGCATTGCCGAGTGCATTATAGCACCAGTTAAGAGATGATGGTTGAGCGGGATTTAGTGAAAGGCGAGCGGGGCGCTTGCGCCGGAAAAAGCCTCAAGCGGACGGTTACGCTTGTCAGGATTTCCTAAGGGCGAGCGGGCGGAAACGCTGCGGTTCAATCAGCGCGATTACGCTAATTCGGCTGCGAAAGAGGATGCTTACAGGTATAGTCAACAAAAAAGGTGAATAAGAGATATTCACCTTGTCGTCAAAACATGGTTGATGCTGGGGAATCGCCAAGCTATGTGATGCTTAAGGACGCGGTTCAACGCGGAAGCGAACCGCCGTGCGCTCTTGACCGTCGATATCGACCTCTGTGAAGTAGGGCGTAGTGACGATGTCGATCTCGTCCCGTTCCAGGTAGCCCCTGGCAATCGCCAAGGCTTTCACGGCTTGGTTAACCGCGCCCGCTCCGATAGCTTGAACCTCGGCCTGGTTATGCTGTCGCATGACGCCGGCAATGGCGCCTGCAACCGCGGTCGAACGCGAACGAGCCGAGACTTTAATTATATCTGGTTTGTCTTCCGAGTCTGGTCCAACGTCTTCTAGGTGAGAATCGGTCGGGGGTAGGTGATTTTCGTATTCGGACATTCATCCCCCTTCTTATCGGGAACAACCGTAGCAATACACAGGTAAACACTGAATAGATTCTACAACTTTTTCTGTCTTAAGTCCACGAAATATAAGAAATTGTGCAGAAATCTATATCACTTACGATACTTTAACCAGTAACAATCAAAAAGGCAGCATATTGGCGGGAAACGAAACAATAAGAAAGACGAAATCGATTCAGCCATTTTGCCTGCGGAAGTCCGCGCGCCATGTCATCAGCGGTCTGCAAGATACCAGAGATGGCGGGCAATCTCAAGGGTAGCTCCTGTCCGGCGCAGGGCAATCGCAGCAGAACCAATGTCTGTCGAATGTCACATAAACCTACCAAGATGTAGGGGCGGCTCGTGAGCCGTCCGCGAAAATAACCTATTATTTATGGGCGTTTCAGCGGGTCGCGTAGACACTGGCCGTCAAACGCCCCTACAATGTCTCCTTTTTTGCAGATCAATAGATGAATCTTGGTGTCCTTGGTGGTGAAGAAAATGTGGTGCGATTGACCAGCCGCCGGCGCGGTCACCCTGTAAAGCCGCTGCGCTAATCGTTACAATCGGTGTAAGCGCTGGAGCCCGCCGGCGCGTCGCCAAGCGGAATTGGAAGCGTCATGCAATTCACCACGCCATCTGCCGGACTAATACTGCTGATCGCTTTGCCAATCGTTTGGTATATGGGTTTTCCACGTCACGCTTTCCGCCGCCGCCGCGATATCACTAGCTTGGCTCTGCGAACGGCGATTGTTGTGCTGCTTGTCCTGGCTTTGGCGGGTTTGCAGCGGGTGCAGGCGGTTGACCGGCTGGCGGTGGTCTTCCTGGTTGACGCTTCCGACAGCATGGGCAGCGGCTCCGAAGACGCGCAATTGCAGTACATTCGCGGGGCGATCGCCGAAAAACAGCCCGACGACGAATGGGCGCTTGTCTTGTTTGGCGACAACGCTGTGCCGGAGAGCGATTTCAGCCGCGTGCAAGAAATTGCTGGATTCGCGTCCTTGCCGGTCGCGACGCATACCGATATCGCCAATGCGATACAGACGGCGCTATCCATGTTCCCGGCCGATGCCTCGCCGCGCATCGTCGTGCTTAGCGATGGACAGCCGACCCAAGGCGACGCCCGCGCGCGCGCCCAGCGCGCCGCGGCTTCGGGTGTCGAGATCAGCTATGTGCCGTTTTTCCGCGCCGCTCAGCCCGACGTAAGAATTACCGAATTGGACGCCCCAAGCCGCGTCGGGGAAAACCAGAGCTTTGATATCGCCGTCGGCATCCATGCCGAAGAAGCGACAGCGGCGACGCTGTTGATCTTCTCGGGCGGCAGCTTGATTCACGAAGAGGCGCTGAATCTACAGCGTGGCGATACGCGCTTTGCCCTGACCCAGACCAGCGAGAAGAGCGGTTTTCTCGATTTCACGGCGCAGTTGGTCGTGCCGGAGGAAAGCGACAACTACAATCAGAATAATCAACTGGCGGCTTTCAGCCAAGTGATCGGTCCCGCGCGCGCCTTGCTCGTGCGCGCGAGCGAGGCGGAAGCGCAGAATCTGCTGCCGGCGCTGGAGCAGGCTGGTCTGCTGGTTGACGCGGTGTCGCCCGAGGCTTTGCCGGTAAACATGGCGCAACTGGCCAATTACAAGAGTGTCATTTTGGTCAATGTGCCGGCGACCGAATTGAGCAATGCGCAGATGAATTTGCTGGATCAATTCGTCAGCGACATCGGCGGGGGCTTGGTGATGATCGGGGGACCGCAAAGTTATGCCCCGGGCGGATATTATCAGACGCCGCTGGAGCGCACCTTGCCGGTGGAGATGCAGATCAAAGACCAGCAGCGGCTGCCGCAATTGACGATCGCCTATTTGATTGATCGCTCCGGCAGTATGGGGCAGATCGGTCGCGACGGCGTACCCAACCTGGAATTGGCAAAGCGCGCTATCGTGCTTTCCTTGGGTTTGCTGCAAGCGAGCGATCGGGTTGCCATCGGCACATTTGATACCGGCGGCGCCTGGGTGGTTCCCTTTCAGCAAGTCAACGACGCGCAGGCGCTGATCGCCATGACCAATACCATTCGCTCGGGCGGCGGTACTGACATTTTGGCGGGCTTGCGCCTGGTGGAACGCGACATCATCAACGAGCCCTCGCAGTTGAAGCACCTCATCCTGCTGACCGATGGCGGCGCGAGCCCAACCGGACTGGTGGAATTGACCGAACTGCTGCATGAGCAGTTTGGCGTCAGCTTGTCGTCCATTGCCATCGGCCGCAATCCGGCCGAGTTCCTTGAGCGAATGGCGGAAGCGGGCGCGGGCAATTATTATCAAGTGGCGGATGTGGCGCAGATTCCCTTGATCTTCGCGCAAGAGACAGTCTTGGCGTCGCGCTCCTATATCGTTGAAGAAGACTTCACCGCGCGCGTGACAGGCAGCAACGCGATCATTGACGGCATTGGCAGCTTCCCGCCCTTGCGCGGTTATGTGGCGACCACGCCGAAGACCGCCGCCCAGCGTATCCTCAGCGGTCCTGAACCTTATTCCGATCCGATTTTGGCTTCATGGCAATATGGCTTGGGGCGCGTGGTGGCTTGGACCTCGGACGCGAGCGCGCGCTGGGCGAAGGAATGGGTGGCTTGGGACGACTTCTCGCGCTTTTGGGGACAGGCGATCAACTGGAGCATCAACGCAGGCGCGAATAATAACCTGGAGACGCGCGTCAGCTTGGAAGATGAATATGCGCGGATTACGGTCGACGCCCGCGACAAGGCCGGGCAGTTCCTGGACGGCTTGTTATTAAACGGCGCGGTATTGAACCCGGCCGGCGACAGCCGCCGCATCCCCTTGCTGCAGACGGCGCCGGGCCGCTACGAAGCCACCTTCAAACCACAGAACGAAGGCGCCTATTTCTTGACGATTAACGGCGAGGCGCAGCTCGATGACGGCGCCGCCGCGCTGAGCGATCTAAACGGCTGGGTTTTGTCCTATTCGCCGGAATACATTCCGCGCGAAGCGGATGACCGGCTCTTGGCGGAAATCGCAGCGCTAACGGGCGGCGCCAATCTGGAGGGGAATCCGGCCGATGTCTTCGCCCACAATTTGGGCGAGCGGCAAGCGGCGGTCAGCATTTGGCAGAACTTGCTTCTGCTGGCGTTACTCTTGCTGCCACTGGATATCGCAGTGCGGCGTTTGATTATCACGCGCGGCGATCTGGGGCGCCTGCGCGCGCGCTTGACGGGTCGTCAAAGCGAAGATCAGCAGCGCTCGCAGCGGGTGCAAGCGCTGCTCAACGCGCGCAGCCGCAGCCGCGACTCGACTGACTATGGCGATGTCCCGCGGATTGATCCCAGCCCGCTCAGCCCGAGCGGAGATGATGGCGCGCCCCTGCCCGGGGCGGCCGTTCCGCCACGGGCGGCGGGCGGCGGCGCCCCGCCGCCCGATAACCTCGGCGCGCGGCTCTTGCGCAGCCGGGGGAGGCGCGGCGACGAAGGAGAAGAAGATTAAGCGCTTGCGGTGTTTAGCGCCCGGCTGTGCAACCCAGCCCCTCTTCAAGCACGCTTTCGTTCACGTAAACAGATTCTTCCACGCTGTCGCTGATCTGGTTTTCGTGCAGATAGGCGAATGAGCCGTACAAGACACTGAGGCCATTCAGCGCGCTGCCTGCGATCGTGTTGCCTGACAAGAAGGCTTCGGAATGATAGTCGACGGTGATGCCATTGCCATTGCGGATGCTTTGTGAATTGATATCGCTTGCGGTATCAATCACGACATTGTCGCATACCAGCGCCATGGACATGTCCAGGACGTTGATGCCGATACCGGTTGTGCCGGCGACGGTGTTGCCCAGCACATCAGCATGGGACATTTCTGTGACAGCGATGCCGTATTCGCCGTTTTGTCGCACGATGTTGTCCTTGATGTGAATCATAGAAGTCATATTAGTATAAATCCCGCCATGCGCATTGCCGTAGACGATATTGCCGGCGACGCGCGATGGGGACCATTGCATGGTGTTGGTGACATGGATGCCGAAGCCATAGGGCGGTCGCGCGTTGATCACTGAGTTGTTTAATATGTCCGCCGCGCCGAGGCGAACTTTGATGCCCGCCAGGCGACTGTCCACAACCCTGTTGTCTTGAATCGTGATGGCTTGGCTGCGCGTGACGAAGACGCCATATTCGCCGCCAAGGATCGTTAGTCCCTCGATAGAAACGGCAGCCGTGTCGCGGATGGCGACCACGGGGCTTTCATCACTTGGGGCGACCAGGGTTACTTGGGCGCCGGCAACAGCTCGCAGCGTGAGCGGACGCTCAATGATCAGGGCTTCGCGATATGCGCCGGCTGCGATTTCGATGACAGCGTGATCGGGCGCGTCCGCAATTGCCGCTGCGATACTGTCGTAGTCCGCCCTGGCACGTGAATCATCACGACCATGCCCAAAACAGGTTGCGGAAAAGCCAAAAGCGCGAACAGGGCGAGGCAAGGGAAAGCAAAGGCGGCTCTCATCAGCCTCGCAGTCGCATAGCCTATTTTAGTGAGCATGGCGCATTTATCCCTTGACAGCGCCGGCCGTGACGCCACGAACGAAATAGCGTTGCAGACTGAAGAACACGAGCAAAGGCACGAGCATGGTAATGAAGGCGCCGGAAGCGAGGATATCCCACTCGTTGGCATATTGTCCCACCAGTTGTCGAATGCCCACCGTTAGCGGGAATTTCTGTTGGTCAACCAGGAAGATCAGGGCGTTCATCAGGTCGTTCCACACCCAGACAAACTGAAAAATGGCTAAGGACGCGAGCGCGGGCAGTGAAAGCGGCACAACAATGCGGAAGAACATGCCAAATTCCGAAGCGCCATCGACGCGCGCGGCTTCAAAAAGTTCGCCGGGGAGATCGCGGAAAAAGTTGTACAGCAGAAAAATAGCGAAGGGCGTCCCGTAGGAT